>CAWEUQ010000024.1:0-119017 GCA_963812275.1 uncultured Alphaproteobacteria bacterium | reverse complement strand
AACGGCGTCGGCTCCCAGATGTCGCGGAGCTTCAGCTTGTCGACGGTATAGGTCTCGCGTTCGTGGAGAAGGCCCAGCGAGCCTTGCACGATCGACCTTGCTGAGGCGCTCCTTTTTCAAGAGCTTCCTATCGAGGTGCAAATCCCGCAGGCGCGGCACCCAGACACCCGCGGCGCGTTCTTGCGTGGCCAGGACGTCCGCGGCCTTGTCGAGCTTTCCGTCGGCGAGAAGACAGAGGACGTCCGCGGCCGCATAGTATGGATAGTTTTCCGGGTCCCTCTTGATGGCGATGCGCTGATAGTCACCAATCGACTGCATTTGTCGCAGCATGGGGAGAACATCGCGTTCCGCCACCTCGACGAGCGTCTGCGGCAGGTCGGGGTCCGAAATCCACCAGAGACCATCGGGATGGCGGAGGAGTTCACCTGGTCCCAATGGCAGCGAATCGAGCCGGCTGAACAGGTCCGTTGCCATCCAGCGGGGTCGGCATCGCTCCTTGTCGCCGGTGCGATCGATGAAGATGCCGCGAAGGAGATGATGGACCGGCTTGACGGCGATGAGCTGCCCGACACGAACGAGGTCGGTGTTCCTTGCCAACAGGGGCGCAACGAGAGTCTTGATCTGGGCAAGGGTGGTCATCGCGTGGCCTCAGGACGCGCCTACCCCGCTTTCCAGCGGAAACGGCGTCGGCTCCCAGATGTCGCCGCAGCTTCAGCTTGTCGACGGTGTAGGCCTCCCATTCGTGGAGGAGCCGCGCCATGGCGGCGCGATCGCCCGATGCCAGCAGGGGGCAGAGGACGCCGGTGATGCGCTCGAACTCCTCGTGCAGTTCGGGGGCGGACCACATCGTTTTTCCGGTACCGAGTTCAGCGCACCCCTCTCGCGCCGCGTCAAGATCGCCACGCGCGATGTCCGCAGCGATGCGCAGCAGCGGGAAGGCATCAAACGGATCCAACGAGAACCGATGCTTGTCGTTGGCGAATGCGACGAAATCCTCAAGCGTTTGCATGGCGCGAAGTTGCGGCAAAGCCTGGTTTTCGATTGCCGAGAAAAGATCAGCCTGAAGGGAGGGGGCATCCCAGAACCATAGTCTGACTGGCCCAGCTCGACGGATCATCGCGCCCCAGTTCAACGGAAAGAAATCTTGCGGCACGCAAAGGCTCATGACCGCCCACTGCGGCCTGAACCGGGCGGCTTCGCCGGTGCGGTCGATGACGACACCGCGCAGCAGATGGCGGACTGGCTTGAGAAGGAGCCACTGGCCACTGAGATACAAATCGTCGTGCCGCTCCAGCAGTGGCGTCAGGAGTTTCTTGATTTGGCGCACGGTGGTCATCGCGCAGGACCGGAATTCCGTACTGGTTCGATCCCGGTTTCCAGCGGAAACGGCGTCGGCTCCCAGATGTCGCGAAGCTTCAGCTTGTCGACGGTGTAGGCCTCCCATTCGTGCAGAAACCGCGCCATGCCGGCGCGATCGCCCGATGCCAGCAGGGGACACAGAGCGCCGGTGATGCGCTCGAACTCCTCGCGCATGAGCGGCATCGACCATCTCGTCCGTCCGGTCGCGAGTTCGGCGCAGGCGGCGCGGGCGGAGTCGAGATCGCCGCGAGCGATGTCGACGCCAACTGTCCGCAACAGGTAGCCGCTAAACGCCGTAATGGAGAAACGCGTTCGATCCGATGCGAAGGCAACGAAGTCGTCGAGCGTCTGGATCGCCCGCAACTGCGGGAGCGCCTGCTCCTCGATAGCGGCGAAGAGGTCGTCCCGGACGGACGGGTCGTCCCAATACCAAAGCCGGCCGGCTACCGGCGGATGAATCATCGTCGCCCAGTTGAGCGGAATCGACTCAGCCGGCTCGCAGAGATAGCCGACCGCCCAGGATGGATTGAACTGCGCGGGCCTCGCCCGTTCGTTCGATCAGAACCCCGCGAAGCACATGCCGCACCGGCTTGACGATGAGCCAACGGCCATTCAGATGCAGATCGTCGTGCCGTTCCAGCAGCGGTGTCATGAAGCTTCTTGACTTGGCGCACTGTCGTCATCGTTACGCCTCACCTTGCCCTCCGGATTCGCGTCCCTCATGAACGCTTCGCCCTTTTCAAGCGGAAACGGCGTCGGCTCCCAGATGTCGCGGAGCTTCAGCTTGTCGACGGTGTAGGCCTCCCATTCGTGGAGAAGCCGCGCCATGCCGGCGCGATCGCCCTATGCCAGCAGCGCTCAGAGGACGCCGGTGATGCGCTCGAACTCCTCGCGCATGAGCGGCATCCGACCATCTCGTCTGTCCGGTCTCGAGTTCGGCGCAGGCGTCGCGCGGCCGAGTCGAGATCGCCGCGCGCGATGTCGACGCCGACTGTCCGCAGCAGGTAGCCGCATAAAACGGATAATGGAGAACCGCGTTCGATCCGATGGCGAATGCGACGAAGTCATCCAGCGTCTGCATCGCCCGCAGCTGCGGGAGAGCCTGCGTTCTCGATCGCAGCGAAGAGGTCGTCCCGGACGGACGGGTCGTCCCAATACCAAAGACCGTCCGGCTACCGGCGGACGAATCATCGTCGCCCCAGTTCAGCGGAATGAACTCTTGCGGCTCGCAGAGATCAGTCGACCGCCCAGCTGCGGTCGGAACCGGCGCGGCTTCGCCGGTGCGTTCGATCAGGACCCCGCGAAGGAGATGCCGGACCGGCTTGACGAATGAGCCAACTGGCCACTGAGATGCAGATCGTCGTGCTTGCGCAAGAAACGGCGAGAAGAGTCGTCTTGACTTGCCGCAGCGGTCGTCATCGCGTGGGGGTCGTCTCTTCGATGACGATGATGTGGCTTGCACTCGGGTATCGGAATGCGACGGCTCGCATGAGCTCCTTCGATCGGCCCGAAGCAATCGTCTGACGGCCGGTTTTGATATCATAGACACAAACCAGTCCATCTCCGACATTCTCGAGGACATCGATCCGCACCGAATTGGCTCGTCTATACGGCGCGATCTGCTGAGCGATTTCGACGCCGCGAGCGACTTGAGGAGTGAGACCTCGGCGCGAAAGTTTGGATCATGAAGCACTTCAATCTGCTGCTTCAGCCGCAGATGCACGGCCGTGCCGAAGGCCTGGGGTGTGAGGTCGAGGGCTCCCCGTCGCCTGACGGTCTCGACGGCCTCGTCCGTCCTTGCCTGCACTTCTCCATAACGCGGACAGAAGTCGTCGACCTCGTCGCGTTCGAGACGCCGCACCGAGCCCAGGACGAAATCCGCGCCGGCGCCACGCACGTATTCCCGCGCGGAGAACAAGGCGACCGTATGCTGGTCAGTATCTTCGGTACTGCTCAGCCAGTCATAGAGCCCGAGTCCGAGGCCCATGAGCGGCAGGATCATAATGCCGCCGCCCACGCCGACACCATTCGGCCCAAGAAGATCGGGCCTGTAGATTTCTATATCCGGACCTCCCGGCGCCCACGACACCTGCGCGAGCAATTCGCCAGCTCCGTCCGAGATGAGCTGGCTGGGACCGGCGTTCTCAAACGTCAGCAACGAGCCGTCGACGCCGACCACAGTGTGACGCGAGTCGAAGCTCGCATTGTCCGAAGCCGATGCGAATTCGGAACGGATATGGCTCCCGTCGCGATTGATGACGTTCTGTTCGGCAATCGACCCGTCGGTTCGGCGGGCGGTAACGACCGCCTCCCAGGTTTCCTCCCCGCTCTCGTCACGCACGACGGTCCGCTGCAGCCTGGCCCTGCTCGTGTCGGCGCTCTCGGTTGTCGTAGCCGCGGGCCTTGCATTCCCGGGGCGCTCGGAACTTCCAACCCGGGTCCATTCGCCGCCATGCGGATTACCGGCTGGCACCCGCGGCTGATCTGGATCGAAGCCTGCCTTGGCCGCCAGATGGAGCCGAAGCAGTGCAGTGGTGAGACGAAGGTCGGTGAGGTTGCGCCCGATGCGTTCGAGCGTCCGCGAATCGGCAGGCGAGAGCACGTGCTGTCTCCAAATATCGTCGCGATCCCTCCCGCTCCATATACAGGAATATATTCCTTCGATCAAGTACGATGCCGGTCATTCAAGGCCACCCCGCCGCCTCACCCGAATTTGCGGAGATAATCCTCGCAGAGCGGCACGGTGGTCGCCGTGTAGGAGACGCCCATCGACTGGGCGAGGTCGGTCGCGGAGTGCGAGCCGATCCAGGCGACCAGCAGCATCCGTCGCAGCATGACGAAGGTCGGGATCTCCGCCTCGTCCTCCGCGGGCAGATCGAGGACGCGGCGATAGCCCTCCGACCCAGGCCGCCATCAGCTCCGGCACCTGCGGCTCGTGCTCGAAGAAGGAGACCGCGGTGGCGGCATCGTAGAGGTGCCAGGAGAAGCCGCGAATCGTCGAAATCGAGCACCTTCACCGCGTCGCCGTCGATGAGGAGGTTGGCGAGCCGCATGTCGCAATGGATCAGGCCGAAGCGTTCGGGCGCCTTGCCGAAGCGCTGCAGCCGCCGGCCGATCAGCGCGACCGTCTCGGCGAACAGCGCCGTCTTGTCCGCGTCGAGGCCCATGCCGTCGCGCCATGAGCCCCAATGCGGCGTCGCGCCAAGGCTCGTGTCGAAATCCCAGGTCAACCGCTCGAAGCCGGCCGGCCGCGTCCAACCCAGCGAGTGGCGATGCATCCGCGCCGTCACCTCGCCGAGGATGCGGAACTTGTCGGTGAGATGATCCTTCTCCGACGGCTCCTCGCCGCTCTCCCATTCGAACAGCACGACATGGCGCGGCCGCGCCATGGTCGGATGGCCGACCGACTGGATCAGGTCGCCGTCCCGTCCCCGCCACCGGCACCGGCGTGACGACAACGCCGTCCCGCCGCAGCGCCTGCAGCCAGGCGAGCTCCGATGCGATGGCCGCGCGGGAGTGATAACCCTCGCGGTGGACGCGCATCGCCCAGCGCCGGCCGGACGCCGCGTCCTCGACCCGATAGGTGGCGTTCTCGGAGAGATTGATCAACGCAGGCGGCGCGGCCTCGATTCCGTAGCTGGCGAGTGCGGCGGTCGCCAGTTCGGCCAGGCACACCAACTGCTCGTCGTGAGGAAGGTCGTCGAAACGCGCCATCGAACCAGGCCGCCCGATGCCGGTATCAGCCGATTTCGCCGCTCGGCTCACGCCGCCTCGCGGCGGCTGGCGGCCGAACGCCGCGCCGGCCCGAGCAGCGCGGCCCGCGCCTGGCCGACCGCCGTGTCGAGACGGTTCAGCACCTCATCGCAGAGCGTCCGATCAAGCAGGAGACCCGGCTTGAACTGGAGGGCGCGCGGATCGAGAGCCGAATAGATCGCCCAGATGCCGTTGGCGTAGCAGGTCCGCATGACCTCGACCGCGCCTTGCGGATGGTCGAATTCGAGGCCGAGGATCAGCCCGCGCTGGCGGATGCCGACGAAGAAGTCGGGATGATGGGCCTGGATGTCGTTGAGCCCCTGGCGGAGATAGTGGGAGATGTAGTGGCACTGCGACCGGGTCTCGGGTCGCGAGACGATCTCCATCACCTTGTAGGCTGCAATACAGCCGAGTTCGGCGCCGCCGAAGCTCGACATGTGGCCCCAGCCGTCCTCGTTCAGCCACGAGGCCGACTTCTCGTTGGCGACGACGACGGCGATCGGATAGATGCCGCCCGAGATGCCCTTGCCGGTGACCAGCATGTCGGGCACGACGTCATAGGTGTCGACGCACCACATCTCGCCGGAACGCATCAGGCCGGTCTGGACTTCGTCGGCGATGTAGAGCGTGCCGACCTTTTCGCACATCGCCTTGATCGCCTTGAGATAGCCGGGAATCGGCATCGGAAAACCGTAGGTCGCGGGAATCGACTCGATGATGACGCAGGCGGCGTCGCCCTTCATGATCTCGGCTTCCATCGCGTCGAGATCGTTGAAGGGAACCTTGGTCACCTCGTCCTCGCTCGCTTCCGACAGGAAGAGCTTGGAGAAGCGGTCGTCGCCGACCTTGACCGCGAGCCCGGTATGGCCGTGATAGCAGCGCTGCAGGCAGATGATCCGCTTGCGCTGGGTCGCGTGGCGGGCGCTCTTCAGCGCGATGTCGATCGCCTCGCCACCGCCGGACGCGTACATCGAATAGTGCAGGCCCTCCGGCGTATGCTTCGCCAGCATCTCGGCGAGCTTGGTGCGCATCAGCGCCGGGAAGTGATGGTTGCCCATGTCGAAATGGTCCATCCCCTCCTTGACCGCGGCGATCACCTCCGGGTTGCGGTGCCCGAGGCTGTAGGTGCCGCCATTGAGGTGGAGGTCGATCAGCCGGCGGCCGTCCATGTCGTAGAGGTAATAGGCCTCGCGACGGTCGATGACGAGGTCGACGCCGACCCGCTGCCATTCGAGGGTCTTGCCCGGATTCCAGTACTGGATCGTCTTGGCGATGAAGTCGTCCTTGGCCTTGCTCACGACGCCATCTCCTGTCGGCTCCGCCCTTTCGGCAAACGGAAGGTCCGCCGGATGATCCGAGACTAGGCCCCGCTTCCCGCCGCGACTTGACACAAGCGCGGAAGGAATTGACACCTCGTCCGGGCACAAGGAACCCCGGGGAAAATGAGGATGGGCCATGATTCTTGAAGGACGGGCGGCAATCGTCACCGGCGCGGGCTCGGGCATCGGCCGGGCTGGCGCTTTGATCATGGCGCGCGAGGGCGCGGCCATCGTCGTCGCCGACCGCGACCCCGCCGCGGGGGAGGCCACGGCCCAGGCAATCGCCGAGGCCGGCGGACGAGCGCTGGCGATCGCGACCGACGTCGGCGACGACGCGGCGCAGGAACATCTGATCGCGGAGACGATGGACGTCTACGGCCGGATCGACGTTCTCCACAGTCACGCCGGCGTCCAGGTCGAAGGCACGCTCGAGCAGGTCGAGCCCGACGGCATGGACCTCTCGTGGCAGGTCAATGTCCGCGCCCATTTCCGTCTTGCCCGGCTGGCAATGCCGCACATGCGAGCAGCCGGCAAGGGCTCGATCATCGTCACTTCGTCGAATTCCGGCGTCTTCTACGATCACGAGATGATCGCCTATGCGACCTCCAAGCATGCGGCGGTGGCGATGGTGAAGCAGATCGCCATCGACTACGGACAATACGGGGTGCGGATCAACGCGCTCTGCCCGGGCTGGGTCGACACGCCGTTCAACGACGCCTTCACCCGCCAGATGGGCGGCCGCGAGGCGCTTCAGGCTTATATCAAGGACAAGATCCCGATGGGCCGCTTCGCCACTGTCGACGAGATCGCCGAGGCGATCCTGTTCCTCGCCTCCGACCGGTCGTCCTTCATGACCGGCCACGCGCTGGTGATCGACGGCGGCGAATGCATCGCCTGAGCACGCGACGTCGCGGCTATCCGAAGATGCGGCCGAGTTCGGCCGGCATGCCACCCGAGCCGCGGATGCGGACATAGCTGATCCATACCACCACGATGCAGATCAGATAGGGCGTGGTGGCGAGCAGGTAGGAGGACACGTCGATTCCTTGCGCCTGCAATCGCAGCACCGCAGCCTCGCTGCCGCCGAAGAGCAGCGCGACGGGGAGCGTCAGGTAGGGGTTCCACCGCGCGGCGATGACCAGCGCTACCGCGACGAGGCCGCGGCCCTTGGTGATGTCCTGCGCCCAGGTCTCCGTATAATCGACACTCAGCACCGCGCCGCCGACGCCGGCGAGGAATCCGCCGACCATGATCGCCTGCAACTGGATCAGCCACGGCTTGAGGCCAAGCGCCCGCGCCGCCTCGAAGGATTTGCCGACGGCGCGCCAGCGCAACCCGGTGCGCGACCGGAACAGCCATATCCCGATGATCGGAACGAGCGCGACGGCGATAAGAGTGGTGACGGTCAACTGCGAAAGTAATTGATCAATCAGGGGAAATCCGGTGTGAGCATTCGGAACCAACGGACCGAAGCCTTCGATCTTGGCGCCGACATAGGAGCGGCCGAAGAAGGAGGAAAGCCCGAGGCCGAGCATCCAGACCGCGATACCGCTGCCGATCTGGTTGGCGCCGGCGCCGAGACAGAGACCGGCATGGACCAGCGACAGGACGAGGCCGGTCATGCCGCCGACGAAGAGCGCCAGCCACGGGTCGCCAAAGGCGCTGGCTGCGGCGAAGCCGGCGCAGGCGCCGACCAGCATTTCTCCTTCGACGCCGAGATTGATCACCGCCGTCCGCTGGACGAGCGTCTCGCCGAGCAGCGCAAAGAGCAGCGGAGTCGTCGCCCGGAGACTTGCCGCGATCCACGCACCGATGAGTTCCGAACCTTCCATCAGCCAGCCCCCGCGCGCTTCCTGGCGATGCCGGCCGCCGCGAGCATCGCCGCGAAGAGGAGCCCGAGAAGCACGGTGACGCTCGACGCCGGCACCTTGGCGAAGAGCTGGAGGGTGTCGCCGGCCGCGATCAGCCCGCCGATCAGCACCGCCAGCGGGATAGCGCGCAGGAAGTTGTGGCCGGAGAGCCAGGCGACGAGAAAGCCGGTCAGGCCGTAGCCGAGCGAGATGCCCGGCTGAAGCCGGCCCTGGATCGCCGACGTTTCGATGATGCCGGCGAGCCCGGCGACGCCGCCGCCGATCGCCATGGTCAGGAGCACCATGTTGGCGAAGCTGAGGCCCGCCATACGGCCGACCCGCTCGTTGTCGCGAAGGACGCGGAGGCGAAGCCCGAGGCGGCCGCGCCCGAAGACGACCTGCAGGATCACTGCGAGAAGAACAGCGAGGATCAGCCCGGCATGGGCCCGGGTGCCGAACAGGCCCGGCACCGTGGCAGCCTCCGGAAAGGTGATCGTCGCCGGCCAGCCGAGATTGGCCGGGTCTTTCCATGGCCCATAGACGGCAAAATTGACCAGGAGCACCGCGACATAGTTGAGGAGCAATGTCGTGATCGTCTCGTTGACACCAAAGCGAGCGCGCAGCCCGCCCGCAACGAGTCCGAGGCCGGCTCCGCCGACAGCACCACCAATCAGCATCGCCGGCATCAGGATGAAGATCGGCGCCTCCGGCATCGCCAGGACGACGCCAGTGCCGACCAGCGCGCCGAGATAGAGCTGGCCGTCGGCGCCGACCGAGATCAGTCCGAGCCGCGCCGGCAGGATGACGGCCAGCGCGCAGAACAGGATCGGCGTCGCCTTCACCAGGCTCTCGGAGATCGAATAGGCGTCGCCGAAGGCATAGACCGCCAGATCGAGCATGGTGGCGACGGGCGGCTGGCCGATGATCAGCAGGAAAACCGATGCGAGGACGACGAAGAAGAGGACCGCCAGTCCCGGCGTCACCAGCCAGCGCATCAGGCGGCCTCGGACCGGCCGCCGGCCATGTGTCGGCCGATCTCCGCCGCGTTGGTTTTCGCCGGTACGAACTCGGCGACGATCCGGCCGTCGTGGATGACGGCGATCCGGTCGGCGATGTCGAGGAGGTCGTCGATCTCCTCGCCGATCCAGAGCACGGCCGCGCCCGAAGTGGCGTGCTCGACCAGCCGGCGGAGGATCGCCTCGGTGGCGTTGACGTCGAGACCCATGGTCGGATAGCAGGCGACGATTGCGGCCGGCGCCTCGCCGAGTTCGCGCGCCGCGACCAGCTTCTGGAGGTTGCCACCCGACAGCGTCGAAGCGCGGCGGGTGGGTTCCGGTGGCCGGACGTCAAAGGCCTCGAGTCGGCGCGCGACATCGGCGGCGGCGGGCAGCGGCGCGTTGGTCGAAAGACCGCGAAGCGCCAGGTTGCCGGCCAGGTCGAGCGAGCCGACCACGGCGTTGCGGATCGGCTCCTCCGGGAATGTAGGCGACCGGCGAGGCGAAGGCCGATCGCTCGGTCTTCGCGCGCAACGCTTTCGCCGTCGAGCAGCACTTCGCCGCTCTCCGGCGGGACGAGGCCGGCAACCGTTTCCGCCAGCGCCCATTGGCCGTTGCCGGCGACACCGGCGACACCGAGTATCTCGCCGCGCCGGATTTCGAGATCGACGTTCCGCGCAGGCTGGATGCCGCCGCAACAAAGATCCTTGAGCACCAGACGGGGCGGGCCGAAGCGCCGATTCGCGGGACGACCGCGCCGCTCGACCCGCTTGCCGACCATCGCCTTGACGAGCTGGTCGTTGCTCCGATCGCCAATCGCGGCCTGATCGACCAGTTTGCCGCGCCGCATGACCGCCACCCGGTCGGCGCAGGCGCGGACATCGGCGAGCTTGTGGGTGATGATGACGACCGAACGGCCCTGTTCCGCGAGCCCCCGCACCAGGCGATGCAAGCGACCGGCCTCCTGCGGCGTCAGCACCGACGTCGGCTCATCGAGGATGACCAGGCGCGCGTCGAGATTAAGGACCTTGGCGAGTTCGACCAGTTGTCGCTCACCGACCGCGAGGTTGCGGACCAGGGTCCGCGCGGCGATCTCGGGGGCAAGCGCCCGAAGCCCGGCCATGACCGCCTCGTCCTCCCCGCCCGATCGCCACTGGCGGACGTGCGGCCAGGCGAGAAGCAGATTTTCCAGGACACTGAGCGCCGGCAACAGGCTGAACTGCTGGAACACCATCCCGATGCCGAGCGCCATCGCGTCGCGCGGCGAGGCGATCGTCGCAGCCCGTCCGTCGATCTCGATCGTCCCCGCATCGGGAGGCAGGAAGCCGTAGACGAGCTTCATCAGCGTCGACTTGCCGGCTCCATTCTCCCCGAGCAGGGCGAGCACTTCGCCCGCCGCGATGTCGAGGTTGATGTCGTCATTGGCGACGAGATCGCCAAAGCGCCTGGTCAGGCCCTTGAGCCGGATCAGGGGCGCGGTCATGACCTGAGCCGGAACACCGCATCGACCTCGACGGCGGCGCATCGGGGCAGGCTAGCCACGCCGACCGCGGTGCGGCAATGCTCGCCGCTGTCGCCAAATACCTCGATCATCAGGTCCGAGGCGCCGTTGACGACGAAGGGCACGCTGTCGAAATTCGGCACGCAATTAACGAAACCACCAAGCCGGACGCAGTGATCGACGCGGTCGAGATCGGCGTCGCAGGCCTGACGAAGTGCCGCCAGCAGGTTGAGGGCGCAGATCCGCGCCGCCGACAGCCCGGCATCGAGGTCGTGATCGACGCCGAGCTTGCCGACGAACTTGACCGTGCCGTTCCACTCGCAGATCTGGCCGGCGAGGTAGACGAGATCGCCCGCCCGCCGCCATGGGCGGAATTTGGCGATGGGCACCGGCACATTGGGAAGTTCGATCGCCAGCGCGTCGAGACGATGTTCGAAGCCCGCTTCGCTCATGCGTCGAACGCCGCGATGAGGCTGTCGGAGCGGGTGACGAAGCCGAACAGAAGCTTGATATTGTAGAGCGTCGATTGGGTGCAGTAGTCCGGCGACGTCGTGGCGGCGCCGTCTTCCACGAGGATAACGTCGTAACCGAGGAAGCTGGCATCCTCCAGCGTCGTCATCACGCACTGGTCGAGATTGACGCCGCCGATGAACAGGGTCTTGACCCCGAGATTGCGCAGGATGGCGTCGAGGTCGGTGTCCCAGAAGCCCGAGAAGCGATGCTTGGTCACCTGGATATCGCCGCCCCTGGCGTTGAGTTCGTCGACGACCTCGGCGCCCCAGCTCCCTTCGCGAAGGATTTCCGAGCGGGTACCCGGCACCGGCGACCCGAGATCGACTTCGTCGCCGGTGGGGTTGTGGGCATGGCGGAGCGACGGTGCGATATTCAGGAGGTCCTTTCGCACGCCCCAGTTGACCCAGACGACCGGCACGGTCTCGGCCCGGAACCGTTCGATCAGACGCGACAAGGGACCGATCGGCGCCCAGTTCGGCGTGATGTCGATGCCGCGGCTGTCCATCCATCCGCCTTTCGTGCAGAAGTCGTTCTGCATGTCGACGATGACCAGCGCGGCCTTGTTGGCGTCGACGACGATATTCTGTGGCTCTGCCGCGATCCCGAGTCGCCGGACCGGTGGCGCCGGCCGGGTCATGTCGACCTCGCCGGCGCTCACCTGCCAGTCCTGGGATGGCGTCGCTCCCATCCGTTTCATCGATTCTCCCCTAGCTCGTCGAGCCGATGACGCCCTTGACGAGGAAGTCCATCGTTTCGATCGCCTCCGGCGTCATGGTTTCGCCTTTGGGCACCGCGATACTTCCGTCCTGGCGCTCGATCGGCCCGGCGAATACGGCGTTATCGCCGGCGATCAGCGACTCCTTGGCTGCCGTCGCCAACGCCTGCACATCCTCGGGAACCGCCTTGCCGAACGGGTCGAGCACCACGTTGCCAGTGGCAAGGTCACCGCGCACGTGGCTCGGTTTCCAGGTGCCGGCGTCGATTTCCTTGACGAGATCGACCATCATCGGTCCCCAATCCCACGAGACGCCGGTCAGCCAGGCATCCCCGGCGCGATCGCTGATATCGACGTCCTTGCCAATCACGTAAACATTGCGCTTGAGTGCCGTCTCGGCAATCGTGATCGGGGAATCGACCTGCTCGGCGATGACGTCGATGCCCTGGTCGGCAAAGGCATTGACCGCCTCGGCTTCCTTCTGCGGCTCCCACCAGCCACCGGTCCACACCACCGTCGTCGTGGCGTTCGGGTTGACGCTCTGCGCGCCGAGCGTGAAGGCATTGATCGAGCGCAGGAGCTGCGGAATCTGGAAGGCGCCGACGAAGCCGAGCTTGCCGGACTTGCTGACCGAACCGGCGACGACGCCGGCGAGATACATGCCCGCGTCGCTGTCCGCCCAATAGGTGCCGACATTGGCGGAGGTCTTCAGGCCGCCGGCGTGGAGAAAGGCGACATCCGGATATTTCTCGCCGACCTTGATGGCGTGGTCGAGATAGCCGTAGCTGGTGGCGAAGATGATGTTGTGGCCGGAGTTGATCAGCCGCTCCATCACCCGCTCGACCTCGGCAGTCTCCGGGATCGCCTCGAAGGCGGTGGTCTCGACCCCGTCGAGATGCTCCTCGACATACTTGCGGCCGAGATCCATCGACATGTTGTAGCCGTAGTCGGCGGCCGGCCCGACATAGATGAAGCCGATCTTGTCCGCGGCCATCGCCGATCCGGCCAGACCCGCGATCAGTCCCGACGCAAAAATCGCACCCGTCAGCTGTCTGCGCATGCTGAACCCTCTTTCGCTCGTGGGCCGCTCGGAAGTAAACGACCGCTTACTTTCAAGCAATGAGCGTGCCAGCGACTCCGTCGCTGAAAACCGCCGGAAGCCGAATCCGGTCCTGCCCGTTGCCTGGGCAATCGGCAAGCACCGTGATCAATCGACGAGCAGGTAGCGCTCGATCATCTGTCGCGCATCGTGCCGCTGGCGGGCCCGCCAAGTCTCCCGGGTCAAGTCCTCGTCGAAGATGGCCGAGAGCGTATACACGTTCGAAAGATGGAAATAGGAGAGCGCCACCATCATCACATAGAGACGAAGCGGATTGACGCTCGTGCGGACCGTGCCGTCGGCGACACCGCGCTTCACCAGTGTCTGGATCAGCTTCGGCACCGGCGACGACATCGCCGGAATGTTGCGCGACTGCTTGAGGTAGCGCGCCTGCATCAGGTTCTCGGCGCTGAGCAGGCTGATCAGTTGCGGGTTGGCGTCGAAGTGATCGTGGATGAAATCGAAGAGCTGGAGCAGGCCGACCAGCGGCTCGGTGACATCGACATCGAGCTTGAGTTCGGCGACGCGGAGCTCCGACATCGCTTGCTCGAGGACTGCGATGTAGAGGCCGCTCTTGCTGCCGAAATAGTGATAGACCATCCGCACATTGGTGTCGGCCTGCTTGCAGATGCGGCCGACCCGCGCACCGGCGAACCCGTGCCGGGCGAATTCGAGGCTGGCCGCGGCGAGCAGCGCCTCGCGGTTGGCGCCGGGTTCCCCCCGCCCCTCGCCGTTACGCGGCGGGCGACCAATCCGCGCAACGATGTCCTTGCGGCGGCCGGCGCCCATTGTTTTCGGTGACAACGCCTTGATATTCAATCGATACCATCCGCGCGCCGCGGACGTCCCCCTGTTTGGCGAGAGCCCGGTCGGGTCCCGCAGCCAATTGCGGAATTGTTAGGCGAAACGTCCGCCGCGGCCAAGAGACGGGCCGACGCCGGCGCGGGGCGTCGGGAGGGCGGCGGCCTCAACTCGGCTTCAAAGCGGCAATCTCGGTCGGATCGAGATAGCGGACGTTCATGCCGCGGGTGACGATGGCAAGTCGCGCCGCTTCCTCCAGTTCCTCGATGGCGAAGACAGCGCGATCGAGATCGCTGGCCGCAACGACCGGGCCGTGGTTGCCGAGAAGGACGGCGGCGCCTGGCGCCGTCCTCCGGATCAGCGCCGCGACATCGGGCGAACCGGGCCGCGTATAGGGGACGACCGGCACCTGGCCGACCCGCATGACGACATAGGGCGTCATCGGCCGCAGGGCATCGGTCGGGTCGACGTCGCTCAGGCAGGACAGCGCGGTGGCGTATGTCGAGTGGAGATGGACCACCGCCCGCGCCTCGGAACGCAACTCGTAGAAAGCGAAGTGGAGCGGCAATTCCTTGGTCGGCGGATCGCCGGATATCGGCGTGCCGGATGCATCGAGTTTCGACAGCCGGTCCGGATCGAGAAAACCCAGGCAGGAATTGGTCGGCGTGAACAGATAACCGTCGTCGAGACGGGCCGAGATATTGCCCGAGGAGCCGCTGGTGAGGCCGCGCTCGAACAGGGAGCGGCCCCATCTGACGATGCTGGCGCGGATCGCTGCCTCGCTCACGGAGCCTCCATCGCCTCGAGGGCCTTCTCGAAGAAGTCGGTTGCGCCGAAATTGCCGCTTTTCAGCGCGAGGCCGAGAAGCGGATCGCCGTCGGCGACCAGCGCTGGGACGCCGGGATCGATCTCGCCGCCGATCCGCAGCGCATCGAGGCCGAGCGCCGTGATCACCGCGCCGGAGGTCTCGCCGCCCCCGACGACGATCCGGCGGACGCCCTTCGCGACCAACTCCTTCGCGAGCTCGCCGAAGAAGGTCTCGATCTTTCCAGCGACCGTACCGCGACCGTAGCGCTCCTGCGCGGCAGCGACCGTCTCCGGTTCGGCGGTCGACGTCACCATCGGCAGGTCGGCCAGGTGGCTCTCGACGAAACGAAGCGCGTCGGCGACCGTCAGCCGCCCCTCGACGAGGTCACCGGGCAGGACGGTGAGCGCTGGATGGCCGGCGGCGTAGGCCGCGACCTGCGCCCGCGTCGCGGTCGAGCAGGAGCCGGAGAGGACGCAACCCGGCCCGGTGATCGCCGGGACTTTCGCCGCGACGCCACCGAGCAGTCCCTGCCGTTCGAAATTCCGGGGCAGGCCCAGCGCGATCCCCGATCCACCGGTGATCAGCATTGCGTCGTCGAGGGCATCGCCGAGCGCGAACAAATCGTCATCGACGATCGCGTCGGCAACCACGAGCCGCCGGCCGGCGCGTGCCTGCTCTTCGAGCGCCTTGCGGATCGCCTCGGCGCCGGCCCGCACCGTCGGATAGGGAACCAGCCCGACGCCGATGTCGGTCTGGCGCGCCAGCCAGCGCACGAGGTCCGGATCGGTCATCGGGTTCAGCGGATGCTTCTCCATGCCCAACTCGCTGAGCAGCCGGCCATTGACGAAGAGATGGCCCATATAGATCGTCCGGCCCGTCGTCGGGAACGCCGGGCAGACCACGGCGACCGGTGCGTCGAGGGCGGCGAGCAGGGCCCCCGCCACCGGGCCAATATTGCCCTCGGGCGTCGAATCGAACGTCGAGCAGTATTTGAACAGGAACTGCCGGCACCCCTGTGCCTTCAACCAGTCGAGCGCCGCGAGCGATTGGGCGACCGCCTCGGCCGCCGGAATCGAGCGGGTCTTGAGCGCGACCACCCCGGCTTCGCAATCGGCCGGCGCCGACTTGCCCGGCACCCCGACGAACTGGATCGTCGCCATGCCGCCCTTGGCGAGTGTATTGGCGATATCGCTGGCGCCGGTGAAATCATCGGCGATCACGCCAAGCAGCATCGCAGCCCCCTGGGATGGCAAGAACTGGTTATGGAATCCGGCACTGCTTCGCTCCTGAAAGAACCACTCGCCTATTTGAATCGTCAGCGAGCGCGGTGAACCTAGCGGCTTCGATCGATATCGAGAAGGTCAGTCGAGCGTATGAGCAAGCCAGACGCTGAATTCGGCGAGATGGCGGGGTGAATAAAAGGTCCGCGAGACGACGGGGTCCTCCAACGGCAACCGCATAGAGAGATGGATCATCGGCGTTGCGCGCCCGCCGGGCGCCCCCTACCTGAAAGGCGTGTCGATAAGGAATCTCGCATTGACGAGCACCTGCCGTTGAAGAAATCTGGACTCCCCTTTGGCGCCAATGAGGGCCACGATCCTTCCGTAGAATGACATCTCGTCCTCCGATGCCGTTGCATCGGTCACGCGACCCACAGCCGAGGAGGCCAATCATGAAGCGTTCATCCGCGAAGGCCAAGCGAACCGCGCCGCTGCGCACCCCCAGCGGTCTTGGCGCCAACGCGTCCAGAGACATCGCCGCGGCGCTCACCACGCTGCTCGCTGACGTTTTTACCCTTTATCTGAAGACCAAGAATTTCCACTGGCATGTCTCCGGTCCCCATTTCCGCAGTCTGCACCTGCTCTTCGACGATCAGGCCGCGCAAATCCTGGCGACGACCGACGCCATCGCCGAACGGGCGCGCAAGGTCGGTGGTCCGACCCTGAAATCGATCGGCCAGATCGCCAAGCTCCAGCGGATCGCCGACAACGATGCAGACTATGTCACGCCCCTCGACATGGTCGCCGAACTGCGCGACGACACCATGCAACTGTTGACCTTCATGCGGGAGACGCACGCCGTCTGCGACGAGCATGGTGACGTGGCAACCGCAAGCCTGCTCGAAAACTGGATCGACGAAGCCGAAGGACGCGTATGGTTCCTGTTCGAGACCAACCGACAGACTGAAGGCTGAGGCGATCCTGCCGGACCACGAACCTGAAGAGGGAGATTTCCATGACGACAGTCACCTATGAGATCGTCGAGCACGACGGTGGATGGGCCTACAAGGTCGGCGACGTCTTTTCGGAGACATTTCCGTCCCATGACGATGCACTCATCGCCGCCCGCCGCGCGGCGATGGAGCAGCAGCAGCCGGGCAACAGCACCGGCATTTCGTGGGAGGACAAGGAAGGAAAGTGGCACGACGAGTTGGCCAAAGGCGACGACCGGCCGGAAACCGAGGTCAAGGACTGATTGAGGCCGTCGAGGTCAGGGCATCGTGACCTCATGTCTGACGGTTGATCGCGTTAACCTCCAGCTTCTGGAGTAGCAGCTCCGCAGCCTGCGCCGCGAAGGCGTCGGCGTTGATGTCGGTGTCGAGTTCGACCACCTCGACGTTGGCGCCGAGATTGGCGCGGAGCGCATCGAACAGGGCGGCGTCGGCGGCCGAATCGTGGAATGGCTGGCCCTCGACATCAATCAGCGAGACACCCTTCCTCGGGATCATGAAGACCGTCGGTCCCTTCGCCCGGCTGAGCTTCTCGCCGATGATCCGGCCGAGTTCGGCGTTTTCCGCGATCGTCGTCCGCATCAGCGTCACCTGCGGATTGTGCCGGTAGAAGGTACGGTCGCTGAATTTCTCCGGGATCGTCTCCGGTGCGGCGAAATTCACCATGTCGAGGGCGCCGGCCGACACCACTTGCGGGATTCCGGCCTCGCCCGCCGCCTCGAGCCGATCGGGACCTGCGCTGAGAACCCCGCCCGCCAGTTCGTCGGCAAGTTCGGTTGTCGTCAGATCGAGGACACCCGCAATGAAGCCGCCCCGCACCAGTTCCTCCATGCTGCGCCCGCCTGTTCCGGTGGCGTGGAAGACCAGAACCTCGTAGCCGGCGGCTTCGAGAATTTCCCGCGCCTTCGTCACGCATGGCGTGGTGACGCCGAACATGGTCGCCGCGATCAACGGCTTGTCGCCTGAAGCCACGGGCGCTTCCGCCTTGACCATGCCGGCGATGGCGCCCGCCGCGTTGGTCAGGATCCGCGACGACAGCCGATTGATGCCGGCGATGTCGACGATCGACGGCATCATGGTGATATCCGTGGCGCCGACATAGGCGCCGACATCGCCTGAGGCGAGAGTCGAAATCATCAGCTTCGGGACGCCGACCGGCAGCGCACGCATCGCGGCCGTACCGACCGCGGTGCCGCCGCCCCCGCCCATCGAGACAATGCCGTCGATGCGCCCTGCGTCGTGAAGCCGCTTGACCACGGCCGCGGCCCCCTCGCCCATCACCGCAACGGCCCGGCCCCGGTTCTTCTCTTCCACCAGCTTCGCCAGATTGGCGCCGCCGGCCTCGGCGACCTCGGCGGCGCGGATATCCGGTGTGAAATAGGGTGTTCCGAGCACCCCGGCATCGATGACCAGGGTCGCGACGCCCTGGGCTTCGATCTGTTTCTTCAGGAAAGCGAACTCTTCACCCTTCGAATCCAGCGTCCCGAGAATTGCGACGACCTTATGCGCCATGGCACGATCCCTCCCCTGTCCATCCTCGAATCTAGCAGAGAGATGCCTTGAACCACCTCTTCGATCAAATCCGCGCCCGCATGCCCGAGCCGGCCAAGCCGTTCATGGAAACCCCGAACCAGGGTTTGCACCGCTATGGCGATATGATTGCCGGCTCGGCACGACTGGCCAATGCGCTCGTCGCGTCGGGCGTGCAGCCCGGCGACCGGGTGGCCGCGCAGATCGACAAGAGCCCCGAGGCGATTCTGCTCTATCTGGCTTGCGTGCGGGCCGGCGCCGTGTTCCTGCCGCTCAACACCGGATACACCCTGAACGAACTCAACTATTTCTTTGGCGACGCCGAGCCGCGCCTGATCGTCTGCGATCCCGGCATGGCCAGCGACATCCGCTCCGCCGCGCCAACCGCTGTCGTGGAAACGCTGGACGCAGCCGGGGACGGATCGCTGACCAAACGCGCGGGACAATTATCGCCGGATTTCGACGACGCCCATCGCGGCGCCGACGATCTCGCCGCCATCCTCTATACCTCCGGAACCACCGGGCGTTCCAAGGGTGCGATGCTGACCCACGAGAACCTGGCATCCAACGCCCGGACCCTGGTCGATGCCTGGCGCTTCACCAGCGACGACGTCCTGATCCACGCGCTGCCGGTCTTCCACACCCACGGGCTCTTCGTCGCCACCAACACCATCCTTTTCGCCGGCGCATCGATGATCTTCCTGCCGCGCTTCGACGCCGACGCCATCCTCGAGGCGATGCCGCGGGCGACCAGCCTGATGGGGGTCCCGACCTTCTATGTCCGGCTGCTGCAGCACCCCGGCCTGACCCGCGACGCGGCGGCGCATATGCGGCTTTTCGTTTCCGGCTCGGCGCCGCTTCTCGCCGACACGCATGCCGCCTGGCGGGAAAGGACCGGCCACGCGATTCTCGAACGCTACGGCATGACCGAGACCAACATGAACACGTCGAACCCCTATGACGGCGAGCGGGTGGCGGGAACCGTCGGTCCGCCCCTGCCCGGTGTCGAGATCCGCATCGCCGATCCGGACACGGGCGCGCCATGCACCGAAGGCGACATCGGCATGATCGAGGTAAAGGGACCGAACGTCTTCGCCGGCTACTGGCGAATGCCGGAAAAGACCCTTGCCGAATTCCGCGACGACGGGTTCTTCATCACCGGCGATCTCGGCCGCATCGATGACCGCGGCTACGTCACCATCGTCGGCCGTGGCAAGGATCTAGTGATCAGCGGCGGCTTCAACGTCTATCCCAAGGAAGTCGAATCCGAAATCGACCAGCTCGCCGGTGTCGTCGAAAGCGCCGTCATCGGGCTGCCGCATCCGGATTTCGGTGAAGCGGTCACGGCGGTCGTCGTCCTGCGCCGGGATACCGACCTGAGCGAGGCCGACATCTGTGCGCCCCTTGGCGAGCGTCTCGCCCGCTACAAGCAGCCGAAGCGAGTGATCTTCGTCGACGAGCTTCCCCGCAATACCATGGGCAAGGTCCAGAAGAACCTGCTTCGCGACCGGCTTCACGACCTCTACGCGGCCGCCCACGAATGAGCCTGCGGACGGATAGCACCGGCGCTCGCGGAGACGCGGCTTGTGTCGGTGTCGTCCCGTTCTGCTCGTAATCGGGAAGCGCGATACCGGGCCGGCCTCCGGTCAGCCTTGCGAATGCGCGAATTTGACGTTCCAGATCGCGGCCATGACCCGCGCGACATCGTCGACCGTCGGTTGGGGGGCATCCACCGTGTCGGGCAATGTGGCAAGATCCGACGTGTCGAACAGCGTATCCGTATCGAAATACGCCTGCGCCAGCGCCCTGTTGCTCGCATCGAAATACGAGAGGAAGGTTTCCGCCTCGCCACGGCTGACCGGCTTGCCGCGACCGGGAAAGAGGTCGCCGGCGATCGCGCCGATCCCCCGTATCCCGGATTTGTCATGGCCCTGCTGGCTCCACGCCAGATTGAAGCGCCGCAGCACCTCGAGCGCGATCGGATCGAGCGAGGCATTGACCGCGTCGACCTTGAGGGCTCGAGCGGCCTCCTCGTCAAAAAGCGCCGAGCGGACCAGGAAGTCGATAACCGCGTCGCCGGAAAGCAGCGATGATCGCTCGAAGCGATGGATAAGAAAGGCGTCCCGAGCGAATACCGACGTCCACAGCCTGAAGATCCGATCGAAATCGAAGGCGACGAAATCCCTCCCGCCTTCCTCGAAGGGCGGGAAGACATTCTCCCGAACCCCACCGACCTTGATGACGGTGGAATACATGCTGCGCATCAACAGATCCTGCCGGCGGATATAGAGATGGATGTCGACGGTATCGAAAAATTCCGCGAGGAACGCCTTCAGTCGTTCGACCTCGGTCGTGGTCTGGAGACGCGAGAGATGTTCGTTGACGATGACGAGCGTCGTGGCCTTCTTGCGGTTGGAGTCCATCTCTCCGGCAAAATCGCGGCGGAAGTTCCTGCGGAATTTCTCGATCGCCGCGTCGTCGGTGAGCCCAAGCCGACGCTTGCGGAGATCAAGCCGATCGTTGTCCATCGCGAAGCATGAGATCTTGACATGCCTCTGACCGTGGAAGAGCGGCGGATAGAAGATTCCGTGGGGCTCAAGGATCGCGCCGTGCTCCGTCAGCGCCCGCTGGATCGATGTCGTGCCGGTCTTTTCGGTGCCGATGTGAAGAACACATTTCATCCTTCGCCGCGCCTCATACGGTTCGTGATAGCGCCGAGACCCGTCGGTCGATCATCCCCGACAACGCCTCGATCAGCGGAACCAGGGCGAGCCACCGCTGGTCGACCTCGTCGAGAAAGGCGATCGCCGCCTGATTGCCGACGAGCGACCAGTAGTTGTTCGGATCGGCCGCAAAGGGGGGCGCAGCTTCCAGACGCGCGGCATCGCGCGCGGCGTCGATGATTCCCCTTCCCTCCCCACTTCGCATCACTTCAGCGAAAAGCCGCTTCAACGCGGAGCGATGACGGGTGGCGCCAAGCGGCAGACGCGGGAAAACCAGCCGGGACCGCGGCCGCGTCGAGAAGTTGACGGCAACCGTCCCCGCGGCGAGGCCATAGGCAAAGAGCCGCGCGCTCTTCGCTTCGAGACTGCGCAGGGTGAGATTGTCACGAAGAGGATCGGCCTCGCCCTTGCCGTAGAAATGCGTCTCGTCATCATCATAGATCATGTCGCAAGCATAGAAGCCAATCATCGTCGGCTTCAAATAGCGCACCGCCCAGTAGCCGGCATTGAACGCCATCGTCGAGCCGCAAAACAGCAGGCCGCCCGCGCTCGCGACATGCTTCAGGTAGTTGACCTCTCGAACGAGGCTGCCCGGATAGCCTTCGGGCGGCCTGTTCTCGTCGGGAAAATTACGCGGGAAGACGACGTAGTCGAAGTCGTCCCGGATCCGCCAGGCATTGTTGACGGCGACCGACGTGAGCCCGGCGAGGTCCTTGTCGCGGAGCGAGACCGCCTCCGGGGCACTGCCCGCCAGCAGCACGAACCGACGGCGGAATAAGCGCGGACCATGGCCAGCGACCGGTCACCGTATCGAAGGGGATCGCCGCGCTGGTCAACGGACCGCCTTACGGCCCTGCGGGAGGAAAGCGATCACCCGCCGGACTGCCGATGCGCAATTGCCTGGAGACGGCGATAGATGGCGTATTCGGGTTCGAGCGAAGCTCTGATCTTCGCCATGTCCGATTCGCTGATCTGAGACGTGATGCTGCGTGGCGAAACGTTCGAAACGTGGACCTTTGCATAGTGCGCATCGACCTTCTCCGGTCCGACGCCGCAGAGCGCGCAGATTTCGTGGAGGAAATCGAGGGTCTCGTCGATCTCCCGGACGATGCCCATGCTTTTCTCGATCTCGTCGAGATAGTCCGCCGACTTGAAATAAAAGACGTAGTTCCAACGCAGATGTCGAATGCCGCCATAGGCAAACAACGCTGCCGACCTCTGCCTCTCGTCGTCGGAAATGAACGCACGAAGGAGCTGCTGCGGCTCACTGAAGAACGAAAAGGAAATCGCCTCCGGCGTATTCCACACATGGTTCCGACGCGGTCGTCCCATCCGCATCCGGCTGAGGAACCCGCTGACCATTCGTTCGACGGGATCCCGGATGACAACATGGATCTTCATGTCGGGAAACTGCTTGAGGACCTGTTCGACGGGCCACGGATGGTTGAATTTCATCGGCACCCGCTCGCGTCCGATTTCCCGCCCCAGTCTTGTGAGGAATTGGCCGATCCCCGACCCGCCGGTTTTCGGAATATGGAGGTAGCTGCTTTCCATCGAGCGGGCTGATTGAAGCCTCAGGTTCCTCTCAAAACTTTTCTTCATCGAAATCAATACCTTGCAGCGAAACGGGTTCCCGCCCCATCGCGGGTGCAATGTGCCAAACTCACCACGGGGTGACAAGCTGCGGTCACCGCACCTGCCGGAAGCGGCTCCAACCGCAACGCCAAGGTCACCTGCCCGTCGTCGGGACGGACCCGAAGTCTGGCCGCAGCGTCGCCAGATCGGATTTCACCTCTGGCGGTGTCGTGGTGACGGGCTCGCGCTCACGGCCGCCCGTCCGACAACGCGACCAGACGATCGTAGATCGCGTATTCGTCCGACAGAACCGATTTGAGCTGCTCTATGTCTTCGTCGCCGATCGTGGCCAGCACATCCTGCGAGGAGACGTTGGACTTCCTCTGGACTTCCATCTTCTCGTCGACGGCGCTCGGATCGATTCCGCATAAGCGACAATATGCCGTGACGAAGTCGTCATAGGTACGAATGTTCCCGATCATTCCGAAATGCCGCCCGCGAATCTCGTCGATGTATTCCGGGGATTCGAAATAGTAGATGTAGTTCATCCGAAAGTGCTTGACCTGTCGGTAGGTGAATAGCGCAGCGGATTTGGTTCGCTCATCACGCGACACCAGTCCGCGGAGGAAATCCTGAGGCTGGGAAAAGAACGACATGGCGACGGCCTCAGCGGGAGTCCAGCTTGAACCGACCCGCTGCCGATACAGAAAAGCGCTGATCATGCGTTCCAGCGGATCCCTGATGACGAAGCTGACCTTTGTGTCGGGAAAAGACGTCGCAATGTCCCGCATCGTCCAGGAATGCGGAAATTTTATCGGAACGACGATATTTTCTTTCGCCAGGTCCCGGAGAAAATAGCCCATGCTCGAGCCGCCGGTCTTGGGAATGTGGAGGAACCCCTGCGCGAGAGAGCGCCCCGCCTGCTCGTCGAGAAGCTTCTGCTTCTTCCGTCGCGACGCTTCTTTTCGACTTGGCCTGGATGGCGCGTTCTTCTTCATCCCGATGATTCAGCTTTTCGTCCGCGTGTCTGCAATATCTTGCAGGCAATGATAGATGTCGTATTCGCGCTTCAGCGCGTCCTTCACTCGGGCCACTTCGCTATCATCCATTTGCGACACGATCCCACGCGCAGAGACCTGGGAGACGTGTGTCTTCGAATAATGCCGGTCGATTGCCTCCGGGTCCGCGCCAATCACCGCGATCATGTCCTGGAGGAATTCGGCCGTTCGATCTATTCTTCGAACCGACCCGATATTATTCATTATTCCTGAAATGTATTCGACGGATTGGAAATAATAAATGTAGTTTCTCTTTAAATGCGGAACATTTTCATAGCCAAACAGCGCCGCCGATTTCGTCCTTTCATCGTCGCTCATCAAGCCGCGCAGGAGCTGCTGGGGCTCCGCGAAGAAGGAGAACGTTGCCGCTTCGTCGAGATTCCACGTATGGTCGTGCAGTGGCCGGCCCATTCTCAACCGGCTGAGAAAGCCGCTGACCGCCCGCTCCAGCGGATCTCTGATGATGAAGTGCAACCTGATCTCAGGAAATTGCTCCAGGATTTCGGCCACGGTCCACGGATGCGCGAATTTGGTCGGGACGTTTTCAGGTCCGATTTCCCGCGACAGTCGAGTGAAAAATTCGCCGATCCCCGTGCCGCCGGTCTTGGGAATATGAACGAACCCGTCGGTCTTCGACCGCAACTGCTGGCGTTTCAGGTTCTTTTGACAGTTTCTCTTCATTTGCGACTGAAAATGTCTTCCGCCCTTTTCTGCGCCCCCGGTGCGGCGGCAATCTGCCAGCCGCGTTCCCCCCTTGCAAGCGTCCTGACCCCTCATGGAAATCAAGCCCAAACGAGGCTGAACGCTTGTGTTTCCGGGGTCCCAAAACTATAGAATTGCGAAACAACGCTTCTCGGATTTTACAGGGCCTCATGATTGCGAGTTTCGCGAAGAATTTTATCTTCATCAAGACGCGAAAGACCGGTGGAACGACCGCGGAGATTGCGCTGACGCCGTGCTGCGGCCCCGACGATATCTTGTCCCTGATCACTATGGAGGACGAATATCTTCGGCTTGAGAACGGTCGCGTCGCGGCGCGGAACTATGTCGGCGATCCGCAACTCGAGGCCGATATCGCCCAGGCGGTGCTCGATCGGAAGCCGGGGCGGCTCCGTAAACTGAGGAAGCAGGCGGACGAGCGCGGCGCGCTCCGCAATCACTCGTCGGCCAACGAAATACGGGACAAGGTTCCGAGCGACTTCTGGGAGTCCGCGTTCAAATTCACAATCGAACGGCATCCCTATGAAAAAGTCGTTTCCGGCGTCTATTGGGGGGCCCGTGATGAAAAGAGCAAGAATCTATCCGAGCTGCTGGATGAGAAAGTCGCTATCCGGCCGGAGGACTTTCGACTCTATTCGATCGACGGCGAAGTCGTCGTCGACGAGATTCTGAGGCAGGAAAATCTCGAAGCCGACCTCCATCGGGTGGCCGACAAACTCGGGCTGAAGCTCCCGCCTGCGCTTCCGAAAGCGAAGGGTTCCTTTCGGACTGACCGGCGCTCGGCACACGAAATCCTGACCCCTGCGCAGAAGAAGATCATCTACGATCGGCACCGGCGGACGTTTGACCTCCTCGGCTACGAACCATAACTTGGCGAGTGCTCGCAGAGCCGCCTGCACAATCAACCCGACGACCAATGAGACCCTGAATGCCGATAGACTCTTCTTAGAACGGGGGACAGCAACCAGATATGCTGGTTTCACACAGGTATCGCTTCATCCTCTTGAAGACCCGAAAAACCGCAAGTTCGAGCCTGGAAGGATTATTGGAGCCACTTTGCGTTCCCGACGGTCATGCGGTCACGCACGCCACTGACGAAGTCGTCACCGAATTCGGGATCGTCGGGGCCAGGGCCGTCAACAAGGACGATCGAGTCTACACCGCCCACATGACGGCGCGGGAAATCTCCAAGGCTCTACCGTCCGGCGTATTCGATGCTTATACGAAGATACTTCCGGTCCGAGACCCCTTCGACAAGGTCGTTTCCTGGTTCTGGCACGTCATGCCGGACTCGACAAAGGAGCGGGTCGGCGAGGATTTCGCTGATGCACGGACCCTGTTCCGCGACTGGATCAAAATGCGGCCGACGCTCAACACCGACGAGCGCTCCTATAGGATAAGAAATCGGCCTATCGAGTGCTTTCTGATCCACTACGAGAATCTTGCCGACGACGTTCAACACCTTTCGAAAGTCATTGGCGCTCCCCTCGATCCCAACGCGATTCCAACCTGGAAATCCAGAAAGAGGCGTCACGGCCATCTGGCGGCAGCATCTTACTACGACCAGGAGGCAGCCGATATCGTCCGCGATAAGTTCGCGTACGACTTTCAGAATTTCGGATACGATCCGGACCGTATTTGCCCACGCTGACCGGCACGTCCGCTCACGTATCCTGCGCACCGTCGCGCCGGTCGGGGGTCGTCTGCCGCCCGACTTGACCGTCCCCGAGCCGTCAGCGATAGACATTGCTCCTTTGGAGTTAAGGCCTTCCGCGATGCCCTTGTTCAGGATTTTTGACCGTCTGGTGCTCTTCGTTCATATCCCGAAGGCGGGGGGGACCAGCGTCGAACGGTTCCTTTCGGCCGCCGGTGAAACAGCACTGCTGCACGGTCGCAAGATCCGCGGGATGAGCATGACCCCGCAACATATCCATGCGTCGATATACGAAAAAATTCTGCCGACCGAATTCTACGACTATTCATTCTGTATTGTCAGAAATCCTTTTGATCGCCTCGCTAGTGAATACATCATGCGCAATGCATCGGAATATACGTTTGACGAATGGGTTCATAAGATATTCGCCGACTACACCTCCGATGAATTCATTCACGACAATCATATTCGTCCACAGACGGAATTCATTTTGCCTGGCATCGAGGTGTTCCGCTTTGAGACCGGGATAAGAAACATCATCAATCGGGTCGCCCTCGATCTCGATCTCGAACCGCCCAAGGAAGACGTTCACCAGCGCATGAGCCCGCCGCTGGACATCACCGCCAGCGAAGAGACACTCGAACGCATCGAGGAATTCTACGCCGACGACTTCGAAACCTTCGGCTACGGACGGGGGGATTCGGTCCGTTTCGGACGCGCGCGCCAGCGGCGGACAAAGGCGGACGAACCGACGACGGAAAGCGTCCAACCGGCGAGGCTCGCGGGAATCACGAGCAAGCCGCTGTCGATAGCGCTTTTTGTCCCGTGGATCACCAAAGGTCGCGGCGGCACGGAAAGTGTGGGCGCGATGGTGGCCAATGGCATGGCCGAGCGGGGCCATGCGGTCAATATTCACACCTTCGACAACGATCGCGGCGAGCCGACCTGGCCGCTTCGTCCGGAGATCACAGTCAGCTGGCATTCGGAAACTGACACGGAAGCGTCCGACAGTCAGCTCTTGATGGAACTCGCCCTTCAATCGCCGGACGTGATCGTCGGTCTGTATATGAACCGGATCTGCTTTCGCTACGTCTATTGCGCCTTCAAGCTGAACTGCCCGATTCTGCTCTCCGAACACACCGACCCGAACTTCGCGAACGAGACCGGTGTCCTCGGCAGCGCCGAGCGCGAGCGTATTTTTGCCAGCGCCGACAGGATCCACCTTCTGACCGATGAGTTTCGGGAGGAGCTCCCTCCCAACCTCCGATCGAGGACGACGGTGATCCCCAATACTGTCGCACCTGCGAAGCATCAGGCAAATCCGGTCGGCTCAGGAGCGAAGCAGAAGACGATCCTCTGCGTCGCCCGGCTGGTGCCGCGCAAGAATGTCGAAACGTTGATCGCCGCCTTCGCCAAGGCGACCAGCGACGATGACGACTGGTGCCTGAGAATCGTCGGATACGGCGCCCTGATCGACCAACTTAGGGCCGAGACCGACATGTTGGGAATTGGCTCGAAGGTCATCTTCGAGGGTCGGAAGGAAAACGCTTATCCCTTCTATGAGATGGCGCAATTCGTGGTTTTGCCGTCCTACGCGGAGGGCCTGCCGCTGGTGCCGCTGGAGGCGATGGCCCACGGCCTCCCCAGTATCGGTTTCAGTGACTGCAGCGGTATTCCCCTCCTTATCGAGAATGGCGTCACCGGTCTCCATGTCGAGAGGGACAACCAGGTTGAAAACCTTGCCGATGCGATCCGCCGGCTGATGGCCGATCCGGTCCTTCGCTCGTCCATGGGCGCTGCGGCAAAGGCTCGGTACGAGTCCATGTTCGCGCCGGAGCTCATTCTCGATCGCTGGGAGGCGCTGATCCAGCACACTGCGGCCGCGCGGCCGCAGTCCCGGAACCTCAGAGAGATCGCCAGCGCCGTAACGTCGCGCGTCGGGATTTTGGCCGCCCTCGAGAGCGGCCCGACGTCATACTTCGCTCGCAAGAGTCCGTCGGGAGAAGCCTAGTCCCGGGGCGAGGCGGGATTTCATTAGCCGCGCAAAAGCAGCATGAGACGGTCGCGAACGGACAAATTTGCCCGCAGGACGCCGCGTCCATGCCGTCGCAGCACATAGGCAAGAATCCTCCGCTTGCTCAATCGCTTGCCGATGACTTCCTTCTTGACCGTCTCGAGCTTGCGGGGGTCCACATGCCCTTCCGCGAGCAGCAGGCCAACCGCGACGATCTGGGAATTCGGAAGGTTTCGGATTGCATCCAGCCGTTTTTCGATCCGCCGCCCGTCGATCTCGACGAACTCTGCCGACTTGTCGCCGCCAGAACCCCGCTGGCCGGCCAGGACAGGCGCCTCCCGGTCGACGGAAGCGGGATTTACCACGCTCGTGGCCGTAGGATTGTTCGTATCGGACGGAAGTCCGGGCTTTGCGATTTCGTTATAGGCCGCGACGATTGCCGCGATTTCGCCCGCACGCAATTCCGGTGCCTGATTGCCATCGGCCTGGTCGATGTCGACTTCCGAGAACAGCTCTTCCCTGTCGAGGAATTCATGGGCGATCCAGGCATTCCCCTCTTTGACTCGATCGAGAATCGCGCGCCTCTGGGCTGTCGAAAGGATCGAGGCATTCAACGAAGCTTCGCTTGGCGCCGTGCCGTCGCGAAAGATGTCATGCGCCTTCTGGACGAATGACAGATAGGCGGCGTCGTCGGGAAACGGCAGATCGTTGAATGAGCGCAACGTTTCGACCTGCGCCTTGGAAAGCTTGAGCTCGTTCCGCATTTCAGCGGTCGGCTCGATCAGGCCGGATCGCTCGACGCCGAGTTCCTTGATGAAGTCATCGAGAATCACACCCTGCTTTATCCCGCTACGCTCGATCGCCCGGACGCGAATCTTCTCCTTTGGCAGCTTCTCGAGCCAGCGACGAAGAAACTTCTCATAGTCCAGCCGATCCTGCGTCCACCGCGTCGCCAGCCAGTCCTCCGGCATGGAGGAGATTCGTCCGAGCGCGCCGCCGCCGGCAAATTCGGCGTATTGCGAATTCGCCCAATCGTCCTGCCGTCGGAAATATATGAGGAGTTCCGGATTGAAGTCCCGGAGATAGTCGGCCAGGACCTCAGTCCCGCCCGACAGGAAACTACCCTCGCTGCTGATCACGATCGTGTGGATATGCGGCCCGAGGAGGGCAAGTCCATTCTCAAGCGCGATCCGCATATCGGGCTCGTCCCGCCGCGCCGATTTGAAAAACTGGCTATGTCCTCCGATCTTGTGAGGCCGGCCCGGCTGTCGATAGACGCCAAACTCGGGAGTCCACACCCCTCGGCGGATCAGCGCCGGCCGGTTCTGGTCGAGGAAATGCTGAATGAAGCTGCTTCCGGTCTTGGACGCTCCCGCGTGGATGATGACCCGAAGCGACGGATTGCGCTGTCCACGACCATGAGCCGGTGTGTGGGGAAGCGCCGGCCGATGCTGCGCATAACGATTCAATGCAGCGACAAGAAGCGGATCTTCGTCACCCTGGAAGAAGCCATAGACGGTTTCCGCGGGAACCGGCTTCCGCGCCGCCGCCGCGTCGAACAGATCGAGGTGGTTATTGCGCAACGCCTCGACAATCAGGCCGTAGACCCCTTCATCGAACAGGACGTTGTCGACCGCTTCCGGATCCTTGATCAGGTCGGCGCTGGTGAGGCCGCTGGCGACGACGATTTCCGACCACCGCGCCACGAACTTTTCGCGGGTCGACGTGTCGGCCTGAACTACTGTCGCGTAGGGGAAACCGAAGAAGACGTATTGGACATATTGAGAGAACGTGAATCTGAAATGGTAGTTCAGCGGGTGGCCGGGCTCGGCCGCGCCTTTTTCCCGGAACAAGCTGACGACTTCCGCAAAATTTCGGGTGTGGTTCTCCACGTCTCCGATCGACTTCGGACGCCGCGCCGTCGAACTGCCGCGGACCCTGTAGACAAGACCCTTGTCCGGAGACGTCGATATCGACGACGCACCCAGGAGCGCCTTCAGCAGGAACGGGCGCTCCTCCCACTGCGTGGTGGTGAACCGGATCTGGTTGTCGTTGAGGAAGTCGCGACGATAGAGAAAGTTCCAGAAATGACGGTTGTGCAGGATATCCGGTCGGTCGGCGAAGCGCACCCGATGGAGCGCGTCACTGAAGTATTTCTCGACCTTGTCCTGCCTTTCCCTAGCCGGGATGCTTCCTTCCTTTTCCACCAGTTCGAAGGACTTCCCGGCGCGCACCATGTCGGCCTGGTCCTGGCGGGCGATCGCCACCAGTCGGGTCAACAGGTCCGGATCCCGCAGGTAATCGTCACCGTCGATGAAGAAGACATACGTCCCGCGCGCCGCATCGATCGCCCGGTTGCGGGCAAAGCCCTGCCCGACATTCTGGCGCAGAATGATCGGACGAATGCGCGGATCGTCGGCGGCCAGCTGGTCGATGACGTCTTGCGAATCGTCGGGACTGCTGTCGTTGACGGGAATGATCTCGATGTTTCGAAGCGTCTGCGACTGGATCGAGGCGATGCATTCCTCGATATAGGCTTCGACTCCGAACACGGGGATGATGACCGACACTTCGGGAGTATCGGTGTCGGAGCTGACGATAGGCGTTGGCTGATGGGAACGGTGGCGCACGATATAATCCAGGACCTGTTCTACCGTCGCCTCGTCAGCGGAGTCCGGCGTGAAATAGCGTGTGTACCAGATGTAGAAATAGTGGAAAAATTCGACGATCGACCGCTTGCGATGACGGTGGGGGACCGGCTGCCGATCCTCGGTGAAGCCCCATCCGGCATAGATCGGCGCACCGAAGCATATCACTTCCTTGCCGGCCATCGCCGCCTCGAAGCCCATCTGGCTGCTGGCCACATAGACCTTGTCGACAACGTCGAAGATGACGAAAGGATTGACCGGTCGGCGCAGAAACCGGACCCGCCCGGTGTCGACCATGCCCGAATAGAACCCCTCCCGCTTGCCCCTTTGCTCCAGCGAGTCGGGATGGGTCTTGACGATGATTTCGGCATCCGGATTTTCGCGGATCGCGGCGAGGAGCATCTCCTGGAACGTGTCCTCGTCGGCGCCGCCATAGATCGTCGAGGCGTCGGCGAATGACTGATCGACGACCAGGACCCGACGGCTATAGCCTGGAGAGAAAGTCGGCAGGTTGAACGGCTGGTTGTTATATTTCGAAATCTTCTCGGCGAGAATCCGGTCGATCGCCAGCCGCGCCCGCTTTTCCTCGGCGTGGGAGAGGGCCGCGGTTGAATTCAGCTTGCGCGCGATGCGGCCGGGAAAATTGCTCATGAAATAGTGGGCGATGTCGTCATAGACATAGCCAAGGCAGGCGTGACGAGGATCCTGTCCGCGGAATGAAGCCGTCCATGACGCCACCGAGGCGAGGTAGCCCGTATCCATCAACAGGACCGAACTGGAGCCTTCCAGCGATTGGAAGACGTGAACGCAGCCCGGATGCGAGTGATATCCCGGCGGCAGGACCGAGCCGCCGACGATGAAGTGATCGGAGTCTTCCCAGCCCGCCTCGTCCATCGCGGTCGCCGAAGGAAACATCCGCAGCAGGCTGGTGCCGAAGGTGACCTTGAGATAATTTTCAGGAAAGCCGATCGATACCGGCTTCGATCGCCACTGATCCACGTGGTCGCGGATGTCCACGTCCGCCGGCGCATATTTTTCCCGACGCCGGATATAGCCGATGAACTTCTTGTAGACCGCCTCCTCGTCGAGAGCCGCCTGTGTCGCGTCGGCCATTTCGTTGTCGATAAAGGTCATTCACTCCAGCCGTGATCTGGTCCTCGGACCGCTCTCCCCCTTTGCCTGTCGGCACAGGTTGCGACGTTTTAGGACGGACATGCCGACCGCGACAAGGGCTGCTATACCCAGCTTGACACCGCGCCGGTCGATGGGGTGTACCGGCTCCAAGGCGCCGACAATCGAGAGGTAGCACATTTGCGTCCGGCAATCCGAACGTCGAATCCGGGATCGCCTCGGCTGCCTGACGTAACCGAAATGCCGCGGATGCTTGCGGTTGGCGATACCCGAGGACCGGATTTCCTCTGTATCGGCGCCCAGAAAGGCGGAACCCGCTGGCTCTTCGACCAGTTGGCCCATCACCCGCAATTCTGGATGCCTCCGATCAAGGAGCTGCATTATTTCGACCGCAGCCGCCGATTCCTCAAGAAAGCCGCCCCGCTCTATGTCCGCGCCAGGGAGGACCTGGAGGAGGCGAATCGAAGACGACGTCGCGCCCACGAGCGTCCGGTCGACAGCGGCGACATCGAGTGGCTCGAAGCGCGGATCTGGCTGCACCGCAAGCCGATCGATTTCGATTATTACGCGCGCCTTTTCAATCCACGCGGCAACAAGCTGTCCGGCGACATCTGCCCTCCTTACGCGATCATTCCCGACGATCGGGCGAAAGCAATCCGGGAGCGATTCCCCGCTGCCCGGATCATCTATCTGGCCCGCGACCCGATTTCCCGCTTCTGGTCGCAATACTGCATGCTGGTCGGCCGAAACGAGCGGCAGGACCCGGCAGCGCTGGAACAGGTGCAGGCTTTCGTCGCGTCGGGCACCGGCGTCGCCCATTCGAGCATACGGGAGGTGGTGGCGCGCTGGCGACAATCGGAAGACGACGATCGCTTCGGCTTCTTCTTTTTCGATGACCTCCAGAGCGACGCGATTTCGCTGCGCAGCCGGATCCTGACCTTCCTCGGCGTCGACCCGGATCACGAGAGCAGCGAACTTCCGACGGACTTCAATCGCAAGAAGGCATTTGCGAAGATCGAAATGACCGACCGGGTCCGCGACTATCTGATCACGCTCTTTGCCGAGGAGATCACGTCATCGGCGGAGGCATTCGGCGGCCCGGCGGTCGAATGGCGGAAGCAATACGGGCTCTGACCAGCGCCGGCGCCAGGTCTATCGCCAGGCCGGGGGCACCTGGTCGCCGAATTCAGCAAAGACGAAGTCGTAGATCTCGGCCAGGGCTGCCCGGACCTTGCCCCACTCCGCCTCGTCCGGCTTGCGGAGATCGGCGCTCTTGTTCGGATTGGCATCGGCATCGAATGCCAGTTCCTCGAGACCGAGAAATGCGGCAAGACGCGCCACTTCCGCCGCGTCGAACAGCGTCTCGTAGAAGCCGAAGAAGACCTCGTCCGGCGCGAAGGACGCGCGCAGGTTCCGCACCGTCGCGCTGTAACCCGTGCGTTCGACGTATTTTCTTCGGTCGAGGCTTTTGCTGAAGAGGGCATAGGCATCGCCGGTTCCGCCGCGCCCGGACGCCTTCTTCGCCTGCATCTTGCACTGCGACCACATCCGCTCGACCGGGTCCCGCATGAGGAAGACGGCCTTGGTCCGCCAGGGCAGGACATCCCGGATATAGGCGAACTCTGCGGCCGAAAGGATCGAGTAGGACGGGCTGATCTCGCCAAGGACGCGGTGATGCGGCCTCAGGCGCGACCGGAAGAAGGCAAGGTAATAATCCTCCCCGCAGTCCATCGCCACCCGCTCGAATTCCTGCTCCGAGATGATCTTGTCGCCGTGCTGCTTGATCAGTCGCTTGAGGATCGCCTGGGTGTCTCGCGGCTTGAAGAAATCCGGATGGAAGCGACGGTCCCAGTAGTGAAGCTCCTTGATCGGCGACATCATGACGTCCCGATGGGCGGCCAGTTGTTCGTAGAGCCAGCTTGTCCCGCATTTCTGCGCACCGACCCCGAGCAGGAAGATCGGCTCATCCGCCATGGTGCCGTGCCTCCTTGCCGGCTCGCAATCCGCCGCCGAGCAGACGCCGAACCAATTGCTTCGGCCGATATCTGAAGGCACGCCACAAATGATAACGCCGGCGACCGGCATCGCCATTGCTGGCGGCGAAGCGCGCGGCGTGGATTTCCATATTGTAGAGCTGCACGCGGGTGAATTTCGGACCGTAACGGGTGTAGAGAACCCGGTGCTTGTCGAAGATATGGGCGTGGCAGGCGCGGATCTGCTCCGCGTCGCGGCCGATATCCGACTTGTGGTAGACGCACAGGCTCTCCGCCGTATCCGGCAGATGCAGGCGGCCTCCCTTCAGCAGAAATCGCAGAAAGAAGTCGAGGTCCTGAAGCCGCGGCAGCTTCTCGTCAAACCAGCCGACGTCACGGAAGCTCCGCGTCGGGCCGAGCACGGTCCACAGATAGGCGCGCAAATCCTTGCCGCGAAGCAGCGCCATCACCTGGTCCTGGTCGACGACCTGATAGCGTCGCGCCGCGTCGCGCCCCGCCCATTTCCAATCGAAATTGCAGGTGACCCAGAACGGCGAAGGACTGTCCAGTCCGCCGAGCGCCCGAGCTTCCTCGATCTGTGCGGAGATCTTTCGCGGATACCACTCGTCGCCGGCATCGAGCCAGGCGGTATACGGGCTCTCGGTCGCATCGAGCAGGACATTGCGGGTGTATGGCCGGCCACGATTGGCGCCATTTTCGAGGAGGATCACCGGTCGTTCCCGGGCATCGAGGATGTGGCGCAGGCTCGCAATCGCTTGCGGAGTCGAGCCATCGTCGGCGATCACGATCCGGACCAGGCCGCCGTAATCCTGCGCGTCGATCGATGCGAGGGTCAGTTCGAGCGCCTCGACCGCATTATAATGCGGAATCAGCACATCGACCGTCGGCGGCGATTCACCGTTTGCCAAGGCAGCGTTCAATGAGCTCGACCCAGGCATCCGCGAAGTGCTCCTCAGTGAAAGTCGCCACGCTGGCGGGACCGTTGTCGCCAAGCCGCCTGCGCAGTTCGGGATCGCCAATCAGACGGTCCAGCGCCGCGGCCAGAGCCTCGGCCCCACCCGCCCGGTCGGCAAGGAGGCCGTTCTGCCCATCGACGACGAACTGGTTCACGCCTGGACAATCGGCGAAAGCGACGACGGGCATCTTTAGCGCCAGGGCTTCCGCCGGAGCAAGGCCGAATCCCTCGAACTCGGCCGGATGGCAGAGGATCGCCGACTGCGCGTAGACCGCGCCCATGTCCGAGCGCGTGCCCCCCAGGGTGAAGGAATCCCCGACGCCGAGCTCTTCGATCCGGGCGGCCAGCTTTGCCTGCTGCGGGCCGTCGCCGTAGATCACCACCCGCCAGTCCGGATGCTTTGGAGCAAGCAGCGCCCAGGCCTCGACCAGCATCATGTAGTTCTTGACCGGCGCCAGCCGCCCGACGGCAAGGATGACCTTCTCGCGGTCGCCGGGCTGGTGGCGGAGCACGTCCTTCGAGACGTAATTTGCCACCACCACGACCTTCGACTGAAGCTCGCCGGGGAACCAGGCGCCGAAATCGGCGAAGAGAACGTGGATCGCCGCCGCGTGGCGCAACGCCTTCAGCCGCATCGTCCGGTCGTAGGGATTGTTGCTCCAACGCTTCGGATCGAGATAGTCGCGGGCCGGCACATTGTGGTTCGTCGGGATCACCTTGACGTCGGTCCCCGCCGCGGCCAGCAGCGCCGGCGTATTGGCCGGCGGCAGGAAGCTGATCGCGACATCCGGCTTCGAATAGCGGAAATAGTCGCCGAGCAACGCGATGATCGGATCCTTCTTCAGGTGCCATTCGGCCCAGTGCCGCACGCCGTCCGGCAACCGCTTCGAGTTGAGCATGTTGTATGGCCAGCGGCGCTCGGACCGAAACCGGGGAAAAATGTTGATGAGCTCGATCCGTCGGTCGAGCGGATAGAACGGCCGTCCCTCCTCATCCTCGAAGTGGATGCAACTGACCTCGTAGCCGCGCGCCACCAGCATGTTGGCGAGTTCGACGAAGATTCGTTCCGCGCCGCCGCCGCGATTCACCAGATTGGCGATGATCAGAGCGACCCTGGTTGACGGCCGACGGAACCGGTCCGGATCTTCGCCGCCGTTGACCTCGATTTCCGGTGTGGCGCTCACAAGAGGATTTCCGCGGTCAGTTCCGCGAAACGATGCACCGACATACCCTCGTATTCACCCTGATCCGCGACGGGAGCCGTCTCCAGCGAGGGAAAGATCGGCGTCGGACGATCACTGGCGAAGTCGCGCCTGAGCATCTCGTTCTCCGCGGCGAAGGAAGCACAGAAGGCCTCCATATCCGACCGGGAAATCCAGTCGACATCGTCCTGCAGACCACCCTTCGCGGCGCGTTTGTCAAGCAGTTCGGCGACATGAGCAAGCCGTCCCTTGCCGGCGCTGGTCGCGTTGAACAGGCGTTTGTACTCGACGAGTTCGAGCGGCAGCGACCGGTTCTCGGCCGGGCTGCGGGCGAGGTCCGACACGTCGATCCCGAGATGGGCGAAGAAGGCATCGATCAGGCCAGCCTGCTGCAGGTCTTCGTAGATCAGGAGATCGACAGTCCCGAACACCGTTTTGAAGATCGACAACTGGCGGTGATATTCGAATTCGTATCGCTGCTCGACCAGGAACTGGCGAAACCGCGCCGAGTATTTTCGGGATTTGATCTTCTCCTGATAGAGCGATCGCGCGAATCCGTCCTGACGCCGCAGGACGGCAAGCACCGTCACATCATCGAGGCCGAGAATCGCCTTCAACCGGGCAACATAGGCTTGCCGCTGAGCCCAATAGTCGGCCGGCCCCTTGAGCACATGCCGGTATATCGGTTCGGCGCTGATGAGAACCTTCTCGCCCTTGCGGCGACCGCGCCGGACCATTTCGGCGAACCGCTCGGCGTCCGCGAGGCTGAAACGGCCGCGGGCGGCGTCCGCCACCGCATGGGCGAAGTGGTGGTGGCCGTAGTGCCCGGGCAAGCCGATCTCCTCGTAGGAGGGATACCAAAGGCCGCGTTCGCGCAGAACCGCGCGATGCGAGTCCGCGAACCTCTGGACCGCGGTGGTCCCGGTCTTGTGGCTGCCGATGTGAAGAAAAAGGGTCATGCGCGCTGAGGCGTCACGTCAGATGAACTCCGGGGCGGACCGGCGCGGAGAGAGCGCAGGGTCCGCCCGAACAATCCGACATGCAAGTCCGTCGGCGAGTGGATATCATGGGGAACCAAGGAAGCTCAAGGCGAGTCGAATGATGTCCTATGACCTGATTCTGAAAAATGGCCGGATTCTCGACCCTTCGCAGGGGATCGACGAAATCGGCGACGTTGCTTTCGCGAACGGACGGGTCGCGGCCCTCGGCGGCGACCTCCCCCCCGATCCCGGCACCGACATTCGCGACATTTCCGGCAAGATCGTCTCCCCCGGCTTCATCGACCTTCATACCCATGTCTATTGGGGCGGAACCTCCCTCGGCATCGACGCCGGAGCGGTCGCCCGCACCAGCGGCGTTACGACCTTTGTCGATGCCGGCAGTGCCGGCGCCGGCAACTTCGCCGGCTTCCGCAAGCACGTCATCGAGCCAAGCGAGCCGCGTATCCTCGCCTATCTCCATATTTCCTTCGCCGGCATCTATGCCTTCTCGAACCGGATCATGGTCGGGGAAAGCGACGACATGCGGCTGATGGCGCCAGCCGATGCGCTGGAAGTGGTCGAAGCCAACCGTGACGTGATCGTCGGCATCAAGGTCCGGGTCGGGCGCCACGCCAGCGGCGACTCCGGCATCGCGCCGCTCGACATCGCCCTTCAACTCGCCGAAGAGACCGGAATGCCGCTGATGGCGCATATCGACGAGCCACCGCCCACCTATGACGCGGTTCTCGAACGGCTGCGGCCGGACGACATCCTCACCCATTGCTTCAGACCCTTCCCGAATACCCCGGTCAGCGGCCAGGGCGCGGTAAAGGACTCGGTGATCGCGGCGCGCCAGCGCGGCATCCTCTTCGATGTCGGCCATGGCATGGGGTCTTTCGCCTTCGCCACCGGGCGCGCCATGCTCGCCGGCGGCTTCATGCCCGACACCATCTCGTCCGATCTCCACAAGCTCTGCCTCGAGGGGCCGGCCATCGACCAGGCGGTGACGATGTCGAAATTCCTTTGCCTCGGCATGCCGCTCGACGAGGTCATCCGAGCCTCGACCGTCAACGTCGCCAGGGCCATGCGTCGCGACGATCTCGGCACGCTGCGGCCAGGCGCGCTCGGCGATGCGACGATCTATCACCGTCGAGGACGGCCAGTTCGAGTATCACGACGTGGTCGGCGAGGTGCTGACCGGTGACAGGAAGATCGTCGCCAGCGGCATCGTTCTCGGTGGCCGCTGGTGGCATTCGACCTGATCTGCCACCGCGGCACCGAGACACGCGGCGCGTTCAACCAGGGCTATTTGCAGGAACTGCTGTCCCGGAGCGGCGTCACCGTCGAGCCCAAGAAGGTCAACGCCTGTTCGTATCTGCCGAAGCGGGTCCATCCGCGCTGACGGGCCCGGATCGATCTCGATCGGCGCCCATCCTCGCCAGCCGATCGAGCGCGCCCTGCAGGATGTAGGCGGCCGCCATCTTGTCGACGACCTCGCCGCGGCGCTTGCGGCTGGCATCGGCCTCAAGAAGCGTCCGCGTCACCGCCGCGGTCGACAGACGTTCGTCCCAGAAGGCCACGGGCAGATCGATGATCGGGGCGAGGCTGCGGACAAAGGCCCGCGTCGCCTGCGCCCGCGGGCCTTCCGAACCGTCCATATTGATCGGCAATCCGAGCACCAGCGCAACCGGCCGGTAGGGGCCGATCTGCTTCATCAGCTCCGCCGCGTCCTTGGTGAATTTCGTCCGATGGATCACCACCAGAGGGGTCGCGATCCGTCGCCCGGGGTCGGACGTCGCGACGCCGATGGTCTTGGTGCCGAGATCGAGCCCGACTAGCGCTCCCGCTGGCGCAAGAATGGCCGCAAGCTGCTCAATTGACAAAGGCCCGGGAGATTTCGCCATGGCGCTCTATTATCGCGACCGGAGGACGATTGTCGCGCCGGCACTTGGCCGGCGAACGACATGAATCGTGGGCAAAGCGAAGGAGCGAAGATGAAACTGACCTGGTTCGGCCATTCGGCCTTCCGTATCGATCTCGACGGCGCGGCGATCATGATCGATCCGTTTCTCGCCAATCCGACCTTCAAGGGCGACCATCGGACCGCTTACGAGGGCACGACCCACGTCCTCCTTACCCATGGCCATGACGACCATACCGGCTCAACGGTGGAAATCTGCGAGGCGACCGGAGCGACCCTGATCGCGAATTTCGAATTGTGCAACCATCTGGCCAGCCTCGGAGTCGAGAGGACCAGCCCGATGAATACCGGCGGAATGGTTGATTTCGGGGCTTTTGCCGTCGCCTTCGTACCGGCCTGGCACTCGTCGGGAACCGTGATCGACGGGAAATCGGTCTATCTCGGCAATCCCTGCGGCGTCGTGGTGATGGCGCCGGGAGAAAAGACGCTCCTCCACATGGGCGACACCGACATCTTCTCCGACATGGCGTTGATCAACGAAATCTACGCACCGGTGATCGGCATCGTGCCGATTGGAGACCGCTTCACCATGGGGCCGAAGCTCGCGGCGATGGCCTGCCAGCGCTTCTTCGACTTCGAAACCGTGATCCCCTGCCATTACGGAACGTTTTCGGCGCTCCACGGCACCGCCGACGACTTCGTTGCCCGTATGGAAGGCACGGGCACCGATGTCGTCATTCCCGAACGCGGCTTGGCGATTGAATTATAAGGGGGAAGGAAGGAGCGGCGGTCGAAATGGCCGTCGCGCCCGGGAACGGCCTAGCCAGGCCGATATTGCTGAATTCGCGTCGTCCGCAGGCCAGCCAGACCGTGATCGTCGATCGACTGCTGCCAGGAGAGGAACTCCTCGACGGTCAGGGTATAGCGGTTGCAGGCCTCCTCAAGACTGAGGAGCCCGCCGCGCACGGCCGCGACCACCTCCGCCTTGCGGCGTATCACCCAGCGTTTTGTGTCGCGCGGCGGAAGGTCTGCAATCGTCAAAGGGCTACCATCTGGGCCGATTACATACTTTACGCGCGGACGAAGCTGTTCGGTCATTCTACTCTCACACTCAATCCTGACCCGTCCATGAGTGAGACTAGTCCGACGGCTTTAAAATTTGGCTAAGTGCCCGGCAACAAATCGGTAAGATTTGTAGTGGCCTGCGGAAAGGGACCGGGGGTCTTCCTGTTTCACCGCCTTGAAGATGGCCAGATCGCGACTATAGTCCGGTATCCCTGAACGAGGCGCCTGTGGTCGGACGCCCACCAAACCAAGCAGTTGCATGCGCGCAAGCCTAGATCTTCCCGGCAGGCCTGACCGGACCCGCGTTGTCGTCGCCATGTCCGGTGGCGTCGATTCCTCCGTTGTCGCGGGGCTCTTGAAGGAGGCCGGCTACGACGTCGTCGGCGTGACCCTCCAGCTTTACGATCACGGCGAGGCGACCCATCGCAAGGGCGCGTGCTGCGCCGGCCAGGATATTCACGACGCGCGCCGCGTCGCGGAAACCCTCGGCATCCCGCATTACGTCCTCGACTACGAGGAGCGTTTCCGCGAAGCGGTGATCGATCCCTTCGCCAACAGCTATGCGGCCGGCGAGACGCCGGTGCCGTGTATCGCCTGTAATCAGACGGTGAAGTTCGCCGATCTGCTCGGCACCGCCGAGCGGCTCGGCGCCGACGCGCTGGCGACCGGCCATTACGTCCGCTCGGAGCAGCGCGGTAACCGGCGGGCCCTTTTCCGTCCGGTCGATCTCGATCGCGACCAGAGCTATTTCCTCTTTGCCACGACGCCGGCACAGCTCGACTTCCTGCGCTTTCCGCTGGGCACGATGACCAAGGCCGAGACACGCGCGGCCGCGCGCGCCTTCAACCTGCCGATCGCCGAAAAGTCCGACAGTCAGGACATCTGCTTTGTCCCGAGCGGCGGCTATGCCGACGTCATTCGCAAGCTGAAGCCGGGTGCCGCGGAGCCAGGCGAGATCGTCCATATCGACGGGCGCGTCCTCGGTCGTCACGCCGGCATCATCAATTACACGGTGGGCCAGAGGCGCGGCATCGGCATTGCACTCGGCGAGCCGCTCTATGTCGTCCATCTCGATCCGGACGGCCGTCGCGTTATTGTCGGGCCTCGCGAGGCGCTCGCTTACCGGCCGGTTGCATCTGCGCGGGGTCAATTGGCTGGGCGATACGCCCCTGGCCGAAATCCCGGCCGAAGGCATCGACATTCATGCTCGCGTCCGCTCGACCCGGCCTCCGATGCCCGCTCGCCTGATCGTCGACAACGGCAAGGTTCATGTCGACCTCGCCGCCGGCGAAGCAGGGGTCGCGCCGGGCCAGGCCTGCGTCTTCTATGACGCCGACGCCGACGGTGCCCGTGTTCTGGGCGGCGGCTGGATCGAACGTTCCGAACACGATGCGGCTGCCGAGATCGCCTTGCGCAAACTCGTCAGTTCCGATCGCGCGGTCGCCGCTCTCTAGGGGGATATATGGCAGAGCCATTTTTCGATTCAGGCAAGTCCGGCGCCCGCCAGTCATCGAGCGTCGCCCTCGCCAGTCTCAACGATTCTCACGTCGTTGCCGCCTATGCCCGCTGGGCGCCGGTCTACGACGGCGTCTTCGGTTCCTTCACCGCCAGTTCCTCGCGGATCGCCGTCGCCGAAATAAACAAGCTGGAACCCGGCCGTGTTCTGGAACTCGGGGTCGGTACCGGCATTTCCCTGCCTCTCTATGACCGCAAGCACCGGATTGTCGGCATCGACCTCAGCCGCGAGATGCTGGACCGCGGCAGGGCGCGGGTCGCCGAAGAGAAGCTCGACAATGTCGAAGCGCTGCTCGAAATGGACGCGGAAAAGCTGACATTCGATGATCACGGTTTCGACGCGGTCATGGCGATGTTCGTGATGACCGTCGTTCCCGATCCCGACCGCGTCCTCAGCGAGATCATCCGTGTCGTCAAACCGGGCGGGCACGTCATCCTCGTCAACCACTTTTCGGTCCAGAAGGGCCCGCGCGCCTGGCTCGAACGCTGGCTGTCGCGCTATTCGGCCAAACTCGGCTGGCGCCCGGACTTCCCCATAGACCTGGTGCTGGGTCGGCCCGAACTGAACTTGATCCATCGGCAGCCCGCCAAGGCCTTCGACCTTTTCACGCTGCTCGTCTTCGAGCGGGTCTGACGCGCGACGGAAGGGCTAGTGGATCTCCGGCTCCGGAATCCGCGCCGTTCCGGCCAGGAAATCGAAATCGCACCCCTTGTCGGCTTGCTGGATATGATCGGCGTAAAGCCGGTTATAGCCGCGCTGGTAGGTGCGATCCGGGGGAACCCACTCGGCCAGACGGCGCGCGATCTCGGCCTCCCTGACCTCCAGCACCAGCGACCGCCGATCGACGTCGACGGAGATCAGGTCGCCGTTACGAACCGCGGCGAGCGGTCCGCCGACATAGGCCTCCGGCGCCACATGGAGAATGCAGGCGCCATAGCTGGTGCCGCTCATCCGGCCGTCGGAAATCCGCAGCATGTCGCGGACGCCCTGCTTGAGCAGCTTCCGCGGGATCGGCAGCATGCCCCATTCCGGCATGCCCGGCCCGCCGACCGGGCCGGCATTCTGCAGCACCAGGACATGATCCGGCGTGACCTCGAGATCGTCGCGGTCGACCATCGCCGCCATCTCGTTGTAGTCGCGGAAGACAAGCGCCGGCCCTGAATGCTTGAGGAGCCGGGCCTCTGCCGCCGCCGGCTTCATCACCGCGCCGCCCGGCGCAAGATTGCCGCGCAGCACCGCCATTCCCAGCGCCGAGGAGACCGGACTGTCCAGCGGGCGGATGACATCGGCATTGTAGACCCGGGCATCCGCGATCGAAGTACCGAGGTCGGCGCCGGTCACGGTCAGCGCCGAGAGGTCGAGCTTGTCGCGCAACTCGTTGAGCAGGGCCGGAAGTCCGCCGGCATAGAAGAAATCCTCCATCAGGAACTCGCCCGAGGGCCGGATATTCGCGAGCACCGGAACCTCGCGGGCAACCTTGTCGAAATCGTCGAGGACGAGGTCGATACCGGCCCGCCCGGCCATCGCCACCAGATGGATGATCGCGTTCGTCGAGCCGGCCAGCGCCATCTGCACGACCAGCGCGTTGTCGAAAGAGGCGCGGGAGAGGATGTCCGACGGCTTGAGGTCCTCGGCGATCATCTCGACGATCCGCCGGCCGCAGGTCGTCGCCATCCGGGCATGGCCGGCATCCGCTGCCGGGATCGACGACGCGCCCGGCAGCGTCATCCCGAGGGTCTCGACCAGCGACGTCATCGTCGAGGCCGTGCCCATCGTCATGCAGGTGCCGAAGCTGCGGGCGATCCCCGCCTCCATCGACCGCCACTCGTCCTCGGTGATCTTGCCGGCCTGCTTCTCGGCCCAGTATTTCCACACGTCGCTGCCGGAGCCGAGCACCTGGCCCTGGTAGTTGCCGCGCAGCATGGGCCCCGCCGGCATGAAGATCGTCGGCAGGTCCATGCTGATCGCGCCCATCAGCGTGCCGGGCGTGGTCTTGTCGCAGCCCCCCATCAGCACGACGCCGTCGACCGGGTGTGACCGCAGCAGTTCCTCGACCTCGAGGGCCAGGAGATTGCGGTAGAGCATGGTCGTCGGCTTGACGAAGCTTTCCGACAAGGACAGCGCCGGCAGTTCGACCGGAAAGCCGCCGGCCTGCCAGACGCCGCGCTTTATCTCCTCCGCACGGGCACGGAAATGGGCGTGGCAGGGCTGGAGGTCCGACCAGGTGTTGATGATCGCGACAACCGGCTTGCCCATGAAGTCCTCATAGGCGTAGCCCATCTGCAGGGTCCGGGAGCGGTGGCCGAACGCACGGAGGTCGCTGGCGCCGAACCAGCGGGCGCTGCGCAGGCCGCCGTGCTTCTTGCTGTCGCTCATGCCCGTTTCCGCTCGTCTTCAGGAATCGCTCGACCGCTGCCAGATGTTGATGCCGCCGTCGGTCGCCAGCTTGTCGATTTCAGCGAGTTCCTCGGCGCTGAAGCTCGGATTGTCGAGTCCCTTGACCAGATCGGTGATCTGTTCCGGTCGGCTCGCGCCGATCAGCGCCGTGGTGATCCGCGGATCGCGCAGGACCCAGGCGACCGCCATCTGCGCCAGCGACTGGCCGCGCCGCTTGGCGACCTCGGCAAGGCCGCGGATCGCGGTAAGGTTCTCCTCGCTGAGGAAGCCCTCGCGCCACGATCCGGCACCGCTGGCCGCCCGGCTCTCCTCGGGAATGCCCGAAAGATACTTGTTGGTCAGCAGCCCCTGGGCGAGCGGCGAGAAACAGATGCAGCCGATGCCTTCGTTTTCCAGCGTGTCGAGCAGATGATCCGCCTCGATCCACCGGTTGAGCATCGAATAGCTCGGCTGGTGGATCAGGCAGGGCGTGCCGAGGTCGCGCAGGATCGCCGCCGCCTGCGCCGTCCGCTTGGCGCTGTAGGACGAGATGCCAGCGTAGAGCGCCTTGCCCTGGCGGACCGCCGTGTCGAGCGCGCCCATCGTCTCTTCGAGCGGCGTGTTGGGGTCGACCCGATGCGAATAGAAGATATCGACATAATCGAGCTTCATCCGCTTGAGGCTCTGGTCGAGGCTCGAAAGCAGATACTTGCGGCTGCCCCATTCGCCATAGGGCCCCGGCCACATCAGGTAGCCGGCCTTGGTCGAGATCACCAGTTCGTCGCGATAGCCGCGAAAGTCGGTGGCGAGGATATTGCCGAAATGCTCCTCGGCGGAGCCCGGCGGCGGGCCGTAGTTGTTGGCGAGGTCGAAATGGGTGATGCCGTGATCGAAAGCGGTCCGGCACATCTCGCGGGCGCGATCGGCGGGCGCGTTGTGGCCGAAATTGTGCCAGAGCCCGAACGAAAGCTCCGGCAGTTTCAGGCCGCTCCGCCCGGTGTGCCGGTATTTCATCCGCTCGTATCGATTTTCCGCTGGCTGATAGCTCATCAAGTCCTCGAAGCTGGTTGTCGCGGCTGTTGTCCGCTGGATCGGCTACGCCGCATGCTGGCGCAGATAGCGTTGGTTGTCCTCGTAAAGCGCCCTGGCGGCATCGGCAACGCCGGAGACCAGTCCCGCTTCGAGATTGGCGAGATAGGGCTGGATCGGCCCGGTCTCGGCGATGCCGGCAAGCCGCACCGCTTCGTGCAGGACAACGATCGGCGAATGGGCATCGCGCTGATCCTCGAAGGCGAGGAAACGTGCCCGAAGGGTTTCGGCGGTTGCCGTGTCCCCGGATTTCAACGCGCGCAGGATCGCCATCGACAAATGCGGTGCGATGGCGACCGAACCCGAGGTGAAGCCGGCTAGCCCGAACTGGTTGAGGTGGACGATGGCCGGTCGCTCGCCGATCCCGCTGACGAGGCGTTCCGTTCCGATCGCCTCGACCAGATCGGAAAGATAGCGATCCGTCTCCGGGATCGCGGCGCTCCACGGCATATTTAACGGTGCAGACGACGCCATCGGCGATCAGCGACGCCATGTCGGCCGGCGCGAAATAATTCTCCGCCCGCACATAGGCGGTGACCGGACGGCCAAAGGCGTCGGCGATACGACGGAGTCCGGTCGCGACACCGGCCGGTTTGGTCGGCCCCGCCATCGGCAGGGCCATGGCGGTGGGGAAATCGAAATCCTTGAGAATCCGGACCTGATCGAGCGCCTTTCCAAAATCCGGGCCAAACGCGGGAATCATCCATGCATCGGCCGGAGCGATCTCGACCATCATTTCGAGAACTTCGGGAAATTCGGACAGGCCCAGGTGGTAGAAATTGGCATTGCCGCCGTAGAGAAAGCTCGAGACTCCGCCTTCCGTCATCCAGCGGACGATCTTGCGATTCTCCGCGATGTCCGGCGTACCATCGGCGGCGCGCGCCAAGGGTGGCACCGCGATCACCGATCGGACCAGATCGGCTGGGGTGACTGAATCCGTCTTCATGGGTTGCGGTAAACTCGTTCGAGCGTGAGACGCCCCGAAAGTTATCGGACAACTTGCCGGCCGACAACTCCGCTCTGCACCTGCGGTGGCTCGCCGACACGCAACCACGACCGGAGAATTGCACGCGCCTCGGGCGCTTGACGCCGCGGCCAGCGGTTGACGCTTGTGGGCGGCTCGCGGATAAGGGCCCTTTCCAGACATCGAGCCGTCGGCAGGCGGCTATAATTCGGGGGAACTCATGGGTTCAATGTTTGACCTGACCGGCCGGCTCGCGCTGGTGACCGGTTCGAGCAAGGGAATCGGGCTGGCGCTTGCCGAGGCGGTTGCCGAGGCCGGCGCCGAGATCATTCTCAATTCGCGCAACGCCGAGGAGCTCGACGCGACCCGGGCGAAGCTCGCCGATGCCGGGCACAAGGTTCACGCCATGCCCTTCGATGTCACCGACCAGCCGGCAGTGGAAGCGCATGTCGAGCGGATCGAGAGGGAGATCGGCCCGATTGAAATCCTCTTCAACAACGCCGGTATCCAGTACCGCTCGCCGCTCGACGAATTTCCCGTCGACGCATGGCGAAAGGTCATGGCCACCAATCTCGACAGCGTCTTCTATGTCGGCCAGGCGGTGGCGAAGCGCATGATCCCGCGTGGCCACGGCAAGATCATCAACACCTGCTCGCTCGGCAGCGAGATCGCCCGAACCACCATCGCCCCCTACACCGCCGCCAAGGGCGGCGTGAAGATGTTGACCAAGGGCATGTGCGCCGACTGGGCCAAGCATGGGCTTCAGATCAACGGCATCGGCCCCGGCTATTTCAAGACCGAGCTGAACCGCGCCCTCTACGAGAAAGAGGAATTCGACACCTGGGTGAAGCAGCGCACCCCCGCCGGGCGCTGGGGCGACGTCGATGAACTCAAGGGTGTCGCGGTCTTCCTCGCCTCCGATGCCGCCGCCTTCGTCAACGGACAGGTCATCTACGTGGACGGCGGTCTGGTCAGCTCGTTCTAAGGCTCCGCGTGGTCGCTCCCTCTCCGGCGAGAGGCCGCCACCCGATCCGACGCGACGTGAAGACAGGGCGATCCCGTAGCGTCGGCTCTTACGTCGAGCGCTGGAAAATCAGGACTCCGGCAAGCACGAGGACGATCGCGAGGATCCGCAGCGGATCGAAGTTGTGTCCCTGATAGCTGCCGAGCCCGGTCCAGTCGACCACCGTCGCCGCGATCATCTGACCCGCGACCACGGCGCCGAACAACGCCGCCGCCCCAAGCACCGGCGCCAGCCATATCGCGCCGATCACGAACAGGAAGCCGATCGATCCGCCAATCCACAGGTACCAGGGCATCCCGGCAACCATGCCCCACGAGAAATGGGGGCGTGTCGCGAGTACGTAGACCGAGCAGAGCAGGAACGACACCAGGATCGAAAGAAAGGCGGCGACGACCGGACTGCCGACACGGCGTGCCACCTCGGCATTGAGGATAGGCTGGATCGCGACAGCACTGCCAACGGCGATGGCCGCCAGCAGAAACGGTATTTTCAACAAGTGATGCCTCCTGCGGGCGAGACCCGGGTTCAGCGCCAGCCGATGGCGCCTTGCTGCTTCAAGGTTTCGATTTCGGTTTCGGGATAGCCGAGTTCGAGAAGAACCGCACGGGTATCTTCGCCAAGCAAGGGCGATGCCCGGTCATAGGCGAGCGGCGATTCCGACATGCGGATCGGGCTGCGAACCGAAGCGACAGTGCCCCCGCCGGAACGGGCGAGGTCGAGGCGCATGCCGCGGTGGACGACCTGCGGATCGGCGAAGACTTGCTCGACGGTGTTGATCGGCCCGACCGGAACGTTGACCGCCTCGAGCCGGGAGATCAGGTCGTCAGCGGAAAATTTCACGGTCAGCGCGGCGAGGATCGGCACCAGCGTGTCGCGATGGGCGACCCGAGCCTCGTTATCGGCGTAGTCGGGATCGTCGGCGAGATCCTCCGCGCCAAGGACCCTGGCGAACTGCCTGAACTGCGAATCGTTGCCGACCGCGACGATGACGTGGCCGTCGCTGACGGCGAAGGCCTGATAGGGCACGATGTTGGGATGGGCGTTGCCCAACCGGCGCGGCGAGACGCCGGAGACGAGATAATTCATCGCCTGGTTGGCAAGCACCCCGACCTGGCAGTCGAGCAGGGCCATATCGAGATGCTGCCCCTTGCCGGTCTTGTCGCGATAGGCCAGCGCCGCCTGAATGCCGATCACAGAATAGAGCCCGGTGAAGATGTCGGCGAAGGCCATGCCGCATTTCATCGGCTCGCCGTCGGGCTCGCCGGTGATCGCCATGATGCCCCCCATGCCCTGGATGATGAAGTCGTAGCCGGGCCGGCTCGCATAGGGCCCATCCTGGCCGAAGCCGGTGATCGAGCAATAGATCAGGCGTGGATTGACCGCCTTCAGGCTCTCATAGTCGAGGCCGTATTTCGCCAGGCCGCCGACCTTGAAATTCTCGACGACGACGTCGGCCTGTTCGACAAGCTGGTGGACGATCTTGACGCCCTCCGGCTTGGTGAAGTCGACCACGATCGATCGCTTGCCGCGATTGGCGGAATGGAAATAGGCAGCGTCGCTGGTGCCGTCGCCATTCTCGACCACCGGCGGCCCCCAGAAGCGCGTGTCGTCGCCGGCCGGACTTTCGACCTTGATCACCTCCGCGCCAAGATCGGCGAAGAGCTGGCAGCCGAAAGGGCCGGCGAGGACGCGGGCGAGTTCGACGACCTTCAGTCCGGCAAGGGGTGCGGTCATGGGCAGGCCAGGCGCGGAGGGAACGGCGCCACGCTAGCCCTTGGCCTTCGCAGTACCGAAGTAATAGCCGAGGACGAGGGTGACGATCGGCAGGACCACAGAGGTCAGGACCTTGAGCAGGAATTCGGCAGGCTCTTTCCACGCCGAGCAGTTGTTGCCGCCCTCGCCGTTCCCGCATCCTGGAAAGAACCAGAAGAAGATGAAGACGAACAGGAAGCATGCGCCGGTGACGGCGACATAGAGCCAGACAACGCGCTGGGCGATGTGCGACCGATCCTGCTTCTCGATCTCCTCCAGTCCGGCGAGATTCGCGCCGATCAGTTGTTCCGCCACAAGCTTATCGTCATCCGCCATCGCTGCGCTTCCCCGTGATGCTCAGCTGGCCTTGATCAGTCGGTTGACGGTTCCGGCGAGTTCCCTGGCCTTTCGCGCCCACTCGTCCGCCTCCTGTTTCAGTCTCTCTTTGTCCGCCTGATTGGTGGCGGCTTCGGACTGGGCGGAAAGCGCCTTGGCGCGCTTCAGCATCTCCTCCGCCTGAGTGTTGAGGGCGCGCAGATCGCGGACTTGCATGGAACGACTCCGTCGCCTGATCGGAACAGGCGCAAACTGTACCACGCCCGGCGTCGCCGACCAATCGACGGGTGGCCCGGCGTTCTAAGAGAAAGCCTGGATACCGGTTTGCGCCCGGCCGAGGATGAGGGCGTGGATATCGTGCGTGCCCTCGTAGGTGTTGACGGTCTCGAGGTTGAGCATGTGGCGGATGACGTGAAATTCGTCGGCGATGCCGTTTCCACCGTGCATGTCGCGCGCCAGCCGCGCGATGTCGAGCGCCTTGCCGGCGTTGTTGCGCTTCACCAGACTGATCATTTCAGGCACCACGCGCCCTTCCTCGAACAGCCGCCCGACACGAAGCACCGCCTGGAGCCCGAGCGCGATTTCGGTCTGCATGTCGGCGAGCTTCTTCTGGATGAGCTGGTTCGCGGCAAGCGGCCGGCCGAACTGCGCCCGGTCGAGGACATATTGACGGGCGCGGTGCCAGCAATCCTCCGCCGCGCCCATCGCCCCCCAGGCGATACCGAAGCGGGCCCGGTTGAGGCAGCCGAAGGGACCGCCGAGCCCGGAGGCATTGGGCAGGAGATTGGCCTCCGGCACCACGACCCCGTCCATGACGATCTCGCCGGTGATCGAGGCGCGCAGCGACACCTTGCCCTCGATCTTCGGGGTCGACAGCCCGGCCATGCCGCGCTCGAGCAGGAAGCCGCGAATCTTTCCCGCATGCGCTTCCGACTTCGCCCACACAACCATCACATCGGCGATCGGCGAATTGGTGATCCAGGTCTTGGTTCCGGTGAGGCGATAGCCGCCGTCGACAGGTTCCGCCCGGGTCTCCATCGCGCCGGGATCGGACCCGTGGTCCGGCTCGGTCAGACCGAAGGCGCCAACCAGTTCGCCGGCGGCGAGGCCCGGCAGGAAGCGCTGCCGCTGCTCCTCGCTGCCATAGGCGTGGATCGGGTGCATCACCAGCGATGACTGGACGCTGAGTGCCGAGCGATAGCCGGAATCGACCCGCTCGACCTCGCGGGCGATCAGGCCATAGGAGACATAGCCCGCGCCGGCGCCGCCATACTCCACCGGGATCGTCGCGCCGAGCAGGCCGAGCGCGCCCATTTCGCTGATGATTTCACGGTCGAAGCGCTCTTCGCGGAAGGCCGTCAGCACGCGCGGCTGGAGCTTTTCCTGCGCATAGGCGTGGGCGGTGTCGCGAACGAGCTGCTCCTCCTGGCTGAGTTCGCTCTCGAAGGAAAGCGGGTCGGACCAGTCGAAGGCGGGCTTGCCGGAAGGATCTGCCATGGCGTCGGGCTGTTTTCCCAGGTTCGAATCCAGGTGGATGATAGCCAAGAATGAGACGGCTCGCGCCGTCGTTTCGGGATCCGACGACAAATCCGGCCGGGAGACCCCCGTCGTTTCCGGGATGACACCGGAGCAGCTCCAGACGAAAGACTGGAACAGCTCCGACGATACACATTAGATAGGTTCTAAATATATGATTTTACTTGCATTTATCCATCTTGATCCATATCTCAAACCAAATGCTCGACGATCGGCCGGCTTTTGAACCGGCACGAAGTGGGGAGAGTTATTGATGGTGCGTGACGTGCCTTTTCGGCGTCTTGTCCTGTTTGCCTGCATGGCACTGGTTCCCGTCGCGGCTTCGGCCGCCGACGAGGTGAATCTCTACACCACCCGCGAGCCCGGGCTCGTCAAGCCGCTGCTCGAGGCCTTCACCCGGGACACCGGCATCGCCGTCAACACCGTCTTCGTCAACGCCGGCCTGCCGGAGCGCGTCGCCGCCGAGGGCGAGAACTCGCCCGCCGACGTCCTGATGACAGTCGATTTCGGCAACCTCGCCGACCTCGTCGACGCGCGGCGTCACCCAGCCGATCGAGTCGGACATTCTCGACAGCGCGGTGCCCGAAAACCTCCGCGATCCCGATGGCCGCTGGTACGCGCTTTCGCTGCGGGCGCGCGTCCTCTACGCCGCCAAGGACCGCACCGACATCGACCGCTTCACCTATGAGGAACTGGCCGACCCGAAGTGGAAGGACAAGGTCTGCATCCGCTCCGGCCAGCACCCCTATAACATCGCTCTCATCGCCGCCTATATCGCCCATCATGGCGAGGCGGGAGCCCGGACCTGGCTGGAAGGCGTCAAGGCCAACCTCGCCCGGCAACCCGGCGGCGGCGACCGCGATGTCGCTCGCGACATCCTCGGCGAGATCTGCGACATCGGCATCGGCAATTCCTACTATGTCGGCCTGATGCGGAGCGGCGCCGGCGGCCCCGACCAGGAAGAATGGGGCAATGCCATCAAGGTGGTGCTGCCGACCTTCGAAGGCGACGGCACCCATGTGAATGTTTCCGGCGCGGCTGTCGCCTTGCATGCGCCCAATCGCGACAACGCGGTCCGCCTGCTTGAATTCCTGGTCTCGGAAGAGGCGCAGACGATCTACGCCCAGGCCAATTTCGAATACCCGGTCCGGCAAGGCGCGACGGTCGATCCGATCATCGCGGCGCTCGGCGAACTCGCGCCCGATCCGACACCGCTGACCGAGATTTCCAGCCATCGCAAGGCCGCCAGCGAACTGGTCGATGCGATCGGCTTCAACGACTGAGGAGGCAATCCCGGCCGGTGTCCACGCTCGCCGCCACCTTCCGTCACCCGGTCGCCGCGCTGAAGTGCGGCGGCGCCTGCGTCTGGGTGACCGCCTCGGCGGCGACGGCGTTGCTGGTTCTCGCGCCGATCGTCGCGCTCGCCGTGATCGCGGCGCGCGGGTCCGGCGACGTCTGGAGCCATCTCGCCGCCAACGTCCTGCCGACGGCGACGCTGAACACCGTCCTGCTGCTGGCAGGCGTCGGCGTCGTGGTCATCCTCGTCGGCACCGGCGCCGCCTGGCTGGTGACGGCCTATGACTTTCCCGGCCGGCGGATCCTCGACTGGGCCCTGCTCCTGCCGCTGGCGGTGCCGACCTACATCGTCGCCTATGCCTATCTCGACCTGCTCCACCCGATCGGCCCGATCCAGTCGACGATCCGCGCCATCTTCGGCCTGACCAGTCCGAGCCAGCTTCGGCTGCCCGACATCCGCTCGATCGGCGGCGCCATCGTCCTGCTCGGATTTGTCCTTTACCCCTATGTCTACCTGTCGACCCGGGCGCTTTTCCTGATGCAGGCCGCCGGACTGGTCGACGCCGCGCGAACACTCGGCGCCAGCCGGCGCGGCATCTTTTTCCGGGTTGCGCTGCCCCTCGCCCGACCGGCGATCGCCGTCGGCACCAGCCTCGCCCTGATGGAAACGCTGAACGACGTCGGCGCCTCCGAGTTCCTCGGGGTCAGGACCCTGACGCTGTCGATCTATTCGACCTGGATCAACCAGTCGAACCTTCCCGGCGCCGCGCAACTGGCGCTGGTGATGCTTTGCGTCGTGGTCGTCCTCGTCGTCATCGAGCGCTGGGCGCGGCGGCGGCAACGCTTCGCCGGCCGGTCGCAGCGGACCGCTCCCCCGGCGCGCCAGCGGCTGCACGGGCCCCGCGCCTTCGCCGCCCTCGCGCTCGGACTTGTCCCCATCGTGATCGGCTTCGGCGCGCCGGCGCTCCATCTCCTGGTCCAGGCGATCCGGCGGATCGAATTCGCCGGTCTGTCGGCATCGATCCTCGATGAGGCGATCAACACCGTCGGCGTCTCGGCCGCCGCGACCGCAATCGCGGTCGGGCTCGGACTGATCGTCGCCTATGCCGCGCGCCTCGATCGCGGCCGGATCGGCGGCGGTCTTCTTCGCGTCGCCAGCCTCGGCTACGCCCTGCCCGGCACCGTCATCGCCATCGGCCTCCTCTCGCCGCTCGCCGGCCTCGACAATCTCGTCGACGGCGTCAGCCGCGACGTCTTCGGGATTTCGACCGGCCTTCTCCTGTCGGGCTCCGCCGTGGCGCTGGTCTACGCCTATGTCGTCCGCTTCCTCGCCGTCTCGGGCGGCGGCGCCGAGGCCGGGCTCAGCAAGGTCTCCTACACGCTCGACCACAGCGCCCGGACGCTCGGCGAGACCGCCACCGGCGCGTTGCGCCGCGTCCACCTGCCGCTGATCCGGCCGGCGCTCGGCGCGGCGGCGATCCTGGTTTTCGTCGATTGCATGAAGGAGCTGCCGGCAACACTCCTGCTGCGTCCCCTCAATTTCGAGACGCTGGCCACCCATCTCTACGGCGAGGCGGCGCGCGGCACTTACGAGGATGGCGCGGTGGCCGCCCTCGCCATCGTGCTGGTCGGCCTCATCCCCGTCCTTCTTCTGGCGCGGCTGAGCGGACCCGTCATCCCCCGGCAAGGAAGGCTTAACAATTGACCTCGATCAATGCTCCGGGCAGCGCCAGGAACGACGGATTTGTTGCACCGAAGGCAACCGGGTGGCAGATGGTGTCGGCTCGACGGATCATCGCGCTGAGGAGACCGGCCGCAGAAATGGATCAGGTGCTGCGCCCTGAGCAGACGGACGTCGTCCGGATTGCCAATTCGGACCGTCCGCCGCTCGCCACGCGGTCAGCGCCGCCGTCGCTTCTTGTCGATGATCTTTCGCTCGCCTTCGGACCGATCCGGGCCGTCGATTCGGTTTCGTTTTCCATTGCGTCCGGCGACATCGTCGCTCTGGTCGGCCATTCCGGTTCCGGCAAGTCGACCCTGCTCCGGCTGATCGCCGGCCTCGAACGTCCGGACGAGGGCCGGGTCGTGATCAACGGCACCGAGGTCTCCGGACCGAATGTCTTCCTGCCGCCCGAGGCCCGTGGCATCGGCATGATGTTCCAGGACTATGCGCTCTTTCCCCATCTGACCGTGCTCAAGAACGTGCTTTTCGGGCTTCGCCGCCTGCCCGCCGGCGAGGCGCTCGGCCGCGCCCGGCAGGCGCTCGACCGGGTCGGCCTCCGGGCCCGTGAAAACGACTATCCGCATGCCCTTTCCGGCGGCGAACAGCAGCGGGTCGCCCTCGCCCGCGCCCTGGTGCCGAAGCCCGACCTTCTGCTGATGGACGAGCCTTTCTCCAATCTCGACCGCCGGACCCGCGACGTCATCCGCGACGAGACCACCGCGCTGCTGCGCGAGAGCGGCACCACGACGGTGCTGGTGACCCATGACCCCGACGATGCGATGCGCATCGCCGATACGATCATGATGATGCAGGGTGGCCGTATCGTCCAAAGCGGCACCGCCAGAGACCTCTACCAGCGGCCGGCATCGCTCCAGGTGGCGCGCTTCTTCTCCGAAATGAACGAAATCGAGGGCATCTGCCGGGAGGGCATCATACCGACCCCGCTCGGCGACATCCCGGCACCCGGCATCGCGAACGCCGCCGGCGTGACGGTTTGCGTCCGCCCGAAGGATATCCGCCTGCTGGCGCCGGCGGCGGGTCGCCGCACGGGCCAAGTCGTCTCCGGCCAATGCCTCGGCGACACGGTCCTCGTCCATCTCGCCATCGCCGGGTTGGAGCGGCCGCTGCGCATCGTGGCGCCGGCGGATGGAGCGCCGGCCCCGGGCCGAGTCGTCGGCTTCGAAGCCGACCCCGACCGGATGCTGGTCTTCCCGGCCGGCTAGGTCGGCGCCTCGGCGGCGATTCCGCCGATTTCCCGGCCGAACTCGTCGAGATATTTTCGAAACCAGATCGAATATTGCTCCGGATGGGTCATGACGTCTTCTCGAATCGCGTCGGCGCTGCTCCATCGCCAGTCGGAGACTTCGCCGGGATTGGGGACCGGCGCTCCCTCGGAGCGCCCACCGAAGACGTGAACCAGTTCGTTCTCCACCAGCCCGTTCGAAACCTCGGCCCGGTAGCGGACGGTGAAGAGCGCGGTGAGAGGACAGGAAAAGCCCATCTCCTCCTCAAGCCGGCGGCGGGCCGCGAGATCGACCGGTTCGCCCGGGCGCGGATGGCTGCAGCAGGTGTTGGTCCACAGTCCGCCGGAGTGATACTTGGCCAGGGCGCGCTTCTGGAGCAGCAGGGCTGCCGTCGCTCCGCGCGACGATCACCGACAGCGCGCGATGGAGAGCGCCGCGCGATGCGCCTCCAGCTTGTCGAGGGTGCCGATCTCGACGTCGCCTTCGTCGACCAGGATGACACGATCATTGTCGGTGGAAACCATGCGCGCCTTCAATCCATCGGGAGACTGACGACCCACGCGACCCCGAGGAGTCCCGCGAGCAGCGCGCTTATATACCAGCCGCGGCGGAGGCTCGCCTCGGAGCGGTTGAAGACATTGTCGCCGACCGTGACCGCAAGCAGCACGGCGCCGAGACCGACACCGGGCAAGAGCAGGCGCGGCTCGTTGCCGAGATAGACCGGAGTCAGGGCAAGGAGGACGATGGTCACCGCGAAGCATATCCAGGTCACCGCCAGCGAGCGGCCGACGCCGAGTCGGTGGGCGAGGCCCTTGATGCCATAGGCGGTATCGTCCCTGATATCGGGGATCGTGTTGGCGAGGTTGAGCGCCAGCGCGACGAGGACGCCGAGGGGAAAGCTGACCAGAAGCACGGCTGCGAATTTGCCGGCCGCAAGGAACCCCCAGACCGGGAGGGCGGGAATGGCGATGCCATAGGGAACCCAGCTCCACACCGTGCCCTTGAGCCAGAGGTCGTAGGCCAGGCCGGCGGCGAGGACGACGAGCGCCAGCAGCGCGACCGGCAGGCCGAAGAGGAGCGAAAGCAACACGCCGCCAACCGCCGCGACGACGGCGACGACGAATGCGGCGCGCGGCGACAGGTCGCCCCGAACGATCGGCTTGGTCGTCCGCGTCCGGCGGTCGAGATCGACGTCGAGAAAATCGTTCATGGCGCCGATCGCGGCATGGATAAGGAAGACCGACAGGCCAAGCATCAGGGCCGGCCAGATCTGCGACGCCCCGGCCGCGATCAGGTAGAATACCAACCCCGCCACGCCATTCATGACGGCCGGAAAGAGATGGATGACGAAGAGAATCCCCCTTGCCATCCGCAATGGCGGAGACGGATTGGCGACCGAATCCGACCCGGTGCTCATTCCGTCACCCCCGAAGGGCTTCGACGCCGATTGAAACGCCGTCTTGTTTCAGACATTTGCCGACCCGCGCGCTTGGGCTAGTGTGCCGGAAGGCGACGCCGGAGGGAAGCGGAAGGGCACCGGATCGAGCCAATTCCGCCGAATAAGACGCGCTTCGACGGTGTTATCGCCATGAGACTTCCCCGCCGCACCTGAAGAAAGAGCGAACGGAGTATGGCCAGTATTGATTCGGTCGGCACAGCCGTTCCGCCCTACCTGATGCCGCAAGAGGTGGCGCGACACCTCACCGGCGAGCATTTCCGCGACCAGATCGCCAATGTCGACAAGTACCTCACGGTGTTCAAGAGCGCCCTCGTCGATCAGCGCCACTTCTGCGTCGAAGCCGAATGGTTCGGCCGCGACCACAGCCTTGCCGACAAGAACCGGCTCTACCTCGACTGGGCCGAGCGGCTCTGCCTCGAGGCGATCGGCAAGGCGCTTGCGAGCGCCGGCGTCGAAGCCGGCGACATCGATTATTTCATCTTCGTCTCCTCCAGCGGCATCGCGACGCCGAGCCTCGACGTCTCGATCATCAACACGCTCGGCATGAAGCCGGGAATCCGTCGCCTGCCGCTCTTCGGCCTCGGCTGCGGCGGCGGCGCCGCCGGCCTCGCCCTTGCCGGCAGGCTTGCCGGCGACGATGAGGACACCACGGTTCTCCTTGTCGCGGTCGAACTGAATTCGCTGACCTTCCAACGCGACGACTTCGCCAAATCGAACCTCGTCGCGGCGAGCCTGTTCGGCGACGGCGCCGCGGCGGTGATCGTCCGCGGCGGCTCGAACGGGCCGATCGACATCCTCAAGAGTTCGACGCTGCTCCGCCCGCGCACGAATAACCTGATGGGCTGGGATTTCGTCGACACCGGCTTCCGGGTCGTCTTCTCGCGGCGGGTGCCGGAGACGATCCGCAACATGATGCCGGAAGCGGTCGCCAACACGCTGGCCGACGCCGGTATCGGCACCGGCGACATCGCCAGCTTCATCTTCCATCCCGGCGGCACCCGCATCCTCGAGGCCTACGAGAGCGAGCTTGGCCGCCAGCCGTCGGACTTTCGCTCCAGCTACGCCGTGCTCAGCCAATACGGCAACATGTCGAGCGCCACGGTGCTCTTCGTCCTCGACGACGAGATCCGCAATGCCCCGCACAAATCCGGCGATTACGGCCTGCTGGCGGCCTTCGGTCCCGGCTTTTCGGCCGAGACCACCCTGTTGCGCTGGGCCTAGGCGCGCTAACACGCCTATCCTGCAACCCTGTTCCATTCGGCCAAGGGAGGAGGCAGCATGAGCAAGGTCTTCGTCATCGCCCAGGGCGGCGGCCCGACGGCGGTCATCAACCAGACTGTCGCCGGCGCCGCGCTTGCCGCGCGCGAGCGCTATCCCGGCTCGAAGATGCTCGGCGCCCGCCACGGCGTCCGCGGCATTGCCGGCGACGACTATGTCGACCTCACGGCGCTCTCCGACACCGACCTCATGCGCTTCGCCAACACCCCCAATTCCGGCCTCGGCTCGACGCGCGACAAGCCGGACGAGGCCTATTGCCGGCGCGTCCTCGACGGCCTCGACCGGGTCGGTGCCAGCGCCTTCATCTATATCGGCGGCAACGATACCTCCGGCACCCTTGCCGTGCTCGACGCCGCGGCCGGCGACCACATCCATTTCATCCACGCGCCGAAGACCATCGACAACGACCTCGTCGAGAACGACCATACGCCGGGCTTCATGTCGGCGGCGCTGTTCGTCGCCAATGCCTTCCTCTCGGTCGATCTCGATTTCCGCGCCATGCGCGGCGTCTATATCGGCATCGTCATGGGCCGCCACGCCGGCTTCCTCACCGCCGCCGCGGCCGCCTGGCGGCGGGACGACACCGATGGACCCCATCTCATCTACGTGCCCGAGGTGCCCTTCACCGAGACGCGGCTGATCGAGGACATCCGCGCCACGGTCGACCGCTTCGGCCGCTGCGTCGTGGCGATGTCGGAGGGCGTCCAGACCGCCGACCACAAGCCGCTGGCGGAAAGCCTGATCCCGGCGCATCTCCACGAGCGCGACGCCCACGGCAACCTCCAGCTCTCCGGCGGCGACCTCGGCCTCGCCCTGCAGGAGGCGATCAAGGACGACCTGCCCGGCGTGCGCGCCCGGGTCGACACCTTCGGCTACCTGCCGCGCGGCTTCCTCGGCACGATCAGCGAGACCGACCGGGCGCGAGGCCTTCGCCATCGGCCGTTTCGCGGTGGAGCAGAGCGAGGCGGGCAGCGGCTCGGTCGCCCAGCAATATGCCGACGGCCGGATCGTCCTGAAGATGGTGCCGCTCGACGCGGTCGCGGCCAAGACCAAGACGATGCCGGCCGATTTCCTGACGCCGGCCGGCAACCACCTCAGCGAAACCGGCCTCGCCTATTTCCATCGCCTGCTGCCGCCGCGCCCGGACGTCTGGACGCCGTTTGTTTGAGCGATGGCGACTCCCCGGGACCACCCCCTTGCGAGGGTCGCACCGGAGGCACCAACTGTCATGCCCGGCCCCGACCGGCATCCAGTAAACACCGCCGTGCCTCGATCTGCACCGGCATCGGTTACTGGGTCCCCTTCCCTCGGCCCTTCGGGCCTCGCCGGGGATGACGGGGTGAAGGGAGCTTCTGGTCTCGCGAACACCCTGGGGGAGCCCATCTTCGTGGCCGGTGGCACACCGGAAACACAACCTGTCATCGCCGCAGCGCGGCGATCCAGTAAACGATGTCGCAACTCGTTCTGCATCGGCTTCGGTTACTGGGTCCCCGCGTTGCGGGGATGACCGTCGAGGGGATGGCACGGTCCGTGCACAAAGCACTCCATCGGCCAGACACGCTCATCGTTACCGCGAGCGAAATCCGCTCCGGGTTCAAACGCATCTCTTGCTCGTCCCGGGCCGAAGCCCGAGGGGGTGGCGGGTGCTTCCGCAACGCCGACCGGGTAGTCCGAATATGGGCGCTTCAGAAGCACCCGCCGCGGCGATTTTTGGCCTTCCGCTTTCACGCTCCGGCGCGGCGGACGGACGGAGCCTTGCGGGCCGAACCGTCCTGACCGCCCCGTCCCCGTTTCCGGGTTCAGGGCTGGTCCACCGCCCTTAAGGTGGGCCATGTCCCACGGCCGGTCGTAGTGCCGGCGGGCATACTCGCGGAGGCCTCCCGGGACGTCGGGGACCGTCGTCCCCGTGGCGGACGGCTCGTCACCACCCGCACGCGCCGCAGGCGCCGCACCCCGCTCCGCACGCCAGACGCCTCCGGACGGCGCCCCTCGGTGAGCGGGGATGGCGCCATTCTACGGCAGGCCGCGGCGACGGGGATAAGTATTTTTTCCTAATTTTGTCGTTTGCGTACCCAACCGCTATATGGCGGGAGGTGAGTCGTGACTCCATTAGAGAATCGCGATTCGGCGTTGCGGCTCATCCGGGTGGTGCTTCCGGATGAAAGAGGTGTTGGCTGGCGGTGTTCGCTGAGTCGTACTTCGATGAGACAAATACCCACAAAGGACAAGAACGCCTTTGTGTTGCGGGATATATCTTTCAACAGCAAGCCGCCGAAGAGATGGCAATTCGTTGGGCAATGCTCATTGAAAAATGGGGCATTCCTTATTTTCACATGGTCGAGTGCGCTCACAATACCGGTGTTTTTAAGCACCTCAGCCGGCCGGACTGCGACCTTGCGGCGCGCGATGCTATTCAAATAATCAAAGACACTGCCAGCATTGGCATCTGCGTAACGGTGCTAGAGTCCGAGTTTGATGAGATTATTCCAAAATCAAAGTGGTTCGGAAGCGCATACGAATTCTTGCGCACGAGATGTCATCGCATCCGTCGCGGCGTGGATCGAAAGCACTAATTTTAAAGGCTACATGCATTATTTTTTCGAAGAAGGAGTCGAAGGCCAGAATAATGCTAGCCCAGTGCATAGCAGAAATGATGAAGGACCCAGAGATAAAGAAAGAATCTCTGCTATAGTTGTAAAAGTTTTGTCGAAAAAGTGCGCACACCTGGCGTACAAGCGGCTGACATTCTGGCGTGGCATGCTGGCCAGGACTGCAAACGCGCCCTAAATGGTCAGCCAATACGCAAGGATTTTGCGAGTTTGTGCGAAATTCCGCATTCGGCAATACACCTGACCAGAAAGAAGCTGGAGGAATACGCGAGGTATATGGCCGAGGAGCTAGATGCCGCCGGTTTGACGCTCGAACAAGCTAATGAGTTAGATGCTAAGGCGCGTCAGTTGCCTAAGCGAATACGCAATCAACTCAACCGTTCTTAGGCGGCACGATTCTACGCATCGCCCGCTCGAATTCCTCGCCGGTTTCATCCACGCCAGCCTCGCGAGCGGCTTCTTCAGGTCGGTCGGGTGGCCGGGCCGGCGCTCGTCACCGCGATGCCGTCCGGCTCGCCGCCGACATCGAAGGTGTGGGCGGGATCGAGCGTCGCCGGATCGAGCCTTTCGACGCGGTCGGCCATGGTGGCGGCGAGGTAGATCGCGCCGCTCGACGGCGAGACGACGAGGCCGATCGGCAGCGGCGTGCCGGGGCCGAGATGGGCGAATGGACGGGTCTCGGCGCCGGGCGCCAGCGGCAGGTCGACCCGGTGGGTGCCGACGATGGCGCGGGCCGCGACATCGATGGCGACGAGCGCGCTGCCGGCGGCGCAGGTGACATAGGCGACGCGACCGTCCGGGCTCATCGCCACCCGGATCGGCATTGCCGGCGTCTCGACCGAGGCGACGATCTCCAGCGTCGCGGTATCGACGATCGCCATGCGGTTCTCGGCCCGGGCGCAGACCCAGACCTCGCGGCCGTCGCGGGTCAGCGCCAGGCCTTCCGAGCCGGCGCCGGTGGCGATGTCGGCGATCTTGCGCGCCGCCGCGAGGTCGATGACCGTCAGCGTGCCGGAGCGGATATTGGCGACGAAGGCGCGGGCGCCGTCGGCGCCGGCGACGACCATGTGCGACATCACCTGGCCGGTGGCGACGGCGGCCTCGACGCGCCGGTCGTCGGCGTTGACGACGATCAGGTTGGCCGAGCCCTCGACGGTCACCGCCAGCGGGACGGCGACAGCCAGGCGAGCGCCGTGCGGATGAATGTGGGGCGAGACGTCGATGACCGCGCTGACCGCGGCGCGGCCGATATCGACCAGGCGCAACGTCGTTCCGGGCGCATCGGCGGTGCCGTAATTCGACACGACCGCGCGGCGGCCGTCCGCAGCGACCGCCACCTCGTGCGGCGCCGCCCCGACCGGGACGGAGGCGAAGCGCGCGCCGGAGCCGGTATCGATGAAATCGAGCGCGTCGGACGACTTGCGCACGACCAGAAGGGTTTCGGCGACGCCCGACGGCGCGGACGGTTCGCCAGCGAGGTCCTTTCGATCGGCCATGCCTGTCACCCCCTTTCCATCGGCGGGCGACCGGTGCCTGCCGGCCCGCCTGTCAGATTTCGGGGCAAATGTAGTTGATGAAGGCGGTGGCGTCGAAGCGGGAATCGATCATCCCGTAGGTGGTGCGCCACGGCTTGCCGAGCCGGGTCTCGAGAAAGGCGTCGGCGATCACCGCCGGAAAGCGGCGGCGGAGCGAGGCGGCGGCGACGGTCATCGCCAGCTGTTCGGTGAGGACGCGGGCGGAGCCCTCGTCGGCAAGCGCCACGGCGGCGGCGGCGCGCAGCACATTCAGCGTCGACTTGGCGGTGCCGCCGAGCGCGTCCTCGATGGTGGCGAGCACCGCCTCCAGCGGCTCGGAGGAGCGGCGCATCACCCGCATCACGTCGAGGCACATGATGTTGCCGGGCCCGTCGAGGATCGCGTTGAGCGGCGCCTCGCGATAGAGCCGCGGCAGCCGGCTCTCCTCGACATAGCCGTTGCCGCCGAGGCACTCCATCGCCTCGGCGATCAGCGCCGGCGCGATCTTGCTGACCCAGTATTTGGCGGCCGGCGTCATCAGCCGGGCGAAAGCGGCCTCGGCCGGATCGTTGTTGGCGCGGTCGTAGGATTCGGCGAGCCGGAAGGCGAGCGCCGCGGCCGCCACCGCGTCGAGCGCCATGTCGGCAAGGACGCGGCTCATCAGCGGCTGGTCGATCAGCGCCTCGCCGAAGGCCTCGCGATGACGGGCGTGATGAACCGCCTCGGCAAGCGCGATCCGCATCAGCCCGGCCGAGGCGACGGTGGCGTCGAGCCGGGTCAGCGTCTGCATGTCCTGGATCGTGGCGAGGCCGCGGCCGAGCTCGCCGACCAGCCAGCCGGTGGCGCCGTCGAACTCGGCCTCGGCGGTCGCGTTGGAGCGGTTGCCGAGCTTGTCCTTCAGCCGCATGTAGCGGATGCCGTTGCGGCCACCGCCCGGCAGAAAGCGCGGCACCAGGAAGCAGGACAGCCCGTCGCGGGCCTTGGCGAGAACCAGGAAGGCGTCGCTCATCGGCGCCGACAGGAACCACTTGTGGCCGGTGATCCGCCAGGTGCCGTCCTTGCCGTCCTCGGCGTGGCTGGTCGTCCCGGCAAGATCGCTGCCCGCCTGTTTCTCGGTCAGCCCGATGCCGATGGTGGCGCCCTTCTTGTCCTGCACCGGACGCGCGGCCGAATCGTACTGGCGGGAGCGGATCTTCGGCAGCCACTGGCGGGCGATATCCGGCGCATGGGCAAGGGCGGCGACCGAGGCGTTGGTCATCGTGATCGGCGCGAGGTGGCCGGCCTCGGCCTGGACGGTCATGAACAGGCGGGCCGCCCGGGCGTGCGACCGGACATTCGATTCCGCGTCGCTGGCGTCCCAGATCGAGGCATGCAGGCCCGAGGCGATGCTCCGCCGCATCAGGGCGTGCCAGGCGGGATGGAATTCGACGGCATCGATCCGCATGCCGTTCGGGTCGAAGGCCTTGAGGACCGGCGGGCTGGCATTGGCGATGCGGCCGAGCTCGAAGGTCTCGGGCGTTCCCCAGACCTGGCCATGCTCGACGAGCTGGTCGATGACCGCGTTGGGGATGCCTTCGACCAGGGCTGCCAGCGCCGGGTCGGAATTGAACAGGTTGACGCCCGAGAACGGCGGCGACTGGTTGACGACCTCATGCGTGTCGACGGCAGAATTCAATGGATACTCCCGCCCCGCAGCGGCAAGCCGCGATTCGCTGTGGTTACATTACCATGATGCCCCGAACCACGCTTGCCCGGGCGGCCGACTCTGCCTATAGGAATGCCTTTAATGAACGCGCCTCCTCCCCCGACCGCGATTGCCCTTCCGAACCGGCATCTATTGGGAATCGAGGGGATGACCGCCGACGAGATCGTCGGCCTCCTCGACCTCGCCGAGGAAGCGGTCGAAATCAGCCGCCAGATCGAGAAGAAGAAGACGGTTCTCCGGGGCCGGACCCAGATCAATCTCTTCTTCGAGGCCTCGACCCGCACCCAGTCCTCCTTCGAACTCGCCGGCAAGCGGCTCGGCGCCGACGTGATGAACATGGCGGTCGGCAATTCGGCGGTGAAGAAGGGCGAGACCCTGATCGACACGGCGATGACGCTCAACGCCATGCGGCCCGACATCCTGGTGGTGCGACATCACGCGGCCGGGGCGGTCGAGCTGCTCGCCCAGAAGGTCTCCTGCTCGGTGATCAACGCCGGCGACGGCGTCCACGAACACCCGACCCAGGCGCTGCTCGACGCGCTGACCATCCGCCGCCACAAGGGCGCGATCGACCAGCTGACGGTGGCGATCTGCGGCGATATCGCCCACAGCCGGGTGGCGCGCTCGAACATCCTCCTGCTCAACACGCTCGGCGCCCGGGTCCGCGTCGTCGGCCCGTCGACGCTGCTGCCGCCCGGCATCGAGCGGATGGGCGTCGAGGTCTTCACCGACATGCGCTCAGGGCTGGCCGGCGCCGACATCGTGATGATGCTGCGGCTCCAGCGCGAGCGGATGGAGGGCAGCTTCGTCCCCTCGGTGCGCGAATATTTCCACTTCTTCGGCCTCGACGAGGCCAAGCTCGCCTGGGCCAAGCCCGACGCGCTGGTCATGCATCCCGGGCCGATGAACCGCGGCGTCGAGATCGACTCGGCGGTCGCCGACGGCAAGCGCAGCCTGATCGGCGAGCAGGTCGAGATGGGCGTCGCCGTCCGCATGGCCGTGCTCGAGGCGCTGGCCGCGCACCTGCCCAATGCCTGACGTGACGCGCGCGAACTCAGGACGGCGCGGCGACGACGACCGGCCGGTGGTGCTGACCAACGCCCGGGTGATCGACCCGTCGCGCGGCCTCGACGAGGCCGGCACAGTGATCGTCGCCGACCGGCGGATCATCGCCGCCGGCCCCGACACGCGGGCGGCGCGGCCGGCCGACGCCGAGGTGGTCGACTGCGGGGGCGCGATCGTCGCGCCCGGCATCGTCGACATGCGGGTCTTCGTCGGCGAGCCGGGGGCCGAGCATCAGGAGACCTTCGCCTCGGCCGGCCAGGCAGCGGCCGCCGGCGGCGTCACCACGATCATCACCATGCCCGACACCGACCCGGTGATCGACGACGTCGCGCTGGTCGATTTCATCGGCCGCCGGGCGCAGGCCGAAACCGCGATCCGCGTCCATCCGATGGCGGCGCTGACCAAGGGCCTGGCCGGCGTCGAGATGACCGAACTCCGCCTCCTCGGCGAGGCCGGCGCGGTCGGCTTCACCGACGGCCGCCGCACCGTCACCAATGCGGCGCTGATGCGCCGCGCCCTCACCTACGCCCGCGACTTCGGCGGGCTGATCGTCCATCACGCCGCCGATCCCTATCTGGTCGGCAAGGGGGTGATGAACGAGGGCGAGGTGGCGACGCGACTTGGCCTTGCCGGCATCCCCAAGGAAGCCGAGATCGTCATCCTGGAACGCGATATCCGCCTCGCCGCGCTGACCGGCGGGCGCTATCACGCGGCGCTGATCTCATGCGCGGAATCGCTGGACGTGATCCGCGCCGCCAAGGCGCGCGGCCTCGCCGTCACCTGCGGCGCGTCGATCAACCACCTGACGCTGAACGAGAACGACATCGGCTCCTACCGGACCTTCTTCAAGCTGTCGCCGCCGCTCCGCCACGAGGACGACCGCCTGGCGATGGTGGCGGGGCTCGCCGACGGCACCATCGACGTGGTGGTGTCGAGCCACGATCCCCAGGATGTCGAGACCAAGCGCCACCCCTTCGCCGAGGCCGCCGATGGCGCGGTCGGCCTCGAGACGCTGCTGCCGGCCGCCCTGCGGCTGGTCCATGACGGCAGCGTCGATCTTCTCGGCCTGTTCCGGGCGCTGGCGACGCGGCCGGCGGAACTGCTCGGCCTCGAGGTCGGGCGGCTGGCCCCCGGCGCCCCCGCCGACCTGATCGTCGTCGATCCCGACCTGCCCTGGGTGCTCGATCCGGACCTGTTGCGCTCGCGCTCCAAGAACACCGCCTTCGACGGCGCGCGCTTCTCCGGCCGGGTGCTGCGCACGCTGGTCGCCGGGCGCACGGTCTATGAATTGGGCAGCGAAGGGTCCTGATCCCGCGGCCTCGATCGCAGGGATCGCGGACCGGCATGAGGAGAATGCCTGACCGTGCGGATCGCAACCATCGTCATTTCGCTTCTCGACGCGATCGGATGGGCGTTCGTCGCCTTCGCGACCTTCCTGTCCGGGTCCGATCCGGCGACGAAGGGACTGGATTACGTCGCCGGAATGCTCGTGACGGCGCTGTTTCTCGCAACGGCAGCCCCCGCCCTTGTCCTCGGGGTTCTGGATCGGGCGCCGCGGCTCGCCCTGTCCCTCGCCCTCGCCTTTCCCGCGGCTGTGGTCCTCCTGACGATCGCGGCCGTCGTCGCCCTGCCCTGAACGCAGGCGGCGATCATCGATTTCGGCTCGGCATTGTCATGCGTTCGGGTGACAACGACCGAGGGTCGCTCAGGCAATCATTTGCATTCGACCCGGCCCAGTGCCTGGAGCCCCTCCAGGGCGGCACACGCCGCGGACCAGGCCCGGTCGTCGGGGTAGAGTGCGCTGCGGAGGTAAGCCCAGCTGAGTCGCTGGACCGCAGCAACGCGCTCGGGGCTTTCGTCCGTCGTCTCCGCCACATCATAGCCGGCAACCCCGCCGAGCCCGTGCTCTCCGCCAAACAGAGTCAGCAGGCACTTCGGACCCTTGCTCAGGACGTACGGATCGGCGTGCCAGTCCGCGCCCCGAACCGTCAGATGGGGAGAAACATCGTTATCGCCCACGACCACGAGGGCCGGCGTCGTCATCTCGGCAAAGCTGGGGTTTCGGAAAAAGCCGTAATTCTCCGCCGCAAACGCGCTGAGATCAGCGCCGCCAGCGCCGGGCGCGGCCAGCAGCACACCCGCTTTGATTCGAGGCTCGGCCAGATCCACCTCCGTGCCATCTTCGGGATCGGTCAGCCGCGCGCCCAGCAGCATGCTCGCCGTATGCCCACCCATTGAATGCCCGGCTACGGCGATCCGGCCCGGGTCCAGGCGTCCGCGGAGGTCGGGGACGAAAGTCTCGATGACGTCGAGCCGGTCGAGAATGCGCTTCATGTCCTCGACGCGAGACCGCCAGAACAAGGGCGCGCCGGGAGTGCCTGGTTTGAGGTTCAGGGACTTTGAACTGAGATGAGTGGGCTGGATCACGACAAAGCCGTGAGCGGCCCAGAAATTGGCGAGCGGGCCGTAACCGTTCAATGAGGACAGATGGTTTGAACGTCCCTGGCCGTGCGAGAGGAGGATGACCGGCAGGTCGCGCCCGGTCATCGGCGCCGAAACGCGCAGCTGAAGGTCCAGGGCTCGCTCTGGGGCCGGCAGCACCACCGGACTGATGGAGATGAACGGGGCGGGTGCACCGACCGGCAACTTTTCGGCTTCGCCGATCAATGCGTGATCGTTGGGTATCCGGATACCACTTCCTTTGCTGGTCACCATTCCCGAGGTAACGGGTTTATCCTGCATGAGTTCTCCTCTGCGCGTCCTTGAGTGGTCAACGCCATCGCGACGCGCTATACGATCAAACGGAACATTCGTCCGTTTTATACGGAACAATGTTCCATTTAGCAAGTGGGTATCGCAATGGCCGGCAAGCCGGACGATCGGAAGGACAGCCTGGAGCCTCGCGGTCGGCGCGTCCGCGCCGACGCCCAGCGCAACCTCGACACCCTGCTCCAGTCAGCCGCCGCGGTGTTTGCGACCTCCGGAGTGGATGCGCCGGTGCGCGAGATCGCGGAGAAGGCCGGGGTCGGCATCGGCACCGTCTATCGCCACTTCCCGCAGCGCGCCGACCTGATCGCAGCCGTCTTTCGTCGCGAATTGGACGCCTGCGCGGACGCCGCGCCGGTCCTTGCGGCCGAGCACGAGCCCTTCGAAGCACTGGCGAACTGGATGCAGCGGTATGCCGCCTTCGTCGCAACCAAGCGCGGGCTCGCCAAGGCACTCCACTCGGGAGATCCGACCTTCGACACGCTGCCGGCCTATTTCGACCAGCGACTCCGGCCCGCGCTTCGGACGCTTCTCGACTCGGCCGCCGCCGCCGGCGAGGTCCGCGCCGATGTCGATGCGGACGAAATTCTGGGTGCGGTGGCGAGCTTGTGCATGTCGGCCCATAATGACGGAGCCGGCCGCGCGGAGCGCATGGTCGCCCTCCTCGTCAACGGGCTGCGCCATGGGACAAGCCCTTCGCCCAAGACGGCTACCTGAAGGGGCATCGCTGATGCGGGTCGCGGTCGACGCCCTGACGGCCCCTGGTGCGACCCCGGCGGACGTTTGGCAACGCGCTGTTGCCGCCCGGACCGTCTGCGCATAGGTTTTGGCGTGATTTTGGACAATAGCGCCAGCCGGACGCCGCCATGCCCACCAGTCTGAGTATCCTCGCGGCGCTTGCCATCGGCTATTTGCTCGGATCGATTCCCTTCGGAATGCTGATCACCCGCTTCGCCGGCGCGGGCGACATCCGCGCCATCGGCTCCGGCAATATCGGCGCGACGAACGTGCTCAGGACCGGCCGTCGCGACCTCGCCGCCGCGACGCTGGCCGGCGACTGTCTCAAGGGCACCTTCGCCGTCCTGGTCGCCGGCGCGTTGTTCGGCTCCGACGGGGCGATGGTCGCCGGCCTCGGCGCCTTCCTCGGCCACATCTTCCCGGTCTGGCTGAAATTCAAGGGCGGCAAGGGCGTCGCCACCTATCTCGGCGTGCTGCTCGGGCTCGCCTGGCCGGCGGCGCTGGTCTTCGCCGTCGTCTGGCTCGCGACCGCCTACTTCACGCGCTACTCGTCGCTTTCGGCGCTGGTCGCGAGCCTTGTCACGCCGCCGGTGCTGATCTTCCTCTTCGGCGACAACCGGATCGGCGGCCTCTTCGTCGTCCTGACGATCATCCTGTGGTGGCGGCACGCGGACAATATCCGCCGGCTGATCGCGCGATCGGAGGGCCGTATCGGCGGCAATTCGGGAAAATGACCCCGCCGGGCCACGGCATCCGGCTCGACGACGAGCAGAGGCTGGCCTGGCTCCGCCTGATCCGCAGCGAGAATATCGGCCCGGTCACCTTCCGCGAGTTGATCAACCATTTCGGCAGCGGCCTCGCCGCGATCGAGGCGGTGCCGGCGCTGGCCGAGCGCGGCGGCCGCAGGCTCCGGCTCTGTTCGGTCGAAGACGCCGAGCGCGAACGCGACGGGCTCGCCCGGCTTGGCGGGCAATTGGTGGCGATGGGCGAGAGCGACTATCCGCCGTCGCTCCGCCACATCGCCGACGCGCCGCCGCTGATTGCCGTGCGTGGCGACGCGGCCTGCCTCGGACGGCCGACCGTCGCCATCGTCGGCTCGCGCAACGCCTCGGTGGCGGGACGGAAATTCGCCGCCCAGATCGCGGCCGGCCTTGGCAACGCCGATTATGCGGTCGCCTCCGGCCTCGCCCGCGGCATCGACGCCGCCGCCCACGCCGCCTCGATCGACACCGGCACGATCGCCGTGCTCGCCGGCGGCCTCGATCAGCTCTATCCCCCCGAAAACATCGACCTTGCCGAACGGATCGTCGCCGCCGGCGGCGCGCATCTCAGCGAAATGCCCTTCGGCTGGACGCCCCGCGCCCGCGATTTCCCTCGCCGCAACCGGATCATTTCCGGGATTTCGCTGGGGGTGGTGGTCATCGAAGCCGCCAACCGCTCGGGATCGCTGATCACCGCCCGCCGCGCCGCCGACCAGGGACGGCTGGTCTTCGCCGTGCCGGGCTCGCCGCTCGATCCGCGGGCGGCCGGCAGCAACCGGCTGATCAAGGACGGCGCGACGATGGTGACCGAACTCGACGACATCCTCGCCGAACTCGGGCCGATGCTCGATCGCCGCGATCCCGGCCTGCCGGGAATTGCCGAGGACACGCCCGACCACGCCCCCGAATCGACCGACGTCGACGACAGCGACCGGGCCACCATCCTGTCGGCGCTCGGCCCGACGCCCGTCGAAATCGACGAGATCATCCGCTTCACCGGCGCGCGACCGGCGGTCGTCCACCTCGTGTTGCTGGAACTGGCGCTGGCCGGCCGGCTGGAGCGGCACGGCGGTCAGCGGGTGTCTCTGGTTTAGACCGTCAGGGCGTTGAAACGCCGTCGCGCTTGTCCGCTTCGGCACCGGCATCATCCTCGACCATGCGCAGCAGGAAAGCGAGAAACCCCAGCCCCGACGCCGATGCCATGCGCCGGAGTTCCCGCGCCATCTGCTCGATATAGCGCGCCGATTCCCCCGGATCCGGCTCCGATGCAACGCCTTTGACTGTCATTCCCGGTGCCCGCCTGTATTGCAATCATTAGTTGTATAACATTAACAAGTATAACCCTTGCGTTAGCACCTTAGCAAGGGCGTCCGTCCGTCCGTTTCCCACCGCGGCAGCGGGCCGTTTCGGCGGCGCGAGACACCATCGATTGACACGCCGAACCGATTTTCGGATTGTCCCGCCGCCTCGGTCGATCTGTCGACGCCCTTACAACGTCGCCACAGCGACCCCACCTAATCGCCCCGAGTAGATTGAAAGCCTCGTCACGGCATCCATGAATATCGTCATCGTCGAATTGCCGGCCAAAGCGAAAACCATCAACAAATACCTCGGTTCCGACTACGAGGTGTTTGCATCATACGGCCATGTCCGCGACCTGCCGTCGAAGGACGGCTCGGTCGATCCCGACGAAGACTTCGCGATGCGCTGGGCGGTCGACAGCAAGTCGAGCAAGCGACTTGCCGACATCGCCAAGGCGGTGAAAGGCGCCGACCGCCTGATTCTCGCCACCGACCCCGATCGCGAGGGAGAAGCGATTTCCTGGCACGTGCTGGAAGTGCTGCGCGCCAAGAAGGCGCTGGGCGGCATGCCGGTCGAGCGCGTCGTGTTCAATGCGATCACCCGCGACGCGGTGCTCGACGCGATGAGCCACCCGCGCCAGATCGACGCCGACCTGGTCGACGCCTATCTCGCCCGGCGGGCTCTCGACTATCTGGTCGGCTTCACCCTGTCGCCGGTGCTGTGGCGGAAGCTCCCCGGCGCCCGCTCGGCCGGCCGGGTCCAGTCGGTGGCGCTGCGTCTCGTCTGCGATCGCGAGAACGAGATCGAGATCTTCGTGCCGCGCGAATACTGGTCGGTGGCGGTGACGCTGGAGACGACCGCCAACGCCCAGTTCGTCGCCCGGGTCGTCAGCTTCGACGGCAAGAGGGTGACCCGCCTCGACATTCCCGACGAGGCGATGGCGCGACGGGTCGAGGCCGCGCTGAAGGCCGGCGACTACCGCGTCGCCTCGATCGAGGCGAAGCCGGTCCGCCGCAACCCGCCGCCGCCCTTCACCACCTCGACGCTGCAGCAGGAAGCCTCGCGCAAGCTCGGCTTCTCCTCCGCCCGCACCATGCAGGTCGCGCAGCGGCTCTACGAGGACGGCCGCATCACCTATATGCGGACCGACGGCGTCGATGTGGCGCCCGAGGCGCTGGCCGCGACCCGCGCGACCATCGCCAAGGATTTCGGCCCGCGCTACGTCCCCGACAAGCCGCGCCTCTACCAGGTCAAGGCCAAGAACGCCCAGGAAGCGCATGAGGCGATCCGGCCGACCGATCCGTCGCGGGCGCCCGCCTCGCTGCGCGGTTCGCTGGAGGCCGATCAGGCCCGCCTTTATGAACTGGTCTGGAAGCGGATGGTGGCGAGCCAGATGGCCTCCGCCGAACTCGAACGCACCACCGTCGACATCGAGGCGGGGAGCGCCGACAAGGTCGGCCTGCGCGCCACCGGCCAGGTGGTCCGCTTCGACGGCTTTCTCACCCTCTATCAGGAAGGTCGCGACGAGGATTCCGACGAGGAGGATCAGAACCGGCTGCCGCCGATGACCGAGGGCGAAAGCCTGACCGAGCGCGGCATCGCCGTCGAGCAGCATTTCACCGAACCGCCGCCGCGCTATACCGAGGCGACGCTGATCAAGAAGATGGAGGAGCTCGGGATCGGCCGGCCGTCGACCTATACCTCGACGCTGTCGGTGCTTCGCGACCGCGACTATGTCCGGCTCGAGAAGCGCCAGCTGATCCCGGAGGACAAGGGCCGGCTGGTGACGGCCTTCCTGTCGAGCTTCTTCAAGCGCTATGTCGAATACGACTTCACCGCCGACCTCGAGGAGAAGCTCGACAAGATCTCCAACGGCGACATCTCGTGGAAGGAGGTTCTCCGCGAATTCTGGATGCAGTTCTCGGCGGATGTCGGCGACACCAAGGATCTTCGCGTCTCGGAGGTGCTGGAGGCGCTGAACGAGCTGCTCGCCCCCCATGTCTTCCCGAAGCCGGCCGATGGCGGCGATCCGCGCCAATGCCCCTCCTGCGGCACCGGCAAGCTGTCGCTGAAGCTCGGCAAGTTCGGCGCCTTCATCGGCTGCTCGAACTATCCCGAATGCCGCTTCACCCGCCAGCTCGCGACCAACGGCGAGAATGGCGGCGGCGCCGAACTCGGCACCGACGGCGTCCGCGAGCTCGGCCAGGATCCGGAATCGGGCCTCGCGGTGACGGTCCGTACCGGCCGCTTCGGCCCCTATCTCCAGCTCGGCGAGCCGACCGAGGAGGAGAAGAAGCCGAAGCGCGCCAGCCTGCCAAAGGGCTGGGACGCCGCGACCATCGACCTCGAACGGGCGCTGGCGCTGCTCGCCCTGCCGCGCGAGGTCGGGCTCGATCCCGGGACCGGCACGATGATCACCGCCGGCATCGGCCGCTACGGTCCCTTCGTGCTCCATGACGGCACCTACGCCAACCTCGATTCGGTCGAGGAGGTCTTCTCGGTCGGCCTCAACCGCGCGGTCTCGGTGCTGGCCGAGAAACGCGCCGGCGGCGGAGGCGGACGCGGCCGGGCGACGCCGAAGGCGCTGAAGACGCTCGGCGATCATCCGACCGCCGGTGGCCCGATCACCGTGCGCGACGGCAAATACGGCCCCTACGTCAATCACGGCAAGATCAACGCGACCCTGCCGAAGGACGTCAAGCCGGAAGACGTGACGATGGACATCGCGCTGGAGCTGCTGGCCGCCAAGGCCAAGAAGGGCGGGAGCGGCGGCAAGGCCAGGACCGCCAAGCCGAAAGCCACCAAGGCGAAGGCCGCCAAGCCGAAAACGGCCAGGCCGAAGGCGGCCAAGGCCGGGCCGGCCGCCGAATCGAGCTGACCTTGGCGAAGAAGTCGACCACCAGGACACCGAAGCCGGAGCGGCCCTTCCCGACACGCGAGGAGGTTCTCGCCTTCATCGCCCAGAATCCCGGCCAATCCGGCAAGCGCGAGATTTCGCGCGCCTTCGGCATCAAGGGCGCCGACCGGATCCCGCTGAAGGCGCTGCTCAAGGACCTTGCCGAGGCCGGCGCCGTCGACAAGCGGCGCGGCAAGCTGATCCGCTCCGGCGACCTGCCGCCGGTGACCGTGCTCGAGGTGACCGGCCGCGACCGCGACGGCGAACTGACCGCCGAACCGGCGGAGTGGTTCGAGGAACAGGGCGCGCCGCCGAAAATCCTCGTTGCCCGCGGTCACGGCAAGGGCCCGACGGCCGGCGCCGGCGACCGCATCCTGGCGCGGCTGTCGAAGGAAGGCGCCGGCGACGGCTACGCCTATACGGCGCGGATCATCAAGCTCCTGGCGGCGAAGCCGGCGACCGTGCTCGGCGTCTACCGCGAGACCCCCGGCGGGCCGCAACTCGAACCGGTCGACCGCAAGCAGAAGGCGCTGGCGATCGAGCGCGACGGCCTGAAGGGCGCCAAGGAAGGCGACCTCGTCTCGGTCACCGTGTCGCGGTCCGGCCGCTACGGCCTCGACCGTGCCCGGGTCACCGAAGTGATCGGCTCGATGAAGAACGAGAAGGCGGTCAGCCTGATCGCCATCCTGTCGCATGACATCCCGCACGTCTTCCCGAATGAGGTGATCGCGGAGGCCGACGCGGCGAAGCCGGCGACGATGAAGAACCGCGAGGACTGGCGTGACCTCGCCGCTGGTCACCATCGACCCGGCCGACGCCAAGGATCATGACGACGCCGTCCATGCGGCCGCCGACGACGATCCGGAGAACAGGGGCGGCTTCATCGTCACCGTCGCGATCGCCGACGTCGCCGCCTATGTCGCGCCGGGCTCGGCGCTCGACCGCGAGGCGGTGAAGCGCGGCAACTCGGTCTATTTTCCCGACCGGGTGGTGCCGATGCTGCCCGAGCGGATCTCCAACGACCTCTGTTCGCTGCGCGAAGGCGAGGATCGCCCGGCCCTCGCCGTCCGCATGGTCTTCTCCGCCGAGGGCCGCAAGCGGAGCCACCTCTTCCACCGGGTGATGATGCGCTCGGCCGCCAAGCTCTCCTATGCGCAGGCCCAGCAGGCCTTCGACGGCAAGGCGATCGACGCCGACAGCCGCGTCACGGACGCGCTTGCCACGCTGTGGGACGCCTACACGGCGCTCCGTCGCGGCCGCGACGACCGCGGCCCGCTGGAGCTCGACCTGCCCGAGCGGCGGCTGGTGCTCGGCAAGGACGGTTCGATCGAACGGGTGATCGTGCCCGAGCGGCTGGAATCGATGCGGCTGATCGAGGAATTCATGATCCAGGCGAATGTCGCCGCCGCCGAAACGCTCGAAGCCAAAAAGTCGCCGCTGGTCTACCGCATCCACGACACGCCGTCGCTGGCCAAGCTCGAGGCGCTGCGCGACTTCCTCAAGTCGATCGACATGACGCTGCCGAAGGGCGGCAACCTGCGGCCGTCGCATTTCAACCAGATCCTGGCCCGGGTCAAAGACAGCGAGCACGGCCAGCTGCTCCACGAAGTGGTGCTGCGCACCCAGAGCCAGGCCGAATACAATCCCGAGAATATCGGCCATTTCGGCCTGAACCTGCGCCGCTATGCGCACTTCACCTCGCCGATCCGCCGCTATGCCGACCTGATCGTCCACCGGGCGCTGGTCGGGGCGCTGAAGCTCGGGGCCGGCGGGTTGCCGAAAGGCATCGAGGCGGAACTGGCGGAAATCGCCGCCCAGATTTCCGCGGCCGAGCGCCGCGCCATGGCGGCGGAGCGCGACACCATCGACCGGCTGGTGGCGCATTGGCTGGCCGACCGGATCGGCGCCACCTTCAGCGGGCGGATCGCCGGGGTGACGCGCGCCGGGCTGTTCGTCAAGCTCGACGAGACCGGCGCCGACGGCTTCGTGCCGATGCGCTCCCTCGGCTCGGACTATTTCCACTTCGACGAGGCGCGCCGCGCGGTGATCGGCCAGCGGACCGGCGAGACCCATCGCCTCGGCGATTCCGTCGAGGTCAAGCTGATCGAGGCGGCACCGCTCGCCGGCGCGCTGCGCTTCGAGCTCATCTCGGAAGGACGGGTGCTGCCGAAGAAGGACCGGCCGGCCGAAACCCGGAAGCCCGTCCGTGGCAAGCCCGGGCGGAGCAAGCCGGGCCGGGCCGGGCCGGCGCGCGGCAGGCCCGCCAGCGGCAAGACGGGACGCAAGCGGGGCTGACATTGCGACATCTTGGTCGGCCGGCCTTGATCGCGACCGGTATTCGGCTTACCTCGGAAGCCATGGAACAGCTCGCAGACGCCCCCTCCTGGCAGTCGAACCCGGAACTCAACGAACTCGGCCTGCCCAAGCGCTCGCTTGGCCGTGCGATGCGGCGCGGCTTTGCCTGTCGCTGTCCCAATTGCGGCGAGGGCGCGCTTTTCAACAGCTACCTCAAGCCGGTGCTCGCATGCGGGCATTGCGGCGAGGATCTGAGCCACCAGCGCGCTGACGACGCCCCGCCCTATTTCACCATCCTCATCGTCGGCCATGTCGTCGTCCCCCTGATGGTCACCGTCTTTCTGCTGACCAACCTGTCGAACCTGACGCATATGGCGATCTGGCTGCCGCTGACGCTGGTGCTGACGCTGCTGCTGCTCCAGCCGGTCAAGGGCGCTCTGATCGGGCTGCAATGGGCGCTCTACATGCACGGCTTCGACACCCGCTCCGATCCGGACGCGATGCCCGAGGGCTACCTTCCCCGCGACGCGACCGCCGAGGGCGTGTAATCTCCCTGACCGGCCCGACAGGTGGGCCATGGGGGGAATCCATATATGAGCGAAGTCTCGAACCGCGTTGTCGCCGCGACCAAGGCCTTTGCGCCTGTCGCGGATTTCTATTTCCGCTCGCGCTACGCCGATCGTCGCTTCGCCGACGGCATCTCCGACTTCACCTTCGGCAACCCGCACGAAATGCCGCTCGAAGGCCTCGTCACCGCCCTGCGCGAGCGCGCGGTGCCCCATGACAAGAACTGGTTCGCCTACAAGACCAGCGAGGAAGAACCCGCGGCCTTCGTCGCCGGGCGGCTCTCGACGGAACTCGGCCTCGCCTTCGAGCCGGAGGACATCGCCCTGACCGCCGGCGCCTTCGCCGCCATCTCGCTCGTCATGCGACTAGTGGTCGACGCCGGCGACGAGGTGATCTTCTCCGAGCCGGCGTGGTTCTGCTACGAGCCGATGCTGGAGGCCGCCGACGCGGTGCCCAAGAAGGTGATGCTGACGCCGGGGAGCTTCGATCTCGATCTCGAGGCGATCGACGCGGCGATCACGGCGAAGACGCGGATGGTGATCGTCAACACGCCGCATAACCCGACCGGCCGCATCTACGACGCGGAAAGCCTCACCGCCCTTGCGGACCTTCTCGAGCGCGCCTCGGCGCGGATCAACCGCCGTATCTTCCTGCTCTCCGACGAGCCCTACCGGCGGCTCCGCTTCGACAACCGCGGCTTCGTCAGCCCGGCAGCGATCTATCCCTGGACCTTCATCAGCTACAGCTACGGCAAGGTGCTGCTCGCGCCCGGCCAGCGGCTCGGCTATCTGGCGGCCTCGCCGCTGATGCCGCGAGAAGATCGCGAACCCCTGCGCGCGGCGTTTTTCCCGGCACAGATGGCGCTTGGCTGGACCTTCCCCAATGCGCTGATGCAATACGCGATCCCCGACCTCGAGGACCTTTCGATCGACACCGCCGCGCTCGCCCGCCGGCGCGATACGCTGATGGCGACCCTGTCGGAATCCGGCTACGACGTGCTGCCGCCCGAAGGAACATTCTACCTGTTCAGCCGCTGGCCGACCGGCGGCGCCAACGATCCGTGGAACGCGCTCGCCGATCGCGACGTCTTCGTCATGCCCGGCTCGATTCTCAACGCCCCCGACCATTTCCGGATCAGCCTGACCGCGTCCGACGCGATGGTCGAACGATCGCTGCCGGCCTTCCGCGAGGTCGCTCAGTCCGGCTGAAGGACCGGATTGGCGATGGAATAGACCTTGCCCCCGGTCGCGAAGATCGAGTTCGGCGCGGTGATGTAGAGCACCGACTGGTCCGCCGAGAAGGCCATGCTGGTGACATAGGCCTCGGGCACCGGGATGGTGGCGCGGAGCTTCGCCTTGCCATCGACGATCAGCAGATGGCCCGCCCCGTATTCGGCGATGTAGAGATTGTCGTCGCGATCGACGGCAAGTCCGTCCGGGCCGACTTCCCAGCTCCGCCCGTCGTCGGGTCCGTCGATGTCGTCGAGCTTGAGGAAGATACGGCGTCCGGAGAGACTGCCATCGTCGGCGACATCGAAGGCGAGGACGTTTCGCGACAGGTGTTCGGAAACGAAAAGGGTGCGACCGTCGGACGAGAGGGCGACGCCATTGGCATAGTGGATTCCCCCGGCGACACGGCGGAGGCCGCCATCACGGTCGAGATAGAGCACCGACCCCTTCACCGGCGCGTTCGGCGCGAAAGCTGCCGGAGGACGAGAAATAAAGCCCGCCCCTGGCATCGCTGGTCGCCGCGTTCGGGGTCGGGAACCCCTGCCCTTCGTCGTCGGCCTCGATCAGGCCGAGCGTCTCGCCATCGAGGCTGACGCGGGCGAGCAGGGCCTCGCGGTGGCAGAGGACGATCAGCTCGTCCTGGCGCCAGGCGGCGACGGTGGTCGGCAGGCAGTTCGGCCGCGACCAGACGACCCGGTTGGTCTTGCCGTCCCAGGCCATCACCCGGTCGGAGCCCATCTCCGTGTAGTAGAGGATGCCGTCGCGGACCATCGGCCCCTCGGGATAAGCGGAATCGGGATTGACGACCGTCAACCGGTCCCCCGCCGCAAGCGCCCCGGAAAGCCCGAAAATCGCGAGCAAGGACAAGCCGGCAGCCGACAAACGAGAGACCCGCACCATCCGAGACGCCTTTCGAAACACCGGCGGCTTGACTTTCGATCCGCCGCTCGTAGTTTGGCGACCAAATCGCCAAAGGGATAGTGCAATGGCCAAGGCCTCGACCATCAAGATCAAGCTCGTCAGCTCGGCTGACACGGGCTTCTATTATGTCACCAAGAAGAACACCCGCACCAAGACCGAAAAGCTGGCGATGAAGAAATACGATCCCGTCGCCCGCAAGCACGTCGAATTCCGGGAATCCAAGATCAAATAAACGACGTTTCCCGGAGTACCGGAACAAAAAAGGCACCGCCATCGGCGGTGCCTTTTTCTTTTGGCCGGTAGTGGCCGGCCCAGAACGGGCTTGTACGAGGAGGCCACTCACTCCGTTCTGGAACCGGCCGACCCCACGGACCCAGGAGATGCGGCGGACCTGAGCACTCCGCAGGGTTTCGCAATGACGTTGCCAGTCCGCGCCCCTCCCCGTTCGCTGCAACGCAGCATCGACGGGGTGGCCGGCTTGGGCGGGCAGGCAAAACTTATCCCCAGGTCGCTCGGAATTGAACCGAATTCGACCTTAACGTCGGGAAAGCTCGAATTTTAGTAAAGTGTTAGCCTTAACGGCGAGGGGCCACCACCAACGGCGCCCCCGCATCAGGCCGCGGCAGCGGCGACCCGGTTGCGGCCGCCGCGCTTGGCCCGGTAGAGCGCCTCGTCGGCCCGCTTGAGCAGGGCATCGGGGGTATCGGTAGCGGATTCCAGCGAACTGACACCGATCGACACGGTGATGTCGAGCGAAGCGCCGTTGGCCATCTGGAAGGATTCACCCGCGATCTTCTGCCGGATCCGCTCGCCGACCAGCATCGCCAGCGCGGAGTCGGTGTCCGGCATGGCCACGACGAATTCCTCGCCGCCAAGCCGGCAGGCGAGATCGATGCCGCGGACCGCCTTGCGCACGCGTCGCGAGAATTCGCGCAGGACGTCATCCCCGGCAAGATGGCCGTGAGCGTCGTTGACCGCCTTGAAATGATCGATGTCGAGGACCAGCAGCGACAACGGCTTGCCGCGGTCCTGGGCCTGCTGGACCAGCGCGGCGAGATGGCGCTCGAGATAGCGGCGGTTGTGAAGGCCGGTCAGGCCATCGGTCACCGCCATCTCCAGGGTCATCTGGACATTGTCGCGAAGCCGGTCGGAAAAGCGCTTGCGGCGAATCTGGGTCCTGACCCGGGCGAGCAGTTCGTTGCGATCGATCGGCCGCAGCAGATAGTCGTTGACGCCGAGATCGAGGCCGCGGAGCAGCCGCTGCTTGTCGTCCGGATCGGCGATGACGAGGATCGGAATCTGCCGGGTCCGGTCGAGCGAGCGGAGCTGCGAACAGAGCCTCAAGCCGTCGATCCGGGAATGGCTGAGGCTGACGATGACAAGATCGTAGTCTTGCTCGGCGGCGGCGAACAGCGCCTCCTGCGGATCGGCATTGACGTCGACGGTATGCTGGCGCGACAGGGTGCCGACGATGCGATCGACGCTCGCCGTCATGTCCTCGACAAGCAGGACGCGGCCGCCATCGCCTGAAATCGTCTTCGGATCCATCGTCTCGTCGAACCCGATCTCGGTCGAGGTCGCCGCCCGCATCATCAGTTCGTCGGTCAGGGTCTTCAGGCGCGCCAGGCTCTTGACCCGCGTCACCAGGGCAATGTCATCGACCGGCTTGGCGAGGAAATCGTCGGCACCGGCTTCGAGACCGCTGACCCGGTCGACCGGCTGGTCGAGCGCGGTGACCATCACCACCGGGATATGGGCCGTCCTCGGATCGGCCTTGAGCCGCCGGCAGACCTCGAGTCCGTTCATCTCCGGCATCATCACGTCGAGCAGCACGATATCGCAGAGGCCGCGGACGCAGATGTCGAGGGCTTCCGCACCGCTCATCGCTGTCACGACCTCGAAATATTCCGCCGTCAGCCGCGTTTCCAGCAGCTTGACGTTGGCGGCAAGGTCATCGACGACAAGAACCCGTGCAGTCATTTTTTCGCCCCTAGCCGTCGCCCAGATATGATTTGACCGTCTCGATGAACTTCACCACCGAAATCGGTTTCGACAGGTAGGCCTCGCAGCCGCCCTGACGGATCCGCTCCTCATCGCCTTTCATCGCGAATGCGGTCACCGCAATCACTGGAATCGACCGGAGATCGTCATCCTCCTTGATCCATTTGGTCACCTCCAACCCCGAAACCTCGGGCAGCTGGATGTCCATCAGGATCAGATCCGGACGGTGGGTCCGGGCCAGATCAATTGCCTCGAGACCGTTGCGCGTCTCGATAATATTATAGCCGCTCGCCTCGAGCAGGTCGTGGAAGAGCTTCATGTTGAGCTCATTGTCTTCCACGACGAGAACGGTCTTCGACATGCGGCATTTTCCGAGGGGTTTGTGCGCCGTTCGGCCGATTCTTGCGTCGGCGATTCCTGTATGATCTCAAGTTAGATGAGATTTCTTTCGGAAAGGGAAATATGCACAGGCGAGATTCATCGAAACCGCCGAAAATCGTTGATCAAGAAGGCGCCGAAGCGGTCGCCGTCCAGGCCTTGGCTTTCCTGGTTTCAAGGCCCGAGGATTTCGGCCGTTTTCTCGCCCTGACCGGCCTCACGGCCGACACGATCCGGCAAAGCGCGAGCGAACGCGGCTTCCTCGGCGGTGTGCTCGACTATTACCTCGGCGACGAGCGGCTGCTGATCGATTTCGCGGCCGATGCCGGCCTGCCGCCCGAATCGGTCGCCGCGACCCGCGACGCGCTCGACCGTGAGAGCTGAGATCGACGCCATGTCCACGATCCCGCTGAATCTCGACGGCTACACGGATCTGCCGCCCGGCAAGATCGCCAATGTCGTCACCTATCTGGAAATGACCACGCGGCCGGACCGCGCGCCGTCGACGGGCGGCGATCCCGGCGTGCGGCGGGTGAACGATCCCGACCCGGAATGGTATCGCGAGATCATCCGCCGGATCGGCGAGGACTGGCTATGGGTCCATATTCCGCTGATGCCGGCCGCCGAACTCGCCGCGCTGATGCGCGATCCGGGGGTCGAGATCCATGTCCTCGAACGCGGCCGGACGGTCCTTGGCATTGCCGAACTGGACCGGCGAAGGCCGGATGAGGTCGAGATCGTCATGTTCGGCGTCCTGCCGGAAGCAGTCGGCACCGGCGCCGCCCATCACCTCATGACCGGCGTTCTCGATGCCGCCTTTCGCGCACAGACCCGGCGGGTATGGCTGCATACCTGCACCAACGACCACCCGGCAGCGATGCGCTTCTACCGGCGGGCCGGCTTCGCGCCGTACAAGATCGCGATTGAAGTGTTGGACGATCCGCGGATTTCGGGCGCCATCGCTGACACGACGGCGCCGCATATTCCGCTGATCCGGCGGAAGCCGTAGCGGGGACCTTCAGATCAGGCTAGCGGGCGGCCGCGGTCCGCGGCGGCGGCTGATGATCGGCGGGACGCTCGCCCGAACTGCCGCGCTCGGCCAGCGCCTCGATCTTCGCCAGTTCCTCGCTTGCTTCGTCGAATTCGGCGTTGGCGGCCGCAAGCTGCTCCTTCAGTTCCTCGGCGGAGGCCAGAAGGTTGTCGCGCCGCTGCGTCGCCGCCTTGGCAAAGGTGGGATAGGCAAAATGCGCCGCGTCACGAATTCCGCTGCGTTCCTGCTCGGCCGCGATCTGGTTATCGAGATCGCCCGCCATCCTTTCGAATTCGGCGATCATGGTCTCGATCTGCGCCACCTGCCGGCGCTTTTCCTCGACCCTGAAACGCTTAAGCCGGATCAGGCTTTCCCGCGACTTCATGACTGCACTCCCTCAAACCTCAGACCTGCACACCAACCCTGCACGGGCGGCATTTCCTTTTCTTGAGCCGCCACGAAGGGCAGCCGCCCCGCCGACCCGCGGGTCCACCCGCGGGCGTCGGTAACCTTTCGTTTACGTCTCGCGTTAATCATGACCGGGATGGCTTAATTCGGGGTAAACCGAAGTCAGACAAAAGCACCCGATTTCCGTGAGTCATGTGAATTGGTTAGCGGGAATTCTTCAAGCCGGTTAACAAGATGTTAATCGAGAGAATTATCCATAAAGTCAGTGCAATGGAACAATTCACGAAGATTTCTCGTTAATTCGCTTGTGCAAGAGAATCAGTTTTTGTTAACCAATGGCAGGTAGCGTTGCGAATCGAGGTTAATCGTTCCTTGGTGCCGGCAGAGATAGCCGGTTCGCCAAGTCCGAGGGGCAGGCCAGGGGGTTTGGCATGCGTGTATTATTGATCGAAGACGACAGCGCTACCGCGCAGAGCATCGAGCTGATGCTCAAGTCGGAGAGTTTCAACGTCTACACCACCGACCTCGGCGAGGAAGGGGTCGATCTCGGGAAGCTTTACGACTACGACATCATCCTTCTCGACCTGAACCTTCCGGACATGTCCGGCTACGAGGTTCTCCGGTCGCTTCGGGTTTCCAAGGTCAAGACACCAATTCTGATCCTCTCCGGCCTGGCCGGGATCGAGGACAAAGTCCGTGGCCTTGGATTCGGCGCAGACGACTATATGACCAAGCCGTTCCACAAGGACGAGCTGGTCGCGCGCATCCACGCGATTGTCCGCCGATCCAAGGGCCACGCCCAATCCGTGATCACCACCGGTGACCTCACGGTGAACCTCGACACCAAGACGGTCGAGGTCAATGGCCAGCGCGTGCATCTGACCGGCAAGGAATACCAGATGCTCGAGCTGCTCTCGCTTCGCAAGGGCACGACCCTGACCAAGGAGATGTTCCTCAACCATCTCTATGGCGGCATGGACGAGCCGGAGCTGAAGATCATCGACGTCTTCATCTGCAAGCTGAGAAAGAAACTCGCGGCCGCCACCGGCGGGCAGAACTACATCGAAACGGTGTGGGGTCGCGGCTACGTCCTGCGCGAACCGGACGACCACGAAATCCGCGAAAGCGCCTGATCCTTTCCTCCCGTGGTGCCAAAAAAGACAAGCCCCGCTTCCTTCCAGCGGGGCTTTTTTTCGGCATCCCGGACCGGCGTCAGATCGCGCCGATCTCCTGGAGCTTCGCCTCGACGATCTCGCGATTAAACGGCTTGAGCAGGTAGTCGTCCGCTCCGGCCCGCATGGCGCGGGCGATATGGGCGACATCGTTTTCGCTGGCGCAGAAGACGATCGTCGGCTTGTCGCCGCCGGATGTGGCGCGAAGCGAGCTGAGGAATTCGACCCCGCTGATCCCAGGCATGTTCCAGTCGACCAGAATCAGGTCCGGCATCTTTGCCAGGCACATCTCGAGGGCCTGACCGCCGTCTTCCGCCTCTTCGACGGCGAATCCGAGATCCTCGAAGATGCGCCGGGCGACCTTCCGGATGACACTCGAGTCATCGATGACAAGACACTGTTTCAAGAGCCACCTCTCCGCGACCGCCGGGGCCGCGCCAGCCATGTCCGCGGCGTGCAACCACAAACATTGGCCACCCTAGTCAACAATCTGACGGTGAAGCGTTAAGATTCCGCTGAAACGGGCGGTTGCAGCGACTCCGCCGGCATCGCCGTGATCACGACATCCTCGCCATCGAGCCGCGCGGAAATCGCCATTCCGCAATTCCGGGCCAACGCGCCGGCATAATAGGCCTGAACCGACTGCGCATCGACGTCGGCGCCATCGATATCGCCGGGAACCAGCCGCTCGAAGGCGGCGGGCACGCGCGCGGTCGGACCGACCGAGCGCAGGGTGAACCGCGGCGTCGCCGCCTCGCCCTCGACGATCACGTTGACGGTGCCGCCTCGCGGCACGGCGGCGTTGGCGAGAAGAACGAGGTTGAGGAGCAGCTTGACCAGGTTCTTGGCCATCAGGACGCGCGGCGCCGACCAGGTGAACGCCGATTTCTCGCCCTCCATATAGCCGGTCGCAACCTTTTCCGCGTCCGCCAGATCGATCTCGGCGCCGGCGGAACCGGCGGCGCCAAAGGCGAGCCGGGCGAATTGAAGCTTGGCCGACCCCTGTTTGGCGCTCCGGCGAATGAGGTCGAATGCGAATTCCTTCATGTCCTCGCTGTTGTCCTCGTCGAGGACCTCGAGGCCATTGATGATGGCGCCGACGGGCGAGATGATGTCGTGGCAGACGCGGCTGCAAAGCAGCGCGGCGAGATCGAGCGCTTCCAGTTCGGCCCGGTCGGTCATCACCCCTCCGTTCTCTCCGTCGACTTGCGAATCAGCCCGCGACAACGGATTTCCCGGATACACCGGTGGCATCCGCCTGCCAACCGCAGGGTCGGCCGGGGTCCGACGCCGTCGTACCGCCCATTTTTAGATTAATGTCGAAGATCAGGAATGCGATTCGCGAGTGGCGTCGTCTCCGCGGCTGCCAGCGAGAATGGGGACCGACCAATGATCGACAATCTCCGCCGGACCGGGTGCGCGGCCTTGCTCGGGCTGCTTTCGCTCGCAGTCGTCGCGACGACGCCGGGGGCCGCCCAGACGGTTGCCCCCCCTCCTCCGCCTGGCAGCGACACGACGGTCTACCCGGCACAACCCGGCGCCGGGGACTATGAAGTCGTTTCTCCGGAGCCGGATCCGCAGGCACAGACGCAGTCGACCTATGGCGCCAACGAACTGATCGACGTCGGCCATCAGTTCTTCGGCGAGGTTTCGCAGGGCATCGCCAGTGTCGTCGAGCACGCCGTCGGCAGCTATGGCCTGCCCAACGGCTATATTGTCGGCCAGGAAGCGAGTGGCGCCATCGTCGGCGGCGCCCGGTACGGCGAGGGCACCCTCTACACCAAGAATGCCGGCCAGCACCAAGTCTACTGGCAAGGCCCCTCGATCGGCCTCGATGTCGGCGCGAATGGCGATCGGGTAATGATGCTGATCTACAACCTGCCGGCGATCGACGCGCTCTACCGGCGGTTTGTCGGCGTTAACGGCTCGGCGTATTTTGTCGCAGGGCTTGGCATGACCGTTCTGTCGCGTAGCGGTGTCTATGTCGTCCCGATCGTCTCGGGGGTTGGCGCCAGACTTGGCGTCAATTTCGGTTATCTGAAGTTCACCAGCCGTCCAACCTGGAACCCATTCTGATCGTCTCGGGTTGAGGCCGATGACGGTTCTGTGACCGACTTCATTGGCCGTGGCGGGAGGTTTCGGTTTAAGATAGGGGTAACCCGGCTGCCCTAGCGAGAAGGTGCCGGGAGACAATTCGGCGTCCGCGGTGGTTGGAGTTTAGGACCGTTGATCCAGGCGATCATGTATTTCGCACTGGGCTTGCTCACAGCAGGCCTGCTGGCGCTTGCCGTGGCGCCGGCGATGTGGCGCCGCGCCGATCGACTCGCCCGCGCCCGGATCGAAAGCGGATTGCCGATGTCGCTTACCGATATCCAGGCCGAAAAGGACCAGCTCCGGGCCGGCTTTGCCGTCTCCGCCCGGCGGCTGGAAATGAAGGTTGAAAAGCTCGAAGCCGGCGCCAACGGCCAATTGCTGGAAATCAGCCGCACCCGCACCGAAATCGCGCGCCTCGAAGCCGACAGGACCGCGAAGGCCGAGACGATCGAGGCACTCGAGTCGCGCGGCGCCGAGCTGGTCAGCGACCTCGAAGCCGCCGAAGCGCGGATCGCCGAGGCAAAGGCCGAACTCGTCGCCCGCGACGGAAGGCTGGCCGAACAAAAGGCCGCCATCGCCGCGATCGAAGCCGATCTCGCCACCGCGCAGGTGCTGACCGAAGAGCAGAAGATGGAGCTGGTCGCGCGTGAAACGACGATCGGCAATCTCAACGATTCGCTGGCGACGTCGAAAGCGGCCGAGGCCCAGACCGGGCTTGCCCGCGACGGCCTTGCCGCGAATCTCGCGGAGGAACAGGCCAGACTTGCCGCCGAGCAACGGCGTGCGGCGGGGCTGGAGGCACGGATCACGGCGTTCGAGGCCGAGCGCGTCGACCGGCTTGCGACCCTCGAGCGTCGCAGCGCCGAGGTCAAGACGCTGCAGGCCGAGCTGGCGGCGGAGCGCGTTCGCCGCGAAAGCGTGGCCGCCGAGATCGCCCAGCTGGAAGCGGAGCGGACCGACCGGCTGCGCGAGCTCACCCGCCGCTCCGAGGAGGTCGACAGGCTGAAGGCGGAAATGCAGCGATCCGCCGCCGATACGCGGGAAGCGGCAGGACGCCCAGGCGAAGGCGACAATATCGGCAAGGCGATCACGGCGCTCGAAGCGGAAAAGGGGGAGCTCGCCGCCCGGCTTGCCTCGCTCGAGGACGATCACGCCGCGCTGCGCGCCGAGAATGCCGAATTGCGCCGGACCGGGGGCGCGAACTGGGATGCCGAGCGCGCCGCCGACCAGCGCCTGCGCGAGCGGCTGTCGGAGGTCGCCACGACCGTCGTGATGATGGCCAGGTCGAGCGAGGGCGCGCCGCCCTCCCAAAATGCCCCGGCTCCGAAAAACGGCGAGAACGGCAATGGCAACGGCAACGGCGCGCCCCGGCAGGGCGAGCCGGAGGAAGCCGCACCGCGCCCGCGGCCGCCCGAGGCGGCGCGGCCAATCGCCGGCCGGTCGCTGGCCGAACGCATCCGCTCGCTGCAGCACACACCGGCGCGCCCCGACGCGGAAAACGTCAGGGATTTGTGAAAATCCAGTTGCCGCGGGTCTTCTCGCCGATGAGGCAGTCGATCCGGTTTCCGGTGACCGGCTCCGCGGCGCGCATCAGCCGCGGCGGGAGGCCGGCGATCTCGAGCACCAGCTTGCGGCGAATCGCCTGACCGAGACCGGCGCGGTCATGGACCGGAACGATGAAGGCGCCCGGCCCGCCGATGACGCAATCCTCGTAATAGACGTCGAGATCATGGACGCGGGTTCGCCCGACGACGGCCCCGTCGCGGATCATGACCGGCAGGCCATTGATGGCGATACCGCGCCCGACAACGACGTCGCGGGCATGATCGGCCGGCGATCCCATGTTGTTGGGTCCGTCGCCGGAAATATCGATCGCCTGCCGGAACCCGCGGGCGCCGCTTCGGGCGAACTGATCGGCGGCGAACATCAGGGCGGACGAGATCGAGGTGCCGAAATCGCGATGGCGCGGCAGCGCCGCCACGGCATCAGCGAAGGCGCCGGCGGTCCTGGCGTCGGACACGATCGACCAGGGCACCGCGACCCGCTGATACTGGGTGCCGGCCCATTCGACATACGAGACGGCAATCCGCCCGTTCACTCCAGACTGGATCGCCCGGATCACGTCGGAATGACGAAAGGCGGCGACGTAGCCGTCGCGCTGCAAATCCGCCTCGCCGCGATCCATCGACCCCGACACGTCGACGGCGAGAACCAGTTCGAGGTCGACGTCGACAGCCGCCTCTGCCCGGCCCGCCGACAACACGGCGATTGCCAGCGCCGCGACAAGCCACCCGCGGAATCTGGTGGGATTGGTCTTCATGAGGCGCGTCCGTCCGCACGACTGAATCCCCCCGGCCAGTCTCCTCCTGCTCAAACAATCGTAGCGCGCGCCGTCGGCGGGTCAATTGAATCCGTTGGCCGGCACGGTCAAAACCACCGAAGGTCACGCCTGGACAGAGCGATGGGCGTCACGATGCGGCCGGAAATTGTTTTTGACAGGGACCGGTCGTCATCGTTGACTGTCCGCCGAGGGGTCGAAAAATCGAGGATCAGGTTCATGCTGAAACGAACGTTCCTGTCGATTGCAATGCTCGGCGCGGCGATCGGGGCGACCGGCACCGCACAGGCGGCGTCGGGTTTCGATCCGCTCGCGCCCTGTTCCGGCCTCCTGGCGGAAGAAAGTGACATTCCCGTCGCCGCCGTCGGCTTCTGGGCCTTCGGCTTCCTCGACTCGACGACCGGGGAAGCCCACCAGGTGACGACCGACCGCTTGGAGACCATGATCACGGTGCTGCGGAGCGAATGCGCCAAGGCGCCGAACGCGCGGCTCTACGACCTCGTCGATACGGTGGCGCAGAGCCAGGTCAAGAAGGATCCGACGGTGGCCGACGCCGGACGGGAATTGCTGATGCGATTCTTCGATCCCAACGAGGACCACCACGCCATCACCCAATCGCTGAAGCCATCGGCGGAGGACGTGCGGGCCGTCTATGCCGAGCCGCTGGCGACCGCCCTGATCACCAGCTACGACGAGATGTTCACGCCCGACGCCGTGATCGAACCCAAGCCCGAACACAAGCAGCTTCTGACCACCTTCACGACCACCGGCCACCTCAAGGCGGGCGACCCGGTGCTTGGCGATTTCCCGGGCGGCTACAAGGAGGTGCTCGACTATTTCGTCAGCGACGTGCCGATCGGGCGGTTCAAATTCGTCGAGCAGGGCGAAACGCTCGGCCTGGCTTTCGACGGGCTGATCTTCGTCAACGACCACTGGGTGTTCATGCCCAAACCATGGCGGGCACTTCCCGAGCAGTAGCGGGCAGGAGGCATCCCGGCCCGCCGCGCGTCAGGCCGGATGCTCCTCGAGCCACTGGATGGCGAAGTCGTCGCCGGCCTCGGCCGCCTTTGCCATCCATAGACGCGCCGCCGCCATGTCGGCGGCGACGCCGAGGCCTTTCTCGTAGGCCTCGCCGGCATTCGACATGGCGTCGGGATCACCGGCCTCGGCCGCGGCGAGAATCCATCTGAAGGCCTCCTCCAGGTCTTTCGCCGTACCGCGGCCATCCTGAAGCATGAGCCCGTAATTGTTCATGCCGACGGGCTCGCCCTCCTCCGCGGCTTGCCGGAACCATTTCAGCGCCAGCGCATCGTCCTGCTCCGTGCCGATGCCTTCGAGATAAAGGAACCCGAGTCGGGTCTTGGCTTCGGCAAGTCCGGCCTCCGCGCTCTTGCGCGTCCATTCGAACCCTTCGGTGAGATCGACCGGGATGCCGTAGCCCTCGGTCAGCGCGTCGCCGAGATTCTTCATCGCCCACGGGTCGCCGGCTTCGGCGCCGAGGCGGTACCAGCGCGCCGCCTCGACGTGATCCTCGGCGACGACTTCGCCATTGGCATAATAGAGGCCGACGGCATTGTAGCCGTCGCGATAGCCGGCATCCGCGGATTTCCGGAACCAGGCAAGCGCTTCGGCGGGATCCTCGTCGACGCCCTCCCCGGCCTCGTAGAGCAGGCCAAGATTATACATGGCGATGGCGAAGCCCATGTCGGCGGCGGCGCGATAATATTCGGCCGCCTTGACATTGTCCTCCTCGACGCCGAGGGCCTCGTCGTAGATATAGCCGAGCTTGGTCAGCGCATCGGCGCGGCCGAGCGCAGCCGCTGCCTCGAACAGGCGACGGGCCTCGGCGTAGTCCTGATCGACGACCGTGCCATTGAGATAAAAGACGCCGAGATTGTGCAGGCCAAGGTCATCGCCGGCTTCGGCGGCGATGCGGTAGAGCCGCTCGGCCTCGACCAGGTCGACCTCGACGCCCTTGCCGAACTCGTAGAAGCTGCCGAGATTGGCGGTGCCGGTGGGGTCGCCGAGATCGGAAGCCTGTTTGTACCAGCGCGCCGCCTCGGCATAATCGAGCGTGACCCCATAACCGTATTCGTACTGATAGCCGATGTTGGTGAAGGCGGCGGGATAGTTCCTGGCCGCCGCCTTGCGATACCATTCGATCGCCTTCTCTTCCTCGCCGGATGCGTCATAGGCGCGACCGAGCTGGAAGAGGAGACGCGCATTCTCCGGATCGGCCGCGACCGCGGCCTGGCAGGCGACGATCGCCGCTTTGGCATCCATATCAGTCTGCGCGACGCCATCGGCAATCCTGTTGCGGTCAGCCGGACCAGCGGCCAGCCGGTCGCAATCGGTGACCTCAGCCGGCTCCTGCGCCAGCGACAGTCCCGGAATCGCGACCGCAGCGACGAAGGCGAGGAGAACGAGGATGGTTCCTTTCGGCATTCGGGACTCTCCCCAGGGATCAGACAGTGCCAATCCCGCCTAGCATGATTGGACGCGCCGGGTCACGCGGCCGGACCGCGGGCAAAGACGAGCGTCAGGTTGTTGGCGGGCATCGGCAGGACGTCGGCAAGCCGAAGGCCGGCCGACGCCGCCTCGCCCTCGATGTCGCCAATGTCGCGCACGCCCCATTCGGCATTCGCGTTGCGGAGCGACAGATCGAACGCGGCGTTGCTCGGCGCGGTATGGGCGCCGTCGCGCTTGAACGGACCGTAGACGAAGACAAGGCCGCTCTCGCCGAGATGCCGGCCGGCTCCGCGCATCAGCGCGCCGGTCACCGGCCATGGCGCGATATGCAGCACATTGATGCAAACCATCGCCGCCAGACCTTCGGCCGGCGGCCGCTCCGCCGCGCCGAAGCGCCAGTCCGCGTCGCGCATGTCGAGCAGAAACGGCGGCCTGAGATTGGAGGGCGAGGCCGCGGACCGCCACGCCGCGATGCTCGCAACATGCGCCGGGTTCGGGTCGCTGGGCCACCAGGTCAGGCGCGGGAACGCGCTCGCGAAAGCCACTGCGTGCTGGCCGGTGCCGCTGCCGACCTCGACGACGTCGCCGTCGCGATCGGCAAGCCGCGGGGTGATCGCATCGACGATCGGCCGGTGGTTCCGTTGGAAGGAAGGTGAATCGAGCGGTCCGCCGGCACCCGCCGCGCCGCCGCTACTGAAGTCGACCGTGAATTCCGGCTGTTTCATGTCGCGTCAGGGTGACTCACCGTTCGAAGGCAATCGCAGGTTCCTGCCCGGCCCGCGGATGGTATCCCGCGAGTCGGCAATTTACGGAAGAGCTGGGACATGGCAACGGCGCCCTCTCGGTTTCGATTGATTTCGCCAGCCATCTGTCCTTCGGTTTCGGCCTCTTTCTCGGCGTCGTGATCTTCCGGGCGTTGTTCGGCGGCGCCTGAGGGGCGGCCCGCGAATTATTTCAAGCATCGACGCCCCGCCATGTCCTCGCGTATCGTGTCCGAAGGGAACGGGAGGAAATTCATGGCGGAAAAACACAATGCGGCACCGCTTGCGCGCGACGCGATGGCCTATGTCCTTGCCGGAGGCCGAGGCAGCCGGCTGCTCGAACTGACCGACAAGCGCGCCAAGCCGGCGGTGTTTTTCGGCGGCAAGACCCGGATCATCGACTTCGCGCTGTCCAACGCGCTGAACTCGGGCATCCGCCGCATCGCGGTCGCCACCCAATACAAGGCGCACAGCCTCATCCGCCACCTCCAGCGCGGCTGGAATTTCCTGAGGCCGGAACGGAACGAATCCTTCGACGTCCTGCCCGCCAGCCAGCGTGTGTCGGAGAGCCAGTGGTACGCCGGCACCGCCGACGCGGTCTTCCAGAACATCGACATCATCGCCAGCTATGCGCCGCGCCACATCGTCATCCTCGCCGGCGACCACATCTACAAGATGGACTACGAGATGATGCTCCAGCAGCATGTCGAGTCCGGCGCCGACGTGACGATCGGCTGTCTCGAAGTGCCGCGAATGGAGGCGGTCGGCTTCGGCGTCATGCATGTCGACGCGACCGACCGGATCGTCTCCTTCCTGGAGAAGCCGGCCGATCCACCGGGGATGCCGGACAAGCCCGACATGGCGCTGGCCTCGATGGGCATCTACGTCTTCGAAACCGACTTCCTGTTCGACCAGCTCCGACGCGACGTCACCGATCCGGATTCGAGCCATGACTTCGGCAAGGACCTGATCCCCTTCATCGTCAAGAACGGCAACGCCTATGCCCATCGCTTCAGCGGGTCGTGTGTCCGCTCGGCCCAGGAGACCGAAGCCTACTGGCGCGACGTCGGCACGCTCGACGCCTACTGGCAGGCGAGTGTCGATCTCACCGATATCGTCCCCGCGCTCGATCTTTACGATCGCAGCTGGCCGATATGGACCTATGCCGAACTCACGGCGCCGGCGAAATTCGTCCACAACAGCGAGGGCAGGCGCGGCATGGCGGTCGATTCGCTGGTCGCCGGCGATTGCATCGTCTCCGGTTCCAAGGTGAACCGGTCGCTGCTGTCGACCGGAGTCCGGGTCAATTCCTACGCCAACATCGAGGAGGGCGTGATCCTGCCTTACGTCAATGTCGGACGATCGGCGCAGTTGAAGAAGGTGGTCGTCGATCGCGGCGTCAGGATCCCCGAAGGGCTCGTCGTCGGCGAGGACCCGAAGAGCGACGGGGAGCGCTTCCGACGGACCGAGAACGGGATTTGCCTGATCACCCAGCGCATGATCGACCGGCTGGCCAAGTGACATGACCGCCGTCCTCTCGGTCGCTTCGGAAGCCTTTCCGCTGATCAAGACGGGCGGCCTCGCCGATGTCGTCGGCGCGCTGCCGGCAGCGCTTGCCGATCACGACGTCGACATGCGGGTCATGCTGCCGGGCTATCCGGAGGTGATTGCCGAGCTCGGCGGCGGCGCATCGGTGGTCCGGCGCTACAGGAACCTGTTCGGGACAAGCGCCCGTATCCTCGCCGGCAGTGGCGGCGGACTCGACCTGCTCGTCCTCGACGCGCCGAAGCTGTTCGACCGGCCGGGCAACCCCTATGTCGACGCCAACGGCGACGACTGGCTGGACAACTGGAAGCGCTTCGCCGCCCTCGCCAGGGCGGCGGCCGATATCGGAACCGGCGGCCTCGATGCCTTCGTTCCCGACGTCGTCCATTGCCACGACTGGCAGACCGGGCTGGTTCCCGCCTATCTCCGCTTCGCCAGGGGCCGCGCCGCCCGCAGCGTGATGACCATCCACAACATCGCCTTCCAGGGGCGGTTCGACTCGATGATCTTTCCGGAACTCGGCCTGCCGCCGGAGGCGTTCACCATCGACGGTGTCGAATATTACGGCGGCGTCGGCTACCTCAAGGCCGGACTGCAATGCGCCGATGCCATCACCACGGTGAGCCCGACCTATGCCGGGGAGATCTGCACCCCGGCAGGCGGCATGGGCCTCGACGGCCTGCTGCGCGCCCGCCGGTCGGTCCTTTCCGGTATCGTCAACGGCATCGACACGGACGTCTGGGATCCGGAGAGCGACAGCCATCTCGCCCGCCCATACACGGCGAAACGACTGACGGCGCGGGCCGCCAACAAGCGGGAAGTCGAGACGGCATTCGGCCTCGACCGCAGACGACGGCATGCTGTTTTGCGTGGTCAGCCGGCTTGCCTGGCAAAAGGGCATGGACCTGCTCGGCGAATGCATCGACCCGCTGGTCGCCGCCGGCGCGCGGCTCGCCGTGCTCGGCTCGGGAGACCCCGGCATCGAGGCCATGCTGCGGGCGGCGGCCGGCCGGCACCCCGGCCGGGTCGGCATCGTCACCGGCTATCATGAGCCGCTGTCGCATCTCCTCCAGGGCGGCGCCGACGCGATTGTCATCCCCTCGCGCTTCGAGCCCTGCGGACTGACCCAGTTCTACGGCATCCGCTACGGCTGCGTGCCGGTCGTCGCCCGGGTCGGCGGCCTCGCCGATACCATCATCGACACCAATATCGCGGCGCTCGACGCCGGCGTCGCCACCGGCATCCAGTTCTTTCCCGTCGAGGCGGAAGCCTTGAAGGCGGCCCTGCTGAAGGCGATCGGCTTCTACGGCGACCCCGGTCTCTGGCAGCGCCTGCAGAAGAACGGCATGAAGGCCGACGTCTCCTGGTCGGCAAGCGCCGCCCGCTATGCCGCGCTCTACCGGGGCGACGCGGCGGTCGATTGAGGCCATCGCGCCGCGGCGCCGGATCGGCTGCGTTCCCAGACCAGGACGGCGATCGCCTTTCCTCCGCCCCACCGGATCGGCGGCGTGCTGAGTTTCAGGCAATCGTCGGCGAAGGCGAAGAAACGCTTCTGGTCGGCGCCTTCCCAGTTGGGAAAAAGAGATCCCTCGACGCGGTGGACCAGATAGCCGCCGTCGGCGTCGAGGTCGTAGGCGCCGAAATAGGAAACGCAGCCGAAAAAGTTGGCGACGGCTTCTTCAGGTGTGCTCCTCATCTGGTCTCCGCTGGCGACCTTCGGGCGGTCGCGACGCATGACCTGCGCCGAAAACCGCCCGCCAGCCGTGTAGATCAGGACCCCTTGCGCATCCTCACCAAACGGAAAGGCAATCTCGCCATCGTCGATCCGGACTTCGAACGAAACCAGGCGCCAGGCGCCGACGATGGCCAGCGCGACGGGACGAGATTGCCGGGCCATCGGTCAATCCCGCAAACTGAAGAGAGCGTCATGAACGTCGACCGTCGGGGCGCCGACGACCTTGTAGGCGGCGGGAATGCTGGCGGCGAGGTCGGACGCGCGGTAGGCGGCCAGCGATTCGGCCGAGTCCCAGATGTAGATGCCGCCGTAGTGGTTGGGCTGGTCGAGCTTGACGTAATACTTCTGGATCAACCCGGGCAGCGCCCGGAACCGGGGAACGCGCTCTTCCGCCACTTGAAGCGCCTCGTCTTCGCTCAGGCCCGATTCGAACTTCACAATCTGGACAATCATGGTGGTTCTCCTTTGTCTGGGTGGTCGGCAGACGTTGCCTTGCCAATCACGCAGGCAAGCCTCCCATGTTCATTCGAGCGAAAAAATCCGCTATCTTTGAAAGCTGGGCTTGCAAAAACGCACAGGACCGATTCGTCATGAATGCCGATGCGGCTGGCGATCTTTCAGCCGAAACCAGAGCGCTGGAGTGGAACGATCTCGCCGTGATTCTCGCCATCTGCCGGGCGGAAAGCCTTTCCGGCGCCGCAAGAACGCTTGGGCAAAATCACAGCACGGTCTTTCGGAAGATCAACGCCATCGAGGGAAAGACCGGGGTGCGCTTCTTCGAGCGCTATCCGCACGGCTACTTCATGACTGACGCCGGCGAACTGGCGATGCGATACGCCGAGCGCATCGAAAACGAATTCCATGCCCTTGGCCGCGAAGTCCTGGGCCAGGACATGCGCCTGCAAGGCAGGGTGCGGGTGACCTGTTCGGAAGGCATCGCGACCCACATCGTGCCGGGAATTGCCGCCGCGTTTTGCCGGATCAACCCCGAGGTTTCGATCGACCTCGTAGCCGGCGCGGAGTCCCTCGATCTGACGCGCGGGGAAGCCGAGGTCGCGATACGCGCAACGCCGAAGCCGCCGGAGACCAGTTTCGGCCGAAAGGTCTGCGACTTCCGCTTCGCCCTCTATTCGAGCCCGCGCTACCTCGAGCGGAATGGAAAGACGCCGTTGCCGGAGCGCGCATGGTGCCTCCTCGACGGGACGATCGCCTGGCTGGTGCCGATGATCTGGAAACAACGGGAGCACGCGGAACGGCGAACCGCGTTCAAGAGCCGGTCCACGCTGGCCGTGCTCAACGCGGCCGCCGAGGGCATGGGGATGACGCTCCTGCCCTGCTACCTCGCCGACGCCGACGATCGGCTGGTCCGTGTCTCCGACACCATCGCCCATCTCGACATGGAACTCTGGATCCTCACCCACCCCGACCTGCGACATACGGCGCGGGTCAGGGCGTTGATGGCTTTCCTTTCTGAATCACTCACGCGCCAGAAGGACCTGTTTGCTGGCCGCACGCCAATCGGGCGCAAGGCTCGGAACAGGTCTTGAAAGCTGGTGAGCCCATCCCGGCATGGTCCCGCCGTTCGGCCTCTCGCCACCGGACCGTTCCGCGTTCCCGCAGAACGGAGGATCGGCTAGACTGGGACGATGCTTGAGCAGGTCCATGATGCCCTCTGGATCGCCGAGGGCGAAATCGTCAGCTTCTATGGCGTCCCCTACCCGACGCGCTCGGTCATCGCCCGGCTGGAAGACGGCGGGCTATGGGTGTGGTCGCCGGTCAGGCTCGTGCCGGACTTGCGCGCCGAGGTCGATGGCCTCGGGCCGGTCCGCCATCTCGTCAGCCCCAACAAGCTCCATCACCTCTACCTGCAGGACTGGCAGGCCGCCTATCCGGACGCCCAATTGTGGGGACCGCAATCGACGATCCGCAAGCGCGCCGACCTGACCTTCCGCGAACCGTTGCGGGACACCCCACCGGCCGAGTGGCTCCCCGACATCGATCAGGCGTGGTTTCGCGGTTCGTTCGCCCTGGACGAGATCGTGTTCCTTCACCGTCCCTCGTCCACCGCTATCGTCGCCGACCTGATCCAGACCTTCAGCGATCGATTCCTGAAGGAACATTGGGGATGGTGGCGCTTCGTCGCGCGGCTCGATGGCCTGACCCAGAAACAGGCCAAGGCCCCCCTGGAGTGGCGACTGTCGTTCATCAACCGCGGACCGGCCCGCCGGGCGCGCGACAAGGTGCTTGCCTGGAATTGCCAGCGCGTCATCGTCGCTCACGGCGAGTGGCCACGGACGGACGGCACGGCCTTCCTCGCAAAATCCTTCAGCTGGCTCGGCGCCTCGTCGGCCGGTTGAGCAGCGTTCGCGGCCGCCGCTCAATTCTCCCCGGCGGCGACGCGCGCGCTGCTCCGGCGGGTGACCAGCCAGATCAACAGCAGCGAGGTCGTCAGGATCAGCGTCGCCAGCGCGTTGATCGACGGCGAGAAGCCGGTCCGCATCATCGCCCACAGCATGATCGGCAGCGTATTCTGGTCGCCGACAAGGAACAGGCTGATCAGCGTCTCGTCGAAGGACAGGGTGAAGGCGAGAATCGCCGCGACGCCGATGGCGCCGCTGATCTGCGGCAGGATGACCCGCCAGAAGGTCTGCATCGGCGTCGCGCCGAGATCCATCGCCGCCTCGATCAGGCTGTGCCCCATCTGGACGAGCCGGTTGTGGATCAGCCGGTAGACGATGGCGAGCACGAACAGCGAATGGCCGATGATCACCGCGGCAAGCCCGGTCGGCACGCCGATCTGGCGGAGGAACACCAGCAGCGACAGGCCGACCACCAGCGGCGGCAGCACGAAGGGCAGGACGATCAGGAGGTCGAGGACCAGCGCCGCCCGCCGGATCGCCCAGAACTGGTAGAGCGCGATCAGGATCGCGAAGACGATCGCCGCGAACACCGCGCCGAAGCCGACGATCCCGGTATTGATCATCGCCTCGACCACCTGGCGATTGTCGAAGACGCCGGCATACCATTGCAGCGTCGGCGCCGAGAAATCGAAGTTGCCGAAGTTGTCGAGATAGAACGACCCCAGCACGACGATCACCACCGGCGCCAGCAAGGCGAAGAGCAGCGCCGCGAACAGCAGCGAAAGCAGGAACAGGACGATGCGTTCGACCCGGCTCACAGCGACACCCCTGCCCTGCGGCTGATCCAGGTGGCGAGTGCGACCACGGCCAGCGACACCACCAGGATGGGCGCCGCCATCGAGGCGCCGAACGGCCATTCATAGGCGAGGCCGAACTGGCTCCAGACCAGCTTGCCATAGGTGAAGCCGCGGGTGCCGCCGACCATCTGGGGGGTGACGAAATCGCCGAGCGCCAGCACGAAGACGAACATGCCGCCGATCGCGGTGCCGGGCAGGCTGAGCGGAAAGATCACCCGCCAGAAGGTCTGGCCCGGCCGGCCGCCGAGATCGGCCGCGGCATGGACCAGGCTCTCCGGCACGTTGACCAGGCTCGCATAGACCGGCAGCACGACGAAGGGCAGATAGACCAGCACCATGGTGAAGAACACCGCCTGCTGATTGAACAAGAGCGCGCTGACCGGCAGGTCGATGCCGATCGCGTCGGCCATCCGTTTCAGGTAGCCGTTGCCGCCGAGCAGACTGCGGAGCGCATAGAGCTTGATGATGTAGCTCATGAACAGCGGCGCGACGAGAAGCGCGAGCATGACACCGCGCCACGAGCCGCGCGCCCGCGTCACCAGATAGGCGGCGGGGTAGCCGACGAGCAGATCGAGCACCGCGACCCCGATCGCGATCTCCAGGGTGATCCCGAAGACCTTGAGATAGATCGGGTCGGACCACCAGCGGATGTAGTTGTCGACGGTGAGGTCGGCGACGAAGTCGTTGTCGACCTTGGTCCAGAAGCTGAAGAAGAAGAACGCCGCGATCGGGATGGCGACGAAGACGATCGGCGCCAGCCAGACGAACAGGGTGAGCAGGCCGGCGCCGGAATTTCCCGCCCGGCGCGGTTCGGATCCGGACGGGGCGTTGGCCGTGCGCGGCATCAGCTTCTCATGCGACGGTGAAGGATTGGAGCGCCTCCCGGTTCAGCACGACCCCGAGGCCCGGCCGCGTCGGCAGCGACAGCGCGCCGTCGGAAAAGGCGAGATCCTCGTCGGCGAGCTCGCGCCGCAGCGTCTCGAAGCAGAGCTCCCGCGGCAGATACTCGATGAAGGCGCAGTGCGGGGTATTGAAGGCAAGATGGGCGGTCGCGGAGATCGAGATCGCCGTCTTCCAGCAGTGGGGAACGATGGTCACGCCGCGTTCGGCCGCCATGTCGCAGACAATCTTCGCTTCGGACAGCCCGCCGACGCGCCCGACATCGGGCTGCGCCACCTGGACCTTGCCGATGTCCATAAGTTCCTTGAATTCGTAGCGGGTGGCAAGCCATTCGCCGACCGCGATCTTCATCGGCGCCGCCTCGGCGACCTTTGCGAGTTCCTCGGTGTCGTCGGACCAGACCGGGGTCTCGAGGAAGAAGAGGTCGAACTCCTTCCAGTCGGCGATGACGTCGAGGCAGGTTTTCGCATCCGGCCAGAGATAGCCGACATCGACCATCAGCGTCGGCTCGGGGCCGACCGCCCGCCGGATGGTGGCGACCAGTTCGGTATGGCGGTCGTAGGATTCGCGCATGCCGCCATGGGCATAGGGCCCGTTCATGATGACTTCGAGCTTCATCGCGCGAAAGCCGAGGGCCTTCGCCTTGAGCGCGTTTTCGAGAAGCGCATCGCAGTATTCCTCGTAGCTGTTGCCGGCCGGCAGCAGCGAGGCATAGGGATAGACCTTGTCCTGGCCCTTGCCGCCGAGCAGTTCCCAGACCGGCTTGCCGAGCGCCTTGCCCTTGAGATCCCACAGCGCCATGTCGACGGCGCCCATCGCGTGAATCACCAGGCCGCGGCGGCCGTTCATCGCCGTGCCCTTGTACATCCGGTCCCAGATCCCGGCGATGTCGAACGGGTCGGAGCCGATCAGCATCTCCTTGATGCAGAGCCCCATGGTGTGGGTTCCCGGCGACGTCAGGGCGGCCTTGGCCATCCACGGATTGACGTCGCTCTCGCCGAGACCGGTAACGCCCTCGTCGGTATGGATGATGACGACGAGATCGTCCTGGGCGGACGATGTCTGTGACGGGTCCATGTTCGGGGCGAGCAGGACGTGGATTTCGACGTCGGTGATCTTCATGAGGGACTCGTTCAGCACTCGCCGGGCCCGAATAGTCGGACCCGGCTCTCTATGTGCTCTGGTAAGCGGGAAGGGGTTAGAGGGCCGCCTTGACTTCGTTCCACAGCGCGATGCGCTTGTTGAAATCTTCCGGCGGCTGCAGCCAGCTCAAACGAGCGGCGTATTCCATGCCGGGCGTCGTGCTGGTGGTGTTGCCGTAGGCATTCTTCTCCGTCAGCACCTTGCCGATCTTCTTCTGCAGCACGAAATCGATCCAATCGTAGACGAGGCCGGGATTTTCGGCGCCGGCGGAGAGCAGCAGGCAATCGAGCCAGCCGATCGCCCCTTCCTTCGGGATGATGTATTTGATCGGCATGTTCTGATCGAGCATCTTCTGGGCTTGGAACTCGCCCATCGCCAGGTTGGCGACGATCGCGTTCTGCTTCCAGATCTCGACGCCTTCATCGAAGCCGGAATAATAGGTCGCGAGAAGGTGCTTCATCTCGATCAGCTTGTCCTTTATCTCGGCAAACTGCGCGTCGGTGAGATTGTAGGGGTCCTCGTAGCCGAGATAGAGCGCCGCGGTGACGATGTTGTTGTTGGCATCGTCGAGCGCAATGAGCCGGCCCTCGAGCGCCGGATCCCACAGGGTGGCCCAGGAATCCGGCGGATTGTCCTTGAAGAATTCGGTATCGTAGATCAGCCCGATCGAACCCCAGGCGAACGGCGCGCCGTAGTTCTTGCCGTCGTGCTGGAGTTCCTTCACCGCCTGGAACTCGGGCAGCAGGTTGTCGAAATTCTTGAGCTTGGTCAGGTCGACCGGCTGGATCAGGCCGGCGTCGATGTAGCGCGGCACTGAACTGGTGTCGACCGCGACCAGATCGAAGTCGGCGCCCTTCGAGCTTGCCATCTTGGCGAACATCTCGTCGACGCTGCCGGCATAGCTGATATTGACGGTGGCGCCGGTCGCCTCCTCGAATTCCTTGACCCAGTCGTCTTCAGCATAACCTTCCCAGGTCAGCATGCGGAGCGTGCCTTCGGCGCGGGCGCGGAACGGCAGGGCGGCGACGGCTCCCATTGCAACGGCGCCGGAGAGAACGGTACGTCGGGTTGGTCTGAACGACATTGGACACTCCTTCGGTTGGTGTATGCGACCCAGCCCGAAGGCCAGCAGGACTGACGAAGGCTAGGTCGCCTCTTTGAGGTACCTCATGATGTGATCTTCGATTTCCGCGTCGAGCGCGTCGCCGTCGCCGACCAGCAGCATGTCCCGGAGCCGCTGATGCTGCTCCAGGTTCTGCACCGGATCGATCCGCTCGAAGGTCTCCAGCGCGAAGACGATCGCGACGTGGCGCGACAGCGTTTCCCACAGGACCTGAAGGCAGGGATTGTCGGTCGCGGCATAGACCTCGGTGTGATAGTCGACGTCGTTCTGGTTGATCGCGAGCGGATCGGCGTCCCCCTCGATCGTCGTCTTCATCCTGGCGATCACCGCATCGAGCGCGGCGATCCGCGACGGATCGCGGCGAAAGGTCCGTGCCGCCTCCTTCACCGCCTGCCGCTCGAGGGTAAGCCGGGTGGTGCAGACCTGCACGACGCGGATGTTGTCGAACGACACCACGCGCCGGCGGTGGTGGGCGTCGGCGATGATGATCCCCTGGCTCTCGAGGACGGACAGCGCTTCGCGAAGCGGGATCCGGCTGATGCCAAGATCGTCGGCGATCTCGGTCTCGATCAAGCGCTCGCCGGGCGGCAGCCGGCCGGAGGCGATGCCGCGGATGAGGTTATCTGATACCCTGTCGGCCAGCCGCCGTCGCGGTTCCAGACGATCGAGCCGACGCCCGAAAGTCTCGTCCGCAGCGATCTCCCCATTCGGGGGACCACCGTCTTCTTTGACGAAGAGCGTCGATCGAACCAAAATTGGCTTGCCTCCGCGTTCTCAGATTATACTGTATACAGCATTCGGGGCCGAGCGGCAAGGAGACCGGACGAGTGGCGGGACGTTACGATTGGCCGTGCCACGGCGGGACACGATGACAGTTGCCGATCCCGCGCCTAGCGGCGAGCGCGGCAGCCTCGTCCTCAACGGGGTCAGCAAGACCTATGACGACTTCGCCGCCCTCGCCCCGACCGACCTGCATGTGCCGGAGGGCGAGTTCCTGACCCTGCTCGGCCCGTCCGGCTCGGGAAAGACGACGCTTCTGCGCCTGGTCGGCGGCTTCGCCCAGCCGACCAGCGGCCGCATCCTGCTCGACGGGCTGGATATCACCGACATGCCGATCTTCAGCCGGCCCTGCAACACGGTGTTCCAGGATTACGCGCTGTTCCCGCACATGCGGGTTCGCCAGAACGTCGCGTTCGGGCTGAGCGTCCGCCACCGCCCGCGCACCGAGATCGGCGACCGGGTGATCAACATCCTCAAGACCGTCGAACTGGATGGCCTCGAGGACCGCTTTCCGAGCCAGCTCAGCGGCGGCCAGCGGCAGCGGGTGGCGCTGGCGCGGGCGATGATCTGCGAGCCGAAGCTGATCCTTCTCGACGAGCCGCTGGCCGCCCTCGACGCCAATCTCCGCCAGCAGATGCAGGAGATGCTCAAGGCCATTCAGCGCAAGCTCAAGATCACTTTCATCTTCGTCACCCACGACCAGAGCGAGGCAATCGCCGTCGCCGACCGGATCGCGGTGATGAATGCCGGCAAGATCGAGCAGATCGCGACGCCGACAGACCTGTATTACCGGCCGCGCACGCCATTCGTCGCCGGCTTCTTCGGCGAGAACAACCTGCTGCCCGGCCACATCATGGTGTCGGGCACCGAGGCGATGGCCCGCACCGCCATCGGCGATTTCGCCGTGCCGAGCGATCAGAAGGTCACCGACGGCGCCGCCTGCGTCGTGGCGGTGCGACCGGAGATCGTCGCCATCGACCCTGGCGCCGCGACCGCCGGCCAGAACGGTCGGGTGGTGCCGGGGCGGGTCTCGGACATCCTGTTCGGCGGCCCGCAGACCCGGCTGAAATTCGTGCCGGATTCAGCGGCCGATCTGAGTATCGTCTGCCTGATGCCGAGCCAGGACATCGCCGGTCCCTATACCGCGGGCGAGCCGGCGGTGTTGAAGATCCCCGACAACTACGCGGTCGTTTCGACGTGATCGCGGTCACAGACAAGGAACCGAGATGAGCGAATCGACAGCCGGCGCCGACCGGAGCGCCGCGGCGCGGCGCCTCCTCGGCCGGACTGCGCTGGTGACCGGTAGCGGCCGCGGCATTGGCGCGGCGATCGCCAGGCGGCTGGCGATGGAAGGCGCCCATGTCATCGTCGCCGACATCGACGTCGCCCCCGCCGAGAAGCTCGCGGCCGAACTCACCGTGGCCGGAGGCTCGGCCGAGGCGGCAATGGTGGATATCGCCAGCGACGATTCGGTCGCCGACCTGGCCAAGCACGTCGAGACCACCCATGGCGCCTGCGCGATCGTCGTCAACTGCGCCAGCATCCTCGACATGACGCCGCTCGACGGCATGACGATGGATCACTATCGCCACGTCATCGACATCAACCAGGATGGCGCTGTCCGGACCTCGCTGATGTTCCTGCCGCTGATCCGGGCGGCGAAGGAAGGGCGACGGATCGTCAACATCGCCTCGATCATGGGCGTGCGCGGCCAGCGCGAATGCATCCCATACGCGACCGCAAAGGGCGGGGTGGTCAACTTCACCCGGGCGGCGGCCTGCGACCTCGGCGCCGATGGTATCACCGTCAACGCCATCGCACCGGGGTTCATCGACACCCGGATGGCGCTCCTGCCCGACGGTTCGGGCCACGAGCACGAGACCGACTGGTTCAAGGACATCTATCTGAAATATGGCCGCATCCTGCTCGGGCGGCCGGGCCTGCCCGAGGATATCGCCGGGCCGGCCTTCTTCCTCTGCTCCGACGACGCGTGCTACGTGACCGGCCAGATCCTGTTGGTCGACGGTGGCGTGTCCGCCACCTTCTGAAGGCGAAAAGCCAGGAAAGTCCTTTTATGCGCATTCATTCCATCAAGTCAGCCGGGCTCGTCGGCGAGACACCGAAGGGCGGCTGGAGCGAGGAGCTGCGGCCGGACGACAGCGTCCACACCCTGATCGCGGTCCATACCGACGAAGGGATTTCCGGCTATGGCAGCGTCTTCACCAACCACAAACTGGTCGCCGCGGCTCTCGACGTGCTGGAGCCGCTTTATCGCAACGAAAACGCGCTCGAACCCGAACGGGTCAGCGAGAAGCTGTTCCAGAACACCTTCTGGATGGGCATGGGCGGCACCCTCACCCACGCGATCAGCGGCATCGATATCGCGCTCTGGGACATTCTCGGCAAGGCCACCGGCCAGCCGGTCGGGCGCCTGCTCGGCGGTCGCTACCGGGAACGGGTCCGGCCCTATTGCTCGCTGCTGATGGACGAGCCGGATGCGATGCGGGCCGAGGTCGAGCGGTTCCGCAGCCGCGGCTTCAACGCCTACAAGATCGGCTGGGGTCCGTTCGGGCGGCGCAACGATGCCGGCCTCGACGAGGCGATCGTCGCCGCCGCCCGCGACGCGGCCGGACCCGAGGCGGCGCTGATGGTCGACGCCGGCGGCAGCGACGCCTATTGGCCGCACGGCTTCAAATGGGCGCTGCGCACCGCCGAGATGCTCGCCCGCCACGATGTCTACTGGTTCGAGGAGCCGCTCAACCAGGAAGCGATCGAGGATTTCGTCCTGCTCCGGCGCGAAAGCCCGGTCGACATCGCCACCGGCGAAACCCTGACCCGCCGCCAGTCGTTCCGGCCGTGGTTCGTCCAGGGCGCGCTCGATATCGTCCAGCCCGACGTCACCAAGGTCGGCGGCATCAGCGAGCAGCGCCGGATCGCCTGGATGGCCAACGAATTCGGCGTCCGCTACATCGGCCACGGCTGGAACACCGCGCTCGGGCTGGCGGCCGACCTGCAGCTCTCCACAGCCTTCCCGACCTGCGACTTCGTCGAGTTCATCGGCGGCTCCGCCTATGTCGACGGCATCACCGTCACACCTTTCGTGGTCGACGAGGACGGCTACCTGGCGATCCCCGACCGGCCGGGGCTCGGCGTCGATCTCGACCCCGACAAGGTCATGCGGCTGGCGCCGGACGGACGCACCCTGTTCGCGCCCTGATCCGGTCCGGCTTCACGATCTTCCGATCGCCGATGGCGGCCTTTCGCCGCCGGCCAGGCGCGGCTCAGGCGACGGTATAGGCGGCGATCGCCTCCGGGTTCAGTTCGACCCCGAGGCCGGGCTTGGTCGGCAGCGCGATGCGGCCGTCCTCGAAAGCCAGATCCTCCTCCGCCAGTTCACGGCGCAGCCGCTCGACGCAGAGCGCCGGCGGAAGGTATTCGATGAAGGCGCAATGCGGCACGACGAATGCGAGATGCGCCGTCGCCGAAATCGAGATGCCGGTCTTCCAGCAATGCGGGACGATCGGCAGGCCGTGCTCGCCCGCCATGTCGCACACCACCTTGGCCTCGCCGATGCCGCCGACCCGGCCGACATCGGGCTGGGCGACGCCGATATGGCCGCGCTCGATCAGCTCGCGGAATTCGAAGCGGGTCGACAGCCACTCGCCGGATGCGATCCGGATCGGCGACATCTCGGCGAGCCTGGCATGCTCCTCGATATTGTCGGGCCAGAGCGGCGTTTCGACGAAATAGGGATTGAAGTCGGTCCAGTCCCTGATCACCGACAGGCAGGTATCGGCGTCTTCCCACAGATACTGGACATCGACCATCAGCACGATGTCGGGGCCGATCGCCTCGCGCACCGCCGCCACCACCTCGGTGTGGCGGTCGTAGGATTCCTTCATGCCGCAATGGGCGTAGGGACCGTTCATCGTCACTTCGGTCTTCATGGCGCGGAAGCCGAGCGCCTTGGCGTCGAGCGCCGAGGCGACCAGGGCATCGCGATATTCGGCGAAGGCATGGCCGGCCGGCTGCAGCGAGGCATAGGGGACGATGTGGTCGCGCTGGGCGCCGCCGAGAAGCTGATGCACCGGCTGGCCGACCGCCTTGCCGCAGATATCCCACAGCGCCATCTCGATCGCCCCCATGGCGTGGATGACCATGCCGCGCCGGCCGTTCATCGCCGAGCCGAGATACATCCGCTCCCAGATCTCGGGGATGTCGAACGGATTGGCCCCGATCACCATGTCGCGCAGCGACAGGCCCATCGTGTGGGTGCCGGGCGCCTCGATACAGGCCTTGACCGTCCAGGGATTGGCGTCGGTCTCGCCGATGCCGGTGATGCCGGCGTCGGTCTCGACGATCACCACGATACTGTCCTGTGCCGACGAGGTCATGGTGACATCGTAGTCGGGGGCGAGCAGGACACGGCAGATGATGTCGGTCACCTTGAGCTGCGGCACGGAGCCGGAGATCCGCGGGCGCGGTCTTGAGAAATCCATCGGTTTTCGTCCCTGCTGGCGCCCCTTCGAAACGGTGGGCAGCGTCTTTTCCTGAGGCGCGATCATCGCAGATCGAACAGGGGCTCCGCCAGTCCGATCTGACCCGGCACGCAGGCAAAAACGTGGCCGGCCTCGGGATGAGCGGCGAGTTCCTCATCGCTCATCCCCTCGCGCGCGGTGGTGATCACCAGGGTGGCAAGGTCGTCACCGGTGAAGGCGACGGAGGTGACGTTCGGGCAAGGCAGTGCGATCGTGTCGGTGACCCCGCCGGTCGGCGAAAAGCGGGCGACGCGGCCACCGCCCCAGAAGGCGATCCACAGGCCGCCCTCGGCATCGACCGTCGCGCCGTCGGGAAGGCCGACGTCATGTTCGACGAACAGGCGCCGGTTGCGCGGCAGCGGATCGTCGGGATCGAGATCATAGACGAAGGTGCGGCGGCCGACGCTGTCGTTGAAATAAAGCAGGCGTCCGTCCGGCGAGACCGCCGGTCCGTTCGAGACCGCAAAGCCGGCGTCGGCGATCCGCGCCGGACCGTCCGGCGCGAGCGACCACAGTACGCCGCGCGGCTCGGTCTCGGGCAGATGATGGGTGCCGATCCACAGCCGGCCAAACCGGTCCATCTTGCAGTCGTTATAGGCGATCTGGTCGCGACCGCCCTCGGGATCGGCGAGGTTGCGTTCGACCGTGCCGTCGAGGCCGATCACCGAGATGCCGTTGCCGGCCGAGACGAGGAGACGCGACGGATCGCTGGTGGCAATGAGCGCGCCGAGCTGCACCGGCAGGTCGACCTGGGCCGTCGTCGTCCCGCCGCTCTCGGGATCGTGGCGCCAGATCGTGCGCTCGGCGAGATCGAGCCAGAAGATGGTGCGGGTCGCCGCATGCCAGAGAGCCGCCTCGGCGAGCCGGGCGGCGGCCGGGTGCAGGATTTCGGGTTTCGTCATCGCCTCCGGTTCCGGTTCAAGATGATACGTCAGCGTCCATCAAAGCCGCTGCCGATGGTCGGACTGTACGCGATTCGACAAGCCTGTCGGGCAGGGATGGCCGTCCTGCCATCGGTTGCACAATGGGTGAGAGTCCAAGCGCAGCGCGCAGACCGACCGTCCGGCCCGGCCGCCGGCATCCGGCGAAGTCTTCAAGGAGATCGGGGGTCTGCTGGCGCTCCCTAGGCGAATACCCCGTCGCACCGCGCTCAACATTGCCCGGGGCGGCCACGAAGGCTATCGTCCCGCTAGAAACTAGGGTTCATATGGGGAATGTCGGTTCAAGTTGATTGACGTCAGGCCGATTGAAATCGAGGACCTTCGCGCCCGGCTCCGCCGCCGTCCCGTGGTGGCGCGGGCGGTGATCGCCCGATAAGGAACCGCTGATGACGCTCGCGACAGTGCCTGAGGGGGCCGCCATGACGCCGGGGGCCGGCGCGCGGCTCGGGACGGTGCTCGTCCGTCTGTCGCGACGGCCGCTGGCGCTCTTCGGGCTGATCGTCATCCTCGTCGTCGTGCTGGCGGCAATCTTCGCGCCGCTGATCGCCCCCTTCCCGCCCGACGAGCAACTCTTCGAGGGGCTGACGCTAGAAGGCGCGCCGCTGCCGCCGGACTCGACCTTCCTGCTCGGCACGGACCTCCTCGGCCGCGATCTCTTCTCGCGCCTCCTCTACGGCGCCCGCACCTCACTGATCATCGGCATCGTCGCCAACGGCATCGCAGTCGCCACCGGGGCGATGGTCGGGGTCACAGCCGGCTTCTTCGGCGGCATCGTCAGCGCCGTGCTGATGCGCTTCACCGACTTGATGATGGCCTTCCCGGCGCTGCTCCTCGCCATCGTGCTGGCGGCGATCTTCCAGCCCAGCCTGTGGATCGTCGCGCTGGTCATCGCCATGGTCAACTGGACCCAGATCGCCCGGGTCACCTACACCGAGACGCGGTCTCTGGCGGAGCGCGATTTCGTCGAGGCGGAATCGGCGATGGGTGCCGGCCGCGCCCGCATCCTCTTGCGCCACATCCTGCCGCATCTCCTGCCGACGATCATGGTCTGGGCGACGCTCGGCATCTCGACCACGGTGCTGCTCGAGGCGACGCTCAGCTACCTCGGCATCGGCGTCCAGCCGCCGATCCCGAGCTGGGGCAACATCATCTACGAGAGCCAGACTTATTTCACCACCGCGCCGTGGCTGGTCTTCTTCCCCGGCGTCGCGATCATCCTGCTGGCGCTCGGCTTCAACCTCGTCGGCGACGCCCTCCGCGACATCCTCGATCCGACGCAGAAGGGGCGCTACTGATGGCGGCCTATCTCGTCCGGCGGTTGATCCAGGCGGCGCTGATCCTGCTCGGCGTCACCTTCATCACCTTCGTCCTGCTTTACATCCTGCCGGCCGACCCGGCGCGCCAGATCGCCGGCCGCAGCGCCACCGTCGAGACGGTCAAGAACATCAGCCAGCAGCTCGGCCTCGACCAGCCGCTCTACATCCAGTATGGCCGCTACCTCGACGGGCTGCTCCATCTCGACCTCGGCCGCTCCTATCTCCAGAAGACCGAGGTCATCACGCTGATCGCCTCGCGGCTGCCGGCGACGCTGCTCCTGATGGTCGGCGCGATCTTCTGCGAACTCGCCATCGGCCTGACCATGGGCCTCTTCGCCGCCATGCGTCGCGGCGGGCGGATCGACCAGTCGCTGATGGTCGTCTCCTTCGTCGCGGTCTCGGCGCCGCAATTCGTCGTCGGCATCCTGCTGCTCTACGTCTTCGCGGTCTATCTCGGCTGGTTCCCGATCGGCGGCTACGGCACCTTCTCGCATCTCGTCCTGCCGTCGATCACTCTCGGCATCCTTGGCGCCGGCTGGTATTCGCGGATGATGCGGTCGAGCATGATCGACGTGCTCCGCCAGGATTTCATCCGCACCGCGAAGGCCAAGGGCCTCGGGCCGACCACCGTCATGGCGGTCCATGCCATGCCCAACGCCATCCTGCCGATCGTCGCGATGATCGGCATCGACATCGGCTATTTCATGAGCGGCATCGTCGTCGTCGAAAGCGTCTTCGGCTGGCCGGGCATCGGCCAGCTCGCCTGGCAGGCGATCCAGCGTGTCGACATCCCGATCATCATGGGCGTCACGCTGGTCTCGGCCTGCGCCATCGTCATCGGCAATCTCGTCGCGGATCTGATCGCACCGCTGATCGATCCGCGCATCAAACTGAGGTGAGGAAAACCACCGTCCGATCCCAAGGCCGCAAAGGTCGGGTCCCGGACTTCGCGCAAAGAAAAGGAAGAAGGAGCACAATGATGAAGCGACTTATCCTGACCGGCTTCGCCGCACTGGGGCTCGGCCTGACGCCGATGATCGCCCAGGCCGGCGGCGAAATCGTCGTCACCTACAAGGATGACGTCTCCACCCTCGACCCGGCGATCGGCTACGACTGGCAGAACTGGTCGATGATCAAGAGCCTGTTCGACGGGCTGATGGACTACAAGCCCGGCACTACCGAGCTGATCCCCGATCTCGCCGAGAGCTACGACATCTCTCCCGACGGCAAGACCTTCACCTTCAAGATCCGTCCCGGCGTCAAGTTCGCCAATGGTCGCGAGGTGACGGCTGACGACGTCAAATATTCCATCGAGCGCGTGGTCAATCCCGCGACCCAGAGCCCCGGCGCCGGCTTCTTCGGCTCGATCGTCGGCTATGACGAGATGTCGAGCGGTGCCGCCGACAGCCTGTCCGGCATCACCGTCGTCGATCCGCTGACCGTCAAGTTCGAGCTGTCGCGGCCCGACGCCACCTTCCTGCATGTGATGGCGATCAACTTCGCCCATGTCGTGCCCAAGGAGGAAGTCGAGAAATGGGGCGCCGACTTCGGCAAGCACCCGGTCGGCAGCGGCGCCTACAACCTGACCGAATGGACGCTCGGCCAGCGTCTCGTCTTCGAGAGGAACAAGGACTACTGGAAGCCGGGCGTTCCGAATCTCGACAAGATCACCTTCGAGGTCGGCCAGGAGCCGACGGTGGCGCTGCTGCGGCTGAAGAACGGCGAGGTCGACATCCCCGGCGACGGCATCCCGCCGGCCCAGTTCCTCCAGGTCAAGGACGATCCCGAATACAAGGATCGCATCGTCGAGGGCGGTCAGCTCCACACCGGCTACATCACCATGAACGTCAACACCAAGCCCTTCGACGACGTCAAGGTGCGCCAGGCGGTCAACATGGCGATCAACAAGGACCGGATCGTCCGCATCATCAACAACCGCGCGGTGCCGGCCAACCAGCCCCTGCCGCCGTCGATGCCGGGTTATGTCAAGGACTACGAGGGCTACCCCTACGATCCGGAAAAGGCCAAGGCCCTGCTCGCCGAGGCCGGCGTCGGCGACGGGTTCGAGACCGAGCTCTACGTCATGAACACCGACCCCAACCCGCGCATCGCCCAGGCGATCCAGCAGGATCTCGCGGCGATCGGCATCAAGGCCGACATCAAGTCGCTGGCCCAGGCCAACGTCATCGACGCCGGCGGCAACGGCACCGCGCCGATGATCTGGTCGGGCGGCATGGCGTGGATCGCCGACTTCCCCGATCCGTCGAACTTCTACGGCCCGATCCTCGGCTGCGCCGGCGCCGTCCAGGGCGGCTGGAACTGGTCGTGGTACTGCAACGAGGACCTCGACAAGATGGCGGCCGAGGCCGACGCGATGACCGACCCGGCGAAGAAGGCGGAGCGCGAGAAGCTGTGGGGCGAGATCTTCCTCAAGGTGATGGACGACGCGCCGTGGGTGCCGGTGTTCAACGAACAGCGCTTCACCATCCGCTCGGCCCGCATGGCCGGCGACGACGCACTCTATGTCGATCCGGTCCACATCCCCGTCCACTACGATGCGGTGTCCGTGACAGATGCAGAATAAGCCTCAACACACCATCCACGAGGCGCATCATCATTTCGGGTGGGATCATTCGATCCCGCCCGTCATGACCGTCGCCCCGGGGACGATCATCGAATTCGAATGCCCGGACGCCTCCGGCGGCCAGCTGTCGAAGGACAGCACAGTCGCCGACGTCCCCGATATCGACTTCGAAAAGGTCAATCCGGTCACCGGCCCCGTCTTCATCGATGGGGCCGAGCCGGGCGACGCGCTGAAGGTGACGATCCACCAGTTCCAGCCTTCGGGCTGGGGCTGGACAGCGAATATCCCCGGCTTCGGGCTGCTCGCCGACCAGTTCCCGGATCCGGCGCTCCATGTCTGGACCTATGACCGGGTCGGGATGGGGCCGGCCGCTTATTCGCCGGTCGGCAGGGTGCCGTTGAAGCCCTTCCCCGGCACCATCGGGCTTGCCCCGGCCGAACCCGGTCTCCATTCCGTCATCCCGCCGCGCCGGGTCGGCGGCAACATGGATGTCCGCGACCTCGCCGCCGGAACGGAGCTCTACCTGCCGGTCGAGGTCGCGGGCGCCCTTTTCTCGGTCGGCGACACCCACGCCGCCCAGGGTGACGGCGAGGTCTGCGGCACCGCGATCGAGAGCCCGATGAGCGTCGTGCTCGAATTCGACCTCATCAAGCAGGCGAACCTGGCGACACCGCGCTTCACCACGCCGGGCCCGGTCAGCCGCCATCTCGACGGCAAGGGCTACGAGGTGACGACCGGGATCGGCCCAGACCTGATGGAGGGCGCCCGTTCGGCGGTCAGCCAGATGATCGATCTTCTGTGCGGCCGCCACGCCATAAAGCCGGTCGAGGCCTACATGCTCTGCTCGGTCTGCGGCGACCTTCGGGTCAGCGAGATCGTCGACATGCCGAACTGGGTCGTTTCCTTCTATTTCCCGCGGCTGGTTCTCGATTAGGGTGGCAAGGGGCGGCCCGCGCGGCCGTCCCGGCCCATCTCTTGCTTTCGATCGGATCGATGCCGGATAACCCTGCCGCACCTGACAGCCCGGTCCTTTCGGTCCGTGACCTCGTCACCGAGGTCGCGACACCGGAGGGCCGGCGCATCGTCGTCGACCGCCTGAGCTTCGACGTCTCGGCCGGCGAGACGCTCTGCATCGCCGGCGAATCCGGCTCCGGCAAGTCGATGACCGCGCTTTCGATCATGCGGCTCCTGCCCGAGCCGATGGCGCGAATCGCCGGCGGATCGATCCGCCTCGCCGGCCGCGATCTCGCCGCCCTCAGCGAGCGCGAGATGCGCAAGGTCCGCGGCGCCGACATCGCGATGATCTTCCAGGAACCGATGACCTCGCTCAACCCGGTGCTGTCGATCGGCCACCAGCTGACCGAGGCGATCCGCGTCCACCGGCCGATGCCGGCGGCCGAGGCGCGCAAGCTCGCCGTCAAGGCGCTCGACGCGGTGCGGATCGGGGAGCCGGAGCGGCGTCTCCGCCAGTATCCGCACGAACTCTCTGGCGGCATGCGCCAGCGGGTGATGATCGCCATGGCGATTGCCGGCGGTCCCAAGGTGCTGATCGCCGACGAACCGACCACCGCCCTCGACGTCACCGTCCAGGCCCAGATCCTCGAACTGATCCGCAGCCTGCAGAAGGACTTCGGCACCGCCGTCATCCTCATCACCCATGACATGGGCGTCGTCGCCGAGATGGCCGACCGGGTCATCGTCATGAATGGCGGCGCGATGGTCGAGACCGGGCCGGCCCACCAGATCTTCCACGCCCCGGCCGAAGAGTATACGCGGATGCTGCTTGCCGCCGTGCCCCGGCTCGGCGCGCGCAAGGCGACCCTGGACCCTCACCCCACGCCGTCCGGCGAGGAAGGCGCCGTGGTCGCGGTCTCGGACCTCAGGGTGCGCTTCGACATCATCGGCGGCATTCTCCGCCGGCCGGTGCAGCGGGTCCACGCGGTCGAGGGCATTTCCTTCGACGTCCGGCGCGGCGAGACGCTGGCGCTGGTCGGTGAATCCGGCTGTGGCAAGTCGACCACCGGCAAGGCGCTCCTCAACCTCGTCCGCTGGGACGGTGCGATCACCATCGACGGCGCCGAGACCGCCGGTCTTGGCCGCTCGGCGATGAAGCCGGTCCGCCGCTCGATCCAGATGATCTTCCAGGACCCCTATGCCTCGCTCGACCCGCGCATGACCGTCGGCGAACTGGTCGCCGAGCCGCTGGTCATCCACCGCCTCGCCTCGGGCAGCGAGCTGACCGACCGCGTCGCCTGGCTGTTCGGCCGGGTCGGCCTGTCGTCGGATCAGATGCAGCGCCATCCGCATGAGTTTTCCGGCGGCCAGCGCCAGCGCGTCTGCATCGCCCGCGCCCTGTCGCTGTCGCCGAAGGTCATCGTCGCCGACGAGAGCGTTTCCGCCCTCGACGTCTCGGTCCAGGCCCGCGTCCTCGCCCTCCTCGAGGAGCTTCAGGACGAACTCGGCCTCTCCTACCTCTTCATCTCCCACGACATGGCGGTGGTCGAGCAGGTCAGCCACCGCGTCGCGGTGATGTATCTCGGCCAGATCGTCGAGATCGGCAGCCGGGCCCAGGTCCTCGACGATCCGCGTCATCCCTATACCCGACGCCTGCTCGACGCCGTGCTGGTGCCCGATCCCGATCGCCGCCGCGGCTCCTTCCCGATCGCCGACGGCGAGGTGCCGAGCCCGATCCACCCGGTCGGCCAGGCGCCGGAACGGGTGACGATGACCGACGTCGGCGACGGCCACCTCGTTGCAGGCTGATCCGGTCACGCGGCCAATCTTTCCTGCGCGCGCACCGGCGGATGCTTCATTGCCCCTCGGGCTTTGCCCTACAACGGCGCTTGGGCTGAGTAGCCGCATCGGAGTTGCTGAGGCGGTATCCACCAACCGCGCTTGTCGATGCCGGCCGGACGCCTCTCAAACGACTTTCTCGGCGGCGGGCTCGGCTGCGCCGTCGTCCGTCTCGCCGTTCCGCTCGATGGCATAGACGTTCAGCGGCGCGCTCTTTCCCTTGACGCGGAGCGGCTCCATCGCCGTGAGCTTGAAGTGCCCGGTTTCGCGGATCTTTGCCGCGACGACCTCCGAGACGATGGTTTGTTGCGGCGCCGCATGGGAGCAAAGCCGCGCCGCAAGGTTCACATGATCACCAAGAACAGTGTAATCCATGCGCTGTTTCGAGCCCATGGCGCCCATCACCACCTCGCCCATGTCGACGCCGATCCCGATGTCCAGACCCCACTCGGGGTGCTCCTCCAACTGTTCGACCATGACCTCCTGGATGGCGAGCGAGCAGGCTGCGGCATCGGCGGCCATGTTCTCCCCGTGGAAGATCGCCATGATCTGGTCGCCGACGAATTTGTCGATATCGCCATGGTGCTCCGCCACGAGATCGGCCAGGCGCTGGAAGTAGTAGTTCAGCACCTCGACCACCAGTTCCGGATCGCGTGACTCGGCAAACGAGGTGTATCCGCGGATATCGGCGAAGAGGATCGCGACCTCGCGGCGTTCGCCACCGAGCTTGACGCCTTCCTCGTCGGATCGCTGGATAGCGTCGATCGTGCCGCCGGAAACGAATTTGGCGAGCTGAAAGCGTTCGTTGATCTGGACGATCATGGTGTTGATGCGCTGGGCCAGATCGCCGATCTCGTCGCGGCTGGTGACGCCGACCACGCGCGCCTTGAAATTGCCCTCGCCGACCTCGGTTGCCGCGACGCCGATCTTGAGGATCGGGCGGCTGATGCGGAAGGCGAAGACCAATGCGCCGAGTGCTGCGGCGACGAGCCCGACCGTCACCCAGATTCCAAGGCTCCTGATCATCTGGCCGACCGCGAAATAGGCGTCGGCCTCGCTTTTCTCCGTGATGACCGCCCAGTCGATCGCCTGCGGGAAGGCGAAAGCGCCGAGCACTGGTTCGCCGTCCGGACCCTGGTAGGATTCGACCGAGATCACCGGCGTCGCCGACGACAGATGCGCCAGTGCCTCCTTGACCAGTTCGAGATTGCCGAGGTCCTCGCGATTCTGGTCGAGGACCTGATGGCCCTCGGAGTCGATCACCCGGATCTTGCCGGTCCGCTGGAATGGATTGTCGGCGATGGCAAGCCGGAGCTGCTCTAGGTTGATCCGGGCGGAAAAGACGGCGCGGGAATTGGCGACCGGCGCTTCGAGGGGAAACATCAGCGTCGCCAGCCAGCGATCCGGTCCCGGGAGGTAATCGACCGAGATCGCCCGCTGCTTGCCCGAGGCGAGGAACGCGGCGGCGGTTTCCTGGGGTGTCCTCAGCACCGCCAACGGTTCGAGGCCGGCGCCGCTCAGCAGCGAGGCGAAGCGATCCTGCGACACGACCAGCGGCAGGTTGCCGCCTTCGATGGTGATCTGGAGAGCAACGACGTTGGTGAGTTCGGCGATGCCGTGGGTGAGGAGGGCGATCTTCTCCTGAATTCCGAGAGCTTCGTCGTCGAGGGCGCTGCGGACCAGCAGGAGAGGGGCGATCCAGGCCCGCTCGACGAGATTGTCGATTTCGTCGGCGACCTGACCGGTCGTGGTGACCAGCTGGTCGTTGGCCGAACTCTTCATCTCGTCGCGGGCAATGCGAATCAGCGACTGCCCGGCGATGAGCAGCGGGATGATCGCGATGACGACCGCGAAAAGCAGAAGCTTGTTGCGAAGATTAAGCCTCGGCATGGCCACTCCGGCACGACCGGCTGATCCTATCTCTCACGGGCCGTGATGTTGACCGTAGTGGAAGCGGTTCCGCAAGCAAGACCGGAGGTGTCGGCGACCGTCAGCGTTACCGGGATCGTGCCGGCGGTGGTTAGGGTGTGACGGACACGCTCGCCGAATTCGCTGTCCGTGCCGCCGATCTGCCAGCTGTGGCTCAGCGCCTGGCCGTCGGGGTCCGACGACGCGGAGCCGTCGAGGAGGATCGCGTCATTCGCGCCGCCGATCCAGACCTCGCGATCCTCGCCGGCAGCCGCGACCGGCGTGGCGTTGACCATCACCGTCATGGTGTCCGTGGTCGCGGAACAGGTGGAGCCCGCGTCGTCAATCACCGTCAGGGTGACCTCGTAGGTGCCGGGCCTGGCGAAGACGTGATCGACTTTGGCGCCTTCGCCCGCGGTTCCGTCGCCGAAGTCCCAGCGGTAGGTGCGGATGGCGCCGTCGAGATCGCGGGAGGCGGAGGCATCGAAGCCGACCGTGTCGCCCGGGCACACCATTTGGTCTGGGCCGGCTTCGGCCTGCGGCGGCTGGTTGATGTGGACGATACGGGTTGTCTGCTGCCGGCTGTTGGTCTGGTTGCGGCCGTCGTCGGCGAGGAGGACGAGGCTGTACCAGCCAGGCCTGGCATAGGCATGCGAGGCTTCGTTGGTCTCGCCGCTGACTCCGTCGCCGAAGGCCCAGGCATAGGAGGCGAGGTCGCCATCCGCCCGCCACGAGACGGATTCGGCGACGCAGGCAACGTCGGGTCCGTCGATCGCTGGCGCAGGCACCGGATTGACGGTCACGGTCACCGTGTCGGTCACGGTCGAATTGGCAAGGTCGGCGTCATCCGCGATGGTCAGCGTAGCTTCGTAGGTTCCGGGCTCGGCATAGCGGTGCCGTGTCTGGATGCCGCTGGCGCTCTCTCCATCGCCAAAGTCCCATTGATAGGAAACGATGCCGCCGTCGGGATCGTGCGAGGCCGAGGCGTCGAAGACGATGCTCTCGCGGACTGCGCCGGACTTGTCCTCGCCGGCATCGGCGACCGGCGGCGCGTTGACGGTGATCAGATGCTGGGCCGAAATCTGCTGGCAGGTCGGCGACGTCGAGTCGCTCTTCAGGATCAGGGAGACCGGGTAGGTGCCGGCCCGGGCATATCGATGAGACACCGTGGCGCCGGTCGCGGTTTCGCCGTCGCCGAAATCCCACTGCCAGGCGGTGATCCTGCCGTCGGTCATGTAGGACCGCGACGCATCGAAGGTGACGGTCTCGGTGATCGGGACCGCCGTCGGCGCGTCGATCACCGCGACCGGCCCCTCGATGATCGTCACGGTGATCTCGTCGGTCGAGATCGCGCTGCAGATGCCGGCCTTTTCGCCCTCGATGGTGAGGAAGGTCCGGTAGGTTCCGGGGTGCTCGTAGATGTGAACCGGGGTTTCGCCGCCACCCTGGTTGCCGTCACCGAAGTCCCAGGTGAAGTTGTTGACGACACCGTCGATATCGGTCGAGGCGGAGCCGTCGAAGGCGACCTCGGTCTTGGCGCAGGCGAGAATGTCCTCGCCGGCGGACGCCACCGGCCCCTGATCGACGCGGATCGCGATCTCCGAGGTATTGGTCCCGTTGGGCAGGCCGGAATCGTCCTTGACGGTGACCTTTACCGGGTAGGTGGCGCCCTTCGAGTAGGTCTTGGTCGGATTGACGATGGTCGAGGCGGTGCCATCGCCGAACGTCCAGGCATAGCGGAGGACGCCGCCTTCGGGATCGTAGGAACCGCTGGCGTCGAGGACGATGATGTCGCCGGTGCAGACCCGCTGGTTCTCGCCCGCGATCGCGACCGGAGGCCGGTTGATCCTCACCTCGATGGCGGTGCGCGCGATCGCGTTGTCGAGGCCGGTGCCGTCGTCGACCGTGAGCACCACCGGATAGGTTCCACCCTCGGCATAGGTGTGGCTGACGATCGCGCCCTTCGCCTTCGCGCCGTCGCCGAAATCCCAGGCATAGGCGAGGGAATTGCCGTCGCCGTCGACCGACCGGGTTCCGTCGAAGGTGATGGTCGTCCGGTCGGTGAAGATGCTCGGGCCCGCGTCGGCGACGGGCTGGTGGTTGACCGCGATCTGCATGGTATCGGTCGCGATCGCGTTCAGCGCGCCGCTGTCGTCGGTCACCGTCAGTTGTGCGGTATAGACTCCGGGCTCGTCAAAGCTTCGGACGATCTCGGCGCCTTCGATCGGCTCGTCGAGATCGCTGAAGTCCCAGCGGTAGGTCGTCAGCGCGCCGTCGGTGTCGAAGGAATCCAGGGCGGAGAATTTCACCGCCTGACCGGGTGCCGCGACCGCGTCGGGTCCGGCATTGGCGACCGGCGGTTTGTTGATGAAGACCGTCGTCTCGGCATAGTCGACGGCTTCCGTCTGCATCGTGTTGTCGACGACCATCAGGCGGACGACGTATGTGCCGGGTTTGGCGAAGGCGTGCCGTACGACCTGTCCCGTGGCTGTCTCGCCGTCCCGGAAGTCCCACCGGTATTCGGCAACGCTGCCGTCGGGATCGAGCGAGCGCGATCCCTGAAAGGTCAGGGTCTCGCCGGGAGCGCCGATCAGGTCGGGTCCTGCGTCGGCGATCGGCCGCGCGTTGACGATGACCTGCATCGTGTCGTCGGCGCTCGAACGGATCGTGCCGGAGGCGTCGGTCACCGTGAGCCGCACCTCGTAGGTGCCGGGCCTGGCGTAGACATGGGTCGGCGTCGGGCCGGTCCCGGTCTGGTCGTCGCCGAAGTCCCAGTCGTAGACCGCCACCTCGTCGTCGAGATCGCTTGAGCCGGTACCGTCGAAGGCGACCAGGCTGTCGGTCACCAGTTGGTCCGGCCCCGCCATGGCGACAGGTGGCTCGTTGACGCGCACCGAAAGCGTGTCGGTCGCGGTACTCGTCCTTGTCGTCGAATCGTCGGTAATGGTCAGGGTGACGGTATAGACACCCGACTTGGCATAGGCATGGCTGGCCTTGGCGCCGCCGCCTGTAGTGCCGTCGCCGAAATCCCATTCATAGGCGATCAGATCCCCGTCGCGGTCGAAGCTCGCGCCGGCGTCGAATGGGTCGGCTCGGCGATGGCGACCGACTGGTCGTCACCGGCTTCGGCAATCGGCGGATCGTTGACGATCACCGTCAGCGTATCGGCATCGCCGCTGTTGGCGACGTCGGAATCGTCGCGAATGCGAAGGGTGACGGTGTAGGTCGCCGGCGCCGCGTAGCTGTGGCGGACGGCCGCGCCGCTCGCCGTCGTCGCCGTCGCCGAAATCCCATTCATAGGTGACGATCTCGCCGTCGGGGTCGGTGCTACCGCCAGCGTCGAGGACCGTCTCCTCGTCGATCGCAATACGACGGTCGTCGCCGGCTGCCGCTATCGGCCTGGCGTTGACGCGAACCGCGAATTCTTCGGAAGCGGTGTTGCAGGGGTGGCCGGAATTGTCGATGACCGTATGCCGGACGGTATAGATTCCGGGCTCGGCGAAGGCGTGGTCGACCGACGCCCCGACAGCTGTCGTTCCGTCGCCGAAGTCCCAGTCGTGGCGGTCGATGGACCAGGCGCGCGCCGTCGAGGGGGCGCCATCGAAGGTGTTGGTTTCGCCGGCGGCGACCAGCGTCCGCTTCTGCGACGCGGCGACCGGCGGGTTCTTGACGAAGACCGGTACGTTGTAGGCCGAGCCGTTGCCGAGTTGCGGGGCCGTGTCGAACACTTCGAGGATGGCGGTGAAATGGCCTTCCTCGGTGTATTCAT
>CAWEUQ010000023.1:0-29716 GCA_963812275.1 uncultured Alphaproteobacteria bacterium | reverse complement strand
CCTGCGCGCACACCGGCGGATGCTTCATTGCCCCTCGGGCTTTGCCCTACAACGGCGCTTGGGCTGAGTAGCCGCATCGGAGTTGCTGAGGCGGTATCCACCAACCGCGCTTGTCGATGCCGGCCGGACGCCTCTCAAACGACTTTCTCGGCGGCGGGCTCGGCTGCGCCGTCGTCCGTCTCGCCGTTCCGCTCGATGGCATAGACGTTCAGCGGCGCGCTCTTTCCCTTGACGCGGAGCGGCTCCATCGCCGTGAGCTTGAAGTGCCCGGTTTCGCGGATCTTTGCCGCGACGACCTCCGAGACGATGGTTTGTTGCGGCGCCGCATGGGAGCAAAGCCGCGCCGCAAGGTTCACATGATCACCAAGAACAGTGTAATCCATGCGCTGTTTCGAGCCCATGGCGCCCATCACCACCTCGCCCATGTCGACGCCGATCCCGATGTCCAGACCCCACTCGGGGTGCTCCTCCAACTGTTCGACCATGACCTCCTGGATGGCGAGCGAGCAGGCTGCGGCATCGGCGGCCATGTTCTCCCCGTGGAAGATCGCCATGATCTGGTCGCCGACGAATTTGTCGATATCGCCATGGTGCTCCGCCACGAGATCGGCCAGGCGCTGGAAGTAGTAGTTCAGCACCTCGACCACCAGTTCCGGATCGCGTGACTCGGCAAACGAGGTGTATCCGCGGATATCGGCGAAGAGGATCGCGACCTCGCGGCGTTCGCCACCGAGCTTGACGCCTTCCTCGTCGGATCGCTGGATAGCGTCGATCGTGCCGCCGGAAACGAATTTGGCGAGCTGAAAGCGTTCGTTGATCTGGACGATCATGGTGTTGATGCGCTGGGCCAGATCGCCGATCTCGTCGCGGCTGGTGACGCCGACCACGCGCGCCTTGAAATTGCCCTCGCCGACCTCGGTTGCCGCGACGCCGATCTTGAGGATCGGGCGGCTGATGCGGAAGGCGAAGACCAATGCGCCGAGTGCTGCGGCGACGAGCCCGACCGTCACCCAGATTCCAAGGCTCCTGATCATCTGGCCGACCGCGAAATAGGCGTCGGCCTCGCTTTTCTCCGTGATGACCGCCCAGTCGATCGCCTGCGGGAAGGCGAAAGCGCCGAGCACTGGTTCGCCGTCCGGACCCTGGTAGGATTCGACCGAGATCACCGGCGTCGCCGACGACAGATGCGCCAGTGCCTCCTTGACCAGTTCGAGATTGCCGAGGTCCTCGCGATTCTGGTCGAGGACCTGATGGCCCTCGGAGTCGATCACCCGGATCTTGCCGGTCCGCTGGAATGGATTGTCGGCGATGGCAAGCCGGAGCTGCTCTAGGTTGATCCGGGCGGAAAAGACGGCGCGGGAATTGGCGACCGGCGCTTCGAGGGGAAACATCAGCGTCGCCAGCCAGCGATCCGGTCCCGGGAGGTAATCGACCGAGATCGCCCGCTGCTTGCCCGAGGCGAGGAACGCGGCGGCGGTTTCCTGGGGTGTCCTCAGCACCGCCAACGGTTCGAGGCCGGCGCCGCTCAGCAGCGAGGCGAAGCGATCCTGCGACACGACCAGCGGCAGGTTGCCGCCTTCGATGGTGATCTGGAGAGCAACGACGTTGGTGAGTTCGGCGATGCCGTGGGTGAGGAGGGCGATCTTCTCCTGAATTCCGAGAGCTTCGTCGTCGAGGGCGCTGCGGACCAGCAGGAGAGGGGCGATCCAGGCCCGCTCGACGAGATTGTCGATTTCGTCGGCGACCTGACCGGTCGTGGTGACCAGCTGGTCGTTGGCCGAACTCTTCATCTCGTCGCGGGCAATGCGAATCAGCGACTGCCCGGCGATGAGCAGCGGGATGATCGCGATGACGACCGCGAAAAGCAGAAGCTTGTTGCGAAGATTAAGCCTCGGCATGGCCACTCCGGCACGACCGGCTGATCCTATCTCTCACGGGCCGTGATGTTGACCGTAGTGGAAGCGGTTCCGCAAGCAAGACCGGAGGTGTCGGCGACCGTCAGCGTTACCGGGATCGTGCCGGCGGTGGTTAGGGTGTGACGGACACGCTCGCCGAATTCGCTGTCCGTGCCGCCGATCTGCCAGCTGTGGCTCAGCGCCTGGCCGTCGGGGTCCGACGACGCGGAGCCGTCGAGGAGGATCGCGTCATTCGCGCCGCCGATCCAGACCTCGCGATCCTCGCCGGCAGCCGCGACCGGCGTGGCGTTGACCATCACCGTCATGGTGTCCGTGGTCGCGGAACAGGTGGAGCCCGCGTCGTCAATCACCGTCAGGGTGACCTCGTAGGTGCCGGGCCTGGCGAAGACGTGATCGACTTTGGCGCCTTCGCCCGCGGTTCCGTCGCCGAAGTCCCAGCGGTAGGTGCGGATGGCGCCGTCGAGATCGCGGGAGGCGGAGGCATCGAAGCCGACCGTGTCGCCCGGGCACACCATTTGGTCTGGGCCGGCTTCGGCCTGCGGCGGCTGGTTGATGTGGACCATACGGGTTGTCTGCTGCCGGCTGTTGGTCTGGTTGCGGCCGTCGTCGGCGAGGAGGACGAGGCTGTACCAGCCAGGCCTGGCATAGGCATGCGAGGCTTCGTTGGTCTCGCCGCTGACTCCGTCGCCGAAGGCCCAGGCATAGGAGGCGAGGTCGCCATCCGCCCGCCACGAGACGGATTCGGCGACGCAGGCAACGTCGGGTCCGTCGATCGTTGGCGCAGGCACCGGATTGACGGTCACCGTCACCGTGTCGGTCACGGTCGAATTGGCAAGGTCGGCGTCATCCGCGATGGTCAGCGTAGCTTCGTAGGTTCCGGGCTCGGCATAGCGGTGCCGTGTCTGGATGCCGCTGGCGCTCTCTCCATCGCCAAAGTCCCATTGATACGAAACGATGCCGCCGTCGGAATCGTGCGAGGCCGAGGCGTCGAAGACGATGCTCTCGCGGACTGCGCCGGACTTGTCCTCGCCCGCATCGGCGACCGGCGGCGCGTTGACGGTGATCAGATGCTGGGCCGAAATCTGCTGGCAGGTCGGCGACGTCGAGTTGCTCTTCAGGATCAGGGAGACCGGGTAGGTGCCGGCCCGGGCATATCGATGAGACACCGTGGCGCCGGTCGCGGTTTCGCCGTCGCCAAAATCCCACTGCCAGGCGGTGATCCGGCCGTCGGTCATGTAGGACCGCGACGCATCGAAGGTGACGGTCTCGGTGATCGGGACCGCCGTCGGCGCGTCGATCACCGCGACCGGCCCCTCGACGATCGTCACGGTGATCTCGTCGGTCGAGATCGCGCTGCAGATGCCGGCTTTTTCGCCCTCGATGGTCAGGAAGGTCCGGTAGGTTCCGGGGTGCTCGTAGATGTGAACCGGAGTTTCGCCGCCACCCTGGTTGCCGTCACCGAAGTCCCAGGTGAAGTTGTTGACGACACCGTCGATATCGGTCGAGGCGGAGCCGTCGAAGGCGACCTCGGTCTTGGCGCAGGCGAGAATGTCCTCGCCGGCGGACGCCACCGGCCCCTGATCGACGCGGATCGCGATCTCCGAGGTATTGGTCCCGTTGGGCAGGCCGGAATCGTCCTTGACGGTGACCTTTACCGGGTAGGTGGCGCCCTTCGAGTAGGTCTTGGTCGGATTGACGATGGTCGAGGCGGTGCCATCGCCGAACGTCCAGGCATAGCGGAGAACGCCGCCTTCGGGATCGTGGGAACCGCTGGCGTCGAGGACGATGATGTCGCCGGTGCAGACCCGCTGGTTCTCGCCCGCGATCGCGACCGGAGGCCGGTTGATCCTCACATCGATGGCGGTGCGCGCGATCGCATTGTCGAGGCCGGTGCCGTCGTCGACCGTGAGCACCACGGGATAGGTTCCACCCTCGGCATAGGTGTGGCTGACAATCGCGCCGCTTGCTTTCGCGCCATCGCCGAAATCCCAGGCATAGGCGAGGGAATTGCCGTCGCCGTCGACCGACCGGGTTCCGTCGAAGGCAATGGTCGTCCGGTCGGTGAAGATGCTCGGGCCCGCGTCGGCGACGGGCTGGTGGTTGACCGCGATCTGCATGGTATCGGTCGCGATCGCATTCAGCGCGCCGCTGTCGTCGGTCACCGTCAGTTGTGCGGCATAGACTCCCGGCTCGTCAAAGCTTCGGACGATCTCGGCGCCTTCGATCGGCTCGTCGAGATCGTTGAAATCCCAGCGGTAGGTCGTCAGCGCGCCGTCGGTGTCGAAGGAATCCAGGGCGGAGAATTTCACCGCCTGACCGGGTGCCGCGACCGCGTCCGGTCCGGCATTGGCGACCGGCGGTTTGTTGATGAAGACCGTCGTCTCGGCATAGTCGACGGCTTCCGTCTGCATCGTGTTGTCGACGACCATCAGGCGTACGACGTATGTGCCCGGTTTGGCGAAGGCGTGCCGTACGACCTGTCCCGTGGCTGTCTCGCCATCCCGGAAGTCCCACCGGTATTCGGCAACGCTGCCGTCGGGATCGAGCGAGCGCGATCCCTGAAAGGTCAGGGTCTCGCCGGGAGCGCCGATCAGGTCGGGTCCTGCGTCGGCGATCGGCCGCGCGTTGACGATGACCTGCATCGTGTCGTCGGCGCTCGAACGGATCGTGCCGGAGGCGTCGGTCACTGTGAGCCGCACCTCGTACGTGCCCGGCCTGGCGTAGACATGGGTCGGCGTCGGGCCGGTCCCGGTCTGGTTGTCGCCGAAGTCCCAGTCGTAGACCGCCACCTCATCGTCAAGATCGCTTGAACCGGTACCGTCGAAGGCGACCAGGCTGTCGGTCACCAGTTGGTCCGGCCCCGCCATGGCGACAGGTGGCTCGTTGACGCGCACCGAAAGCGTGTCGGTTGCCGTACTCGTCCTTGTCGTCGAATCGTCGGTAACGGTCAGGGTGACGGTATAGACACCCGACTTGTCATAGGCATGGCTGGCCTTGGCGCCTCCGCCTGTAATGCCGTCGCCGAAATCCCATTCATAGGCGATCAGAGCCCCGTCACGGTCGAAGCTCGCGCCGGCGTCGAATTGGGTCGGCTCGGCGATGGCGACCGACTGGTCGTCACCGGCTTCGGCAATCGGCGGATCGTTGACGATCACCGTCAGCGTATCGGCATCGCCGCTGTTGGCGACGTCGGAATCGTCGCGAATGCGAAGGGTGACCGTGTAGGTCGCCGGCGCCGCGTAGCTGTGGCGGACGGTCTTGCCGCTCCCGGTCGTCCCGTCGCCGAAATCCCATTCGTGGGTGTCGATTGCGCCGTCGGGGTCGCTGCTACCACCAGCGTCGAGGACCGTCTCCTCGTCGATCGCAATACGACGGTCGTCGCCGGCTGCCGCTATCGGCCTGGCGTTGACGCGAACCTCGAATTCTTCGGAAGCCGTGTTGCACAGGTGGCCGGAATCGTCGGTGACCGTATGCCGGACGGTATAGATTCCGGGCTCGGCAAAGGCGTGGTCGACCGACGCCCCTACAGCTGTCGTTCCGTCGCCGAAGTCCCAGTCGTGGCGGTCGATGGACCAGGCGCGCGCCGTCGAGGGGGCGCCATCGAAGGTGTTGGTTTCGCCGGCGGCGACCAGCGTCCGCTTCTGCGACGCGGCGACCGGCGGGTTCTTGACGAAGACCGGTACGTTGTAGGCCGAGCCGTTGCCGAGTTGCGGGGCCGTGTCGAACACTTCGAGGATGGCGGTGAAATGGCCTTCCTTGGTGTATTCATGGGTCGTGGTGATCGCCTCTTCCCGGGCCCCGTCGCCGAAATGCCAGACATAGGTCAAGGGGTCGCCGTCGGGATCCGACGAGACGGCGCCGCTGAACTTGACCGACATGCAAGTGCCCATCGCGTCGGAGACACCGAAGGCGCGGGGCCGGCCATTGAGGTCGAAAATCCGCGGCGGCAGCTCGAACGGTATGAGCTTGCCGGCCGTGGTCGTGACGAAGAAGGTCGCGTCGTTCGGATATTCCTGACCACCGCTGAGCGTCACCGCGGCCATCTTGCCCCGATCGTTCGGGCGGACGGGCACCGTGGTCATCGCCCAGTTGCCCTGGTTGGAGGCCTCCAGCGGGTAGGAAACGAATTTGGTGGTGAGGAAGGCTTCGCCGGCGGCGGCGTCGAAATTGCCGACTTCGACCGCGGTCGCGTCTTCCGGCATCAGGAAGCGCAGTTCGGTAATCACGCCGCGTCGCGGCATGCGGGCGCTTGTCGTGAACGCGAATATCCGCAGGCCTTCGGGGGCAACATTCTTGTCGCCGTCAAGGCTCAGCGACACGTCGTAGACATTGCCGTCGTCACCATGGGTGCCCTCGACGAGAAGACGAAAGATGATCCGGTCGCCGACGCGGTCGCCCTGGCTCGGATCGAGTTCGGCGATGGTGACCCATTTGCCATCGGCCTTGGCATCGCGCCGAAAGCCGACATCCGCGAGCAGTTCGCCTGCCGTGCGCTCGACATCGGTGAGCTTCTCGAGCTCCGCTGCTTCCGGGACATAGGCGCCGGCGCCACCGAAGACGGCAAACCGCGTGCGGCTGTTGGCGGAGCCGTAGACCTCGTCGAACGAGCCGCCGATATCGGGATCGAATATCCGGAGATAGAGCTTGTCGGTCGTCGTGGCGGGCACACTGAGATAGATCGCCTGAGCATGGTCGTTATCGCCCTGGCGGGGCGCCGCCCACCGGCCGTAGTTGATCAGCAGCGGCTGGGTGCTGTCCGCGACGGCGTCCTGGGCAAATGTCGGAACCGGCGCCAGAGCGGCGACCGCCAAAGCCATCAGTGCGAATTTGGTGAATCGGCTCATCGGGCTTGTCTCGCGTCTGTCCGCTGGATCATCGGATTTCAAATATGCGGCTGTTCCCGGCGTCGTCGTGAAGCTCGACCTGGGTCAGTCGCGCCGTCTCAAGCAGGTCTTGCGGGATGACGACCGCGCCCTGATAGCGTCGCGCCGCCCGGTTGTAGCGAAGGTAGCCGGTGAAGTTCCGGTCGCCTGCCCGCACGACGAATGGCGCGGCCTTGGCGAGGCCGGTGGCGTCCTCGGCGACGACCTCGATCGACAGAACGGCCTGGCCGCCACTGTCGCCCGGCGCGCCGCTGGCGCTGATCAGGTTCGGCGGATCCTGATCGAGGATGACGACGGACTTGTCCACCCGCACATTGCCGGCGCGATCGGTGGCGATGAATTCGATCAGGTTGCTACCGGGTTCGAGCCGAACGGTTTCGTCGAATTGGCCGTCCGAGAGCGTTACGGTCGCACCGTTCAGTGTCAGTGTAGCATCCGCCTCCGTGGTTCCCGCGATCCGGATCGCATCCTCGGCGGTCAGGTGCGGCGGAATCGTCTCGAAAGCGATTTCGGGGGCCGCGCGGTCGACCGATACCGAAAACGGCTCGACCGTTGTGAAGCCTGACGGTGCAATAACCGCGAACTCGAGCGACTCCTCGTCAGTGGCAATCGGCACGTTGATCTGGAAGACGCCATCGGCGCCGCTGACCGCGGAGGCTCTCACCGTCGCATCCGCCCGAATCTCGATTTCCGAGTCGGGGGTAGTGGTTCCGCTCAGCGACAACACATCGCTGTTGGCGAGGAAGTGTTTGGGCGCGAGACGCCGGAGTTCCGGATTGAAGGTAACGATCGAGTCTTCGTCCGGAATGTAGGAGAAGCGCCGGTCCTGCTTGGACTCGTTGCCGGCTGGATCGGTTGCGACGATGGTCAGGAGGTTGTCGCCGGGCTCCGCGTCGATCGTCGCGGAAAATGCTCCCGCCTCGTCGACCCTGACAGCCTTGCCGTTGATGGCGACGGTGGCGCCGGGTTCGCTTTCGCCACTGACCGTCAGCGCTGCCTCGCGGAGGATCATGCCGGGCGACGGCCGGTCGATCCTCAGGAAGGGCGGCGTATCGTCTGGCGCTATGCGGAAACTGAAGATGTCGCTGCGGGCGCCGGGTAGGCCGAACCCGTCGAGCGCGGAGACGCGCCAGAAATACTCGCCGATGTCGAGTGGCTTGGTCGTATGGGCCGGTTCGGCTATGCCGAAGCCGTTTTCAACCAAACGATCGAAATTCTGGTCTGTCGCAACTTCGAGCCAGTATCCAGCGGCCCCGTCGATCGGCGACCAGTTGAGTTCCGGGGCGACCACATAGACGACGTCCCGGTCGGCCGGGGCGATTGGCGTCGGCGAAGGCAGTACGGCAAGCTTCTGACGGGGCGCAGATCCCTGATCGACAATCGTCCCCTCGTTCTTCTCCAACGTCACGGTCTCGCCCCGGGCCGCTACCTCAACGGTGCGATCGTCATAATTGGCGAATTTTGCGGTGGTGCCGCTGTTGCTCACCCAGAAATCGCCCGAGTCGATGACGGCGTCGACATTCGGGATTTCGACGTTGAACCGGCTCCTGTCCTCACCGTCGCCTGCGAGCAGCGCATAAAAGTCGCCTTCGACGAGGCTGACCTTGGCCTCTTCCGTCTTTTTCAATGGATCGAAGCGCATCTGACGAATGACGGCGTTGGAATTGGCGTTCAGGCGCAGACGGCTTGCGTCGCGGAAGGTGATCTGGGCGGTCGAGTCGGAGAGAGTTCGGACCTTCTCCTCCTCGACGAGGATCGTCCTCAGGGTCAGGTCGCGCCACGACAGGTCTTCCGGTCGTTGTCCCTCGACGTTGCCCGCCCGATCGGTGACGAGCGCCTCGCCTCTCTGATCGCGGTTGGACTCCGCGACCTCGATCGCGCTGGTCGCCTGGTCATAGGAGGCGACCGCCAGGGTCCTGGTTTCCACCCACTCCCGCGCTATCCGTTGCTCGAGAGCCTGTTCGTGCAGGTCGACCGCCCGGCCGATCTCGTCTGGCGCGAAGAGTTGCGCGCCGGCCTGGTTCGCCTTCTGGATCTGACCCAGTGATGCGATCAGGGCCTGATTGGCGGCGGTGATTTCGCTGACCGGAATCCTGAGTTCCATTCCGGGGTGAAGATCGGCGATCGTTTCCACCCCCGACGATCGCAGGATTTCCGGCCAAAGATCCGGATCGCTAAGGTATTTCTCGGCAACCTGCCGGATCGTCTCGTTGTCGCCGATCGTGATGGTAATGAATTGTTCATCCTCAGCGCGAACATCGGCAACCGCGGACAAGACAACAAACAAGGCAGCGACGCCGACGACGCCGAGCCACGACGGATATCCATTCGCCCAGGGTCCCTTGCGGAACCCCAAGACCACCATACGTAACAATAGCCGGCACATGCGCTTGCAGTCCTGTCCGCGTAGGGCGTGTTTGGCGCTGCCTTGCCTCGGCGCCAAGGCAAGCATGGTCTCGGGTCGAATGCAATTCATGTGCGCCATTTCGACACTGGTGACCTGTTTTTCGACCAGGACGGCAGCAGCACGGCCTACGACGCGATCTGCTTCGCCACATCGCCAACAAAGCACACCTGAGCGCGAGCACGAGAGGCTCCGTGTGATTGCCCACGAGCTTCTCGAAAACCTGAAGCAAAATGCCACGGTCAACTGGCACAAGAGGGAGAGCGCACGCGCCCGTATGCGCGTTCTCGTGAAACGTATTCTCAAGCGATATGGCTATCCACCAGATCTATCCGAGGATGCGGTAAAGCTCGTGCTCGAGCAGGCTGAAGCGTTGCTTCGCTTCGGCGGTAACAGCCACTGACTTTTGGATTCTTACCAATAGGCCAAATGCAAGATCGATACGCCGGCGACATCGGCGACTATATCAAATTGGCTCTGCTAAGGCTCCTGAGCCCCGGTCGGAAACTGGGTGTCGCTTGGTATCTGGTACCAGACGAAGACCATAACGCGGATGGGAGACACATTTCCTATCTTAATTCGCCTGGCCGTTGGCGGCACCTCGATCCTCCGCTTTTCGACGGATTAGCCAAAATGGTTGCCCGCAAACGTTCAACCAAAGCGCTTGAGGCCCACTTGAGTGAGGACACCGTGTTCGCTTCCGAGCCGTTAGCCATGCAATCCCTCGAAGCGCGAGACCGCAGTGAAGCCCGAGCAACTTGGTTCGAGCGAACCCTCGACACCCTCTCCGCGTGCGATCTAGTATTCGCCGACCCGGACAACGGTCTAGTTGATGATGAAAAGCGAAGGAGGCGTGACCGAGACTTCGGAAAGAAACTTCCTCTGGCCGAAGTCACGGCACTGGCTGCTGGGCGCACGGCGGTTATCTATCATCACAACTCTCGGCGGAAAGGCGGTCACGATGCCGAGGTCAATGCATGGCTCGAGCAGATTGGCGAGCGCACGATCGCGGTCAGAGCCACGGCCTTTAGCTGCCGAACCTTCTTTTTAGTGAACCCTGACCGCCAGATTGCCGACCGCACCAAGGCCTTTTGCGATCGCTGGGCGAACTATCGTGTTCGCGACCATGGATCGCTGACGCATCTAAGCCGAACTTAAGCCATTGAAGAATTGGCCGGAGGAGGTCTGGTCGACGTGATGACCGGGTGATGACCGATGTTGTCAGACGACCGAACCGTCCGAGAGAAATAGCATTAATATATTGATTTCGTTGCAATTTATTGGCGCTCCCTAGGGGACTCGAACCCCTGTTTCTGCCGTGAGAGGGCAGCGTCCTAGACCGCTAGACGAAGGGAGCAGCACCAGCGGCCATTCTATAGCCATCGGCAATGCCGACTTCAAGCTGTGCGTTGCAAGTCTCTATTCGGGTGCGGATGGGCCGTCGATGTCGCGCTTTGGCGCAACCGCCCGGCTCGCGCCGGGCTCGCCCCGGAACCACTCCTGCACCAGGTCGTAGGCGACGGCGAGGATCACCGGGCCGAGGAAGACGCCGATCAGCCCCCAGGCGACCAGCCCGCCGAGCACGCCGACGAAGATCAGCAGGCCGGGGAGTTCGGCCGCCCGGCCGGCGAGAATCGGCCGCGACAGGTTCTCGACCGAATAGACCACCAGGATCCCCCACAGGACGACGAAGATCGCCCAGCCCGGCTCGTTCCTGGCGACCAGCCAGACGGCGACCGGGATCCACACCAGCGGCGCGCCGATCTGGACCAGGGCGGCGAAGAAGGTCAGTCCGCCGAGCAGCAGCCAGGCCGGCACCCCGGCGATCAGGTAGGCGAAAGTCGCGACGAACGACTCGGCGATGGCGCTGCCGACAACGCCGCGGACGGTGCTGCGGGTGGTCAGCACGCCCCGGGCCAGGAGACGGGTGCCGAGGTCCCCGCCGGCGCGGCTGAAGAATGTGTCGGCGAGTTCGGACAGGCTGCGGCGATGGGCGAGGAAGACGCCGGCAAGCACGACGCCGAGCGCGATCTCGAACATGAACAGGCCGACATTCTCGACCCCCTGGAGACCCCAGACCAGCCAGCTCTCGATGTCGTTGCGGAAATGCGCGATGTAGCTCTTGCCCTCGGCGGCGATGAATTCCCAGTTGCGGCTGAGCAGATCGCCGACCCATGGCAGGTTCCTGATGCTGTCCGGCGCCGTCGTGACGCTGTCGCCCGAAACCGCGTTGACCCAGGCGATCAGGCCCGGCGTATAGGCGATGATGCCGCGGGTCAGCCCGATGGCGGGCACGACGAGGATGATCACCAGGATCAGGCTGGTCAGCACCGCCGCCAGCCGCGGCCGGCGCGGCATGTGCCGCTCGGTCCAGCTGTGAAGCGGCGCCGCGGCGATCGCCAGGACGATGGCCCAGAGGATGGCCGGCAGGAACGGCTTGAGGGTCAGGAAGGTCGCAAACAGCAGGAACCCGGCGACGGCGGCCGCAAGCAGGCCGTCGAAGGACGACGGTATCGGCGCCCGCCCCTGCCCCGGTTTCCGCTCCACGTGCCAGCTCCCCGGTCGTCGGCCACGTCGTCGTGACCCGACAGACATAGCGGATTCGCGGGATGCGCGGAACTCCGCGATTATTCGCCGGTCACCCGCAACCGGCCGACCACCGCCATCGACGGCATCTGGAAGATGACGACGGTGGTGCCGCCGTCGTCGGCATAGGTCAACGACAGCCGGTCGCCATCGAGCGATGACGAGACGACGCGCGCATCGGGGGCAAGGCCGAGATCGGTCAGCGAGATCGTCGGGGTCGCGGCATCCTTCGGCAACGCCACCGGACCGCCGCGATCGCTCATCATAAGGCGGTAGACGATACCGCCGAAGACAGCGAGGATGCCGATTCCCAGCGTCAGTCCGGCAATCAGCATCAGCCGGCGCAAGCGTTCCTGAACCCGCGCGACGGCGGGATCGAGCGGCTTTTCGTCTTCGTCGTCAATTGGATCAGACATGTCACCCGGTGAAGTCGGAGCGTTTATCGAACTGGTTGTGGACGAAGCCGACGACGGCTCCCGGCTCGACGCCTATCTCGCCAGCGCGGTCGCCGATCTGTCGCGGACCCGCGCCAAGGCCTTGATCGTTTCGGGAATGGTCACAATCGGCGGCGCGACGATAGAGGAGCCGAAAAGGCCGGTCAAACCGGGAGAGGCGGTCACCGTCACCGTGCCCCCGCCCCGGCCGGCCAACCCCGGCGGCGAGGCGATCGCCCTCGACATCGTCTACGAGGACGACGACCTGATCGTCATCAACAAGCCACCGGGCATGGTGGTCCACCCGGCCGCCGGCAACCATTCGGGCACGCTGGTCAACGCCCTGATCGCCCATTGCGGTGCGAGCCTCTCCGGCATCGGCGGGGTGTCGCGCCCCGGCATCGTCCACCGCCTCGACAAGGATACCAGCGGGCTCCTCGTCGTCGCCAAGACCGACCGCGCCCACCAGAGCCTCGCCGCGCAATTCGCCGATCACGGCCGCCACGGACCGCTGGAGCGCGCCTATATGGCGCTCTGCTGGGGCGTCCCCGACCGGACCAAGGGGACGATCGACGCGGCGATCGGGCGCTCGACCCAGAACCGCGAGAAGATGGACATCAAGCGCGCCGGCGGCCGCCACGCGATCACCCATTATACGGTTCTCGACCGCTATCCAGGCGGCGCGGGAGAGCCGATCGCGACGCTGGTCGAGTGCCGGCTGGAGACCGGCCGCACCCACCAGATCCGCGTCCACCTCGCCTCGATCGGCCATCCGGTGATCGGCGACCGGGCCTATGGCGCGGGTTTCGCCACCAAGGCGTCGCGCCTGCCCGAACCCCAGCGCGGCCTCGTCGAAGCCTTCCCGCGACAGGCCCTTCACGCCTTCCGGCTCGGCTTCGAACACCCCGCCACACATGAGGCGATGCGGTTCGAAAGGCCGCCGCCGGAGGATATGGCGACATTAATAAATGCACTCAACTTATTGTGAAGATTGGGGGATCTCGATAGCCTCAATGAGGGCGTTTTTTCCGGCAATGATAATACCTATATAGCGATGGTGCCGTGGCCTGCTTGGAGGCACGGCAACTATTCCCGCCGGACAAGCCGGGGGAGAAAGGGGCGCCTGAATGGCCCGTGCAAGTCTGCCTATCATCGCGAGCGGCGAATCCGGCCTCTCGCACTACCTGACCGAAATCCGCAAGTTCCCGATGCTGGCGCCTGACGAGGAATTCATGCTCGCCAAGCGCTACAAGGAACATGGGGATCGCAACGCCGCGCATCAATTGGTAACCAGCCACCTCCGGCTCGTCGCCAAGATCGCCATGGGCTATCGCGGCTATGGTCTGCCGATCGGCGAAGTCATCTCCGAAGGCAATGTCGGCCTGATGCAGGCCGTCAAGCGTTTCGAGCCCGACAAGGGCTTCCGCCTCGCCACCTATGCGATGTGGTGGATCAAGGCGTCGATCCAGGAATACATCCTGCGCTCGTGGAGCCTGGTCAAGATGGGCACCACGGCCAACCAGAAGCGGCTGTTCTTCAACCTGCGCAAGGTCAAGGGCCAGATCAGCGCCCTCGACGAGGGCGACCTCAACCCGGAGCAGGTCAAGGAGATTTCCGAGAAGCTCGGGGTTCCCGAGGAAGACGTCATCTCGATGAACCGGCGGCTCGGCGGCGACGCCTCGCTGAACGCGCCGTTGCGCACCGACGACGACGGCGGCGGTCAGTGGCAGGACTGGCTGGTCGACAAGTCCCCGGACCAGGAAGAGCGCTACGCCGAAAGCGAAGAGCTCGACAGCCGGCGGGCGTTGCTCAAGGACGCGATGGACGTGCTCAACGACCGCGAGCGCCGCATCTTCGAAGCCCGGCGCCTCTCCGAGGATCCGATCACGCTCGAGGAGCTCTCCACCGAGTTCGGGGTTTCCCGCGAGCGCGTCCGGCAGATCGAGGTCCGCGCCTTCGAGAAGGTCCAGAAGGCGGTCAAGAAGGGCGCCAAGGAACTCGAGCGTCCCCGCGCCGAGATCGAGGCGGCCTGAGCGGGCCTCGCTCGCCGTCACCGAACAGCCAACCCGAGCAATCGGGAAACGCCCGGCGAAAGCCGGGCGCCGATGCTTTGCGCACCGCACCATTCAGCCATCGATCGCCTCCCCGGCTTCGTCGGCGAAAGCCTGAAGGCGATCCGACAGGCGGCGTCCTCGCCGAGCAGCGCCGAGACCGTGGCGATCTGCTCGCCGAAGCACGGCGCGGCCGCGACACGGCAGGCCCTGGCGCGGCGACAGGCGGGACGGCCGCAGAGATCCCAGAGACCGCACCAGTCGGCCAGCAGCCGGGCGAGCCCGGCGTCCGGATCGCGCTCCGGCGACCGGGCAGACGACGGTCGACCGAGGCGCCGCTTGCCGCGTGCCTTGCGGCGCGTGCGGCGGTCCGGTGTTTCCCTGGTGGCTTCGTCGACGTGGGATGGCATGGGGCGCGCTCCATCATTGCCGCGACCGATCGCCGGCCCGGGCTCTTCTCGCGTCCCTCCCCGATGTCCTGTTCCCCTCCCGCGAAGGAAGAGGGTGGCGGGCGCCTGGCGAATGCCAGTCCGGTGCGCAAAGAAATTGGGCGCTCGCAAAGCGCCCGCCGCGGCGATTTTTCGAGCCCGGCCGGGCTGCTTCGGCGGCGTGGCGCGCACCCTGACGGCGGCGCACCACGGACCTTAAGCCCTCGCGGGCAGCGGGGTCATCGTGCCCCACGGTCCCGACCGGGGCGGCCCGGCGGCGGATCTGCGAAATCTGCCGGCGGGCGCCGCACCCCGCTCCGCGCAAATGACGCCTCATGAACGCGCCTCTGACGACGGGGATAGCGGAATATATTCCTATTCAGACGTCTTTGTCAACATTCTCCCGCGCATCGCCGCGAAGCCATGCCAGCCGCTCCCAGACGAAATCGCCGAACGCCTTGACCGCCAGCGGAGCGTGGCGGCCGCCGGATGGACGGCGTAGAGGCCACCGGCGGCCGCTCAAAACCTATCAGGACGGCGCGCAGCCTTCTTGATATCCTTGCCAAGGAGCGACATGTATCCTTGATGCGTGGAGCAAATAGAGCGCGGACCGCTCTCGGAGGGCTGGAATGGCATATCGGGTCATCCGCATAGAAGCGGCGCACGATCCTGAGGCCGACGTGTGGTTTGTCGAGTCGAGCAACCTGCCTGGTCTGAACGCCGAGGCAGGCACGGTGGACGAACTTGCCAGGTTGCTGCCGGGCTTGATCATGGATCTGGTCGAAGAGGTCGAGAAAGACGGCGGCGACGGCGACGGCATGATTGAGCGCGACGTGCCGATTGAGCTGATCACCCATACCAGCACCAAATTGCGGCTCCGTGCGGAAGCGTGAACGACTACGCCAAAGCGGTGCGTGATCGTCTGGGCAAGGCAGGATGCTGGTTCGTGCGCCACGGAAAGGGGGACCACGATATCTGGCGCAGCCCACATACTGAAATTCCCTTCACCGTTCCTACCTCGATCAAGTCGAGGCACACCGCCAACAAGATTATGAAAGACGCCGGACTCAAGAAGGCGTTCTAGCGCCAGCTACCGTCAGCGGCTTCCGTTTCAAGCCGCCTTTTGATGCGCTGCTATCCTGTAGAGCACCGCTCGATTTCCCTCTGTCGGCTTTGGCGTCATCGCCCTAACACGCCCGCCGGACCTTCCGCCCTCATCCACCGGGTGCATCGCCGCGAAGCCAGGCCAGCCGTTCGGCGGCGAAATCGACGAACGCCTTGACCGCCACCGGGATGTGGCGGCTGCTCGGGTAGACGGCGTAGAGGCCGCCGGGCGGCGGCTCGAAAGCATCGAGCACCGTGCGTAACTGTTCGGCCCTCATTTCGCGCGCGACCAGCGGCGACGGAACCAGCGCGATGCCGAGACCGGCGATTGCCGCGCGGATGGCGAAGCGCACGGTATTGACCGCGATCCGCCCCCTGACCGTCACCGTCTCCTTGCCGGCAAATTCCGCGATCCGCCAGGTCGCGCCTTCCACCGTCCGGCCGCGGATGATGCAGTCGTGGCGGGCGAGATCGGCCGGCGTCTCCGGGATGCCGGCACGATCGAGATAGGCGGGGCTGGCGACGAAGGACCGCCGCGCCACCGTCAGCTTGCGCGCGACGAGACTGGAATTGGGCAGGCGTCCGGTGCGGATCGCCACATCGATCCCCTCCTCGACCAGATTGAGATGCTGGTCGGTCAGGATCACCTCCATCGCGACCTTCGGGTACAAGGCCAGGAATTCCGTCACTATGTCGGCGAGAAATCCGGGATCGGCAGGTCCGGAGAGGCGGATCGTGCCGCTCGGCTCGTTGCGCGCTTCGGCCGTCCGCAGATTGGCCGCCTCCACCGCCGCCAACGCCTCGCTGCAATCCTCGACATAGCGCCGGCCGGCATCGGTCAGGCTGAGCGAGCGGGTGGTCCGGTGGAGCAGACGAACGCCGATCGACGCCTCGAGGCGACCGACCCGACGGCTGACCGTCGTCTTGGGCAGGCCGAGGACCCGCGCCGCCGCCGTGAAGCTGCCGGCCTCGGCGACCTTGAGGAACACCGGAATGTCATTGAGGTCCAAGGCGGTCCCTCCGCATTGTTGTCAAAAACGCAACAGTCTTTGACGATTATAGGCGCTAGTGATCCAAATGCCCATGACCTAAGTGAACGTCTCCAACCCGACAAGAGGAGTTCACGACCATGACCAACCCGCTCACAGTCTTCGTCACCGGCGCCACCGGCCAGCAGGGCGGCGCTGTCGCCCATGCGCTGCTTGCCCGCGGCCACAAGGTCCGCGCCCTCACCCGCAATTCGTCGAGCGACGCCGCCAAGGCTCTGGCCGCCGCCGGCGTCGATGTCCGCGAAGGCGACTTCAACGATCCCGCCACCCTGACCGCCGCAGCGACCGGCGTCGATACCGCCTTCGTCATGAGCACGCCGTTCGAGGCGGGCGAAGCCGCCGAAACCAAACAGGGCATCGCGGCGATCGACGCGGTCAAGGCGGCCGGCGTCGGCCATGTCATCTATTCCTCGGTCGCCTCGGCCGACAAGCAGACCGGCATCCCCCACTTCGACAGCAAATACATCGTCGAGCAGCATCTGGCGGCGAGCGGCGTCAACTACACGATCGCCGCCCCGGTGTGGTTCATGGACAACCTCGTCGCGCCATGGATGGTCGGATCGCTCCGCGACGGCAATGTCGCCATCGCCCTCGACAAGACCAAGCCGCTCCAGCAGGTCGCGGTCGAGGATATCGGCGCCTTCGTCGCCAGCCTCGTCGAGCGTCGCGCGGCGGTCTTCGGCAAGCGCTACGACATCGCCGGCGACGAACTGACCGGCGAGGCGCTGACCAAGGCGCTGTCAAAAGCGACCGGGACAGAGCCTCAATTATTTCGCCGTGCCGCTCGACATGGTTCGCCAGCAGAGCGAGGACCTCGCCAAGATGTTCGCCTGGTTCGACCGGGTCGGCTACACGGCCGACATCGAGGGCCTGCGCCGCGACTTTCCCGACGTGAAGTGGCACCGCTTCGCCGAATGGGCGGACTCCTACGACTGGAGCGTTCTCGACGCCGCGTTGCAGGCCGCAGAATAGACCGCCAGACTCCTCCGCTTCAGGTCCGTCGGCCGCCTCGCGGCCGGCGGGCCCCTTCCATACGCAGACGCACCTTCGCGCGCGATCGAAACACCCTGCAACCCGGACGGTTTTTGGTTTTCCGACGCGCCCGCGGAGGCTAAAGCTTGCGCCCTGAAAACGACGCACGAAAAAGGGGGCGCACATGTCGGATGAATTCGCCGGACTCAAAGGAACGGTCGGTCTGGTCACCGGAGCGGCCAAGGGCATCGGCGAGGGCGTTGCCCGCAAGCTGCATGGCGCCGGGATGAAGCTGGCGCTTGCCGATGTCGATGGCGAGAGCCTGGAAGCGCTGGCGAGCGAACTCGGCGGCGACGTCCTGATCTTCCCGCTCGACGTCACCGACGGCGCCGCTGTCGAGGCCTGCGTCGCGGCGACCGAGGACGAGCTCGGGCCGATCGACCGGCTCGCCCATGTCGTCGGCATCCAGCGCTTCGGCCCGATCGCCGAACTCAGCGACGCGGATTTCGACGCGACCTTCAACGTCAATGTCCGGGCGGCCTTCCTGGTCAGCCGGGCGGTGTCGCGGCGGATGCTGCCGCGCAAGCGCGGCTCGATCGTCGCCGTCGCCTCGACGGCGGCGCGGACGCCGCGGATCGGCCAGGGCGCCTATTGCGCCTCGAAGGCGGCGGTCGCCCAGATGATGTGCGTGCTCGGCCTGGAAATGGCGCCGCACAACATCCGCGTCAACTGCGTCTCCCCCGGCGTCACCGAGACCGGCATGGTCCAGCGGCTGATGGCGACGATGGAGGCGCCCGAGGTGGTGGTCAGGGGCAGCATCGAAGGCTTCCGGGTCGGCGTGCCGCTCGGCCGGCTGGCGCGCTCCGAGGAGATCGCCGACGCCGTCGCCTATCTCCTGTCGGACCGTTCGAGCTACCTGACCATGCAGGACGTCGTCGTCGACGGCGGCGGCGCGCTCGGCGCGTAGGCGCAATTTTGGCCTCGAAATTAAGGAGTTGCTAGGTCGCTTCGAGGCATTCTCGCCGCCCAATTGGAGGAGACAGCCCATGTGCCAGCAATGCGTCGCCAATGGCCTCAGCCGTCGCAGCCTGATCCGGGGCGGCGCCGCCGCCCTGGCCGTGGCCGCGACCGTACCGTTGTATTCCCTTGCCGCGCAAGCGGCGGATGCCGACCCGGGTAATCCGGACGAAGCGATCCAGCGCCTGATGGACGGCAATGCCCGTTACGTGGCGAATGCGCCGATCAACACGGATTTTTCCCACGACCGCGCCGAGCGCGCCCGGGGACAGGCGCCATTTGCCGCCATCGTCAGCTGCGCCGATTCGCGGGTGGCGCCCGAGGTGATCTTCGATCAGGGGCCGGGCGATCTGTTCGTTGTTCGCGTCGCCGGCAACTTCATCAATGAGGATGGACTGGCGAGCCTCGAATATGGCTCCCTGGTTCTCGGCATCAAGACCATCGTCGTGCTCGGCCATACGGCCTGCGGCGCGGTCAGCGCGACGATCGATGCCGTCAAGAACGGTACCGAGCTGCCCGGTCATCTGCCGAGCCTGATCAATGCGATCAAGCCGGCCGTCGAGGCCGCGATGGCGGCCAAGCCCGACGATCTGCTGGCCGCGGCGACCGCGGAGAATGCGAAGCTCAACGCCGAATATGCGGCGACCGCCACGCCGATCCTCTCGGAAGCCCAGAAGGCGGGCAAGCTCAAGACGACGTCGGGCGTCTACGACATCGCCACCGGCGCCGTCACCTTCGCCTGAGCGCCCCTTTCGGCTGCTCGCCAGTGATAGCGGGGAGCCGGCCAAGCGAATTGGCGATTGCCCCGGCGGGGCAATCGCCATCATCCGGCTATCGCGGCGCGACCGCGTAGCTGTCGACCGGCGGAATCTTGTCGATCAACCCATTCGCCTTGAGGAATTCGGCGAAGCGCTGGTAGCGACCGGCGTCGAGCGCCGCCGGCCGCTTGGCGAAGCGCGGCAGGGTGAGATCGAAGGCGCGGCGGTTCAGTTCGTCGTTGAGGTCGGCGTGGGATTTCATGAACATGTCCCGCGCCTCGTCCGGATGATTGGTGAGGAAGACGGTCGCCTCCTCGATCGCGGCGATGAAGCGGCCGAGGATCGGATCGTCGCGGCGGTCGGACCTGGCGACGAAGATCAGCTCGTCATAGATCGGCACGCCGTGCTCTTCGGGATAGAAGGCGACGCCGGGCTTGCCCTCGATGTCGAGCTGGGTCAGCTCGAAATTGCGGTAACCGTCGATCGCCGCGTCGACCTGGCCGGACAGGAGCGCGCTGACCAGGTTGAAATTGACGTTGACCATCTCGACATCGGCAGAGGTCAAACCGACCGATTTCAGGATGCCGGCGAGATAGGCGTCCTGGATCCCGGCAATCGAGTAACCGACCTTCTTGCCCTTGAGATCGGCGAGCGTCCTGATCGGTCCGTCCTTGAGGACGATCAGCGCGTTCAGCGGCGTCTCGACCAGCGTGCCGAAGCGGACGAGCGGCAGGCCCGCGTCGAGCTGCAGCATGAGGTCGGGCTGGTAGGTGATGGCGATATCCGCCTGGCCGGCGGCGACCAGCCGCGGCGGCGCGCTCGGATCGGCCGGCGCGATCAGCTCGACGTCAAGGCCGTGGCGGGCGAAATAGCCGCCCTCCTGGGCGATGATCAGCGGCGCGTGGTCGGGATTGACGAACCAGTCGAGCAGCACGGTCAGCTTGTCGGCGGCGAAGGCCGGACTCGCGGCAAGCAACAGGGCGAAGACGGCGGCAAGGCATCTCAGGATCATTGTTCTTTCCATCATGCGGTTTCGGGGACCCAGGGCGTGAGGTCGCGGGTGAAGAAATCGACGGCGGCGCGCAACAGCACCGACATCGCGGCGAGGAGGAAGAGGCAGGCGAACATCACCGCCGTCTGCGAGCGGGCATTGGCCTGGAGCATGGCGTAGCCGAGCCCCGAGGAGGCGCCGACCCACTCGCCGATCAGCGCGCCGATCGGCGCGTAGACGGCGGCGAGCCGCACCCCGGTGACCAGCGCCGGCAGCGCCGAGGGGATGCGCAGAAGCGTGACCTGCTGGGCGTGATTGGCGCCGTAGAGGCGGGCGAGATCGAGGAGGTTTCCGTCGGTCCGCGCCAGCCCGTCGTTGAAGGCCGAGGCGACGGGAAAGAAGATGGCGATGGTCGCCATGACGATCTTCGAGGCGAGACCGAAGCCGAACCACAGGACCAGAAGCGGCGCAATGGCGAAGACCGGCAGCGCCTGGCTGACCACCATCAGCGGCAGCAGCATCCGCCGGGTCGGCGGAATGAAGCTCATCAGCAGCGCCAGAAGGACGCCGAGCCCGGTACCGGCGATCAGGCCGATCACGGTTTCGGTCGCCGTGGTCACCGCGTCCACCCGCCACAGATCCGGCCGGTCGCGCAGCGCCTCGAAGACGCTGACCGGCGCCGGCAGCATGAAGCCCGGCGGCGAGAAGACGACGATGATCGCCTGCCAGACGACAATCAGGCCGACGGCGACGAAAAAGGCGCGGACGACGATCATCGCCCGGCTCACGCCGCCGGAAATGCCACGAATGATGGCCGTGTCGAATGCCATTGACCGTCCGATCGCCTCGTCCATAGCGATCCGGTCATGCAACGAGGCGTCGGATAAACCGTTCCGTTCCTTCGCCGGCATGACCCGGATCAGGTTCGAAGGGTTCGACCGGCTCAGGTCATCTCAGCTCGAAAACGAGCACCCCTCGGAACTGGGCGGCAACATTGCAGGCCACGCGGCAAAGCGCAAGCCGGCTGACGCGGAAGGTCCGATATCGTGTGGCGGTCAGCCGGTTCCCCAGGCGGTGAACGCTTCCTCGAAGACGCGATCGCCCGGTGTCCCCTTCTCGAAGGTCAGGATGGCCCGCTGTCCGGAACCATAGACGAAGGGCAGATCGATCCAGTTGCGGGCGCGCAGCAGCGCGACATTGGCGGCGATGTCGTTCTGATTCGCCGAGAGGGCGATCCAGAAGAAGCCGTCGGCGACCTTGGCCGCGGCACCGACCAGCGGCTGGCCGCGTTCCTCTTCAGTCGACTTCATCACGACCCGCGGCACCTCGGTGATGTTCTTGCCGGGGAAATCCGCCGGCGTATCGACGGTGACCTCGATCAGATGGCTGGCCGGCAGCGTGTCGTCCGAATTCTTGTGGAAGGAGAAGCGCACGGTCATGTTGCGTTCGGGCACCTCCAGCCGCGCCTCGACTTCGGGACCGTTCGGGCCGTCCGCGACAAACTGCCAGGTGACGGCGGCGTTGATCGCGGTCACCCCGGACCCATCGCCCGAGTTTCCAAGCGGCTCCTCGTAGAGGATTGCTTTCTGGGCAACCATCGCATCGCTGCCGGTGTTGGCGGCGGCATCGGCGACGGCGGCAGTGGGCGGCGGCGGCGCAACGTCGCCATCCGGAGCCATCGGCGCCGTTCCCGGGTCGGCGTCCGGCTCCGAGCCAACCATACGGACATTCGGATCGGCCGGCTGATCGGCGGCGAGCAGCCGATCGGTATTCTTGGAGGATTCGGACGGCTCGTCGGCCGGCGCTTCACTGATCGTCGGCGGTTCGTTCGATTCGAACGAGGCCACGAGATCGGTCAGAACCGCGCGCTGCGACCAGCCGAGCGCAGCCAGACCACCGACCACACCGATGATCAGGACCGCGAGGATGATTCCCGGCAGGCGGGACTTCCTCGGCTTGGGATCGTCGAATGCGTCCTCGGGCGGTCCGCCATCCGTATAACCGCGGCGGCCCTTCTTGGTGAAGGCCAGGCGGTCTCGACTATCGACCTGAGGCGAATCGGAACGCCCGTCGCGCGAACCAACCGTCGGCGACGGTGCGGCGGGCTGCTCCCACTCCTGGTCGTAATCCGGCGCCAGCATGGGGGGCTCGCCACCGCGCGCTTCGACGGGGGTCCGTGCCGGAAGGTGATACCCGCTCGCCGGTACGTATTCCTCGACATCCTCGACGGGGTCGTAGCGCTCGTATTCCGGTTCCGGCCGCTGCGGCGGAGGCGGAGCCGCCGGCGCCCGGCGGCTCGGTTCGCGCGCCATCGGCCTTTCGTTCGGGGGACTTCGAAGATCGGGCGCGGTCGCATTGTGACGGGCAGTTTCCGCCCGGGCCGAAACCCGCGGGCGCTCGGCCGGCTCACCCGCGGCGGCGCCGCGCATGCCGGCTTCCTGAATCGCCCGCCGGAAGACGTCCTGCGGAGTCGTCTGTGGCGGATCGGCAGGCGGCGGAGCCGGCGACCGCGCAGCCATCGGCGGTGGCGAATATTGCGGCGGCTCGGGCGGACGCGCCGGCGCGAGCCCGGCGGCGCTCTCGCGCTCGACACGACGGATCGCTTCCTCGAGTTCCAGACGCTGACGCGAAATCTCCGCCGTCGTCAGCGGCGGATCAACGGCCTTCAGCTGTCCGATCAAGGCATTGCGCGCCTTGTCGTACACGGTCCGTCGCGCATCCGGGATATTCGGATCGATCCCCGAAATCGCTCGTTTCAATACAGTATAGTATTCGGCCATGTGTTCGCCCTGCCGACAGGACCCTCTTTACGTACGATCCCTAGCCTTGGAAAGGATCGTGGACCAGAATGGTATCCTCACGCTCGGGGCTTGTCGAAAGTAAGGCCACCGGAGCACCAATGAGTTCTTCAACGTGACGGACGTATTTGACCGCTTGCGCCGGCAAATCATTCCATGTCCGCGCACCCGCGGTCGAATCTTGCCAGCCTTCCATCGTTTCGTAAATCGGTTCGACGCGAGCCTGGGCATCTTCGACCGCCGGAAAGTAGTCTATCTCCTGCCCGTCCAAACGATAACCCACCGAAATTTTGATGGTTTCAAGGCCATCAAGCACATCGAGCTTGGTCAGGGCAATGCCGTCGATCCCCGAGGTCTGGATGCTCTGGCGCACCAGCACCGCGTCGAACCACCCGCAGCGGCGCTTGCGACCGGTCACGGTTCCGAATTCCTTGCCCCGCCGCCCGAGGAATTCGCCGGCCTCGCCGTGATCCTCGCTCGGGAACGGGCCCTCGCCGACGCGGGTCGTGTAGGCCTTGGTGATTCCAAGCACATAGTCGATCGCGCCCGGCCCGACGCCCGACCCGGTGGCCGCCTGGCCCGCCCCGGTATTCGACGAGGTGACATAGGGATAGGTGCCCTGGTCGATATCGAGCAGGATTCCTTGCGCACCTTCGAACAGGATCCGCCGGCCGTCGCGGCGCGCCTCGCCGAGGAGGCGCCAGGTCGAGGCGACATAGGGCAGAACCGCCGGCGCCACCGCCAGCAGATCCTCGAGCACCGAGGCCGGGTCGACCTCCGCGATCCCGAGCCCGCGCCTCAAGGGATTGTGATGGGAAAGAAGGCGGTCGATCCGCGATTCGAGGGTCGTCCGGTTGGCGAGATCCATCATCCGGATCGCGCGACGTCCGACCTTGTCCTCATAGGCGGGCCCGATGCCGCGCCCGGTCGTGCCGATTCGCGTGCCGGCATTCGACGATTCGCGGGCGAGATCGAGTTCGCGATGCAAGGGCAGGATCGTCGCCGCATTTTCGGCGATGCGCAGATTCTCGGGCGAGACCGATACGCCCTGCCCGACCAGGCGGTCGATCTCGTCGACGAGGGCATGGGGATCGACGACGACGCCGTTGCCGATGATCGACAGCTTGCCGGGCCGGACGACTCCGGAAGGCAGGAGGCTGAGCTTGTAGCTGGTGCCATCGATGACCAGCGTATGGCCGGCATTGTGGCCGCCCTGGAAGCGCACGACGATATCCGCACGCTCCGACAACCAGTCGACGATCTTTCCCTTGCCCTCGTCCCCCCACTGCGAGCCGACGACCACGACATTGGCCATTTAGGTGACGTTCCCCCGTCTCTTCACACGCAAATTCCTGCCTGCCACGGCGGCAGCCCCGTCGCGGCGCGCGCACTATAGCGATGCGAACCGTCCGGTGCGACCGGTTACCTCGGGATCGCCGGCGATTCGCACCGCGCAGAGCATAGCCGATCGGCCGCCGCCGCGCTTTACACCAGGATCGCGGGGGCGTAGGCGGGGCGGCGGAAACGCCGGGAGACAATCCATTGGACGCCAGCCAGGCAAGCGGCCGGTCGATCATCGACCGCCCCTATCTCCTCTTGTCGCTGACGTCGCTGTTCTGGGCCGTCAACATCGTGCTCGGCCGGTTCATCGCCGGGACGATACCGCCGGTGACCCTGTCGCAGATCCGCTGGGGCGGCGCCGCGGTGATCCTGCTGGCGATCAGCTGGCGGCATGTCAGACGGGACTGGCCGGTGATTCGGTCCCACATTCCGATCCTGCTGATCCTCGGCCTGACCGGGACGACGCTTTACAACACGCTGGCCTATTACGGCCTCAACTACACCCAGGCGCTCAACGCCCTGCTGATGCAGTCGAGCGGCCCGCTGCTGGTCGCGCTGTGGTCGCTGGTCCTCTTCCGCGACCGCCTGACCCGCGCCCAGCTGATCGGCATCCTGATCTCGCTTTTCGGCGTCGTCGTCATCATCACCCGGGGACAGCCGGAAGCGCTCCTCCACCTCGACCTCAATCGCGGCGACCTGTGGCTGCTGGCCGGCATGGGCATCTATGCGCTCTACACGGTGCTGTTGCGCAAACGGCCGAAGATCCATTTCCTGTCATTCCTGACCGCGACCATCACCGCCGGCGCGATCATGCTGATCCCGCTCTTCGTGGTCGAATTCGCCGCCGGCTATCGCATGGACCCGACGCCGGCGGCCTTCGGCGTGATCCTCTACGTCATCATCTTCCCGTCGGTACTCGCCTATTTCTGCTTCAATCGCGGCGTCGAGCTGATCGGCGCCAACCGCGCCGGCCAGTTCTTCCACCTGATTCCGGTCTTCGGCTCGGCGATCGCCATCCTGTTCCTCGGCGAGCGGCCGCAATGGTTCCACGGTGTCGGCTATGCGCTGATCATCGCCGGCATCGTCACCGCGCAGCGGACGTGGGGGCGGGCGAAGACGGCGGGATAGGGGGGCTGGCGCGTGCTTCGAGGCTCCGCTGCGCGCACCCCCGATCGAGCCGGGGGCAGGCTCTCAGCATGGCGGGGTGGTGGAGAGGCCGGGCTCTACTGGCGCACAAACACCTGGCGGGTGGCGATCGCATACGGGCCGCTCTCGATGAGGATTGTCTCGATCGTCTGGCGATTGACGATGCGGCCCATGCGAATGCTGGTGTCGGGATGGTCGACCATGAAGAACGACTGGTCGTCCCAATTGAAGACGCCGATGAAGTCCTCTTCACCCGACGTCGTTTCGGTCTTGCCGTCGTTCAATTGCCCATCGGCCCCGGGATGACTCCAGCGGTATTTTCCGGCAAACGTCGCGTCCGTCTGCTCGAGGATCACGATCTCGTTCGATCCCCTGCTCTGGTCGAGGACGCCGGCCGGTGTCCGAAATTCGCCGGCGACCAGGACCCAGGTTCCGAGAAGATCGGGCTTGGCGCCCTGCGCCGACACCGGATTGGCGCAAGCCAGCACGAGGAGAAGACTCCCGGCGACGGCCCTGGCCACGGCGACACACCGGATCGAACCGTTCCCGGCCTCGCGGATCAGGGCTTGCAACCACATGAATACGCTCCTCTGTGAAGCCTCAACCGAAGTGTAGTTCGGGCACATGACCGTTTCTTGTCGCAACTCTACCGCACGCGTCAGACAATCGGAAGTCGTGTCGGGTTGGTCGCCGCCAATCAAAAGGCTGTCATCGAGGGGAGGCTGAGGTGCGCGCGGAACGCGCGCCTCGAAGCACGCGCCAGCCCGAAACGCTCCGCGCAGCGGAGCCTCGGGGGACGCAGCCCTGCCAACTAGAAGTGCAGCCGCTTCACCTGGACGACGCCCTCGAGTTTCTTGACCTTCTCGAGCACCGTGTCGCCGATCGTCCCGTCGACCTCGATCAGGGCGATCGCCTCCTCGCCGATGGCGGCGCGGCCGAGATTGAAGGTCGCGATGTTGACCTCCTCGGCGCCGAGCAGCGTGCCGAGACGGCCGATGAAGCCGGGCCTGTCGCGATTGGTGATGTAGAGCATGTCGGGGCCGAAGCTCGCCTCCATGTCGATGCCCTTGATCTGGATCAGGCGCGGCTTGCCGTCGGAGAAGACCGTGCCGGCGACCGACCGCTCCTGGCGCTCGGTGCGCACCGTCAACCGGATGTAGGTTTCGAAGACGCCACGCTGCGACTGGCGCACCTCGTCGACGGCGATGCCGCGGCTCTGCGCCACGACCGGCGCGTTGACCATGTTGACCTCGGTGAGGATCGGGCGGAGCAGGCCGGCGAGCAGCGCCGAGGTCAGCGCCTTGGTGTTCATCTCGGCGACATCGCCGGCATATTCGATGGTGACGCCGCGCAAGGTCGATCTCGGTGAGCTGGCCGGCGAAGGAGCCGAGATTCTCGGCGAGGCGGACGAACGGCGTCAGCCGCACCGCTTCCTCGGCCGTGATCGACGGCATGTTGAGGGCGTTGGTCACCGCGCCGTCGAGCAGATAGTCGGACATCTGCTCGGCGACCTGGACGGCGACATTCTCCTGCGCCTCGGTGGTCGCCGCGCCGAGATGCGGCGTGCAGACGACGTTGGGCAGGCCGAAGAGCGGGCTCGATTCGGCCGGCTCGGTGACGAAGACATCGACGCCGGCGCCGGCGACCTTGCCGGCCTTGATCGCCTCGGCGAGATCCTCCTCGACGACGAGACCGCCGCGGGCGCAATTGATGATGCGGACGCCCTTCTTCATCTTTGGCGATCGCCGCGGCGTCGATGATGTTGCGGGTATTGTCGGTCAGCGGCGTGTGGAGGGTGATGAAATCGGCGCGGCGGAAGAGCTCGTCGAGATCGACCTTGTCGACGCCGAGCTGCACCGCGCGCTCGTCCGAGAGATAGGGATCGAAGGCGATCACCTTCATCCTCAGGCCGATGGCGCGCTCGGCGACGATCGAGCCGATGTTGCCGCAGCCGATGATGCCGAGCGTCTTGCCGGTGATCTCGACCCCCATGAAGCGGTTCTTCTCCCACTTGCCGGCCTGGGTCGAGGCGTCGGCCGCGGGGATCTGCCGGGCGACCGCGAACATCATCGCGATCGCATGCTCGGCGGTGGTGATCGAATTGCCGAAGGGGGTGTTCATGACGATGATGCCGCGGGCGGTCGCCGCCGGCACGTCGACATTGTCGACGCCGATGCCGGCCCGGCCGATCACCCTGAAGCTTGCGGCGGCGGCGAGCACCTTCTCGGTCACCTTGGTGGCCGAGCGGATGGCGAGGCCGTCATAGTCGCCGACCGCGGCGAGCAGCGCTTCCTTGTCCTTGCCGAGGTCGGGCTTGTAGTCGACGTCGATGCCGCGGTCCTTGAAGACCTGGACGGCGGTGGGAGAAAGCTTGTCGGAGACGAGTACGCGGGGCGTGGTCATCTGTTCGGTCTTGATCGATTGTCGGGACGCAGTCCCTGAGCGATCGTCTGGGCGTCTCAGCGTGAGCGCCAACCCTGAGGCGCTACCCTCCGAAGCGCTTCGCCCGGCGTAGGGCCGGGGTCGCGTGGCTTCGGCCCTCCCACAGGGGAGGGCTGTCGTCGCGTGAGACCGCCGACTGTTCCTTCCGGGCGCTACGCCGCCTGCCTCAGCGATGCCTTCTCCACCGCGAAGGCCCAGTCGAGCCATTCGGTGAGGATGGCGAGATCGGCCGCCTCGACGGTGGCCCCGCCCCAGATCCGCAGGTGCGGCGGCGCGTCGCGATGGAAGGCGATGTCGTAGGCGACGCCCTCCTTGTCGAGCCGGGCGACGATGGCGCGGACGAAGGCCTCGTGGGCGGCGAGGTCGAGCGCGGTGACCTCCGGGTCGACCACCCTCAGGCAGACCGAGGTGTTCGACCGGGTCGCCGGATCCTCGGCGAAGAAATCGACCCACGGGGTCCGCTCCGGCCCAGTCGGCGAGCACCTGGAAATTGGCGTTGGCGCGGCCGATCAGGCCGTTCAGCCCGCCGACCGATTTCCCCCATTCGAGCGCATCGAGATAGTCCTCGACGCACAGCATCGACGGCGTGTTGATGGTCTCGCCGACGAAGATGCCCTCGTTGAGCTTGCCGCCCTTGGTCATCCGGAAGATCTTCGGCAGCGGCCACGGCGGCGTGTGGGTCTCGAGCCGCTCGACCGCCCGCGGGCTGAGGATCAGCATGCCGTGCGCCGCCTCGCCGCCGAGCGCCTTCTGCCAGGAGAAGGTGACCACGTCGAGCTTGTCGAAGGGCAGCGGCTGGGCGAAGGCGGCCGACGTCGCGTCGCAGATCGTCAGCCCCTGCGGTCGGCGGCGATCCAGTCGCCGTCCGGCACCCGCACGCCGGAGGTCGTGCCGTTCCAGGTGAAGATCACGTCGTGGCTGAAATCGACGGCGCCGAGATCGGCGAGCTTGCCGTAGTCGGCCTTGATCACCCGGGCATCGGCGAGCTTCAGCTGCTTGACGACGTCGGTGACCCAGCCGAGGCCGAAGCTCTCCCAGGCGAGAACGTCGACCGGCCGCGCCCCGAGCAGCGACCACACCGCCATCTCGACCGCGCCGGTATCCGAGGCCGGCACGATGCCGATCCGGTAGTCGGCGGGGACTTCGAGAACCTCGCGGGTGAGGTCGATGGCGCGCTTGAGCTTCGCCTTGCCGAGCTTGGAGCGGTGCGAGCGGCCGAGCGCCGCGTCGGCGAGCTTGTCCAGCGACCAGCCGGGTCGCTTGGCGCAGGGTCCTGAGGAGAAGTTGGGATTGGCAGGCTTCGGGCCGGCCGGCCGGGCCTGGCAGGATTGGTCATCGTGTCTACCCTTTCAGATAGGCGCCCCTCGTTGGGGAGGGGTGTCCCGCCGCCTTCCTA
>CAWEUQ010000022.1:0-302150 GCA_963812275.1 uncultured Alphaproteobacteria bacterium | reverse complement strand
ACGGCAGATCGACCGGACCCGACAGCCGACAACCTCATTTGTCTTCGGCGCCGACAGCGTTCGAGACCATCAATCGGCAATCGATTTGCGCGAGGTCTTCGGCGGGAATCTCGCGCCGGTTGCCGGCGTCGCCAGGCACAATGTCCTGCTTCCCCTGATCAGACGCGGGCAATTCGAGACCCTGATGCGCGATCTGCTGCCGGTGGAGCCGGTCGGCAACGCTGTCGTCAGGCGGTTTCGGAGGCTTTCTGCCGGCCGGCGGAACTGACGGGCGGCGAAGCCGCGCCATCCCCCAATCCACGTCGGCGACAGGTTTTTCATGCCGATGACAAATCCTTCGCCTATAATCGCGGCGGGAAAGAGCGCTTTCGCGCGGCTGGGACAATGGGGGGCCAGGTCGGCGGGATCAGTATCGTTTGGAGAAACGCGACGGCGGAAGCGTATTCGGCTTCCCGCGACAGTTACCGTTTGCTATCCATCCGCGCTGCTCGGGCACGATCCTGACAAACGGGGGCGAAAGAACCGAAATGACAGCCATCAGGTCAATCCTGTATTACATCTCGTCGCCGGTCCTCGTCCTCAAGGACTATCCGATCCTGTTCCGGTGGAAGGACGTCTATATCGTCACCGGCGGGTTCATCAACTCGGTCTCCGCCATTTTTTCGTTTCTGGTCGCGACCTATTTCTACAGGACCATGTTCCCGGCCGAGACCGCCGATCCCGGCTGGCTCTGGAAGCTCGTCGCGGTCGTGTTCTTCTCGCTGATCTTCAGCAAGGTCTTCCACTTTTTCGCGCTGGGTCGCGAGTTTCTGCGCCAGCCCAAGAAATACATGGCCGAGACCGCCTTCTACAATCAGGGCGGACAGATCGGCGTGTTCCTCGGCACCGTGTGGTTTTCGCTTTCGACCGGGATCGAATTCCTCGCCTGCATGGACATCAATCTGGCCGCCGGCTGCCTGTCGCTGGCGCTCGGCCGGATCGGTTGCTACAGCTACGGTTGCTGCCATGGCCGGCAGACCACCAGCCGGTTCTCGACGGTCTATACCCACCCGCTGACCAAGGCGTTGCGGGTCTTCCCCGAGCTGACCAACGTACCGCTCGTCCCCACCCAGCTGATCTCCGCGGCCTATGCCTTCGCGCTGTTCTTCGTCATGATCTGGGCGTTGTTCCACTCGCCGAGGGCCGGTGTCGTCTCGGCGATCTTCATCCTCGCCTATAATCTCTTCCGGATCTTCATCGAGCGGTATCGCCTCAGCGTCGTCAACGTTTCGGCCAAGACCGTCCATATGAAATTCTACATGGGCGTCGCCACGACGATCCTCGGATTCGGCGCGGCCTATCTCGTCTTCGTGCTCTGGGACACGGCGCCGCTCCTGACCTTCAAGGCCCCCCTGACGCTCGGCGAATTCCTCGTCGAGGACGTCTTCCGGCTGCAGACGATCGTCGCCATCGCGATCATCTTCGTCACCTACCTGTTCTTCTGGGGCACCCACTACAAGAAACTGGGCCAGCACTTCGAGTGGAGCGAAGGCCCGAATTGAAGGTCGAAATATCGCGCCTGCCCTGGATCCTCGTCGGGATTTCGGCGGCGCTGGAGGGGGTGACGGTCGCGATCCTCCCCTATGTCTCGAGCCTGCCGTCGAACGGTCCGATCTCGAAGCCGCCGGAATCGGGATTGCTTCTCGGATATATCGGCATGCTGACCGCGATCCTCCTGGTCAACGCCTTCGGCCGAACGTCGATCTCGAAACGGATCACCGGCGGCACCTTGCATATCGAAGGCGCGGTCTTCGTTTCGCTGTGGGGTGGACTCTTTCTGGCGCTGATCTTCTTCTTCCAGAGCGTCTTCGATTTCACGCCCTACACCACGCTGACCGTGATGCTTCGCGCCGCCTGCTCGTTGGCGGCCAGCACGCTGATCGTGCTTCTCCTCTACCGGGTTTCGGTCAGGCTCGTCCCCTGGCTTTCGGTGAGGCTGGCGTGGGGCGGGGACAAATGGCGGATCGAAGGGGCGGCGATCTGGCCTCCGGTCGTGCTGCTGTCGCTCTACGAGGCGATTGCCTTGCCGATCATCGAGCTGGTCAGGGGCATAGAAAACGACCGCTTCCTGGCCGGCCTCGGCCTCGGCCTCGTCGCCGGCGCGGTCGCGACGACGGTCGTCGTGACGCTCTACAACGCGGTCGTTCGGCGGCTGCCCGGCGGGACCCTGTCATTCAACCTCGAGAAGTCGGCCTGAGACGACTCCGCCCGAGGGCCGCGTGCAGGGACTGAAAAAAACGCGGCGGGGAAGGCCCCCGCCGCGTTTTCCGATGCGCCCCAGATGCGTCTGAAGAGGACTGCCGCCTAGTTCAGCAGATACCGGAAGCCGAGGCGGACTTCCGACGCGGTGATGTCGTCGTATTTGATCCGCTTGTTGCCGTAGGCGGGCAGCGTCTTGCCCGACTGGGCGTTGCCAAGATCGATGTAGCGGTAGTTCAGATCGATGAGCCAGTTGTTGTTCACCGGGACCGATACGCCCGCCATCAGCGCCCAGGCCAGATTGGTGGTGGTGGACCCCTTCCAGGTCCCGCTCGTGCCGTTCGGATTGGTGTATTTGACGTTGGAGGTCGTCAGGCTCGACACGCCGATGCCGGCGCCGACATAGGGGATGAAGCCGGCAAGCCCTTCGCCGCCGAGATCGAAGTCCCAGTAGGCGTTCACCAGCCCGCTCCAGGCCGCGATGTCGGCATATTCCTTCGAATATTCCTTGCCCGGCTTTCCGGTGCAGGGGTTGGGGCAGTTGAGCTTGCCCTTGAACTGGCTCTCCCACTCGTAGTCGACCGTGAAGTCCGAGCGGAAGGAATTGTTGAAGCGATAACCGAAGCCGCCGCCGACGAGGCCGGTGCCGGCAAGGCTTTCGTCCTTCATGTTGCCGTAGCCGTTGACGTCGAAACTCGCGTTCGGCGCCGCGTACCATTTGTAGCCGAGGTCGCCACGCAGGTACCAGTTGCTGCCGACCTCATAGGGCGTCCCCGCCGGCGCCTCGTAGTAGGAGGCGGACAAATCCGCCGCCAGCGCCGTGGCTGTCGGCACGATCAGCGCTATTGCTCCAAAAAGAGCTGAAACTCGCAGACTCCCCATCTTCAAATCCTTTCCCCTTGCGCCCAGCTACATGCGGGCGCCCTAGCGGTGCGCCGTGGAAAGGGATTGTTGAGGTTAATGGTTAAATCGGTGTTAACCACGTTGGCCAATCCCACGGATTGCACCTCTTCCCGGATCCGGCGGCACCCGACAACGCCGATATGTGATGTGAAATCAACACGTTAAGCGCGCAACGCCTACACCGACGAAGATCGCCGGGCCGAACACGCGTACTGATTCGGCTGTGGGGAGACTATCGCGATGCCGGAAAAGTGTTAACCAAATATCGTCCGCGACGAATCAGCGACGACTTCCGATTCACCTTTGGCACGACAAGCAAAACCCCGGGCGACAGACCCGGGGTTTTGTCAGAACAGTCGACTGGGGATCAGGCCTGCGGCTGAGGCTCCAGGCCGGCGGGGGGTTCACCCTTGGGCTTGCCCTTGGTCACCGGCACGGCCGAACCGCGCGACGCCGCCTGATCGTCGGCGGTCTCCCGCACCGGCGGCTTGCCGGCGAAGAGGCCGCGAATCTCGTCGCCGGAGAGCGTCTCGTATTCGAGCAGCCCCTGGGCCAGCGTTTCGAGTTCATCGCGATGATCGGTCAGGATCTTCTGGGCTTCGGAGAGGCCGGTTTCGACCAGTCGCCGGATCTCGGCGTCGATCTTCTGCGCGGTCTCCTCGGAGACATTCTGCTGCCGCGAGACGGAATGGCCGAGGAAGACTTCTTCCTGATTCTCGCCGTAGGACACCGTGCCAAGCTCTTCCGACAGCCCCCAGCGGGTGACCATCATCCGCGCCAGCGACGTCGCGCCCTCGATGTCGGAGGCCGCACCGGAGGTGACCTTCTCGCGCCCGAAGACAAGCTCCTCGGCGACCCGGCCACCCATCATGATGGCCAGCCGCGAGGTCATCTGCTCGAGGCTCATCGACAGCTTGTCGCGTTCCGGCAGTTGCATGACCATGCCAAGCGCGCGGCCGCGCGGAATGATGGTCGCCTTGTGAATGGGATCGGTCGCCGGCACGTGGAAGGCGCAGACGGCATGACCGGCCTCGTGATAGGCGGTCAGCCGCTTCTCGTCCTCGGTCATGACCAGCGTCCGACGCTCGGCGCCCATCATCACCTTGTCCTTGGCGCTCTCGAATTCCGACATGGTCACCAGCCGCTTGCCACGACGGGCGGCAAGCAGCGCAGCCTCGTTGACCAGGTTCATCAGGTCGGCGCCGGAGAAGCCCGGCGTGCCGCGCGCGACGGTCCTCAGATCGACGTCCGGCGCCAGCGGCACCTTGCGGACATGGACCTTGAGGATGCGCTCGCGACCGACGACATCGGGATTCGGCACCACGATCTGGCGGTCGAAACGGCCGGGCCGGAGCAGCGCCGGGTCGAGCACGTCGGGCCGGTTGGTGGCGGCAATCAGGATGACGCCCTCGTTCGCCTCGAAGCCGTCCATCTCGACCAGGAGCTGGTTCAGAGTCTGCTCGCGCTCGTCGTTGCCGCCGCCGAGGCCGGCGCCACGATGGCGGCCGACAGCGTCGATCTCGTCGATGAAGATGATGCAGGGTGCGTTCTTCTTCGCCTGTTCGAACATGTCGCGGACGCGAGACGCGCCGACGCCGACGAACATCTCGACGAAGTCCGAGCCGGAGATGGTGAAGAAGGGAACGTTGGCCTCGCCGGCGATGGCGCGGGCAAGCAGCGTCTTGCCGGTGCCGGGCGGTCCGACCAGCAGCACGCCGCGCGGAATCCGCCCGCCGAGCCGCTGGAACTTCTGCGGATCGCGGAGGAACTCGACGATCTCCTGGAGATCTTCCTTGGCCTCGTCAACGCCGGCGACATCCTCGAAGGTGACCCGGCCATGGGCCTCGGTCAGGAGCTTGGCCTTCGACTTGCCGAATCCGAGCGCCTTGCCGCCGGTCCCCTGCATCTGGCGCATGAAGAATATCCACACCGCGAGAATCAGGAACATCGGCAGCCAGGAGACAAGCATCCCGATCAACGACTGGCCGGCTTCGACCGGTGGCTTGGCGCTGATCGCGACACCGCGATCCTCGAGCCGCTTCACCAGTTCCGGGTCCTCGGGAGCGAAGGTCTGGAACGCCCCGCCGTCGGAATAGACGCCGGCGATCTGCTGGCCGGAAATCACGACGTTGCGGACGCGACCCTGATCCACGTCCGAGAGGAATTGCGAATAGGAAATATCCTGCCCGGCAACCCGCTGGCTGGAATTCTGGAACAGATTGAAAAGGGCGATGAGCACCAGCCCGATGATCACCCACAACGCAAAGTTACGGAAATTGGCGTTCATTCTCGTCCCTCGGCGGCCTGGCACCCGCGCAAGCCCGGTTTCTCAGGCGTTAAGATAGGTGCCGGATGGCAGAATTCCAACAAGAGTTTGTTGTCGTATCATGCTGAAATTACGGCAGGGTGAACAACCGGCCGTCATGAATCGTCATAAGTGGGGAACCGCGCCGGGCTCGCCAGCCGTTCACCGACGATCTGACGCACCGTCACCGTCAGCCGGCTTTCGCCGTCGGCAAGGACTCCGAGGGTAGGCGCGGCCGCCACCCGCCCCTCTCGCCAGACGGCCGGCTGGACCTCGAGAGCAGCCACCGGGACGGCGGGGACGCGGGCCCCGATCATGCGGCGTCCGGCTTCCCCGAGCGGACCGAGGACGAGCCGGTGGCCATGCTGGGGTGGGATGTCGACGGCGAATTGCCGGTCCCAGCGCCCGGAAACCCCCCGGTCGAGCGGGATTTCCGCAAGCCCGTTCCGCCCGGCTTCGCGATAGAAAAGCACGGAATCGCCTCTCGTCTCGGCGACGACGCCGGCAAGCGTGCGCTTGACCCGGCCGCCGTCGCCGAGGAGTGCGTCGTGAAGCGCTTTCAGCCGCTCGAAGCGCGGCGGATAGGCTTCACCGCCGATCGCCATCAAGAGCCGCACCAGCAGCCGGAGGCGGACGGCCTCGGATTCAGCCAGGAACGGACCGCGGGCAACCCGCGCGATCGCCAGGCCGTCGACAGTCACGCCGGCGGCAATGAAGCGGTCGGCGGCGGCATCGATCGCATCGGCGGCCGCGGCAAAATGCGCCGCCGCCGACGCCAGTTCCGCGGCGCCGATACCGGCGGCGGCGAGCTTCGGCATATCCTTCCGGATCCGCGCCCGGAGAAAGCGTGGATCGCGATTCATCGGGTCATCGACGGGAACCAGGCCAGCGGCGGCGGTGGTCGCGGCGAGCCGCGAGCGCGGAATATCGAGAAACGGCCTGAACACGACGAGCCCGTCGCTGGCGACCGCCCGGCGCATCGCCGCCAGCCCGAAGACCCCGGAGCCCCGCTGCAGGCGGATCAGGACGGTCTCGGCCTGATCGTCCCGGTGATGGGCAAGGAGCAGGTGCGAGGCCGCCGCCTCCCGCGCAGCGCCGATCAGCAACCGGTACCGCGCCTCACGCGCCGCCGCTTCGACATCGGCATCCGGCAGAGGGCCGCCAACGGTCAGAAGCCGGCCCGGGATCTGGCGTTTTTCGGCGGTCGCGACCACTTCGGCGGCCTCCCGGGCCGAGCCCGGCCTGAGGCCATGATCGACGGTGAGGACGATGATTGCGGGTCGGCCGGCCTTGCGCCGCCACCGGTCGACGACGTCGAGCAGCGCCAGCGAGTCGGCGCCGCCGGAGACCGCCAGCGCAACAACTCCGGCCGCGGCGACCGGCGCGAGAAGCGCCTCGACTTCGCCGTCGCTCAGCGGTTGGGTGTGCTCAGCAGCCCGCAACGGCCTTTTCGGTCTCGACCCGCTGCTGAAGCGCATTCGAGGCCTTCGGATATTTCCTCAGCACCTCGGTATAGGTCGAGCACGCCGCCTCGCGTTCACCGAGTCCCGCCAGCGACAGGCCGAGCTTGAGAAGCGTGTCGGCCGCCTTGGCGCTTTTCGGATAAGCCTTGTAGCCGGCGAGGAATTCGTCGGCCGCGTCGCTGTAATGGCCCCGGGCAAACAGGCTCTCGCCGAGCCAATATTGCGCGTCGGGAGCGCGCTCGTCGCTGGGATAGGTGGCGAGAAAGTTGCGGAACGAGGCCTCGGCGAGTTCGTAGTCGCCGGACAGGATGCTGGAATAGGCCCGCTCGTAATCCGCGCCCGGATCACCGAGCGATACGACCTGGGTACTGCCGCGCAGGTCCTTGGTCTTGGCGGCGCTCGCAGCCGGTGCGCCGGCGCCCGGCGCGGTGAGGTCGATCGGCTGGTCGGCGGCGGGGGCGTCGATCACCAGCCGCCCCGGCGGCGGCGCGGCGGCGACAGCGCCGGCCGCGTTGTCCGGAATCGTCACCACGGCACCGCTCGCGGCAGCGTCGGCGTCCTTGATCCCCAACTTCTCCTGGATCTGACGCAACCGGTAATCGAGTTCCTGGACGGCGCCGGTCAGTTCGCGAATTCGCTCTTCCGCCCGATTGAGCCGCTCGGTGACGTCGGCCTGGGCGACCGTGGTTCCGTCGCCGCCGGGCTCAATCTGCTGCGTGTCCTGATGCTTGGCGAAGGGCCGCCAGGCGCCTTCGGCAAGCATCGGCGACAACGCGCCGGCCGCGAGCAGCGTCCCGGCCAGGAAAATCGTACCCACTGTGGTCTTCACGTGATGCTTCCCCTCGGCGCCAGCCGTCGGCAACAGGATCGGCTAGCGCACTTCGATGCGAAGCGCCAGATTGGCCGCGCGAGTTCGGCCAAATTTGGGCGTTGAAAAGCAAGACGGCGGCCGAAGCCGCCGTCGACGCCATCGCGAAGGTCGCCGTCCCCGTCAGACGCCCGCGGCGTTGAGAACGATGACCGCGCGCCGGTTCTGCGACCAGCAGGAGATATCGTTGCAGACCGCGACCGGCCGTTCCTTGCCGTAGGAAATGACCCGCATGCGGTTGCTGGCGACGCCACGTGCGACGAAATAGTCGCGCACCGCCGTGGCGCGGCGGGCACCGAGCGCGATGTTGTATTCGCGCGTGCCGCGCTCGTCGGCGTGGCCCTCGATGACGAAGGTGTAGCGCGGATACTGGACCAGCCACTGGACCTGGCGATTGAGCGTGGCGATCGCCTGCGGCGTGAATTCGGCGGAATCCGTCTGGAAGAATATCCGGTCGCCGACATTGACGACGAATTCCTGGGAACTGCCGGGTGTCGCCGCGGCCCCGGTAATGCTGAGATCAGCCCCGGTCAGGCTGTTCTTGCCGGAGCAGGCCGCAAGAGCAAGCGCTACCCCGACGACCAGCGCCAACCGGCCAAGACGCGAAACTTGCGGCATTCCATTTAACTCCTTGTCCACCATACCGGCCATCTAACCAGCGTGTGGTTAAGCCCGCGTTCAGCGACTTGGTTAATGAACTGTCAAGGGTCGCGCCCGCCTGTCATTGCCCGCAACGACATCATTCCGACCGCGACGCCATATCCGTCACGTTCGGGGCCCCCTCGCCCGCAATGCGCAGGGTAAAGGGACACGCTCAGTTGATCAAGGGCGACCAGGCAGGATCGGAAGCGAAGCTCGGCGTCGGCACCCGGTACTCATTGTAGCCGCTGACATCGATCGTCCAGAGCTGGGGTCCGCCATTGCCGCCCGGCGTGTCGCGGAAGAACATCAGCACCCGCCCGTTCGGCGCCCAGGTCGGCCCTTCGTTGTGAAAGCCCTCGGTCAGCATGCGCTCGCCCTTGCCGTCCGGCCGGATGATCCCGATGCCGAACTGCCCTGCCCGGCGCCGGGTGAAGGCGATATAATCGCCCCTTGGCGACCAGACCGGCGTCGAATAGGTGCCCTCGCCGAAGGAGATGCGCTGCGGGTTGCCGCCGCTGGCATCCATTATGTAGAGCTGCTGCGAGCCGCCGCGATCGGATTCGAAGACGATCTGGGACCCGTCGGGGGAATAGGACGGGCTGGTATCGATGGCCGCGTCGTCGGTCAGCCGGGTGGTGCGCCGCGAGCGCAGATCCATGGCGTAGATGTTGGCGTTGCCCTCCTGCTGGAGGCTCATGATGACCTGCTGGCCGTCCGGCGAGAAGCGCGGCGCGAAGGTCATGCCGGGGAAGTCGCCGACAAGCTCCCGCTGTCCGCTTTCGATGTTGAGGAGATAGACCCGCGGCGTCCCGCCGTCATAGGACATGTAGGTGACTTCCTGGCTCGACGGACTGAAGCGCGGGGTCAAGACGAGGTCGCTGCCGCCGGTCAGGTAGCGAACATTGGCGCCGTCCTGATCCATGATCGCAAGACGCTTCGTCCGATTGTCCTTGGGCCCGGTCTCGTCGACGAATACGACGCGCGTATCGAAATAGCCGCGCTCGCCGGTCAGGCGCTCATACACCGCGTCGGCGATGATATGGGCGACACGGCGCCAGTTCTCGGGACTGGTGAAGAACTGCTGCCCGGCAATCTGCTCGCCGGCGAAGACATCCCACAAGCGGAACTCGGTGCGCAGCCGCCCGTCGGCAAGCTGTTCGACGGCGCCGATGACCAGCCCCTGGGCATTGGCGAGCCGCCAGTTGGCGAAATTCGGCACCGCGTCGGCGGACGCCGAACGCTCGACGAAAGCCGTCGGATCGAGCGGCAGGAAGAGTCCCGACCGCTGCAGGTCGGTGGAGATGACATTGGCGATCGCCGGGCCGAGCTGGGCATCGCCGCCAAGTGACAGGAAAGCCGGGATCGCGATGGGGACGGGCTGGATATTGCCCCGGGTCACGTCGAGTTCGAGCTGGGCCCGGGCCGGCAGCGACAGCGCCAGGAGCACGAACAGGCCACGGATGACAATGGCCATGGCACCATCACGCCTTATGGTCCGCATCCAACGCTTTGCCCTGCGCATCGGCTCACCCACCGAACATCTCCCTGGGATCGAACGTCATGATGATCTCTTTCCAGCTTTCATATTTCGCGACCGGGAGAGTGTATGGCGCGCAGCGCTTGACCGCCCGGACCGCGCTCTCGGCGGCGACCTGCCCGATCTGGCTCGGACGGTATTCGACGACCTCGGGCTCGCGCGAGATCGTGCCGTCCTGGCTGAGGAATACCTTGACCTTGACCCGCAATTCCGCGGGGTCGACGCGGGTCGGCGGGATGTCCCAGCAGGCGGCAAGCCGCGCCCTGAGAGCATCGATCTCGTTCTGGCGCAGTTGCGTGAACGGCGACCCGGTGACGGCGCCGATCGTCGCCTGCTTGTCCGACGGCGCCGGCGCCGAGGCGGCCTTCGACTTGTCGAGCAGAGCGGTGATCTCGTCGGCGAATTCCTTGGTCTCCGTCGGCGGAGCCGGCGCCGGCCGCGGCGGCCGCACGCGCGGCAGCGGCGTCTCGACGGCGACCTCCTTCGGTTCGGGGGCGGTCGTCTGATCCGGCGGCGGCTGCTCCTCGGCGGTCGGGTCGGGCTCGGGAACGGCCTGCTCCGGCGGCGGCTCCGGCGTCGGCTCGGCCTGATCGACAGGCGGCGGCTCCAGCGCCGCCGGGTCGGGCATCGGCTCGGGATCGGGCGACGGCGGGGGTGGCGGCGGCGTCGGCGGCGTCGGCTCCTCGGCCGGTGGATCGGGCGCCGGCGCCGGGGCTTTGGCGACCAGTTCGGATGGATCGTTGGGCGCGGGATCCTTGTCCGGCTTGGCGTCCTTCAGGCCGAGCGGCGTACTGCTCTCCGCATCGACCTCGATGAACTCGACCGGCACCGCCTCGATACTGCTGGCGTCGAGCGGCTCGAACGCGCTCAACGAAATCGCACCCCACCCGATCAGGACGAGGTGGATGATCGCCGAGACGGTGAGCCCGGTCCGCATGGTGCGATCAGCCGTCCGGGTTCTTGAGCGCGACCAGACCGATATGCTTGAAGCCCGCACCATTCATGGTGCCCATGACCTTCATGATCGTCCCATAGCTGGCGGACTTGTCGCCGCGCACGTAGATGCGCTCGTCGAGTCCGCTGGTCGCAAGCTGGGTCAGTCGTGGCACCAGTTCGTCGATGGTCACTTCCTTGTCGAGCACGAAGATCCGGGCTTCGGGATCGATGGTGACGGTGATCGGCTCCTTTTCCACGGCAAGCGGACTGGCCGGCGCGTCGGGCAGGTCGACCGGAACGCCGGCCGAAAGCAGCGGCGCGGTGACCATGAAGACGATGAGCAGAACGAGCATCACGTCGACGAACGGCGTGACGTTGATTTCGCTCATCGGCTTGGCCGCGCGACGACGGCGCCGACCGCGCATGCTACCGCCCGATCCCATTGACATTGCCATTTCTCAAACCCTTTCGTCGACCTGACGCGACAGAATGGCGGAGAATTCGTCGGCAAATCCTTCGAGCCGCTGGCTGATCCTGCCGGCGTCGTTCGACAGCTTGTTATAAGCAATCACCGCCGGTATGGCGGCAAGAAGGCCGAGGGCGGTGGCGAGCAGCGCCTCGGCGATGCCGGGGGCGACGACGGCGAGCGACGTATTCTTCGAGGCCGAGATCGCCTGGAAGCTCGACATGATGCCCCAGACCGTCCCGAACAGGCCGACGAAGGGTCCGGCCGAGCCGACCGTCGCCAGGAACAGGAGACTGCGTTCCAGTCGCGCGGTTTCGCGATTGATCGTCACGTCGAGGACTTTTTCGATCCGGGTCTGGAGGCCGATCGGCGAGCGGGCGCCAGCCTCGAAGCTGCGTTTCCACTCGCGCATCGCCGCGACGAAGATCGACGCCATGCCCGACGGCGTCCGCCCGGTCAGCGATCGATACAAATCCTCCAGCGACTGGCCCGACCAGAAGACCTTCTCGAACCGGTCCATCTGGCGACGGGTGCGCGAGTAGAGGATGGTCTTGTCGACGATGATCGCCCAGCTCCAGACCGAGGCGAGCAGCAGGCCGATAATCACCAGCTTGACGACGATATGCGACTGGAGGAACAGCGATATCAAAGAGATATCGCCAACGGGCGACACCAGCACCGCCTCCGTCACCCCATCGATTGGCATGGATATTTCACCTTTCGGACATGGTACCTACGGCGCAGCAAAAGACGGCGAATGGCGGGACGCCGCGTGCGGTAGTCGGACCGCGTCCGGGCTTTATTAAGCCATCGGTCCGGGCATTTGCTCGGGGTCCGGTGTCTCGCTGCCAAATTTGTCAAAACGAGGGCCGCCGGACGCCGCTTCACCCTCGCAAACCCTTGGCATTTCTAGCCTTGTCAGGGTTAACGAAGGGTTAGCTCGCCGCCGCCTCATCCATCACGGCCCGGACCGAATCCGGGATGCGCCGGGCGCGGCCGTCACGATTGACGAGGACGATCGTCACGTCCGCCTCGACCAGTGTCACGCCGTCGCGGACGACCGACTGCTTCAGTTCGAGGCGCGCCCCGCCCATCTCGCCCACCAGCGTCCGGACCTCGAGCAGGTCGTCGATCCGGGCCGGCTTGAGAAACTCGATATTGATCCGGCGGACGGCGAAGACCAGCGGCTCGCCGTGTTCGCCCTCGTTCAGTCCGGTGTGGCCGATGCCGATCAGCCGGACGAAATCGGATCGACCACGCTCCATGAAGCGGATGTAGCTGCCGTGATAGACGACGCCGGAAAAATCGGTGTCCTCGAAATAGATCCGCACCGGCAGGACATGGCCGCCGGGGATCAGCCGCCCGGCGAGATCGGGCCAGATCGATGGAGAGTCGGTCACCGGGGGAGAGCCTTCTTGCTTCCCGCCTTTGCCTCGTTTGACCGGCGCCGGACTCCCTTCCCCATCTGCTCGACTTCCAATGTTCCGATCAAGACATGCCCTGACTCTTCGACTGGCCAATCAAGATACTTCGCTCGGGCCAGCGTTTCGATGGTTGACCGGTTCTTGAGGAATGCGTCAAGCCTCGCCTGTTCCCCGGTGCCGGTGGACCCGAAATGATCCTCCAGCGCCTCGCCGGTAATTTCGCACAAGACGGCGCCTCTGACAGCTTCCGCTCTAAAGGCAACAACATCGCGGTCGAAAACATACCGTGGCTCCGGCGCACGAAATGACAGATCGACCCCAGGAATCATGTTTCGAAGGCCGTGGACCACCTTGAGGACGAGGTCCCTGGTGTTGCCATCGATCTGACCCAGACCTTCCAATACCAGGGTGCGCCACGACCTTGCCGCGATCGACGGCCTCGGTCCAGGCCGACTCCAGGTCGAGAGGCCGGTTTGTGGCGAGCACGTCAAGCAGGACCTCCGCCTGGCGAAGGTCCTTATCGCCCTTCGCAGCGCCAGCGGCGCGACGGCGTGAAACGATCAGTTTGTGGATTGCATACCGCTGAGGGGCGGGAACAAGAACATACACGCCGCCAGCATGCAGAAGGACTGCCGGCTCTGGATCGTGAATGAGGTAGTCGAGAAATCGAAGAGGCTGCGCATCGGTCCGGAACGCCGGCAACGCCTCCGGGACATCCGTATCGGGACCTTCATTTGGCGTGAGGAAATCGACCCGCAGAGCGCCGCCCCTGGTTTGATAGCTGACGATCCTTCCTGCATGGAGGTTCGCTACAGGTCGAAAGGTTGGCTCGACTTCCTTGAGGATTTCGAGCACCGGCGGCGTTTCGTCCTCGACGGCGACCGAGGCATTCCTGAACTGCGCGATATCGACGTCGCCTGTTCGAACGGCTTGCTCTGGCAGTTTCACGCCAAGCATTGCGGAATAGGTCTGGTAAGCGACTGTTCCGACGAGCACGCCCCGGAGACGAAACACGCCGGCTTTTGCCAACGCGGCAACGACATTCGCCAGTTCTGGCGACGGCCGCGACATGCCAAAGGAGCGCACGAGCGTCGAGACCAGGGAGCGACGCTCGCGCTCATCGTCCCGTGCATCTCTGTGGCGGGCAATACGTTCAAGCAGTTCTGGCGTTTCCGGACCGACATACCGTTGCGAGCGACCCTTCGACGACGGCAGCTGGAAATACCAGTAGTTGCGACCGCGCACCGTCTTCTTTGTGAAGGCGCCATCCTCGGGAAAATTATCGGAGAAGGCTGCGGACGCGCAGCGCTCCAGCAATTCAGCATAGGTCGTCTGAAGGACCAGGGGAGGAGCAGGCACGTATTTCGATTCCCTGTTATACGCATCTTGCAACGTGCGTATAACATAAAGGTCAGATGGACGCCAGAGCTGTTATACGCAAATCGCCGAATGCGTATAACTTGACCTAATCCCGATCCCCCTCCCCCTCCTGGAAGAGGGTGAACTGCGCCGCCGGGTTGGCGGGCGCTTCCAGGCCGAGGTGGCGGAAGGCGTTGGGGGTGAGGAGCCGGCCGCGCGGGGTGCGCTGGACGAAGCCCTGCTGGATCAGGAAGGGCTCGACGATCTCCTCGATCGCGTCGCGCGGCTCGGACAAGGCGGCGGCGATGGTCTCGATGCCGACCGGCCCGCCGCCGAAGCTCGTCGCGATCAGCTCCATGTAGCGGCGATCGAGCGCGTCGAAGCCGAGCGAATCGACCTCGAGACGCTGAAGCGCCCGATCGGCGACCTTGGCGTCGACCGCGTCGACCGCGTCGGCGGTAGCAAAGTCACGGACGCGGCGGAGGAGGCGCGTGGCGATGCGCGGCGTTCCCCGCGACCGCCGGGCGATCTCGGTGGCGCCGTCATCGGTGAGCGTGACGCCGAGGATGCGGGCGCCGCGGCGGACGATGTATTCAAGTTCGGCGACGGAATAGAAATTGAGGCGGACCGGGATGCCGAAGCGATCGCGAAGCGGCGTGGTCAGCAGGCCGAGCCGGGTCGTCGCGCCGACCAGGGTGAAGGGCGCGAGTTCGATCTTGACCGAGCGCGCCGCCGGCCCCTCGCCGATGATCAGGTCGAGCTGGAAATCCTCAAGCGCCGGGTAGAGGATTTCCTCGACCGCCGGAGAGAGGCGATGAATCTCGTCGATGAAGAGGACGTCGCGCTCCTCGAGATTGGTCAAGAGCGCCGCGAGATCGCCGGCCCTGGCGATGACCGGACCGGAGGTGGCGCGGAAATTGACGCCGAGCTCGCGCGCGACGATCTGGGCGAGCGTCGTCTTGCCGAGCCCGGGCGGCCCGACGAAGAGAACGTGGTCGAGCGCCTCGCCGCGCGATCGCGCCGCGTCGATGAACACCTTGAGATTGGCGCAGGCCTGCGGCTGGCCGACGAAATCGGCAAGGAGCTGCGGGCGCAGCGTCGAGTCCGGCGCGTCGTCGTCCTGGATTTCGGGGGTAACAAGGCGGCTCATGCCGGCAGTCTCCCCGAAGACGGCACGCTTTGCCACCCGATCGCGCATCGACCCCGGCCGACCGCCGCCCTATTGTCATCGGTATGGACCTCGATCGCGCCCGCGAAATCCTGCTTGCCGCCCGCGCCGAACTCGAGGCGCTGCGCCAACAGAGCGCCGAAGCCCGCGCGCCGGTGACGCTCGACCAGCAGAGCGTCGGCCGGCTGTCGCGGATGGACGCGCTGCAGGGCCAGGCGATGGCGCAGGCGGCGGAGCAGCGCCGGGCGACCGAGATGGCGCGCATCGACGCGGCGCTGATCCGGATCGACGACGGCAGCTACGGCGAATGCCTGCGCTGCGGCGAGGACATCGCCGAGGGACGACTGGAGGTCGATCCGGCCGCGACACTCTGCGTCGACTGCGCCCGCGGTCGTTAGGCCGGGGGATTCCTGACAAACGATAGTCGTTGCCGCCCTGGCGGCGGCGAGCGGTCGATTCACGATCCGGCTCCCGTGCCGGCGCGCCGGAACGGCCTGGTCACCTTCCACGCGATGAGCGCGCCGACGACCGCGATGACCAGGGCCGCGATTTCGACGGCGAAGAACAGCACACTGCCGTCATACCCGACGACCAGCAGCCCTAGCGCGAAGACCAGACCGCCGATCAGCCCCGCTCCTGCCGCGAAGGCCCCGCTGGCACCTCCCTTTCGATCGCGCCACGCCACCGCCACCCCGACCCCGGCCGCCGGGATCGCACCGATGACGTAGCCGAGCGCCGTGACGACCGAAATGGTCTGGCTCGAACTGAAGATCGACTGCGGCCCGAAGCCGAAGACGACGGCGACGAAGCCGATCGTCGCGGTGATGCCGATCGCCGGGATGATGACGGCGAAGAGCAGGACGGTGGCGACGAAGCGCCGCCACGAGACTGTCGTCGATCCGCTCACCGCGCCAGCTCCTTCAGCCCGAGGCGGATCAGTTCGGCGGTCGTCGCGTCGGCTCCGCCGGAGCGTGTGGCGGCGGCGATGGCTGCGCTCGCCTGGACCTGGGCATAGCCGAGGTTGACCAGGGCCGAGACCGCGTCGGCGACCGGCTGCGGCGCACGGCGCTCGGCGAGGTCGGCCTGAAGATGGATCACCGCCGGGTCGGCGCTCGAATAGGCCGGCGCCTTGTCGCGCAATTCGGCGACGATGCGTTCCGCCACCTTCTTGCCGACGCCGGGCGCCCGCGACACCTGCGCCTTGTCTTCCAGCGCAATGGCGGTGGCGAGGTCGCCCGGGGTCATCACCCCGAGGACGCCGAGCGCCACCCGGGCGCCGACGCCCTGGACGGTCTGGAGCAGGCGGAACCATTCGCGCTCGATGTCACTGGTGAAGCCATAGAGCCGGATCATGTCCTCGCGGACATAGGTCTCGATCGACAGACTCGCCGCCTCGCCGGGCGACGGCAGGGTCTGGAGGGTGCGGGAGGAGCAATGGACCTGATAGCCGACGCCGCCGACGTCGACGATCACCCAGTCCTCGCCGTAGGAATCGATGATGCCCTTGAGCTTGCCGATCATGGCGCCTTGTTAGCACGAGTCCCCGGGATCGGAACGGACATTGCCGACCTCTACGCCCTGGCCAGCACCCTCGCCTTGCGGTGATGGGCGTGGCAGATGGCGATGGCGAGCGCGTCGGCGGCGTCGTCGCTGTCGAACGTGGCGCGGGGGAGCAGGACCCGGACCATCGCCCGGATCTGAACCTTCTCCGCGTGGCCGGCGCCGACAATCGTCTTCTTGACCGCGTTCGGGGCGTATTCGGCGACCTCGAGCCCGGCCTGGGCCGGGACCAGCAAGGCGATGCCACGCGCCTGGCCGAGCTTCAGGGTCGCGGCGCCGTCGCGATTGACGAAGGTCTGTTCGACCGCCGCCTCGTCGGGATCATGCTCCCGGACGACCGCGGACAGGCCGACATGCAGCGCCAGCAGCCGCTGGGCCAGATCGCCATCGAGCGGCGCCTTGATCGTGCCCGACGCGACGAAGCTGAGTTGATTGCCGCGCATGACGACCACGCCCCAGCCGGTGCGGCGGAGACCGGGGTCGACCCCGAGGATGCGAATCGGCGCGTTCATCGTGACCTTGGGTAAACCCGAACCCGCCGCGACGCCAACGCCGCGCGGCGCTGATCCCTCCGATCAGCCGGTCACGGGACCGGGATCGTCGAGCCGGCCGAACGCCCCGAAATCGACGACGCCGGCCCCCGGCAGATTGCGATCGACGGCGATGCCGCAGAGCGTCGCGGGCGGTTCCTGGCGGAGCGTCCAGCCGTCGAAGGGCACGTCGCCCGGCCGGTTCGACAGCCAGGCGAAATCGGCGAGGCCGGCCTGGCGGATCGCGGCGCAGACCCGGCCGGTGCCGTAGACGCCGACCCGATAGGCCGGCGCCCCGGCGCGCCCGGCGATTTCCCGCCCGATCGCCCGAAAATGCGGAACGATCCGCGTCCGGATATCGTCATCGCCGGCATCGTAGTCGACGGCGAAATAGAGCGCCGACCCGGCCGGCTGGCCGATCACCGAGGCGGCATGGTCACGGGCATGCGCCCCGTCGGCGGCGCCGAGCGCGGCGGAAAAGCAGGATGGGCTGTCGCCGGCATTCTGGAAGACGACACCAATGGCGATCCCCGCCGCGACCAGCGCCTCCGCCTCGTCGCGGGTCAGGCGCTTTTCCGGCAGGCGGGTCTTGCGCGCGTAATAGCGAAAGACCGCGGTGACGCCGGCCGCCCTGAGGCAGTCGAGGCATGCCGCCGTGTTTCGGCTGGTGTCGATGATCGTCATGGTTCCATCACGCCGGTCCCGGCCGTCCCATACCGGCCAGCCTGCGCGAAAACAGGCGGCGGCTGCAATCTGCTAACCTGCCGCGACTCGCTCGACCCTCGCCGCCCCAAGGCACGATGTCCCTCGACACCGCCCATCTGGTCGTACTCGCCGCGGCCTTCGTTGCCGGCTTCGTGCGGGGTTTCACCGGATTCGGATCGGCGCTGATCTTCATGCCGGTGGCAAGCGCGGCGTTTTCGCCACAACTGGCGGCGCCTGTCCTCGTGCTGACCGACTTCGTGCTCGGCCTGCCGCTGGTCGTCGCGGCGTTCCGGCGGGTCGACTGGCGGACCGTCCTGCCGGCCGTGATCGGCGCGATCGTCACCACGCCGATCGGCGCCTATGCGCTTTCGCGCGGCGATCCCTTGACGTTGCGCTGGATGATTTCGGCGATCGTCCTCGCACTGCTGATCCTGCTGATGTCGGGCTGGCGCTACCGCGGCGAGCCACGACCGCTGTCGTCGGTCGGTGTCGGGGCCGCCGCCGGGTTTCTCGGCGGCATCGGCCAGGTCTCCGGTCCGCCCATCGTCGCCTACTGGATCAGCGGTCCCGATGCGACCGCGGTCATCCGCGCCAACCTGCTCTGTTTCTTCGCGCGTGACCAGCCTTTCGTCCTTCGCCGCCTATTTCTGGCAGGGGCTCTTCACCGGCGACGTCGGCGCGCTGTTTCTGCCGATGGCGCCGCTCTATGGCGTGGCGCTCATCCTTGGCGCCCGGCTCTTCCGCCACACCGACGGCGCCGCCTATCGCCCCTTCGCCTATGTCGTCATCGCCGTGGCGGCCGTGACCAGCGCGCCGCTGTTCGACGGGATCTTTGGCTAGGCGGTCAGGAGAGCAAGCGCAGGCGAAGATGGCCGATGACCCGGTCGATCAGGGCGTAAATCGATCCGACCAGACTGAAGAAGACGATGAACTCCGCCACGTTGCGGAGAAAATGGGGCCAGCCGATCTTCGGCAGGTCGATAAAGGGATAGGGCCAGAAGCCGGAGAGCGGCCCGTGCACCAGCGTCCAGCCGGCATAGACGAGAGGCGGCACCAGCATCCAGGCGACGTTGCCGAGATGGAGCCGGCCCTTCGGCACGAAGAGCAGCCAGAACACGACAAACGCCGGCGGCATCACATAGTGGAGGAGGTGGTCGAAATACCGGGTCCAGCCTGAGAGGTGATAGAGGCTCGACAGGATGAAATAGTAGGTCAGCCCGGTGACGGTGATGTAGACCGCCGTCGCCAGCGCCACCGGCGGCCAGAGCAGGAAGCGGCCGACGGACGATGCCGGCGCGACGGCCGCCGCCGTCAGGGTCGTGGCGACGAGAATATTCGACAGGATGGTGAAGTAGCTGAGGTAGTTGACGGTGCCGGCGAGCGTATGGGAGTGGCCGACGACATACTGGCCGACGACGGCGAACCAGCCGACCAGCGCGAAAACGCCGGCATAGACACGCTGCATGGCCGCCGCCTCTCTACTCCGCGTCAGGCCGCGGTCAGCCGCTCCAGGATCTCGTCGGAGACCTCGAAATTCGAATAGACCGACTGGACGTCGTCGTCGTCGTCGAGCGCGGCGACGAGCTTCAGCATCGTGCCGGCCTTCTCCTCGTCGAGATCGGTCGTGGTCTGGGGCTGCCAGACCGCCCTCACCGTCTCGGCCTCGCCGAGGGCTTCCTCGAGGTTCTTCACCACATCGCCGAGGTCGGTGAAGGCGCAGGTGACGACATGGCCGTTCTCGTCGCTCTGCACGTCGTCGGCGCCGGCATTGATCGCCGCCTCCAGCACCTCGTCCGGCGAGCCGACATCCGGCTTGTAGGAAATCTGCCCGGCGCGATCGAACATGAAGGAGACCGAACCGGTCTCGCCGAGCGCGCCGCCATATTTGGTGAAGCAGGAGCGGACCGCGCTCGCCGTGCGGTTGCGGTTGTCGGTGAGGGCTTCGACGACGACGGCGACGCCGCCCGGTCCATAGCCCTCGTAGCGGATCTCCTCGTAATTCTCCGAGTCGCCGCCGGCCGCCTTCTTGATCGCGCGCTCGATATTGTCCTTGGGCATGTTCTCGGCGCGGGCATTCTGGATCGCGAGGCGCAGCCGCGGATTCATGCCGGGATCGGGGGACCCGAGCTTGGCGGCGACGGTGATTTCGCGCGCAAGCTTCGAGAAGACCTTCGAACGGCGCGCATCGGCGGCGCCCTTCTTGTGCATGATGTTCTTGAATTGTGAATGGCCGGCCATGGGCAACTCCGGGGTATGCGAACGGGGTGCCGCGCTGAAATCAGGCGGCATTTCGTTAGAGCTGATTGATTTGCCGGGCGTTATACGTCCGGCTCCGGCCGAAAGGAAGGGTCGCGCGCCGGTCTTTTGCCGCCATTACGGCAGACTTTCGATCCAGTCGAGCACCGGGGCGGCGGCGACCTCGAGCAGCGAACCGGCGACCAGCCAGTGGCCGTGGCCCGGGATGACGACGATCTCGGCGCCGTAACGGGCCGCGAGCTTGCGGCCGACGGAGAGCGGCACCAGCCGGTCGGACTTGCCGTGGAGGACCAGCACCGGACAGCGAACCGCGCCGGCGTCGACACGGACAAGGCCGAAGACCAGGGACCGGTAGACCCGACCCGACTCGTGGACGAAATCCGGGAGGATTTCATCGCGTTCCGCCACCGCGAGATCGTGGAGGGTCAACATCTCCAGCCCGAGGCGCGTCGGCCGCAGCGGCCGGCCGAGAAGCACCAGCGGCGCCAGCGGCATGAAATGCGGGAAAGCCAGCGCCGTCATCGGCAACGGGCCCGGCGGCAACGACGCGACCAGCACGATCGCCGCGCATTCGCTGGTCGCGGCAAGCTGCTGCGCCAGCAGTCCGCCGAGCGAATGACCGATGACGATCGGCGGCCGGTCGAGTTCGGCACGGGCGGCGGCCACCGCGGCGCGGTAGTCCTTGATCGACATCCGGGCGAGCGTCGCCGGGTCGTCGGGAACATGGCCGGGCAGCGCCGGCACCGAGCAGGCATAGCCGGCCGACGCAAAGAAAGCCTGCCACGACGCCAGATGGGCCGGCTGGCTGCAGGCGCCGTGGAGGAGAAGGATCGGAGGCTTCATGTCGATTCGCCCGTCGCGTCGCGCAGTCTACCACCTTCCGAAAAGGCGGTTGGCGCGACGGACCGGATCGGCGAAGGTGCCTGCATCGACGGACGGAACCCGAAAGGGCCGATGACGATGACACGACAACTCCTCGCCGCAGTGGTCCTTTTCGCCATCTCCTGCCTCGCGGTCCGGGCTGAGGAGTTGACCTGCGACGCCACGCCCGGGCGCAGCGCGGCGCGACTTGGCGGCGAGATCGCCGGTGCGCACCAGGCCTATCTCCCCTTCGGCCCCGGATACGCGCTGGCGCTGCTGCCGGCGCCGCATGGCTGGGACCTGCGCGTCCTCGACAAGGCCGGCACCGATCTCAGCCAGCTGACGCCGCCGTTGCACGGACCGAACCCGCGCGACATCTACGGCTGGCATTTCCGCAATGCCGACAACACCGCGCCGAACGACGGCAGCGTCAACGCGCCCCAGGATCTCCGCCTCTTCGTCTTCTCGCCCGGCTTCTCGGGAACCGCCGGCATCAAGCCATCCGGTGAGATCACGCCCGGGGATGTCGCGGATTCAGAGGGGCGCGGCTGGCTGAAGATCCTCGATTTCGGCCTCTCCGATCTCGATCCCGGCCAGAAGGCACGGATGACCTATGTCAAGTTCATCGCCTGCCTGACCTGGCCGACGAGCCTCGACGGGCTAACGCCACCGGACGCCGACAACGTCATCACCGAGGAACTCGTCGAGCAGTTCGGCGCCTGCGGCCTGACCGAGGACCTGGCGCTCGATCCGTATCTCAACACAGCGTCGCTCGGTGGCGATTTCGACGGCGACGGCGCACTCGATATCGCCGCGCCGATAACCAGGACGGAGGACGGCAAGCGGGCCATCGCCATTTGCCGGGCCGGCACATGGCTCGACATCGTCGGCCTCGATGGCGAAATGGGCGAACTGGTTCCGGCCTATTTCGACCATATCGACTGGTGGGGGCTTCACCCGGCGGACACGCCGGTCGGCACCGGAGCGACGGGCGAGCCGGTACCGACGCTCCACGGCGACGGTATCGTCATCGGCAAGGAGGAGTCCTCGAGCGCCCTCTTCTTCTGGACGCCGGCGGGCTATGCCTCCTACTGGCAGGGGGACTGACGCTCAGTCGACCCAGAAGGGGGGAATCGCTTCGGCCAGAACCCCGCCCTGGCGAAAGGGCGCGACGGCCGTGGCGAGCCCGGTAGTGTCGTCGACCTCGACGGCGAGACCGGCAAGCGTCGCCTCGCCGCGCGCCGCGGAGAAGCGCTCGCCCGGCACCTTGGTGAGGAAGCGGCGGAGCGGCTCCTCCTTGTCCATGCCGATCACCGAATCATAGTCGCCGCACATGCCGACGTCGGTCTGGAAGGCGGTGCCGAGGGGCAGCACCCGGTGATCCGAGGTCGGGACATGGGTGTGGGTTCCGACCAAGAGCGTCGCCCGGCCATCGACATAATAGCCGGCGGCCTGCTTCTCGCTCGACGCCTCGGCATGGAAGTCGATGATCACGGCGTCGGCCTGCTCGCCGAGTGGACAGGCGGCCAGTTCGCTGTCGATCGCGGCGAAGGGATCGTCAAGCGCGTCCATGAAGACCCGGCCCATGACGTTGACCACCAGGACGCGGGCACCGTTCCGCGCCATGTAGAGCCCGGACCCCTTGCCGGGCGTGCCCGGCGGGAAATTCGTCGGCCGCAGGAAGCGATCCTGTCGTTCGGCGAAGACCAGCGCCTCGCGCTGGTCGAAAGCGTGGTTGCCGGTGGTCACCACATCGGCGCCGGCATCGAGGATGGCGGTGTGGATCTCCTCGGTGATGCCGAAGCCACCGGCGGCGTTCTCACCGTTGACGATGACGAAATCGAGACGGCGGTCGGCGATCAGTCCGGGCAGTCGTTCGACCACCGCGTTCCGTCCGCTCCGCCCCACGATGTCGCCGAGAAAGAGAAGTCGCATGTCACCTCAGGATAGGTCGCCGCGAAAATCGAAAACATCGCGCTCGGTCACCAAGCGGTCGAGCCTCACGTCATGCGGCTCGACGGGAATGCGGTCAACCTCCTGCACCGAAAAAGCCAGGCCGACCAGAAGCGGGCGCCGTCCCGCCGCGTGCATCGCCGCGATCGTGCGATCGTAGTGGCCCTTGCCGTAGCCGATCCGCGAACCGCTGCGATCGAAGGCCGCGAGCGGCACCAGCAGCAGGTCGGGCTCGACGATCGGCGCCTCGGCCGGCGGCTCGCGCGTGCCGAAGCCGGCGGCGACCAGCGGGCCGCCGTCGCGATAGTCGCGGAAGACCATCGTCGTGCCGTCGAGGAAGGCCGGCAGCGCGACGGCAGCGCCGCGAGACCGGGCGAAGTCCATGATCGGGCGAGGATCGCATTCGCTGCGGATCGGCAGGAAGCCCGAGATGCAGGCGAAACGGAGCGGGGCGATCACCGCGATCGCGCGTTCGGCAATCGCCGCAGCCCCGTCCGCCCACGCATCGGCGGCGAGTTCGTCGCGTCGGGACAGGGCGGCCGTCCGCAGGGCCGGCTTCGATATCGCAGTGCTGGCCGGCATTATCGGATCGTTCCACCGAAGACGAGAGCGAGGCCGCAGAGCCGGTGGAGTATCGAATCCCGGAGACCTACAGTGTAGGTGGGCGCCGTGTACGCGGACCCACGAGCCCGCACAGGGACAGCTCCCTTTAGGATCGATAAGGCCCCGGGGAATGTTTCTCCTGCCGGGCCCCACAGCCTCGCCGTCGCCAGATATAGAGCCCGCCGCGGGCCGGCGCCAGAGGCCTCGGCCTTCCGCATCGCGTCAGAGCGAGACTGACGGGCAGCCTGCGGGCCGGGCGGCGTCCTATTCGCTGTTTTCGAGGGGATCGGTGCCGTTCAGGCGACCGGCGATCGCTTCGAGGCGGTCGGTGAGGGTATCGAGCGAGCGAGCGACGTCCGCCTCGGCCAGTTCCTGCCGCTCGACCAGCGCGGCGCGCGCCTCCTCGAGGCCGGCGATCTCGCCTTCGACCTGGCGCAGCCGCTTTTCGGTTTCGGCATACTGATCGGCCATGGTGATCGCCGCCATGACGGTCAGCCGCTGGTCGCCGATCTCGCCGAATTGTCCACGCAGCATTTCGATGGTGTCGCTGAGTTGCCGGCCGAGTTCGGAGAGGTGCTCCTCCTCGCCGTCGTCGCATGCCATGCGAAACGTCTTGCCGCTGATCGTGACGTTGACCTGACCCATGCGTTCGCCCCTCGACCGTGCAATCAGCCGCCGCCGTCGCGGTTGAGAACCTCCCGGATCGATTCCATCGCCGCGACCAGGCGGCGGGAAACCTCGTGATTGGCTTCCTCGATCCGTCCCGAGCGCGCTTCGGCCGCATCAAGCGACTGGGCGAGGCGCGACCGGTCGTTGCCGACCCGCTGCAATTCGCTCTCCAGATCCGAAACGCGGTCGGCGTGGTCGAGTCGATTGTCCACCGCGCTCTCGACCCGCCCAAGAACAGATTCCATGCGCCGCAGAGCGTCGTCGAGAACTGACCCACCGGCCATTCGGTTGTCCTCCGGGACCCAAACGTTGCGGAACCTGCCACTCCCCTCGGAGAGGGCCTTCGATCGTGGCCCGAGAGAATCGAAGGCCGACCAATGCATTGCACCAAAGAGATTAGGCATTACCCGAAGAAAACGTCAACGGTGCGGCTGCCGCCACCGCAACGGGCGCGGGCGGCGGAACCGGCGCGCCGCATTGACTCACCGAATCGACCTGCTATGTCTCGCCCCGGCCTCGCCCGCACCGGTCCATCGATGGATGTCATCGTTTTCAAATCGGGCCGGTGGACCGTTACTCATTCCCGTCCCGGCACCGGATCGACATCTGACCATGACCGACCTCGTCAAGCACCAGCGTATGGCGAACGCGATCCGCGCGCTCGCAATGGATGCGGTTGAAAAAGCCAATTCCGGGCATCCCGGCCTGCCGATGGGCGCCGCCGACATCGCCACGGTGCTGTTCACCCGCTTCCTGAAATTCGATCCGACCGAGCCCTATTGGCCCGACCGCGACCGCTTCGTGCTTTCCGCCGGCCACGGCTCGATGCTGCTTTATGCGATCCTCCATCTCCTCGGCGTCGAGGAAATGACGATGGAGGAGCTCGAGAACTTCCGTCAGCTCGGCTCAAAGACACCCGGCCACCCCGAGAATTTCCATACCACCGGCGTCGAGACGACTACCGGCCCCCTCGGCCAGGGCCTCGCCAACGCCGTCGGCATGGCCATCGCCGAGCGTCTGCTCGCGGCCGAATTCGGCGACGAGATCGTCGATCACCGGACCTACGTCATCGCCTCCGACGGCGACCTGATGGAAGGGATCAGCCACGAGGCGATATCGATCGCCGGCCATCTCAAGCTCTCCAAGCTGATCGTCTTCTACGACGACAATCACATCACCATCGACGGCCCGGCGTCGTTGTCCGAAACCGGCGACCAGGTCATGCGGTTCGAGGCGGCGGGCTGGATGGCGACCCGTATCGACGGCCAGAACCCGGAAGACATCGCCGCCGCGATCGAGGCGGCACACAAGAACGAAAAGCCGACGATGATCGCCTGCCGGACGACCATCGGCTTCGGCGCGCCGACCAAGGCCGGCAAGGCGAGCGCGCACGGCGCGCCGCTCGGCGCCGAGGAAATCGCCGGCGCCCGCAAGGCGCTCGGCTGGGACTATCCGCCCTTCGAAATCCCGGCCGACGTTCGCGACAGCTGGCGGATTACCGGCCTGATGGCGAGCCAGCTCCGCAAGGACTGGGAGAAGCGCCTCGGCGGCATCGACGCGGAGAAGCGGGCCGAGTTCGACCGCCGCATCCGGGGCGACCTGCCCACCGGCTTCGACGAGGCGATGCTCGCCTACAAGAAGAAGCTCTCCGTCGACCAGCCGAAGGTCGCCACGCGCAAGGCCTCGGAAATGGCCCTCGACGTGATCAACGCCATCGTGCCGGAGACGATCGGCGGCTCGGCCGACCTCTCGCCCTCGAACAACACACGGTCGGCCGGAATGGTCGCGATAACGCCGAGCGACTTCTCGGGCCGCTACATTCACTGGGGCATCCGCGAACACGGCATGGCCTCGGCGATGAACGGCATGGCGCTGCATCGCGGCGTCATCCCCTATTCCGGCACCTTTCTGGTGTTCAGCGACTATGCCCGCCCGGCGATCCGCCTCGCGGCGTTGATGGGCAACCGGGTCATTTTCGTGATGACCCATGATTCGATCGGCCTCGGCGAGGACGGCCCGACCCATCAGCCGGTCGAGCAACTGGCGGCTTTGCGGGCCATCCCCAACCTCCTGGTCTTCCGGCCGGCCGATGTCGTCGAGACCGCCGAATGCTGGCAGCTGGCGCTGGAACGGACAACCAGCCCGAGCCTGCTGGCGCTGACCCGGCAGAACCTGCCGACGGTGCGGACCGCCTTCGAGGAAGACAATCGCTGCGGACGCGGCGCCTACGAAGTGTCGCCGGCCGAGGACGACGCCGAGGTGTCGATCTTCGCCAGCGGCTCCGAAGTCGAGATCGCGCTGGCCGCCAAGGCGCAGATCGAGGCCGCCGGCCATCGGACTCGCGTCGTCTCGGTGCCCTGTTTCGAGCTCTTCGCCGAACAGAGCGAGGACTACCAGGCCGAGATCATCGGCACGGCTCCGGTCAAGGTCGCCATCGAAGCGGCGATCCGTCAGGGCTGGGACCGCTTCATCGGCAATCGCGGCGTCTTCATCGGCATGGACCGGTTCGGCGCCAGCGGACCCTATAAGGAACTTTACGCCAAGTTTGGCATCACCGCGGAAGCGGCGGCAGAGGCGGCCCTCGACCGGCTCGCCGCGCTTGCCTGAGCAGAGTGGAGACACGGAAATGAGCGTCAGGGTTGGCATCAACGGGTTCGGGCGCATCGGACGCCTGGTTCTGCGGGCCATCGTCGAGTCCGGCCGCAAGGACATCGAGGTGGTCGGCGTCAACGATCTCGGACCGATCGAGACCAACGCCCATCTGCTTCGCCACGACTCGGTGCACGGCAAGTTCCCGCACACCGTGACGGTCGACGGCGACACGATGGACGCCGGCCGCGGACCGATCAAGGTGACCGCGATCCGCAACCCGGCCGAGCTGCCGTGGAAGGAGCTGAAGGTCGACATCGCGCTCGAATGCACCGGCCTGTTCACGTCGAAGGAGAAGGCCTCGGCCCATCTCGAAGCCGGCGCCCGGAAGGTGCTGATTTCGGCCCCGGGCACCGATGCCGACCAGACGGTGGTCTACGGCGTCAACGACGACAAGCTGACCAAGGACGACATCATCGTCTCCAACGCCTCCTGCACGACCAACTGCCTGGCGCCGGTCGCCTTCGTCATCAACAACGCCATCGGCATCGACCACGGCTTCATGACGACGATCCACTCCTACACGGGCGACCAGCCGACCCTCGACACCCTGCACAAGGACCTCTATCGGGCCCGCGCCGCTGCACTGAACAGCATCCCGACCTCGACCGGCGCAGCCAAGGCGATCGGCCTGGTGATTCCCGAGTTGAAGGGCAAGCTCGACGGCAGCTCGATCCGCGTGCCGACGCCGAATGTCTCGCTGGTCGACTTCAAGTTCGTGGCGAAGCGCACGACGACAGTCGACGAGGTCAACAAGGCGATCAAGGCGGCGGCGTCCGCCGGACGGCTCGAGGGCATCCTCGGCTTCACCGAGGAGCCGCTGGTGTCGTCCGACTTCAACCACGACCCCCGCTCTTCGATCTTCGCCATCGACCAGACCAAGGTGATCGCCGACAACTTCGTGCGGGTGGTTTCCTGGTACGACAACGAGTGGGGCTTCTCGAACCGCATGGCCGATACGGCCATCGCCATGAGCAAGCTCGGCTAGACCCGGAGCCAGCCATGACCGCCTTCCGCACGCTCGACGACGCCGATCTCGCCGGCAAGCGCGTCCTCGTCCGCGTCGATCTCAACGTGCCGATGGCGGACGGCAAGGTCAGCGACGACACGCGCATCCGTGCCGTCGCATCGACCGTCAACGAAATCGCCGACAAGGGCGGCAAGGCGATCCTGCTCGCCCATTTCGGCCGCCCGAAGGGCAAGCCGAATGCCGAGATGTCGCTGAAACAGATCGTGCCGGCGGTCAGCGCCGTCTTCGGCCGTCCGGTCGCCTTCGCCGACGATTGCATCGGCCCCGACGCGGCGGCCGCGGTGGCGAAGATGCAGGACGGCGACGTCCTGCTCCTCGAGAATACCCGCTTCCACGCCGGCGAGGAAAAGAACGAAGGCGATTTCGTCGCGGCGCTGGCGACGCTCGGCGATCTCTACGTCAACGACGCCTTCTCCGCCGCCCATCGCGCCCACGCCTCGACCGAGGGCCTCGCCCGCAAGCTTCCGGCCTATCGCCGGACGCGCCATGCAGCGCGAGCTCGAGGCGCTCGAATCGGCGCTCGGCGATCCCGAGCGCCCGGTGGTCGCGGTGATCGGCGGCGCCAAGGTGTCGAGCAAGATCGACGTTCTGGAAAACCTGACCGCCAAGGTCGACGCCCTGGTGATCGGCGGCGGCATGGCCAACACCTTCCTCCTCGCCAAGGGCATTGCCGTCGGCAAGTCGCTGGCCGAACCCGACCTCCTCGATACCGCGCGAAAGATCATGGCGGCGGCCGACAAGTCGGGCTGCGCCATCGTCCTGCCGGTGGACGTGGTCGTCGCCGCCGCGTTCAAGGCGGGCGCCGAAAGCCATGTCGTCGAGGCGACGGCAGTGCCGGACGACCAGATGATCCTCGACGTCGGTCCGAAATCGGTGGCGACGGTGAATGGCTGGATCGACAAGGCAAAGACCTTGGTCTGGAACGGCCCGCTCGGCGCCTTCGAGATACCGCCCTTCGACACGGCGACCGTCGCGGTCGCCAGGCACGCGGCGGAACGGACCAAGACGGCCGGACTGAATTCGGTCGCCGGCGGTGGCGAAACCGTGTCGGCCCTCCACCATGCCGGCGTCGCCGACGATTTTTCCTTCGTTTCGACCGCCGGGGGCGCCTTCCTCGAATGGCTCGAGGGCAAGCCGCTTCCCGGCGTCGAGGTCCTGCGCCGGGCGGGCTAGGTCCGTGTCGCGGCCGGAAATCCTGATCCGGCCCCTGACGCCGCATGAGCGCGGCGACTGGGAGCCGCTGTGGCAGGGATATCTCGCGTTCTACAAGGCGTCGCAGCCGGCCGAGGCGACCGAGATCGCCTGGAACCGGATCCACGATCCCGCCCAGCCGATGCATGCGCTCGGCGCCTATGCCGACGGCAGGCTGTCGGGCATCGTCCACTATCTCTTCCACCGCTCCTTCTGGACCATCGACGACTACTGCTACCTGCAGGACCTGTTCGTCGCGGAAGAGGGGCGCGGACGCGGGCTCGGCCGGGCGCTGATCGAAGCCGTGGCGGACAAGGCCCTTGAGGCCGGCGCGAACCGAGTCTATTGGCTGACCCAGGAAGACAACCACGCCGCGCGCGCCCTCTATGACAAGGTGGCTGCCCGCTCCGGCTTCATCCAATACCGAAGAATGCTTTGAACGAGGAAACCAAAATGGCCGAGACACTCGAAGACATCGCCGCGCGCATGGTCGCGAAGGGCAAGGGCCTGCTGGCCGCCGACGAAAGCACCGGGACGATCGCCAAGCGGTTCAAGACCATCGGCCTCGACTCGACGGCAGACAGCCGCCGCGATTATCGCGAGATGCTGTTCCGCACCGACGAGGCGATGCGGAACTACATCTCCGGCGTCATCCTCTACGACGAGACCATTCGCCAGAAGGCGGCGGACGGAACGCCTCTGGTCGAGATCATCGCCGCGGCCGGCGCGGTTCCCGGCATCAAGGTCGATGCCGGCGCCAAGCCGCTCGCCCTCAAGCCGGGCGAGTCGGTGACCGAGGGCCTCGACGGCCTGCGCGAAAGGCTGGCGGAGTATTACGGCCTCGGCGCCCGCTTCGCCAAGTGGCGCGCGGTGATCGACATCGGACCGGGCCGGCCGAGCCACGACTGCATCAACGCCAACGCCCATGCGCTCGCCCGCTACGCGGCGCTCTGCCAGGAAGCCGGCATCGTGCCGATCGTCGAACCCGAGGTGATGATGGACGGCCCGGATTCCGTTCACGACATCGACACCTGCTACAAGGTGACCGAGTGGACCCTGAAGACCGTTTTCCAGGAGCTCTACTACGCCGGAGTCCGGCTCGAAGGCATGGTGCTGAAGCCGAACATGGTCGTGCCGGGCAACAAGTGCCAGAAGCCCGCATCGCCCGAGGAAGTCGCCGAAAAGACCGTCCGCGTCCTCAAGAACTGCGTTCCCGCGGCGGTGCCGGGCATTGCCTTCCTCTCGGGCGGACAGGGCGACGAAGCCGCCACGCAGCATCTTTCCCTGATCAACGAACTCGGGCCGCTGCCGTGGGCGGTGACCTTCTCCTACGGCCGCGCCCTGCAGGCCGCCGCCCTCGACGCGTGGGGCGGAAAGCCCGGGAATGTCGCCGCGGCCGAGCGCGCCCTGCTTCACCGCGCCCACATGAACAGCCTGGCCGCGACCGGTGCATGGAAACCGGATCTGGAGAAAAAGGCGGCATAACTACCGCAAATTGCGGTTTTGGTTATATATTGGGCGCAAATCGAAACGCGTGCGGTCGATTTTGGCCGCATTGCACCGGCATGTGAGGCCGCGGACGAGTAGGGAGCCGCGGATTCAAAGATGCCCGACGCGGACGACAACCGGTGCCGCCTTTGTCTGGTGACAACGGCGGAAATTGAAATCGCCGACTTCCGGCCGCTGCTCGACGCGGCGCTGGGCGGCGGTGACGTGGCCTCGCTGATCATCACCGGCGACCAGACGATCCTCCAGGACGTCGCCGAAGCGCTGGTGCCGATCGCCCAGGCGCATGACGTCGCAGCACTCGTCCTCAACGATACCCGGATTGCCGGGCGGGCACGGGCCGATGGCGTCCATATCGACACCGGCCCCGCCGATCTGAACGACGCGATCGAGGCGTTCCATCCGGACAAGCTGGTCGGCGCCGGCGGGGTGAAGACCCGCCACGATGCCATGGTCGTCGGCGAGGCCGACCCCGACTACATCTTCTTCGGCCGCCTCGACGGCGACGACAAGGACGGGATATTCCCCAAGGCGCTCGACCTCGCGGCCTGGTGGTCGTCGATGTTCCTCGTCCCGGCGGTGGTGATGGGCGGCGGCAGCGTCCAGTCGGTCGCAGAGGCGGCCGAGGCCGGAATCGAATTCGTCGCGCTGCGGAACGCGATCTGGCGTCACGCGGCGGGCCCGGCCGCGGCGGTTCGCGAGGCAAACCAGTTGCTCGACGCGATCCGGAAGGAGGCCGCATGAGGCGCGGTCCCCTCTTCGTCCTTGCCATTCTGGGGGCTTCGGGCGTTGCGATGGCCGAGGAGCCGATCGTGCTGACGCCACCGGGCGCCGGCGGACCGGCGGTCACCGCAACGCCGGTTCCGGCCGCGCCAGCGCCGGCGCCGGTCTCGGTGCTGCCGCCGGCTTCGCAGATCCCCCTGCCCGTGCCGCGCCCCGAGCGCAGCGCCGATGTGGCGACCACAGCCGACCTTCCGCAGCTCCCCGCCATAGGAGATCTGCCCGCCCTCGATGATATCCCGGCGCCGCCGGCCGGCAGTTTCACCGACAGCGAACCGCTGCCCGACCCCGCCAATCTCGATACCGGCGCCGCTCCGGCGCTGCAGCCGGTAGCCTCCAAGACCCCGGACTCCAACGCCGACCTCGCGGCGCTGGCCCCGCCACCGGCGGCGCCCGGTGGGCCCGATCTCGCTTACGGCGCCTTCCAGCGCGGCCTTTACCTGACGGCCTTCGACCTGGCCATCAAGCGGGCCGAGACCGGCGACGTTGCCGCCCAGACGCTGATCGGCCTCATCTATGAAGGCGGCTATGGCGTGCCGCAAAGCTTCACCGACGCCTTCACCTGGTACAAGCTCGCCGCCGACAAGAACGACCGCGAAGCGCAATTCGCGCTGGGCGCGATGTATCTCCAGGGCCGCGGAACGCCTATCGACCGCGCCAAGGCGGCGGACTATTTCGAGAAAGCGGCGCTTCAGGGCCAGATCGACGCCATGTACAATCTCGGCCTGCTCCACCTCGAAGGCGCCGTGCGCCCGCTCGATCCCAAACTCGCCGCGGAATACCTCCAGAGGGCCGCCGACGCCGGCAATGGCGATGCCCAATACACTCTCGCCCAACTCTATTCGCAGGGCCTCGGCGTCGAAGGGAACCAGACCCTTGCTTCCGACTGGCTGGGCTCGGCGGCCAGGCTTGGCGTCGTCGCCGCGCAGGTCGAATACGCCATTCGCCTGTTCAACGGCAAAGGCGTCGCCAAGGACCAAGCCGCCGCAGCGCTGTGGTTCGAAAGGGCGGCCAATGCCGGCGACCCGATCGCCCAGAACCGGCTGGCGCGAATCCTGGCGGTTGGCGCCGGCGCGCCGGCCGCTCCGGTCGACGCGGCCAAGTGGTATTTCCTTGCCGTCGAATCCGGCGAAAAGGACGAATGGCTGGACAACTTCGTCGCCGGCCTCACCGGCGAACAGAGACAGGCGGCGGTGGCGGCCGCGCAACGCTGGCCCGCCGACTGAAGCCTGCGGGTTGAAACCACGCTGAAAGTATGATCGACAAGCGCTCGCCGCATCCCAGCGGCTGGAGAACCGCATGGCACGCACGGCGCTGCTCAACGTCATGGTCAACGCCGTCCTCAAGGCCGGGCGCGGATTGGCGCGCGACTTCGGCGAGGTCGAGAACCTCCAGGTCTCGCTGAAAGGACCAGGCGATTTCGTCTCGGCCGCCGACCGGCGTTCGGAGGAGACGCTGATCGCCGAACTGACGAAGGCGCGGCCCGGCTATTCCTTCCTTGCCGAGGAATCCGGAACCACCGGCGGCTCCGACAATGTCCATCGCTGGATCATCGACCCGCTCGACGGAACGACGAACTTCCTTCACGGCATCCCGATCTTCGCGATCTCGGTCGGTCTCGAACGCGAAGGGACGATGGTCGCCGGCGTCATCTACAACCCGGTCCTCAACGAACTCTATGTCGCCGAACGCGGCAGCGGCGCCTTTCTCAACGACCGGCGCATGCGCGTCGCCGGGCGAAGCCACCTCGCCGATTGCGTCATCGCCACCGGAATCCCGCAGCTCAATCGACCCGGCCAGCCGGAATATCTCAAGGAATTGCAGACGATCATGAGCCAGGCCGCGGGGGTGCGCTGCTACGGCTCGGCCGCCATGGACCTCGCCTGGACCGCCTCCGGCCGCTTCGACGGCTATTGGCAGCACGGCCTGTCGGCCTGGGATATCGCGGCCGGCATCGTCATCGCGCGGGAAGCCGGCGTCATGGTCACCGACCCCACCGGCGGCGAAAACGTGCTCGAACACGGCTCGATTGTCGCCGGCAACGAGACCATCCACCGCCGGCTCGTCGCCCTGTTGGCGGAGGCCAGCTGAGGGGCTTGCGGCCCGCGGCAAGTCCCAAACCGACTAAATCGGCACTTTCTCCCCTGTTTCGCGGCCTCCGCCGCTATTTTGCCGTTTCTCTCTGTTGGCAAATCACGTTAAGAATTGTGGCGATCGAGAAAGGGCTTTGAAACTTGCGTCTGTTTGGAGGAGGCCGCGCGCGCGAGTACGATCCGTACAAGCTCGCCACCCCACAGATTTACCTCTGGCGGATGATCATCTTCCTGATCATCGCGGGTTTCATTACGCTCATCCTCTATCGGCAGGTCTATGTCGCCTTCCTTGCCAATCCCGGGCTGAACGGCGTCATCGTCGCGGTCCTGATCATCGGCATCCTCCTCGGCTTCCGCCAGGTCCTCAGGCTGTTTCCGGAGATTCGCTGGGTCAACACGTTCCGCGTCGCCGAACCCGGCATCGAAGTCGACCGCGCCCCGATCCTGCTCGCCCCGATGGCGACGCTGCTCGGCGACCGCATCGGCCGGATGGCGATTTCGACCCAGACGATGCGCTCGATCCTCGATTCGATCCTGATGCGCCTCGACGAAGACCGCGACATGTCGCGCTATCTCGTCAGCCTGCTGATCTTCCTCGGCCTGCTCGGCACCTTCTGGGGCCTCCTCCAGACGGTTGCCGCCGTCGCCAACACGATCCAGAACCTCGACGTGTCTTCCGGCAATACCGGCGTCATTTTCGAGGATCTCAAGGCCGGGCTGACCGAACCGCTCGGCGGCATGGGCACGGCCTTCTCGTCGTCGCTGTTCGGCCTCGCCGGATCGCTGGTCCTCGGCTTCCTCGATCTTCAGGCCGGCCAGGCCCAGAACATGTTCTACAACGATCTCGAGGACTGGCTGTCGACGGTCACCGACCTCGACCCGGAAATGCTCGAAAGCCGCGGCGGCACGACGGCGGAGGATTTCCGCATCGCCATCGAGCGACTGTCGCGAATCATCCAGGAGGGCGGCGCGCCCCAGCACGACGGCGGATCGACCCAGAGGGCGACGACCGCCATGGCAAATCTCGCCGAAGGCATTCAGGGCCTGGTCCAGCACATGCGGACCGAACAGCAGGTGATCCGGAGCTGGGTCGAGACGCAATCCGAACAGCAGCGCGACATGCAGCAGTTGCTGGAGACCATTTCACGAGCCCTTCAAAATCCCGCGGCAGGTGAGTAATGGCCACGGCGAGGAGACGCGCGATCGCGCGCACGGAATACTGGCCGAGCTTCGTCGACGTTCTGACGAACCTGCTCCTCGTCTTCGTCTTCCTGCTGTCGATTTTCGCGCTGGTGCAATTCCTCCTGACCCGTGAAGTCTCCAGCCGAGACGAGGTCCTCAACCGACTGAATGCCCAGATCGCCGAATTGACCGAACTGCTGGCGCTGGAGCGCGCCGGCCAGAGCGAAGCCAAGGACAACCTGTCGACCCTTCAGGCAAGCCTGACGGCCGCCGAATCGGAACGCGACCGGCTGCGCGGTCTTCTCGACAGCCAGTCCGACGCGGCGCTCAATGCCGGCGATCGCGTCGCGCAGCTGCAGGACGACCTGAAATCCGAGTCGCAGGTCAGCCAGCGCGCCCTTGCCCAGGTCGAACTCCTCAACCAGCAGATTTCGGCGCTGCGCCGACAGATCGCCGCCCTCGAGACCGCCCTCGACGCCTCGGAGAGCCGCGATCGCGAAAGCCAGACCAAGATCGCCGACATGGGACGACGGCTCAACGTCGCCCTCGCCCAGCGTGTCCAGGAGCTGTCGCGCTACCGGTCCGATTTCTTCGGGCGCTTGCGCGAGATCCTCGGCGACCGGCCCGATATCCGCATCGTCGGCGATCGTTTCGTCTTCCAGTCGGAAGTGTTCTTCCAGACCGGCTCCGACGAGATCGGCGCCGAAGGCCTCGCCGAGCTCGACAAGCTCGCCGCGGCGATCGTCGAGCTCAACCAGGAGATTCCGGAAGACATCCCGTGGGTGCTTCGCATCGACGGCCACACCGACAAGCGGCCGATCACCAACAGCAGCGGCCGCTTCCAGTCGAACTGGGACCTCTCGGCCGGCCGGGCGATTTCGGTGGTGCGCCATCTGATCGACCAGGGTATTCCGCCCGAGCGGCTGGTCGCCGCCGGCTTCGGCGAGTTCCAGCCGATCGAGGAAGGCGACACCGAAGAGGCCTACGCCAAGAACCGCCGCATCGAGCTGAAATTGACCGAGCGCTAGACGCGCGGCGCCGGCTCCGCTATATCGTCGCCCAACCCGGCGCGCCGTCCATGCGCGCCTCCCGGATTCCGAGGCCCGTGCCATGAAAAAAGACATCCATCCCGAGTATCACGAGATCAAGGTCGTGATGACCGACGGGACCGAATACGTCACCCGCTCGACCTTTGGCGGCGCCGGCGACACCCTGACGCTCGACATCGACCCGAAGACGCATCCGGCGTGGACCGGCGGCGGCCAGCATCTGGTCGATCGCGGCGGCCGTGTCTCGCGCTTCAAGAACCGGTACAAGGGACTGATGGGCAACTGAGCCCTCAGTCTGCCACGGACTGAAAAGCCAAAGGGCCCGCTGAGACGGGCCCTTTTCTTTGGGAAGCGATGCCTGGATGGCGGGCTATTTGGCGGACGCGCCGAAAGCCCGCTCGATCTCGCTGATCTGCCGGGCGACGGGATTGTCCGTCGATTCCGGGCGGGCATGGGGCTGGGCGGCCCTTTCAATGGTGCGAATCCGATCGCGCAGGCTGAACGAACGCATGATCAGCGACCTGAGCTGTTCCGGCAGTTCGTCCCAGCTGGCACCTTCCGTCGCCGTCGCCAGGCCACCGAGCTTGACCTTGGCCTTTTCCAGCCGCGCCTGCTCCGCCGACATCTCCCCGTCATTGACCGCGCGCTGCAGCAACAGCCAGGACGCCAGTTGCATCAACCGGGTGGTCAACCGCATCGATTCGGTGGCGTAGCCGAGGGAAGCGGACCGCGACAGCAAGCGGGATTCGGACCGGCCATCCCCGTCGAGATAGTTGGCCGTCTCCTCGACCAGCGCCATGCCCTCCTTGAAGAGCGCGCGAAAGACCTCGGACCCGGCGAGGCGCGGGGCGAAAGCGATCGGCTGGTTCGGTTCGGTTCGTTCGTCGGCCATATGAATTCTTGCTGCTGCACACGATAATCGTCCCGGAATGGGACGATTACCGTTCAATCTCGCAAGCACCATGCCGTCGTCTCACGACAGGAGCGGAGTGGCAAGGACAAAAAAAGAGCCGCTCTGAGGCGGCTCTAAAGAGTTTAACAGGGAGGCGTCAAACAGAGTGGACAGGAGCCACTCGAATCCAGATGACTGGATGAGCTTTAGTAAACACCCATAAAGCTTAAGGATCGGTTAACAGGTTAACGGAATCTGACGTTTCGGCCCGGCCGAAAACGCCCCCGTGTCCCATTCCGGGAAGGTTTGAACGGGCCGGCCTTCATTTCTTGAAAAAGGACGCGGCGACGTCGGCGCTCGCGCGCTTGGCGCCGATGGCGCCTTCGATACGGTCGATTTCGCCCCTCAGGAGCGCAATCCGCTCGTCGAGTTCGTGGAGAGACAAGGCGGAGAGGTCCTCGCCGACGGTGTGCCGGGGCTGTTTCTTCGGCACGGTGTCATCGTCTGGCGTCGTCATGGCCCGCATCTCCCTTCGCGACAAAAGTTAATCCACGGCGTCGCCGATTGTCATCGCCCGGGGTAACCGGTAGATCGGGCGAAAGCATCGGCGCCATGCCGATCCCGACGAGGACTCCGCCCCATGACCATGCTCCCCGACTCGATGACCGCGATGGTGATCCGGGCGCCTGGCGGCCCCGAAATGCTGATCGCCGAACAGCGTCCGGTGCCGATGCCCGGCGACGGCGAGATCCTCGTCAAGGTGCAGGCGGCCGGCGTCAACCGGCCCGATATCATGCAGCGCCGCGGTCAATATCCGCCGCCGCCCGGCGCGCCGGCCGATATTCCCGGCCTCGAGGTCGCCGGCGTCGTCGCGGCGCTCGGCCCGGGCGCGACCCGTTTCGCAATCGGCGACGCCGTCTGCGCGCTGCTTCCCGGCGGAGGCTATGCCGAATTCGCCAGGGTCCACGAAAGCAATGCCCTGCCGGCGCCGAAGGGCCTCTCGATGCACGAGGCCGCCGCGGTGCCTGAAACCTTCTTCACCATCTGGCCGAGCATCATGGAGCGCGGCCGGCTTTCCGTCGGCGACACGATACTGATCCACGGCGGCACCTCCGGCATCGGCACCAGCGCCATCCAGCTTGCGAAGGTCGCCGGCGCCCGGGTGATCACCACCTCCGGCAGCGACGAGAAATGCCAGGCCTGCCGCGACCTCGGCGCCGACGTCGCGATCAACTACAAGACCGAGGATTTCGTCGAGGTGGTCAAGCGCGTCACCGACGGCGCTGGCGCCAACCTGATCCTCGACATGGTCGGCGGCGACTACGTCAACCGCAACTACGAGGCCGCCGCGGTCGAAGCCCGGATCGTCCAGATCGCCGTCCAGCGCGGCGCCAAATCGGAAGTCGATGTCCGTCGCCTGATGATGAAGCGGCTGTGGCACACCGGGTCGACCCTGAGGCCGCAATCCATCGCCTTCAAGGCGCGGATCGCGACGACGCTCCACGAGAAGCTCTGGCCGCTGTTCGAGGCCCGCAAGATCACGCCGATCATCGGTTCGACCTATCCGCTGGCCCGTGCGGCGGATGCGCATTTTCGCATGGACGCGGGGGACCATATCGGCCGGATCGTGCTGACCGTTGCCGAAGAATAGGGCACCGGCCCGGAGCCAGGGCGCATAACCGGCGTCGCCTTCGGGATTTCGCCCCTTCGACGGCATGGCGGATTGCGTCAACAGCGATCGCGGCCTATATAGGCGGCTATCCCCATCACCCGATTGTGGACAAACGCTTTGCCGTTCGACTCGCGGCGGAGCAGCCGGGAGAGGTTTATGAATACCCCATTGATGCCCAAGGCAACTGCCGTCTGGCTGGTCGACAATACGTCGCTGTCCTTCGAACAGATTGCCGATTTCTGCAAGCTTCACCCGCTCGAGGTCGGCGCCATCGCCGACGGCGAATCGGCGATCACGATCAAGGGCGTCGATCCGATCCAGACCGGTCAGCTGACCCGCGAGGAAATCGAGAAGGCCCAGGCCGACCCGGCCTATCGCCTCAAGATGGCCGACAGCAGGGTCCGGGTGCCGGTCGCCAAGCGCCGGGGACCGCGCTATACGCCGGTTTCCCGTCGCCAGGACCGCCCCAACGCGATCCTCTGGCTGCTGCGCAATCATGACGAGTTGAAAGACGCGCAGATCATGCGTCTGGTCGGGACGACGAAGCCGACCATCGACGCGATCCGCAACCGCACCCATTGGAACGCCAACAACCTGTCGCCACTCGATCCGGTAACGCTCGGCCTCTGCGCCCAGATCGACCTCGATTTCGAGGTCGAGAAGGCGGCGAAGCTTGCGCCGCCGCGTCCCGAAAGCGAGACCGCCGGCGCGACGCTCCTCTCGGCGAGCGAAACGGCAACGCCGGCGTCGCTGGCGACGTCCGCGCCGGACGTCGAGCGCGAGGCCGTGGCCGAAGCCGATGCGGTCTTTGCCAAGCTGAAATCGATGAAGAGCGCCGTGCCGGAAGAGGACGACGACTGAAGGATCACGGAGCGCAGGTGACGCGGGCGAGGTAGTCGTCGAGCGTCCGGCCGACGATCCGGGGATAGCGGTCGTCGGCAATGCAGAGCTTCTCCGCCCGGTCGACGCGGAAGGTCCTGAAATCCTCGCGCAGCTCGCACCACGCGGCGAGGGTCCAGACCTGGCCCCAGAAGTGGAGCGCCAGCGGCCACACCATCCGTTCGGTGTCGCCGCCCTCCGCGTCGCGATAGGCGAAATTCACCTTGAACCGTTCGTCGATCGCCCTGGCGAAATCGTCGAGATTGCGCCGCTCGTCCTCCCGGACGCGAAACCCCGTCGCAAAGATCGGCACCTTTTCGGCGGCGCGCATGCGTTCCGCCGGCACCACGGCGCCGATCTTGATCAGCGCCTCGGTCGCCGCGGCCGCGAGCGAACGGCCGGCCCACGCCTCGACCATCCGCGCGCCGACGATCAGCGACTCGATCTCCGACGGCAGGAACATCAGCGGCGGCAGATGGTAGCCCGGCCGCAGCAGATAGCCGACGCCGGCCGCGCCATCGATCGGCACGCCCGACGCCTGCAGGTCGCGGATGTCGCGATAGACCGTGCGCACCGACACTTCGAGCTGCTCGGCCAGCCGGTTCGCGGTAACCAGCCGGCTGCCGCGAAGCTGCTGGATGATCTCGAAGAGCCGGTCGGCGCGGCGCATCCGGTCAGCGTCCGAAAAGGCCGACGCTGTTTCCGTCCGGATCGCGGCAATAAGCGAAGCGGCCGGCCGGAATGGTGATGATGTCGCTCAGCACCGTGCCGCCGTTTTCGCGCACCCTGGCAAGCGCATCCTCGAGCGGATCGGAGACGGCGAGATGGATCGTGTTGCCGCTGTCCGCCGCCGACGGCTTGCCGGGATAGAGGTGGCCGGCAACGCCGGATTGCTCCTGCGCGGGGAAGATCGCCATCGGATTGGGGCCGGTATTCTCGTCCCTCAGCTCGGTCTGGAGGACGGTGTTGTAGAAGGCCTTGGCGCGATTCATGTCGGTCACCGGAATTTCGAACCATACGGCGACGTTGGGCGGTGTTTCTCTGGTCATGGCACAGTCTCCTCGGGGTTGGACAACGCCAAGGTCGCACAGCCCTCCTGACACCATTCTGTCAGGAGCGCGTCACCAGTCAAAAGATCATTCGCGACCCGAATACCGGCGCCTGACCCGGAACGGCCGGCCGCTCATTCCTCGACCGCGACCGTGTAATTCAGCGGCAGACGGCCGCCGTCGGCATAGATCGTCTGCCCGGTGATGTAGCTCGCCTCGTCGGAGGCAAGGAAGGCGGCGATCGCGGCAATTTCCTTCGGGTCGCCGATCCGTCCGAGCGGCGTCCGCGACAGGATCCTGTGGCGCTGTTCGGGGTCGCTCATGACGCTGTCGAGCATCTCGGTCGCGATCGACCCGGGACCGATGGCATTGACCCGGATGCCGTGGCGGGCAAGCGACAGCGCCATCACCTTGGTAAGCTGGTTGAGCCCCCCCTTCGAAACCGAATACGGCACCTGATTGGCAATCGCGAAGACGGCATTGACCGACGAAAGGTTGATGATCGCGCCGGGGCTGCCGCCGGCCTCGATCCGTTCCACCATATGCCGCGCCGTCGCCTGGGCGCAGAGGAACGCGCCCTTGAGATTGACGCGGATGACCCGGTCGAAATCGGCTTCGTCGAGGTCGAGAAAATCGCCCTCGACGAGGATCCCGGCATTGTTGACCAGGATGTCGACATCGCCGAAGGCCTCGACCGTCGCAGCGATCATGTTGCGCACGTCGAGGCGCTCGCCGACGTCGCATTCGGAATAGCGCACCGACCCGAATACGGAAAGTTCCTCCGCGATGCGCGGACCGGTGACATCGTCGATGTCGGCGATGACGACCCGGGCGCCCTCGTCGAGGAACCGCCGGACTATCGCGTAGCCGATCCCCCGCGCGCCGCCGGTGACGATGGCGACCTTGTTTTCGAGCAGCATTGGCTTCTCTCCTGCTTCGGCATGCCGGGCCGATTGTAGCGTGGTTGTCGCGCCGATGTGGCTCGGAGTATGATATCCGCTCGCCGCCTTTCCGCCCCTCCCCTCCCTGCGTCGCGCTTAATGATTTCCGATCCCTGGTTCTATGCCGCCGCCGTGCCGGCGATGATCATCCTTGGCCTGGCCAAGGGCGGTTTCGGCGTCATCGGACTGCTGACGGTGCCATTGCTTTCGATCGCCATCTCTCCGGTTCAGGCGGCGGGGATCACGCTCCCGATCCTGGTCCTCAGCGACATGGTCGCCGTCTATTCCTACTGGCGGGAGTGGGACAAGGGCGTCCTTGCCGTGATGATGCCCGGCGCCCTGGTCGGCATTGCCATCGGCTGGCTGACCGCGGCCTGGGTCGGCGAGGGCCAGATCCGGCTCATCGTCGGCGTCGTCGCCGTGACCTTCGCGCTCAATTACTGGTTCCGCCACCGGACAAGCACCAAGCCAAGCGCACCAAATGCCGCGAAAGGTGTCTTCTGGGGCGCTGTCACCGGCTTCGTCAGTTTTGTCAGTCACGCCGGCGGACCGCCTTATCAGGTCTACGCCGCTCCGCTGAGGCTTCCACCGCGGATCTTCGCAGGAACCGCGGTGATCTTCTTCGCCACCGTCAACGCGATCAAGCTCGTACCGTATTTCTTCCTCGGACAGTTCCAGCAGGAAAACCTGATGACATCGGCCATCCTGCTGCCGATCTCGATCCCCGCCACGATCTTCGGCGTCTGGCTGGTCAAGCGCATCGACCCCAAGACCTATTACCGGCTGATCTACGGTTTCGTCTTTTTCGTCGGGGTCTTCCTGGTCGGCCAGGGACTCTTCGGAATGCTCTGACCGGGCCTAGATCATGCCCGGCAGGCTGATGGTGTTGAGCTTGAAGAACTGGGCGATCGCCACCAGCACGCTGTCGACCGCGACGGCCGCCAGGATCAGGCCCATGATCCGGCTGAGGACGCTGACCCCGGAGTCGCCGATCGTATTGAGGATCGGCTTGGCCGCGAACAGAAGCGCCAGGGTTATGCCGAGCAGCACCCAGGTGATGGTCAGGTCGACCGCCGTTTCCGTAAAGGTGAAGGTGTCGGAATTGTTGAGCAGCACCGCGCCGAGCATCGCGCCCGGGCTGGCGATCGCCGGAATGGCGAGGGGGAACACGGCAATGCTGCGCGCCCGTTCAATTGTCGCAACCTCTTCCTTTTCCTGCTCGGCCTTGGGCGGGCCGAAGATCATCGTCAGCGCGAAGAGAAACAGAACGATACCGCCGGCGATCTGAAAGCTCGCAAGCGGAATGCCGAGCAGATGCAGCAGCAACTTCCCGCCGATGAGGAATCCGGTAAGAACGACCCCGGCGATCAGCGTCGCCCGCACCGCCATCATCGAGCGGTGCTCCGGCTTCATATGCGCGGTGACCATGAGAAAGATCGGCAGCGTGCCGATCGGGTCGATCAGCACGTACATCATCACGAACTCGTTGACGACATTCTGCAGGGCTGCGGTCATGACGCCTCAATCGCGGGGTGCGCCCATCGAACGATTCACCGCGCGATGGCATGCAGAACATGACCGAAAAAATCAAATCCGCAACGATGGCCAGTGCCCGGTTGAGGGCAATGCCGGTCAGACACGAAGAAATCGCACCTCCCGCCGCGGCCTGGACCGCCCGGCGGGAGTGTGCCTTGGGACGGTTTCGGGCGCCCGGCCTAGTGGACCGGAGCTTCCTTGAGTCGAATGATTTCGTCTTTCAACAGCAACTTTCGCTTCTTCAGATCGGCAATCTCGAGGTCGTCGGTACCCGGGTGGGTGATTGCGTCCTCGATTTTCTTCTCAAGCGCCTGATGGCGGCGCTCAAGCTCCACAAGATGCGAATTCAAGGTCATCAGCAAAGGCCTCCTGTTGACCGAGTCACGGGTGGCAGTCTGACACAGGGCCCGGGGCCTGTCGAACAGGGCCGAGCGTTTTGCTGCGCCGCAATATCGACTTCTCCACCGTTCCTCACAGCCTTCATTTGCGGTCCGCATATGACACTTTCAAGGTCGCATCGACACGGTCGTTGGGATCATCGCGGTTCGTGGTATCATGGCGACAAGAACCGCGGGAAAGCAGAAGCGATTCAGGCTCGGGGAAGGGAATGCCGTCTGGTAATCGCCGACTAACGCCGGAAGAAGAAGAGGAAATACGGCATCAGCTGGCCGAACTTCGCCAGGAGCATCGCGATCTCGACATGGCGATCGACAGCATGATCGCCAGCACGTCCCCGGACACGATCCGCATCCAGAGGCTCAAGAAGCGCAAACTGGCGCTGAAAGACCGAATCGCCGGCCTGGAAGATCGGCTCCTGCCCGATATCATCGCCTGACGGCGTTTCCGCATTTTCTTGCGGAGCAACTGCCGGCCTCTATAATCCTTCGAGCTTCCCGTCACCCTTGAAACGGATCCTTTCTTCATGATCGAGCCGACGCCGCCCGTCGCCATCATCATGGGCAGCCAATCGGATTGGTCGACGTTGCGCCATGCCGCCGATACGCTCGATTCCCTCGATATCGCCCATGACGACCGGATCATTTCGGCGCATCGAACGCCGGACCGGATGATCACCTTCTGCAAGGGCGCGCGCCGCGCCGGCTACAAGGTGATCATCGCCGGCGCCGGCGGCGCCGCCCATCTTCCCGGCATGTGCGCATCCCTGACCCCCCTGCCCGTCTTCGGGGTTCCGGTCGAATCCAAGGCGCTCGGCGGCCAGGACAGCCTGCTGTCGATCGTCCAGATGCCGGCCGGCGTGCCGGTCGGGACCCTCGCCATCGGCCGGTCCGGCGCGATCAACGCCGCCCTCCTCGCGATCGCCGTTCTGGCGCTTTCCGACGACGATATCGCCAGCCGTCTCGATGGCTGGCGAATGGCTCAGTCGGCGGCCGTCGACGAGCGGCCGATCGACGATGAATGAAGAGCCGCCGATCAAGCCAGGTATGATCGTCGGCATTCTGGGCGGCGGTCAGCTCGGCCGGATGCTGGCGCTCGCCGCGGCCGAACTTGGCCTCTCCTGTCACATCTATTGCCCGGATACCAAGAGCCCCGCCTTCGCCGTCGCGGCCGCCCGCACCGTCGCCCCCTATGACGACGAATCGGCGCTCGCCGCCTTCGCCGGCGCGGTCGACGTGGTCACCTTCGAATTCGAGAACATACCGGTCGAGACGCTCCGGTTCCTCGCCGGGAAGGTGCCGGTGTTCCCCGGACCGGCGTCGCTCGAGCCGACGCAGGACCGCCTGTCCGAGAAGCACCTGATCAGCGAACTCGGCATTCCGGTGCCGGCCTTCGCCGTCGTCGCCGAACAGGCGGATATCTATTCCGCTCTCGCCAGGACCGGTCGGCCGGCGATCCTGAAGACCCGGCGCATGGGCTATGACGGCAAGGGACAGGCCTCGATCCGCGCCGGCGACGACCCGGCCGGAGCATGGCGGCTGATCGGCCAGGCGCCGGCGGTCCTCGAAGCCTTCGTTGCCTTCGAGCGCGAGGTCTCGGTGATTCTGGCGCGCGGCCGGGACGGAGCGACCCGCGCCTATGATGTCGTCGAGAATGTCCACAAGGATGGCATTCTCGCCACGTCGACCGTGCCCGCGACGATCCCGCCCAACCTCGCCAACGATGCGGTCGCCATCGCCGAAAGGATCGCCGCCGCCCTCGACCACGTCGGCGTTCTCGCGGTGGAGATGTTCGTGACCGGCGGCGAGACGCCGCGCCTGCTGGTCAACGAAATCGCCCCGCGGGTGCACAATTCCGGTCACTGGACCACGGACGGATGCCTCTGTTCGCAATTCGAGCAGCACATCCGCGCCATCGCCGGCTGGCCGCTTGGCAGCACCGAGCGGCACAGCAACGCCGTCATGACCAATCTGATCGGCGACGCGGCCGCTGAGTGGTCGACGCTCGCCGCCGAACCCGGCGCGCGGCTGCACCTCTATGGCAAGGCGGAGAGCCGTCCAGGACGGAAGATGGGCCACGTCAACCGCATCGCTCCCCGAACGGCGCGCTGACCGGCTGCGTTTTGACAGTCTTAACCCTGTTCTGATAAAGCACGGCGCCTGTCCGGCCGATAGGGGATGGGCGTGACCCGGCTCTCGACCGCCGGGATGCCGGCTTATCGGGCCAACGCCCTCAAATCGCCGGCTTTAAGCGCTCCGCTATAGGGATAGTGGAAGCAGAATCGGCGGGCGCCTTCCGGGCAGGTGTTTGGAAGCAGAAGCCTCGAGGAGCGGCGGCGGGGATGCTCGCGCGATTGATTCAACAGACGGTGCGCTTGCCGACGGCCCTGGCCCTTGCCGGCCTGACGATGGCTGCCGGCTGCCAGACCAGCCCCAACGCCTTCACCAGCGCCGACATCGACCCGGCGACCGGCTCCGCGGTCAATATCGGCTCGCTGTCGACGGTGATCTCCCAGAATCCGAGCGACGCCAACGGCTATAACGTGCGCGGCACCGCCTACGGCAAGGCCGGCAAGCTGCGCGAGGCGATCGCCGACTTCGACACGGCGATCAAGCTCAATCCGAATTTCTACCAGGCCTACGCGAACCGCGCGCTGGTCGAACGACGCATGGGACGGGACGATCAGGCGCTGGCCGACTATAACCGGGCGCTCCAGATCAACCCGAGCTACGACATCGCCTATATCGGCCGTGGCAATATCTACCGGCAGAAGAACCAGGCCGATCTCGCCCTGGGCGATTTCAATCGTGCGATTGCCCTCGATACCGCCGATCCGCGTGCCTACTACGATCGCGGCCTGCTCTATCAGGCGGCCGGCAACCAGCAGCAGGCCATCGACGACTTCTCCAAGGCGATCAGCATGTCGCCGAAGACCGCCGAGCCGTTCGACGCCCGGGGCCTCTCCTATCTGGCGATGGGCGATTACAAGGCGGCGCTCGACGACTTCAACGAGGCCGTCACCCGCGACCGCCAGTCCTACGCCGCGTGGACCAACCAGGGGCTTGCCCTGGAAAAACTCGGCGATCGCGAACGGGCCTTCGCGGCCTTCGCCAAGGCCGCCAATCTCAATCCCAACTACGCCCCGGCAAAAGCCGGGATGAAGCGGACCTCGCCGAGCAACAATCCGCGGACCACCTGACGGTCGGCAGGCGAGCAGCGACGGTCGAGGCGGCGCGGCGAAGGCCCGCCCCGACCGTGCAATCAGTCTATTTGTAGACGTAGACGACCTGACGCGAGTCGCCCTTGACCAGCACATTCTGGCCGTTGACGTTGGTGAAGGAATATTCCGATTCCGGAACCGCATAGAGCGGGACCTTCTCCGGCACCACCGCGCCGACCACAACCTCACCGGTGACATGCACGGTGTCGACGGTCTGTGCGCTGACAAAGGCGGAGACCTCGGTCGGCGGCGTGATCGCCTCGACATAGGTGTTGACGGTGTCGACCTTGCCGACGACCTCCGGAACCACGGCGTCGACCGCCTTGTAGTCGACAATCGGGATTTCCATCCCGTTGCTGGCGAGCGGGAGGGTCTTGACCCCGGCGCTCGCGTCGACGTCGAGATAGTCGGCCGATGCCCAGCCCTGGATCTGGCCCCAGCTCACGTCGCACCAGGTAATGTCCTGGAGACAGCCGCGGACATCGAGCTGGTCATCGTGGTTGGTGGTCGCGACCACGTCATACTGGGTGCCGGGACCGGCGCGCAGATTGAGGTCAGCGTTCGAGAACGCGGTAAAGGCAAGAGCTGCCTGGCCACCGGCCAATGTGCCGGCGACGGCTGTTGCGACCGCAAGGGAACGTGCGTATTTCATGTATCAGCCTTTCAACTTGGTTTGTCGTGCATGAAGAGTCCCACCGGCCGTCGCCCGGGCCATCGGACCCCCACATCGTTACCGGGCTTCGATACGAGATCAATCGCTACGAACCGGTGACCGGCGGAAATCGACCTGGGTGTTTGGTAAACGCCCGGAGCTGCGCCGCCATGACGTCCGCTGCCATGCCAACCCCGGAGCCGTTGGTGCCATGACATCGCCCGCCCTGACCACGATCGGTTTCGACGCCGACGACACGCTGTGGCAGAACGAGACCTTCTATCGGATGACCGAGGAACGTTTCCGGGATCTGGTCGCCGGTCACGTCGACGACCAGGATCTTTCGGCGCGGCTGCTGGAGGCGGAGACGCGGAATCTCGCGGTCTACGGCTTCGGCATCAAGGGCTTCACCCTGTCGATGATCGAAACCGCGATCGAAGTGACCGGCGGCACCGTGCCGGCGTCGGTCATCGGCGAAATCCTCATGGCGGGCCGCGACATGCTGGGCCATCCGGTCGAGACCCTCCCCCACGCCCGGGAGACGCTGGAGGAACTGGCCGGCGCCTACCAGATCGTCCTGATCACCAAGGGCGACCTCTTCGACCAGGAGCGCAAGCTCGCCCAGTCCGGTCTCGGCGAGCTGTTTGATGCGGTCGAGATCGTCAGCGACAAGTCGGCGACGACCTATACACGCATCTTCTCGCAACATGGCGACGGCGCGGTGCGGGCGATGATGGTCGGCAATTCGCTCCGCTCCGACGTGATTCCGGCGATCGAAGCCGGCAGCTGGGGCGTCTATGTCCCGCATGACCTGACCTGGGCGCTGGAGCATGCCGAGCCACCGCAGCAGGCGCCCCGCTTCCGCCGGCTCGCCGATCTCGGCGCCCTGCCGGCCCTGATCCGGTCGCTCTGACCGCTTGACGACGAGGCCGGCGGCCATAGATCGTCGGGGACGAAGGCTGCGAAAGGATCACGGGAGATGGCGCTGCGTCGAGATCCGCCTGGTGCGCGCGCGATCCTCCTCGCCCTGCTGCTTGTCGCCGGCATCCCCGCGATGCCCGCCTCGGCCGAGGACACACAGGCGCTTCGCGGCGACGCGGCAACCTATGCCGAGGAGGGCGAGCGCCTGTTCCGGTACCTCGCCGAGGCCCGCGACGAGGCCGAGGCCCGCGCCATGGAAGACGAGATCTGGCGGCACTGGATGCAGGCTCCGGATACCGCTGCCGCCGACCTGATGGCCAAGGCGATGGAACGCCGGGGGAACTACGACTATGCCGGGGCGGTCGCGATCCTCGACGAACTCATCGCGCTTGCGCCCGAATGGGCCGAGGCCTGGAACCAGCGCGCCACGATTCGTTTCCTGCAGGGCGATCTCACCGGGTCGCTCGCCGACATCGAGGAGACGCTGCAGCGGGAACCCCGCCACTTCGGCGCGATGGCCGGCATGGCCCTGATCCTGACCCAGCAGGGTCGCGTCCCGCAGGCGCAGACGATCCTCAGGGATGCGGTGAAAATCGATCCGTTCCTCCGCGAACGCACGATGATCGTGACGATTCCCGGCGAGGATATCTAGCGTCGGCGGCAATGCGCGGTTGAGACGGCCCTCCGGAACGTGCGAGGGTCGATCGGCACATATGAGGAAAGGTTGCCCCTTCGCATGGCGATTATCGGCCGATGGTTCATCACTGCCGCGACGCGGTTGACGAGCGACCCGCGGGTCCGCGCCAAGGCGGCCGAGGTCTTCGAGAAGGAAGTCAGGCCGCGCGCCGCCGAGACATGGCGAAAGACAAAGCCGAAGCTCGTGGCGACCCGCGACGAACTCCGGCAGATGGCGCGCGACACCAACGCCGCGAAAAATCCCGGCGCCTTCGCCGCCCGGGTCAAGAAGCGCTACATCGATCGCGACGGGCGGGACTGACTGTCAGATCGCCGACCCGTCGATCTCGCCGGGATCGGGCGGCGGCAGGTCGCTCTTTGCGATCCGCGGCATGCGCGGGCCCGCCAGCGCATGCGGCAGCGGCATCCACGACGCGAATTCGCCGCCGGAATAGATCACCGGCGCTTCGGCGTCGGAATCTGTCGCCAGCCATCCGGGCTCCGGCTGATCCCGGATCCTGGTCCATCGAACCACGTCGACCTCGGCCGGTCCCTGTTCGCTGGCGCGGACGGTGACGAGAATCCGCGACCCGTCTTTCGGCGCGGTCGCCATCGGCTGCCATTCGTTCAAATCTGGATGGCTCATTCCAGGGCCTCGCGGATGAAAAGGCGATGAGGCGAGCATGGAATGCCCGGCGGCGAACGGCAAGTCCCGTTCAGTTGAAGGCGAAGACGGCCGTGAACACGATACCGAGCAGGAGCAGCCGCGTCGCGACGCCGAATACCCGGGGGTTGATGCGACCCGGGGCCGGCAATCGGCCCCGACGATCGCCAGGATGATCAACCCGGCGACCAGCGCCATCTTCGCCCAGAACCAGTCGCTGGCACCATCGACGCCGCCATAGCGGACCCAGACCAGCGCGATGCCGCTCAACACCAGCACGGCGAGCGCGACCCTCGAATTCATGGAAAGCGTCCGTCCGATGGTGCCGAGCCGCTCGCGCACATCGGGCGCGCTGCCGGCCATCTGCCGGCCGATCAGCGGCATTGCGACGTTGGTGGCGGCGCCGACGACAAGCGCCACGAGATGGATGAAGAGGAGGAGGTTGAAGACGATATCCATGATGTGCCGCCCGCCTCAGGCCAAACGGATCGACATGGTCGGGGGAGCGGCGGCAAGGCCCGGCGAAACGGCTGGCATCGGAATTCTCCATCGATTGCGACACGATGGCTGACTTGCTACAACCTCAACTAATGTTGAGGTCAAGCGAAAATATCCACCCCGCTCCGCTGACGGTGGGAGAGGTTGCCAGGCGCTCGGGCGTGGCGGTCTCGACCCTGCATTTCTATGAAGCAAAGGGACTGATCCATGCACGTCAGCACGTGCCGGCAACCAGCGCCGCTACGAGCGCGAGACCCTGCGGCGGGTCGCGATCATCCGGGTTGGACAGAGCGTCGGCATTCCGCTGTCGGAGATCGGACGGACACTGGCGACGCTGCCGGAGAACCGGACCCCGACGCGCGAAGACTGGGAGCGCCTGTCGGCAAACTGGGCCGACGACCTCGATCGCCGCATCCATGTTCTGAAGCGGCTGCGCGAACGTCTGACCGACTGCATCGGATGCGGTTGCCTTTCGACTGGAAAATGCCCGCTGCGAAATCCCGGCGACCGGCTTGCCGCCAGGGGCGCCGGGCCGAGGCGACTGCTGGAATAGGTCCGGCGCGAACAACCACGATATTGTGCCTTCGGCGAATCAGGACCAATGTCGCGACCGGGCATTGACGCCGGACGGGGACCTTTGCATGAGCCTGGAAATCATCGGTGCCGGCTATGGCCGGACCGGGACGATGTCGACCTATACCGCGCTGAAGCAGCTCGGATTTCCCTGCTATCACATGGTCGAGGTGATCCAGAACAAGGCGAACAAGACCCATCTCGATTTCTGGCGGAAGGTGGCCAACGCGCCGGCCGGCGCGCAGCACGACTGGGAAACCGTCTTCGCCAACTACACCGCCGCGGTCGACAATCCCGCCTGCTGCGTCTGGCGCGAACTGATGGTCGCCTACCCGCAGGCCAAGGTGCTGCTCACCCTTCACCCGAGGGGCGCCGAGGCCTGGTACGAAAGCACCATCGACACGATCTACTTCACCGAGAACCGGTGGCAGTTCAAGGTGCTGGAGGCCGTGACGCCCTTCGGCCGCAAGTTCGGCGACATGTCGCGGAAGCTGATCTGGAAGCGCAATCACCGCGACACCTTGCCGGACAGGGCGAAGGCGGTCGCCGAATACGAACGTCACATCGCCGACGTCAAGGCGACGGTGCCACCGGAGAAACTGCTGGTCTTCACGGTCGATCAGGGCTGGGAGCCGCTCTGCACCTTCCTCGGGGTGCCGGTGCCCGACACGCCCTTTCCCAACGTCAATGACCGGGCGGAGATCCAGAAGACAATTCGCGACATCACCAAGGCCGCCTATGTGTTTCTGGCCGGCGGCGCGGTCGTCGCCGCGGCCGTCATCTACGGGCTGGTCCGGCTGTTCGGAGGGTGATTTCCCCGGCCCCACGACGATGCCCCCTGACGCTCATTCGTCGAGCAGGTTGAGCGCCTTGCGCAGGGCGAGGACATGGTCGCCGGGGGCTTCCGGCGTAGCGCCCGAAACCGGGCGGAAGTAGTCCGTGTGGTTGAAGACGCCGCCGCGGATCGCGGTCGTGACCGGGATGTCCTCGACGCCCGCGCCGAACACCGGCGCCACCGGCCCGCCGACGATGTCGCCGAAAATGATGTGGCTGGAGGGAAAGTAGAGATTGGTCCAGCGCACCGGCGCGAAGACGGCGCCGTGATGGGGAACGATGACCTTGCGCCGCCTCGTGCCGCTGCCGGGAACCATGCGGTCATAGGAGAAACGGTCGTCTTTCTCGATGACCGGCGGCGCAGTCGGAAACTCCCGCTCCGCCACCTTGGTGGCGAAGTCGTCGGGCGATTTGGCCATCAGCGTCCCGGCATGGGCGAGCGGGCTTCCGAAGGTCACGAAGTCGCTGACGTTCCAGGCGCCGCCATCTTCGTTGAGCGCCCGCAGATAGGCGCGTTGCGCCTTTCGATAGGCGTCGCGGTCGAATGGCGTTGCGGCCGAGATCGTCTCCAGATTCTTCAGCGCCTCTGCGGCCGCCTTGGAGCCCTTGCCGATCTGGGTATTGTATTCCGGCCAGAGATGCCGGAGCACGTCGAAGCCGATGATCGTGCCGAGGCTGTGACCGACAACGATGATGCGGGCATATTCGCCGGATTCGATGAGCCTGCGCAGGAGCGTGATGCCGGCATCGCGGATGTCCTTCCGCTGCATGACATTCGCCGGCGCCGGGCTGAGATAGCGCGCCGCGTCGCCGACGTAGGGCACCAGGTATTTGTAGTGAAGGAAGCCAAGGACCAACGCCCCGATGCCGGCGACGACCGCCGGTATCGCGACCGGCCGGATATCCTCCGGCAGATACTGGTTCACTGCTACCGCGACCGCCACCACGACGATGACCCATAACGCCAGCCAGGCGCTGAACAGCGCCTTCGGCACCTGCGCGGGGCTCCGGAAGAGCAGCAGCCAGACCCAGGACAGCACATGCGACAGGCGCGTCCCGGTCATCAGATGCGCCCAGTAGAGCTCGTAGAAATCCGTGCGGATTCCGTTCTTGTTCTGCGCGGTCGTCAGCCGACGCAGTTCGAGATTCTCCGACGCCCAGTCCGGCTTGCTCCAGATCGTGTCGGGATTGAATTTGTTGCGGAGCGACGGGTCGTTGGTCCACGTCGCGGCAACGAAGCCGCGCAACGTATCCATCGGCTCCTGCTCGCCGATGCCGTGGATCAGAACCACTGCCTGTTTGTCGGGATCCGCCATCACGCCCCGCCGCAACTCTCGCGTGTTCGGGCTATGATACGACCAATGTGACGACGGTGAAAGCCGCTCTACCGGACCTCCTACGACCGAAGTGCGTCGCGATACATTTGCGTGAAGAGCCGGGCCATAGCCTGCCAGCGACCGTCCATGGCCTCCACGGCGGCGGCTGCGTAGTCGTTATCCGGCCGCGGACGAAGGCGCACAAACGGCGGCAGGCCGTAGCGCATGGCGATGAAGTTGGCCCACAATCGTGCCATCCGCCCGTTGCCGTTTGCGAAGGGATGGATGCGTATCCATTCGCAGTGAGCCCAGGCACAAAGCTCGATGACAGCCGCGACCTGGTCAGCGGTCAGGTCGTCATCTATCAAAGGATCGAGCGCCCGGACCGCGGTTTGAAGCGTCGACTCGAAGGACGCTACCGCCGGCGCAACCTCATCCGACGCCACCCCAAGCTTGTCGCCGATACGAACGCCAAGACCCTCGAGCCCGGCCTCTCCCCTGAAACGGCCGACATATTCCGGTTTGGGAGGATTGAGTCCGTTCATCATGGCGCGATGCCAACCACGCGCCATCTCCACCGTGGGAACGGCGCGCGCTATCGCGTCGTCGCGAACATCAGCGAGCAATCGAAGGAGATTTGCATGAAGCCGGGCGCCATCGGCGTCCCAGTCGGTCATCCCCCGAGAACCTTGAGCACCGCTGTCTGCGCCGGTCCCGCCGGGACGATTGGAGTCCCTGCCTTCTCGACAAAAACGGTTCCCTCGGCCGGATCGTTCGATGCCGCAGCCTCGGCATCGGCGAACCTCGCAATCGACTGTTCGAAGTCGGGATCGCGCTGACGATAGGCGCGCAAATCCTCGATCGTCGATTCCAGCTCGCTCTCCAGCACCAGAAGCCGCCTGGCGACGTATTCCCGGATGGCCTCGTTGACCAGCTTGTTCTGGGGGCTGTGCAGAATCGCGCTGAGCTTCGCCAAACCCTCTTCGACGATCGGCTCTAGCCTGAAAGTCGTAGCCTTCCTGCTCATGCGACAAGGCTCCTGAATCACCCGATTGATGTCAAATAGTGGTTTTGACATCAACTTTCAAGGAAGCCTCACACCTACAGCGCCTTGACGATGCCCTCGGTCATCTTCTTGGCGTCGCCCAAGAGCATCATCGTGTTGTCGCGGTAGAAGAGCGGGTTGTCGATGCCGGCATAGCCGGAAGCGAGCGACCGCTTGACGAACATCACCGTGCCCGCCTTCCACACCTGCAGCACCGGCATGCCGTAGATCGGCGAGGCCGGATCGTCCTCCGCCGCCGGGTTGGTGACGTCGTTGGCGCCGATGACGTAGACGACGTCGGCCTGGGCGAATTCGGAGTTGATGTCCTCGAGCTCGAAGACCTCGTCATAGGGGACGTTGGCCTCGGCGAGCAGGACGTTCATGTGCCCCGGCATCCGGCCGGCGACAGGATGAATGGCGTATTTGACCTCGACGCCTTCCCGCTTCAATTCGTCGGCCATTTCGCGCAGCGCATGCTGGGCCTGGGCGACGGCCATGCCGTAGCCGGGGACGATGATCACCTTCGAGGCGTTCTTGAGGATGAAGGCGGCGTCGTCGGCCGAGCCCTGCTTGACCGAGCGCACCACCCCGTCGTCGGCGACCGCCGCAGCCTCGCCGCCGAAGCCGCCGAGGATGACCGAGATGAAGGAGCGGTTCATCCCCTTGCACATGATGTAGGAGAGGATCGCGCCGGACGAGCCGACCAGCGCCCCGGTGATGATCAGCGCGGTATTGCCCAGCGTGAAGCCGATGCCGGCCGCCGCCCAGCCGGAATAGGAGTTCAGCATCGAGATCACCACCGGCATGTCGGCGCCGCCGATCGGGATGATGATCAGGACGCCGAGGGCGAGCGCGGCAAGGGTGACGAGCCAGAAGGCGAAATGACTCTCGCTGCTGACGAAGATGACGATCAGCACGACGAGGAGAATGCCGAGGCCGGCATTCACGACATGGCGCATCGGCAGCATGATCGGCGCGCCGGACATCCGGCCGTCGAGCTTGAGGAAGGCGATGATCGAGCCGGTGAAGGTCAGCGCGCCGATGGCGACGCCGATCGACATTTCGATCAGGCTCGCGCCATGGATGGCGCCGGGCGTGCCGATACCGAAAGCCGACGGATCGTAGAGCGCGGCGGCGGCGACGAGGACCGCGGCGAGGCCGACCAGCGAATGGAAGGCGGCGACGAGCTGCGGCATCGCCGTCATCGGAATGCGCCGGGCGATCACCGCGCCGACACCGCCGCCGATCGCAATGCCCAGCACGATCAGGAGGATGGAGGCCCAGCCCGGCTCGGCGACGAACAGCGTCGTGACGATGGCGATCGCCATGCCGGCGATGGCGAAGGTGTTGCCCCGGCGCGCACTCTCCGGGTTCGACAGCCCGCGGAGCGCCAGGATGAAGAGGACGCCGGAGACGAGGTAGAGAAGCGCGGTCAGATTGGCCGACATGAGCTCACGCTCTCTCTTTCTTCTTGTACATGGCGAGCATGCGCTGGGTGACCATGAAGCCGCCGAAGATGTTGACCGATGCCAGCACCAGGGCGAGGAAGCCGAAGGTCTTGGACAGCCAGCCGCCGCCGGAAACGGCATCGGCCGCGCTGACGCCGACCGCCAGCAGCGCGCCGACGACGATGACCGAGGAGATCGCGTTGGTGACCGACATCAACGGCGTATGGAGCGCCGGGGTCACCGACCACACCACGTAATAGCCGACGAAGATCGCCAGGACGAAGATCGCCAGCCGGAAGACGAAGGGGTCGATGGCGCCGCCGCTTACCGCGTGCGCCGCGCCACCGATCGCATCGGCGGCCTGATCGGCGAAGCCCTGAGCCGCCGTCGCCGCCTCGACGGCGGTATGCGACGCGGATTTCGCGGTATCGGCGGCCGCCTGTGCCGCCGCCGCGGCCTGCTCGGGCGTCATTGTCTCCATCATTCGGCTCCCTTTGCGGCAAAGGCCGGGTGGACGACCGCGCCGTCCCGGGTCAGGTTCGTCGCCTTGATCAATTCGTCGTCCCAGTTGATCGCAAGCGCCTTCTTGTCCTTGTCGATCATCGTCTCGACGAAGGCATAGAGGTTGCGGGAATAAAGCGCCGAGGCGCTCGCCGCGATGCGGCCGGACACGTTGAGATAGCCGACGATCTTGACCCCATCGACCTCGACGATCTCGTCCGGCATGGCGCCCTCGACATTGCCGCCGCGCTCGACCGCGAGATCGATCAGCACCGAGCCCGGCTTCATCGAGGCGACCATCGCCTTCGACACCAGCTTCGGCGCCGGCCGGCCGGGAATCAGCGCCGTGGTGACGACGATGTCCTGCTTGGCGATATGCGAGGCGATGAGTTCGGCCTGCTTCGCCTGGTATTCCTTCGACATCTCCTTGGCGTAACCGCCGGCCGTCTCGGCCTGCTTGAACTCGTCGTCCTCGACGGCGACGAACTTGGCGCCGAGCAACTCGACCTGTTCCTTGGCGGCGGGCCGGACGTCGGTGGCGGTGACCACCGCGCCGAGTCGCCGCGCCGTCGCGATCGCCTGGAGGCCGGCGACGCCGGCGCCCATGACGAAGACGCGGGCCGCCGGCACGGTGCCGGCCGCGGTCATCATCATCGGGAAGGCGCGTCCGAAGTTGCTCGCCGCGTCGATGATCGCCTGATAGCCGGCGAGGTTCGCCTGGCTCGATAACACGTCCATGGATTGCGCCCGGGTGATGCGCGGCAGGAATTCCATGGTGAAGGCTTCGACCCCCGCCTCGGCCAGCGCCTTGACCTCGTCGTCATGGCCGATCGGGTCGAGCGCGCCGACGAGGACCGCCCCGGATTTGAGATTCTTGATCTCGGTCGCTCCCGGACGGCGGACCTTCAGCACGATATCCGCCGCTTTCAGCATCGGCGGCGCCGTCTTGGCGATCGTGGCGCCGGCGGCGGCATAGTCCTCGTCGGTGATGCGCGATCCGGCCCCCGCTCCGGCCTGGACCGTCACCTCCGCGCCGAGCGCGATGAACTTCTTCACCGTCTCCGGCGTGGCGGCGACCCGGGTCTCGGTCTTGTCGGCTTCCGCAGGCACGGCGATTTTCATGAGCGTTTCCGAATCCGTCTCGACTGGCTGACAGCGCGCTTCGCCCGGAGGGACGGTGCTGGCCACGGCCGACCTGGCAAAAAGGAATTATGCCGGCCGCAGATATGACGCCGCCGGTCTTCCCCAGAAGCAATCGGCATCGATTCAATCAAAGCAAGAAGAAGGCCATCAGGATGAGGATTATGGCGACGCCCGCGGCTCCATATTTCGCCAGATGGACAAAACTCTCATAGGTGCGGACATGATCGGCGTAATCGGTGCCGGTTGCCGTCCCGATTTCGGCGGCGCCATGCTCAGCCATAGTGTCGATCTCCTTCTCGCGCGTCTCTCGAAGGCCGGCTTTATAGCAAAACCTTGGGCTGCGACAATCGTGTATGGCGTCGCAGCGGCCGGCGGCGAAGGAAAATATTGCCGCGCAGCAAAAATATGCATCCGTCGTTCAAGACAGGTAGTAGCATCGAAATTTCAAAGCGGGTGGCGGAACGGCCTCCCGGAGGAGCCCGGCATGTTGAACCCGATTGCGATCCTCGCCGAGCAGTTCGGTGACTATCTCGCCCACCACTATCTCGAGTATTTCTCCTACCGAAACCCCGAATATGCGACCTATCTCGGCGGCGCCGCGCGTCTTGTCCTCGAGCGGATCGGCAATTCCGACGCCCTCTACCACGACATCGAGCACACGATGATGGTGACCCAGGTCGGCCAGCAGATCATTCTCGGCCGCCTGCTTTCGGAATCGCTGACGCCGGAGGACTGGCTGCACTACACCTGCGCCTGCCTCGTCCACGATATCGGTTTTGTCCGCGGCATCTGCCGCGGCGACACCCAGAATACCCAGGTCATCAATGAAGCCGGGGAAACGATCACCCCGCCGCGCGGCGCCTCGGACGCCTTCCTGATGCCCTGGCATATCGACCGCGGCAAGATCTACGCGAAGGAGCGTTTCGGTTCGTCGCCCTATGTCGAAGCCAAGCGCATCGCCGCGGCGATCGAGATGACGCGGTTCCCGGTGCCGGAGGGCGAGCCCTATTCCGCGACCGAAAGCGAAGGCGCGCTGGTTCGCGCCGCCGACCTGATCGGCCAGATGGCCGACCCCTTCTACCACCGCAAGATCAACGCGCTCTATTTCGAATTTGTCGAAACCGGAACGGCCAAGGAGCTTGGCTACGACAATCCGGCCGATCTCATCGACAAATATCCGGAATTCTTCCGGAACCACGTCCAGCCCTTCATCGGCCCGGCGCTCGGCTACCTCGAACTGACCACCGAGGGAAAACAATGGATCGCCGCGCTCAACTCGAACCTCTTCCAGGTCGAGCACAGCCGCCGCTTCGTCGGCCCCTTCCCGGGGCCGGGCTGACGATCCCGACGATCGCGGCGCTCAGAATTCACGGCCGATCAACGCGTCGATCGAGATGCGCCCGCCGCCCCTGACCGCGATCATCAGGAGCAGGACGACCCACAGCGCCGAGAACTCGACTCCGCCCCCCTCGACATAGAAGCCGAGCGGCAGGTGAACGTAAAACGCGGCCGTGCCGGTGGTGATCGCTGCGGCAAGCGCTGCGGGCCGAGTCAGGAATCCGACCGCGACGCAGGCCCCGCCAACGACCTCGACGACGCCGACGGCGATCATCAGAGGCACCGCCGGCTCGAGTCCGATCGCGTGGAAGAAGGCGATCATCTCCTGCTGGCTGCCGGTGATGCCGAACAGTTTCCACAGGCCGTGCGGCACCAGGAAGGCGCCGGCGACGAGCCTCGCCAGCGCGTAGGCCGGCTCGGAAAGCGCGGCATAGACCGGCGAAAGTGCGGGAATGAAGGGGCGCATCGGCTGGACTCCGCAAGGGATGGCGTACCGCCGGATAACACGCGAAGGCGCGCCTCTATTCGCGGGTCGGCGAAGCGCCGCCTGATGATCCGATGTCAGGAAGGGTCGGTCAGGCCGGCGGCCTTGATCGCCGCGGCCTGTCGGCGGCCGAGCTTCGCCTCGTCGAAATCGTCGATCGCTTCGGCAAAGAGGCGATGGAAATTCAATTCCGCCTTGAGGTGCAGCATCACCGAGCCGAGGCCGATCGCCGCCCGGTCCATCAGCACGAATTCGCGCGGCACGGTGATCGGCGGCCCCGCCTTCAGGCCCTGCTTGACCTTCCATGCCTCACGACGGCCATAGGCGTGCGGATCGATCCCGTCGGCGATGGTCCGCACCCGGTCGTCGATCAGCGGCGCATAGATGAAGCGCGCCCAGATATTGAGGACGTCGATCTGCTCGTTGCTGAGGGCGGTGAATCCCCAGCGGTGATAGGCCTCGACGACACGGTCGCGCTCGCCGTCGCGGAAGCCGTGATAGAGCTCGACCACGCCGCTGACGAAACGCGGCGTGAAAATCCGGATACAGCCATAATCGAGCAGGTTGATCCCGGCCGGCCGGCCCTTCTCCGCGAAGACGCTGTAATTGCCGAGATGCGGATCGCCGTGGATGATCCCGTGCGTGGCGAAGGGATGCCACCACGCCCGGAACATCGCCTCGGCGATGCGGTTCCGGTCCTCGAGGCTGTGATCGAGGAAGGAGAGAAGGGGCGATCCGTCGAGCCAGGCCATCGTCAGCAGCCGTCGCGTCGACAGCGCCGCGATCGTGTCCGGCACGCGGATCATCGGCTCGTCCGCCAGCGCCTTGCCGTAGAGCGCCGCGTTGCTCGCCTCGCGGCGATAGTCGAGTTCCTCGCGAAGCCGCTCGGACAGCTCCTTGGCGATCTCGGTCGTGTCGATCTCGGGATTGAACCGTCGCTGCAGCGCGAAGACGACGCCGAGCTGGCCGAGATCGGCTTCGACCGCCGACTGCATGTCGGGATACTGGAGCTTGCAGGCGAGATCGCGGCCGTCGAGACCGACGGCGCGGTGAACCTGGCCGAGCGAGGCGGCGGCGGACGGCGTCTCGTCGAAGGAGGCGAATCGGCTCTTCCAGTCGGGACCGAGTTCCGCCCGCATCCGCCGCTTGACGAAAGCCGGCCCCATCGGCGGCGCCGACGCCTGGAGCTTCTGCAATTCGGCGGCGTATTCGGGCGGCAGCAGATCCGGAACCGTCGACAACAGCTGGGCGAGCTTCATCAGCGGCCCCTTGAGGCCACCGAGCGCAACCATCAGATCTGCGGCATTGCGCTGGTCGCCGAGTTCGCGGCCGAACAGGCGGGCGCCGGCCATGCGCGCCGCGACGCCGCCGACATTGGCGCCGACCCGGGCGTAACGCGTCACGCGCCGCGAAAGGCGATTCTTTTCGGGATCGGGGGCGTCGTCCATCGCCGTTATCTAGGCGGACATCGCGGCGGAGAGAAGGCTGTCGAGTGTCGCAGGCCCCGTCAACCGGTCGTTCCGACGCGTCATCCCCCGCGCGCTGTGACGACGGTCACTGCACATCGTTCCACTTCTTGCCACCTTTGTTGCCAGATGCATGGACGCATCGCTGGGGTGGCACCACGAAGGGTCGTCCGCCCGGACCAAAGTCGGGAAGGCGGCCAACCCAACGGAGGACGACATGTCGCAATTTTTGACCGATGCAGCCGATTTCTTTTCCGGCGCCGCCATCACAAGCGCTCATCTTTACGCACGCGATGGCAACGACGTCATTAAGTCGACGAGCACTTCGGCAACTTCTCCGGATTTATACGGCGGGGAGGGAAGCGATTTTCTCGGCACTCAAACCAATGGGAGCAGCGGCGACACGGAGGCTTATGGCGGCCAGGGCAATGATACGATCCATGGCGGAACAGTCAGCGATCAGCTCTTCGGCGACGACGGGAACGATCTGGTCGTGGGCGGAGAATTCCGGTATTCCGACGCGAACAACGGAATTATTACTCAGTTCGATTCTGCATCCGGCGACGATTTCATCTACGGCGGACCCGGCACAGACGGACTGTATGGCCTCGATGGAAACGACGTCATCTACGGCGGCGATGGTAACGACAGCGACGCCGAGACTTTTTCGACAAAAGATCATGTCGCCAACTCGTCCAGCTTCTACACGCTGATCAAGGCAGGTCTCTATGGAGGTGACGGCGACGATTATCTAGACGGCGGCCGCGGCGACGATTCGCTCTATGGTGGCAACGATAATGACTCCATGTACGGTGGAACAGACAACGATGCACTGTACGGCGGCACCGGCGACGACAGCATGTATGGCGGCACCGGCAACGACACCATGTATGGCGGCGACGGCAACGACATCATGAAGGGCGGCGACGGAGACGACATCCTCTCCGGCGGCCTCGGCAAGAACAAGATGTGGGGCGGCGACGGCGCCGACGCCTTCCTGTTCGACGTCGCCCCGGTTGCCGGCACCAAGGCCATCATCAAGGGCTACGAGCACGGCACCGACGCGCTCCAGCTCGACAAGACGATGTTCACCGCACTCGGCAACAAGGTCGGCAAGAAGGAGTTCTACGAAGGCAAGAACGCCCACGACGGCAACGACCACCTCATCTACAAGAACGAGAAGAAGCTCTTTTACGACGATGACGGCAAGGGCGGCGACGACAAGATCCTGATCGCCAAATTCGACAAGGGCACGCACCTCGACCACCACGACTTCCTGATGGTGTGAACCAACCGGGCCGGACGCGGGCGCCGATCACAGGCGCCGCGTCCTCGCCTGGCAGGGATCATGGAAAGGGGCTCGCACCGCGAGCCCCTTTTTCGCGTCGCGGCGAAGCCCTCGCGCCCGGCGGTGGCTCGTCTAGCGCAGGCGCTTGACGGCGATGGCGCCGCCGATCGCGATCGCCGCGGCGAGCAGGAGCACCAGCAGGACGATCATCCCGACCGCCCCGAGAATGGCGCCGAGGGTTTTCCAGAACCCGACCGTTGCGATCAGGATGACGATCAGGATGAAGAAGAGAACCGGCACGGACGCCTCCAGCGAAACGACTGCTGCACCGCGCGCCTATCGCGGCTTTCGCGGCGTGACCAGCTGCGCGGGCCGGCGTTCCTCCGCCGCCTTGAACAGCGAGAATGTCTGGTTGACGTAGTTGACCGCACCGGAGATCAGCTTGAGATATTCCTCGACCTCCGGCGTCTTCTCCGCCTCGAACACCTGCACCGCCCGGTATTGCGGTTCGGTCTCGAACTGCGCGTAGAACAGCGGCTCGCCACGCTTGAGAATGATGTCCTTGTCGGGTTCATGCCACTCGAAGGCCCACATCAGCGGACGAGGCCAGACGTTGATCGGAAAGCGCCCGCCGAAGATCGTGCCGGGCAGCGGCTCCGGGCGATAGTGCATGAACGGCGAGACCTGCGAGAGGTAGACCGGCTCGTCGGCGATGAACACGTAGGGCAACGAGATCTGGATGGTCGGGCGATCCGGATAGCGCCATTCGGCCTCGCCGACCATGTGGAGATGCTCGACCAGTTTCTTCGGCCGCACCGGGCTTTTTTCTCCCAGCACATTGCGGAATCCCGGCTTGCCATCCTCGGAGCGGGCGAACTTCAGATGCAGGTCGAAGGGGCACTTGATGACGAAGAAGCGGCTCTCGAGGTTGATGATGGCCGGGCAGCGCGACGCCGATTTCGCGTGGCTCCTGCTCATCTCCACCGACCGCACGCGCTCGGGCGGCTCGAAGATGATGCTCGACCTGTCGCCCTCGAGAAACCATCCGATCCGAACCGGGCCGGTGCCCGGTTCGTCGACCGGCGCGTCATATGTGACCGAAACGTGCATCGCCTTATCCTTGCCGGCCGATCCGGCGCCTGATCATTTTAGCCCACGTCGGTCGGCTTCCGCTATCGTCCCGGCCCAACCGCCGCGAGACGCCGCCGGTCGCGGTCAACCGACGGTCTCCTCCTCCATCGCCTCGAGCTCGCCGATCAGCCGGTCGATGACGCCGAGACCCTTGTCCCAGAAGCCGGGATCGCCGGCATCGAGGCCGAAAGGCGCGAGCAGCTCCTTGTGGTGCTTCGAGCCGCCGGCCCTCAGCATGGCGAGATACTTCTCCTGGAAGCCGGAGGCCGCTTCCTCGTAGACCGCGTAGAGCGAGTTCACCAGGCAGTCGCCGAAGGCGTAGGCATAGACGTAGAACGGCGCATGGATGAAGTGGGGGATATAGCTCCAGAACACTTCGTAGCCCGGCCGCAGGCGGATCGCCGGGCCCAGGCTCTCGGCCTGTACCTTCATCCACATCTCGCCGAGATCCTCGGCCGTCAGTTCGCCCTGCGCGCGCTTGACATGGACCTCGCGCTCGAAACTGTAGAAGGCGATCTGGCGCACGACCGTATTGATCATGTCCTCGACCTTGGCGGCGAGCATCGCCTTCTTCTCGACCGGCTCGGTGGTCTCGATCAGCAGCGACTTGAAGGTCAGCATCTCGCCGAAGACGCTGGCGGTCTCGGCCATCGTCAGCGGCGTCGGCGCCATCAGCGCGCCTTGCGGCGCGGCCAGCACCTGATGGACGCCATGACCGAGTTCATGCGCAAGCGTCATCACGTCGCGCACCTTGCCCTGGTAGTTCAGCAGCACGTAGGGATGGGCGCTCGGCACGGTCGGATGGGAAAAGGCGCCGGGCGCCTTGCCCGGTCGCACCGGCGCGTCGATCCATTTGCCATCGAAGAAACCGCGGGCGATGTTGGCCATCTCCGGCGAGAACAGCCCGTAGGCGCCGAGCACCGTCGAGCGCGCCTCGTCGAAGCGGATCGTCCTGGTCGGGACGTCGGGCAGCGGCGCGTTGCGATCCCAATGATCGAGCTGGTCGCGCCCGAACCACTTCGCCTTCAGCGCATAGTAGCGATGAGACAGGCGCGGATAGGCGTTCCGCACCGCCTCGACCAGCGCCTCGACCACCTCCGGTTCGACCCGGTTGGCGAGATGGCGCGAGGCCGCGACGTCGGTGAAGCCGCGCCAGCGGTCGGAGATCTCCTTGTCCTTGGCCAGCGTGTTGGTGATGTGGGTGAAGAGGCGGAGGTTGGCCTTGAAGGTCGCGGCAAGCGCCTCCGCCGCCGCCTTCCGCTTCTCGCCGTCGGCGTCCTGCAGGAGATTCAGCGTCGGCTCGATCGCCAGCGTTTCGCCGTCGACCTCGAAGCGCAGGCTCGCCATCGTCTCGTCGAACAGCCGGTTCCAGGCCCCGCGACCGGTCACCGATTTTTCGTGGAAGAGCTGCTCGACGCGATCCTCGAGCTCGTAGGGCTTGTCGCGGCGGATGTCCTCGAGCCACGGCCGATAGTGACCGAGCGCCGGTTCGGCCATTGCCGTCTCCAGCTTCTCGTCCTCGATCCGGTTCAATTCGAGCTGGAAGAACAGCAGGTGCGAACTCGCCGTGGTGATCTTCTCCTGAACGTCCCCGTAGAATTTCGAAATCGCCGGGTCGCTCGTGTCGCCGGCATGCAGCAGGCCCGCATAGGAGATGATCCGCCCGAGCAGATCCTCCAGCGTCTCGAAACCGGCAACCGCCTCGGCGAGTTGCCTGCCGGCGTCCTCGCCGCTCGCCATGGTTTCGAGCTTGCCCTTGTAGCGGTCCTCGAAGGCGATCGATTCGGTCTCGGCGCGCGCAAGGTCCGCTCTCAATTCGGGGGAATCCGGCGCCGCGTAGAGGTCGCCGAGATTCCACTCCGGCAGGTCGCCAAACGGCGCGGCGGCTGACGGAGAGGCGAACGGATCGGATGGGGCCATGGCTGAATCGCTATGCTGAAACGGTGAATCGATAGTGGGCGTCGTACCGGCCGCAATCAACCGCCGCAACGACGAAACCGAATCGGCCGGGGCCGGGCGATGTTTCGTGGCAACAATGCGGGAGGCAACCGCCAACTGCCGCTTTCCCCGCGATGCACCGTCTTTCGCACAATTAGCACGCCGTTAACTGCGTGGCCCGATCATCGGGCGGACATGTCCGTATCCATCCTTGTCGTCGATGACGACCCGGTACAGCGTCGACTCCTCTCCGCGGCGATCGAACGATTCGGCTACCAGCCAATCGTTGTCGCCGGCGGGAGAGAAGCGCTCGCGCGCATCTCCGGGCCGGACGGCGACAGCCTCGCGCTGATCGTGCTCGACCTGATGATGCCGGATCTCGACGGCATGGCGGTGCTGGCGAAATTGCGCGAAATGGATCGCCTGACCCCGGTGATCGTCCAGACCGCCCATGGGGGAATAGATACGGTGGTCAATGCAATGCGCGCCGGGGCGGTCGATTTCGTCGTCAAGCCGGTCTCGCCCGAACGGCTGCAGGTTTCGATCGAGAATGCGTTGAAGCTCGGCGCCCTCGAGGGCGAACTCGCACGGGTCAAGCGGGCCGCCAATGGCACGCTCTCCTTTCGCGACATCATCACCAGGAGCCCGGCGATGGAGCGCGTCATCCAGCTTGGCGAGCGCGCCGCGGCCTCCCAGATCCCGATCCTGATCGAGGGCGAATCCGGCGTCGGCAAGGAACTGGTCGCGCGCGCCATCCAGGGCACGGGCGACCGTCGCTCGAAGCCCTTCGTCACCGTCAACTGCGGCGCCATTCCCGACAATCTCGTCGAGAGCATCCTGTTCGGCCACGAGAAAGGCGCCTTCACCGGCGCCGCGGAGAAACACACCGGCAAGTTCCGCGAGGCCCACACCGGGACGCTTTTCCTCGACGAGGTCGGTGAATTGCCGGCGGACGTCCAGGTCAAGCTGCTGCGCGCCCTGCAGGACGGCGAGATCGATCCGGTCGGCGCCCGGCGGCCAAGCCGGATCGACTTCCGGCTGATTTCGGCGACCAATCGCAGCCTTATCGATCTGGTCAAGGATGGCGCCTTCCGCGAGGACCTCTACTACCGGCTGAATGTCTTCCCGATCCGCGTCCCGCCTCTGCGCGAACGCCGGGAGGATATCCCGGAGCTTGTCCGCCATTTCACCGCGCGGTTTGCCGCCGAGGAAAGCAAGCCCGCCATCCGCGGAGTCACCGCCGAAGCGCTCGACCTCCTGCTCCGCTTCGATTGGCCGGGAAATGTCCGCCAGCTCGAAAACGCGATGTTTCGCGCGGTTGTTCTGGCCGATGGGGCGATGCTCACACCGGATGAATTCCCGCAGATCGCGTCATTGGTCGACGGTCGACGCCAGATTGGGGACACGCGGCTTTCCGACTCACCGCCGATTGCAGCCCGTGAGATCACCCTGAACGGCGAGCCTGCCGCCGGCGACGACGATGCCCACGCCAAGACCGGCCTCGAGCCGTTCGACCGCGGTGGCGACGTCCGTCCGCTGGCGGAGATCGAGGAAGCCATGATTCGGCTGGCGCTCGAACGCTATGATGGCCGGATGACGATGGTTGCGCGCAAGCTCGGCATCGGCCGCTCGACCCTCTACCGCAAGCTGAAGGACCTCGGAATTTCCGAACCGGGACCGGGAATCGCCGCAGAATAGGCGTCTCCCGGCGGTAAAATCATTTTTACTTGAGTGAATTACGGTTGAAATGCGGCACGGGTTGGTCTCTTTTGCGACCGGGCGCGTCGCTTTCCCAGCGGCATGCAACGATGAGGCATTCCCATGACGTTCAGTAGCCTGTCCAGGATTCTCACCGGTGCCGCAGCGCTGTCCCTGTTATCCGGGTTTGGCCTTGCATCGCCGTTGAAGACCGGTGCCGAAGCGGCGGCGGCGACCGAACCACCGGTTCCCTATGCGATCTATCACCGGGTACCGGACGCGCGCGGCCTGGCCATGGAAGCGTTGCTCGCGGAAGCGGTGCAAGACGGGCTGGTCCACAAGGGCGATGCCGAAGACCTGACCGGTTACTACCAGGATCAGACATTCGCCTTTTCGTGGATCGAAGACGGCAAGCTGACCGACTCCGCCCTCGCGATCATCGACCGGATCAAGCAGGCCGACGACGACGGACTCGATGCCTCCGCCTATGCGACGCCGTGGCCGAATATCGGCGTCTACATTCCCGTCGAGCCCGCCAAACTCGCCGAAGCCGACCTCATGCTGAGCCAGGCGATCGTCGATTACGCGAGAGATGCCTATTCGGGCCGTCTGGAGCCGAGTTCGATCAGCTCGAATTTCGGCTATGAACCGACACGGCTGGCCGCGGCCGATATCCTCGGTCTCGTCTCGGCCGCCTCCGATCCGGTCGCGACCCTCGATGCCTACAACCCGCCCCAGAAAGAATACAAACTGCTGCGCGCGGAGCTTGCAAAGGAACGGAACCGCGACCCCGCGGAGCGCAAGCCCGAAGTCGCCGAGGGCGGGCTGATCAAGCCGGGCATGAGCGACCCGCGGGTCGTGGATATCCGCGCACGGCTCGAGATCGCATCCACCGTCGATGACCCGACGGTCTACGACGACGAGGTCGTTGCCGCGGTCAAGGAATTCCAGAAGACGTCGCGGCTCCGCCCCGACGGAATCGTTGGCAACCGGACGGTTGCGGCGTTTAATCGCGGTCCGGCCGACCATGTCACGACAATCATTGCCAATATGGAACGCTGGCGCTGGATGCCGCGCCAACTCGGCCAGTTCTACGTCCGGGTCAATATCCCGAATTTCAATGTCGAGATCTACAAGGACGACGAGGTGGTCCACACCACCCGCATCGTCGTCGGCAAGGTCACCAACCAGACCCCGATCTTCTCCGACGAGATGGAGAGCGTCGTGGTCAACCCGGTGTGGAACGTCCCGGCCTCGATCGCCCGCAACGAAATGCTGCCCAAGCTGCGCGCCGGCAGCGGGCTGGGTGGATACCGGGTCTATGCCAACGTGCGCGGCAAATACCGGGCCGTCAATCCGGGCTCGATCAACTGGCGCACGGTCAACATGAGCAAGATCCAGATCAAGCAGCCGCCGGGCTCCCGGAATGCGCTTGGTGAGGTCAAGTTCCTGTTTCCGAACAAGTATTCGGTCTATCTCCACGACACGCCGTCGAAGAGCCTGTTCGCGCGGGACAGCCGGGCCTTCAGCCATGGCTGCATGCGCGTGCAGGATCCCTGGGACTTCGCCGAGGCGCTTTTCGCCTATTCGCCGGATATCGACGGCAGCAAGCTCCGCAAGATGGTCGGTGGTGGCGAGCGCTGGGTGAACCTCAAGACGAAAATACCGGTTCACATCACCTATTTCACCGCCTGGGTCGACGACAGCGGCGCGCTGCAGATTCGCGACGATGTCTACGGCCACGACAAGCGGGTCGCCAAGGCCTTGGGATTGATCTGAGAATCCCGGGATCAACGGCCGGAAACCGGTTGACCGACCCGCCCTGTAAATGCCACGTTTCAGCCCTAGTCGAGTCAGGCTACGCCGGACGGGGTCGGGACAGGGCTAGCTTCCCGTTTTGGTAAAGCGGCGTTAACTTTGTCGCTAGACACTGCGCTTTATAATAGTCCAATCGGGGATAAGGACGGCGACGGATTTTGGTTAGAGACGGGGCGAATGTTCGGGGTGCGTGGGGGCATCGGCTGAGCCGAATGCTGGCGCGGGTTTGCGCCACCGCACTGGTCGGTTTCGCGGTTTCCGGGCATGCAGCCTCCGCGGAAGACCGCGCCCTCTACCTCTACAATGCCCACACCAAAGAGCGCGCGACCATCGTCTTCAAGCGTGACGGCACTTACGATCCCGCCGGTCTTGCCCAGATGAACAGGTTCCTCCGCGACTGGCGCCGGAACGAGACGAAGAAGATGGACCCCCACCTCTTCGATCTGATCTGGGAGGTCTACCAGCAGTCCGGCTCCCACAATCCGATCACGGTCGTTTGCGGCTATCGCGCGCCCGAGACAAACGCGGCATTGCGCCGCCGGTCGAGCGGCGTCGCCCAGAACAGCCAGCACATCCAGGGCAAGGCTCTGGATTTCTACATTCCCGGCGTCAACCTTGCGACACTGCGCGCGATCGGCCTGAGGATGCAGGCTGGCGGGGTTGGCTTCTATCCTACGTCCGGCTCGCCCTTCGTCCACATGGACACCGGTTCCGTCCGGCATTGGCCGCGCATGTCGCGTAGCCAGTTGGTCGCGGTCTTCCCGAACGGCCATACCCTTCACGTTCCGAGCGACGGCAAGCCGCTTCCCGGCTACGCCGAGGCGCTGGCCGAATACAAGGTCCGCAAGGCGCGCGGGACGGTCGTTCCGCCGTCCTACTCGTCGGCGCCGATTGCGGTTGCCGATGCGGAAGTTCCTTTGCCGCGTCTGGCTCCCGACCGTGACAACCCGGCCGCCACCACCCTGCTCGCCGCCGCCGCGCCGGACGACGCCGACGCCGCGTCGCTGCTGGCCTATCCGGCACGGACGGGGCAGAACGGCAATGCCGCCGGCTTCGACGAGCGTTTCGCCGCCGCCGCGCCGGCTGAGCCGGTTGATCCCGTCGCCCAGATGATCGCCTTCGAGACCGCTCACGACGCCAACGGGACCAAGGCTCCGCCCGACCTGATCGCCGCCCTGCTCGCCCGCCAGCAGCCCCAAACGCCGACAACCCGGGGCGCGTCGTTGCCGATCGCGCCGACCGCCGTGGTCGCGACCGTCAATGTCGGCGTCGATCTCAGCCGGCCGCTGCGCGCCGACGCGATCACCACCGCGGTGCTTCGGGGCAATGACGATCGGCTCGATCAACTCGGCCGGCCGGTGCAGCCGGTTCTCGCCTATGCTCCCCCCTTCGACATGGGCGACGATACGCAACCAGCTTCCGACGAGATCGTCACGTCGGGCGTGCCGCTGCCCCAGAAGAACCCGATACGCCTTTCCGGGGCAGTCGCAGCACCGAAGGCTGCCGCGCCTTCGCCCAAGCTCAGCGCCACCGTCGTTTACGGGCGACTGATGCAGGCGGATCTGACGCTGACCAAGCTCGACACACAGGGCCTGCGCCTGTGGATCGCGACGCCGTCGACCCGCGAGAAGCGGTATGCCTTGCTGACGATGCCCGACTTCAACCGGACACCGTCGCTGCTCGGCAAGCCCGGCGCCGCCTATGCCTCCCGCTTCGAGCAGACCTCCAACGCGGGTGGCCTGCGCACGGATCGCTTCGCCGCCAGCCCGGCCAAGGCGCCGCAGATCGTCGACCTGTCCAATGGACAGGTTCTCGCCGTTCGCTAGGTCTGGCAGACGGCGCTTCGCGCCAGCAATTCCAGAAATTCTTGCGGAAGATCGATGTGAGGACGGCGGCCCGCCTCCGTTCGCTTGGAACGTGGAAACGGGCCGCCGGATCTCCTATTCGGCGCGCATGCCCAGCGCGTGGAGATAGAGGTCGAGGAGCGCTTCCTGCTCCTGGCGCTCGGCGGAATCCTGCTTCCGGATCCTGATCACCTGACGCAGGATCTTGGTGTCGAACCCGTTGCCCTTGGCCTCGGCGTAAACCTCCTTGATATCGTCGGCCAGCGCCTGCTTTTCCTCCTCGAGGCGCTCGATGCGCTCGATGATGGATCGGATCTGATCGGCTGCTATGCCACCGGTATCGGCCATTGCGTCGGCTCTCCTAGATGCGTTCGGTTCGCTCACGCTGATTGCCCGGGCCCGCGCCGCGGGTCAAGGCTGCCCGGCGTGAAAACAGGGTCAATCCTCAGGCTTGCTCGCCTCGAAGGCGGCCCGCTGCTCGTCGGTCGCTTCCCGCTGATAGCGCGCCCGCCAATCGGCATAGGGCATGCCGTAGACGATTTCGCGCGACTCGTCCTTGTCGACCGCGATTCCCTCCGCTTCGGCCGCCTCCCGATACCAGTTGGACAGGCAGTTTCGACAGAAGCCGGCAAGGTTCATCAGATCGATATTCTGGACGTCGCTGCGTTCGCGGAGATGAGCGACGAGCCGCCGAAAGACCGCCGCCTCGAGCGCGATACGGGTCGTCTCATCCAGATCGGTCATGGCCGCAATCCATTCCTTGTGCTTCGCCCCTCTCAGATAGGGTCGACCGGCCCCGATCGCGAGCCGTGGTAACGGATCTCATGCAGCTCCGGCCGCGTGTTGAGCTCGGCCATGATCGGGGCCAGCCGCTCCACCCATTGATCGGCGCCGGCAGTGTCGGAAATCAGGTCCTGGCGCAATTCGATCAGCCCGTGGGCGAGACCGCGCCGGGTGCCGTGACGGTACATGCTGTCGCGGATCAGCGCCCCGGAATAGGGCTCGTTGTCGCCGACCACCAGATCGGGATCGGCGGCAAGCGCTTCGATCAGCGGCCGCGCAAGCCGCGGATCGGCATCCCAGAGAATGCCGATCTGCCATGGCCGGCCGCGCCCCCGCCAGACGGGCGTGAAACTGTGGATGGAGACCAGCAGCGGAACGGTCCCGGCCGCGATCGATCGTTCGATCGTCCGCTCGACCTCCGCGTGATAGGGCGCATGGTAGAGCGCCAGTCGCCGCGCCCGCTCCCCGGCGTCGACATGATGATTGCCCGGGACGATGGCGCCGTCGGAAAGCCGCATGATCAGGGTCGGGTCGTCCTCGCCCCGATTCGGGTCGATCAGCAGCCGGGAAAACGTCGTCAGGACCGCAGGCGCGCCGAGACGCCGGGCAAGCCCCCTCGTCACCGCCCCCGCGCCAGGATCGTAGGCGATGTGGCGTTCGAATTCCTCGACCGGCAGGCCCAGCGTTCCATAGCGCGCCGGAAGCCGGTTCTCCGCATGGTCGCACAGGAAGATCATCCCGCAGGCGGGATCGCCCTCGACCGTCACGAAAGGAGGATAAATCTCCTCCTCGCCCGCGCCGCCCCCTTCTGAAACCATATCCATGACTTTCGATATTAGTGACCGCCGCCGTCCTGTGCCATAGCAATGGCAGACGAAACAGGGCGTCCTCCATGTCGCAGCAGACCCCGACCAGTCCGAGCGCGGCACCGGTCGCCTTTGGCGCCGACTTCGCCCTTCCCTTTGCCGCGTTGCTGCTCGAGCGCCCTGGCGATGGCAACGTCGCCGCTGTTCGTGCGCCTCGCCGGGGTCGGCCCCTTCGCCAGCGCCTTCTGGCGCGTCACCGCGGCCCTGCCGGTTCTCCTGGCCTGGGCGGCGTGGGAGACGCGCCAGCGAGGCGAGCCCGCCGCGGCGATCTTCCGGATGGATGGCGCCATATTCCTGACCGGGCTCGCCTTCGCCGGAGACCTGCTGGTCTGGCACCTGGCGATCCTCAAGACGACCGTTGCCAACGCCACCTTCTTCGCGCTCATGGCCCCGGTCTGGGTCGTGCTGGGGTCGGCGGTCCTGATCGGCGAGAAGGTCGGCCGCGGTGGGGTCTTCGGTCTCGTCCTCTGCTTCGGCGGCGCCGCCGCGCTGCTTGGCTCGAGCTACTCCTTCGCGCCGGAAAACCTCACCGGCGATCTCTACGGGATCGCGACGTCGATGTTCTTCGGCGCCTATTTCATGGCCTTGCGGGTCGCCAGACGACGGTCCGGCACCGGCCGGATCGTCTTCCTGACATCGGTCATCACCGCGCCGATCCTTCTCGCGGCATCGCTCATCGCCGAGCATGGACTGCTGCCGGCCGGTCTCGGCGGGGCGATGGCGCTGTTCGCCCTTTCCTATTTCGGTCATGCCGGCGGGCAGGGATTCCTGACCTACGCACTTGGCCATCTGCCGGCTGCCTTTTCCTCGCTGGTGACGTTTCTCGGCTCCCTCGTCGCCGCGGGGCTGGCATGGCTCTTTCTCGGCGAGCCGCTCGTGCCGATGCAGATCGTCGGCGCGGCGTTCATCCTCGCCGGCATCTACGTGGCAAGGCCGGCGGGCGGCCGGCCTTGATACTGCCGTCTTCACCGACGTAAGTGGCGCCACCGACCATTTGATTCATGAAATTGGCAGGGCCAGAACGCAATGAAATCAGTCGTCAACGCGTTGACAGGGCGAAACCCGCCGAGCGATAAGTGCGTCTCTGGAAACGCCTGACAACCGGTTCGCCAACTCCGACCCGATGCGATTGCACGCTCCAAATTCATGGCACCGGAAGGCGATCGTCACCGCCAGCATCGTTCTTCTGGCGGCCATCGCCACGGGTGCCTTTTTCATGCTCCGCCAGGATGGTTCGGCAGAGATCCGATTGCTTGAGGCGGGCGCCGTCCCCGCCGGCGTCTCCAGCGGGCTGACGACGGAAAGCAGCGCGGGCGGCTTGCGGCTTTGCAACAAGACCGGGAGTCGCGTCGGCATCGCCATCGGCTACAAGGAAGATCGCCGCTGGACGACCGAGGGATGGTGGAACGTCGATGCGAGCAGCTGCGAGACCTTGATGGCCGGGCCGCTGGTGTCGCGCTTCTATTATGTGTACGCAATCGACTATGATCAGGGTGGGATATGGGGTGGCAAGGCCGCGATGTGTACGCGCGACAAGATGTTCACCATTCATGGAATCGAGGATTGCGTGGCACGCGGATTTGAAAAGACAGGCTTCTTCGAAGTCGATACCGGCGAACAGAGAAGCTGGACCGTACAGTTGACCGAGCCAGGTGAGACGGGAACGGGTGGTCAATGAGACGGCGCAAGGTCAAGATCCTTGCGACTCTCGGTCCGTCCTCCTCCGACAAGGCAAAGATAAGAGCCCTCGCCGACGCCGGCGCTGACGTCTTCCGCATCAACATGAGCCATACCGACCATCCGACGCTTCGGCGCATGGTCAATACGATCCGCGCCATCGAGGAAGACCGGGAGCATCCGATCGGAATCCTCGCCGATCTCCAGGGACCGAAGCTCCGGATCGGAACATTCGTCGACGGCTCGATCGAGTTGAACGCCGGCGACACGATCGTTCTCGATTCCGACCCCAAACCCGGCAACCAGAAGCGGGTCTACCTGCCCCATCCCGAGATCCTCGCGGCCATCGAGCCGGGCCACCGATTGCTGCTCGATGACGGCAAGGTGCGCCTGCGGGTCACCAAGGCCACCAAGACCCGTGCGACGGCCTTCATCGAGGCCGGCACCGCGCTCTCGGACCGCAAGGGCATCAGCGTCCCGGACACGACGATCGGCTTCAGCGCGCTGACGGAGAAGGATCGCTCCGACCTCGAAGCCGCTCTCGACGCCGGCGTCGACTGGATCGCGCTGTCCTTCGTTCAGCGACCGGAAGACCTCGCCGAGGTCAAGAAGATTGCCCGCGGCCGCGCCGCGGTGATGGCCAAGATCGAGAAGCCGCAGGCGGTGGAGCGACTGGCCGCGATCATCGAGCAGGCCGACGCGCTGATGGTCGCGCGCGGCGATCTCGGCGTCGAGATGCCGCTCGAGAAAGTCCCGGGCATCCAGAAGCAGATCACCCGGGCGGCGCGGCGCGCCGGCAAGCCGGTGGTCGTCGCCACCCAGATGCTCGAATCGATGATTACCGCCCCGGTGCCGACGCGGGCGGAAGTCTCGGACGTTTCGACGGCGGTCTTCGAAGGCGCCGACGCGATCATGCTTTCGGCGGAATCGGCCTCCGGCGCGTTTCCGGTCGAAGCAGTCGCAACGATGGACAGGATCGCCATCGAGGTCGAGCGCGACCCCAACTACTCCAGCATCATCTACGCCCAGCGCACCGAGCCGGAAGCGACCAGCGCCGACGCCATCTCAGCTGCCGCGCGTCAAATCGCCGAGACCCTGCATCTGGCGGCGATCTGCTGCTACACCGCGTCGGGCGCCACGGCGGTGCGCGCCGCTCGCGAACGCCCCCTGACGCCGATCATCGCGATGTCGCCGATTGCCGCCACGGCGCGGCGGCTGTCGATCGTCTGGGGGCTGCATTGCGTTGCCGGCAAGGAGCCCGGCACGCTGGAGGAGATGATCGACCGTGCCTGCCAGGTCGCCTCCTCGGAAGGCGGCGCGGTTCCCGGCCAGCGGATCATCGTCACGGCGGGCGTGCCGCTGGGAACGCCGGGCGCGACCAACATGCTGCGGATCGCCTTCATCGGCAGCCACGGCGGCGATTCGCTGAAGACCTGACAGCCCGGGCGGTCGCCCGTCCGTCAGAGTTCCTGGCCGACGTCCTTTGCCTCGAGTTCGTCGAGCGATTCCTGAGTGCTGTCGAGGTAGGGATCGACCGCAAGGGCCTGCCGATAGGCAATCATCGCCCGCTTGTCGTCGCCGAGTGACCGCATGATCATGCCCAGGCCGCTCAGGGCACCGAAATGCCGCGGCTCCAGCGCCAGGACCTGGCCGATATCCGCGATGGAAGCGCCGTAGTCCTCCATCATGTAGTAGACCGTCGCCCGCTTGTTCCACCCTTCCACATAATCGGGCTTCATGACGACGATCCGGTCGAGGAAATCGAGCGCCCGGGGATAGTGTTTCTCCTGCATGGCGCCCAGCGCCCAGGTCATCAGAAGATCCACCGTATCGCTGTCGGATTCGAGCCAGAGCCGGAGAATCGTGCTTTCGGCTTCCTTGGCCGCGTCCTTGTCAGCCGACGTCTTCAGCGTTTCGAACAACGCGTCGATACGCTCCGCCTTGGTCAACTCGACGGCCGGCGCCTTCTGGTCCTCGACGGTTACGGAAGACAGGGGATCCTGCGCCGACGCGACGCCCGCTCCGAAACCGGAGAGCATCAGGGCAAACGGGATGAGGACCGCAGCGGGGCGCATGACGGGCAGACTAGCGCCTGCGCCGGGCGGCCGTCAAAACAAGCCGATGTGAACGGATCGAAGGCCCGAACCGGCGATCAGCCCTGACGGGCCTTGAACCGGGGATTGGACTTGTTGATCACGTAAACGCGCCCCTTGCGACGGACCAGACGATTGGCGCGATGGCGCTTGCGAAGCGAACGAAGGGAATTGCGAATCTTCATGGGTCTCTGGCCGGCTCGAACGACCATGCCGTGCATGGCCTGAAAATTTGGCCGGAACCTATGAGCAGGCCCCGGCGCTGTCAAGGCTCCAGCCGCCCGCCAGGACGGCCCCGGCAGCCTTTTACGCGGCGAGAAGCTTCTCGACCTCGTTGACCAGGTCCTTGAGATGGAAGGGCTTGGAGAGAACCTTGGCCGCGGGGGGAGCGTTCGATTCCGGATTGAGCGCCACCGCGGCAAATCCGGTGATGAACATCACCTTCAGGTCGGGATCGAGCTCGGTCGCACGGCGGGCCAGTTCGATGCCGTCCATCTCCGGCATGACGATATCGGTGAGCAGCAGCGTGAACGGCTCCTCGCGAAACCGCTCATAGGCGGATTGTCCGTTGTCGAACGAAACGACCTCGTACCCGGCATTCTGCAGCGCCTTGACCAGAAAGCGGCGCATATCGTTATCGTCTTCAGCCAGGAGAATTCTCGACATGGGCGCGATCCGGTTCCTGATTCCAAACGGGAATTAGCGGTTCCGGAGTAAAGATCGCGTGAACGGCCAAGCGCAAGCGACTTTAGCGGCCTGTGGACAGGCTGCGTCGAAATTGGCAACATTCCTATCCCATATCGACGGTGCCCGAAGCCCGCAGCATATGCCGACACCGAACGATCCTTCCCTGGAGCCTCCCTTCGAGATTCTCCGGCCTGACCGCCAGGTTGTACCCTTGGTGTTCAACTCGCCCCATAGCGGCAGCATCTATCCGCCGGCCTTCCTGGCCGCCTCGCGGCTTGATGCCTGGACCATCCGGTATTCGGAGGACAGCTATGTCGACGATCTTTTCGCCTCGGCCCTGGACCATGGTGCGCCGCTCCTGCGCGCCAAATTTCCCCGCGCCTGGCTGGACGTCAATCGCGAGCCCTATGAGCTCGATCCCAAGATGTTCGCCGGCAGCCTGCCCGACTTCGCCAATATCCGCTCGGTCCGCGTCGCCGGCGGCCTCGGCACGATTGCGCGGATCGTGTCGGAGAGCGAGGAGATCTACGACCGGCCGCTCGACGTCGCCGAAGCGCTGGGGCGGATCGAGGGTTTCTACAAGCCCTACCATCAGGCTCTGCTGGACCTGCTGACGACGACCCGGGCTGCCTTCGGCATGGCTGTTCTGGTCGACTGCCATTCGATGCCCTCTGCGGTTCGCGGTGGCGCCGGACGGCTGAGGCCCGACATCGTCATCGGCGATCGCTACGGCACGAGTTGCGCCGTCGAGCTGACCGACATGGCGGCCCAGATCCTGTCGCGCCTCGGCTATTCCGTCAGCCGCAACAAGCCCTATGCCGGGGGCCATATCACCGAGCATTACGGCCGGCCGAACCAGGGCGTTCACGCCTTGCAGATCGAAGTGAAACGCTGTCTTTACATGGATGAGCGGAGCTTGCAGCGCACCGCCGGCTTCGCCCCGCTTTGCCAGGACCTTTCGATTTTCGTACAGAGCCTTGCCGAGGCCGTCGGCGTCGGCCTGCTCTCCCTGCCCGACGCGGCCGAATAGGCAAAAAAAAGGCCGCTCGTTTCCGAGACGGCCTAAGTCTAGGGAGGAAACGCCCAAGGAGGGCATGCGGTATCGCTACCGCACTGCAACAATTGGCTATGTCCGCCGGTAAATCAAGGGAATCGATTTGGTTTGTAGCTAACAGAATGTCACACCCTCCCGAAATCCATCTTCCACCGCTCTGAAACGATTTAAAAACCGATGGAAAATCAATTCTCTATGCCCTTGTGTGACCGGAGCGCAACATGACTTGCATCATGCGCATGGCAGCCATGCCGGGCCGGCAAAATGACCGATGAAACCCTGTTCACGTTCGTCGATGCGCTTGCGAATGCTGCCTCCGATTCGATCATGCCGTTTTTCCGGGCAGCGATGGATGTCGAAAACAAGCTCGCGGTTGGATTCGATCCGGTGACCGCGGCCGACCGTCAGGCCGAGGCGGCGATGCGCAAGATGATCGGCGAGACCTATCCCGATCACGGCATCGTCGGCGAGGAATACGGCTCCGATCGCGCCGACGCCGATTTCGTCTGGGTCCTGGACCCGATCGACGGCACCCGCGCCTTCATAACCGGACTGCCGGTCTGGGGGACGTTGATCGGCCTCCTCCACCACGGGCGGCCGATCCTCGGCATGATGGCGCAGCCCTTCACCGGCGAGCGGTATGCCGGCGACGGAACGCGCGCCTGGTACACCGGTCCGGGCGGCGACCGGACGATCGTCACCCGCTCCTGTCCGGCGCTTGCCGGCGCGGCACTGTTCACGACAAGTCCCCATATTTTCTCCACCGCCGACTGGCCCGCCTATGAGCGGGTCGAGCAGTCGGTCCGTCTCGCCCGCTATGGCGTCGACTGCTACGCCTATTGCATGGTCGGCTCCGGCCAGGCCGACCTCGTCGTCGAGACCGGCCTCAAGAGCTACGACATCGTCGCGCTGATCCCGATCATCGAGGGCGCCGGTGGCCGGGTTACGACGTGGGAGGGAACGTCGGCCGCGTCCGGCGGACGGATCGCGGCAAGCGGCGATCCCCGCCTGCATGAGCAGGTGCTGGCGATGCTGACGGCCGGATAGCCCTCAAGAGCCCGGCACGAAGGCGTCGAAGGCCGCCCAGAACTGCTCGCGGAGCCCATCGCGCTCCATCATCAGTTCGTGCCGCGCGCCCGGCAGGATGACCAGAGCGCCGGCCCTGAGCTCTCCCACCAGCGTCTCGATCGCGCTCACCGAAACGACGGTGTCCCGCATGCCGACGACGACCAGCGTCGGGACGTTGATCGCGGGCGCGAAATCCGGCTCCGCGGCCTCGGCCATCGCCTTGCAGGCGGCATGCAGCCAGCCGAAGGTGGCCGGGCCGATGGAAACCTGCGGCAACTGTTTGTAGATCGCGACGTTGCGGGCAAAGCGCTCCGGGTCGGTTGTGTATGGGTTGTCCTCGAATTTGCCCTGGGCAACGGCGTGGCCATCCGACTGAGTGACGTCGAGCTCACCGAGTCCGAGGGCGGTGACAAGGCCGGTCCCGAACTGGATCATACCCTGGGACGGCCGCTTGCGGCCGAGGCCGATCAGCGGCGCCGCCAGCACCATGCGGGTGAAACGGGTGCGGCCGGACCGGGCCGAGCGCAGGCAGACCAGCCCGCCGGTCGAATGCGCCAGCGCGTAGTGGGGTGGCGGGCAGTCCGGCAGCGCCACCTGGTGCATGAAGGCGTCGATGTCCCGGTCGTATTCGTCGAAGCTGTCGACGTGGCCCTTTGCCGGATTGCGCAGCGGCCGGTCGGAGCCGCCCTGGCCGCGCCAATCGACGGTCGCGACGGCAAAGCCCCGGCGCCGGAGATCGCCGACCACCTCGAAATAGCGTTCGATACACTCGGCGCGCCCCTGGAAAAGGCAGACGGTGCCGAGCGTCCGGCGCCCTGTCGGCTGCCACCGCGCATAGCGGAGCCGGACGCCGTCGCTGGTCATGACTTCGCCGACGACCGCCCCGTCGGGAACGGGGTTGGTGTCGATGCCGTAGAGTTCCATCCGCGCCGCCGGAAAGAGTGGGAGACCTGATTAGAGCGTCATCGGGAAAAGTGTATTCACTTTTCCGCTCGGAAAGGGCGAAGAATCAGAGATCTGAAGCAGATTCGATCAACCGGGGAACCCTGCTCTACGACAGGGCCGCCGCCATCACAAGCGGCCGACTGGAAACCAAGCCGGCGGCGCCCTGGGGGGGACGCCGCCGGCAGGTAGAGAACCGGTACCGGAGGGGGGCGGGACGATACCGGCCTCAGCTACGAGGAACGGTCGGACCGGGTTTGGTTATGCCCGTTGGACGACCGACCGAACCAACGCCGCGGACTATGCCCCACCCCACCTGAACGCCGTCCGAAACGCTCGTTCATTTTCGGTTCACCTGCCGGCCACTTCAGCGTCGAAAAAGGGTCTTGATTCAGCCAGGGACAATTCCCAGATGAAGTCTGCGGACGCCAGATGGGTCCGCGGAACCCATTGAAAACCCGGCCAAAACGGCGGGCTCATCGGGTTCCGGTCAACCAGTCGCTCATATGGAGGACATACAGATGCGTAGTTTCGATCTCAGCCCCCTTTATCGTTCCACCGTCGGCTTCGACCGGGTTTTCGGCATGCTCGATTCGCTCGGCAATCCCGACGCGGCAGGCCCAGAGCTATCCGCCCTACAACATCGAGCGGACCGGTGAGAATGCCTATCGCGTGACGATGGCGGTTGCCGGCTTCGGCGACGACGATCTGTCGATCGAAGCGAAGGAAAACACCCTTACCGTCAAGGGCGAGAAGAAGGAGCAGGCCGAAGGCGAGGAGAGCAACATTCTCTATCGCGGCATCGCTGCCCGCTCGTTCGAGCGCCGATTCCAGCTTGCCGACCATGTCGAAGTGCGCGGCGCCAGCCTTGAGAACGGGCTCCTGCATATCGACCTCGTACGCGAGATTCCCGAGGCGATGAAGCCGCGGGCGATCGCGATCAACGGCAAGGCCAAGAAGCAGGTCGAGGCAAAGGTCGCCGCGTAAGCCGCGCGCGATCCTGATCGATCGGAGGGCGCCCCTTGCGGGCGCCCTTTTTCGTTGGCGTCATGTGGAGGAAAGCAGCGACGCGAACCGCTCGACTTCGTCGTCGCCGGTCTGGAACGACGTAACCAGCCGCACCAGCACCTCGTCCGGCCCGGGCAGCGATTCGGCCGGCAACCCCGCGCTCGACCAGGGATAGTAGATCGCGCCGGCCGCCTTCAGGCGCTGGTCCAGCGAGGTCTTGAGCACCGCCAGCACCTCGTTGGCGGCAGGCTCCAGCGCCAGCCGGGCGTCGGCGCAGTCGCGCACGGCGTCGGCGAGGCGCGCGGCAGAGGCGTTGGCGCGACCGGCAAGCGCCAGCCAGGCGCCGCCATCGAGATAGGCCGCGAATTGCGCCGCGATGAACCACGCCTTCGAGAAGCCGTGACCGATGCGCTGCCGGGCGAAACCGAAGTCGCGGGCCTGGCCGGGATCGAAAAAGACGACCGCCTCGGCGGCCAGGCATCCGTTCTTGGTGCCGCCGAAGGAGAGGACGTCGACGCCCGCCCGCCACGTCACGTCGGCCGGAGCCACGCCGAGCCCGGATACCGCGCCGGCGAACCGCGCGCCGTCCATGTGAAGGGCAAGGCCGCGTTCCTTCGCCACCGAGGCGACCGCCGCGACCTCCTCCGGGGCGTAGGCCTGCCCGAGCTCGGTCGCCTGGGAAAGGCTGACCGCCACCGGCTGGCCGTGATGGAAGCCGCCCTCAGGATAGCGGGCGATGGCGCCGGAAAGCGCCGCCGGGGTCAGCTTGCCGCCCTCCCCGTCGAGACCGACGATCTTGACGCCGCCGCCGAGGAATTCGAGCGCATTGGCCTCGTCGACAAGGATATGGGCCTGGGAATGGGCGAAAACGACGCCGCCCGGCCTGGAGTAAGCTGGCGATGCCAAGGGCGTTCGCCGCGGTTCCGGTGCCGACCAGGAAGACCGCGACATCGCGCTCGAAGATTTCACAGAACCGCGCCTCGACCGCTTTGGTCAGCGCGTCGCCGCCGTAAGCCGGCGCACCGATCTTCGCCTGCTCGGCAAGCGCCGCCATGACGCTGTCGGCAGCGCCGGCCCAGTTGTCGCTGGCAAAGATCATGACTCGCTCGAAGCGGGAGTCATCGTGGCGCCCGGGTCGCCAGTCAGCGCCGTTTCCAGGAATGCCAGATCAGGAAATCGAACGAAATCCGGCCCGGACCGTAAGCGATCAACGCGAGCGCCATCGCGACCCAGGGAAGGGTTTCCGCGATCCAGTACTGGGGGAATACCAGGAAGATGACGATGATCATCGCCAGCATGCCAAGCGCCGAAAGGCGCGTTGCGAACCCGATCACCAGCGCGGCCGGCAGCAGTATCTCCCCGAAAGCCGAAAGCCATACGGAGATCTCCGGGTAGGGCATCGGGTAGGTCTTGTCGAGAATCCAGAACTTGCTCCAGTCCGAAGGACCATGCAGCAGGAACTCGTTCGAGAACAGATATTTGGCCCCGTTATTGAGCTGCAGAAAGCCGTCCCATTTCGTCAGGCCGGACCTGAAAAAAGGAATCGCAAGCGCAATCCGCAGCGCAAGCGATGCAATTGCCTGAATGAAAATCATGTATCCCCCGCCAGCCCATTGCGAGTGCGCCGCCGGCGCGTTCTCCCGATATGTCATCGCGGCACTTGCCCCGACGCACGTCGGAGATCCACAAGGGCACCCGCACTGATCAGGCCCGCAATGTTGCCACTGAGATCGAATCGTGAATCGGATGATTCTCCGATCACCGCCGCCGATCCCAAGGCCTCGCCGGCCGCCAGAGCGCTGACAAACGCCACACCGCCCGGAGGCACGACTCGAACCTCTACCTCCGCACCCGGTCTGACGATCAGTGCATCCTCACCGACCGTAAAGTCAACCTGCGATGTCGGCATATCCGTCACATTCATCTTCCAGATCGTAATGATCGGAAAGCGCGACTGCACGATTCGCAACGACGGGTGGAGGGTGAAACCGATGTCGGGCAGCTCCTCCTCCGGGATCGTGGCAAGCGCCGCCGGGTTGAGCGGCGCGGCGTCGGCCGCGTGGTAGGATTCGCGCCAGGCGCGCTCAAGGCGCGCGACGTCGGGAAGGTAAGGAAGCGAGGCGGCCGGCTCGAAACCTGCGATGAAATCCGCAAACGTGACGCCGTAGTCGAGAAGCACCGGTGAGGTCGGCGGCGTCTCGAGCACGTAGGCGCGGGCCATGGCGCGGAAGAAATCTTCACCGACGATCCTCTCGACCGCCGGAAAGGCTCCGGCCAATCCCTGGCCGAGCGCGCCGAGGACGTTGTTGCGGTAGACGGCAAAACGGCGCGGCGCAGGGCCACCGTCAGGGCCGACGACTCCTGCCGGCGGCGGCAGCGCGGGATCGCGAAGCGCCGCCGCGAATTCGGCCTGGACGTCAGAGAGCGAGCGCAACATCGGAGTCCTCGCGCTGGCCGGCGCCGAGCAGGACGGCCTCGACCCGCCGGGCCTCTTCAAACAGCGTCTGCCAGTCGGGGACATCGTTGTCCCACTCGACGAGGGTCGGGACCGGTCCGGAGCGCGACACGGCGTGTTGGTAAAGCGCAATCACCGCCGGATCGGCGGGCCGGTCATGCGCGTCGATCAGCAGCGGATCACCGTGATCGTCCTCTTCCGGCGCATAGCCCGCCATGTGGATCTCGCCGACCAGCTGCATGGGGAAGCGATTGATGTAGTCGGCGGCATCCCATTGCTGGTTGGTGCACGACACATGGACGTTGTTGACGTCGAGCAACAGGCCGCAACCGGTCCGCCGCGCCACTTCGGTCAGGAAATCGATCTCGTCGAGGGTGCTCTCCACGAAAGCTACATAGGTTGAGGGGTTCTCGAGGAGCATCCTCCGCCCGACGGTTTCCTGAACCTCGTCGATATGATCGGAAACCCGCTGGACCGATTCCCGGTCATAGGGGATCGGCAGCAAGTCGTTGAAGAAGACGCTGTCGTGCGTCGACCAGGCAAGGTGCTCGGAAAACAGCCCGGGCTCGTAGCGCTCGTTGAGCGCCTTCAGGCGCTGGAGATGGTCGCGGTCGAGCGGGTGCGCGGCGCCGATCGACAAGCCGACGCCATGCAGCGACAAGGGATAGCGCTCGCGAATCGTGGTCAGATAGCGGTGAGGCGGACCGCCGGCACCCATGTAGTTCTCGGCATGGACCTCGAACCAGCCGATATCCGGCGATTCGCCGAGAATTGCCTTGTAGTGCTCGGGCTTGAGGCCGACGCCGACCCGCGGCGGAATTCTTGTTGTGCGGAAACGGGGCGTTTCAGAATGCATCCGGGTTCACTCAGGCTGGCGGCAACACGTCGATGAGACCTTCGGTCTCGCAGCTCTGGTCGTCGGTCACCGCAACGTGCCAAAGGACCGGAGGCCGCAAGGCGGCCCCCGGGGTCTCGATGTAAGACGTCTTACATTGCTTCGAGTGTGCCCATGCCGCCGCTCGGCGTCTCCATGGTAACGCAGGTGCCCTTGGCGACCAGCTTGAAATCCATACCGTTGTAATCGGCGGTGGACATCCCGGCGCACGAATGCCCGTTGCCGGCGCAGTCATTGTCGCCCTTCATGGCGACGCCGTAGCACATCTCGACATCGCCCGCGGCCATCAACTTCTCGGTCTCGCCCGGGCCCGATGTATGGGCCGAGGCGATCGAGGCAATGGCGGTCGCCATGGCACCGGCGAGGGCCGTCACAGTGAGTTTCCTGATTGTCGACATTTCATTCTCCTCTCTCTTCGCCCGCAGGCGAATGCTTCGTTGACTTGGTTCCGGGACCCCAGCCCCCAGCGGTGTCGCCTCAGGCGGGGCGCTGAATCGGCTCGAGGCTGCCCGGACCCAACGGCGTCTCCATGGACGTGCAGGTCCCCACGGGAACAAGCTTGAACGACTGGCCGTCGTAGTCGACGGTCGACGTCCCCGCGCAGGAATGGGCGCCGGCGGCGCAATCGTTCTGGCCCTTCAACGAAACGCCATAACATTTCACCATGTCGCCTTCGGCGGCCGAGGCCGGCACGGCGAATGACGCCATCGCGGCGGTAACGGCACCGGCGAGCGCCGCCATGGTGAGAGTCTTTGCAGTGGACATTGTAGTTTCCCTCTTTTTCGACCCGGGCCGATCGATGATCTGGGACCGCATATGCCGCCCGAAGTCCGATCCCCAAGGTACTCGACTGTCTCCGAACAGCGCCGTAGGTCGCCGTCGGGACACCGACGACATTGACCGGACGCGGCGTAAATAGAAAATCAAGTGGGTGTTACGGATTTCATACGTCCGCCTCACACGCCCGTGAACCTGTTCGGCGATCCTGCGCGCCCGTGTCATACTGAGGGGACGACAGGAGCCATCTTGCCGGAGATGCGGAAATCTGGCATTGTGAATGAATAGGACAGGACTACTGTCCAATAGTTTGGGGCGGACTACCTCGAGGGGATGAGGCAGACCGGTCATGCAGCGCGGACGCATATGGTCCGTCGGGCCAGTTGCGCATGACGCTGCGCTCCTGTGAAATGGACGTGCTTCCTCCTTGAGGAGGCGTGCCTTGTGTTGGTGCAAGGTGTCCAACCGTTTTCGCCCCGACCGTCAGAAGGACAGTCGGAGCGACGCGATCGGATGCCGGGGATCGTGGACCTGCGAGGGAATCGGGGACGACGATGACGGAGAGAGCGACAATGAACAGCGCCCCAATGCGTGCGCCGTCCGGCGAGAACCGCTCGCCTGCGCCCGATGGTCAGCGGCTGCGGCGCGTGGCCGGGGGACTGTATGATCCGATGCGTGAGCACGATGCCTGCGGCGTCGGCTTCGTCGTCAATCTGCGCCGGGAGAAATCCCACAAGATCGTCCAGAGCGGCCTCAAGATCGTCGAGAATCTGACCCACCGCGGCGCGGTCGGCGCCGATCCGCTGGTCGGCGACGGCGCCGGCATGCTGGTCCAGACGCCTCACCGTTTCTTCGTCGCCGAGGCCGAGCGGCTGGGATTCTCCCTGCCGGACCTCGGACATTACGGCGTGGCCTTCATTTTCATGCCGCGCGACGAGACCCTGCGCGCCGAAATGGCCGCGACGGTCGAGGCGGCGCTTGCTGCCGAGGGGCTGCCCCTGCTCGGCTGGCGCGACGTGCCGGTCGATGACAGCTGCCTGTCGCAGGCCCCCGAAATCCGGGCGAGCGAACCCTTCCATCGCCAGGTTTTCATCGGCCGCCCCAGCGACATCGCCGACGAGGATACCTTCGAGCGCAAGCTCTACATCGTCCGCAAGGTCATCTCGACCCGGATTTTCGAGAGCTATGGCGGACTCGAGAACGACTTCTACATCGTCTCGATGTCGTGCCGCACGGTCGTCTACAAGGGCATGTTCCTGGCCTACCAGCTCGGCGCCTATTATCTCGACCTGCACGATCCGAAGTTCGAATCGGCGCTGGCCCTGGTCCACCAGCGGTTCTCGACCAACACCTTCCCGTCGTGGCGCCTCGCCCATCCCTACCGGATGGTCGCGCATAACGGCGAGATCAACACCGTGCGCGGCAACGTCAACTGGATGGCGGCCCGCCAGGCGACGGTCCAGTCCCCCTGTTTCGGCGACGATATTTCGAAGCTCTGGCCGGTGTCGTGGGAAGGCCAGTCCGATACCGCCTGTTTCGACAACGCCCTCGAATTCCTGATCCGCGGCGGCTATTCGATGCCGCAGGCGGCGATGATGCTGATTCCGGAAGCCTGGGCGGGCAACCCGCTGATGGACGAGGAGCGGCGCGCCTTCTACGAATATCACGCGGCGCTGATGGAGCCGTGGGACGGCCCGGCTGCGGTCGCCTTCACCGACGGCCGCTATGTCGGCGCGACCCTTGACCGCAACGGCCTGCGCCCTGCCCGCTACATGGTGACCGCCGACGACGAGGTGATCATGGCCTCGGAAGCCGGCGTGCTGCCGGTCGAGGAGAGCCGCATCGTCAAGAAGTGGCGGCTGCAGCCCGGCAAGATGCTGCTGATCGACATCGACAACGGCCGGATCATCGACGACGACGAGATCAAGGCGGAGCTGTCGAAGAAGTATCCGTACCGGAGCTGGCTGGCGCGCAGCCAGATCGTCCTGGAGGATCTGCCGCCGGTCGCCCCCGATACGCCGCCGGCCAACGGCACCCTGCTCGACCTCCAGCAGGCCTTCGGCTACAGCCGCGAGGACCTCAAGATCCTGATGACGCCGATGGCGACCACCGGGCAGGAGGCGATCGGCTCGATGGGCAACGACGTGCCGATTTCGGCGCTGTCCGACCGGTCGAAGCTGCTCTACACCTATTTCAAGCAGAACTTCGCCCAGGTCACCAACCCGCCGATCGATCCGATCCGCGAGGAACTGGTGATGTCGCTGGTGTCCTTCATCGGGCCGCGGCCGAACCTGTTCGACCTCGAAGGCCAGGGCCAGCGCCAGCGCCTCGAGGTGCGCCAGCCGATCCTGACCAACGAGGACCTCGAGAAGATCCGCGCGATCGGCAATCTCGAGGGCAATCCCTTCGACTCGATCACCCTCGACATCACCTTCCCGGCCGAGGATGGCCCGGACGGCATGGGCGCCGCGCTCGACGCGCTTTGCCATGCGGCCGAGCAGGCCGTTCGCGACGGCATCAACATCATCATCCTGTCGGATCGGACGGTGGGCGCCGATCGCGCGCCGATCCCGGCGCTGCTCGCCACCGCCGGCGTTCATCATCATCTGATCCGCGTCGGATTGCGCACCTCCGTCGGGCTCGTCGTCGAGACCGGCGAGGCGCGCGAGGTCCATCATTTCTGCGTGCTCGCCGGCTATGGCGCCGAAGCGATCAACCCGTATCTCGCCTTCGCGACGCTGACCCGGATGAAGGCGGAATTCCCGGAGGAGGTCGACGACGAGGAGGTCGTCCATCGTTACATCAAGGCGATCGACAAGGGCATCCTCAAGGTCATGTCGAAGATGGGCATCTCGACCTACCAGTCCTATTGCGGCGCCCAGATCTTCGACGCGGTCGGCCTGACCAGGGATTTCGTCCAGCGCTACTTCACCGGGACCGCGACGACCATCGAGGGCGCGGGCCTCAGGGAGATTGCCGAGGAGACGCTCCGCCGCCACGCGGCCGCCTTCGGCGATTCACCGGTTCTGCGCAATGCGCTCGATGTCGGCGGCGACTATGCCTTCCGCCTGCGGGGCGAAGCCCATGTCTGGACGCCGGCGACGGTCTCGGCGCTGCAGCATGCCGTTCGCGGCAACCTGCCGGAGAAATATCGCGAGTTCGCGAAGCTGATCAACGACGCCGACGGCAAGCACCTGACCATTCGCTCGCTGTTCCGCATCAGGTCGGCGGAGGAGGACGGGCGCCAGTCCGTGCCGCTGGAGGAAGTGGAATCGGCGGCCAATATCGTCCGTCGGTTCTCGACCGGCGCCATGTCCTACGGTTCGATCAGCCGCGAGGCGCATACGACGCTCGCCATCGCCATGAACCGGATCGGCGGCAAGTCGAACACCGGCGAAGGCGGCGAGGAAGCGGATCGCTTCAAGCCGCTGCCGAACGGCGACTCGATGCGCTCTGCGATCAAGCAGGTCGCCTCCGGCCGCTTCGGTGTCACGGCCGAGTATCTGGTCAATTCCGACATGATCCAGATCAAGATGGTCCAGGGTGCCAAGCCCGGCGAAGGCGGGCAGTTGCCCGGCCACAAGGTCGACGCGGTCATCGCCAAGGTGCGTCATTCGACGCCGGGTGTCGGCCTGATCTCGCCGCCGCCGCACCACGACATCTATTCGATCGAGGATCTCGCCCAGCTGATCTTCGACCTGAAGAACGTCAACCCGGCCGCCGCCATTTCCGTCAAGCTCGGCTCCGAGGTCGGTGTCGGCACGGTCGCCGCCGGCGTCGCCAAGGCGCGCGCCGACCATGTCACCATCGCCGGCTACGAAGGCGGCACCGGCGCCTCGCCGCTGACCTCGATCAAGCATGCCGGCAGCCCGTGGGAAATCGGCCTCTCCGAGACCCACCAGACGCTGGTCAACGAGGGGCTGCGCGGCCGCATCGCCGTTCAGGTCGATGGCGGCGTCCGCACCGGTCGCGACGTGGTGATCGGCGCCATGCTCGGCGCCGACGAGTTCGGTATGGCGACCGCGCCGCTGATCGCCGCCGGCTGCATCATGATGCGCAAGTGCCATCTCAACACCTGCCCGGTCGGCATCGCCACCCAGGACCCGGTCTTGCGGAAGCGCTTCACCGGCACGCCGGAACACGTGATCAACTATCTGTTCTTCGTCGCCGAAGAGGTGCGGGAACTGATGGCGGAACTCGGCTACCGCAGCTTCGACGAGATGGTCGGGCAGATGCAGATGCTCGACCGCAGCGCCGTTATCGGGCACTGGAAGGCCAAGGGCCTCGATTTCAGCCGGCTCTTCCACAAGCCGATGCCGCGCGAGGGCGTCGCGATCTTCCATTGCGAGACGCAGAACCACCCGATCTCGGATATTCTCGACCGCCGCCTCATCGAGGCGGCGCGGCCGGCCCTCGAAGAGGGCAAGCCGGTCATCATCGAGGAGACCATCCGCAATACCGATCGGACGGCCGGCGCCATGCTTTCGGGCGAAATCGCCAAGCGCTACGGTTTCGAAGGATTGCCGGAAGACACCATCGCCATCAAGCTGACCGGCACCGGTGGCCAGAGCTTCGGCGCCTGGCTGATGGCCGGGGTCAGCATGGAGCTGATCGGCGAGGCCAACGACTATGTCGGCAAGGGCCTCTCCGGCGGCCGCATCGTCGTCAGGCCGTCCGAGGATTCCGCGATCGTCCCCGAGGAATCGATCATCGTCGGCAACACCCTGCTTTACGGCGCGATTTCAGGCGAATGCTATTTCCACGGCGTCGCCGGCGAGCGTTTCGCGGTGCGCAATTCCGGCGCGGTCGCCATCGTCGAGGGCGCCGGCGACCATTGCTGCGAATACATGACCGGCGGTGTCGTCGTCGTGCTCGGGCGGACCGGGCGCAACTTCGCGGCCGGCATGTCGGGCGGCATCGCCTATGTACTCGACGAGGACGACTCCTTCGCCAGCCGCTGCAACCTCTCGATGGTCGAGCTGGAGCCGGTGATCGAGGAGGACGATCTGCTGGAGCGCCTGCAGCACCACGGCGGCGACATCGAGTATAAGGGGCTGGTCGACGTGTTGTCCGACCTGACCCGCCACGATGCCGAGCGGCTGCACCTGCTGATCTCGCGGCATATCCATTTCACCGGCTCGAGCCACGCGCGGACTATCCTCGACAACTGGGCCGACTATCTGCCGAAGTTCCGCAAGGTCATGCCGGTCGAGTATCGCCGCGCGCTGGCCGAGCTGGAGCGGCAGCAGCGCGAGGAAGCGCCGCAGATGGCCGTCGCGGGGGAATGACGCGCCGGGGCGGTGACAAGGGGTTCATCGCATCCTGTCGAATGCCGTCGGGCGCACGCGCCCGGTGGTCTTTGTGGTGCCAGCGGTCAGACCGGGCCGCGGGCTTTCGTATTGGGGGCAGCAATCGGGTTTCGGTTCTGGTATTTCGACCCGTGATGTTGCCGTTTCGAGTGTGAGAATGCTGACGTGGGCAAGGTAACGGGCTTCCTCGAGATCGACCGGCACGACCGGCGCTATGCGCCGGCGGCCGACCGTATTCGCAACTATCGCGAATTCGTCATCCCGCTTTCGGAGGAGGCGAACCGCGACCAGGCGGCGCGCTGCATGGATTGCGGCATCCCCTATTGTCACAACGGCTGTCCGGTCAACAACCAGATCCCCGACTGGAACGACCTCGTCTACAACGGCGACTGGAAGGAGGCGCTCCGCAACCTCCATTCGACCAACAATTTTCCCGAATTCACCGGACGCATCTGCCCGGCGCCCTGCGAGGCTGCCTGCACGCTCAACATCATCGACAGCCCGGTGACCATCAAGACGATCGAGTGCGCGATCATCGACCGCGGCTTCGCCGAGGGTTGGGTCAAGCCGGAGCCGCCGACGAAGGAGACCGGGCGCTCGGTCGCCGTCATCGGTTCGGGACCGGCCGGTCTCGCCTGCGCCCAGCAGCTCCGCCGCGCCGGCCATGAGGTCCATGTCTACGAGAAGAACGCCACGCCCGGCGGCCTCCTCCGCTACGGCATCCCCGACTTCAAGATGGAGAAGCGCCACGTCGCCCGCCGCGTCGAGCAGATGGAGGCCGAGGGCGTCATCTTCCACTGCAACGTCCATGTCGGCGTCGAACTCGACATCGCGGAGCTGCTCGAACGGCACGATGCGATCGCGCTGGCCGGCGGCGCCGAGAAGCCGCGCGACCTGCCGATCCCCGGCCGCGAGCTCGACGGCATCCATTTCGCCATGCAGTTCCTGCCGCAGCAGAACCGGCGCGTCAGTGACGAGCCGCTCGGCAACGTCATGCCGATTCTGGCCGGCGGCAAGCATGTCATCGTCATCGGCGGCGGCGACACCGGCTCCGACTGCATCGGCACCTCGATCCGCCAGGACGCACTCTCGGTCACCCAGCTCGAGATCATGCCGCGCCCGCCGGTCAAGGAAGACAAGATGCTGACGTGGCCCGACTGGCCGCTGAAGCTCAGGACCTCTTCGAGCCAGGAGGAGGGCGCCGAGCGCGACTTCTCGGTGATGACGCAGAAATTCGAAGGCAAGGACGGCAAGGTCAAGGCGCTGCATTGCATCCGCATCGACGAGAAGATGAAGCCGATCGAGGGCACCGAATTCGTTCTCAAGGCCGATCTCGTGCTGCTCGCCATGGGCTTTCTCGGCCCCGTCCAGGACGGCATGATCGAGACACTCGGCGTCGAGCTCGACAAGCGCGGCAACGTTCTGGCCGACACCAATGCCTACCGCTCGAGTCGCGACAAGGTCTTCGCCTGCGGCGACATGCGCCGTGGCCAGTCGCTGGTGGTCTGGGCGATCCGCGAGGGACGCCAGTGCGCCCGCGCCGTCGACCAGCACCTGATGGGCGAGACCAATCTGCCGCGTTAGCCGCGGCGGGCTAACTTTTCGCTAACCAAGAAGCGGTTACCAATGGGTGAAGACCCGGAGGACCGCGCACATGGCGAAGAAGACCACCAAATCGGCGACAACTGACCCGCTGGCCGCCAAGGCCGAGAAGACCGAAGCGATGGCGGCAGCGTCGGCCCAGCCCGACAATGCGGCGACGGCAGAGCCCGTCAGCGCATCGAGCGAGGCCCCCAAGGCCGGCGATCGCCCGGCGGAGGCTTCCGCACGGATCGAGCTCGAGGCCGCGCCTTCCGAGGACCAGCCGTCCCTGCCGCCGCCATCCGAGGGTAACGACGATGCCGGGAAATCTCCCATCCCGGCCGATGGCGATAATCCGACCATGCCGGGCGCCGCGCCGACCGCGATCGAAAGCGCCCGGCGCAACCCCCTGCTCGCCTGGCTCAGCAGCCGGGCGGCAATGCTTGCGATCGCCGCCGGTGTCGGCGCGCTGATCGGTTCGACTGTTTCGAACGGGCTCGGCTACGCAGTCGCGGTCGCGACGGCCGATCGCGACGCCGTCGATCCCAATCAGGCACTCCGCGCCAGCGTCAGCCAGCTGACCGCCGAAATCGCATCGCTGAAGGCGTTGGTCGCCGGCGGCGACAAGGCATCGGCGATCGTGCTGAGCGGCCCGCCGCGCATCTTCGACGGGGCCGACGGCCCGAACGCAAATACGCCGAAGGTCGCCAGTCTTGACGATGATCCGGCGCCGGTGTCGACGGAGATCACCGGTTCCATCGGGCCGACCCCGGTGCCGATCGCCAACAAATGGACGCTGTGGCGCGTCCAGAACGGGCGCGCCCTGGTCGAAGGCGACAGCGGCTATTACGAAGTGGCGCCGGGATCGCGACTGCCGGGGCTCGGCATGGTCCAGCGGATCGTCCGGCACGGCGGCGGCTGGGCTGTCGAGACCCGCAACGGCCTTATCCTGCCCCGCGGTTAAGGCACACGCCGAGGGAAGCCTGCGGCCTGACCGACCGGGTCACTGCGACGATTTCGATACCGGGGTCAGCACCGCCGGGCCGTCGCCCTGGCCCTCCTCGCCGGCGAGCGCGGCGGCATCCTCGGCCTCGGCGGCGGCGGCAGCTTCCGGCGCGACGAAGCCGAGGCTCTCGCGCCGCGAAGGCGGCCAGCCGAAATCGTCGATTCGCCCCATGACGGTGGCCGGCGCCTCACCCTTGACGATCAGCCGGTATTGCGGGGTCTCGTCTTCCGCGGCCGGAGGTTCGTCCGGGGGCTTCGGCAGATCCAGCGCCTTGCCGCTCACCGGATCGAAGATGACCGGATCGGGCTCGCCGGCGAGTTCGGCGCCTGCCCCCGGCGGCGGATCGGCGAGCGAAATGACCGGACCGACCAGGCGCTTCTTGCCGTCGGGTCCGATCTCGATCGTGCTCGATTGCGTCGCCGAGGCGAGGAGATCGATCGCACCGGCGCCGAAGCCGGTGGCGCGGCGGATATCGCGCTCGACATAGTAGGCAAGCTTGAGTTTGCCGGCGCTGGTGAAGTTGACCCCGTCGCCGGTGCGCAGCGCCTTGACCTGGCCGTCGATGTCCGGGCCGCTGGTGATGAACTGGCCACTGGCATTGGTGAAGCCGTTCCACAGGTCGATATAGTAGCCGCCGGCCTTTTCCACCCGTGGTTTGAAGAGACCGTTGAAATAGGCCATGTCGGCCGTGGCCGCGGCGCCGCGAAGCGGCGGCAGGCTGACCCAGAAGAAGGGCCGGCCATAGATCTTCAGGGTGTCGACGAGGCCCTCGATCCGGTGGGTGTAGATTTCTTCCCACTTCTCGGAACTGACCGGGTAGCGCTCATCGCCCTCGCGCATCTCCTGACGATCGTTGGCGCCAAGCGCGACCACGACGATATCCGGGGATTCTTCGTTCAGGATGCCGAGTATCTGCTGGTTCCAGTCGTAATTGTCGGACCGGACGAAGCCGGACGACCCGTCGGTTCTCTCGGCGACGGCGAGCGTGGTTTCCCTGGCGAGCGCCTGATCGAGCCCCCAGGCCAGACCCGAGGCGACATAATCGCCGATCACCAGGATCTTGTGAGCGTTGGGATCCTTCGTCTCGACTTCGACGGTCTTGACCACCGGTGCGGCGGGACGACGCTTGGTCGAGGTCGTCTTTCGCCTGGACGACGGGGTCGTCCGCTTCTTGAGGATCGGCGTCCGTTTCTTCACCGCCTTCGGCGCGGGTTTGCGCGAACCGAACAGACGCTCGAACAGGCCGGGCCGGTCCTTGTTCGCTGCCAGCTGAATCTCCTGCGCGGCCGCCGGCTGAAGCTCCGGCAGCACCACGGCGAATCCGATCAGGACCGCGAAGAGAAGCAGAAACAGTTTTCGGGGCATCGACAAGAAACCGGTTATTGTTGCCGCCAGCTCAGGGCCGGCACGTCCAGGCGCCCCGGCTATCTTATTTGCTGGCCTCCAAATGCTTCAAAACGGTGACCGAGTCCATGCCGTCGGGAACCAGGCCGACCTTCAACTGATAGTCGCGAATCGCGCTGCGACTGCCGCTGCCGATCTTACCGTCGATTGGGCCATCATAATGGCCAGCCGCCGCAAGGAGCTTCTGAAGCTGCTCTTTTTCAGCCGCGGTCAACGGCCGCTCGTCGCGCGGCCATGAGGCCTGGAAGGGTTCGCCGCCGCGCAACCGGTCGGAAAGATGGCCGACGGCCAGCGCGTAGAAGTTCGAATTGTTGTAGCGCTTGATGACGCTGAAATTCTTGATCAGCACGAAGGCCGGCCCGCGACCGCCGGCCGGCGCATAGAGGGTCGCCGAATCGCCGGGACGGGGAAAATTCTTGCCGCCGACCCGGTGCACGCCGAGTTTCTGCCACGCGCCGAGCGTCCGGCTGCCGCCTTGCTGCAGCAGCTTGTAGTCAAATCCTTTTGCGAATTCAACTTCATAGCCCCAGGTCTGGCCGTCTTGCCACCCCATCTTGTCGAGATAGGCCGCCGCCGAGGCGAGCGCATCGATCGGCGAGCGCCAGATGTCTCGGCGCCCGTCGCCGTCGAAGTCGACCGCATAGGCGTTGTAGGTGGTCGGAATGAACTGGGTATGGCCCATCGCCCCGGCCCAGGAGCCGGTCATCGCGGCGGGCGTCACGTCACCGCGCTGCAGGATCTTCAGGGCCGCGACGAGTTGCGTGCGGCCGAATTTCGCCCGCCGGCCGCCCTGGTAGGCGAGCGTCGCCAGCGAACGGATCGTGCTCTTGACGATCTTGGGATCCTCGAGAACCGCGCCATAATGGGATTCAATCCCCCAGATGGCGACGAAGATATACCGGTCGACGCCATACTTTCGCTCGATCGCCGCAAGCTGGGGAGCGTATTGCACCAGCAAGCGCCCGCCCCTGCTGGACCCGGTCGTCGGTCACCGTGATGTCGAGATAGTCCCAGACCTGCATCTTGAATTCGGCCTGGGATCCGGCCTTCTTGAGCACTTCCGGATCGGGCGAGAAGTTGCCCAGCGCCTTTTCATAGACGGTCCACGACACGCCAGCCGCCTTGGCCGTCGGCCAGAAGGACCGAACCCATTGCGCCGGTGTCGCCGCGTTGGCGGCGCCAGCCAGAAGCAGAAGCACGAAGCCCGCGATCGGGAATGCAATGGACCGCCGAAGCCGGCGATCGGTGGCGTTCGCGGTGGTCATGATGATCACCTTTCGTCCGAGCTGCCGCCCCGCCCGAATTCAGAATACCGATAGTAGTCGGCATGAGGAGCGCGGCAACCCCCCTTTAACGATGATGGTGAGGCCCGATTGGGACAAATTGGCGTTAACAATCGATGAATCCGGCACAACCGGGCGAAGTCGCCCTAGCGCCGGTTGCGTCGATCGAGCGCCTCTTCCCACTTCAGCGCGCTGGCGACGATCGCGTCGAGATCGTCGTAGCGCGGTTGCCAGCCGAGTTCGCGGGTGATCCGCTCCGGCGATGCGACGATGGCCGCCGGATCGCCGGGCCGGCGGGGACCGAGATCAACCTGGAAATCCTTGCCGGACGACCCGCTTGACCGTATCGACCACTTCGAGAACCGAAAAACCGTGGCCGTAGCCACAATTGGCGACGAGGTTCCCCCCGCCCGCGCGCAGGTGGCGCAGCGCCTCGGCGTGGGCCGCGACCAGGTCGGTGACATGGATATAGTCGCGGATCGCGGTCCCGTCGGCGGTCGGATAGTCCGTGCCGAAGACGGTCAGTCGGTCGCGCTTGCCGAGCGCGGCCTCGCACGCGACCTTGATGAGGTGGGTTGCCCCCTTCGTCGACTGGCCGGTGCGGCCCTTCGGATCGGCCCCGGCGACGTTGAAATAGCGGAGCGCCGCATAGCTGAAGCCGTGGGCGGCCGAAGCGTCGGCCAGCATCATCTCGGTCATCAGCTTGGATCGGCCATAGGGCGATTCGGGCGAAAGCGGTGCGTCCTCCGAAACCGGATAGGTCTCCGGCGTGCCGTAGACCGCGGCCGTCGACGAGAAGATGAAGTTCCGGATATTGCGCGCGCACCGCCGCCTCGATCAACGCGCGCGATTTCACGGTATTGTTGAGGTAGTAGCCGAGCGGATCGGCAACCGATTCGGGAACGACGATCGAACCGGCGAAGTGAATGATGGCATCGACACGGTGTTCGGCGACAACACGGTCGAGCAGTTCGACGTCGCCGCAGTCGCCCTGGATCAGCCGGGCCTCGGGAGCGATCGCCCAGTCGAAGCCGGTCGTCAGGTTGTCGATCACGACCACGGTTTCGCCGGCATCGCAGAGATGCCAGACCATGTGACTGCCGATATATCCGCCGCCGCCGGTGACCAGAACGCTCATGGCGCGGTTATAAGGGACAGATTCGCCGAGCGCAGCCGATCATTGGGCTTTGGCGCAAAAAAATCGCCCGTCACCCGGTGCCCGGTAACGAAACCGTATCAACCAGCGCGGCATTGTCTCGAGATCGCCGATCAGCATGAGGAACCACGACGTGCCAGCCCGTATCCGCAAAGCAGTCTTCCCCGTCGCCGGTCTCGGGACCCGATTCCTGCCCGCGACCAAGGCGATGCCGAAGGAAATGCTGACGGTCGTCGATCGCCCCCTGATCCAGTACGTGGTGGACGAGGCGCGAGACGCGGGGATCGAGCACTTCATCATGGTTACCGGACGCAACAAGGCCGTCATCGAGGATCATTTCGATATCGCCTACGAGCTGGAGGCGACGCTCCGGGAGCGCAGCAAGGCGGAGGCCCTGGAGGGCCTTCGTCGCGATCAGGTGGGCGCCGGCGAAATGACCTTCACCCGGCAGCAGGAACCGCTCGGCCTCGGCCATGCGGTCTGGTGCGCCCGCGAAATCATCGGCAACGAGCCCTTCGCCGTGGTCCTGCCGGACATGATCATGCGCGGCGAGACGAGCTGCCTGCAGCAGATGCTGGCGACATACAGCGAGACCGGCGGCAACCTGGTTTCCGTCGAGGAATGCGATCCCAGCGAGACCGCCAGCTACGGCATCGTCGGTATCGGCGACGCCGTCGGCGACGCGTTCGAGATGACCTCGATGGTCGAAAAGCCGAGGCCGGAAGACGCGCCGTCCAATCTCTACATCACCGGCCGCTATATCCTGCAGCCCGAGATCTTCGATCTGCTGGCCGAGGGTAGGCGCGGCGCCGGCAACGAGATCCAGATCACCGATGCGATGCTGCGGCTTATGGAAACCCAGCCGTTCTATGCCTGCCCGTTCAAGGGCCGGACCTTCGATTGCGGATCGAAGCTCGGCTTCCTCGCGGCCAATGTCGCTTTCGCCCTCGAGCGGGCGGAACTGGCCGACGATTTCGCGGCCGAGGCGCGCGCCCTGCTCGAAGCCGCGGGACGCTGAACGGATCAGCGATAGATGCGGAGATTCAGCCGGATCGTGTCGGTTGAATAATCGTTCGCGCGGTCGGTGCTCTGGCGCCATTCGTGGACATAGCCGGCGGCAAGCTCCGAATAGCGGTTGAGCTTCCAGGTCGCGTCGAGGCCGAGCTGGTATGTCCAGTCGACCTGATGGGTCCCCTGATAACGCGCGTAGCGGACACCCGCGTTGGCCGCCAGATCGGCGTTGGCCCGCCAGGCATAGGCGAGCTCGGTCTTTGCGTCATAGACGATCGAGCCTGACGAATTGCGATCGGTGGTGGGATCGAGCGAACTCGAGAGGCTGGTCGTGATCGTGGTGAGCTGGGTCGGCGCCCAGGCCAGCAATCCGTCGACGGTCATCGCCGAGAAGTCCTTCAAGGCCTTGTCCTGGAACGTTTCCCCCATGTAGCCGATTGCGATCTCGCCAGTGGAAACCGGCCCGCGATCGAAGGCGAAACCGGCCCGGAGTCCGTTGCCATTGCTGGTGCGGACGAGGCCATTATCGTCCTTGCGTTGATCGTAGACGCGATTGGTCAGCACCCCTTCGACAAAGGGCGTGAAGGCGCGGGTCACTTCGTATCCGGTCCGCAGGCGCACCCCGTAGAGGGTGTTGTCACGATCGCCCTGATTGACGGTCTTGCCGCCGCTCTTCGCGTCGCTGTAGGTCGAGCGGTCGCCCTTGGCCTCGAACGTGAACACGTTTCGGCCGAAGGCGCCGTTGAGGGCGGCCGAATTGTTGAAATCGTAGCGGTCCGGAGCCTTGTCCACCCCGCCGGGCAGGTCCGGATCGGAGAGGCTCTCCCGGCCGTAGCGATAGGTGGATTGCAGGTCGACGTTCCAGCGGTCGGCGAGATCGAATAACAGGGTCCCGGCGGCTTCGGCCTCGGGAACGTCATCGGTCTTGTCCGAGAAGGTCTCCTGCGAACCGCGCAGGAGCAGCGTTGCTTCGTGGCGCGACCAGTCGGACTGCATCAGGATCTGCGGCGCGACCACCGCGAAGCCCGCGCCGTTGCCGTTGCGGGTGTTTGTGGTGTTGGTCGTATATCCGGTCGAAAAGCCGACCTCCGGAAAGAGCAGGAAGCTTCCGGCACGGATTCCGAGCGGCGCAAACGGATCCTCGTCTGGCGTCCGGCGGAGCGCGTTCCCGGCGATGAAATTCGGTGGATCCGAGGTATCGATCATTGGCACGGGCGCGACGCGCGCATTGTCCACCGGTTCCGGCACGATCGTTCCGGTCTCGACCGGATCGGGGGCCGTTTCGACTGCCTCGGTGGCGGGTTTGGCGGTAGTCTTTCCGTCATCGGTCGCGGCATCGGCCGCGGTCTTGGCTACTACCGGGGCAGCCGGCACCAGGGCGGAGGAATTGATGTTGGGAATGGTGGCGCGCAACCCGTCCGTCGTGGCCGGTGCGTCTTGTCCGTAGGCGGCGGAGGCCGTCACAAGCAACGCGACGACAGCCGCCCGCATGGGTATGATGGCATCGAAACGCATGTCACCGGCCCGGGAACGATGGCGCAGCCGTGGCGGCGCTTATCCTTTCCGAACCGTAAACAACGATGGTTAATGGAGAGTTGCCGCGGTCGCGCTCCGCCGTTCTCCGATCGGCGGAAACCTGCTAGACACGGCGGCGACGACAACGGGATTCGACGCACGCGTGGCAAATATTTCAGGCAAACGATTCATTGAAGTGGTCGGCGGACCGCGGGAAGCAAATGCTCCCGGCTCGGCACGCCGGACGATCGAGACCGAACGCGCCGGGCTGGTCGCGCTGCTCGCGGCTCTCGATAACGGCCTGTCCGTCCCCTTCACCAAAGCCGTGAACCTGATCCGCGACGGATCGGGACGAGTGGTCGTCACCGGCCTCGGCAAGAGTGGACATGTCGCGCGCAAGGTTGCCGCGACGCTCGCCTCGACCGGCACGCCGGCCTTCTTCGTCCATCCCTCCGAGGCCAGCCACGGCGATCTCGGCATGATCACCGGGGACGACGTCATCCTGGCGATGTCGTGGTCGGGAGAAACCGCCGAGCTTCGCGGCATCGTCGAATATTCGCGGCGCTTCCACATTCCGCTGATGGCGATGACCGCGACGGCCGACAGTTCGCTGGCGCGCGAATCCGAGATCGTGCTGCTCCTGCCGCAGGCCGACGAGGCCTGCCCGCACGGCCTGGCGCCAACCACCTCGACGCTGATGCAGCTGGCGCTTGGCGATGCCCTCGCCATCGCCCTGCTGGAAAGCCGCGGCTTCACCGCCGAGAGCTTCCATGCGTTTCATCCCGGCGGCAAGCTCGGCGCCAATCTCAAATTTGTCCGCGACATCATGCACCGGGGTGACGCCCTGCCGCTGGTCGCGGAAGGGACGCCGATGTCGGACGCCATCCTGGTGATTACCGAGAAGGGCTTCGGCTGCGTCGGCATCACCGGCGCCGACGGTCGCCTCGCCGGCGTCGTCACCGACGGCGATCTTCGCCGCCACATGAGTCCCGACCTCCTCGCCCGCGACGTCGCCGACGTCATGACCCGGGCGCCGAAATCGGTGTCGCCCGACACGCTGGTCGGCGAAGCGCTGGCGTTGATGAACAACGCATCGCGGCCGTTCCTGGCCGTCTTCGTCGCCGAGGACGGCCGGCCGGTCGGCATCGTCCACATGCACGATCTGCTGCGGATCGGCGTCGTCTGAGCTTCGCCGGCGGCGCCCGTCCGGGCAACCTCAGTCGTCGTCGCGGCTGACCCTCAGCACGGCGCCGTCATGGCCGACGATCCTGATCCGGGTGCCCGACGGCAGGTCCGGCCCGGCCACCCGCCAGTTGGCGTCGTAGACCCGGACGTGGCCGATGCCGCCGACGATCGGTTCCGGCAGGACGTAGGTCTGGCCGACCATGCCGTCGAGCCGGCGATTGAGCAGCGGCTGCTCGCTCTCCGAGCCTCGGGCGAAGAAACGGCGGCCGACGACGACCAGCACCAGCGACAGCACGCCGAACAGGATCAGATCGACCTGCCAGGTGAGATCGGCAAACAGCGCCACCACGCCGGTCAGGATCGCGGCGATGCCGAACCAGACGAAGACGTTGCCCGGCAGCAGGATCTCCAGCGCCAGCAGGATCACGCCACCGATCCACCAGGACCACGGCCCGAGCTGGTCGAGCAGCGCGAGCATCAGGTCTGGGCTCCGCCGCCGGTGGTCGGCACGCGGGCGGCCCGGCGCTGGACCGCCTCGTCGCTGAACGACGCCTTGGCGATCTCGGCGATGCCGGTCAGCGAGCCGATCAGCGAGGCGGCCTCGACCGGCAGCATCAGCACCTTCTGGTTCGGCGCCGAGGCCAGCTTTCCAAGCGCCTCGGTGTATTTCTGCGCGACGAAGTAGTTCAGCGCCTGGACGTCGCCACCGGCGACCGCCTCCGACACCACCCGCGTCGCCATCGCCTCGGCCTCGGCCGAACGCTCGCGCGCCTCGGCGTCGCGGAAGGCGGCCTCGCGCCGGCCCTCGGCCTGGAGGATCAGCGCCTGCTTCTCGCCCTCGGCCTTGAGGATCTCGGATGCCCTCAGCCCCTCGGCCTCGAGGATATTGGCACGCTTGTCACGCTCGGCCTTCATCTGGCGTCCCATCGATTCCACCAGATCGCGCGGCGGCTCGATATCCTTGATCTCGATGCGGGTCATCTTCAGGCCCCAGGGCGCCGCGGCCGCATCGACGACATGCAGCAGCCGGTCGTTGATGTCGTCGCGTTTCGACAGCAGCTCGTCGAGGTCCATCGAGCCCATCACCGTCCGGATATTGGTCATCGTCAGGTTGAGGACGGCGTTCTCGAGCCCCTTCACCTCATAGGCGGCCCGCGCCGCGTCGAGCACCTGGTAGAAGACGACGCCGTCGGCCGAGACCGTGGCGTTATCGCGGGTGATGACCTCCTGGGTCGGCACGTCGAGGACCTGCTCCATCATGCTCATCTTGGCGCCGATGCGGTCGATGAAGGGCACGATCAGATTGAGGCCCGGCGTCAGGGTCCGGGTGTACCGCCCGAAGCGCTCGACCGTGTAGTTGGAGCCCTGGGGGATCGTCTTGATCCCCGCGAACAGCACCAGGATGATGAGCACGACAGCAGCAATGACGACCCAATCGAAGCCGAACATTCCGGTCCTCCTTAGCGAATCAGGCCGCATGCCGCGGCGGGACGCGCAGTCTAGCGCGGATTCCGGCGACCCTGCGGCCCGGTCGCCCCTCTCGGTTGATCATGTATGAAGCCGGCAACGCACGCGCCACAAAAATCGGCAGGCCGGTAAGCCGGCTGTCGCGATGGCTCAGAGCCAGCCGGCCAGCTCCCGCCGCGCCAGATGTTCGAGCAGCCGCATCCCCGGTTCGCTGTCGTTGAGGCAGGGGATCGCGGCATAGTGCTCGCCGCCGTTGTCGCGGAAGGTCTCGCCACCCCGCATCGCGATCTCTTCCAGGGTCTCCAGGCAGTCGGCCGAAAAGCCCGGCATGATCACCGCCAGCCGCTTGAGACCGCCGCTGGCGAGTTCCGTCACGGTTTCCTCGAAATAGGGCTGCAGCCACTCCGTCCGGCCGAAGCGCGACTGGAAGCAGATCCGCAAGCGCTCCTCCGGCCAGCCGAGCTTCTCGCGCAAGAGCCGCGTCGTCTTCTGGCAATGGCAATGATAGGGGTCGCCCTTGTCGAGATAGTCGCGCGGCAGGCCGTGGAACGAGGCGAGCACCACCTCCGGCTCGAAGTCGAGGCCGTCAAGGCCGGCGGTCAGCGTTTCGGCCAGCGCCTCGATATAGACCGGGTCGTCGTGATAGGGCGGCAGCGTGCGGATCGCCGGCGGCCAGCGCATGGCTTTCAGCGATTCGAAGGCGGCATCGTTGGCGGTCGCGGTCGTCGCCGCCGCATATTGCGGATAGAGCGGCGCGACGAGGATACGGTCGCAGCCTTGCGCCTTGAGCGCATCGATCCGCTCGCCGATCGCCGGTTCGCCATAGCGCATCGCCCAGTCGACGACGATCCCGTCGCCCGCCAGCCGCTCCGCCGAGTTTGTCGGATTGCGCGCGCGTGATGGTGATCAGCGGCGCCTCGTCCCGCTCGGTGTTCCACACCAGCCGATAGGCATGGCCGGTCTTCGACGGGCGGATCGTCAGGATGATGCCGTTGAGGATGAGCCACCAGAGCGGCCGCGGCGTCTCGATCACCCGGCGGTCCCAGAGGAACTCCTTGAGATAGCGGCGCACCGACCAGTAGTCGGTCCCCGACGGCGAGCCGAGATTGGCGAGAAGCACGCCGATGCGGCCGTGGCGCACCTGCGGGTGGCCGGCCGGCAGCGGTCGCGCCGGACGGAAGGAATCGGTCGGTGGTTCAGCGTTCATGGGCCCACGGTTCTTTGCCGCCAACATAGGGGGCTGGCGGCAAATATCCACCTCTGGCGGCGCGGCGCGCAAAACGTCGGGAAAGCGCCACCGGCAACGGTCATCGACGCGGCGCCTGCCCTGCCCGACCGCGGCAAGCGGGATCGGAAACCCCTCTTCCCGCTCATCGACCGGGCTACTGCAGTACGATGCGCCCCTCGACCCTGGCGTCGACCTTCCCGGCCGCGGTGATATAGGCGATGACGTCGTTGGCCATCAGGTTGCCGCTCTTCGGGCCGATCAGCACCTTGCCGCCGGCAAGCGCGGTATAGCCGTCACCGCCGTGGAGCATGAAGTCGTTGGTGGCGACCTTGTAGGTCGCGGCGGGATCGAGCGGCGCATCGCCGACCATCACCGAGACGACACGGCTGCCGGCCGGCTGCTTGGGATCGGCGACGATCTTGAGCCCCGCGACCTGCGGGAAGCGGCCGGCGCCATCCTCGATCTGGCTGAAGCCGTTCTCCAGCGCATCGAGAAGCTGCTGGCCGCTCACCGCGGTGACGACGGTGACGTTGCCGAAAGGCAGTTCGGTGAGGATGTCCCGCCGCGTCAGAACCGCCCCCGCCTCGTATTGACGGTCGGCGCGGATGCCGCCGGCATTGGTGATCGCGACGTCGGCGCCGTTGGCGCCACGCATTGCGTCGGCGATCAGGTTGCCGATCGCCGCCTCCTGGCGCCGCACGACATTGCGGCGTGAATCCAGCGGACCGACGGTCGTTCCGATCTCGATATTGAGGCTGGTATCGAGCTTGGTCTTGAAATCGTCGACGAGCTTCTGGGTTTCGGGATCGGGAGTGACCGTCTTGGTATCGATGAAGCGGAACGACGGCTCCCACGAGATCGACCGCTTGCCGTCCTTCTCGGTGACCATCACCTCCAGATCGAGCGGGCTGAGATACTTCGCCTCGGTCGAGGTCTCGACATAGGCGGTGATGCCGTCATAGCCGGTCATGTAGTCGTGGTCGTCGCCGGAGATCAGAACATCGAAGGCATGGCTGGCCATGATGGCGCGATCGTATTCATGCTCGCCCTGGACGACGCCGATCACCAGATCGGCCCCGTCGTCACGCGCCGCCCTGGCGCCGGCGATCGCCGCTTCGACAGTGTTGCCGAATTTCCAGTCGCCGGAACTGGTCACCTGCGGCGTCGTATCCTGGGCGACGGGGACAAGCGCGACCTTCAGTCCGCCGATATCCTTCATGATCGTGCCGCCGAGGCCTTCGATCGGCGATCCGTCCGCGTGAGTCACGTTGATCGCGGCCCACGGATACTGCGACATCTTCATCTTTTCGAGGAAGTTGTCCGTGCCGAAGTCGAACTCGTGGTTGCCGGGAACAGCGATATCGAACGGCACCAGATTGGTGAGCTCGATCGTGTTCGCCCCCATGTCGAATCCGGAAAGCAGCGAGGGCGACAGCATGTCGCCGTCGAAGACGTAGAGCGTGTTCGGATTGTTCTCCTTTTCCGCCCTGGCGACGGCGTTCAGCCGGGCAAAACCGCCGCGGTCCTTCACGCCCTCGAAATTATAGACGTCACCGACCCCGAGGATGGTCAGCTTGACCATCTCGGCATGGGCCGGCGCCATCGCCGAAGCGCCGAGAAGCGCAATCCCGAGCGCGGCGGCCGCGAACCTGATCGTCGAATATGCCATGTCGTCTTCTCCTCTGGCCGGGGCCCGTGACCTGCGCCGGCACCCGATGTCCGAACCGCCGCTTACGGTCTCCCGGATGGATGGCCTCGGCCACTGTTCTACGTCCGGGGCAATTGGTGATGGTCGTTTCGGGGCAACTGACGATAATAGGCCCCAATGGTGCAGTTTTCTGGCAGCCGGGCAAGACCGAAGCCGTGTCGGACCGTCATCGTTGCCCCCGTTCGTCGCCCCTCGGACGCCGCCCCTGAAGGCGTCCGGACTATTCGGCAGCGACGGCGGCCGGAAGGCGCGCGCCGAGGAAAGCCGCGAGGCGGGTCGCCTTTTCGAGCGCCGCCTTGTCGGCGGATTCCTGTTTGATGTAGCCATAGCCGCGGATCTTCGCGGGATACTGGGCGAGCGCCACCGCCGCGTTGTAGTTACCGGCGTTCAGCCCGTCGACGATCTGTCGCAGGGTTTCGCGGTAGTCGGCGAGGAGCCGCCTTTCCAGGCGCCGGTCGGCTGAATGGCGGAACGGATCGAACGGCGTAGCGCGCAGGCGCCTGAGGCCGGCGAGCAGCCGGAAGCCGCTCCGCATCCACGGCCCGTAGCGCGACTTTTGCGGACGTCCGGTTTCGGGATCGGTTTGAGCGAAAAGCGGTGGGGCGAGATGGAATTCGAGCTTGTCCCACGACGCGAATTCCCGTCGGAGCTGACGCTCGAAGGACATGTCTGTGAACAGCCGCGCGACCTCATATTCGTCCTTGATCGCCATCAGCCTGAACAGGTTCCGCGCCACCGCGCCGGAGAGATCGTCGCGCCCCGATGACGCCTGGCGCTCGGCCGCGCGGATGGCCTCGACCGTCGCCGCGTAGTCCCGGGCATAGGCGGCGTTCTGATAGGCGGTGAGAAACCGGACCCGCCTTTCGACCAGGGTGTCGACGTCCTGCGCAACCGGTTCGGCGGCACGGCCGGAGAGCCCTTCGGCGATCCCGGCGACCACCTCCGGCTCGATCGCCGCGCGACGACCCCAGGCCAGCGCCGCCTTGTTCATCGCGACGTCGACCCCGTTCAGTTCGATCGCCTGCTCGATCGCGGCGGGCGACAGGGGAATCGCGCCGGACTGAAGAGCCAGTCCGAGCATGAACATGTTGGTGGCGATCGAATCGCCGAGGAGTGCGGTGGCGATCCGCGTCGCCTCGATCGTCCGCGTCCCGGCCTCGCCGGCCCGTTCGGTGATCGCCTGGATCAGCCGGCGCGTCGGCAGCGTGAAGTCGGCGTCGTGGGTGAATTCGCCCGGATAGGTCTCGTGGGTGTTGACGAAAGCGCGGGTCCGGCCGGGATTGATCGCGGCCAGCGAACGCGCCGACCCGGCAACCACCATGTCGCAGGCAAGCAGCGCATCGGCGCCGGCGGCCGCGACCCGGATCGCTGTGATTCCGGCCGGCGTCGCCGCGATGCGGATATGGCTGGTCACCGGCCCGCCCTTCTGCGCGAGCCCGGCCATGTCGATCGCCCCGACGCCCTTGCCCTCGAGATGCGCGGCCATGGCGATCAGCGCGCCGATGGTGACGACCCCCGTCCCGCCGACCCCGGTGACCAGGATCGCGTAGTCGCCGTCGAATTCGGGCTGCACGGGTTCCGGCAGGTCGAACCCGGTCTCGACGCTGCGTTCATGCGGGCGCGCGCCATGCACGGTGACGAAGCTCGGGCAGAAGCCCTTGAGGCAGGACAGGTCCTTGTTGCAGGACGACTGGTCGATGGCCCGCTTGCGGCCGAATTCGGTTTCGAGTGGCGTAATCGCGACGCAGTTCGACTGGACGCCGCAGTCGCCACATCCCTCGCAGACCAGTTCGTTGATGATCACCCGCCGGTCCGGATCGGCGAGCTTGCCGCGCTTGCGCCGCCGCCGCTTCTCCGCCGCGCAGGTCTGGTCGTAGATCAGCACCGAAAGGCCGTCGGTCGCCGCCAGTTCCTTCTGCGCCGCGTCGAGGTCGTCGCGGTGGAGGATCGTCGTGCCCGGCGGCCACATTCCAGTCACCGGGTAACGGTCAGGCTCTTCCGAGACGACGATGATTCGCCGCGCGCCTTCCGCCCGCACCTCGGCGGCGATCTGGTCGACGCCCATTTCCCCGTCGACCTTCTGGCCGCCGGTCAGCGCCACCGCGTCGTTGACGTAGATCCGGTAGGTGATGTTGACGCCGGAGATCGCCGCCGCCCGAAGCGCCAGGCTGCCCGAGTGGTTGTAGGTGCCGTCGCCGATATTCTGGAAGACGTGGCGGCGGCTGGAGAATGGCGCCTCGCCGATCCAGTTGGCGCCTTCGGCGCCCATATGGGTATAGCCCTCGGTCGACCGGCCGACGCGCTGGACCATGAAGTGGCAGCCGATCCCGGCATAGGCGCGAGAGCCCTCCGGCACCACGGTCGAGGTGTTGTAGGGGCAGCCCGGACAGAAATAGAAGCCGCGGGTGGCGATGTCGTGGCCTTCGGCGAAACGCGCCTCCGCCGCCTTGAGACCGGCGAGCTTCCGGTCGAGCTGCATGTCGCGGATTTTCTCGAGAATACGGTCGCCGATCGCAATCGCGATCTGGTTGGAATCGAGCGCGCCCTTCGACGGCAGCAGCCACTCGCCGCCTTCGTCGCGCTTGCCGACGACGACCGGCTGGTTGCGCGTGCCGTAGAGGATCTCCTTGACCTGGGACTCGATCAGGCCGCGCTTCTCCTCGACGACGATGATCTTCTCCAGCCGCTGGGCGAAGTGGCGGATGGTGTTCGGTTCGATCGGCCAGGTACAGGCGAGCTTGAGGAGCTTGATGCCGTGGGCGGCGGCGCGGGCTTCGTCGACCCCGAGGTCGTCGAGCGCCTGCAGGGTGTCGAGATAGCTCTTGCCGGCGGTGATGATCCCGAGCCGCGGTTCGCGGCCGCCGGTGAGCACCAGCCGGTCCGGGACGTTGACGCGCAGGAAGGCCAGCGCCGCCGCGATCTTGCTCTCGTGCAGCCGCTCCTCCTGCGCCAGCGGCGGGTCGCGCGGGCGAATGCCGAGGCCGCCCGGCGGCATCCGGTAGGCGCCGGGAATGATCGTCGCCACCCGGTCGAGCGAGCCGTCGATGGTCGCCGTCGACTCGACCGTGTCCTTGACGCATTTCAACCCGACCCAGAGGCCGGTGAAGCGCGACATGGCGATGCCGAACAACCCGTAGTCGAGAATCTCCTGGACCCCGGCCGGCGAAAGGATCGGGATCATGGCGTCGACGAAGGCGTATTCGGACTGGTGGGCGGTGGTCGATGATTCACAGGTATGGTCGTCGCCCATCAGCGCCAGAACCCCGCCCCAGGGCGACACACCGGCGAGATTGGCGTGTTTCAGGGCGTCTCCGGAGCGATCCACGCCCGGTCCCTTGCCGTACCAGATGCCGAAAACCCCGTCGAAACGGCCCTCTCCGCGCATTTCCGCCTGCTGCGATCCCCACAGCGCCGTCGCCGCCAGATCCTCGTTGACCGCCGGCTGAAAAACGATGTCGGTCGGCGCCAACACATTGGCGGCGCGAGCGAATTGCTGATCGAGGCTGCCCAGCGGCGAGCCCCGGTAGCCGGTGACATAGCCGGCGGTATGCTTGCCCATCCGCCGGTCGCGCGCCTGCTGCATCAGAACGAGGCGGATGACCGCCTGCGTCCCGGTCAGCAGAATCCGGCTCTTTCCGAGGTCGTATTTGTCTCCGAGCGAGACCGCCGCCAGGCGCATCGATTTCCTCCGGCCCGGTGCAAAGGGCACCCTAGTCTAGGTCACGAAGGCTCACCCGACCAAGCGCGCAAATCGCTCGGCGGGCAAGACGGCGGCAACGGCAGCGCTTCAGCACATGCGGGGCGTATCTCCGTCCCCGACTCAGCCGGACTTCCGGACGTGCTCCGGCTTGCCTTTCCGCTTCGTCTCGGCGAACGCCTCGAGCTGCTTCTCGCTCATCGAATCGTACATCTGGCGGGAAGCGCCCTTGAGTTCGCTGACCCTGGTCTCGCCGCGCTTGGCCGACAGGGCGGCGCCGGCGGCCTGCTGCTGTGCCTTCGATTTGGCGGGCATGGTCATGTCCTCGCTTCAAATCCGCCCCGACCACCCCCGATAACGCCGCGTCACCGTGGCCGGTTCCAGGCCCCGGGTGGCGCTTGCCAACGACCGACAACCAGAGCAGGTTTGCGAGAAACCGGCGGCAACGACCGCCACGGGGGACGCCGAATGGGAGCATTGCTGGCGATCAGCCGCGCCATCGACGCGACGACCGCCTTCATCGGCCGCGCGGTATCGTGGCTGATCCTTGTCGCGGTCCTGGTCAGCGCCGGCAACGCGGTGGTCCGCAAGGCTTTCGACATGTCGTCGAACGCCTTCCTCGAGATGCAATGGTACCTCTTCGGCGCGGTCTTCATGCTGGCCGCCGCCTATACGTTGCTGCGCAACGAACACATCCGCATCGATGTCCTTTCGGCGACGTTCTCGAAGCGGACACGGGACTGGATCGACCTCGTCTGCCATGTCGTCTTCCTGTCGCCATTCGTCTTCCTGATGGCCTATCTTTCCTGGCCATTCTTCCTGACCGCCTTTCGCTCCGGCGAAATGTCGTCGAACGCCGGCGGCCTGATTCTGTGGCCGGCGAGGTTCCTGGTGCTCGCCGGATTCGTCCTGCTCTGCGCCCAGGCGGTTTCCGAGATCATCAAGCGCGGCCTGATCATCGCCGGCCGGATTCCCGACACCGGCCCGCAGGGTGAGCTCCCCCCTTCCCTCGCGGACCTGACGGCTGCCGAGACGATGCGGCGTCTTCCCGGCCGGGGCCGCGGGCCTCGGGTGTGATCGAACTGATCGCCCACAATCTGGCGCCGATCATGTTCGTCACGGTGATGGCGATGCTGTTGCTTGGCTATCCGGTCGCGTTCACCCTCGCTGCCGGCGGACTGCTCTTCTTCGTCGCCGGCGTCGAACTCGCGGAACTCGCACCCAGCCAGATCACCCTGTCCTGGCCCCTGCTTCAGGCCAATCCCGAACGAATCCTCGGCGTGATGAGCAACGACACGCTGCTCGCGATTCCCTTCTTCACCTTCATGGGAATCATCCTCGAACGATCGCGCATGGCCGAGGACCTGCTGGATACGATCGGCCAGCTCTTCGGCTCGGTGCGCGGCGGGCTTGCCTATGCCGCCGTACTGGTCGGCGCGCTGCTCGCCGCCACCACCGGCGTGGTCGCCGCCTCGGTGATCGCCATGGGCCTGATCTCGCTGCCGATCATGATGCGCTACGGCTACAACAGCCGCATGGCGACCGGCACCATCGCCGCCGCCGGAACCCTGGCGCAGGTGATTCCGCCGTCGCTGGTGCTGATCGTCATGGCCGACCAGCTCGGCCGCTCGGTCGGCGACATGTATGTCGGCGCGGTCTATCCCGGCCTGCTGCTGGTCGCGCTCTACTGCGTCTATGTCTTCGTCGTCACCATCCTGCGACCGGACGCGGCGCCGGCCCTTCCGAAAGAGGCGCGAACGCTGGGCAGTGGCGTGATGTCGCTGGTCGCAGCACTTGCGGCCGGGGCGGCCATCTATCGGCTCGCCTACCATTTCGTCTTCGCAGATCTCCGCTACGAGACCCGCCTGGTCTGGTCGGCGATCGTCGCCACGCTTGTCGTCTACGGTTTCAGCCTGGCCAACCGCCATTTCCGTCTAGGCTTGCTGTCGAAGCTGGCCGAGCAGGTGATCATCGTCCTCATCCCGCCGTTGGCCCTGATCTTTCTGGTCCTCGGTACGATCTTCCTCGGCATCGCGACGCCGACCGAAGCCGGCGCAATGGGCGCCACCGGCGCGCTGGTCCTGGCGTTTCTCAAGCGGCGGCTCAACCTTCCGACCCTCAAGCAGGCGCTCGAATCGACCACCAAGCTCTCCGCCTTCGTCATGTTCATCCTGATCGGGGCGCGGGTTTTCGGCCTGACCTTCTACGGCGTCAACGGCAACATCTGGGTCGAGGAACTGCTGCTCGGCCTGCCGGGCGGCGAATACGGCTTCCTGATCGTCGTGACGATCATCGTCTTCATCCTCGGCTGTTTCCTCGATTTCTTCGAGATCGCCTTCATCCTGGTACCGCTGCTGGCGCCGGTCGCCGACAAGCTCGGCATCGACCTGATCTGGTTCGGCATCATCCTCGGGCTGAACCTGCAGGCGTCCTTCCTGACGCCGCCCTTCGGCTTCGCGCTGTTCTACCTGCGCTCGGTCACCCCATCGCGTCCGTGGCAGGACGGTGTTTCGGGGCGCACGCTGCCTGGCATCAAGACCACGGAAATCTACCTCGGCGCCCTTCCCTTCATCGCGATCCAGATGGCGATGGTCGCCATCGTTATCGCCTATCCGCCGATCGTCACCCACTACAAGGACGAGGTGTCGACCGTCGACCCGGGCGATATTCACATCGAGCTGCCGCCGCTGGGTGGGAGCGAAGGCGGTCTCCAAGGTCCGCCCGGTGGAGACGCCGGCGGACTGCAACGCCCCCATCCCGGCTCCGAACCGAAGCCGCCGCCGACCGGCCCCGCCTTCGATCTGTCCCAACCGCCGAGCTTCAAATAACGAAACGGCGATCCCTCATCGGCGATCGCCCCCGCCAATCGCGCGGATCATGTATCGCGCGTTGCCACCGTAGCTGAGGAGCTTCTCGCGCGCGATCCTGTCGCTGGCATCATGGAAGCCGAAGGCCGACCACCAGGATTGGGCGATGACGGACACCAGGGAGACGGTCGAAAATCCCTCGCCGGCGGCGCGCGCGACAAGCATCTCGATCGCGGTTCGCGCCAGCCCCCGACCGCGCAGTTCCGGCAGCATGGCGATGTCGTGGATGTAATAGGTGTCGGGCGCCTCGGGCAGCGCGCCGAGCAACGTATTCAGGTCCGGCGGCCGATCGAGCAGCCACGGATGGCTGAGGACATAGCCCCCGACCTCGGCACCGGCGACGACCAGCACGCCTTCCGGATAAAGGGCGAGTCGTTCGGCGAAGACCGACGGCTCCTCGGGATAGGCCGGATGCACGATTTCGGCGATCCGCATCATCGCGGCGAGATCGCCGGTCCGCGCCTGCCTCCATCGATATGTCGCGTCCGCTGCCAAGGCGTTCCCCGATCCGGCGTGTCGCGAAAAAGCCCCGGGGGAATTGCCCCGGGGCCTCGCCTCCCGCGTCTCGAAACCTCAGAGCTTGTCGGCGCGCTGCTGCAGCATCATGAAGGTGTCGTAGGAATATTCCGCAAGCTGCGCCCAGAGATAAGCGTCCTTCCGGAACGCGATCATGTCGTCGTAGATCTTCTTGAAGGTCGGGTTGACCGCGGTGATCTCGGCGTAGGTCTCGGTGGCCGCATCGAAGCAGGCGGACATGATTTCCTGGCTGAAGGGACGCAGCAGCGCGCCGTTCGCCACGAGTTGCCGCAAGGCAGACGGGTTCTTGTAGTCGTAGCTGGCAAGCATGTCGGTATCGGCGGCCTGGCAAGCCGTCGTGAGGATCGCCTGGTAGGACTTCGGCAGGGAATTCCATTTGTCCAGGTTGACGAGAGCGTGCAGCACCGGACCGCCCTCCCACCACGCCGGGTAGTAGTAGTATTTGGCGACCTTGTAGAAGCCGAGCTTGAGGTCATCATAGGGCCCGACCCACTCGGTGGCGTCGATGGTGCCCTTCTCGAGCGCCGGATAGATGTCGCCGCCGGCGATCTGTTGCGGCACGACGCCGAGCTTCTCCACGACCTTGCCCGCCATGCCGCTGATCCGCATCTTGAGGCCCTCGAGATCGGCGACGGTATTGATCTCCTTGCGGAACCAGCCGCCCATCTGCGCGCCGGTATTGCCACAGGGCAACCCGTAGAGGCCCTGGGTCGCATAGAATTCGTTCATCAGGGTGTTGCCGTTGCCGTAGTAGAACCAGGCGTTCTGCTGGCGGGCATTGAGGCCGAAGGGGATCGCGGTGCCCGAGCGCATAGGTCGGGTCCTTGCCCCAATAGTAGTAGCTTGCGGTATGGGCCATTTCGACGGTCCCGGCGGCGGCGGCGTCAGCCGCCTTCAGCCCGGGTACGAGTTCGCCTCCCGCGAAGACCTGGATCGTGAAATTACCGTCCGTCCCCTCCCGGACATAGTTGGCGATGGTCTCGGCGCCGGCATAAACCGTGTCCAGCGACTTGGGGAATGACGACGTCAGGCGCCATGTGATTTTCGGCATGGACTGGGCGATGGCCGGAGCCGCGAGGCTCGCGGCACCGACGGCGGCGGCACCCGTTGCCAGCCCTGCATTCCTGATGAATGAACGACGATCCATAAGACACAGTCCTCCCGGATTACGTGGCCGACGACTTCCGCGCCCACTGCCGGGAACAGACTTGTTTTTCCCGGATTCTGTCAAGCGTGCCTGGAGTCTCTTGATCTCCGCCCGACACTGCCGAAATATGCGCCATGTTCGAGCGCCCCCTCATCGCCGTGCCGGCCGACGTCAAGGAAATCGACGGCTATCGCTGGCACGCCGCGGCCGAGCCTTATCTCCGGGCGATCATCAGCGGATTTGGCGGCATTCCGGTGATCCTGCCGTCGATGGCCGACGCCATCGACGCCGACGCGTTTCTTGACCGCATCGACGGCGTCTTGCTGACCGGGAGCCGGAGCAACGTCCATCCCGAGCGCTACGGCAAGAAGGCGGATCCGACGTCCGAACCCTACGACACCGCCCGCGACGCCGCGAGTTTCGCCCTGATCGCGGCGGCCCTTCGCAAGGGCGTTCCGCTCTTCGCCATCTGCCGGGGCATGCAGGAACTCAACGTTGCTCTCGGTGGGACGCTGATTTCCGAATTGCACGAGCACGAAGGCCGGGACGACCACCGGGCGCCCGTCTCCGACATCCAGGCGGAGCGCTTCGCCATTCACCAGGACGTCGCCATCGCGCCGGGCAGCGAACTCGCCCGCGTCCTCGGCAGCGGCACGGTCCGCGTCAACTCGCTCCATCGCCAGGGCATCGGCGAACTGGCCGCCGGCCTCGCCGTCGAAGCGCTCGCCCCCGACGGCACGATCGAGGCCGTGCGCGTGGTCGGTGCGCCGGGCTTCGCCATCGGTGTCCAGTGGCATCCCGAATACTGGGTTGCGAGCGACGAACCCTCGGCCCGGCTCTTCGCAGCCTTCGGCGAGGCGGTCAGGGCCTATATGGCGACCCGGATGACGCGCCCCGCTGCCGCCGAATAGCGGAGGCGGCCGATCACCCTGCGAGTTCGGCCGACAGCGCGCCGCCGAGAAGCAGCAGCCCGACCACGAGGACAAGCAGCGCGCCGGCGATCTCGATACCCCGCAGAACATAGCGCCCGGTGCCGGATTCGGCCCCGGCGAGCCGCATCGCGACACCCTTGGCCGAGACCGCCAGCGTCGCCAGCGCGGCGACGGTGATGCCGGTGCCGATCGCCATGACGAAGGTGGCGGCGACGCCCGCCATGAACAGTCCCTGCGACAGCGCGAAGACAAGAATGATGATGGCGCCCGAGCAGGGCCGGATACCGACGCCGAGGATCGCCGACCACGCCCGGGCCAGCGGGTTCGGGTGAAGGGTCGTCGCAGCGGGCGCGGGGGCGATCGTGTGGGCGTGGCAATCGTCGTGATCGTGATGATGATCGTGCGCGTGGTTATGATCGTGGTCGTGGTGATGGTCGTGACCATGGTCATGGTCAGCATGTGCCGCGGCGGGAACCGGCATATGGTGATGATGATGGTGGTGATGGTGGCCGCCGCCGACGGTCTTCGACCACAGGAGCCAGGCGCCGACGACGACGATCAGCGCATAGCTGCCGATCTCCAGCCAGTCGGTCGCCACCGTCATGGTCTGCGCCGTCACATGGAGGATCGCCGCGGCGATGCCGACCACCACCACCGCAGTGACCGCCTGGACGAACGCGGCCGCGAAGGCGATGACGATGCCACGCCGCACCGTCTCGCCGGATGCCACCAGGTAGGAACTGATCACCATCTTGCCGTGGCCGGGCCCGGCGGCATGGAAGATGCCATAGAAGAAGCTCAGGCCGAGCAGCGCCCAGACCGCTGCGCCGCTGTCCTTGAACGCCGAGAGCGACGCGGTCAGGCTCTGGTAGAACTCCCGCTGGCGCTGGGCGATCCAGAAGAAGACCGGCCCGAGCGGACCGCCGAAGCCGCCGCCCGAACCATCCGGCGTCGCGATACCGAAGGGGGATTGCGCGGCCGATGCATCCTGCAGGGTCAGGCAGAGGCAGGCGGCCGCGATGACCGCCGCCAGCGCGATATGGGAGCGCCCTACGGGCACGCGACCCTGATCAGGCTGGCGAGACCCGCCGCGGCATCCTGCAATGCCGGCGGAAGATCATGCTGGTCGGCGGGAATGGCGCTGAGCACCGCCATTGTCTGGGCGTCGAGCTCGTGTGGCGGCTGGTAGGTGGCGTCGCAGCCGGCCGGTGCGTCGACAAGGGCGATCGGCGTGTCCTCGACGAAGTTGAAGGCGACGAAATATTCCGGATCGAAGACCTCGAGTGTCGTCCCCTTCCCGGCGGCGACGGGCGTCTTGAGCGGCAAGGTGTAGAAAAGCGTCAACCGGCCACTGTAAAATTGCAGGAAATATTCCTCCGGCGGCCGGAACGAAATGTTCTTCCCGCCGACGGTGAGGAAGGTGAAGAAGTCGTATTCCTGGAGCGATTCGACATTGACCTTGGCGAGCGGCTCGAGCTCGGCATCGCTCAATTCGCCGTCGTCGTTCGTATCGAGACCCTGGACCGCGAAGGCCGTGAAGGCCTCGTCGAACTGCCAGATGTTACGGACGGCCGTCATCTTGCCACTCGGGTCGAAGACGATCTCCGCCCGGGCATCGACCAGGACATGCGGGTGCGCGTTGGCGCCCGCGGTTCCCGCGAGCAGAAACGCAACGGCAATCGTACCCCTGGATGGTCGCATGCGGAATGATCCCCGTCCCTTGATGGCCAAGACACTGCGGCTTTATCGAGGCAGGCCGGCCGGTTTTCCCTGCGCCTTTTGTCTCAGCCCGCCTGCATCCGCGCCTCGGCGTCGGCGAGCGCTTCCTCGAGTTCGGCAAGCCACGCGACGTCCTCGCCCCGCGCCTCGCGTGCTTCGCGGATCAGCCTGAGATTGCGCGCCGTCGTCGCCGGCTCCCAGGGCTCGCGAACCAGCGAAAGCGCCGTCGCCGCGGCCTCTTCGGCGCCCTCCTCGTCTCGCGCCAACACAGCGAGCTCGAGCAGGGTCGCGTGATCCCAGTAGTCGCCCGCCTCGCCGCCCTCGCGGTTGGCGCGCTGGGACGCGGCATAGCGGACAACCGGCAGGAGATCGGCCTGGGCCGGATCGGGCTTCTCCTGGATCTCCATCAGGGTGACGGCATTGACGCCGGGATAGGGATCGCGCCAGTCGGCCTCGAAGCCGGCGCGATACGTCTCGATCGCGCGGCGGAGGTAACCGCGGGCCGGGATCCGCTGGCCATCCTTTTTCGCCTTCTCCCAGAGATCCTTGTAGACTCGGCCGAGCAGCCCGTTGGTTTCGCTGTTCGGGCCAAATTCCTTGATCACCTCGAGAAGAACCCGTTCGGCATCATCCGACCGGCCGACCCGGTTGAGCGCGAAGCCGAGCTGTTCGCGAACCATCCGCGCATGCTGCAATTCCTTCGGCATGCGCGCGTGGAGGTCGATCATCTCCTGGCAGCCCTCGGCGGTGCCGACCGCCCGGTAGGACAGCAGCAGGTCGATGATCACCCCGGCCTCGACATTGCGCAGTTCGGCGAGCTGCGGATCGGCGGCGACCGCGCGGACGGCGTCGACCCCTTGCTTTCGCGCCTTCGCCAGCGCCGTCCGGTATTCCCTGGCGATCGCCACCTGGTCCCGGAAGATATCGGTCTTGGCGTGATCGACCTCGACACGCGGCATGCCGTCAATCATCTGGAACAGCGGACTGTCGTCGTGGGCATTCTCGTCCGCGGCGCGGAGCCGACGCGCGATCAGGGCGCGGTCACCCTCTGCATCGACGATGCCACCGGAGGCGTCGAGACGGTACGGGGCGCCGCGCTGCTGGGCGATATCGAAAGGAAGCGCGGTATTCTCGGCGAAGATGATGACCGTGCTGCGCGGCCGCAACGCATGGCGGATGCCGAGTTCGTAATAGACGTTGGGGTTGGCGCCGGTGACATCGGCGATGGCATAGTCGCAGAGCATCAGCCGCTCGAACATCGGCTTGTGGATGGTGCCGCCGATCTCTTCCTGGTCGGCCCGGATCGGCTCCATCCCGGCCGCTTCGACACCGGGCGCGATGATCTGGTTGTAGACCGCGTCGAAGTCGATGATCCGCCCGGTCCCTTCCGGTTTGCGGCCGAACGGCATCAGCACGAAACAGAGCGGCTTCATCGCCTCGTCCTCGGATGGGCCCCTAGGCCGGAGCGAGCACCGTCCGTCCGAGCGCGATCAACGCCCGGTCCCGGCCCGGCGGCCCGATCAGCGACAGCCCGAGCGGAGCGCCGTCGACCGTCGCCACCGGCAGCGAAATCTGCGGCACGCCTGCCAGTCCGGCCGTGCACAGCATCGACAAGGCGCGGGACCGGAACGCCTCGAGCTCGGCTTCGCTCGACCGGACAAGCGGAGCAACCGACGGCAGGGTCGGCAGAACGATGAAACCATCGTCCCCGAGGATGCCCTGAACCCGCTCCCGTACGGCGCGCCTTTCAGCGGCGGCCGTGCGATAGTCGGACGGCGAGATCCGGCTCGCCGCATCGAACCGGCCGCGGACGGCGTCCATCAGGTTCGGCTTCCGCTTCTCGATCCAGGGGCCATGGTAGCGCCAGGCCTCGAAGCCCTGGGTCATCCGAAAGACCTGCTGCCATTCGGCGAGACCCCGAGGCGCCAGGGCCTGCCGATCCGCCTCGCCAAAGGCCGCAGTGAGCTGATCGACGGCGGGCTGCAGCGCCGACGCCGCGTCTTCCCCCATCAGGCAAGCGAAGGCGTCCTCGGCCACGATCATCCGCGCCAGAGGCGGTCCTTCGACGTCGTCGCCGAGCATGACCGCGCCAACCCGGTCATAGAGATCGATATCGCGGGTGAACCAGCCGACCGTGTCGAGGCTCTCTCCAAGCGGCATGACATTGTCGATGGCGATCCGACCGAAAGTCGGACGCAACCCGACGATGCCGCAGAAGGACGCCGGCGCGCGCACCGACCCGCCCGTATCGCTGCCGAGAGCGATGTCGACGAGGCCCGCGGCGACGGCCGAGGCCGACCCCGACGACGACCCGCCCGGCACCCGGTCGGGCGCGGCCGGATTGATCGGCGTGCCGTAATGGGTATTCGTGCCGTCCAGCGAGAAGGCGAGTTCCGCCGTGTGGGTCTTGCCGACGAAGCGGGCGCCGGCATCGAGGAGCATCCTGACCGCCGGGGCATGAACCTTGGCCGGCTCGCTGTCGGCGCGCTTCTCGGGGTTGCCGCATCCGGTCGGATAGCCAGCGACGTCGAAGATGTCCTTGACCGCGAAGGTCAGCCCGGCGAGCGGCCCCGTTTCGGCGTTCGGGACAGGGGTATCGGGATAGTCGACGAACGCATTGACGGGATCGGCGGGAATGAGCATCGGCTGGAGCCTATCTGTTGGGTGTCACGCGGCGACCGCTTCGCCGTCGCAGCGCGGATCGGAAGCCCCGGTGAAGCGGCCGTCGGGGCCGAGGATGATCATGCCGGCATGGCCCATGCCGTCGGAATAGGGCATATCCAGAACATTGACCGTGTGACCGGCCCGCTCAAGCGCGGAAATCAGGTCCGGATCGAAACGGTTCTCGACTTCGACCCCCGCCTGGCCCTCGCCCCAGGTCCGGCCCCAGCGCCAGCGCGGCGCCGCGATCGCGTCGGCCGGGTCCATGCCGAAGCGGGCATGGCGGGTGAAGATCGCCGACTGGAATTGCGGTTGGCCGTCGCCGCCCATCGACCCGTAGACCATGCTCCGCCCATCCTTGAACCGGGCGAAGGCCGGATTGAGGGTGTGGAAAGGCTTGCGCCCCGGGCGGAGCGGATTGGACGATGCTTCGTCGAGCGAGAAGCTGATCCCCCGGTTCTGCCACGCGATGCCCGTCGACGGCAGCACGACACCGGAACCGAACTCCCAGTAGAGCGACTGGATGAAGGAGACGGCAAGCCCGTTGCCGTCGATCGCCCCCATCCAGATGGTGTCGCCGTCGCCGTTCCCGGGCGGCCACGGCCCGGCCTTTGCCATGTCGATCCGCGCCGCCGCGGCATCGAGCCAACCGGCTTCGAGATAGCGGCCGATATCGCCGACATGGTCGGGATCGCGGATCTCGCTGTCGCGAACCTGGAATGCCTGCTTGGTCGCCTCGATCAGACCGTGGATATGCTCGAAGCTCTCGCCGCGCTTGACGCCGAGCCGGTCGAACAGGGCGAGGATGATGAGTGACGCCAGCCCCTGGGTCGGCGGCGGCGTGTTGAACAGCGTCGCATCGGCGACCGGGACCGACAATGGCGCGGTCAGGCGGGCTTCCTGCTTTCGCAGATCGTCGCGGGTCACCGGCGATTCCGCAGCTTCGAGATCGGCCGCGATCGCCGCCGCGATGTCGCCCCGATAGAAGTCGGCAAAGCCGGCGCGGGCAAGCTGGTCCAGCGTATCGGCGAGGCGTTCCTGGACGAATGGCGAACCTATTTCCGGCGGTTTGCCGTCGACCATGAAATGCTCGGCAAACCCGGGCACCGAGGTGACCGAGGAGCGATCGTCGGCAATGCAACGGACGAAGGATCGCGTGACGGCATGCCCCTCCTTCGCATGGCGGAGGGCAGCGCCAAGCAGGTCCCGCCGCGGCATGCGTCCGCCGAGAGACCTCGGCGACCTCGCTGGCCAGCAGCCAGCCGGATACCGCGCCGGCGACGGTCAGCGCCGCGTCCGCACCCCGGGATGGGATCTCGTCGTAACCTTTCGCCCGGTAGCGCTCGATCGAGGCGAGCGAACCCGCCCGGCCGCAGGCGTCGATCACCCGAGGCGGCCTGCCCGGTTCGGCGATGAGGAAGAAGGCGTCGCCGCCGATCCCGTTCATATGCGGGTAGACGACCGCGATCGTCGCCGCGGCGGCGATCATCGCCTCGACCGCATTGCCGCCGGCCCTGAGCACCTCCGCTCCGGCCTCGGCCGCCGCCCGGTGCGGGGCGACAACCATTCCATTCTCGCCGACGGCGGTCTCCGACATGGGCGGACGCCTAGGACTTGATCAGATCGCGCCAGACGTATTTCGGCTCATAGCCGAGGACGCGCCGCGCTTTCTCGATCGAAATGAGGGATTCGTTATCCTCGAACGGCCGCTTGCGCTCCGTCCCCGGAAAGACCTCGTCGAGCAGCGAATCGTTGCTCCTGCTCATCACCGAATGGGCATTGGCGATGCCGAAGACTTCCGCGCCCTTGAGATCGGATTCGAGGGCCAGCCGGATCGCCTGGGAGCCGTCGCGCGCGTCGATATAGGTCCACAGGTTGAAATGCCGCGAGCGGGCATCGGCGTCGAACTTCGGGAAGTTCACGTAGTCGCCGGGCTCCATGACATTCGAGAAGCGCAGGCCGATGATCTTCATCTCGGGGTCCCAGCGGCAGAACTGCTCGGCCATCTTCTCCCCCAGCAGCTTGGACAGGGAATAGGCCGTCTCGGGACGTTCGATCTCTTCGTCGACCGGCGCGTAGGCGGGACCGTTCGGATAGGGGATGCCGAAGACGGTTTCGCTGGAGGCCCAGACGACATTCTTGATACCGAGCTGCCGCGCGGCTTCGAAGATGTTGTAGGTCGAAATGATGTTGGTCTCGAAGGTGACGTGGTTCGTCGCCTGGCCGGGCGCCGGGATCGCGGCGAGATGAACGACGCCGGTGACCTTCTCGACCCGCTCGTCGATCATCGACAGGGCCGCCATCGCCTGCCCGAATTCCGTGATATCCGCCCGGCTGAAGGTGACGTCGCCCGGCTCCGGCGGGTTGTGCTGGCCAGGCGGCGGGGTCAGATCGATCGAGGTGACGGTATAGCCATGGTCCATCAGGTCCTTGACGCAGGCTCGCCCGAGCTTGCCGCTTCCTCCGGTAACGATGATCATCTCGGTGATAACTCCCGACGCTGGCGGAAAGGGAAACGCGGCGGACGCCGCGGCTGCCGCTCAATAACCCAAGACCACCGGGTAAGGAAAGGCCGCGCTGCCCCTCAGGCGCCGCCGGGGTTGTCCGAGGTGACCTCCTTGGCCGGCTCCGATGCCGACGCCGCCGCTGCCACCTCCGCCAATGTCGGCGCCTCGCCGGACAGGAACTCGCCAAAGGTCGCGAGCTTCGGCAGATGGTCGCAGAACACCTTGACGACAACGAGGAGCGGCACCGCGATCAGCACCCCGACGATACCCCACAGCCAGCCGCAGAAGGCCAGGGCGATCAGGATGACGACCGCGTTCAGCTCGAGGCGTCTTCCGAGGATGAGCGGCGTGATGACAGTCCCCTCGGCAAGATTGACGATGAGGTAGGCGACCGGCGGAAAGGCCGCCATCGTCAGGGTCGGGAAAGTGACGATCGCCGTCGCCGCGATCAATGCAATGGCCACCAGCGCGCCGAGATACGGGACATAGTTGAGCAGCGCCGCCGCGATGCCCCACATCAGGGGGTTGGGCATGCCAAACGCCATCATCGCCAGTCCGATGATCGTGCCGAAGCAGGCGTTGATGACCGTGATCGTCAGGATGTATCGCGAGACTTCGTATTCGATGTCGTGGACGATGCGGACCGAGCGCTTCTTGTCGTGGAGCGTCGGCAGGATGCGGACGATCTTCTGCAGGAACAGGTCGCCGGAGGCGAGCAGGAATGCCGCGAGAATGAACGTCGCGACCAGGGTCGAGCCGATGCCGGAGAAGGTGTCGGCGGCCCATGACAGGATCCCCGGCTGGGCGATGATCACCTTCTGGGGCTTGTCGACGGAGCCGGAACCGTCCGTCATATCCTCGACCTGCTTGCTCGCTTCGACCAGCGCCGACACCGTGCCCCCGGAATAGTTGAACCTTTGGCGGAGCTCGCGAATCGTCCGTGGGGCCTCCTCGATCACCTGGGTGACCGGATTGGCCAGCAGAATCGATGCCCCGAGGCTCACGCCGCCGATCGCCGCGACGAGGAGGACCGCCGACACCGCGGGCGGAATGCCGCGGCGGGCAAGGTTCCGGACGATCGGCATGAATGTCAGGGCGAGGAGAAGGGCAAGGATGATCGGCAGGAACAGCGCCCGGCCGAGATACAGGGCGCCGCAAAGCAGGATCAGAAAGCTTCCGACGATCGAGACGGCAAAAGTCGGCGGATACGGCCGTCCGCGATCGCCGGCTGCCGTTTCGGCGCCATTGTGATTGCTGAGATCCGCGACCATGCCGCCCCTGCCATAGCGAAAGCCCTCGGCTGGACGCCAAGGGAACGTCACCGACAACGCCCCCGAACCGTTCCGGTTCCACGGGGACGAGCCGGCACGCTCAGCGGCGAAAAAGCTGCCTTGCCAGGATGAACCCGACGAGGGCCACCACGCCCAGCGATCCGATCGCCGAGCCGGGAGGCGGCTCCTGGCCGGCTTGCGTTGCGCCCTCGTCGGAAGCGGATGCATAGGCCGCGGCAGGCGGCCTGCGGCCCGGCTTCTTCTCCCGCATCGACACCTTCCAGACGATGTAGACGACGATCGCCAGGACGAGAAAACCGAGTGCGATGAAACCAAGCGCCGGCACCGTGCCGATCTTGTGCGACAGCCACACGGTGAAGGCGGCGAGTGCGAAGGCGAAGGTCAGGAGGGCGAGAATACCCACACCAACCGCGAACGCAGCATTCGTGACCGCGCGGTTGATCGCTGCCTTGGCCTCGTCGCGCGCCATGCGCGCGCCGAGACGCGCCGCGTTGAGGACGCCCCCCAGCATCATGTCAGATCACCGCCGGTTGAGAAGGCCGATGGCGAAGCCGACGCCGAGAGCGATCAGGACCGAAGCAAAGGGATTTCGCGTGATCTTGACCTCGACCTCGTCGATGGTGTTCGAGGCCTGGCGAGCGGCCGCGTGGAGCGCGTCGTTGCTCATGTCGGTCGCGTCCTTGATGATCTTCTCGCCCATCGAGCTCGCCTGACGGGTCGTCTCGTCGAATTTCTTCTTCAGCGTCGACTGGATGCCCGACGTATCGGCAACCAGTGTCTTGACGGTTGCTGAAAGTGCCGCGATGTCGGCGCGGAGCTTGTCGAGATTTTCCGACATATCCTTGTCCGTAGTGGTCGCCATGACAGTCTCCCAATTGTTCTCGTGAGCGATGCGAAGCCCGCGCACATCAAGTATTGAAACGCAGACTACCGTCAAATGTTCCGCAAAGTTTTAACGTCGCGCTCGCCGGCCGTAGCGCGCATGAATTGCCTTCGACCCGAGGCCATGCTTGCTTTGGCGCCCGAGCCGAACTCACCCTGCGTCGACAGGACTGCAAGCGCATGCGCCGGCTTTTGTTAAGTATGGTGGTCCCGGGGTTCCGCAAGAGGCCCTCACGGCGCGCCCCATGCGGCGGAAAGAGCGCGCCGCTGAATGTCGACGCCATCGATCGGAACGGCGCGAAGGGCGACGGCGCAGCCGGGCCCGCCGCCGGGAAGGTCGTTTGAGAGGCGCTGGCCCGGCATCGACAGCCGTCCACGCCATGACCTATGACGACAGCGCCGTGCCCGATCCCGCCCGAGAAGTCGACGCGCCATGACCGATACTCCGTCCGGCATGAGAAAAGGCCTCGCCAACTACGGCGACGCCGGATTCTCCCTTTTCCTCCGCAAGGCCTTCATCAAGGCGATGGGCTATTCCGATTCCGCGCTCGACCGTCCGATCGTCGGCATCACCAACACTTTCTCCGGCTATAATGCCTGCCATCGCAACGTCCCCGACCTGATCGAGGCGATCAAGCGCGGGGTGATGCTGGCCGGCGGATTGCCGATCGAATTTCCGATCATCTCGATGCATGAGTCCTTCTCGCATCCGACGTCGATGTTCCTGCGCAACCTGATGGCGATGGACGCCGAGGAAATGATCCGCGCCCAGCCGATGGATTCGGTGGTGCTGATCGGCGGCTGCGACAAGACCGTACCGGCGCTGCTGATGGCCGCGGCAAGCGTCGACCTGCCGGCGATCATGGAAGTCACCGGCCCGATGATCACCGGCAGCTATCGCGGCGAACGGCTCGGCGCCTGCACCGACTGCCGCCGCTTCTGGGCGATGCACCGCGCCGGAACGGTGAGCGAGGCGGAAACCGAGGCCATCAGCGGCAAGCTCGCCCCCGGTCCCGGCACCTGCATGGTGATGGGGACGGCGAGCACCATGGCGCTCGTCACCGAGGCGCTGGGGATGATGCTGCCGGGCGGCGCCGCGATTCCCGCGGTCGACGCCGACCGCCTCCGCCACGCCGAGGCGACCGGGGCTCGCGCCGTGGCGCTTGCCGCGGAAAAGCTTCGGCCGAGCGAGATCATGACCAAGCCCGCCTTCGACAATGCGCTGCGCGTCCTGCAGGCGATCGGCGGCTCGACCAACGGCCTGATCCATCTGGCCGCGATCGCCGGCCGCCTCGGCATCGCCATCGATTTCGACGCCTTCGACCAGATGGGCAGGGAGACGCCGGTGCTGGTCGACCTCAAGCCGTCCGGCCAGCATTACATGGAAGACCTCAACAAGGCCGGCGGGCTGGCGCCCGTCCTTCGCGAGATCGCGGCAATGCTGGATACCAGCTGTCGCACCGTCAGCGGCAGGACCCTCGGCGAGGATATCGCCGCCGCGCCCGCGCCTTGGCCACAGGACGTGGTGCGCCCGCTATCCGACCCGATCCACCAGGGCGGCGGCATGCGGGTTCTCGGCGGCAACCTTGCGCCGAATGGCGCGCTGATCAAGCAGGCGGCCGCGACACCCGCCCTCCTCAAGCATAGCGGCCGCGCGGTGGTGTTCGATTCGCTGCAGGACCTCGCCGAGCGGATCGACTTGCCCGACCTCGACGTCGGGCCGGACGACATCCTCGTCCTGCGCAATGCCGGCCCGAAAGGCGCGCCCGGCATGCCCGAAGCCGGTTATCTCCCGATTCCCAGAAAACTGGCCGCCGCCGGCGTCAAGGACATGGTCCGGATATCAGACGCCCGGATGAGCGGCACCGCCTTCGGCACCATCGTCCTCCATGTCAGCCCCGAAGCGGCGATCGGCGGGCCGCTCGCCCTGGTCGAGAACGGCGACCAGATCTCCCTCGACGTGGCCGCCGGCCGAATCGAGCTTCTGGTGCGTGAATCCGTTCTCGCCGAGCGCCGGACAAAGTGGAAGCCGCCGGAAATGCCGGGCGGTCGGGGCTATCTCAAGCTCTACCTCGATCAGGTTCTGCAGGCGGAGGATGGCTGCGACTTCGATTTCCTGCGCAAACATCCGCGTTTCGCCAGGATCGACTGACGGTTCGCGGCGGTTTGCCAGACGCGACATCAACCCCCATCTGATGCCTTGTTCCGACCGGCGCCCCTCGTGTATGGTCCGCCGCGCCGACCAGGCCTTCAGACGGAGAGGTGCCGGAGTGGTCGAACGGGGCGGTCTCGAAAACCGTTGAGCGCGCAAGCGTTCCGAGGGTTCGAATCCCTCCCTCTCCGCCAGATTATTCATCTAATATGTGATATATAGCATGTATTTGTGACTTAGTGGGATCTTACCCTAACCTCTGCTTCCTGCAACCCAACCTCCGTCACTCGTTCGATCGGTCACTCAGCCTGGCAACGGTTGGTGTTTGAAAATTGTCCCTGTCCGCCAGCCAGATGGCCGATGAGCCCTGCGGGCGCTCGGCCGAGTTGGCGGCGGGTGGGCGCCTGTCAACGAGGGCGGCAAGCCCTATGATCGGCGTCTATTTCTTTCAATAATATCCGAATGAGGTAGGTTGGCTCGGCGCTGGGAGGGTCTCGCCGTGCTAAAGTATCTGGTCGCCGGAATTGGTGCTGTCGTCGTGCTGGCGGGCGTAGCAGCGGCTGCGCCGCTAAGGGAAGATATCAACGCTTCAATTTCCCGCCGTGACTACGCCGAGGCAACGCAACTCACGATCATGTTTGCCGAGCAGGGTGATGCTATCTCCCAGTACATCCTCGGCAATGCGTATTCCAGCGGCGGAAATATGTACTCTGGCGGCCAAGACGTGCCACCGAGCGACGGCAAGGCGGCGAGGTGGTATCGGAGCGCGGCCGAGCAGGGCTACCTCCTCGCCCAGAGTGCTCTCGCCTGGATGTATCTTCGTGGCGATGGCGTGCCGCAGGATTACGTTCTCGCTCACATGTGGTTCAGTTTAGCCGCGGCGCAGGGCAGCAATTCTGCCAAGGAGCAACGCGATATTGTCGCCGATCGAATGACTCCTGACCAGATCGCCGAGGCGCAGCGCATGGCGCGGGAGTGGAAGCCGGTGCCAGAGCGGTGAATGCCGGCGTGGGCTGGCAATTATGGCCGTATCTAGGCTGGCGGGGTGAGAACTCGCGACATTGACTGCCCCAGCCTTCGGGCTGATCGTGGCGCACCATGAGTACCAACTTCCGGCGCGGGTTCTTCAGGCTGTGGTTGGCCGTGGACGTGCTTTGGATCGGCGGCGGGGCGTTTTTGAATTCCGGATACCTGTGGCCCCCGGAAGGTCTGAGTGCTGAGCAGCGTTCGGTCGTTCATCAGAAAGCAATTCGGATCATAAGCGACCTCGACCAATTACCGACGACATGAGTCCTACTTGAATTTGCTCGCCAAGTCCGAGTACATCGCGCCTAATTGGTCGCCGAGAGCGATAGCACCCACTAAGATTGCCACGCTGACCAGCGTGCCTATCAGGGCATATTCAATGGACGTCGTGCCGACCTCGTCCTTGGCCAATCTGGCGAAGGTTCGGACCAAATTCTCCGTCATACGGCCATCTCCCGATGAACCACTATTCTGGCCAGCCTCGCCCCATTTCCGCTTATCTTTCCAGTTCGCGGTTAACAATTCGGGCATCCGCACCGTCCCTCGGGAAACGTCCGAGGACCTGAAGGATAGAACATGAGGCTCGGGGGAAATATTGTCGCCATCGTCATGATCGTCGGCGGCCTCATCTGGATGCTTCAGGGAGCGAATATCATTGGCGGCAGCTTTATGACGGGGCAGTCGCAATGGCTATATATCGGCATTGCCGTCTTGATCTGCGGCCTCGGCTTGCTCTGGTGGATTAATTTTCGCGGAATCTCCCGGCGCTAGATTGCGACGGCGCCGGCAGGATTTGGACGAGCCGTGGCATGAAGGATTTCCCCGATCTTCCGCCGGTCTGGTTTCTAGGCTGCGGAGCGATCTCTTGGCTGATGGCGAAATGGACACCGGTCGTGGCGATCGACCTGCCCGACTGGCTCGGATGGGCCATCTTTGGTCTCGGTTTCATATGGGCGGCGACCGCCGCCGCTCTCTTCCTGCAGAAGCAGACACCCCTTGAACCGCGCAACACCCCCAAAGTCCTGTTGGCTGAGTATCATTTTCGCCTCAACCGAAACCCGATCTATACCGGCATGACGGCCATGCTTCTCGGTTGGGCAATCGTCCTTGGGTCGATAACCGCGCTCTTGCCGGTCTTGGTCTTCCCGCTGGTCGTCACCCGCCGCTTTGTCTTGGATGAAGAGGATCGGCTCCGCGCCACTTTCGGCCAACAGGCGGAGGACTATTTCGCCCGGTCTCGACGCTGGCTGTAGGCTCCTCGTCGCCTGCATTGACCGAAGCAGGCCCGACAATTCAGCGGCGGCGAAACCGTGGTCTGCATGGCGCAGGTGCGTTGCGACCAGACGATCCGGGCGATCTCGCGTGCCCCTCCATCGCGGCCGTCATGCCTGCGTGGCGACGAGCACGGCCATCGCCGCGTCGACCCCGCCGTCGGCGTGGGGAATGCCGGCGATCCGCAGCCCCATCTCGACCCCGCCAAGCGTGCCGATCAGCGACAGGTCGTTGAAGTCGCCGAGGTGGCCGATGCGGAACACACGATCCTTGAGGATGCCAAGCCCGTTGCCGAGGCTCATGTTGAAACGCTCGAGGATCAGCCGCGCGCAACCCGTCGGCGCTCCGGCCCTCCGGCAGCCGGACCGCGGTCAGCGACCCCGAATAGTCGCGCGGCTCGACGCACTGGACCTCGATGTCATGCCCCTCGCCCCAGGCCTCGACGGCGGCCCGCGTCGCCGCGCCGTGGCGGGCGTGGCGGGCGAACACGTTCTCGAGGCCCTCTTCCTCCAGCATCGCCAACGCCTCCTGCAGGCCGCGAAGCATGTTGGTCGCTGGCGTGTAGGGGAAATAGAAGCCGGCATTCGCCGTCCAGCATCGGCCGCCAGTCCCAGAAGCTGCGCGGCATCGCCGCCGTCTCCGCCGCCGCCAGCGCCTTTTCGCTGATCGCGTTGAACGACAATCCCGGCGGCAGCATCAGGCCCTTCTGGCTGCCGCCGACGGTGACGTCGACACCCCATTCCTCGTGGCGGTAATCGATCGAGCCGAGGGAGGAGATCGTGTCGACCATCAGCAGCGCCGGATGCCCTGCGGCGTCGATCGCGGCCCGCACCGCGGCGACCGGACTGGTGCAGCCGGTCGAGGTCTCGTTGTGGACGACGCAGACGGCGCGGATGCGATGGGCGGTATCCTCCCGTAGCGCGGCCTCCACGGCGGCGGGATCGGCGCCGCGGCGCCAGTCGGTCTCGATGACGACCGGCGCAAGCCCGAGCCGGGTCGCCATCTCATGCCAGAGGGTCGCGAACCATCCGGTGCGCACGATCAGCACCGCGTCGCCGGGGGACAGAGTGTTGACCAGCGCCGCCTCCCAGGCGCCGGTGCCCGAGGCCGGATAGATCACGACCGGCCCGCTGGTGCGGAAGACCCGCTGCAGCCCGGTCAGGACGGCGCGGCCGAGGTCCGCGAAGCCCGGACCACGGTGGTCGATGGTCGGTTCGGCGATCGCATGGAGGATCCGCTCGGGGACGTTGGTCGGGCCGGGAATCTGCAGGAAGTGTCGGCCTGCTGCGCGGCTGTTGTTCATGGCTGTTCATCCAGGACGGGAAGGGCGGGCGCCGGATGGCGCTCCGCAAAGCTGCGGGCGAAGTCGAGCAGGGCCGCGTCGGTCCCAAAGCCGCCGACGAGCTGAACGCCGATCGGCAAGCCCGATTGCGAAAGGGCGACCGGAAGGCTGATCCCCGGCAGGCCGGCGATGTTCACCCAGCCGGTGAAGATCGCATGGTCGCGCGGCGCCGCCGGGAGACCGCCGATGGTGTCGGGATGGGGCAGCTCGGCCTGCCACGGCAGCGCCGCGGCGGTCGGGGTCAGGACGATGTCCACCTCCTCGAACAACTCCGCACAGCGCCGGCGGAACGCGGCAACCCGTTCCAGCGCGTCGATGTAGTCGGCCCCGGTCAGGCGCTCGCCCTCGGCGGCCATGGCGCGGAGGGAGGCCCCGGCCGCAGTGCCGATCGCGCCGCCGTTGCGCGCCGCAAGCCAGGCGGCTCCCGTGCGCGAGACGACGTGCCAGATGCGGGCGGCGTCCTCGAGGTCGAAGAAAACGACCTCGTTGCGCACCGGATATCCTTCGCCCGCGAGGGCCGACGCGACATCGGCGGTCGCCGCCGCGACCTCCGGATCGACCGGCGCATCGCCGAATTGCGCGATATGGAGGATGCGCGGCCCATCGTCCCGCCAGGGCGGCGCGGCGGCGTAGAGCGATCGCCGATCGCGGGGATCCGGGCCCGCCATCGCGGCATCGAGAAGCATGGCGTCCGCCACCGATCGGGTCAGTGTACCGATGGTCTCGAAATCGGTCAGGATCGCCGGGAATCCGTCGATGCGTGGAATGCGTCCGGCGGAGGGCTTCCAGCCGACGAGGCCGGTATGGCAGGCGGGGCGGCGGATCGAGCCGCCGCCATCGGTGCCGATCGCCGCCGGCACCAGGCCAGCCGCGACCCCGGCAGCCGCGCCGCCGGAGGAACCACCGGGCGTCAGGCGAATGTCCCACGGATTGCGGGTGACCCCGAACAGGTCGTTGTTCGTATACCCCTCCAGCGTGAGCTCGGGCACGTTCGTCTTGCCGAGGATCACCGCGCCACCGGCGCGAAGCCGGACAACGGGCAGTTCGTCGCGGTCGGGCGTGAAATCCGCCAGCGCTCTGCTTCCCCAGGTTGCCGGCATGCCCGCGACCAGGATGTTGTCCTTGACCGAGATCGGAATGCCGTCGAGCAACGACAGCGGCTCGCCGGCGGCGAACCGTGCGTCGCTCGCCCGCGCCGCCTGCCGTGCTCCAGCCTCGTCGAGCGCCACGAAGCTGTTGAGCCTCGGATCGATGCGACGAATGCGGTCGAGACAACGGTCGAGCAGCGCCTCGGCGGTCAGCGCGCCGGAGCGGAGCGCAGCCCCGATCCCGGAAATACCCTCAATCACCTGACTTCCCCCCAATTGGTTATCGTTGCAAAGGCCGGCCGATCGACGCCGGCATCCTCGACGAGCGGCCGATGCCGGCGAGCACGGCAAGGGCGATGAGATAAGGCACCATGTGGATGATGTAGGAGCTGACCGGCACGCCGAAGCTCTGGAGCCGCAGCTCGAAGGCTTCCGCCGCGCCGAAGAGCAGGCACGCCAGCGCCGCCCCCCAGGGCGACCAGCGGGCGACGATCAGCGAAGCCAGGGCAAGATAGCCGCGACCGCCGGTCATGCCATCGGTGAAGGTGCCGACCTGCTGCAGCGTGAGCACCGCACCGCCGAGGCCGGCAATCGCGCCGCAGGCGATGACCGCCAGCATGCGGACGCGGAAGGGATTTGCCCCCGACGCGAAGACGGCCTCCGGGTTCTCGCCGGTTGCCCGCAGCGTCAGCCCGGCCTGCGTACGCCCGAGAAAGAACGCCAGGGCCGCGCAGCCGAGCACGGCCAGATAGGTCAGCGGCGGATGGCTGAAGAAGAGCTGCCCGACCACCGGAATGTCGCTGAGACCGGGGATCGGCAACGGAGCGAGCAGCGTGAGGTGGATCGAGACCGGGCGGCCGCCGCCAGCCAGGATGCGGACCAGGTAGCTGGTCAGGCCGAGGGCGAGAATGTTCGCGGCGAGCCCGGTGACCATGTTATCGGCCCGAAAGCGCACGGTGACGACCGCCACCGCCAGTCCGATCAGGGCGCCGCCGACCGCCGCGAGCAGGACGCCGACCGCCATGCTGTCGCTCGCCCACGCGCCGACCGTGGCGGCGAAGGCGCCCGCCAGCATCATCCCTTCGAGCCCGACGGCGAAGACACCCGCCCGCTCGGAGAGAATGCCGCCAAGCGCCGCGAAAAGCAGCGGCGTCGCGATGCGGATGGCGGCGTCGAGAAAATCGATCATGTCCGCCGCACCGTTGCCGCCAGAACGAACAGCATGGTCAGTCCCTCGATCACCGCGACCAGCGCCGACGGCACGCCGACCTGCCGCTGCATCGACAGCGAACCGGCCTCGAGCAGGCCGACGAAAAGCGCCGCCGGGATCACCGCGAGCGGCTCGAGCGCGCCGAGCAGCGCGACGGTCACCGCCTTGAAACCGAAACCGAGGGAGAAGCCTTCGATCAGCCGGCGGTGAATGCCGAGGACCTCGATCCCGCCGGCCAGTCCGGCCAGCGCGCCGGCGAGGAGCATCACGCCCCAGGTCAGGCCGGTCAGCGAGAAGCCGGCATAGGTGGTGGCCGGTCGCGAACTGCCGGCGACCCGCAGGGCAAAGCCGAAGGTGGTCCGCCACAGCACGAAAGAGAGGATCGCCGCCGCCGCGATCGCCAGGACAAAGCCCGGATGGGCGTCGAGGCCCGGGATCCGCGGCAGCCACGTTTCGCGCGGCATCAGGGGCGACTGGAGGAACCCGGCGCCGAACTGCCCGAGGGGTCCCGCGAGAAGCTGCTGCACCAGCAGCAGCGCGATGAAATTGAGCAGCAGCGTGACGAGAACCTCATGCACGCGCCGGCCGAGATGGATCGCGGTCGCGATGCGCGGCCCAGGCCGCGCCGGCGACGGCGCCGCCGGTCAACACGGCAAATATCGACAGGGCCGACGGCCAGGCCGGCAAGGCGAGCGCCGTTGCCGCCGCGCCGATGCCGCCAACCGCGATCTGGCCTTCGGCGCCGATATTGATGATCCCGGCGCGGAAGCACATGGCCACGCCGGCGCCGGCAAGGAGGTAGGGCGTCGTTCGATTGAGCGCGACGCCAATCTGGTGTGGCGTGCCGACAGCGCCCGCCGACCATCGCCGCGAACGCGGTGAAGGGGTCGTGACCGGAGAGCAGGATGAGCCCTGCCGCGCAGAGCATCGACAGGAGCACGGCAAGGATGATCCGGCCCGCCAGCCTGTCGGTGGCGAAGCGCAGCCCGAACGTTCGGCCGCCAGGTTCCGAAGCGCTGCCCGGTGATGGCGACGTCGTATCGCTCATGCCGCCCGTCCCGACATCCAGAGCCCGATCTGCCGGAGGTCGGCCTCGGCATGGGAAACCACGCCGGCGAAGCCGCCGCCGGCCATCACCGCGATGCGGTCGCTGATCGTCATCACCTCCTCGAGCTCGGACGAAACGTAGAGCACCGCCGCGCCGGTATCCCGGAGCGCGATCACGCGGTCGAGGACGAAGCGCGTCGCGCCGGGGTCGAGCCCCCAGGCCGCCTGGTGCGCGACCAGCACGGCCGGCTGACGATCGAGCTCGCGCGCGACCACGATCTTCTGCTGGTTGCCGCCGGAGAGCCGGGCGACGATCGCCAACGGACCGGGCGCACGGATGTCGTAGCCGGATATCAGCTCCTCCGCCTTCGCCGTGCGCGTCGCCTGGTTGAGGACGCCACGTTCCGAATAGGGCGGCCGCCGGCTGTCCCGCAGCATCAGATTCTCGGCAACCGACATGCTGCGCACCAGCGCGGTGCTGGCGCGATCCGCCGGCATGTAGGCCATGCCGGCGCGGACACGGGCGGCGACGGAGGCGCCGGTGATATCCTGGCCATCGAGCGTCAGCCGGCCACCCTGGATGCGCCGCAGCCCGGCGAGCGCCTCGACCAGTTCGATCTGGCCGTTGCCGTCGACACCGGCGATCCCGAGAATCTCACCGCCCCGCACGTCGAAGCTCAATGGCGTCAGACCCGGGGAGACCAGTCCGTCGGCGGAAAGGCGTACTGGCCCGACGGCACGCGACTGGTGCGCGCGCGTCGTGCTGACGGCGCGCCCCACCATCATCTCCGCCAGTTCGCCGCGGCTGGTGCCGGCGACCGGCGACCGGCCGGCGACGCGACCGTCGCGCAGCACGACCACCTCGTCGCAGACCTCGAGCACCTCGGGCAGCTTGTGGGTGATGAACACGATCCCCTTCCCCTCGCCCCTCAGCCGACGCAAGATCGTCAGCAGGTCGGCGACCTCGCTCGGCGCGAGATTCGAGGTCGGCTCGTCGAGGATCAGCAATTCGGTTTCGCGCAGGATCGCTTTCAGGATCTCGACGCGCTGGCGACGGCCGAGCGGAAGGTCGGCGACGCGGGCATCGGGATCGAGGTCGAGGCCGAAGCGGCGGCTTGCCTCGCGGATACGCTCGGCCATCGCCGCGGTCCTCAGCACGCTGCCCGCCTCCGGCCAGCCGAGCATGACATTCTCGACGACGCTCATCGCATCGATCAGCATGAAGTGCTGATGGATCATGGCGATGCCGGCGGCCATCGCCTCGCGGGGATTGTGCCCGGACAGCTCGCGACCGCGGAAGACGATGGTGCCGGCATCAGGCGGCAGCATGCCGAACAGCACCTTCATCAGGGTACTCTTCCCCGAGCCGTTTTCGCCGAGCAGGCCGAGAATCTGGCCCGGCTGGACGTCGAGGTCGATGCCGTCATTGGCACGCAGCGTGCCGAAGCAGCGGACGATGCCGCGCATTTCGAGGAGAGCGGTCATCCGCGTCTCCGCGACGGCCGACGCCCCATGCTGCGGTCCCCCGACGATCTCGCATCGATGGCCGGGTCACACCCGGCCATCGTGCATTCCCGTTTCGGCATGTCGCCGGTGCACTGCGTTCCCGCCTAGCTTCCGCTGCGCGCGTCGTCTTCGGTCGGCTCGATCTTCAAGGCGCCCGACGCGAACTGGCTCGCCAGGTCGTCGAGCTCCTTCACCACCTCCTCGGGCACGACCGGGTTATACGGCTTGCCTTCTTCATAGAAGAGCGAGGCGCCCGTCACCGGTGCGGTGTCGTATCCATACTGGACGAAGTCGCCGAACAGCTTGCCGGCCTTCACCTGGTCGGCGGTGCTGCCGAACATGGCCGGCCAGTCCTCGAGGACGTTGGTCAGCACGAGGTCGGGGGCGATCTTGGTATGATCGAAGCCGCGGCCCGTCACGTACACGTTCTTCTCCTTGGCAGCCTGGACGAGGCCGGTCTCGGCGGCGTTGAGCTTGCCGGTGATCACGTCGGCGCCCTGGGCGATCAGCGACAGCGCCGCTTCCTTCGCTTCCGCCGCATCCTCCATGTCCTTGATGTAGAGGATCGTGACCTCGGCACCCGCCTTCGTCGCGCAGATGCGGAACCCGCCGGCCTGGGCGGTGATGTTGGGAACGCCCTGTAGACCATAGACGCCCGCCACCTTGTGGGTCTTGCTCATCCGCGCCGCAAGCGTGCCGAGCTGGCAGCCGAATTGCGCGTTGTTCCAGTCGATCGACATGACGTTCGGCGGCATGCCCTCATTGCCGCTGACGGCGATGAACTGGGTCTCGGGGAAATCCGGAGCGACCTGCTCCATGGCGGAAACGAAGCGGCCCGAATGGCCCATGACGATGTTGTAGCCCTGGCTCGCATATTCGCGGAGGGCTTCCGCTTCGTCGGCGTCGGCGACATTCTCGGAGTAGGCGGTGACGAAGCCATGCGGCTCGAGACTCTATCAGGATCGCGTAGCCGAGCGCGTTCCAGCTCTGGTCGTTGATGCTCCCGGGAAGCAGGATAGCCGCCTTATCTTCGGCGGCCGCGGGTGCGGCGATGGCAGGCAGGGTTGCAAGAAAAGCGGCGGTGATCGCCGGACGCAAGAAGCGATTTGACAGATGTGCGGTCATGTAAGTCTCCCTCACGTATTTGCCTTCAGTCGGTGCAGGCTTGCCTCGACCTGGGTGCAATGGATGGAGCAAATTCAGTGCCAGTGACCCGCAGACGGCTGCCGCTAGACCCTGACGATCGCCGCTATCGGAGCCTCTCCTGGCTTGCATTGATGTTCGGTTCCGCCCGACACGAAAATCGCGGCATCGCCGGTCACCGAGGCGATCACCGCGCCCAGCGCGGCGCGCGCATGCCGTTCGTAGTTGATGTCGGCATCCGACAGCATGGTGGTGCGGCGGCCGCGCAGCATTCCGCCGGGCGGCGCCTCGGCCTTGGCGAAAATTGCCAGCGTGCTCGCCGGGTCCGCTGCCGCCGACGGGTCGCCGAACGCATCGCGCATTGCGGCCCGCACGCCTTCGGCATCGATCACGTCGCGGAGCACGGCGTGGCCGATGCGCAGGTCGCCACCGGCCTCGGCCGAATTGCCAAACAGCAGGATCTCGCAATTCTTCAACTCGCCGCCGGCGGAGGTGTTGGCGACCGTCGAGAACAGATCCATCCGCGTCGCGATCGCCGCGTCGCTGAGGTCTGCTTCCGCCACCTCGCCGAGCGCCACGGCGACACCGAGCGCGGTCGCGCCGCGGGCGAAAGGCTTCGAACCGTTGGGATCCTGGGTCACGAGTTTCGCGCCACGACTGGTGGCATCGGCGACCGCGGCGGGCGTCAGCAGCGGGCCCTTGACCTGGACATAATGAACGTCGGCGGCGCTGGCGATGCCGGCCTCGGCCTGGGCCCGGCGCACCGCGTCGGCGACCTCGCGAACCTCGGCCATCGTGCCGACCTCCTCAGGCGCGAAGTCGCGGGTTACCGCGATTCCGAGCGACAGGCGCTTGTCGGCCGCGGGCGCGCTGGAACGCCGCGTGAAAACCGTCGCATGGGGACTGAGAACGCCCTCGGTACCGCCGGACCAGACGAAGGCGATACGCTTCGCCACATCGTCGGCCGAAAGGCCGAGGTGACGACCGAGAGCGATGGAAAATGAAAGAGTTGCAAAGCCGCGGGTGAAGTCGTTTGCGCCGCCATTGCCTTCGGTCTTGCCGATGACGGCGACGATCTCGCCCGGCTCGATCGGCGCCGTCCGCGATCAGCCGCTCGAGCGCGGAAACATCGCTGGGGCTGTTCATCAGCACCTTGTGAACGCCGATGCCCATCCAGGATACTCCTTTGTGTCTCAGGCCGATACTAGACCGGCGGATGACCTGGTCAACTTATTTGGAAGAGATTTCACGATGTGGAATACTGTGCCGCAGCAACGGATGGAGGTGACATGGAATCGGCGGAACCAAGCTCGCGTCGTCATCAGGGTGGTGAAAAATCGCGCACGACCAGTCCAGGCGGCGGCGTCCAGTCGCTGACCCGGGCGCTGTCGATCCTCGATGCCCTCTCCGGGAACGACGACGGCCTGACCCTGACATCGCTTGCCAGGCAGGTCGCGCTGCCGCCATCGAGCGCCCACCGCCTGCTGACGACGATGCAGCGGCAGCGCTTCGTGCGCTTCGATCCGGAAACCATGTGCTGGCAGATCGGCGTCCAGGCATTTCTCGTCGGCAACGCCTTTGCCAGAACGAGGGACGTGGCAACGCTGGCGCGTCCCTACATGCGCCGGCTGATGGAAGAGGTCGGCGAAACGGTCAATCTCTACGTCCTCAGCGGCGGCGAAACCGTGGTCTGCATGGCGCAGGTACAATGCGACCAGACGATCCGGGCGATCTCGCGCCCCGGCGGACAGGTCGGCATGCACGGATCCGCCGCGGGCAAGGCGATGCTCGCCCACATGACACGCCAGGAGGTCGCCGATATCGCGCGGAAGCGCGGGCCTGGCGCGGAAGACGCCGAACACCATCGGCAGCCTGCGAAAGCTCCACGCCGAACTCGGCCGGATCCGCGAACGCGGCTTTTCCATCGACGACGAGGAATTCACAATCGGGCTCCGCTGCGTCGCGGCACCGATCTTCGACGAGCGCGGCGCCGCCCATGCGGCTTTGTCGGTGGCGGGCCCAACGGCGCGGATGTTCGACGACCGGATCGCGATCCTCGGCGGCGTAGTCGGGGCTGCCGCGCGCGCGGTGACCACGGAACTGGGCGGCACCACCGGCCAGCCGCAGGCCTGACCGGACGGAGGTCGCCAGCCGGCGATCGACACGGCGCCGCTTGCTGTCGAGGGCTTTCAATAGAGGTACGGCCCATGCACTCGCACACGTTCCTGTGTATCGATGCGCATACCTGCGGCAATCCGGTCCGGGTGGTGGCCGGCGGAGCGCCGCCGCTGCCCGATGTCAGCATGGCCGAGAAGCGACAAATCTTCCTCAAGGATCACGACTGGATCCGGACGGCCCTGATGTTCGAGCCGCGGGGGCACGATGCGATGTCCGGCTCGATCCTCTATCCGCCGTCACGCCGGGACTGCGATCTCGGCGTCCTGTTCATCGAGGTATCGGGATGCCTGCCGATGTGCGGTCATGGCACGATCGGAACGGTGACGGTCGCGCTGGAACAGGGATTCGTGACCCCGCGCAGCGAAGGAAAGCTGTCGCTGGAGGTTCCGGCCGGCAGGGTCGATGTCAAGTATGAGAGCGACGGGCGTTTCGTCGATCGGGTTCGCCTGTTCAACGTCGCGAGCTACCTCCATGCCGCCGACGTCGGTGTCGATGTGCCCGGCCTGGGCGAACTCACCGTCGATGTCGCCTACGGCGGCAACTACTACGCCATCGTCGAGCCCCAGAAGAACTGGTCCGGGCTCGATACCATGACGACCGAGGACATCCGGCGGCTGAGTCCGGTTCTGCGCCGGGCCGTGCAGAAAGCGGTCGCCCCGGTCCATCCCGAAGACCCGCGCATCGCCGGGCTGAGCCACGTGATGTGGGCGGACGGCCCGAAGAATCCGGAGGCGGACGCGCGCAATGCCGTTTTCTATGGGGCCAAGGGCATCGACCGTTCGCCGTGCGGCACCGGTTCGTCGGCGCGCATGGCGCAACTGGTCGCCCGGAACCGTCTCGCGGTCGGCGACGATTTCGTGCACGAGAGCATCATCGGCACGCTGTTTCACTGCCGCGTCGAGAGCGCGACCGCGATTTCAGGCCTTCCCGCGATCATGCCGAGCGTCGCCGGCTGGGCGCGCGTGACGGGACAGAACACCATCTTCGTGGATGAGCGAGATCCGCTCGCCCTGGGGTTTCAACTGCCGTGAGCGGTCTTGAGGAGGCGGGCCGCCCGTTTCACGGCCGCGGGTTCGTCCCCTGTGGCGGGCTTGGCGGTTCACCCTGCTCGTCGTTGGCCTCCTGCCGACCGAAGGACGTCGCCCACCGGGCCGCTTTTTCCCGTTCGAAGCGCTGCGCGACGTCGTGGGTGACCGCCCGCAGAATGTCCGAGGAAAGCCGCTTCGACTCGCGGTAAAGCTGACCGATGAGCTGGATGTGACTGGCCATCTCGTGGAACGCGCGAGCCGGATCGCGTGCCGCGATCGCCTGATAGATCGCCGTATGGTCGCGGACCGAAAGCATGTCGGCGTCAGGCATGTGGTACGTTGTCGTGCGCTGGTCGACGAGCCAGTCGACGACCGTCTCCTGGATCATCGTGAAGATCGGATTGCCGGTGATGGCCGCAATCTCGTAGTGGAACGCCACGTCGGTGCGGATGAACTCGATGCGATCGCCGACCGCCTCGACATTGGCGTCCAGGGCGGCTTTGAGTTGCTTGACATCGTCGTCCGACGCGACGGTAGCCGCCAGCCAGGAGAGACCTGACTCCAGAACGAGACGCGCCTGTTCCCCGCGCTGCTGCGATTCCGGTCCCGCGGAAAGACGCTTTGACAGTCGCGCAAACTGCTGGACGAGATGCGCGGCCGAAGGTGGGATAACGCGAGCCCGCGCACCATTGATGATTTCCACCATCCCCTGCTGCTCGAGAAAGAACAGGGCCTCGCGCACGGCCGGCCGCCCGACGCCAAATCGCTGCATCAAATCCTTCTCGGTCGGCAGGCGATCGCCAACCGAGAATTCTCCGCTCTCGATCAATTTCTCGAGTTCGTCGGCAACGTCGTGAGCGCGCTTCCGCCGAACGATCGGTGCTTTGGGTAAGATCGAATCCACAGGCTTCATCCTCCGCCTTCCTCGCCGAAGCTAGTTCTAATACCCCTTTTTCGCCGCGGCACAGCCTCCAATGGGAGGCTTGACTGCAATAGGTAGGGACTTATGATCCTATTGCAACGAGATCCTCCCGAATGCTCTCCCTCCCGCCGACCGGACCGCTCGTTACCCTGCGCGAAGCCGCCGCCGAGGTTGTTGTCGCGCCAGCGTGCGGCGCGCGGCTTTGCAGCTTCAGATTGAGCGACCACGACGTGCTTCGTCCAGCAACCGAGACCACGCTGGAAACCGCGTTTCCCTATGGCTTTGCCGCGTTTCCGCTGATGCCCTATTCGGGGCCGGTCTTCGGCGACGGATTCTCGTTCGGCGGCGAATTTCACCCACTGGCGCGGAACGTACCGGCCGAGCCGACCGCCACGCATGGCGAAGGCTGGATCCGGACCTGGGACATCCTTGACCAGTCGGAATCGCACATTCAATCTGCGACTCGACTACACCCCGGCCAAGGGGGCGTTCCCGTTTGCCTGGCGGGGGGACATTGTCTACAGCGTCGCCGCCGGGCGGCTGAATGCGGACCTGTCACTCACAAACCGTGATTATCGGCCAATGCCCGCCGGGATGGGTCTCCACCCCTATTTCCCGAAGACGTCCGGAACCAGGCTGACATTCGACGCAACCGGCCTGTGGCCGGCGGACGCGCCCGAAGCCGTGGCGCTTGGCGCCGGCCCCATCGAACCGGGGCTCGATTTCCGGAAAGGCCAGGACGCCGCCGACATCGTCCTCGACCGATGCTACGAGGGATGGGACGGTCGCGCCACGCTGACGGCGGCGGACGGCGCAACGACGACGATCGAGGCGGACCCGGTCTTCGGCAAGATCCAGATCTACGATGCGTGGGACTATCCGTATATCTGCATCGAGCCGGTCACCAACGCCAACGACGGCTTCAATCGCGCCGCACTGGGCATCCCGGGGCACGCGGTCGCCGTGTTGTCTCCCGGGCAGCGGCTGGAAGGCAGAATTTCGATTTCGCATTCGCCGGGAGCGATCACGCAATGATGTCCTCACTCGGTCCAAACCGCCATCTCGTCGGTCGTGACGCGGCGATAGTCGAGCGCGAGCTTTCGACGCCGGCCCTGATGGTCGACCTCGACGCGTTCGAGGCCAACCTCGCGAAGATGGCGGAGCTGATCGGCCGTGCCGGACGCAAGGTGCGGCCGCACGCCAAGGCGCACAAGTCCAGCCACGTCGGAAAGCTTCAGCTTGACGCCGGCGCGGTAGGGCTCTGTTGCGCCACCGTGCGCGAAGCGGAGGTCCTGGCCGACGCCGGCCTGCCCGGCCTTCTGGTGACGACGCCGGTGGTGACGCCCTCGATGGCGGCGCGGCTGGCCCTGGCGGCCGAGAAAGCGGACGACTTCCTGGTCGTCGTCGACAGCCTGACCGGTGTCGAGACCTTCGCCGCTCATGCCCGCCGGGAGAAGCCGATCGGTATCCTCATCGATATCGACATGGGGCTCGGCCGCGACGGCCTGGTCGATCCGGCGGAAGCGGTGGCGCTGGCCAGGCGCATCACCGAATTGCCTGAGCTCCGCTACCGCGGCGTCCAGGCCTATTACGGCCATCTCCAGCACGTGAAGACGCTGGCCGACCGCCACGCCAGGGTGGCCGAGCAGTGGACGAACCTCTCCCGGTTCCTCGAGGCGCTTTCCGACGCCGGCTTCGCGCCGGAGATCATCTCGGGCGGCGGCACCGGCACCCACCATCTCGACCTCGAGCACGGACCCTTCACCGAGATCCAGCCGGGCTCGTACCTGTTCATGGACAAGCAGTATGGCGAGGTCGACATCGCACCGGGAGGATCGCCGTTCCTGACGTCGCTCTCCGTCGCCGCGCGTGTCGTCAGCGTGGCGCAGCCCGACCGGGTCATCGTCGACGCCGGGTCGAAGGCGCTGTCGACGGATTACGGGCCGGCCCTCGTCGTCAGCGGCGCGCCGGAAGGCTCGACCTACCAGTTCATGGGCGACGAGCATGGCGCCATCCGCGTCCCGGAAGGCGCCAGCCGCCCGCCGCTTGGCGGCATTGTCGGTCTGATGGCGCCACATTGCGATCCAACCGCCAATCTGCACGACCGCTTTCACGTCATGCGGGGCGGCCGCCTTGTCGACATCTGGCCCATCGAAGCGCGGGGCTATTAGGAAAGAGCCATGAAGACAATCGTTCTGGGAAGCGGGATCATCGGCACCACGACCGCCTATTACCTGGCCAAGGCCGGGCACGAGGTGCATGTCGTCGAGCGACAGCCGGAGGCCGCGATGGAGACCAGCTTCGCCAACGGCGGCGTGATGCATACGAGCGAGGCGGAGCCGTGGTCGCGGCCGGGAATGCCGCGCGCCGTCCTGTCGTGGATCGGCAAGGAAGACGCGCCGATGCTTCTCCGCCTGAGCGCCCTGCCGTCGATGTGGCGGTGGGGACTGGAGTTCATCCGCGCCTGCGGTGTCGAGCGCTACCGCAAGGCCGTCGGGGTCAACCTGCGCCTCGCCAACCACACGCTGTCGCTGATGGACGCCGTGCGGGAAGACACCGGCGTCCAGTACGACCTGATGCAGAAGGGAACGCTGAAGATCTATACGCGCCAGGAGGCGCTCGACAAGAACGTCACCGAATCGGAAATGCAGCGCGCCTTCGGGCTGATCTTCGAGCAGGTCGATGCAAAGCGGTGCGTCGAGATCGAGCCGGCGCTGGCGCCGATCGAATCGACGCTGGCCGGCGGCATCTACGCGCCGCCGGACGAGCACGGCGATTGCCACAAATTCGCGGTCGGGCTCCGCAAGCACTGTACCGAAAAGCTCGGCGTGACCTTCCACTTCAACACGGAGATCAAGCGGATCGTCCGCTCGGGCGACCGCGTGACCTCGGTCGAGACGAGCGCCGGCACCATGAGCGGCGATGCCTATGTCGCGGCACTTGCAAGCTTCGCCCCCGCCCTGCTCCGGCCGCTGGGCGTTCGCGTCAGCATCTACCCGGCGAAGGGCGTCACCGTCACCGTCCCCGATACCGCCTGGCCGGATGGCCCGACGGTTCCGATCATCGACGACACGCGGCTCTTCGGACTGATCCGGCTCGGCGACCGCTTCCGCTGCTCCGGCTCGGTGGAGTTCACCGGCTGGGATGCGACACCCAGCCCGAGCCGCGCCCAGGCGCTGGTCGACAATGTCATCGGCGTGTTCCCGCAATTCGCCAAATGCTACGACAAGAGCTACGGCCAAGATCTGGTCGGGATTGCGGCCGATGCCGTCGTCCGGCAACCCCTATGTCGGCCCGACCCCGGTCAAGAACCTCTATCTCAACTGCGGCCACGGCCACCTCGGCTGGACGCTCTCCTGCGGTTCGTCGCAGCTTCTGGCCGACGTCGTCTCCGGTCGGAAGCCGGCGATCGACATGACCGGACTGACCCTGGCGACCCACGCATGACGGGACAGCGCTCAACACCGATGGGAACCCGGGCGATCGCCGTTCTCCTTGCCGCCGGCGCGCTGTTCGCCAATGACGCGGTGGCGGGTCGCCTCACCGCGGAGACTGCGCGGCCGCCCATCGTCACGGTCGCTTCAAAGCTCCGGCATGCCGATCCCGAGCTGGAAGCTCTGCTTCCCGCCAGCCTCGGCGGCATCACTCTCACCATCGAGAGCCAGGCCGGCACCGACCTGTCGAGCAACAGCGCGCCTTTCGACACGTTTCTGACCGGCCTCGGCAAGACCCGGGCGGACTTCACCCTGGCCAGCGCCTATGCGCCGGGCGGAGACCTCAAGGCGGAGGTCGGCGCATGGCGCGTCAAGAACGCCGATCCGGCGCTCCTGCTGCCCGGTTTCAAGGCGGTGATGCAGGCGTCGAGCACGACGCCGCTGACCATCGTCGACGAGACGATCGCCGGCGGCACGGTCACCCGGATTGGCGATCCCGGCCAGCTGACCCGCGGACCGCTCTACGTGGTGGTTCGCGGCGACACGCTTCTCTTCGTCCAGACGCCGGAACCGGCGCTGGCCGAGGAGGCGATGACCAGGCTGACCAAGTGACTCCGAAGGACGTCAGAGCTCCGCGTTGACGATGAAGCCGGCGTCGACGAGCAACGTCGCCGAGGTGACGTAGCTGGCATCGTCGGAGAGCAGGAAGGCGACCGTCGCCGCCAGCTCCGAGGGATCGGCGATGCGGTGGAGCGCGATGCGGTCGATGTAGTATTTCAAGACATCGGGCATATCGAGCATCGGCGCGCTCATGTTGGTCGCCACCGCGCCGGGTTCGACGACGTTGACCCGGATGCCGTTGTTGCCGAGCACCGAGCCGAGCGCCTTGCCGAGCATGCTGATCGCGCCCTTGGTGCCGCAATAGGCAACCTGTTCCGGCGATCCGACATGGGCCGAGATCGAGCTGATCATGACGATGGCGCCGCCATGCCCCTCGGCAATCATCTGCTTGGCGCCCTCGGTGCAAACCACCCAGCTGCCCCTGACATTCGTCTCGAACAGCTCGTTGAAGTCCTCGATGTCCGTGGCGTCCCAGGGCATGAAGGGATTGATCGCGGCGTTCGACACGATGTAGTCGAGCCGCCCGCCGCGCTTTGCGACTTCCTTGACCATGGCCGTGACCGCCGCCGGATCGCGCATGTCGGCGACGACCGGAAAGGCCTCGCCGCCGGCCTCCTTGACCTTGGCCAGTGTCTCTTCCGCGTCGACGCCGGGTTTCTGGTTGACGCCGACGACGGCGCCTTCCGAGGCAAGCCGCACCGCGGTTGCCTGTCCAATGCCGGTCGTCGCCCCGGTGACCAGCGCAACCTTGCCCTCGAAGCGGCGTTTCATCATGTCTCTCCTATGGGTGCGGCGGCACGAGGCCGGATGGCTGGCCGCGCCGGGTGTGGTGACTCAGAAGATCGCTACCGGATTCCACGGCGTCCCGGTCGCACCGGGAAGCCGGAGCGGAAGGCCGACGACCATGAATTCCCACCGCCCCTCCTCCGCGCAGGCCTTCGCCACGTCCTCGAGATTGAGGCTGTCGGAAATGCACATGCCCATGGCGGTCAGCTGCAGCGGGTGGATCGGATAGGGCATCGCTTCGACGTTGCTCGGAACGGTCTCGCCGTCGCCGTCGGGGAGAAAGGCCGCGATCTTCCGTTCATGCATCCACGGCACGGTATCGACGTGGAGCCCTGCCTTGCCTTCGCCGCCCGGTTCGTTGTTCCAGGCGCCAAGCGCAAGCCGCCGCGCGTGGTGGCCGGTGCGGAAGACCAGGATGTCGCCTTCGCCGAGCCGCACGCCTTCCGCTTCTTCGATGGCCTCCAGTTCGGCCCGCGTCACCGCTTCGCCGGGTTCGAGCCAGTCGACCTTTCGGTAGCGCGCCGCGTCGAGCAGGACGCCGCGACCGACAATGCCGTTGGCGTAGGCGGTGATGGCACCCCACTCCGAGCCGCGTGACGTTAGCAGCTCGGCCGGCTTGCCGTTGTAGAGCTTGCCCTTGTAGGCGACGTGATTCAGTGCATCGACATGGGTGTGGCAATCGCCGTGACTGGCCATGGCGAGGTAGCACATACCGAAGGACAGGCCGTTGTCGGTGACCGGGAGGTCGTGCATCAGCGACATCAGGTGGACGGCGGGGTTGGGATTGTCCGGTCCGGCGACCTTGTTGATCGGGATCGCCATCGATACCGTCCGGCCGCTTTTGACCAGGCTTGCCGCGGCGGCGATCTTGTCGGGTGTCAGGTAGTTGAGCGTGCCGCGCTCGTCATCCGGCCCCCAGCGGCCCCAGTTCTTCAGCGCCTCGAACATGGCGTCGAAGTCCTTGAGGCTGACAGGAGCGGGCGGGGTCAATGTTCGTGTCATCGTGTCTCTCCACCGCTGATCCGGTGACTGGAGCAAGACCCGGGCCGAAGGCGGATACCCCCGGTCCGGGTGTTTCCTCGCCGAGCGATCCTATTCGGCACCTTCGGTCGCCGCCAGGATCGTGTCGACATTGTCCTCGGTGACGAAGATCAGGCCCGAAGTCACCCTTGGCCGGCAATGGATTCTGCAGCCACTGGTCCATGCCGAGGTTGCGGATGATGTCGTTATGGAAGGTGTAGAGATACAGGACCGCGAAGAAGTCCATCGTCTCGTACTTCTCCATGTTGATCATCTTCACGACGCCATCCTTGATGGAGTTCATGAAGTCGCGGCCCGCTTCGTTCGACGTGACGATGATCTCTCCCGCTCTGCCGGCCTCGGTAACCGCACGCACGATCCCCGGCCCGGCCTCGGAGTCGAAGCCGACCATGCCGGTCAGGTCCGGATGGCCCTGGATGATCGCCGCCGTGTTGGCCGCAACCTGCTCGACGTTGGTGCCGGACTCCTCGTCCGCCACCACGGTGACGCCCGGGCAATTGGCGGCCAGCGCATCGCGAAGCCCCTGGCGGGCGGCGATGAAGTTGCTGGCGGCCAGGAACGAGATGGTGCCGATCTGGCCGGTCTCGAGCCCAGCGTCGGCATGATAACGGCACTGGTAGAGGCCGTGCTGGAAGCCGAGGTTGTACCAGTCGGTGCCGAGATAGGTCAGCCGCTTCGAATTGGCGAGGTCGCCGTCGGTGACCACCGTCGGCACCTTGTTGTCGATGCACTTGTCGACTTCCGAAGCCAGCGCGTCGTCCCAGCCGCCGACGACGATGACGCCCGCCGGGTTCTGGGTGCACTCGGCGTCAACCGTGGTGATGAAGGCTGCGAGATCGACCGAGGTCGGACCGGCGATACGGACCTTGACGTTCAGGGCCTTGCGCGCCGACTCCAGCCCCGGATAGACCCGCTCGACGAAGAGCGGCAGGTTCGAGGCGTTGCTGATCCACACATATTCCTGGTCGCTCCGGCTCGCATCCCCGATCGGAACGTCAAGCCCGGTCGGCTCGGTCGACGCCGCCCCGGCCGGATCGGTCGCCGCCAGGATCGTGTCGACATTGTCCTCGGTGACGAAGATAAGCCCCGAGTCACCCTTGGCCGGCAATGGGTTCTGCAGCCACTTGTCCATGCCGAGGTTGCGGATGATGTCGTTATGGAAGGTGTAGAGGTACGCGACGGCGAAGAAGTCCATCGTCTCGTACTTCTCCATGTTGATCATCTTCACGACGCCATCCTTGATGGAGTTCATGAAGTCGCGGCCCGCTTCGTTCGACGTGACGATGATCTCGCCCGCCCTGCCGGCCTCGGTGACCGCACGCACGATCCCCGGTCCGGCCTCGGAGTCGAAGCCGACCATGCCGGTCAGGTCCGGATGGCCCTGGATGATCGCCGCGGTGTTGGCCGCGACCTGCTCGACGTTGGTGCCGGACTCCTCGTCCGCCACCACGGTGACGCCCGGGCAATTGGCGGCCAGCGCATCGCGAAGACCCTGGCGGGCGGCGATGAAGTTGCTCGCGGCCAGGAACGAGATGGTGCCGATCTGGCCGGTCTCGAGCCCAGCGTCGGCATGATAACGGCACTGGTAGAGGCCGTGCTGGAAGCCGAGGTTGTACCAGTCGGTGCCGAGATAGGTCAGCCGCTTCGAGTTGGCGAGGTCGCCGTCGGTGACCACCGTCGGCACCTTGTTGTCGATGCACTTGTCGACTTCCGAGGCCAAAGCGTCGTCCCAGCCGCCGACGACGATGACGCCGGCCGGGTTCTGGGTGCACTCGGCGTCAACCGTGGTGATGAAGGCCGCGAGATCGACCGAGGTCGGACCGGCGATACGGACCTTGACGTTCAGGGCCTTGCGCGCCGACTCCAGCCCCGGATAGACCCGCTCGACGAAGAGCGGCAGGTTCGAGGCGTTGCTGATCCACACATATTCCTGGTCGCTCCGGCTCGCATCCCCGATCGGAACGTCAAGCCCGGTCGGTTCCCCGGCGAAAGCCGGCAAACCGATGGCGATTGCCATGAGCCCGGCAAGCGCGGGCGCGCGAAAATCCGTAAGTCTCATGATCCCCTCCTTCTGGTGCCTTTGCACCTTTCAACGTCTTTCAAACACAAACCACGTCGCGACCATGCGTCGACCTCAGGTCCGCAGCCGCAGCCGCGCGAACTGATCGAGGCCGACGCTGATGAGCAGCACGATGCCGACGACGATGAGCTGCCAGAATGGACTGATGTGCGCGATGATCATCGCGTTCTGCAGCAGCGACATCAAAAGCACGCCGAGGAACGCGCCGAAGATCGTGCCGACACCGCCGGAAAGGCTGGCGCCGCCCAGAACCACGGCGGTGATCACCTTGAGTTCGACACCCTGGCCCGCGAGCACCACCGCGGTGTTCAGGCGTGATGCCAGCAGCGCTCCGGCGAGCCCCGAAAGCAACCCCATGATCAGGAAGAAACTGAAGACGGTCCGGTCGACATTGATGCCCGAGAGCTTTGCCGCCCGGGCATTGCCGCCGATATAATAGGCTTGGCGGAAATAGCGTGTGCGGCCGACCAGAAAAGCGAAAAGCACCACGATCACGGCCATGAACCAGAAAGGCGAATAGATGCCCAGGATCTTGGTCTGGCCGAAGACGGTGAAGTTGTTGCCGATATTGGTGACGCCGGCGCCGGAGACGAGCTGCAGTCCGCCGCGATAGACCGAAAGAGTCGCCAGGGTCGCGATCAGGGCGTTGATCTTGAAGCGTGTGACCAGCGTGCCGTTGATCGCGCCGAGAAACACCCCCCAGACGCAGCCGACCAGAAACGCCGGGATCGGGGGGAACCCGAATTGCTTCACCGCGAGTCCGGCCATGATGCCCGAAAAGGCAAGGATGCCGCCGATCGAGAGATCGAACATGCCGCTGATCATCAGGAGCATCATGCCGCAGGCCAGGATTCCGGTCTGGGCGGTGTCGAGCAGGACGACCGCCGCGTTCGCCGGTCGCAGGAAGGTGTCCGGCGCAAGGATCGCCATGACGCCGAGGAGGGCGATGATCAGCACGATCAGTAAGAGCTGCCGTTCGGTGGCGATGAGAACCAGAAACCCGCGCCCTCGCGACGTCTCGACCGGTGCGCTTTCGAGCGGCTGGCCTACCGAATCCAGCCGTTCACGTTCTTCCGGGATGGAATCGTCGTTCATGCTGCACTCTCTTGTCGGGCTTTCGGGGCGGCGAGTTCGAGGATTGCGACCTCGGTGGCCTCGGATGCGTCGAGTTCTCCGGCGACGCGACCGTCGGACATGACGACGACGCGGTGGGCGAGCGCGAGGACCTCGAGCATGTCGGAGGACACCACGAGAACGGCGATGCCGCTCGCCGCGAGGTCGCGCAGGATGCGATAGATGTCGGCCTTGGACCCGACATCGACGCCACGTGTCGGCTCGTCGACGATCAGAATGCGAGGATGCCGGGCCAGCCACTTGGCGAGAAGCACTTTCTGCTGGTTTCCGCCCGAGAGGTTGCGCACCTCGCGGTCGATGCTCGGCGTCGCGATGCGCAGCTCGTCGGTAAATTGCTGGCTGACCTGCCGGGTCTCCGACCTCGACACCAGACCGGAGTGCGTGTAGGCGGCGAGATTGGCCGCCACGACGTTGGCGACGATCGGGAAGTCCATGAACAGGCCGGCTTCCTTGCGATCCTCGGGAAGCATGGAAATCCCCGCCGCCATGGAATCGCCAGGGCTGCGCGGCTTCAGCTCGCGCCCGTCGACGAAGATCGCGCCGGACTCGATCGGCCGTGCGCCGAAGATCGCCTCGCATATCTCGGTTCGCCCGGCACCGAGCAACCCGGCCAGACAGACGATCTCCCCGTAGCGCAGGGAGAAGGATGCCGAGACGACCGGGGCGGCGGCGAGGTTGCGCACTTCGAGCGCGACAGCGGCGTCCGGGGCCGCGCGACGCGGGTCCGGCTGGAACGAGAGTTCGCGCCCGACCATCATCGAAATCAGGTCGTCGTGGGTCACCGAGGCGGTGTCGGCATCGCCGGTGACCGCTCCGTCCTTCATCACCGTGACCCGATCGGAGATCTCGAAGATCTCCGACATGCGGTGCGAGACGTAGATGACCGCGACGCCTTGCTCCGCCAGGCGCCGGATCACTCGAAAGAGGTGGCGGCCTTCGGTAATCGTCAGCGACGACGTCGGCTCGTCGAGGATCAACAGCTTGAGATCGTGCGACAGGCCCTTGGCGATCTCGACCATCTGCTGCTGGCCCGGCGACAGATGGGAAACCGGACTGCGCGGATCGATATCCACCTCGAGGTCGGCGAGGATCCGGCGCGCGCCCTCGAGCATCGGTCCGCGTCGGATGACACCGATGCCGTTGACCGGCTGGCGACCGGCATAGACGTTCTCGGCAACGCTGAGAGCGCCGACAAGGCTGCGCTCCTGGTAGACCATCGCAATGCCAGCGTCCGCCGCGCCCTGCTCGCTCAGTCCGACCAACGAATCCCCATCGAGTTCGATGGCGCCGCCGTCGGGCTGATAGACCCCGGCGACCAGATGCATCAGCGTCGACTTGCCGGCGCCGTTCTCGCCGATCAGCGCATGGACCTCGCCGCGCCGAACCTCAAGCGACACGTCATCAACGGCGCGGACACCGGGGAAGGTTTTCGTGACCTTGCGGATTGAAAGGCGCGGCGGCGACGCATGGTCGGGTGCGGCGCTGGCGCTTGCTGCGGTCATCGAGCGGCCGGAGGCTGGAAGATGGGCTTCATCTTGATCTGGCGCTCCCCTCCACGCTTTCGGCACCAGCAGGCGCTGCTGTCGGCATTGACCGGCCAGTCCCCCGAAAACCGACTGCACCAGCTACTGGTTTGCGGCGAGAGCCGCGCGGTCGCTCAGATCCAGGATCGTCGAGCTTCCTCAGGATGCGGACACGGCAGCCCCTATGTCAATAGGCTCTGAATAGTTTTACCTATTGTCATTATAGTTGTCAGTCGCAGTCAGATGTCAAAGGTCTGGCCTATTGACCCTGAAAATAAGTCCTGTCATATGGGGACTGCTCGCATTTCCCGCGTCGTTCACCCCGATTGCCGGACAGCGATCGGGCAATTGCAAAAAAACGGTTGGGGGCGGAGGACGACAAGATGGCCAAGACAGCGCATCCGGCTCATCCGGAGGTACCGATCAGCAAGGCGATCCGGGCCGGCGATTTCGTATTCACCTCTGCCTATGGGCCCTGGACCTTCGACCCGGCGAAGGTGGTGTTCGACGAGGAGGGGAACATCCTCGACGACGGGACCGGCGAGAAGAATGTCCCCTTTGACGAACAGGTCCACCGAACCATCGGCTTCGTGAAGGAAGCCCTGGCGATAGCGGGATGCTCGCTTGAAGATGTCGTCGACTGTCAGTGCTGGCTGGCCGATGCGCGGGACTTCGTTCGCTTCAACGAGATCTATCGCACCTACTTTGTGACGGATCCGCCCGTGCGTTCGGTGTTTCCCATACGGTTCATGTTCGACGTGAAGATCGAGATCAAGGTGATCGCTTACCGACCCCTGTCGGATACCTAGGGGATGCAGGCCGCGATCCATCAGATCGTGACCTTCGCGAACGAGCTGTTTCGCGGCAACCCGGCATTCGTCCTGACCCTTGAACGACCCAGCCCAAGCGACGTTCTCCAGCAGGTTGCCGCTCAGCTCGGAGAATCGGTCCTGTCTTGCCTTCGACGGCTCCCCGACGGCCGGTACGAACTTCTTTTCAATACACCGACCGGGCGACACGCTGGCGCCGGACACGCCGCCGCGGCGGCCGCGCACGTGTTGCTCATGCGGACCGGCGAAACGCACGGCACGTTCGTTCTCGACGACGGAAGCGAGCGGACCGTGACCCGGGAAGGAGAACGGATATCCGTGCCGTGGCCCGTTATGCCGTCGGAACCGGTCGACATGACGCCGGTGCTTTCCGCGGTGCTCGGTATTCCCTTGATCGAGGCTCATGTTTCGGATTTCGGCTATATCGCGGTCGGCGAAGACCCGGCGGCTGTCGAAGCCCTGCGGCCGGACATGGAAGCCATCGCCGGCCTTGACCGCGGTTCCGTCATTGTCACCGCGCCAGGTATTGTCTCGGATATCGTCATCCGGGTATTCGCTCCGAAACTCGGGCTGCCCGAGGATCCCGTCTGCGGAACGGCGCACCGGATCATCGTCCCCTATTGGTCCAGCCGTCTCCAGCGACGGGAATTGCACAGCCGCCAGCTTTCGCCACGCGGCGGGGATCTCTGGTGTCGCCTTGAGGAGAACACCGTGGTGATCAGCGGTGAATCCACGACGTTTCTGAGCGGCACCGTCGAATTGCCCGAAAATTGACGGTATCGACCCGCCTGCCGCCAGCATTGGCGTGTTGCGAGGCTGGCCTATCGCCCGGCCGGAGATGACTCCCTGTCAGCCATCGCCGTCGTTCGCTTGAACGACCGGGCGCCGCCAAATCGGACTACGCCTGTTCCCTGCGCGGCCGGGCGATGCCGTTGACTCCCTCGGCGTCGGGCCTCTGGCCGCAGCTCATCTTGCGCATCTGCTCGATCACGCGTTCGACCTGCTTGCGGAGGTCGAGATCGGTGCGTTCGCTTATGGCCAGGAGGTCCCTTTCCGCTGGCGTCGGCTTGGGCGCGTTGGCGCCATGTCTCGCGGCAGGCGGCGTTTGACGCTGCGGGGATCCCGTTGCCGCCGATCGCAGCAGGGACATCCTCCGAAATGGACCGCTGGCGCGATGAGGCAGCGGAACGGGCGGGAAACAGCAAATCCGGACGCACAAAAAATCGGCACGGCCTGCATAACTTTGAAACTTGCGCGAATTTCGAAATCTACATTGAATATCTCCAACATAATTATGAATGACATGGAATCAACTTTTGGACATCCAATTATCTCAGAACAAGGATGGTGCGGCGCAGCCCCGGCTCGGCATGCTCACCCCCTCCTCGAACACGGTCCTCGAACCCGTCTGCGCCGCCATTCTCGCCGGCGTACCGGAGGCCTCCCTTCATTTCGGTCGTTTTCGCGTCATCGAGATTTCGCTGAGCGAAGCGGCACTCAGCCAGTTCGGACAAGCGGCCATGCTCCAGGCCGCCGAGCTCCTCGCCGATGCCCGTGTCGCCGCGATCTGCTGGAACGGCACCTCGGCTTCATGGCTCGGCCTCGACCGCGACCGGCAGCTCTGCGAGACGATCTTCAACGACACGGGAATCGCGGCGACGTCGTCGATCCTCTCCCTGTTCGATGCGCTGGAGCTTGCCGGCGTCCGCCGCGTCGGCCTGGTCACGCCCTACACGGACACGGTGCAGCGCTCGATCGTCGCGACGCTGGCGACCGAGGGGATCACGGCGGTGCACGAACGCCATCTCGACATCTCGGATAACTTCTCCTTCGGCATGGTCGGCGGCGATGTGCTGGCGCAGATGATCCGCGCCGTCGCGGCGCCACCCGCCGAGGCCGTCCTCGTGCTTTGCACCAATCTCCGCGCCGCACCGCTGGTCGCCGGGCTGGAGCGCGAGCTCGGCATTCCGATCTTCGATTCCGTCTCGACCGCCGTGTGGGGCGCCATGCGCCTCGCCGGTGTGGACCCGGCCCGCGTCACCCAATGGGGCCGGCTCTTCTCCGACTATTCCGGTCCGTCGCTACGCGCTTCGCCCGCCCGACTTTCCGAGACAGGAGGGTGAATTTGTCGTTCGGAGCCGGGTCAAGAGCTGCTCTCAACGGTCATGCCGTCGGCGTCGCGGCGCTCAGTCATCGGTTTGGCGCGACACTCGCCCTCGATTCGGTGTCACTCGATATCGCGCCCGGCGAGTTTGTCGCCCTGCTGGGCCCGAGCGGCTGCGGGAAGACGACCCTGCTGAGGTCGATCGCCGGATTCATCAGGCCGATGGCGGGCGACATATCCATCGACGGCGAGCCGATGAACGATGTGCCGACCGGCCGGCGCGGCATTGGCATCGTCTTCCAGAGCTACGCGCTCTTTCCGCACATGACGGTGGCGGCCAACGTCGCCTACGGGCTCGAGGCCCGGCGGATGCCGCGCGCCGATATCTCGCGCAAGGTCGACGAGATGATCCGCCTCGTCCACCTCGACGGGATGCTCGACAGGCATCCTCGTGAACTTTCCGGCGGGCAGCAGCAGCGGGTCGCCCTCGCCCGCGCGCTGGCGACCGAGCCGAGGGTGCTGCTCCTCGACGAACCTTTCGCCGCGCTCGACAAGAACCTGCGACTCGACATGCAGATCGAGATTCGCCGGCTGCAGCGGGAATTCGGCATCACCACGATCCTCGTCACGCACGATCAGGAAGAAGCAATGAGCATGGCCGATCGCATCGCGGTCATGAAGGACGGTCGCGTCGAGCAATTCGCGCCACCGGTTGAGATCTACGACCAGCCTTCGTCGCTGTTCGTCAACCAGTTCGTCGGTGCGACCAACCTGATCGAAGGCGCCATCGTGGCCGGAGATACGTGCGAAATCGACGTGTCCACGGCTGGCCGACTGGCGCTACCGGGGCAACTGCCGGACGACCTCGATCGCGTGTCGATCTCGGTTCGTCCGGAGAACCTGAGAATTGCGCCGGTCGACACGCCCGGCGCGCTTCGCGGCACCATCCGGATGGTCATGCCGGTCGGCGCATACGCAATCTATGAGGTCCAGCTTGCCGACGGCCAGACCGTCAAGGTCACCGAAATAAGAAAGGCGGGAGTTCTGCTCCACGCCTCGGGAACCGCGGTGGCGATCGAGATCATGTCCCTCGGCGCCATCGCGGTATTTGGGAGGAGTTCGCAAGGGTCAATCTGTCCGATCAACATTGGAGCACAGTCATGACACCGAAACTTACACGTCGTTCATTGATGAAGTCGGCGGCGCTTGGCGCCACCGCCGTTGGAGCCGGAATGCTCCCACGCTTCGCCTTCGCGGCTTCCGAAGTGGTCGCGGCCACCTATCCCGGCGCCTTCGAGGAATCCTATCGAAAGGTGCTCGTTCCAGCCGCCGAGGAAGCGACCGGGGCCAAGGTGATCCTGACGCCCGTTCTGGCGCTCGACCAGGTCGCCAAGACGGCGGCATCGCCGAACAACCCGCCGTTCGACGTTCTGCTGCTCGATGAAGGGCCGATGCTCGAAGCTATGCCGCTCGACATCTTCGCCCCCTTCCCCGCCGCGGAGAGCAAGAACAACAGCGAACTCGGGGCTCCGTTCCAGAGCCAGGGCGTCGGCCCCACCGTCACGGTGCAGCTCATCGGCATCGCCTACAATCCCAAGACGGTCGAGACGCCGCCGACCTCCTGGCTCGATCTGTGGAAGCCGGAATTCAAGGGCAGGGTCGGGCTTCCGGATATCGAATCGAGCCTCGGCACGGTGTTCATGGTGGAGGTCGCCAAGCTCAAGGGCGGCAGCGCGAAGGACATCGCCCCGGCCTTCGAGGCGCTGAAGGAACTGCTGCCCAATGTCGGAGCGATCGCGCCGAATCCCGGCGCCATCGGCACCCTGTTCCAGCAGGGTCAGATCGACATTGCGCCTTTCTACTTCAACAACACCCTGCTGATCGCGGCCAAGGACGTCGACATCGCATTCGCGCGGCCGGAGAGCGGTCTCGTGCTCGTACGCACGAGCATGCATATGCCGAAGAACACCAAGGTCCCGAAGGAAGCTCTCGGCTATATCGATGCCGCGCTCAGCGCGGAGGTGCAGGAGCAGCTGCAGGCCGCGCCATATTACCTGGTTCCCACCAACGCCAATGCGAAGTTCAGCCCGGACATCGAAAAGGTGGTCGGTGGCGGGCCGGACGTGCTGCTGCAGAATCCGATTCCCGACTGGCCGACGATCAACGAGAACCGGACCGAGTGGCTGAAAGAGTTCACGGCTCTGGTTCGCAGCTGACCCTCGGGAACAAGCGTGGCCGGACCCATGAGCCTGACGACGAGCGAGCTGACGACGGATCACTCCGTCGCCAGCCCGCCCTCTGCACGAGGTAGAAAATACCTGGCCGAGTGGCAGCTGGCACTGCCGCTCGGCCTCTTCTACCTCGCATTTCTGACCGCCCCGCTGGCGATCCTGTTCCTGGTCAGCCTGTATACCGACGGAACCCTGACCCGATTCGGGCTCGACCAATACATCATCTTCTTCAGCGAGCGGCTGAATTACGTCATTCTTTTCGACACCCTCAAGCTGGGTCTTGTCTCGACGCTTGTCTGCCTGGCACTGGGCTTTCCTCTTGCCCTTGCCTACACGCACACCCCTCGGGCTTTCAAGCCGCTCGTCATGTTCCTGATCATCCTGCCCCAGCTCACGAGCTCGGTCGTGCGAACGTTTGCCTGGATCGTCATCCTTGGCCGCCAGGGCATCATCAACACCACCTTGCTCAGTATCGGCCTTTCGCCGGTCAGCCTTCTCTACACGACGACAGGCGTCGTCATCGCATTGGCGCAGATCCAGCTACCGCTGATGGTGCTGCCGTTGATCAATGCGCTGACCCGGCAGGACCCGAATCTCGGCGAGGCCTCGACCGCATTGGGGGCCAGTTCGTGGCGCACCTTCCGCAAGATCACGCTGCCCCTCAGCATTCCGGCGGTGTTCGCCGGCTCGCTGCTCGTGTTCACGACTTCGATCTCGGCCTTCGTCACCCAGTCGATCATCGGCGGCGGCCGGCTGACCTATATGCCGAAATACATCTACGACCTGTCGATGGGTGCGCAGAACTGGCCGTTTGCCGCTGCCGCCGTCATGGTTCTGCTCGCCACCGTGCTGATCGCGGTCACCGCTTTCAACCGGCTCGGGCAGGCGAGTCTTCGCCGCGTGGGGGCCTGAGCCGATGCGGACGATGCATGACCGGACTTTCTACTGGATCATGTGGACGGTCGGTCTCCTGACATTGATACTCCTCACGGCACCGACGATCGTGCTGCTGATTTCCTCCTTCACCTCGAGCCTCAGCCTCAAGTTCCCGCCACCCGGCTATTCATTGCGGTGGTATGCGGAACTGCTGACATCGTATGATCTGCAGTCGATGGCGTGGCGCAGTGCCAAGGTCGCGATCTGGGCGACCGCCATATCGGCAACCCTTGGAACGCTGGCCGCGCTGGCGCTGGCGCGCAGCAGGAGCAACTGGGCAAGGGCGGCCGACTCGTTCTTCATGTCGCCGCTGGTCGTGCCTTGGATCGCCATCGGCCTCAGCATCCTCATCCTCCTCAATGTTCTCGGCTTTCCCTTCTCGCTCACGACTCTGATCGCGGGCCACGTCGTCGTCTGCGTCCCGTTCGTATTGCGGACCACCATCGCCAGCCTTTCCCAACTCGACCCGACCTTCATGGAGGTCTCCCGCAGCCTGGGAGCCAGTCCGCTGCGGGCGTTTCGCAAGATCACGCTGCCGCTCATCGCACCCGGCATCGCTGCCGGCAGCTTCCTCGCCTTCATCGCCTCGTTCGACAATGTGCCGATTTCGCTCTTCCTCGCGGATGCGCGCTCGCAGATGCTGCCGATCCGGATGTGGCAGATGATCCAGGCCGACCTCGACCCGCGCGTCGCGTCGATCTCGGCCGTGATCGTGATTCTGACGTTGATCCTGATGCTCGCGCTTGAGCGGCTCGTCGGTCTGTCCCGACAGTTGGCGAGGTAGACCGGACATGGAGCCGATCTGGCGTTTGAGTGCCACCGCAGCGCTTGAGGGGCTGCGAGCCGGTCGCTTCACATCGGAAATGCTGGTCAGCGCCTGTCTCGACCGCATCCGCGAGATCGATCATACCCTTCGGGCCTTCATCACCCTGTCGACCGACAAGGCCCTCGACGCGGCCCGTGCCAGCGACGCGCGGCGGAGCGCCGGCGCGTCTCCCGGGCCGCTCGAGGGGCTGCCCTTCGCGGTCAAGGATCTGGTCGACACCGCCGGCGTCCGCACCACGCACGGTTCGGTCGTCTTCGCCGGGAATGTGCCGGCTGCCGACGACACTGCCGTGGCGCGGCTGCGGCAGGCTGGCGCCATCCTGATCGGCAAGACCAACGTGCCGGAATTCGGCTTCGGGCCGCGGAGCACCAACCGGCTCTGTGGTCCGACCGCCAACCCCTACGACCATCACCTTTCCTCCGGCGGATCGAGCGGCGGCTCGGCCGCGGCGCTTGGCGCCGGCATGGTGCCCCTCGCCCTCGGCACCGATTTCGGCGGATCGGTGCGGACGCCGGCGAGCTTCTGCGGCGTCATCGGCATGCGCCCCACACCCGGATACATCCCGACGACGGGCCGCGCGCTCGCCTGGAACGCGCTATCGACCCATGGCGTCATGGCGCGCACCGTCGCGGACGCAGCACTGATGCTCGATGCCATCAGCGGCTACGATCCCGGCGACCCGCTGTCGCATCCGCTGCCGCCGACCGAACCTGCGCCGCCGCCGGACGAAACGCTCCGCATCGCCTTCACCGAAGATTTCGAGGTGACGCCGGTGTCCTTCGCCGTTCGCCGCGATTTCCGCAAGGCGGTCGAGCAAGTGGCGACGCTCTTCCCGCGGATGGAGGCAGCGACCCCGGACTGCATCGGGGCGATCCCGGCCTTCGCCACGCTTCGCGCCGGGCTGCTCCACCGCCAGTTCGGCGAACTCGTGGCGCGGCACAGGGGAACGCTCACCGAATCGTTCGTCTGGAACGTCGAGCGCGGCGCCGGCATGACCGCCGACGCCTTTCTCGCCGCCGAGGAGGTGCGAAGCAATGTGCTCGCCCGTTTCGCCCGCTTCTTCGAAGACCACGACGTGCTTCTCACACCAGCGGTCTCGGTCATGCCGTTCTCCAACGATCAGGAAGACGTGCTGATGATCGACGGCGAGGCACTGGCGAGCCAGATCGACTACCTCGCCATCACTTTCATCGTCTCGCTGATCGGCTGGCCATGCCTGTCGATTCCCTGCCACTGGACGCCGGATGGCATCCCGCTCGGGATGCAGATCATCGTGCCGCCATGGCAGGAGGCGCGGCTCTTTGCCGTCGCCGCGATGCTCGAGGCGCGGCTCGGCTTCCGACATCGCTGGCCGGAGGAAGGCGCGCGCTTGACAAGCACCGCGTCAGACGAGCGAGGTTTACCGCCGGCAGCCGGAGCGCCAGCGAATCCCGAGGTACCGACATGAAGGCCGCTCAGCGGGCGACACCCCCCATCCGCCGCGTGACGCTGCACGAGGAGATCGTGGCGACACTTCGCGACATGATCCTCGAAGGGCGACTGGCGCCGGGATCGTGGATCGCCGAGATCAAGCTCTGCAACGAGCTCAATATCTCGCGGACGCCGCTCCGCGAGGCGCTGAAGGTGCTCGCCTCAGAGAACCTCGTCCGGCTGGTGCAGAACCGCGGTACGATCGTCACCGAGGTCGTCGTCGACGAGATCAGCGAACTCTTCGAGATCATGCAGGCGCTGGAGGAACTGGTCGGCCGGCTTGCCGCCGAGCGGATGGGCGACGCCGACGTCGCGGAGCTGCAGGCGCTGCACGCAACCATGGTCGAGCATCACCACGCCGGCCGGCGGCACGACTATTTCGACCTCAACCAGACGATTCACGGCCGCATCGCCGAACTCAGCGGCAACGCGACGCTCGCCGATGCCTATCAGAACTTCGCCGGCCGAATCCGACGTGCCCGTTATCTCGCCAACCTGTCGGACGCGCGCTGGGCGGAGTCGGTCGACGAGCATGAGGCATTCATGGCGGCGCTGGCGCAGCGGGACGCGAGCGCCTTCGCCGCGCTCCTGCGCGACCATTCCCGCAAGACCGGAGACGTCGTGTGTGCCGCCCTGCGCGAGATCAACGCGGCGACCAGCGACGACGAGACGCGCGGGCGCGCCCGCAAGCGAACGAAAAAGGTGCCGTAGCCACCGCGTATTGGAGGCGGTCGGACGTGATCACAACCTGGACGGCGTCGCCGACTGAAACCGTGCATCGGCCTCGGCGTGCCAGCGCGCGGCATAGCGCAGGAACGAGTTGGCCGGCGCATCGGCCAACCCGGTGACGGTGGCGAACGACGTCGCGGCGCCCGCCGAGACGCCGCGCTGGATGTCGAACAGCAGCGCCGCGCCAACCGAGGGTCCGGTATTGCCGTCCGGCGACCACAGCACCTCGCGGCGGGTCAGCGCCGCCAGCGCTTCGCGGTAGACCGGATTGGCCGAGAAGGGACCGTCGACGATCGTCGGGCCGGCTGCGGCGATGAGGTTCAGGCAGGTGTCACTCATCAGTGCCAGGTAGAGGCTGGCGGCGCAATAGCGTTCGGCCGGCGAGATCGGTGCGCCATCCGGCCGCCATGCCGCCTCGATATTCGGAAATGGCCCGGAATCGGGATCGACCGAAGGCAGAAGCATGATCTGCTTGTCCAGAACCGCCCGCAGCGTTTCGGCATCCGCCGACACGACAGCCCCCTCGGTCGCAATGCTGAACTCCCTGCCGCCCTTGAACCGGGCGGCCGGAACCGGCTCGCCGAAAATGTTGATATTGGTGAGCGTGTCCCGCCTCTCGTTGAGGGCACGGGGCGTCGCGCCGACGCCGAAGCTGATCGCCCAGGTGCCGGTCGACTGGACCGTGAACGGCGGCTTCCGGTCGATCAGATGCGGCACCAGCGACGCGTTGGAATCATGCAGGCCGCCGGCGACCACGACCGGCCCGGCCAGTCCCCATGCGCTGGCGAGATCCGCATCGAGACGGCCGATCGGGACGGTCGCCGGATGGAGCGGCGCGAGCCTCGCAAGCCAGCCCTGGCGCTCGGCCAGGACCGACCATCGCCAACGCTTCTGGTCCCAGAGATCGGTATGGCATCCGATCGAGGTGATCTCGTTGGATGCGACCCCGGTCATTCGCCACAGCCAGTATTGCGGGTAGGTCAGGATCGCGCGCGCATTCCCGAAGTCTTCAGCGAAGCGATGCTGCAGCCAGAAGAGCTGCGCGCCGACGTTCAGCCCCTTCGGCAGTCGCGGACTCAGCGTGTCGGCAAATTCGGGACGGACCGCGTCATACTCCGCGGCAAGCTCATCCGGCCCCTCATGCTCGTAGTCCAGAACCGGCAGCGCCAGATCCTCCCCGTCGATCAGGGCGATGGCGGAGCCATGCGCGCTGACTGAAATGCCGTCGATCGGATGGTGGGCGGCATAGGCTCGCATCCGGTCGCCAAAGAACGACCAGATCGCATCGGTATCGATATGGGGATACGGACCGTCGAACCGCACGAGATTCGGTTCGGTGACGGTCTCGATTTCCGACCGGTCGGCAAGGTCGACGACGGCAAACTTCATGTTGGTCTTGCCGATGTCGAGCACGGCGATGAAACGCGGTTCGCTCATCCGATGCCGTCTCCCCGTCCGAAAACGACGAATGACGGAGCCTCTTAGAGTCACGAAGCGCCACCGTCGGGCGCCACCGTGATCAGGCGTATCCCGGCGTCGAGCAGCATCGCGCGGGCATCGTCGCCGATCCCGTCGTCGGTGATCAGCGTCGATACCTGTTCGAGCCTGCAGACGATCAGGCTCGAGCGCACGGAGAATTTGGTGGAATCGACGAGGACGACCAGTTCGTCCGCCTGGCCGAGGAGCTTCTGCACGGCCTGGATCAGCAGCGGGTCGGTCTCCATCAGCCCGAGCTGGCTGATTCCCTGCGCACCGAGGAACATGCGGCGGGCGGAGAAGTTACGCGACACGTCATTCTCGAACGGGCTGAGGATGACGTTGCTCTCGCGGTAGATGGTGCCACCCGGCATCATCACCGTGTTCTGCGACTGCTTGAGCAGGGATTCGGCGATCGGGAAGGAGTTGGTGAAGATCTGCAGCTTCCGGTCGCGGAGGAAGGGCACCATCTGGAAGGTGGTGGTGCCACCGTTGATGATGATCGGCTCGTTGTCGTCGCAGAGCGCCACCGCGCGCCGCGCGATGGCGCGCTTCCGCTCCATGTTGATGGTCATCCGATCGATGAAGGGCTGGCCGGCCATCACGTGGAATGGCGCGGGGGAAACCGCCACCGCGCCGCCGCGCACCCGCCGGACCTTCTTCTGGAGATGCAGCGCCGCGATATCGCGCCGTATGGTGGCTTCCGACGATTTCGTCAGTTCCACCAGTCGCTGCACCGTCGCAACCGGGCCGCCCTGAACGGTCGCCAGAATGACGTCATGGCGCTCGCGTTCGTGCATGGTCCTCCCCGGATCGACGTCCAGTTATCCTGGGAAGGTTCCCAGTAAAGCGAAAGCCTGTCAATCAGAAACGATCACAAACGGGCACAAAACGCTGCAATTCCAATCAATAATGACCGTAATTGATTGACTTTGGCGCATTCACGGCTCATTCAAGAAGAACAATAACCTAGCCGGGGGGAACGCCGTGGCCGCCAATGCCGATGTGTCGCTGCTTGCGAGCCTGTGGGACGACCGTCTTGCCGCAACGATGAGCGAAAGCGAGCAGCTGCTCTACCGCTCCAACCTGCTCGGGTCCGACCTCAGGATCACCAACTTCGGCGGCGGCAACACCTCCGCCAAGATCACCGAGACCGACCCGCTGACCGGTGAAGCGGTCGAGGTCCTTTGGGTGAAAGGCTCCGGCGGCGACCTCGGCACCATCCGGATGGACGGTTTCTCGACGCTCTACATGGATCGCCTCGACGCGCTGAAGGGCATCTACCGGGGGCCCGACCACGAGGACGAGATGGTCGGCTACCTGCCGCACTGCACCTTCAACCTCAACAGCCGGGCGGCTTCGATCGACACGCCGCTCCATGCCTTCGTCCCCCACAAGCATGTCGACCATATGCACCCGGACGCGGTGATCGCCATCGCCGCCTCGAAGGACAGCAAGACGCTCACGCAGGAGATCTTCGGCGGCGAGATCGGCTGGCTGCCGTGGAAGCGGCCGGGCTTCGAGCTTGGCCTGTGGATCGGCCGCTTCGCCGAAGAAAATCCGGAAGCGAAAGGCGTCGTCCTCGCCGGCCACGGCCTGTTCACCTGGGCGGCGACGTCGAAGGAGGTCTACGAACTGACCCTCGACGTCATCAACCGGGCGATCGTCTGGTTCGCCGGAAAGACCGCCGGCCGGGTTGCCTTCGGCGGCGCGCGGCATACCGCCCTCGCCGCTGACCAGAGGCGGGCGATCGCCGCGAAGCTGATGCCGGCGATCCGCGGCCGGATCGGCGGCGCGGAAAGCAAGGTCGGGCATTTCGACGACAGCGCGGCGGTCCTCGAATTCGTCAATTCCATGGCCCTCGACGCGCTGGCTCCGCTCGGCACCAGCTGTCCGGATCATTTCCTCCGCACCAAGATCCGCCCGCTGGTCGTTCCCTTCGACCCGGCGACGCCCGACGTCGATGCGGCGATCGCCAGCATCGGCGATGCGATCGCCGCCTACCGCGACGACTACGCGGCCTATTACGACCGCTGCCGCCACGACGACAGCCCGGCGATGCGCGACCCGAATCCGGTCGTCTATCTGGTGCCGGGTGTCGGCATGATTACCTTCGGCAAGGACAAGCCGACCGCCCGCGTCGCCGCCGAGTTCTACGTCAACGCTATCAACGTGATGCGCGGCTCCTCGTCGGTGTCCACCTATCAGGGGCTGGCCGAGCAGGAAGCCTTCGACATCGAATACTGGCTGCTCGAGGAGGCCAAGCTCAAACGGCTGCCGAAGCGCAAGCCGCTGGCCGGCCGCATCGCCTTCATCACCGGCGGCGCCGGTGGTATCGGCCGGGCGACGGCCGAGCGCCTGATCGGCGAAGGCGCCTGTGTGGTGATATCGGATATCGATCCGCCGTCGCTCGAGACCGCGGTGCGCGACCTCGGCGAGCAGTTCTCGAAGGATATGATCCGTGGCGTCGTCTGCGACGTCACCGACGAGGATTCGGTCGCGGCCGCCATCGACGAAGCGGCGGTCGAATACGGCGGTCTCGACTTCGGCGTCTCCAATGCCGGCATCGTCACCGGCGGCGCCATCGACGAGACCACCCTCGAACAGTGGCAGCTCAATGTCGATGTCCTCTCGACCGGCTACTTCCTGGTCACGCGCGCGATCTTCCGACTCCTGAAGGCACAGTCGCTCGGCGGCGCGATCGTCTTCGTCGCGTCGAAGAACGGACTGGCCGCCTCGGTCAACGCGTCGGCCTATTGCGCGGCCAAGGCATCCGAGATTCATCTCGCCCGCTGCATCGCGCTGGAAGGCGCGCCATTCGGCATCCGGGTCAACGTCGTCAATCCGGATGGCGTCCTGCGCGGCTCGAAGATGTGGTCCGACGAGCGCCGGCAGGAACGCGCCGAATCCTACCGGGTCAAACCCGAGGAACTCGACGACTTCTACCGCCAGCGCACGCTCCTCAAGCAGAGCGTCTATCCCGAGGATATCGCGGAAGGAATCCTGTTCTTCGTCGCCGACGGATCACGGAAATCGACCGGCAACATCCTCAACATCGACGGCGGCAACGTCCAGTCGTTCACACGCTGATCTGATCGTCCACCCTGCCGCGGACGGGCTTCGTGGCCCGATCGCGACGCTAGTCCGGGTAACGACGTTCGCCGGGGCGAATCTTGCCGGCATTGCCGAGCTCGAGGACGTAGCCGAAGTCCTTCTCGGTATCGAGATAGTAGTGCTCGTCCTCGTCGAAGCGCCCGCTCTGGATGACCGGGTATCCGCGCGCCTCGAAATCGGCCGCCGCCTTTTTCGTATCGGCATAGAAGAGCTTGATGTGATGCAGGCCTTCGCCGTGAGTCTCCAGGTGCTCGTCGTAGATCGAATAGCCGCCGGTCGGCTGGATGAGCTCGACCTGGGTGTCGCCCGACCAGGCGCAGGCGATCAGGCAGGAATGGGTCGCCGGTTTGCCGCGATACATATAATCCTGGACCGTATCCGGATTGAAATTCCAGATGTCCCACGGGCCGATCTTGAAGATATCCCAGTGGCGCTTCACCGCCGCGTCGAGATCGCGAACGATCGAAGCCACCTGCATGGTCGCCCCCTCCTCGAATTTTCGCATTTTCCATCCTCCCTGCTGCAACTGGATGCTGAAATCTCGGTTTGATCGCACAGACTGCCCCGATCGTGACTCATCCCCGGGCAAAAAGCGCGACCAATCCGTCCGTCCCTGTTAACCGCCGCCGCCTGCGCCGCCAAAGGCACTCATCGCCGGAACGCCAGAAACGGCGCCTGCCCGGCGCGCGCGATCGTCGCCGCAGAGCGAAGCGCGGCTTCGATCTCGCCATTGATCCGGCTCTGTTCGGCGGCATCCATCACGCCCGGGTCGATACTGGTCAGACCGAAGATCCACGGCTCCTCGACTTCGACGGTGACCGAGCCGAGGAGAATTGGAATGCCGGAGGGCTGCTCCCCGATATCCGTTCCGCTCGTCCAGAAACGAAGCGCATAACGCCGCCCCGCGTCGGTCGACGATGGTCTCGCGAGGGTGATCACGGCTTCCCGACCGTCGTGCAGACTCGGAATCGGTGGTTGGCTGGCGAAGGCCGTATGCGACGGAATCAGAAACGCTGCCGCGTCGAAGAGGTTGGGCGACGGGAAACGCTGCCACCCGGCGGCCTCCATCGCCGCCATGACCTGCGGCACCGGGAGATCGGTCTGCACCACGAAAGGCTCGCCGGTTTCGCCATCGAGCTGGATGCGCCGTTGCGGAAGAGCCTGCCAGCCCGATTGCAGCCAGGCCTGTTCGGTCGTCAGCTTTGGCTGAGCGTCATAGGCATAGGCGACGGCCCATGATCCATAGTTGCGAACGAGATCGAAGCCATAGGTTGCAGCGAAGACCACGGCGAGGGCAACGGCCATCTTGTGGATCGGGAGCGGGCTCGCGATGTGGTGAAGAAGAAATGCAACGACCGACACCATGGCGAGGCCGAAGAGAAGCCCGGCAACCACGTCGCTTGGCCAGTGCGCGCCGAGATAGACCCGGGAAAGCGCGATCGCGCCAACCAGGCTCGCCGCCGACAGGTAGATTGCAAACTTGACCCGCGCCGAACGGCCGTCCGCGAGGATGACGGCGATGATTCCGAACACCGTCATCGACAGGGTTGCGTGGCCACTGGGAAAGCTGAAGGCTTCGGCGCCGCTGTAGAGCGCCGTCGGTCGCGGCCGCTGCAGGATCGACTTGATCATCGGAACGAAAGCTGCCGCCGCGACCATTGCGAGAAGAACCGCGACGCCGGCGCGCCAGTGGCGATACACCGCGAAGGTCACCACCAGCGTGACGGCGAGCGCGGTGAGGGTAAGACTGTCGCCCATCATCGTGACGGCAACGAGCACGGCATCCGCCGGCGCGTTCCTCAGCGATTGGACGAAATTGCTGATCGCCTGATCGCCCGCGGCGAGCTGCGGTTCGAAGAGCAGGTTGAGCACGATCACACCGAAGCCGAAGACGGCAAGCAGGCCGACCGCGCTCCAGGCGACCGCTGCAATGATCCGGCCTTCGTTGGTGAGAAGGCGATGGACCAGGCGGAGCGCCGGCGCGCGACTGGTGGCGAGTCGCTCGACCGATGCCCGGTGCAGCCGCCCGACGCCGGGTCCCAGCCAGACGATGGAGAGTCTCAACCCATACCAGGTGGCCGCGCCGAGTATGAGCACGACCACGACCAGCACCACCAGCCGGGGATTGCCGGTGCCGAAGACCGCGACACCCCGGCCAAGGCCCATCGCGGGAAGAAGATGAGCCCCGGTCCAGGCGAAAGCCGACACAACGTTGATGGCGACGAAACGGCCGAGACCCATACCCATCATGCCGGCGATCACCGGCACCACGGATTTTACCCCGGGCAGGAAGCGGGCGATGAAGATGCTTTTTCCGCCGTGGTGGAGAAAGAAGCGCTCGCCATGTTCGATCAGCGGCCGATAGCGCGAAAACGGCCAGATCTGCTTCAGCCGCTCCTTGTAGACATGACCGATCCAGAACGACAGTCCGTCCCCGACCATGGCGCCGAGGCTCGACGCAATGAAGATCGGCCAGAACGAAAGCTGTCCCATGCCGATCAGCGTGCCTGCGCCGACAAGGATAACGGTGCTCGGCACGAGCAGGCCGACGACAAAGATCGCCTCGCCGGCCGAGATCAGGAAGACGATCGCGATCGCCAGAAGCGGATGACTGCCGATGAAATCGACCAGGCTCGCGAAAAACGCCGTCAAGACCTTGGCCCCTCCGAGCCGGACCTCGGCGCCGCCCCTTTCGATTGCACCGCCGGGTGGCGCGGGGTGGCGAAGGCCAGCGCTTCGCAACCATCGGCGGAGACACCTGCCACGCGATCCGACGGCGACGTCCCCCTGTCATCCGCGGCCACGGGAATTCGCATCAGCAAGCCTTTTCCTGGTGTCCTCGACTTGTTTGAAGCGACAAACATCCGCACCCGTTGCAACATTCGGGGTGGCGTCTTCGAGCCCGGCGAATCTCTCCTGCACCTCGGCAGGACATTTTGGATCGGAGGACTTCGTGCCTCTGTCGCCGGAACCATAGATCGTGATTCGACGCCGATCTGCGGAAAAATAGTGGCCAAAGTCGCTGTTTGGGTGACGCGCGGCCGGTTAAATCGTGCAAAAATGATCGCTCCAGTACAGACGGAACAAGAATCATGACAGGTGAAAAGACGGCCGTCATCTTCGGCGCCTCGGGAATCATCGGCCGCTCGGTTGCCGAACGCCTGCTCGAAAACGGCGGCTGGCGCGTCGTCGGCATCGCCCGGAATCCGATCGAGGATATACCCGGTATCGAGTTCGTTTCCTGCGATCTCCAGGACCCCGCAGCGAGCGCCGCGGCGCTGGCCGACATCGAGGCCGGATATGCCTTCTACACCACCTGGGCCCGCAGGCCGACGGAACGGGAGAACTGCGAAGTCAACGCCGCGATGGTCCGAAACGCGCTCGCCGGCGTCGCGTCTTCCGGCACGCTGAAACACGCGGCGCTCGTCACCGGGCTGAAGCATTATCTCGGTCCTTTCGACAATTACGCCAAGACCGAGATCGAGACGCCTTTCACCGAGGACATGCCGCGGGTCCCCGGCGAGAATTTCTACTATGCGCAGGAGGACGAGCTGTTCGCGGCGGCGGACAAGCACGGCTTCACCTGGTCGGTTGCCCGGCCGCATACGGTCATCGGCTATGCCCCCGGCAACCAGATGAATCTCGGCACCTCGATTGCCGTCTATGCGACGATCGCAAAGGAGACCGGCCGCCCCTTCCAGTTCCCGGGCACGCCGCAGCAATATAACGGCCTCGTCGACGTTACCGACGCCCGGCTGCTGGCCAGGCACATGATCTGGGAGGCTGAAACCCCGGCGGCCGCGAACACCGCCTTCAACGTCGTCAACGGCGACGTCTTCCGCTGGCGCCGCATGTGGAAGCGGATCGCCGACTATTTCGGCATCGAGGCGGCGCCCTATCCCGGCGAAATGGTGCCGCTGGCGGACTACCTCGCCGACGCCGGCCCGGACTGGGATCGCATAGTCGCCAAACACGGCCTCAAGCCGAACCCGGTCGACCGCATCGCACCCTGGTGGCATGTCGATCTCGATCTCGGCCGCACCATGGAGACGATGGCCGACATGAGCCTCAGCCGGGAGCGCGGCTTCACCGGCTACCAGAAATCCTCCGACTCCTTTTTCGACCTGTTCGACCGGCTGAAGCGCGAACGGATCATCCCCTGAACGACCGACGGCCGGCAGCCGCCGGTCCCGTCATCAGGCGGCGAGCGACGCCGAGACCTCGTCGATCGCCTCGGCCGTCGCGGCGACGATGATGTCGGCCTCTTCCCGCGACAGGCAGAGCGGCGGCGCGAAGCCGAGGATATCGCCCTGCGGCATCGCCCGGGCAATGACGCCGCGCTTGAGAAGGGCTGCCGCCATCTGCGGGCCGACCTTCTGCGCCGGATCGAAGAACCGGCGCTCGTCCTTGTCGGCGACGAACTCGATCGCCGCCAGCAGCCCCTCGCCGCGCACGTCGCCGACATGGCGATGGTCCGCCACCGCGTCGGCCATTGCCGAGCGGAAATAGGCGCCGACGTCCCGCGTATTCTCGACGAGGCCGAGGCTGTCGACCAGGCGCAGGTTGGCGACGCCGGCGGCGGCGCAAAGCGGATGCGCCGAGTAGGTCCAGCCGTGACCGATCGGCCCCATCGCATCGGTCCCCTGCTCGAGCACCGCCCAGACCTTGTCCGAAAGAATCGAGCCGGAGAGCGGCGCATAGGCCGAGGTCAGGCCCTTGGCGATGGTGATGATGTCCGGCTTGATCCCGTAGTGGTCGGAGCCGAACATCGATCCCAGCCGGCCGAAGGCGGTGACCACCTCGTCGGCGATCAGCAGCACGTCATGGCGGGCGAGGACGGCCTGGATCTTCTCCCAGTAGCCGGCCGGCGGCGGGACGATTCCGCCGGTGCCCAACACCGGCTCGCCGATGAACGCGGCAACGGTCTCGGGACCTTCCGCGACGATCATCGCCTCGAGCTGGTCGGCGCAATATTGCGAGAAGGCTTCCTCGTCCATCGACCGGTCAGCGCGGCGGAAGAAATAGGGCGCCTCGGTGTGGAGGACCGGCGACAGCGGCAGGTCGAAGGCATTGTGGAAGAGCGCAAGTCCGGTCAGCGAGCCGGTCATCAGGCCGGAGCCGTGATAGCCGCGCCACCGCGAGATGATCTTCTTCTTCTCCGGCCGGCCGAGAACGTTGTTGTAGTACCAGACCAGCTTGATGTTGGTCTCGTTGGCGTCGGAACCGGAGAGGCCGAAATAGACGTGGTTGAGATGCTCCGGCGCGCGATCGGCGATCATGTGCGCCAGCGTGATCGAGGCTTCGGAGCCGTGGCCGACATAGGCGTGGTAGTAGGCGAGCTTCCGCGCCTGTTCGGCGATCGCCTCGGCGATCTCCATCCGGCCATAGCCGACATTGACGCAATAGAGCCCGGCGAACGCGTCGAGGCTCTTCTTGCCGTCGCGATCGACGATGTAGACGCCTTCTCCGCCGGTGATGATACGGGAGGGCGACTCGCCCCGCGCGTGCTGGGCGAGATGGGTCGAGGGATGGAAGAAGTTCTCGCGATCCCAGGCGTCGAGTTGATCGTTGCGGTTCAGCATTTTTCGTTCTCCTTGGGGCGCGCGCTTCAAGCGATGTCGAGGCAGATATATTTGAGCTCGGTGAAGGCTTCGATCCCGTGGCGTGATCCTTCGCGGCCGATGCCGGACTGCTTGATGCCGCCGAAGGGGACGGGAGCGCCGGTGATCTTGACCCGGTTGACCGCCACCATGCCGTATTCGAGCGCCCGGCTCACGCGGGAAATGCGCCGATAATCCTCGGTGACGAGGTAGGCGACCAGGCCATAGTCGGTGGCATTGGCCCGGACGACGACCTCTTCTTCGGTATCGAAGACAGACACCGCGGCGACCGGGCCGAATGTTTCTTCGTTCATGATCAATGCGTCGCCGCCGACGTCGGCGAGCACCGTCGGTTGGTAGAAGAGCGCACCGGCCGCGTGGCGATGGCCGCCGACCAGCAGCCGTGCGCCGCCTTCGATTGCATCGGCAACATGGGCCTCGACCTTGGCAACGGCTCGCTCATGCATCAGCGGGCCGATCGCGACGTCATCCTCGAAGCCGGCGCCCACCTTCAACGCGCCGACGCGATCGGCGAGGGTCCGAACGAAGCGCTCGTAGAGGCTACGCTGCACGTAGATGCGGTTCGCGGCGAGGCAGTCCTGGCCCGAAGTCGCGAATTTCGCCTCGATCGCGAGGTCGACCGCGTTGTCGACATCCGCATCGTCGAAAACGACGAAGGGCGCGTGGCCGCCGAGTTCCAGGACAAGGCGCTTGATGGTCGGCGCCGAATTGGCGGCGATCAAGCGACCGATTTCGGTCGAGCCGGTGAAGGAAACGGCGCGAACCCGGTCGTCGGCAGTGAAGGTGCCGACGATCTCGGCCGCCGGTCCGGTGACGACATTTAAGACGCCGTGCGGCAGACCGGCGCGATCGGCGAGCTCGGCGAGGGCCAGCGCCGACAGCGGCGTCTCGGACGCGGGATGGGCGACGACGGTGCAGCCGGCGGCGAGCGCGGCCGCGACCTTGCGGGTCAGCATCGCCGACGGGAAGTTCCACGGCGTCACCACGGCGACGACACCGAGCGGCTCGCGGCGCACCGACATCTCGGCGCCGGGGAGATGGCTGGTCACCGATTCCGCATTGAGCCGCTTCGCCTCCTCGGCAAACCATTCGACAAAGGAGGCCGCATAATCGATCTCGCCGAGGGCCTCGGCGAAGGGCTTGCCCTGTTCGCGCACCATCAGGACGGCAAGGTCGGTGCGCGCCGCGACGATCAGGTCGTACCAGCGGCGCAGGATCCGGGCCCGCTCCTGGGGCATCGCATCGCGCCAGGCGGGAAATCCAAGCCAGGCGGCGTCGATCGCGGCTTCGGCATCGCTGGCGCCGAGCCTGGCGACATTGGCGATCACCGCGCCGGTCGCCGGATCGGTGACCGGGAAACTCGCGCCCGCCGGCCCGGCCGTCCATTTGCCGTCGACATAGGCCAGCTCGCGAAACAGCCGCCGATCCGACAGGCGAGCCAGGGTGTCCGGACGATGCGGTTCAACGACATGCATGTTCATGGGTCGATTCCTGCGTTTCACCAGAAGGGAGGGTCGGCCCTGAACCTAGGGACAACGACGCAGGCAAATTGACTGAATCGGACGGAGCCGGGAGAGACAGTCTCTCTTTCGCGGCAGCCTGCGGAGAGGGTCTCTCTTCGGACCCGGATTCTAGGAATCCAGCTGAAACCGCTCGAAGCGATCCAGCGCTTCCTCGATCGGCTTCTTGTGCCGCCGGGCCGTGCCGTTGCCGATCCATGTCCACTGCTGGATCAGGAGCTTGCCATTGGCGCGATCGGTCTTGAGGTCGAGGGCGGCGACGATCTCGTCGCCGACGAGCACCGGCAGCGCGAAATAGCCGAGCACCCGTTTCGCCTTGGGCACATAGGCCTCGAAGCGGTGCTCGTAGTCGAAGAAGAGCGCCAGCCGCTTGCGTTGAATGATCAGCGGGTCGAAGGGCGACAGGATGTGGACAGGTCCATCACCGGCGTCGCCCGGAGCATCGATGACATCGGGGGGCGCCCAATGCACGATCCGGTCCGCCCCATCGATGGTGACGGGCACGAGGTCCTTGCGCCGCACCCGCGTCTCGATCAGGCGCCGCATCGCGGGCTTTCATCGGCGCGTCGAGGTGGCAGAGCGAATCGAGGCTGACGATCCCTTGCGAACGCAGGCCACGGTCGAGCCGGTAGGTGACGATCTCACTTTCCGAGGCCGCCTTGGGCGGCGTCTCCCATCCGAAGTGACGGTCCGTCAGTTCGTAGGTCTTCAGCATTCCGCTCCGTTGGCTGATCGTCACCATCCCCCGGTGAAAGGCGAGTTGCAGCGCTCGCTTCGAAGGCTTGCGGCTCGCCCAGGGATGGTCCTTGTCGACCAGCACGTCGTCGTCGATATCGCGGATCGTCAGCGCGCCGTTTTCCCGGATTCGCGCCAACACCTTGCGGAGTTCGCCCGGCGTCACCGATCCGAACCAGCCGTGGCGTTGCCAGTCCTTCTTCATCGCGCGGATGAAGAAGCGAAAATCGCGCGTCGGCACATAGGAAAGGGCATGCGTCCAGAATTCGAACACCGTCTTGTCGACGCTCTGCGCCCGGTCGAGGTCGGCGCGGCGATAGCCCGGTATGCGGGTGAAAAGAATGTGGTGGTGACATCGTTCGATGACGTTGATCGTATCGATCTGGACGTACCCGAGATGTTCCGTCGCCAGCCGCGTCGCCTCGGGACCGTCGCCGAATGGCGCGGCGACATCGAGTCGCTGGGCGCGAAGCCAGATGCGGCGCGCCTCGGATTTCGTGATCCTCGGTGGAGCGGGGGGATTGCGGGGCATTGATGGCAGGCGTTCAGTCCGGGTCGAAGAGGCGGTCGAGGGGAAGGGCCGAGCTGTCCTTGACCGATTTGGTGACAATATAGGTGAAATAGCGGTCGATGCCGATATCGCGCTCGAGCAGACGGTCGACGAGCCTCTGATAGGCGTCGATATCGCGGGCTACAACCTTGACCAGATAGTCGACGCCGCCGCCGAGCGACCAGCACCCGACGACCTCGGCCAGCGCCCGCACCGCCTTCTCGAAACGCTCGAAATCGTTCTGGCGATGGTTGGCAAGCGTCACCTCCATGAACACCGTGGCGATCGCGCCAAAGGCCTTGGGTTCGAGATGGGCATGGTAGCCGGTGATCAGCCCGGCATCCTCCAGCCGTTTCAGGCGGTTCCAGCACGGCGTCGGCGACAGGCCGACCCGGTCCGCCAGCGCCAGCTTGGTGATGCGCCCCTCGCGCTGCACCTCGGAAAGGATGCGGATGTCGATGGCATCGAGTTTCGGGTGGGGCATTGCCGGTCCTTGTCGCTCGTTTCGCCTATGCGCCGTGCATATTCCGTTGTCAATTGCACTGATTTTCGTCAGTAATGAATCATGACAACATGGCATCCGGACCGTAGCGCCCTCAAGCGACCGGTCTATCTTTCGCTGGTCGAGCAGATATCCGCCGCCATCGCGGCGGGCGAACTGAGTGACGGCGACCGGCTGCCGCCGCAACGCACCCTGGCGCGGGAACTGGATATCGCCGTCCAGACCGTCAGCCGCGCCTATGACGAACTCGCGCGGCGCGGTCTCGTCTCGGGCGAAACCGGCCGCGGCACCTATGTCACCCAGCGCCTGCGCGAACCGGCGCCACCTTACATCAACGAGCGCGGCGGCGAGATCATCGATCTGTCGATGCTGAAGCCGGTCGTCGAGCAGATGCATCTCGACCGGCTCGCCGCCGCTCTCGGCGACCTCGCGACCTCCTTTCCGACCAACCTCTTCACCTCCTTCCGCCCCAACGTCGTGTTCGCGCGGCATCGCGAAGTCGCGGTCGGATGGCTCAGGCATTGCGGTCTGGAAACCAGCGCCCGCAACGTCATCCTCACCAATGGGGCGACGCCTGCCATGGTCGTCGCCCTGATGACCGCGACACGGGCCGGCATGACGGTGGCGACCGAAGCGATCGGCCATCACACCCTGCCGGCGCTCGCCGGCAATCTCGGACTTTCCCTCTGCGGCATTCCGGTGGACGGCGAAGGCATGATCCCCGAGGCCCTGGACCGGGCCGCTGCGGAAACCGAGATCGGCGCCGTGTTCCTGATGCCAAACCCTTGTGATCCAACGGTTTCCATGATGGGCCTCGACCGCCGGCGAGCGATCGTCGATATCGCGCGGCGCCATGGCCTTCAGATTATCGAGAATGACGCATGGGGTCCCTTGATCGAGACGCGCCCGCCTCCGCTTGCGACGTTGGCGCCGGAACGGACCCATTACATCACCAGCTTCACCAAGAACGTGGTTCCCGGCCTACGCTACGGATACCTGGTCGTGCCGGAGCGGATGATCCAGGCCGCCGGAAACCGGCATCTGGTCACCAACTGGATGGCGACGCCGCTTCTGGCCGAACTCGCCACGCGCTGGATCGCCGACGGGACCGCGCTTGAACTCGTGCGCTGGCAACGCCGGGCGATCCGCCGCCGCCACGCGATCGCCGACAAGGCGCTGGCCGGCATCGATTTCCGCTCCCACCCGGATGCCCTGCACATCTGGATCCCGCTCGATTCGGCCCGCAGCGAGGACGAGGTCGTTTCGCTCGCCCGCCTCCACAACGTGGCGATTGCGCCCGGCGCCTCGTTCCGCATCGACGGCGAGGCGAGGCCGGCCGTGCGCGTTTGCCTCGGACAGCCCACCGAGAATGAGTTGAGGAGCGCGCTCTCGGTGCTGGCCGGCATCCTCGCCAGCGACCCCGAACCGGTGCTGCTGACGCTTTGAATCAATCGAATATTGTCATGATACATTAACGAGATTGACATGATTTAATTCGCCCATCATGCTGATGGTTTCCCGGCTTCATTCCAGGTGCGAAGGGGACCGCCCATGCCGGAACCGATTATCGAAGTCGAGAATGTCTCGAAGAGCTTCGGCGCAATTGCAGGTCCTCAAGGACCTGTCCTTCACCGTCGCGCCCGGCGAAAAGCTCGCCCTGATCGGCCCGTCCGGATCGGGCAAGACCACCATCCTCCGCATCCTGATGACCCTGGAGAAGATCAACGGCGGCCACATCAAGGTCGACGGCGAGCAGTTGTGGCACATGCCGAAGAACGGCGGCCTGGTGCCGGCCGACGAAGCCTATCTCCACCGCGTCCGCGCCAAGATCGGCATGGTCTTCCAGCTCTTCAATCTGTTCCCGCACATGACCGTGCTCCGCAACGTCACCCTGGCGCCGATCCTCACCCTCGGCGTCAGCAGGAAGGATGCGGAAGCCCGGGGCATGGAGCTTCTCGACATGGTCGGCCTCGCCGACAAGGCGACGGCCAAGCCGGCTCAGTTGTCCGGCGGCCAGAAGCAGCGGGTGGCGATCGCCCGCGCGCTCGCCCTCCATCCCAAGGTCATGCTCTTCGACGAAGTCACCTCGGCGCTCGATCCCGAACTGGTCGAGGAAGTGCTGAATGTCATGCGCCGGCTGGCGGCAGAGACCGACATGACGATGTTGCTCGTCACGCATGAGATGAGCTTCGCGCACGACTTCGCCGATCGGGTCCTGTTCTTCGACGGCGGACGCATCGTCGAGGAAGGTCCGCCAGACGAGATTTTCACCAACCCGCGCGAGGAGCGGACGCAAGGTTTCCTCAAGAAGGTCATCGCGGCCGGCCAACGAATCTGAGCCGCATCAGCAGCCGGCGTCTTCGTCGGCGAAATTGGCACCCAACGGGAGAAGGAAGACAGACGATGGCATGGACTGACAGGACTCGATACGCATTCTTCGGCTTGGCGGCGGGGGCGATTGCCGCTGCCGGGTTTTCGGCCCCCGCGGCGGCCACCGATCTCGAGGCATTGAAGGCCCAGGGCTTCGCCCGGATCGCCATCGCCAACGAGCCGCCGTGGACGGAAGTCAAGGCCGACGGCAAGGTCACCGGCGCCGCCCCGGAAGTCGCGCGCGCGGTCATGCAGAAGCTCGGCGTTCCGGAAATCGTCGCCTCGATCTCGGAATATGGCGCCATGATCCCCGGTCTCCAGGCCGGCCGTTTCGACATGGTCTCCGCCGGCCTGTTCATCAAGCCGGAGCGCTGCAAGGCGGTGATCTTCTCCGAGCCCGACCTCTGCGATTTCGAGGCCTTCGCGGTCCAGAAGGGCAATCCCTCCGGGGCAGCCACCTACGCTGATCTTGCCGCGAGCGACACGATCAAGGTCGGCGCCCCCGGCGGCGGCACCGAGGAGCGACTGGCGCTCGACTCCGGCGTCCCGCGTGACCGCGTCATCGTCGTCCCCGACACCCAGAGCGGTATCAAGATGCTGGCCGATGGCCGCATCGACGTCTACGCCCTGCCCTATCTCTCGCTGGCCGACGCCATTGCCAAGGCCGGCGGCGACAATCTGGAAATCGTCGGTCCGATCGAGAACACGCCGATCTTCTGCGCCGGCACGGCGTTCCCAAAAGACGAGGAACGGCCCTTCGCGACGACTACAACAAGGTGCTCGCTCGAAATGAAGGAAGGACGGGTCCTTCGCCGAAATCGTCAAGCCGTTTGGTTTCGAGGCCAAGCCAGCGATGATGGTGACCGCGGAAGAACTCTGCAACCGCAAGGTCGAATAGCCTCCGTGAGAGCCGGCCCGCCGCCACGCGCGGCGGGCCGTTGAACGCGTCACCATTCCTCGAACCAGCGCAGGGGCGCGATGTCGTCTTTCTACGAACAGTGGTCCGGCTACATCAACCTCATCCTGCAGGGGGCGCTGGTCACCATCGAACTGACCATATTCGGCTGCGTGCTCGCTCTGATCATGGCATTCGTCGCCGGGCTCGGTCGCCTGTCGCGGCACTGGTACCTGCGCTGGCTGGCGACCGCCTATATCGAGTTCTTTCGCGGCACCTCGGTCTTCGTCCAGCTCTTCTGGGCCTATTTCGTGCTGCCGCTGTTCGGGATTCCACTGACGCCGCTTCAGGCGGCGGTTCTCGCGCTCGGACTTGAACGTCGGCGCCTATGGCGCCGAAGTCGTCCGCGGCGCGGTGCGTTCGATCGGGCGCGAACAGTATGAAGCCTGCATCGCCTGCAATCTCACGCGCTTCCAGACCATGCGCTACATCATCCTGCCGCAGGCCTTCCTCCTCATGCTGCCGACATTCGGCAACAACGCCATCGAACTCCTCAAGGGCACGGCGATCGTCTCCCTGATCTCGCTCGGCGACATGACCTTCCAGGCGCAGGTCGTGCGCGCCCAGACCGGTTCGACGGCGGTGCCTTTCGTCACCATCCTGATCCTCTATTTCCTCATGGCGACGGTCATTTCCCAAACGACACGAAGGCTCGAGCGCCGTCTCGCTGAGGGCCTCGAAGGCGTGCGGAGATAGCCGGCGATGGATTGGAGCTGGGAATTCGTCTGGGAAATTTTGCCGAACCTCCTTCGCGGCTTCCTGATCACCATCGAGGCGACGATCCTCGGCTCGATCGTCGCGGCGATCCTCGGCCTCGTGCTCGCCCTGCTCCGCCGGTCGGAAAATCGCATCATCGCCCGCCCGATCGGCTTTCTCATCGAGTTCATTCGCGGCACGCCGCTGCTCGTCCAGCTCTATTTCCTCTTCTACATCCTGCCCGATCTCGGCGTCGTGCTGTCGCCGCTGGTCGCCGGCGTGATCGGCCTCGGCCTGCACTATGCGACCTATGCCTCGGAGGTCTATCGCGCCGGTATCGACAACGTCCCGGGCGGCCAGTGGGAAGCCGCCAAGGCGGCCAACCTGACCACCGCCCAGACCTGGCGCTACATCATCCTGCCGCAGGCGATACCGCCGATGATTCCTGCGCTGGCCAACTATTTCATCGCCATGTTCAAGGAGACGCCCCTGCTCTCGGCCATCACCGTGCTCGACCTGATGAACGAGGCGCGCAGCGTCGCCAACTACAACTACCGCTACCTCGAACCGATGACGATGGTCGGTGTGTTCTTCCTCGCGGTCAGCATCCCGTCGGTCATTGTCCTGCGCTGGATGGAACGGCGCTTCGGCCGGATCGCCGGGGACCGCTAGCGATGGATCAAATGGCGACGGCAGGCAAACCGCATGTGACCCTCGACGACCGGCCGGTCGCCGCACGGATCGGACTGCTGCTGCTCGCGACGGACCACACCAGCGAGCGGGATTTCGGCCGCATCCTGTCCGGCCAAGACGCCGCTTTCTATTGCAATCGCATCGCCTTCGAAAATCCGACGACACCGGAAACCCTGCGCGCCATGGAGCCGCGTCTTGCCGAAGGCGCGGCGCTGATCCTGCCCGACGAACCGCTCGACGCGATCTGCTTCTCGTGTACCGCCGCCTCGGCGGTGCTCGGCGACGAGGCGGTGGAGGCGGCGCTCACCAGCGGCAAGCCGGGCGTCCCGGTCGTCACGCCGCCGATCGCCGCGAGAAAGGCGTTCAAGGCCCTCGGCGTCCGCCGGATCAGCATCCTGACGCCTTATCTCGACGAGACGGCGGCGCCGGTCGCGGCCTATTTCACCGGCCATGGCGTTGAGGTCGATCGGCTGACCAATCTCGGCCTCGACGACGATCGCGCGATTGCCCGGGTCTCGACGCGATCGATCGTCGACGCTGCCGTCAAGGCGCTGGACGACGAGTCGGAAGCGCTCTTCATCTCCTGCACCGCGCTTCGCTCGGCCGAGGTGGCGGCGACCATCGAGGCGCTGAATGGCCGCCCGGTGGTCACGTCCAACCAGGCATCGGCGTGGATGTGCCTCCGGCTCGCGGGCATCGCGCGACCGATCACCGGCTACGGCAAGCTCCTCTCGCTGCCGCTGGCGGATTGAGGCGATCGATGCCGATGTCCGTCACTCCAATCACACCGGCCGATATCGTCGCCGCGCGCCGCCGGATCGACGGTGCCGTGCTGCGCACCGCCACGATGCCGTCGCCATCCCTCACCGGGGTCGCCGGCCATCCCGTCTTCCTCAAGATGGAGCATCGCCAGACGACCGGCAGCTTCAAGCTCCGCGGCGCGACCAATGCCGTATTGTCGCTTTCCGACGAGGAGCGCCGACGCGGCGTTGTCGGCGTGTCGACCGGCAATCACGGTCGCGGTCTCGCCTATGCGGCGGCGCGCGCCGGCGTTCGCGCCGTCATCTGCATGTCGGCGCTGGTGCCGGAGAACAAGGTCGCCGCCATCCGCGACCTCGGCGCCGAGGTGCATATCGTCGGCCGCTCGCAGGACGATGCCCAGGAGGAGGTCGACCGCTTCGTTCGCGAGGACGGGCTGACGATGATCCCGCCCTTCGACCATCCGGCGGTCATCGCCGGCCAGGGGACGCTCGGCCTCGAGATGCTGGAGGACGTCCCGGACCTCGCCGACGTTCTGGTGCCGCTTTCCGGCGGCGGCCTGATCGCCGGGATCGCCCTTGCCATCAAGTCCGAACGGCCGGACGCGCGGATCACCGGCATCTCGATGGAGCGCGGCGCCGCGATGGCCGAGAGCCTCGCGGCCGGCGCGCCGACGATGACCCCGGAAAGGCCAACGCTCGCCGACTCGCTCGGCGGCGGCCTCGGTTTCGACAATCGCTACACCTTTGCCATGGTGCGCGACCTGGTCGATACGGTCGTCACCCTGACCGAGGACGAGATCGCCGACGGGATCCGTCACGCCTACTGGCGGGAGCAGGAGGTCGTCGAGGGCGCCGGCGCCGTCGGCATCGCCGCGCTGGTCGCCGGAAAGGTTCGGCCCGGCGGCGTCACGGTCGCGCTGGTTTCCGGGCGCAATATCGACATGCGCCTCCACCATCGGCTGATCTCGGGAGAAAACGTCGATCTCGAAGCGGAGGCGGCATGACGACCATGATGGTCCTGACCGAGGCGGATTTGCGCCGCCTCGTCCCGCTCGACGCCGAGGCGGTCGCCTGCGTCGAGGATGCTTTCGCGGCGCTCGCCACCAGGGATGTCGCGATGCCGCCGATCCTCCGCCTCGACGTCCCCGACCATAACGGCGAAGTCGACGTCAAGACCGCCTACATTCCGGGCCTCGCCGGTTTCGCCATCAAGATCAGCCCCGGCTTCTTCGACAATCCGAAACGCGGGCTGCCGAGCGTCAATGGGCTGATGGCCTATTTCAGCGCCGAGACCGGCCTGGTCGAGGCGCTCCTCCTCGACAACGGCTACCTGACCGACGTGCGAACCGCCGCCGCCGGGGCCGTCGCCGCCAAATACCTTGCGCCCGGCGATGCCGCGGTCGCCGCGATCCTCGGCGCCGGCGTGCAGGCCCATCTCCAACTCGAAGCCCTGACGCTGGTCCGTCCGATCCGCGAGGCGCGGATCTGGGCGCGGCGCAGCGATGCCGCAGAGATGACCGCCGCCGAACTCTCGAAGACGCTGGGGATCCGCGTCACCGCGGTCGCGACAGCCGAAGATGCGGTGCGCGCCGCTGACGTGATCGTCACCACCACGCCGGCGACCGAACCGATCCTGAAGGCCGGGTGGCTCGCCGCCGGCCAGCACGTCACGGCAATGGGATCCGACGCAGAACACAAGAACGAAATCGATCCCGCGATCATTCCCCAGACGAGCTATGTGGCCGACAGCCTCGCCCAGACGCGCCGTCTCGGCGAATTGCATCACGCCATCGCCGCCGGTCTGGTCCCGGCCGACCGGGTCTATCCCGAGCTCGGCCAGATCGTGGCGGGCACGGCGTCCGGCCGGTCGTCCCCCATCGACCTGACGCTTTGCGACCTGACCGGCACCGGCGTCCAGGATACCGCCATCGCCACGCTCGCCGTCGCTCGCGCCCGGGCGGCCAACGCCGGCACCGTTTTCGAAACCTGAGGGTCCCATGCCTGACGTCGCACTGAATTTCACGCGTGAAGAATATGCCGGCCGCCTCGCCCGGACCCGCGCCGCCATGGCCGAGCGCGGGCATCGACACGCTGATTGCGTCCGACCCGTCGAACATGGCGTGGCTGACCGGCTACGACGGCTGGTCCTTCTACGTCCATCAGGCCGTCGTCGTGCCGCCGGACGGCGAGCCCCTGTGGTTCGGCCGTGGCCAGGACGCCCAAGGCGCCAGGCGCACCGCCTGGATCGGCGAGCCATCGATCATTGGCTACCCCGACCACTATGTGCAGTCGACCGAACGGCACCCGATGGAACTCCTCGCCGCGGCGCTCGCCGACCGCGGCTTGGACCGCGGATCGATCGGGGTCGAGATGGACAATTACTGGTTCTCGGCCGCCGCTTTCGCGACGCTCCAGAAGCACCTGCCCAACGCCCGCTTCGTTGACGCCACCGGCCTGGTCAACTGGCAGCGCGCCGTCAAGAGCCGGCAGGAGCTCGACTATATGCGGATCGCCGGCCGCATCGTCTCGGCGATGCACCAGCGCATTTTCGATGTGATCGAACCCGGCATGCGCAAGTGCGATCTGGTCGCCGAGATCTACGATGCCGGAACCCGCGGCGTGGAGGGCCATGGCGGCGATTATCCCGCCATCGTGCCGCTGCTGCCGTCGGGATCGGATGCGGCGGCGCCCCATCTCACCTGGGACGACAGGCCGATGAAAACCGGCGAAGGCACCTTTTTCGAGATCGCTGGCTGCTACAAGCGCTACCACTGCCCGCTGTCGCGCACGGTGTTCCTCGGCAGGCCGACCGACACCTTCCTCGACGCGGAGAAGGCGGTGCTCGAGGGCATGGAAGCCGGGCTCGAGGCGGCGCGCCCGGGCAATACCTGCGAGGATATCGCCAATGCCTTTTTCGCTGTCCTCGCCCGGCAGGGTATCGTCAAGGACAACCGCACCGGCTACCCGATCGGCCTTTCCTATCCGCCGGACTGGGGCGAACGGACGATGAGCCTGCGCCCCGGCGACCGCACCGAACTTCGCCCCGGCATGACCTTCCACTTCATGACCGGCCTGTGGATGGAGGACTGGGGCATGGAGATCACCGAAGCGATCGCCATCACCGACAGCGGCGGCCCCGAACTCCTCGCCGGCGTCCCGCGCGCACTCTTCGTCAAGGAGTAGGCGGTGACGGACGGCACGGCCATGAGGGAGTCGCCGATCGTCGCGACCGTCGATTTCGACGCCGACGGCGTCCAGCACGGTTTCCTGCGCCTGCCCTACAGCCGCGACGACTCCGCCTGGGGCTCGGTGATGATCCCGATCACCGTGATCAAGAATGGCGGCGGCCCGACGGCGCTGCTGACCGGCGGCAATCACGGCGACGAATACGAGGGTCCGCTCGCCCTCTTCGATCTCGCCGCGACCTTGAAGCCGGAAAACATCACCGGCCGCGTCATCATCGTCCCGGCGATGAACTATCCGGCCTTCCTCGCCGGCACGCGCACGTCGCCGATCGACAAGGGCAATCTCAACCGGTCATTCCCGGGTCGCCCGGACGGCACCGTCACCGAGAAGATCGCGGACTATTTCCAGCGCGTCCTGCTGCCGCTCGCCGATTGCGTCCTCGACTTTCACTCCGGTGGCAAGACGCTCGACTTCCTGCCCTTCGTCGCCGCGCACATCCTTCACGACAAGATGCAGGAGGATCGCTGTTTCGCCGCCGTCAAGGCGTTCGGCGCGCCCTATTCGATGAAGATGCTGGAGATCGATTCGGTCGGCATGTACGACACCGCGGCCGAGTCCCTCGGCCGGATCTTCGTCACCACCGAACTCGGCGGCGGCGGCACCAGCACGCCGCGCACGGTCGGCATCGCGCGGCGCGGTGTCCGCAACTTTCTCGCCCATTGCGGCATCCTCGACGCTGCGGTCGAGCCTGCCAAAACCGTCTGGCTCGACATGCCGTCCGACGACTGTTTCCTGTTTTCCGAACACGAGGGCCTGATCGAATCCCTTGTCGAACTCGGCGATCCGGTCAAGGCCGGCGACCCGGTCGTCCGCATCCACCCGACCGGCCGAACGGGTCTCGCCCGCGCCGAATACCACGCAAGGATCGACGGACTTCTGGTCGCCCGCCACTTCCCGGGGCTGGTCAGGACCGGCGACTGCGTTTCGGTCATCGCCACCCAGGTCGGCTGAGCCTCGCCGCGCGACGCTCCCGCCGACGGCGTCACGAAGATGCGCGCACGATCAACGACGGTGGAAAGATCCTGCTCTCGACATCGGCGGCCGGGTTCTCGATCAGGCGACGCACCAGGTCGCCCGCATGCCGGCTGACCTCCTCGATCGGATACTGGATGGTCGTCAGGGGCAGCGCGAGAACGCGCGATATCTGCGTGTTGTTGAAGCCGACGATCGCCAGGTCGTCCGGATAGCGAAGATTGCGATACCGCATCGCCTCGATGGCGCCGAGGGCCAGCGCGTCGTTGTGGGCGAAGACCGCGGTGGGTCTCGGCTCCGTCTCGAGGATCGCATCGAAAACGTCCTTGCCCGCCGCCGAGGTCGCGTGGGTCGCAGAGATGCCCGTCGGCGTCTCTTTCATGCCCCGCTCCCGGCAGACTTCGGAGAATCCCAGGGCCCGGTTCTTGAAGGTCGCGGACAGGGACGGCCCTTCGATCTGGCAGACGACCTTGTGGCCGCGATCTGCGAAATGATGGGCGACCAGGGCGCCACCGAGCCTGTCGTCACAGAGCGAGGCCGGAAAATCAGTGCCCGTGACACCGCGGACCGCCAGAACCACCGGCACCTCCCTCGCAGCCTCCGTCAGCACTTCCCTGTCGACCTCGGTCGCAGCCAGCGAGATGATCGCATCGACCCGCCGCGACAGGAACGTATGGACCATCCGCCGCGTGATATCCCGATCGTCGAGGGTCTCGGCAATCAGCGGCGTGGTTGCCTGTGCGCGTGTCTCCCGATCGAGATTCCTGATGGTGTCGCGAAAGATGTCGACGAGCATTTCGTTGCCGAGATCGGGGACGAGCACCCCGACGGTATGGGAGATTCCTCGCCGGAGCGCCGCCGCGGTCAGGTTGGGCCGATAACCGGCGGCGTGGGCGGCCTCGCGGATCCGCTCGCGCGTCGCCGGAGCGACCAGATGGGACTTGTCGTCGCTCAGCGCCCGCGAAATCGTCGCCCGATCCACACCGAGTTTCTCGGCGAGTTCGCGCATGCTTAGCCGCGCCATCGCTCCGGTTTCCTCCCCTTCGATGATCTCTCCAGCGAAGCTGCTTCGCAGTGGAGAGCCGGGCCGAATCCTGTATCAATCCAGCAAATAGGCGATTGAACCCGTTGAATTGCAAACCATAGTTAGAAAGACGGCAATCGATTGTATATCCTGACCACGGATCGACGCCAGTCGGGAGGCTTCGGTCAAGGTGGATGTTTCGCGGCCTCGCGCTCCGGCGCGGGAAAAGCCGGCGAAGCGTCAGCCGCCGACCATCAGCCGGACGATTTCGTCGCTTGTCGTTTCGCTGGGTGACCGTTCGCCCGCCTTGATGCCGCGGCGCAGCACGACGATGCGGTCGGCGACCGCGAAGATGTCGCCGAGATTGTGCGAGATGAAAATCACGCCCTTGCCCTGTTCCTTGAGCGATTTGACCAGCGAGAGGACCTTTCGCTGCTCGGGCACGCCGAGCGCCGCCGTCGGCTCGTCCATGATCAGCATCTTGGCATTCCAGTAGATCGCCCGGCCGATCGCGACCGCCTGGCGCTGGCCGCCGGAGAAAGCGGCGACGGGAGCCTCGAGACGGTCGACGTGGAAATCGAGCCGCCTCATCGTCGCCTGAGCCACTTCCGCCATGCTTCTGCGGTCGATGACCGGCAGGAACCCGAACATCATCCGCTTCGGCTCGCGGCCGAGGAAGATATTGGCGCCGATGGACAGATTGTCGGCGAGCGCGAGGTCCTGGTAGATCGTTTCGATTCCGGCGGCGCGCGCTTCCTGCGGCGTGGCGAAATTCACCGGCTTGCCGTCGAAAAGGATCGTGCCTTCGTCCTGGTGGTGAACGCCGGAGATCGTCTTGATCAGCACCGACTTGCCGGCGCCGTTGTCGCCGGCAAGCGCCACGACTTCGCCGGCATGGAGATCGAGCGAGACACCCTTCAGCGCCTGCACCGCGCCGAAGCGCTTGTGGACGTTGTGAACGGCGAGCAGCGGAGCTTCACTCATCGCGATGGCCTCCGAGCAACCGTCTTTGGCTCTGATCGACCAGAACCGAGATGATGATGACGACGCCGACGGCAATGAACTGCCAGAACGGCTCGACGTTGATGAAGACCAGCCCGTACTCGATCACCGCGATGACCAGCGCCCCGGCCACCGTACCGGCGATCGTGCCGGACCCGCCGAAGAGACTGGCGCCACCGATGACGACGGCGGCGATCGAGGAGAGCAGGAGCGGCTCTCCGGCCTGGGCAGCGCCGGCGGCGAAGCGGCCGGAGTAGAGCGCGCCCGCGAGCCCGGCGCACACCGCCGCCAGCAGGTAGATGCGCATCGTCAACCCGCTGACATTGATGCCGGCGCGCACGGCCGCGACGCGGCTGGCGCCGAAGGCGTAGGTGTGCTGGCCGAAGCGGGTCTCGGACAGCACGTAGTGCATCACCAGCACCACGATCACCGTGATGATCACCAGGATCGGCACCCCGAAAATGCGGCCGTTGCCGATCCAGGCAAACCAGGTATTGGACACCGGCACGGTCATGCCGCCGGCGATCAGGAAGGCCGCGCCGCGCGCGATGCCGTACATGCCGAGCGTGCCGATGAACGGCGGGACGCGGAGGCGGGCGATCAGCCAGCCATTGACCAGCCCCGGAATGAAGGCGACGGCGATCCCGGACAATATGCCGAGCAGCATCGCCAGGAAGGGATGCAGGCCCAGTTGGCTGACGCCGAGATTGGCGACATGGGCGGAGACAACGGCAGCGAGGCCCATCGTGAAGCCGACCGAAAGATCGATGCCGGCCGAAATGATGACGAAGGTCTGGCCGAGTGCGAGGAGCAGCGGCGCCGTCGCGAAGATGCCGATCGACTGGAGATTGTAGGTGTTGCCGACGAAGGTGACGCCGTAGCTGACCTGGGCCCAGACCTCGAAGAAGATCAGCAGCAGAGCGAGAAAGATCCAGGCGCGCAGATCGGCGATCCGCGACAGGATGCCGGGGCCGGAAGGTGCGATTTCACTCTGTGTGATTGTCATCGGCCATGGCGTCTTGAGCAAAGCAACGAACCGGGCCGCTCGACCGTTTTCCGGTCGGGCGGCCCATTTTCAATCGGCGCGAGCGCACGCTAGCCGGTGTAGAGGTACTTGGCGACTTCCGGATCGTCGATGTTGTCCTTGGTCATCACCGTGAAGCCGGTGCCGATCAGGGTCGGTACCGAGTTGCCGCTGAGATGGGCGAACGCGGACACCACGCCGAAATAGCCGATCTCGGCAGGATGCTGGGCGATGGCGATCTCGAACGTGCCATCCTTCAGCTCCTGCACCACCGACTGCGGCGCATCGAACGCGGCGATCTTGATCTTGCCGGCCTGGCCCGCCTGCTTGACGCCATTGGCCGAGCCGGTCGCCGAGAACAGGTTGGCGCCGAACACACCGGCGAGATCGGGATTGCGACCGAACACCGCCTGGACCTGCGCCGCCGCCTTGTTGGCGTCGTCGTCGTTGAACTGGGTGTCGAGGACCTCGATGTCGGGATGGTTGGCCATCTCCTTCTTGAAGCCCTCCTCCCGCTGGTCGGTGGTCGAGATGCCCGGCTTGACGTTCGAGACGTAGACCTTGCCCTTGTCGCCGATCGACTTGGCCAGCGCCCGCGCGGCCATCTCGCCGCCGAGCACGTTGTCCGAGGCAACGTAGGCAGATCGGGAAGTCGGCATTGCCGGAACCGGTCTGGAAGACGCCGGTGCCGATGAAGGTGTCGACGCAGACCACGGTGATTCCCTGGTCATTCGCCTTCTTCAGCGGCTCGACCAGTTGCACCTTGTCGGTCGGCGCGATGAGGATCGCGTCGGGCTTGCGGGCGATGACCGCGTCAAGCACCGGCACCTGCAGGGTGACGTTCCATTCCGAGGCGCCCTGGAACAGAAGCTCCTGGCCGAGAGCGTCCGCGGCCGCCTGCGCACCACGATGCATGGTGATGTAGAAGGCGTCGGTCGTCAGGCCGGGTACGAGGGCGATGGTGTATTTCTTGTTCTCCGCCGAGGCCGGCAGGACCAGACCACCGGTCGCTGCGACGGCCGTGCCGGCACCCATCATGCCGAGAAAAGACCTGCGTTGAATCATGACATTCCTCCCATTTTTCAAATTGGCAGCAAACCCGACGTCGCTGCAGGACAGCTTACCGCGGCGGACAAGTGCTTGTCCTCCCCGCCACATCACCGGGCCTCCTCCCCTCCCAGGAAATCGTGGAGGCTCCGGTTGATCGGGCGCATCCTAGCATGCAGCCCCTCGAATACCATCCTGCGAAGCGTCGCATATCGCTCGACGGTTCCGTCGGGTTCCACGACGAACTCGGTCCGCTCGAGTCCGGCCAGCGCCGCGTCGAGCGACGGGAAGACGCCCGCCGCGATCCCGCCGAGCAGCGCCGCGCCGAGCGCCGTCGCTTCCGGCTCCTCGACGACCGTGATCGGACGCCCCATCGCGCTCGCCTTGATCGCCAGGAACAGGCGGTTGCGCGACACGCCGCCGATCAGCCTCACCTCGCGCGGCGTCTCGACCCCCGGCAACGCCGCCATGCCGTCGAAGATCATCCGCGATTGGATCGCGAGCCCTTCGAGCAGGGCCCGATAGAGGACCGCCGGTGTGGTCTGGGGCGTCATGCCGACGAAGGCCCCGCGGGCATGGGGATCGGGTTCCGGCGGCGAAAGGCCGCCGAGGTCGGCCAGGAAGGCGACGCCATGGCTGCCGACCGGCACCGTCGCCGCATCGGCGATCAGCGTCTCCATCGGGATGCCCCCGACGAGGCGAGCGCAGCCACTCCATCGCGCCGCCGGCGCTGAAGATCCCCGCGCCGATATAGGACATGGCGCGCTCCGTACCGATCGCGCCCTGGTAGAAGCCGCGGCTCAGCATCGTCGGATCCGACAGCGGCCGCGGCGTCGCCAGCAGCATCGCCTCGGCCGTGCCGATGCTGTCGATCACCGTGCCGGGTTGCCTGAGGCCGGTGGCGAAGCCGCCGACGATGTGGTCGTGACCACCGACCCCGACCATCGGCGCCCCGGTCAGTCCGGTAACCGCGGCGACGTCGTCGCGCAGCCGGCCGAGAGCGGTGCCGCTCGCCGCGATCGGCGCCGGGAAGCCGGCATCGACGCCGGCGAGCGCCAGCATCTCCTCCGACCAGCGCCGCTCGACGATGTCGAAATAGAGGGTCCGCGAGGCAAGCGACGGATCGGTCGCGATTTCGCCGCTGAGGCGGAAGGCGATCCAGTCGGCCATCATCAGGACGTGCCGCGCGCGCGCCATCGCTTCCGGCCGGTGCTCGCGCATCCAGAGCAGTTTGGCCAGGGTGAAATAATGCTGGATCGCGTGGCCGCTGATCGCGAAGATCCGGTCCTCCCCGATCTGGTCGGCGATCGTGGCGACCAGCGGCTCGGTCCTGCGGTCGTGCCAGACAATCGAACGGGCGAGCGAGCGCCCGTCGGCGTCGATCAGCACCGGGCTCTCGCCGACGCTGGCGACCGCGATTCCCGCGACCGGCCGGCCCGCCAGCGCCGCGCCAACGTCGCCCAGAGCCTCGACGACGACCGCCCAGATTTCGTCCGGTTCGTACTCGCCCCCGGTCTCCACCGCGTGAAACGGCGTCGGCCGCGAACCGACGGCGAGCTTGCGCCCCTTTTGATCGAACGCGATCGCCCGGACGGAGGTGGTCCCCGCGTCGATGCCGATCAGGACCGGTTCGTCTGACCGGTCGATCGCCTCGGCATCCGTCGTGCTCACCCGGAATTCCCCCGCGTTGTCGTCCGGGATGTTTCATCCGAGTCGGAACCCGTGCGCAATCCCTCGATCGCCGCCATCCGTTCGCGGCTCTCGCCCCAGCGCCGCGTCATTACGTCGGCGATCAGGGCTTCGATCACCGCCAGCAGCGCAGCGTTTGAATCCCATGCCGATGGCACCGAGACCCGTGCCGGCAGGACATGCCGGGCGAAGCGCGCCGCTGGCGAAAGCCACTGGTCGGTCAGCACGATCGTCGTTACCCGCCGTTTCTCCGCCGCGGCCGCGAGGTCCCGCAAGTCGTTCTGGTAGCGCCGGATGTCGATCAGGAAAAGCACGTCGCGTCCGTTCATGTCGACCAGCTGGTCGCGCCAGTTGTCGGGCTGTCCCTCGAGGTGGCTGACATTCGGCCGGATGATGCGCAGATGCGCGGTCATGTAGCGCGCCAGCGGATCGGTGAAGCGACCGCCGAGGCAGTGCAGTGGCCGCCGCGGGTCGGCGAGCACCGCCCCCACCGCCTCCATCTCGTCGGCCGGAAGGTAGCGGAAGGTGCCGAGGACGTTCTCGGCGATCGCCTCGGCGAACGCCTGGTGCGGGCGTTCCTGCCGGTCGCGGCCGCCCTGCTCGATCTCGGATTTCGCCAGCGGCGAACGCAGCTGCGCCTCGACCTCTTCCTTCAGCCGGCGCTGGAAATCGGGATAGGAGGCGAAGCCGATCCGCGCCACGAAGCGCAACACCGAGGGCGTGCTGACGCCTGCCTGCTCGGCGAACTGGGCAGCACTCTCGAGCCCCTGGAGCGGATAATTCGCCAGCAGCGTCTGCGCGGCGCGGCGCTCGGAACGGGTCATGTCGGACAGGCCGTCGCGGATTCGCTCGGCGAGCGAAACTTCGATCCCGGTCATTCTTCACACCTCGATAGCGCCCGGCATGCGCGGCGATTGACAATCCGCCGGACACCGTATGAGATGTTACAGAAGTGGACTTGAAAAGCCACTTTGTAACGATCCTTTCACGCGGGGTGGCGTCGAATGGATGTGGGGGCGGCATGATGGCCGAAGGGGACAAAAGTCCCGTGGTTATTGAGAATCCTGATGGCGCTGGCGCCTTCGTGATTGTCTGCGACCACGCTTCGCGGCAGGTCCCGGCCGAATACGGCTCGCTGGGCGTCGCCCCGGAAATCCTCGAAACGCATATTGCCTGGGACCCCGGCGCCCTGGCCGTCGCGCGGCAAATGTCGGACAATCTCGACGCGCCGCTCCTGTGGCCTGACACCTCCCGCCTGATCATCGACTGCAACCGCGATCCCTCGGCCCCCGACCTGATCGTCACCGAAGGCGAGGGGCAGCCGGTACCCGGCAATCGTGGCATCGGCACGGCCGAACGGACCCGTCGCCTGGAGACCATCCACGCGCCCTATCACGCGGCCATCGACGCCTGCGTCGTCGCGCGGTCAAGCGCGGGCCTTCCGACGTCGCTGATCGCCATCCACTCCTTCACACCCGTCCTGCATGGACGCAGCCGGCCATGGCAGATCGGCATCGTGTTCGACAGCGACCAACGGCTGGCCGCTCCGGTGATCAGGCAACTCACCAATGACCCGGCCCTGACGGTCGGGATCAACGAGCCCTACGCGCCGAGCGACCGCGTCTACTACACGCTCGCCCGGCACGGCAGCAGCAGAGACCTGCCCGCGGTGATGATCGAGATCCGCAACGACGAGATCGCCGACACCGCGGGACAGCACGCTTGGGCCAACCGCCTTGCCGGCATCTTCAGGACGATCGAACCGGCGATTCGTGGCGCGGGACACGCGGCGGCATGAACAATGCTTGTGGGAAGAGCCATGAACAGTTGCGCGGTGGCCGCGCACGGGAAGCAAGCATGGAGATCGAAGCGATGGCGATTGACCGGGGAGCGCGGCGATGCCTGAGCCGGTGAAGGCTTTCGTCAGGTTCGTCGACGCCCTCGACCGCTCTGTCGGGTTGGCCGCGATGGACCCGATGGTCGCCTTTTTCCCACCCGGCGGCGGTGACGCCATGCAGACGAAAGACCATTCCAGCCTCCGGACCAACGTCCTCCTGCCGCGCGGTGTCAGCTGATGCCGAAAGCGATCGTCGCCTATGTTCGATTTGTCGAGGCGGTGAACTACCGCGTCGGACGGGTCGCCATGTACCTCCTCTACGTGATGATGGCCGTCCTGATCTGGTCGACCGTCTCGAAGGTCACGCCCTGGCCCTCGATCTGGACGCTGGAGACGGCCCAGTTCGTGATGGTCGCCTACTACATGCTGGGCGGGCCCTATTCGCTGCAGCTCGATTCGAACGTCCGCATGGACCTCCTCTACCACCGCTGGTCGCCGCGGACCCGCGCCTGGGTCGACGCCTTCTCGGTCTTCGCGCTGCTCTTCTATCTCTGCGTCCTGCTCTATGGCGCGGTCGAGTCCACCGTCTATTCGCTCGAATATGCCGAACGCAGCGCGACCGCCTGGCGGCCCTATCTCTGGCCGATCAAGATCGTGATGTGCATTGCCGTCTTCCTGATGCTGCTGCAGGCCATCGCCTTCTTCTTCCGCGACGTGGCGAAGATCCGCGGGGAGGAGATCTGATGTCCTACGACATGATCGCCATCCTGATGTTCACCACGATGATGGTGATGATGGCGACCGGCCAGCGCGTCTTCGGCGCCATCGGCTTCGTCGCGGTGGCGGCGTCGGTGCTTCTGTGGGGCGTCGGCGGATCGGACCTCGGCTTCTCAGCGGCGATGAAGCTGATGAAGTGGTATCCGCTGCTGACCCTGCCGATGTTCATCTTCATGGGCTACGTGCTGAGCGAAAGCCGGCTCGCCGACGACCTCTACCGGATGTTCCATGTCTGGTTCGGGCCGGTGCCGGGCGGGCTCGCCATCGGCACGATCTTCCTGATGGTCATCATCTCGGCGATGAACGGGCTTGTCGGTGGCGGGCATGGCGATCGGCGCCACGATCGCGCTGCCCGAACTTCTGAAACGCAGTACGACAAGAGGATGGTGACCGGGGTGATCCAGGCGGGATCGTCGCTCGGCATCCTGATCCCGCCCTCGGTGGTTCTGGTGCTCTACGCGATGATCGCCCGCCAGCCGGTGAGCCTGCTTTGGCTGGCCGGCGTCTTCCCCGGACTGATGATGGCGGCGATGTTCATTTTCTACATCTGGATTCGCTGCAAGCTGAACCCCGAGCTCGGCCCCGCCCTCGATCCCGAGGAGCGAGCACGGATCCCGCGGTCCGAGAAGATCAAGCTGCTCTCGGCAGGCGTCCTCCCCCTGGTGATCTTCCTGGTGATGATGGTGCCGTTCGTGACCGGCTACACCTCACTGGTCGAGGCGTCGGTGGTCGGCGCGCTCGCGTCGGTCGGCGCCGCGGTGATCAAGCGGCGGTTTACCCGAAAGGTGTTCGAAACCTGCACCCGCGAGACGCTGGCCGTCTCGTGCATGTTCATGTGGATCATCCTGGCGGCGCTCGCTTTCGGCGCGGTCTTCGACGGACTGGGCGCGGTCAAGGCGATCGAGGGCTTCTTCATCGAAAAGCTGGCACTCAGCCCCTGGACCATCCTGATCCTGATGCAGCTGAGCTACCTGGTCATGGGCACGTTCCTCGACGACACGGCGATGCTGGTCATCGTCGCGCCGCTCTACGTGCCGCTGGTCGCCACCCTCGATCTCGGCATCGAGCCGCAATATGTGCTGATCTGGTACGGCGTCCTCTACACCATCACCTGCCAGATCGCCTACATGACCCCGCCCTTCGGCTACAACCTGTTCCTGATGCGGGCGATGGCGCCGCCGGAGATTAACATCATCGATATCTACCGCTCCATCGTGCCGTTTGTCGGCGTGATGATCCTGGCACTGATCCTGGTGCTCGCCTTCCCGGAAATTGCGCTGTGGCTGCCGCAGCATCTCAACGCAAGATGAGCAGAACCCGCGGCCATCTGGGCCGCTCCAACCAGCAAGGAGAGACGTGATGACGACAAGACGCAAGTTCCTCGCCGGCACCGCCGCCGCGATCCCGGCCACGTTCGCAGCTCCCGCCGTCCTGGCCCAGGCGCCGATCAAGTGGCGCATGCAGACCTATGCCGGCCCCGCCCTCGCAGTCGAGGTCGTCGATACCTGCGTGAAGCAGTTCAACGAGATCGCGCAGGGCCAGATGGAGATCGAGCTCTTCTATGCCGACCAGCTCGTCCCCACCGGCGAACTGTTCCGCGCCATGCAGAAGGGCACCATCGACGCGGTGCAGTCTGACGACGACTCGATGGCTTCGCCGACTGAAGTGACGGTGTTCGGCGGCTACTTCCCGCTGGCGCTGCGCTATTCGCTCGACGTGCCCGCGATCTTCAACAACTGGGGCCTCGACGAGATCTGGAAGGAAGAATACGCCAAGGTCGGCGTCAAGCACATCTCGGCCGGTTCGTGGGACCCCTGCAACTTCGCCACCCACAAGCCGATCAAGTCGCTCAAGGACCTCGAGGGGCTCCGAATCTTCACCTTCCCGACCGCCGGCCGCTTCCTGTCGCGCTTCGGCGTCGTGCCGGTGACGCTGCCATGGGAGGATGCCGAGGTCGCGCTGCAGACCGGCGAGCTCGATGGCATCGCCTGGTCGGGCATCACCGAGGATTACACCTCGGGCTGGGCGAACGTGACCGAGTACTTCCTGACCAACAACATCTCGGGCGCCTGGATCGGGCACTTCTTCGCCAACATGGATCGCTGGAACGAGGTGCCGGATCACCTGAAGACGCTGATGGAAGTCTGCTTCAACTCGTCCCACTACCACCGCCAGCATTGGTACTGGAACGGCGAGGCGTATCTCCGCGTCAACGAGAAGAAGCTCACGTCCACCACGATCCCCGAGGAGGAATGGCAGACCGTCGAGGACGAGGCCCACAAGTTCTGGGACGAGATCGCGGCCGAGAGCGAGCTCAAGGCCAAGGTCGTCAAGATCTTCCGCGACTACAACGAGACCATGGTCAAGGCCGGCAAGCCCTACCGCTACAGCTGACCGCGCCACGGCACGACAACGACAGGTCCGGGGGAGCCGCGGCTCCCCCGGCACCGATTGACCAAACCACACGGACGCGCCCGACCCGATGGCTGGCACCCTGACACTGGCTGAACTCAAGAAATCGGTCGCCGCCGGCGAGATCGACACCGTTCTCGCCTGCCTTGTCGACATGCAGGGCCGGCTGATCGGCAAGCGTTTCCACGCCGCCTATTTCGTCGAGGAGGCCCACACCGAGACCCACGGCTGCGACTATCTCCTCGCCGCCGACATCGACATGGAGCCGGTGCCCGGCTATGCGGCGGCAAGCTGGGAAAAGGGTTACGGCGATTTCGTCCTGAGGCCGGACCTCGCGACGCTGCGCCGGATACCATGGCTCGAGGGAACGGCGCTGGTGCTCTGCGACGTCCTCGACCATCACCATCGCGAGGACCTGCCGCACAGCCCGCGTGCGATCCTCAAGCGGCAGATCGCCCGGCTCGCCGACCGGAACATGTCGGCCTTCGTCGCCACCGAGCTCGAATTCTACCTCTTCGACGAGGATTACGAGACCGTCCGTCGGAAGCGCTACGCCGATCTCGCCACGTCCGGCCACTATATCCAGGATTATCACATCCTCCAGACCACCAAGGAGGAGGACGTCATGCGGGCGATCCGCCTCGGGCTGGAAGGCGCCGGCATTCCGGTCGAAAGCTCGAAGGGCGAATGGGGTCCGGGCCAGGAAGAGATCAACGTCCGCTACGCCGACGCGCTGACGATGGCCGACCGCCACGCCATCCTCAAGAATGGCATCAAGGAGATCGTCTACGGCAAGGGCAAGGCAGTCACCTTCATGGCCAAGTGGGACTACGCGCTTGCCGGCTCGTCCAGCCACATCCACGCCTCGCTGTGGGACAAGGCGGGCAAGAAGCCGCTCTTCCAGGATACCGGCGCCGAATTCGGCATGTCGGCGCTGATGCGCCATTTCATGGCGGGCCACCTCAAATACGCCCGCGAGATCACCTGGTTCCTCGCCCCCTACGTCAATTCCTACAAGCGCTTCCAGGCCGGCACCTTCGCGCCGACCAAGGCGATCTGGAGCCGCGACAACCGCACCGCCGGCTTCCGGCTGGTCGGCGAGAATTCGAAGTCGATCCGCACCGAGTGCCGCGTCGGCGGCGCCGACCTCAATCCCTATCTCGCCATCGCCGCCCTGATCGCCGCCGGCCTCGCCGGCATCGATGAATCCCTCGATCTCGAGGCGCCTTTCGTCGGCGACGCCTATCAGGGCAAGCGGCTCCGCGAAGTGCCGAAGACCCTTCGCGAGGCGACAACGTTGATGGCCAAGTCGAAGATGCTGCGCGCCGCCCTCGGCGACGACGTCGTCGACCACTATGTCCACACCGCCGAATGGGAGCAGTTCGAATACGACCGCCGCGTCACCGACTGGGAGCTGAAGCGGGGATTCGAGCAGTATTGAGCGAAGGCGACACGGAGAGCGAGCGATGCAAGATGATCGCAAGGAAGTCCCGAAACGGGTCGACGAAAAACGCCCCCGCCGCCACCCCATACTTGGTACGATGAAGGAACTAACGACCATCGCCCCGGGCGTAGACGTGACCGAGCCGGCGATGCCGGAGTGGGCGGACCTGATCGACGAAAAGTATGGCAAGGCCGATAGCTCGTAGGGTGGGCAAAGGCGCGTATGGCGCCGTGCCCACGCGGAAGGAATTGGTGGGCACGCTTTGGTTTGCCTACCCAAAATTGGACCAACGACCATGACCGAAACCGCGAAAATCATCTCCCCCATCGACGGCTCGGTCTATGCCGAGCGGCCGATCGTCACCGACGCCGCGCTTGAGGCGGCGGTCTCCGCCGCCCGCGCGGCACAGGCCGAGTGGCGCCACGTCACCGTCGCGCGAGCGCAGCCGCTATATCCTCGCCTTCCTCGAGGCCCTGTTGGCGATGAACGACCAGATCGTCACCGAGCTTGCCTGGCAGATGGGTCGGCCCACCCGCTTCGGCGGCGAGAAGGGCGGCGTCGAGGAACGGACCCGCGCCGCGGTCGCCATGGCCGAGGAAGCGCTGGCGCCCTACTATCCGCCGGAGAAGCCCGGCTTCCGCCGCTACATCGCCCGCGAGCCGCTCGGCCTGGTGCTGGTCATCGCACCGTGGAACTACCCTTACCTGACCGCCGTCAACACCATCGTCCCGGCGCTCCTTTCCGGCAACGCCGTGATCCTCAAGCACGCCACCCAGACGCTGCTCGTCGGCGAGCGCTTCGCCGAAGCCTTCGCCAAGGCCGGCCTGCCGAAGGGCCTGTTCCAGAATCTCGTGCTCTCGCATGCCCAGACCGAAAAGCTGGTCGGCTCCGGAAAGGTCGACCACATCAATTTCACCGGCTCGGTTTCCGGCGGCCGCACCATCGAGCGCGCCGCGGCCGGCACCTTCGCCTCGCTCGGCCTCGAACTCGGCGGCAAGGACCCGGCCTATGTCATGGCCGACGCGAAGCTCGATCACGCCATCGAGAATCTCGTCGACGGCGCCTTCTATAATTCCGGCCAGTGCTGCTGCGGCATCGAGCGCATCTATGTCGACGAGCGCGTCTATGACGACTTCGTCGGCGGCTTCGCCGACCTGACCAAGAAGTATGTCGTCGGCAGCCCGCTCGACCCGGCGACGACGCTCGGGCCGATGGCGCGCGGCGCCTTCGCCGACACCGTGCGCGAACAGATCGCCGAGGCGAAGCGCAAGGGCGCGACGCCGCTGGTCAACATGCAGGTCGAGGGCGACCGCCATGGCTCGCCCTATCTCGCGCCCGAGGTGCTGGTCGACGTCAATCACCAGATGGCGGTGATGCGCGAGGAAAGTTTCGGTCCCGTGGTCGGCATCATGAAGGTGCGCGGCGACGACGAGGCCGTGACCCTGATGAACGACAGCCCCTACGGGCTGACCGCCTCGATCTGGACCACCGATACCGACCGCGCCGCCGAACTCGGCAGCCGGATCGAAACCGGCACGGTGTTCATGAACCGGTGCGACTACCTCGATCCGCAGCTTGTCTGGACCGGGGTCAAGGACACCGGCCGCGGCGTCACGCTGTCGAAATTCGGCTTCGAGACCCTGACCCAGCCGAAGAGCTTCCATCTCCGCGAGGTCTGATCCGGACCCCGCCTCCCGACGGACTGAACCCCATGACGACGATCACTGCCAATTGGAGCTACCCGACCGCGATCCGCTTCGGGCCGGGACGCATCACCGAACTGCCCGCTGCCTGCGCCGCCGCGGGCATCACAAGACCACTGCTGGTCACCGACGCCGGCCTCGCCACTCTCGACATCACGAAAAAGACGATGGCGATCCTCGAAGCGGCGGACCTCTCGCCGGCGATCTATGCCGACGTCCAGCCCAATCCGGTCGAGCGCAACGTCACCGACGGCGTTGCCGTGCTCCGCGCCGGCGGCCATGACGGGGTCGTCGCCTTCGGCGGCGGCTCGGGGCTCGATACCGGCAAGCTCATCGCCTTCATGGCCGGCCAGAGCCGGCCGATCTGGGATTTCGAGGATATCGGCGACTGGTGGACCCGCGCCGATCCGGCCGGCATCCTGCCCGTCGTCGCCGTACCCACGACCGCCGGCACCGGCTCGGAGGTCGGCCGCGCCGGGGTCGCCACCGACGAGGCGACCCACACCAAGAAGGTCATCTTCCATCCCGGCATGATGCCGAAGGTCGTCATCTGCGATCCGGAACTCACCGTCGGCATGCCGCCCGCCATCACCGCGGGCACCGGCATGGACGCCTTCGCCCACTGCCTCGAGGCCTATTGCTCGCCCGGCTACCACCCGATGGCCGACGGCATCGCCGTCGAGGGCCTGCGGCTCGTCTTCGAGAACCTGCCCAGGGCCTATGCCGACGGCACCGACATCGAGGCACGCGCCCACATGATGAGCGCTGCGGCGATGGGCGCCACCGCCTTCCAGAAGGGCCTTGGCGCGATCCATTCGCTCTCGCACCCGATCGGCGCCCTCTACAACACCCACCACGGCATGACCAATGCCGTCTTCATGCCTTATGTGCTCGTCTTCAACCGCTCCGCGATCGAGGAGCGGATCGCCCGGCTCGCCGCCTATCTCGGCATTCCCGACGGCTTCGACGGCTTCCTCGAAGCGGTCGCGGACCTTCGCCGGAAGATCGGCGTCCCGGCCACCCTCGCCGAACTTGGCATCGACGGGTTGCGGGCCGAGACGATCGTCGAGATGGCGATCGTCGATCCGACCGCCGGCGGCAATCCGGTGCCGCTGACCGCGGAGGCCGCGAGGCGCCTGTTCCAGGCGGCGCTCCAAGGAGACTTTGCCCTGCTCTCCTGAGGACCGCCGCCGGGGCGGGCCGGGGATGCGACGGCGGGCCGCCCCGCCGCTCCTGCAAGTTCGGGTATATGTTGCTTTCCCCGCCGTCGGACTAACGTCTCGCCGCCAATCGAATCGAGAGGAATATCATGGGCCGCCGCATCACCGGGCCGCGTTCGAGCACCGCCTTCTGCACCGTCGACATCGACAAGCCGGGCAAGCAGACCGGTTTCGTCATGATCCCCCATTCGCCGCATGAAGACGCCTGGGGCGCGACGCGTATCCCGATCGGCGTCATCGCCAACGGCGACGGGCCGACCGTCATCCTCGAGGGCGGCAACCACGGCGATGAATATGAGGGGCCGATCACCATCGCCGAGCTGATCCGCGACCTCAGGCCCGAGGATATCCAGGGCCGCCTGATCCTGATGCCAGCGAACAACGTCCACGCCGCCATGGCCGGGCGCCGCACCTCGCCGGTCGACGGACTGAACTTCAACCGCACCTTCCCGGGCGATCCCGCCGGCACCATCACCCAGCAGATCGCGGCTTTCGTCACCGACGAGATCCTGCCGCGCGGCGATGCTTTCCTCGATCTCCATTCCGGCGGGTCGTCGCTCGACATCATCCCGAGCTCGGTCGTCGAGCCGAGCGACGACAAGGACCTGCTGCGCAAGAGCATCGAGGCCAACCGCGCCTTCGACGCCCCGGCCATCGTCGTCATCAGCAACCTCGGCGACACCCGGACGGCGACCGCCGCGGCGATGGCGTCCGGCCTCATCACCGTCGGCACCGAGATGGCCGGCGGCGGCACCGTCTCGATCGATGCGCTGGAGATCTGCCGGCGCGGTGTCCGCAACGTGCTCGCCCATCTCGGCGTGCTTCCCGGCCACAAGGTCGAGATTCGCCATGACAACCAGCAGGTTCTCGAACTCCCCGGCTCGGATGCCTTCGTCTATGCGACCGTCGACGGCGTCTTCGAGCCCTTCCATCGCAACGGCCGCGAGGTGAAAGCCGGCGAGGAAGCCGGCCGCATCCATTGTCCCTGGGACCCGGCCCGCCCGCCGGAGACGCTGACCTACCGGGCCGACGGCATCCTCTATGGCCGGCGCCAGCCCGGCCGCGTCGTGCCCGGCAACTGCTGCCTCGTCGTCGCCGCCCCCTACCAGGAACAGCTTTGATGCTCGACATTGCCGATATCGACGCCGCGCGGGAGCGCATCGCCGATCGGGTTCGCCATACGCCGGTCATGCCGCTCGGCCAGCTCAAGACGCCGCCGCCGACCGAGGCAAAAGTCACCCTGAAGCTCGAGTCCCTCCAGGTCACCGGCTCGTTCAAGGCGCGCGGTGCGATGAACCGCCTGCTCGCCACCCCGAAGGCGGACGTCGCCAAGGGCATCGTCACCGCCTCGGGCGGCAACCACGGTCTCGCCGTCGCCCGCACCGCCTACGCGGCCGGTGTCCCGGCGACGATCTTCGTGCCGACCGGCGTCTCGCCGGCCAAGGTCGCCAAGATGCAGGCCTGGGAGGCGAAGGTCGAGATTGTCGGCGACGAATGGACCGTCTCCAATGCCGCCGCCCTCGACCGCGTCGCCAGGACCGGCGCCATCTATTTCCACCCCTTCGCCGACCCGCTGGTGATCGCCGGTCAGGGCACGCTTGGCCTGGAAATTCTCGACGACCTGCCCGACATCGACGCGATCCTGATCGCCATCGGCGGCGGCGGGCTGATTTCGGGCATGTCGACGGCTATCCGCGCCCGCCGGCCGGGCGTCAGGATCATCGGCGTCGAGCCGACCGGGTCGCCGACGCTCAAGGCCTGCCTCGATGCCGGCCGCCTCGTCGAGCTTCCCGAGGTCACCTCGAAGGTGCCGACGATGACCTGCCGCAAGACCGAGGCGATCAACTTCGAGATCGTCAGCAAGAATGTCGACGACATCGTGCTGGTTTCGGACGAGGAGATGCAAGCCGCGTCGCAGTGGCTGTGGTTCGAGATGGGCGTCGCCGCCGACCTTTCGGGCGCCGCCTCGCTGGCCGCCCTGAACAAGGGGCTCCCCGGCCTCGAGGGGGCGAGACACATCTGCGCCCTGGTTTGCGGCGCCGGCGCCGAAGGGACCGGTTAGGACTAGGACCGGGCGCAGGCCGCTGTCAGCGGCCGCGCGATCCGTCGGCCTCGAAATACTGTGGCACGATCACGCGTTTCCCGGCCGGCAACGGCTTGGCCTGGTCAACGCCATTGATCGCGGCGACCGCCCATGCCGGGACCCCGAACTGCTTGGCGATCGACGCCGCGGTATCCCCCGCCACCGCGCTCGCCGGCGCGCCGGCATCCCACAGCACGATCGCCTCGCCGCGCGGGATCGGATACTCGATCTGGACCGCCGGCTTGTCGAGGGCCGCGGGTTGCTCCGCCACCGCCACGATCTTGTCGACCACCGCCTCCTGCAGGCCGGGGGTCGCCGGCAGGTAGCGATGCACGACCGAAAGGTCCTTGAGATCGACGCTGGCGAAATGCCCGTGATAGTCGCGCGCCGGCTTCGGGTCGCCGCCGCCAAGCGTATGCAACGACGAATAGATGTTGATGAAGCGCTCGACATTGGACGGCACGCTGCCGGCGATCCGTGTCGGGTCGAGCGTGATGATCAGGTTGACCGGTACCCCGGCACGCTTCAGCCACGTCGCGAACCGGATCGCCGAATTGCCGCCTGCCGAATGGCCGATGACGATGATCGCCGATTTCCAGGTTTCCGCCTTGTAGCGGGAGATCGCCTCGTTCGCCGCACGCAGCCAGTTGACGTAGTTAAACGCCTCGGCGGCAAGACCCCGCGCCTCCAGCTTGCCGGCGATATTGTCCATCTCGGCGGTCGTGAACTTGCCGCCGATCGGACGGAAGACATAGACGGTGCCGATCACCGGCGCGGGCGTGCTGGCAGCGTACAGCACCGATGGCGCCGCGCCGACGAGCGGCAGCGATGCGATCAGCAAGATGACGAAGGATAGGGCCCGACGCATGAACATTCCGGCCATCCCCGTCAAGAACCAGGGTCCGGCCCCACCAACCGCATATCGCCGGATCGACCGGCACTGAAACCTCAGACTCGCGCATTTCGGCCGTCCGGGCAAGGCAGGGCGCCTGCCTTCGCCACGGGGCCTTTTGCCTCACGCGCCCGGCCATCCCGGCTTTACAAAACTTTACCTTGGCGAGAAACGTCCGAAACCTCGCCCACCCACCTTCATGTCTGTCCCCCGGCGCAATCCGCGCCAGAGAAGGAGAGCAGACATGAGCATTCAGGACGACAACACATCAGTCGACGCTACGCGACGTCCGCCTATCAGGCGCGGTTTCTGGGGTGTCCTTGCCGTCACCGTCATCGCCATCGGAGCGGCCGGCGCCTTTGCCCGGAGCGCGCTCAGCGACGAAGGTGGCTGGCACGGCTGGCACGGTCCCGCGGACGGCCGTCACGCCATGATGTTCGACGCTTCCCTCGACCCGGCCGAGATCGACGACCGGGTCGGCCGGATGGTCGCCCATCTCGCCATCGAGATCGATGCGACCGACGAGCAGAAGACCCGGCTCACCACCATCTTCGTCGGCGCCGCGCACGATCTGCTTGGCCGCTTCGCCAGGAGCTCGGCGATCGCGGCGAGACGGCAAGCGAGCTGATCGACCTGCTCACCGGCCCGACCGTCGATCCCGCCGCGGTCGAAGCGTTCCGCGCCGAAAAGATCGGCCTCGCCGATCAGGCCAGCAAGCGCGTTGCCCAGGCGCTGGTCGATGCCGCCAACGTTCTCACCCCCGAGCAGCGGGAGAAAATCGGCGACCGGCTGGAGCTTCTTTGTTAAGATGGCGCCGTTCCATCGCGGCTAGCGCGTTTTCAGGAAAGGTGTGTTCACTTTTCCAGCCCGAAAGAGCGAAGAAGCAGAAAGCGTGGCCGGACGAATCCTCCTGGTCGAAGACGATGCCCGCCTCGCCGCGATGGTCGAAAGCTATCTCGGCGAGGCGGGTTACGCCGTCGCGATCGCCGGCGACGGCGAGACCGCCATCGAGCGACACCGGACCGGGCACTTCGATCTGGTCGTCCTCGACCTGATGCTGCCCGACATCGACGGCCTCGAGGTCTGCCGGCGGATTCGCGCGACGAGTGACACGCCGATCCTCATGCTGACCGCCCGCGGCGATGCCATGGACCGTGTCGTCGGTCTGGAGCTCGGGGCCGACGACTACCTGCCGAAACCCTTCGAACCGCGTGAACTGCTCGCCCGGCTCAAGGCGGTGCTGCGCCGCGGGCGCGGCGAATCCGCGGCGGAGATCCTCCGCTTCGGACGGCTCGAGATCGACGTCGGCGCCCGTCAGGTCCGTCTCGACGACGCCCCGGTCGACCTGACCGGCTACCAGTTCGCCCTGCTTCTCGAACTTGCCCGCAGCGCCGGCCGGGTGATGACGCGCGACGCCCTGATGGATCGTGTCAGGAACGAGCGGCTTGAGGCCTTCGACCGCTCGATCGACGTCCATGTCTCGCGGATCAGGGCCGCCATCGAGGACGACCCGAAGAAGCCGCGCCGGGTGATTACCGTGCGCGGCGCCGGCTATGTCTTCGCCAAGGCGCAGGACTGACCGGCGATGACGAGAACCGCCGGTCGCGCCCGGTCATGAAGCGCCTCTACCGCAAAGTCTATCTGACGATACTCGGCAGCCTGCTCCTCGTCGTGCTGGTTGCCGCGGCGGCCTGGCAGCTCGGCGCCCAGCCGCCGACGATGGGCACGGCACTGGACCTCGCCGGCGACATCGCGATGGTCGCCCTGCCGCCTGCCGATGCCACCCCGGGACGAACAGAAGGCGGCGGTCGAAGCGCTGTCCCGGCGGTTGCATACCGACATTGCGCTCTACGACCGCTCACGCCGGCTCGTCGCGTCCACCGGCGTCGCCTTGCCCCTGCCGACATGGCGCACCGACAGCGGCTGGACCCGCGGCGGCAACGGCCCGGCCTGGGCCTTCGCGCTCGATGACGGCCGCTGGCTGCTCGTCGATCTCGGTGCCGATCATCCGAATCCGGTGCTTGGCCTGATCCTCTTTCTCGGCGCGATCGCGGTCGCGGTCGGCGTCTCGGCCTATCCCGTCGCGCGCGGCCTGACCCGACGGCTGGAACGGCTCAAGACCGGCGTGGAAACGCTCGGCGCCGGCGATCTCGCCGCCCGCGTCAGGGTCGAGGGCAAGGACGAGGTCGCCCATCTCGCCGAGAGCTTCAACCAGGCCGCCGCCCGGATCGAGGAGCTGGTCGCGGCCAACCGCCTGATGCTTGCCAATGCCTCGCACGAGCTTCGCACGCCGCTGTCGCGGATCAGGCTCGGGCTCGACCTTCTCGACCGGCGCCCCGACGCGACGCTCAAGGCGGACCTCCGGAGCGATATCGCCGAGCTTGACCGGCTGATCGACGAGATCCTGCTCGCCAGCCGCCTCGACGCCAGCCCGACGCTCGGCGTCGTCGAAGACGTCGACTTGCAGGCGCTCTGCGCCGAGGAATGCGCCCGTTTCGAGAATTGCGAACTCGACGGCGAAGGCGCCGTCGTCCACGGCGACCCGCACCTCCTTCGCCGGCTGGTCCGCAACCTCCTTGAGAATGGCGAGCGCCATGGCCGTCCTCCGATCGGGGTTTCCCTGCGAAGCGACGGCGGCCGTGTCTTCCTCGACGTCCTCGACGCCGGCGACGGCATCCCCGACGGCGAGGCGGAAAAGGTCTTCACCCCCTTCTACCGCCTTGGCGGCGACCGGCCCGGTGCCGGTCTCGGCCTCTCCCTCGTTCGTCAGATCGCCCGGCTCCATGGCGGCGACGTCCGGGTCCGGCGCGACCCTGATTCGGGACTGAGTGGTTTCCGTGTCGACCTTCCGGCCCGTTCTGGTTGATTGCATCCCTGATCTGGTATGGCATCAAATGCGTCGGCGCCGCCGCGCCGACACTTGAACCGCCATCACCCAAACCGGGATTCCGCACTCCATGACCACGACCGAAACCGTCAACCTTTCCGGCCAGGTTGCCCTCGAAGGCGTCGCCGATTTTCCTCATGCCGGCCGCCGCCTCGGCGAGGCATTTCCCGGGATCGCATTCGAAGCCGGCGCGACGGACGAAGCCTCGGCGACCGTCGCTCTTTCCATCGACCCGGGCCTGGCCGAGGGTGCCTTCCGTATCGAGACGGAAATCGGGTCCCGGCCAGTCGTGCGGATCGCCGGCGGCAGCGTCTCCGGCGTCATCTACGCGGTCGAGGAGCTCATCGCGCGCGGCGGCGACAGCCCCGACACCCTCGCGGTCGGGACGGCGACGATCGAGGATGCGCCCGGCCTCGCCTATCGCACCTTCTGGACCTGGGACCATTCGACCAACTGGGAGCTGTCGCAGGTCGGCGTCCAGGAGATCGGCGTCTTCAATCCCTACAGCAAGCCACCCGGCGGCTTCCTCGCCGACTATTGCCGGCTGGTCGATTTCTGCAGCAGGAACCGCATCGCCGGCATCGTCATCTACGGCTTCCTGCGCAATACCCATGGCGGCATCGAGGCCGCGCAGGAGCTCTGCCGCTACGCCAACGAACGCGGCGTGCGGATCATTCCCGGCATCGCCATCGGCGCCTATGGCGGCGTCTATTGGGAGGGCGACCATCCCTACAACCTCTCCACCTGGCTCAAGAAGAATCCGCAATTCGCCGCGACCATGGAAAAGGGCGTCGGCTTCCAGCTCGCCGACCTTTCCTTTCCGCTGAATTTCCCGCGCTCCGACTACACCGTCAGCGCCTGCCCGAGCGCGCCGGAGACCATGGCGTGGATGGAGGAGGCGGTCGGCTGGCTGGCCGAGACCTTCGATATCGGCGGCATCAACATCGAGAGCGGCGACTACGGCGTCTGCGGCTGCGACCGCTGCGTCGCCCGGCGCAAGAACGACGCCGAAGCCGCGCGCCGGCGCGACGACCATGGCGATTCCTGGTCGCATACCGACATGGCCGAGAATTTCCCCCGCCTCTATCGCGCCGCAAAAGCCAGGAAGCCGGACCTCTGGATCTATTGCGAGATGCAGTGGGACAATCTTCTCGATCCGGTCGCCGGCGACGCCCAGACCAGCCTGCCGCCGGGCGGCATCTACCAGCACACCGCCAACCGCAGCTTCTGGGGCCGGCTCCGCAAGGAGCTGAAACGCGACTATGTCGAATCGCTGCCGACCCAGCCGAATGTCCTGCGGTGCCAGTTCGCCTGCCAGTGGAACGGCGACGAGCGCACCGAGCGCTATGCGCTGAATGCCCGGGTCTTTGCCGAGATGGCGGCCTTCGTCGACAAGGTCGGCATGGACGGTCTCACCGTCTGGGGGGAGGTCTCCGCCTATCACGCAACGGCCGAGCTCAGCTACATCGCCTTCGCCCGCTTCTGCTGGGACCCGAGCCTGACCTGGGACCGCTTCCTCGACGAGGACCTCGCGCCCCGGCTCGGCGGCCGCGAGGCGGCCGAGCGCTTCGTCGCCATCGCCGAGGAGATCGACGCCAACCAGACGCTCCCGCTCGCTCGCCTTGCCGAGCTCAGAAGCGAAGCGCTTGGCGCATCGGCCCGCAACGCAGGCGACGTCGGCCGACGCTGGTTGACGCTCGGCGAGACGATCGCGCGACGGGAATACATGGGGGCGTGAGCGTCGCACTGGTCACCACCGGCGCACCTCCTCTATGATCGGCGAATGCGTGGGAGGGTCCGATGGTCGCTCATCATCGATGCAGGGTAGCGCTTGTCGCCGTTGCGATGACGGCGGCCATTTCGTTGCCGGCCGCGGCACAGGAGACCGGCGTGCCCTTTCCGAATGCAAGGACCTTGTCGGCGTCTATCTGAGCGCCAACTACAACAAGCAGCCGGGTCCGAAGCAGGTCGTCAGCCGCAGCCTGCTGACCTTCGGTCCGGACGGCGAGGTCGGCTTCGACGATTCGGCCGAGGCCGGTGGCCAGAGCTTCGCCCCCTTCTCGGGCGGCCAGGGCGCATGGCGCTGCATCTCGGCGGAAAACGGCGTGATCCGGTTCCGTGCGACGATCCTCGACTTCACGCTTGCCACCGTCGACTGGCCGACGCAGCGCATCGGCCGGCTCGATGTCGATGGCGCCTACGACGCGGCGGCCGACACGATGAGCGGCCGGATGACGCTGTCCTTCGCGCCATTCGACGCCAACCCGCTCGACACGGCTGTGCAGCAGGACACCGCGGCCGGACCATTCGACGCCATCAGGATCACCGCCGAATAGGCGCAACCGGACCATCCAGGGGGAAACCATATGCTGAAATCCATCGACCCGGCGCTCAATGCCGAAGTCCTCGGCGCCCTGCGCGCCATGGGCCACGGCGACGACCTGATCATCTGCGACACCAATTTTCCGGCCAACTCGGTGGCGCGGCAGACCGTGCTCGGCACGCTCCTGCGCATCGACAATGTCACCGCCGCCCGCGCTGCCAGGGCGATCCTCTCCGTGATGCCGCTCGACGCCTTCGTCGAGAAGCCGGCGCTGCGGATGGAAATCGTCGACAAGCCCGACGAGGTTCCGCCAGTCCAGGCCGAGGTGCAGAAGGAGATCGACGCGGCCGAGGGCAAGTCGTGGCCGATGGGATCGATCGAGCGTTTTGCCTTCTACGATCTTGCGAAGAAGGCCTATTGCGTCATCCAGACCGGCGAGCGCCGCTTCTACGGCTGCTTCGTCTTCAAGAAGGGCGTCATTCCGCCGGATGCCGATTGAGCCGGGGTCGCTGACATGACGCAAGAAAAACGCGGCATCGCCATTCTCGGCGTCTTCGTCGCCGATCTCGCCTTTCGCGCCGAACGCATGCCCGACATCGGCGAGACCATCTTCGGCTCCGGCTTCAAGATGGGCCCCGGCGGCAAGGGCTCGAACCAGTCGGTCGCCGCCGCCCGGCTCGGCGCCGACGTGACCTTCATCTCCCGGCTCGGCAAGGATGATTTCGGCGCGGTGGCGCTTGCCACCTGGCGGAAGGAGGGCATAACCGCCCGGATCGTCGAATCCCCGGACCAGCCGACCGGCGCCGCCTTCATCTATGTCAACGACAAGACCGGCGAGAACGCCATCATCGTCGCGACCGGCGTCGCGGCGAGCATCAGCCCAGCCGACGTCGAGGCTGCCGCCGACGTCATCCAGAACGCCGCGGTCTTCGTCACCCAGCTCGAACAGCCGGCGGAAGCGGCCCATCGCGGTCTGGAGATCGCCCGCGAAGCCGGAGTCGTCACCGTCTTCAACCCGGCCCCCGCCGCGCCCGTCGACGACGCGCTCTATGCGCTTTGCGACTACGTCACGCCAAACGAAACCGAGGCGGCTTTCCTCACCAACCTGAAGGTCACCAACGTCGAGCAGGCGCGAAAGGCCGGCGACGTCTTCCTCGACAAGGGCGTCGGCACCGCGCTGATCACCCTCGGCGAGACCGGCGCACTTTTCCACACCCCCGTGGAATCGACGCTGATCCCGGCTTTCGCCGTCGATCCGGTGATCGAGACGGCGGGTGCCGGCGACGCGTTCAACGGCGGCTTCGCGGCAGCGCTCGCCATGGGCATGCCGCCGGCCGAAGCCGCGCGCTTCGGCTGCGCGGTCGCGGCCATTTCGGTCACCCGGCACGGTACTGCGCCCTCGATGCCGGCACTCAAGGAAGTCGAGGCCCTGCTCTCCGCGTCTCACTGAGCGGAGGCATGCCGGGCGACAATCGACACGGCGATCCGCAAGCCCGCCCCGGCGCGGGCATCGAGGACCGCCTGCTCGTGGTCGCCGAAATGCTGCGGATGGTTCAGTTCGATCGCGGAAATCCGGGCAGGTTGGCGACCCTGCCGATCGCCTCGGGGACCGGAATTCTGACACCGGCGTGCAACCGCAAGGAGTTCAACCGAGTTGCAAATCGATTTTCCTGGCTGTTCAAGCGCTTTTGCTCCTCAATAGTGGCCACGCCGACGCGCGATTTGTTGACACCCCCGAACCCTGTTGCATACTAAAATGTCGCCTCCGCCGCCGGTCGAATAAGGACCTTTGTGGCAATCGTCAAAGCTACTATCGACGACTGGTGGCAGGAGAGAAACGTTCCACAGCGGGAGGGATTACCGTGAAACTCGAAGTTTACAACCGGTTGCTGCAGATGCAGGCGAGCCGGCGCAGCATTCTCAAGGGCGCGGCCGGAGCCGGCGCCGTAGCCGCTCTCGGCTCGGCGGGACTCGTCGAGTCCGTTCGGCCCGATGACCGGCAAGGCCCTCGCGCAGGACAACCTGCGCGCCGAGATTCTCAAGATCCCGGGCGTCGGCAAGGGTTCACCGACGGATGCCGACTGGCAGAAGGTCGGCGAGCTCTGCCTCGGCGGCACCAAGGAGACGGTGAAGGAAGGCGAGTTCGCCGGCGTCGAGCTGACCTTCATGGGCCTCAACAACCAGAACCTCCACAACCTCCTGTTCCGCGGCTTCCTGAAGCCGTGGGAGGCCTATACCGGCGCCAAGATCAACTGGATCGACCTCGCCCAGGCCGACTACAACCCGCGCCTCCAGCAGTCGATCGCCACCGGCACGGTGGACTTCGATATCATCGAGATGGGGGCGCCCTTCGAGGGCGACACCGCCAGCAAGGGCTTGCTCGACGAGATGCCCGACTGGGTGGCGAAACTCATCGATGTCAACGACTATGTGAACTACCTGAAACCGCCGGTCGGCACCTGGGACGGCAAGACCTACCGCGTCAACATCGACGGCGACGCCCATACCTTCGCCTACCGCACCGACTATTTCGGCGAAGGGTCGATCAGCGGCATGACCGAAGCGCCGACGACCTGGGACCAGGTCGACGAGGTCACCAGGAAGGTGAAAGGTCAGACGGATCCGCTCACCGGTCTCGACGCCTACGGCTTCCTCGATCCGCTGAAGGGGTGGGGCGGCTTCGGCTTCTACTTCCTCGAGGATCGTGCCACCGCCTATGCCAAGCATCCCGACGATCCGGCATGGCTGTTCGATCCGGATACGATGAAGCCGCGGGTCAACAACCCGGCCTTCGTGCGGGCCATCCAGGACGTCATGGACCTCATCGCCGCCGACGTCTATCCGCCGGACCAGATCAACGCGGACCCCGGCACCACCGCCTTCCAGCAGTTCCTGGCCGGCACCGGCTCGATGCTCTGCTGGTGGGGCGACGTCGGCTCGAACGCCCGCACGTCCGACTCCTCGGTCGTCGGCGACGTTGTCGGCTTCTCGATCAACCCCGGCGCCAAGCAGGTCTACAACGCCAAGACCAGCGAATGGGAGACGCCGGCCACGCCGAACTTCGCGCCCAACTGCGCCTATCTCGGATGGGGCGTCTACGTCACCAGCCGCGTTTCGGGCGACGAGAAGAAGCGGAAGGCGGCCTGGTCCGCCGCGGCCCATCTCGGCGGCAAGGACCTGTCGCTGTGGACGGTTGCCTATCCGTCCGGCTTCCAGCCGTACCGGAACAGCCACTTCAACATCGAGGAATGGGTTCAGGCCGGTTACGATTCTGACTTCATCAGCAATTATCTCGCCTCCGAGTCCGAATCCTACAACCATCCGAACGCCGCCATCGAGCCGCGCATCCCCGGTATCTTCCAGTACTATTCGGTCGCCGAGGACGAACTGGCCAAGGGCTATGCCGGCCAGTACAAGACGGCTCAGGAGACTGCCGATGCGATCGCGGCCGCCTGGGAGAAGATCACCGACCAGATCGGACGCGACAGCCAGATCAAGCTCTACAAGGCTTCGCTGGGTATGTAGCCACGCCGGATTGCCGGCCACGGCTGAAACCGGACTGGTGGCGCACCCGCGCCACCAGTCCATATTTTGATTGAGGAAATCTCGTTCGCCGGCCCTATGACCAGCATGAATCCGGCGATGGCCGGCAAAAAATTGGAAAAGCACCCGTCCGCCGATACGACAAGGCGGAGGGCGACCGGCAAGCTGATCATCGCCGGCGGCTCGCTTCTGTTCGCCGCGGCGCTGGCCTTCCAGGCCCTTCACGATGCCGGCGTCACCACCACCGGCTTCGCGTCCTGGCTGCCGGTGCTCTATGCCTATGCGCTGTGGGCCGCGGCCATCATCTTCGGCCAGATCCTCATCCGTGGCGAGCGCGGATCGCGGGCGGCATTCGTGCTGCCGGCCGTCTTCTTCACCGTCGCGCTGGTGATCTTCCCGACGCTCTTCGGATTCTACATCGCCTTCACCAGCTGGAACCTGAGCTCGGACGCCGGCCGCGTCTTCAACGGCCTCGACAACATCCGCCACATGTGGAACGACCCGTTCTACTGGAACGCGCTCGGCAACATGGTCTATTACGTGCTGATGGTGCTGGTGGAATACGCCATCGCCTTCGGCCTCGCGCTGCTCCTCAATTCGGAGATCCGGGCCCGCCGCTTCTTCCGCATCGTCTTCCTCCTGCCGTTCATGCTGTCGCCGGTGGCGGTGAGCTGGATGGTCGGCAAGTCGATCATGGAGAACCGCTTCGGGCCGATGGCGAGGCTGGCGCGCCTTCTCGGCTGGGACAGGCCGGCCTTCTTCAGCGACCCCTGGATCGCCCGGTCGGCGATCGAGATGATGGACGCCTGGGTCTTCATCCCGCTGATGGTGATCCTGCTGCTGGCCGGGCTCCAGGCGCTGCCGAAGGAGACCCTCGAGGCCGCCAAGGTCGACGGCGCCAGCACCTGGCAGACCTTCTGGCGGATCATCTTCCCGCTGATGCTGCCGGTCTCGATCACCACGATCATCATCCGGATCATCTTCAAGCTGAAGCTCGCCGACATCGTCATCAACGTCACGTCCGGCGGCCCGGGCGGCGCCACCGACACGGTCTCGAGCTTCATCTATCGCGAGTATCGGGACAGATCGAATGTCGGCTACGGAACGGCGCTTGCCGAATTCTACCTGATCGCGATCATCATCTTCATCACCGTGCTTCTGGTCGTTGGAAGACGGGTCGCCAGACGGTATGGCGCCCTGCCCGCTGTCGCGGAGAGCTAGGAGACAGCTTTGGCGACTTACGCTTCAGCGCTCGAGAGCGCCCCTGTTCACCGCGGCTCCCGCCGCGCGGCGTTCATCGCGACCCGGGTTCTGGTCTATGGCGTTCTGATCTTCTGGGCCTTCATCTGCCTGTTCCCGATCTACTGGACCTTCACCACCGCCTTCAAGGAAGCGCCCGACGTGATGCAGGGACACCTTGTCCCGCTGATCGACTTCGCGCCGAGCTGGAAAGGCTTGCGTTCGCTCGGTCTCTCCCCCGACACGATCTTCGAGACATCGACCGTGCGTGAAGAGTTCCTCAAGCGCTTCACCAACAGCCTGTGGGCCTCGCTGGGAGGCTCGTTCCTGGCGCTGGCGCTCGGCTCGCTCGCCGGCTACGGCCTTGCCCGGTTTCCCTATCGCTTCGGGCCGATGAAGAACGACGACATCGGCTTCTTCTTCATCTCGCAGCTCATCCTTCCGCCGGTCGTCCTCGCGATGCCCTTCCTCGTTCTCTACAAGGAACTGGCCCTGCTCGACTCGCTGCCCGGCCTCATCCTCGTCTACACGCTGATGGTCCTGCCGATCGTCATCTGGATCATGCGCGACCAGTTCCTCACCATCCCGGTCGAGCTCGAGGAAGCCGCCTTCGTCGACGGGCTGTCGATCTGGGGCACCTTTCTGCGGATCGTCCTGCCGCTGGCGCTTCCCGGCATGGTCGCCGCGTTTATCCTCGCCCTCGTTCTCAGCTGGAACGAATATTTCTTCGCCGCGCTGCTCAGCGGGGCGAATGCCCAGACCCTGCCGGTCATGGTGGCGAGCCAGACCGGCTCGCAGGGCATCAGCTGGTGGTCGATGGCCGCCCTCTCGTCGGCGGCGATTCTGCCGCTGATCCTCGTCGGCATCCTGCTCGAGCGCTACATCGTCAAGGGCCTCGCCACCGGCGCGGTGAAGTAGGCGCGCTCCCGGCAACCGGGCTCGCGGCCTCGCCTCCCCCATTGCTGGGCGAGGCCGGATTTCCCCGATTTGCGTCCGGCAAATCGGCTTTGGAGATCCGGGAGAGGGGTGGCGAGCTGCCGGACGGATGCTGCGTCCTTCGAGGCCGGTCGAATTCACGACCGGCACCTCAGGATGACGGGGACAGTCTCCCGACACCCCGTCTCACGCGCATGTCACCCTTTGACCAGCACCTCCCCTCGTCATCCTGAGGTGCGAGGGCAAAGCCCGAGCCTCGCCGGACGCGCGACATCACGGTCGAGGCCGACCCGCGCTACCCCTCCAACTGATGCATCAGGTCGGCGGTCCGCTCGTAGATGCCCTTGAAGACTTCGTATTGCCGGCGATAGACCTCCGCTGGGTCGGCGACGATCTCGCTTTCGACCGGGTTCCACGTCGCGATGTCACTCCGCGCCACGTCGCCGACCGCCAGCGCCGCCAGGAAGGCGTCGCCGTAGGAGGCGCCGACCGTCTTGCTCCTCAGGATCTGGTCGCGCCCGGAAATGTCCGACGTCGCCTGCGACCACACGCGGTTCCTGGTGCCGCCGCCGACCGCCAGGATTCGCTTCGGGCTCTGCCCGACATCGGCATAGGTCTCGATGACGTGGTTGGTGCCATAGGCGATGCCTTCGAGTATGGCGCGGTAGACGTCGCCGCGGCTGTGGGTCAGGTTCAGCCCGAACAGCACGCCCTTGGCGAAGGGATCGTGGATCGGCGTCCGCTCGCCGGAGAAATAGGGCAGGAAGACCAGCCCGTTGGCGCCGCGCGGCGATTCTCCCGGCTTCCTCGGCCAGCGTCGCGAAGGCGGTGTCCGGATCGAGTTCGCGGGCGAACCGCTCGCGGAACCAGTGGGTCAGCGTCCCGCTCGTCGCCAGCCCCGACATCGAGGCGTGCAGGCCCTCGAACAGCCATGGCGCGTACCACAGCCGCGCATCGCGGACCCGCTCGTCGGTCAGCGTGATGATGAAGATGGTCGAGCCGTACATCATCATCATGTCGCCGGACTCGAGCACGCCGACGCTGAGCGCCTCGGCCGCCGCGTCGATCGTACCGGCGGTCACCGGCGTCCCTTCCGCGAGTCCGGTTTCCTCCGCCGCCTGCTTCGTCACCGTCCCGGCGATCTCGGTCGACCACAGCAGCCTCGGCAGCTTGTCGATGCCGACGATGTCATCGGCGAGTTCCGTGCTCCAGTCGAGCTTGTCGACGACGTAGAGCGGGCTGAAATTCGCGGCGGTATAGTGGTCGATCACCGTTTCGCCGGTCAGCCGGTGGACCAGGAACGAGGTGGAAGTCAGGATCTTCCCGGTCTTCGCGAAAATCTCCGGCCGGTTCCGCTTCAGCCACAGGATCTTCGGGCCGACCGACTGGCTGGTCAGCGCGTTACCGCAGCGGTCGAGGAGGACGTCCTCGCCGATCCGCGCCGTCAGCTCGTCAACCTCCTTCGACGCCCGCGCATCGACACCGTAGAGCACGCCATTCATCAGCGGCTCGCCGGCCGCGTCGACCGGCAGCATGCAGGGGCCGATCGCGCTGCAGGCGACGGCGCGAATGTCGGTCGGCGCCACGCCGCTTGTCGCGAGCAGCTTGCGGCTGATGAAGGTGAAATCGTCCCACCAGTCTTCGCGCGGCCGATGTTCGGCCCAGCCCGGCTGCGGCACGAGCATCTTGTGCGGCTTGTCGGCGCTCGCCACGATCCGGCCTTCGCTGTCGACCAGAACGCCCTTCGAGGCATAGGTGCCGATATCGATGCCGAGAGTGTATTTCATTGTTCGAAATCGTCGCGATCGAGGCTGAAGCCGGCGCCGATCCGCTGGATGCCGGCGACGAGCAGCCGGGTCAGCCCCTCGAGATCACCGACATCGCAGACTTCAAGGGCCGAATGGCTGTAGCGCATCGGAAAGCCGAGATCGATCGCCGCCACGCCGGCATTGACCAGTTGCACATAGGAGGTCTCGGTCAGCGCGCCGACCGTCGCGGCCCGCTGCAGCGTCAGCCCCTCCGCCTTGGCCGTCCGGTCGAACAGCGCCACCAGCGCCGGGTGGGGCAGCGTGCCGTTCAGCGTGCCGCGGCCGTGGAAGGAATACATGCTCATCCCCGGCCCGCCGCCGAGCCGGACGTCGCCGCGCGTCGTCATGTCCGGCGTGTCGGTGGCAAGCGTCAGGTCGATCTGGATGGCGATGTCCGGCGACAGCGCCTGGGCGGCGGTCACCGCGCCGCGCAGGTTGAACTCCTCCTGCACCGAGAACACGACATGGACCGTCGGCGTCCGCGGCGCCGCCAGAAGCGCCCGTGCCGTCTCGACGACCACCGCGCAGCCCGCCCGGTCGTCGACCGAGGTCCCGGCGATGCGGTCCCCCGCCAGCTCCACCACCTTCGGCGCATAGACGACCGGCGTGCCGATATCGATACCGACGTCGAGAACCGCCGCAGCGCTGTCGAAGCCAGCGTCGATATAGAGATCGGCGTAGGGCAGCACGGTGTATTTCTCGTCCGGCCGGGTGGCGTGATGGCTCTTGTTGGCGATCACCCCGGGCACGTCCCGACCCTCGCCGATCGAGAACAGCACCGATTGCGCGGCAAGCGCCTTTTCCGGCACGCCGCCGAGCCGCTCGACCCGGACCAGGCCGTTCGCCTCGATCTTGCGGACGATCAGGCCGAGCTGGTCCATATGCGCGAAGAGCATGACGCTCGGCGCCCCGGCGTCGCCTGCGATCGTCGCGATCAGGTTGCCGAGCCGGTCGGTGCGCCAGGCGAGCCCGAGGTCGTCGAGCTGCTTCGCCAGATAGCGCCTGACCCGGCCCTCGTAGCCGGCCAGCCCCGGGATCAGCATCATGTCGCGGGTCAGCCCGCGCAAGCGGTCTTTCATCGCCTTGCTCCGGTCCTGCGTCCTTCGAGGCTCCACTTCGTGGAGCACCTCAGGATGAGGAAGTGTGATATCCCTTCGTCGGAGGTACCTCGTCAGGCGAAAACGCCCCTCCATCCTGAGGTGCTCGCCGCAAGGCGGCGAGCCTCGAAGGACGCACCGAACGCAGTGACGACAAAACGATCATCCTCACCCGCCCCGCGCCTGACGCGCGATCCGCATGAACTCGGCCGCGCGGTCGGCGTCGACCGGGTTCCAGGTGTTGCCGTCGACCTTCAGCGACGATCCGACGATGCAGCCGTCGGCGATGCGCAGGACCTCCGCCACCGTGTCGTGCTTGACCCCGGTATTGGCCAGCACCGGCGTCTCGGGCAGCACCGCCTTGACCGCCTCGAGGTCGGTCATCGCCGCCGCCTCGCCGGTAATCGCGCCGGAGACCAGGATGGCGTCGGGGATCGAGGAGAAGACCGCGCTCCGCGCCCGGTCGGCGAGGCTGCGCTGGTCGAGCGACCAGGCGAATTCCGCCGAGACATTGTAGAGGACGGCGAGGTCCGAGCGGCCAAGCCGGTCGCGATAGCGGATCGCCTTGCCGGCGTCCGGCGTCCATGGCCCCATGTCGGAGGCGTAGGTGCCGGTCAGGATTTCCCGCACGAAGGCCGCGCCGGTCGCCGCCGCGAGCGCCATCGAGCTCATCGGATCCCACAGAACGTTGACGCCGAAGGGCACCGTGATCTCGGGCCTGAGCCGCCCGATGACATAGGCCATCGTCGCGGTCGATGCCGTATCGACGGCGAACTCGTAAGGCCGGTCGTTCTCGTTGCCGAACATCACCGCGTCGAAGCCGGCCTTCTGCAGCGCCGCCAGGTCCCTGGCCGCGCCCTCGACCAGCCCGTCGAGCCCCTTCGCCGCGTCATGCAGCGGCGAGCCCGGCAGCGCGCCGAGATGGACCATCGCAATGACCGGCTTGGTCTCGCCGAATACGTTCCTGAAATTCCCGGTCATCGTCGCGCCGAAAGCCCCCTTGATATTGAAAGCGGACAAATAGCACCCCGGCGCCGCAATCCCCAAGCGCGACCCGCCGCGACGCGCCAAACCGGACGAACCGGCCGCGCCGGCGCTACTCGAGGTTGGTATGCCGCGCCCGCATCGTCTCGGCGGTCTCGCCGGCGCGCTCGCGCAGCCTGAGGATGACGAGTTCGAAGAGGATCGCCTCGGCGATCTCGAACAGCGACCCCATCGGCAGGACGGACACCGCACCGCCCTGGTCGTTGGCCATGGTCTGCGCCGGGATCACCAGGAGGATATCGGCTTTCCGCGACGTCGCGCCCTCCGGCTCGGCCGTCACGACCGCCGTCCGCGCCCCGGCCGCCGAGGCGATGTCGAGCAGCGCGTCGATGGTGCGGAAATCACCCGGCCCCGCGCTGACGATGAGCAGGTCACCGGGGCCGAGCGGCGGGGTGGTCATGTCGCCGACGACGTGGACGTCGCATCCCATGTGGAAAAGACGCATGGCGAAGCCCTTCATCGCCAGCCCCTCGCGACCGAGGCCGTGGATCGCGATCCGCCGCGCGGCGAGGATCGCCTCGATCAGCGGATCGGCGGCGTTGTCGGGCATCGCGGCGAACACCTTGCCGAGATCGGCAACGGCCGCCTGGCCGAGTTTGGAAAGAGGTCCGTCCAAAGATCGTCTCCTCGACTGCCGGCGGGCACAAGCACACCGCATGGAGACAGCTCTACCGGCTCAGCTTTGTCCGTGACAAGGGCTACGGCGCGAGCCGAAGCCTATCGGCCGACGAACTTGCGAAAGACGTAGCCGCGCTTGCCGCCAACCACCACCTGACACCAGAAGTCGCATTTCTCGATCTGGACCGTGGTTCCCGCCGCCAGCACCGTCACCACCGAGGCGCCGTTGTCGGGTGCCGAACGCAGGTTGACGGCCGTGCTGACCTTGCCGGTTCCCGGCCCCTTGTTGTCCGCCGGCAGCGTCTCGCTCGTGTTGCCCGCGGCCGGTCGCTTCGCCGGGGCGGCCGGCGTTTCGATCGGTGCGTAGGCGAGGACATGCGGCAGCGGCCCGGCATCGTCGAAGAATGGCGACGCCGCCTGCCAGCCGGGCTGCGACTCCTGTTTTGGCGGGCGCGCCGCAGCGGCCCGCGAAGCGACGACGGTCTTTTCCTTCACGACCGCCACAGGTGGAACGGCCGGTGGCGCGGCCTCGACCGTCATTGATTCCGTCTTGCCCGCGCCCGCGAGCCCGCCACGCAGGGTGGGCTGTTGCGGCAGGAGACGGGATTGCTCCTTGACCGGCGTGGTGGTGTTCTGCGCGAAAACCCCGGCGCCGACGGGCTGGCCGGTCGTGGCCTTTGCGCTCATTGGCACCGGCGCAAGCGCGGCGATTTCAGGGGTGGTGTCGGAAGACCCGAACTGGCTCATCGCGGTCAGCCCGGCAAAGCCGATGCCGATGCCGACGATTGCCGCAATCGACAGGGTGCGGGCATCCAGTCCACGCCCGCGCGCACCGTCGGCCTCGATCGGCGCGGGAGGCGTCACCTTGCGCCGCACCGGCGTCGCCGACCTCTTGGGAACGTCGTCGTAGAAAACGGTACTGGACGGCAGCCAACGACGAACCCCGCTTTTCGGGCGAGCGGCCGGCACCGTCGCGTGCTTCCCGGGCGCAAACTTGGCAGCCGGGCTTTTCGTCCGTTGTTCGGGCGCTTTCTTCAGGTCGAAATAGGTCCGCTGACGCACCGGATCGGGGGCGAATTCCGACCGCTTCACCGAGGGTGGCGAAACAGGCTTCCCCTTATTCACCTGACGGCTGTCCCGAGCCGGAGGCGCCTCTTTGGCTTGCGCGGTGGAAACGTTCAGTGCCGCCGCAAGCGACTGCAACTGATCCTTGAGTTCAGTCTCCAGTTCCAGTGGATCGGCAGCAGGCGCCGCGATCTCTTGTCCCTCGGAAACCTTTCTGTTCCCACCATCAGATGTGCGCGATCTACTCGCCACCGGTCCCCCTTCCCGCGCCTGCAATCGCAGAAACGCGGCATCGCCTAAAGACATGGGAGACGCGTTGGCCGGAGGTTTCGTTCCGCCACCAGAACCCATGGCTGTACTCCAACGCTCGCCATCGCCCCCTGGCCACCGTTATCAGCTGGTAGACTGGCCCGGAATTGCGGCGACTCCGGGCCGAGAATGCGGCACGTGATGTCGATTTGTAAAAAGCTGCAGTGGAACGCAACCGACCGCTCGCAATCTGCCTGTGGGTTTCGATCGGGATCGATCCTGTTGGCCTACCCGAACAGGCCGGAATCCGCAAAGAGTTTCACCGCAATCCCCACGAGCAGGACCAGGATCAGCCGGTCGAAGGTCTGCTGGCTGAAGCGCGTGGCGACCCGGGCGCCGATCGGCATGGCGACAAGCACCGGAACCAGGGCGAGCAGGCTGAAGAGCGCCCGGTCCCAGGTGAGGATGCCGGCGACGGCCAGCGACGGCAGCTGGATCAGGGCAAACGTCACGAAGAGCATCGACACGGCGAGGATGAATTGCGGCCGCGTCAGCTGGATCGAGGCGACGAAGGTGATGCTGACCGGCGCGGAGATTCCGGTCGCGCCCTGCAATATCCCCGAAACCAGCCCGACGACCGGCGCTACGCGGCGGGCCGTATCAGGCGGGATTCGCCAGTGTGGCCGGGCGAGGCGGAGGACGACATAGGCGACGACCACCGTCGCCAGTGTCACGCTGAGCCACGCCTCGGGTGCCGCCGTCAGCAGCCATGTGCCGATCACGATGCCGACCCCTGCCATGATCCACATCGATCGCAGCAGCTTTGCGACCGCCGCCGCCTCGCCCCTGAATCGGATCACCTGCATGATGTTGGTGACGACAACCGGCAGGATCATGACGGCGACGGCGAATCGGACATCGAAAAAGGAGGCGAGCACCGGGATCGCCACCATCGGCATGCCGGCGCCAGCGACGCCCTTGACGAAGCCGCCGAGCGCCAGCGCGGCGAAGATGATGAGCAGTTCCTGGACCAAGCGCTTGCCGGAAAGAATGCCTGCCGGCGGCGAGCGCCGATCCCATCGCCGTTTATAGAGGCACTCCGCGCCGAAACCCAATGGCCGGAAGACATCGCGAGAGCGGATTTTCGACCGCTCCTGAACAGCATCTGAACACGTCTGTGAGCTCGATCACAACGCCGGCTCCGAGAGCGGCGTATGATGCCCATGCGATCGTGAAGAGGTCGGAGGCGTCCGCGGTCGCAACGGCGAAGCGGATAGCCGGTGTATCGACACCGGACCGATCGCCGGAAGTCCGGGGCAGTTCAGCGTCTCAATCAACGGATGGATTGATCCGGCCATTCCCCGCAAGCACCCCCGCCCGACGCGGTCGTCGCCCAGCCTCGAATGGCATTACCAGGAGGACCAGAGGTCATGTTCAAGTCGATGATTACCGCCGCGCTCGGCGGAATTGCGCTTCTCTTCATCTTCGCCGGCGGCGCTTCGGCCGAAACGAAAAGCTTCAGCAATCCCATGCAGGGCTCGAACCGGCTCGACTGGTGCTACAGCTGGGGCACCGGATGCGGCGCCCAGGCAGCCACCGCCTGGTGCAAGGCGAATGGCTTCTCGGGCGGCGCCACCACGTTCCACATCGCCGCCGATATCGGCGCCAGTCACCCGACCCGGCTGATCAGCACCGGCGCCGTTTGCGACCAGGGCTTCTGCGACGGTTTTGCCGACATCACCTGCACCCGCCCCGATCCGACGCAGGTCTTCCACAACCCGATGCAGGGCGCCAACCGGCTCGACTGGTGTTACAGCTGGGGCACCGGATGCGGCGCCCAGGCCGCCACCGCCTGGTGCAAGGCCAAGGGCTTCGCCAACGGCGCTGTCTCCTTCCACATCGCCGCTGACATCGGCGCCAGCACCCCGACGCGGCTGCTCAGCACCGGCGCCGTCTGCGATCAGGGTTTCTGCGACGGCTTCGCCGACATCACCTGCAAGCACTAGCGCCCCATTCGCGATTTGCGGAACGCGCCCGCCACACGGGCGCGTTCCCTTTTCCCGCCCCACCGACTTTCGATCCCACACTTCGCAAGCACCGCCGCGCCCTGATAGGATCGCCGCCGTCAAGGCCGGGCGAGGCGCCCGGGCAGCGAACCACTCAGGAAGCTCCAGATGAACGCCGACGCGGCACCCCGCTTCGTAATCGACCCACCGTCCCTGCCGGCTCTGCCGATCGAAGGCACCGACGCGCTCTTCCCGGTCCACCGGGTCTATTGCGTTGGCCGCAATTACGCCGCCCACGCGGTCGAGATGGGCTACGACCCCGAGCGTTCGCCGCCATTCTTCTTCCAGAAGAACCCCGACAACCTCAACCTGACCGGCACGTTCCCCTACCCGCCGGCCTCGAAGGACGTCCATCACGAGATCGAACTGGTCGTCGCGTTGAAGGCCGGAGGACGCGAGATCCCGGTCGCCGATGCCAATGCCTGCGTCTACGGATACGCCGTCGGCCTCGACATGACCCGCCGCGACCTCCAGGCGAAGGCCAAGGAACTCGGCCGACCCTGGGAAGTCGCCAAGGCCTTCGAGGCGTCCGGCCCCTGTTCGCCGCTGGTGCCGGTATCGCAGACCGGCATCCTCGAACTCCGGGGCGATCTGGCTCGACGTCAACGGCGAACGCCGCCAGACCGGCGACATCAACCAGATGGTCTGGAAGGTGCCCGAGATGATCGCCTACCTGTCGCGGCTGTTCACCCTGATGCCGGGTGACGTGATCTTCACCGGCACGCCCTCGGGCGTCGCGGCGGTCCAACCCGGCAACGTCATGCACGGCCATATCGACGGCATCGGCGACCTCGAGGTCAAGGTCGCCTGAGCGATCGGACCCGACGGCTTAGCGAACCGCGGTTCCGCCGCGGTTCCAGCCGCGGCCGCCGTCGCCGAAGGCCTCCCAGCCATCCTCGGTGACTGCCACGGTATCCTCGAGCTTGATGAAGCCGCGGCGCGGATGGGCGAGCGTCGTCTCGATCGACAGCACCATGCCGGCGGCCAGCGGCCGGTCGGCGTCGTCGCCCGGATACGGCACCGGCCCGTTGCCGGTCAGCCGCGGCGCCTCGTGGCTGATCAGCCCCATGCCGTGGGCGACGAAATCGAGCGTATTGCCGTGGGCGGACTGCCGCACCAGCGGCTCGGCCGAGGCGAAGATGTCGCCGCCCCGCGCCCCTGCCCGGATCGGGATCCGCGCCGCCTGCTGGATCGCTTCGATCTCGCCGAGCAGATCCTCCAGTTCGGCGTCCGGCTCGCCCTGGATCGCCATCCGGCAGAGGTCGCCGATATAGCCCTTGTAGTTGCCGCCGGAATCCAGCGACAGGATGTCGCCCTCGCCCCACACCTGTTCGGACGGCGCCCGGTTGGTGCTGGTGCCGGCGGTGATCAGGCAATATTCGAAATTGAGCCCGCGGTTCACCTCCTCGCGACGCAGCGCCTCGACCAGTTCGAGCTTGGTCGCGCCCGGCCCGTGACCCGCCATCACCGCCAGCATTGCATCGACCACCCGCTCCGACGCCGTGCGGAGCAGCTCGAGCTCTTGCCGTGTCTTGATCGCGCGCAGGCGCTCGAGCGGCACCACCGCCTCGACGATGGTTGCCTCCGGCAGCGCGCGGCGGAGCGCCTCTTCGGCGTCGGCCGGCAGGAAGGCGCGCTCGACGCCGATCCGCCCCGAAGACTTGCCGAGCCGTGCGATATGCGCCGCCGCCTGCTCCGTTACCGGCACCGAGCCCCAGCCCTTCTCGAAGCTCGGCGTCCAGAACTTGCCGAGCGCCTCCTCATAGCCCTCCATCGGATTGCCGAAATAGGCGGCGTCGCCCGGCTTGCCGCGGACATAGACCAGCAGTGGCAGGTAGCGGCTGAGGCCGATCGCGTCGAAATGGTCGAAGAAGAAGAAGCGATAGCCGCCGAAAAGATACTGGATATTGTGCTTCGACGAGACGACGAGAACGTCGATGCCCGCTTGTTCGAGCAGGTCGTCGAGCCTGGCGGCGTCGAAGGGAAGCGATCCGGGGGCGGCAGCCGGTGCCTCGACACCCGCCTCGGCTTCTTTAATATCCATGGATGCCTCCTCCTTGTTGGTCCTTCCCTGTCGAGGGACTATACGCATTCTCTCCGATCGGTCGAGCCAGCTCAGGGAGCCCATGACCACCATCATCGAACGCCTCGCGACCGGCGAGGCCAACGCGCCGGCAGTCGGCGCGCCGGATCGTCAGCCGCTTTCCCATCAGGGCTTGCGGACTCTCATGGCCGTGACCGCCGGCCGGCTCAACGCCCTCGGCATCGGTCGTGGCGACCGCGTCGCGATCGTCCTTCCCAACGGTCCGGAAATGGCGACCGCCTTCGTTGCGGTCGCCACCGCGACGACGACCGCCCCGCTCAACCCGGCCTACCGCGCCGAGGAGCTCGAATTCTATCTTGGCGATATCGGCGCAAAAGCGCTGCTGGTCGCGGAAGGCGATGACGGGCCTGCGGTAGCGGTCGCCGACAAGCTCGGCATCGCCGTCCTGCGCCTGATCCCGGATCTCGCCGCGCCGGCGGGCTCCTTCACCATCGACGGCGACGCGACCGGCGAAGCCGATCGGCCCGGCCTCGCCGAAGCGGAGGATATCGCCCTCCTCCTCCACACCTCCGGCACGACCTCGCGGCCGAAGCTGGTGCCGCTCAGCCACGCCAACCTCGCCGCCTCCGCCGCCCATATCGGCAAGACCCTGTCGCTCACCGCCGACGACCGCTGCCTCAACATCATGCCGCTCTTCCATATCCACGGCCTGATCGCGGCGGTGCTCTCGTCGCTGGCGGCCGGCGCCAGCGTCCACTGCACGCCGGGCTTCAATGCCTTGCGCTTCTTCGCCTGGCTCGAGGAGATCAAGCCGACCTGGTACACGGCGGTGCCGACCATGCACCAGACCATCCTCGCCCGCGCCGGGCGCAACGCGGAAGCGCTCGCGGCGAGCAGGCTCCGCTTCATCCGCTCCTCCTCGTCGTCGCTGCCGCCGCAGGTCATGGCCGAGCTGGAAGCGACCTTCAACTGCCCGGTGATCGAGTCCTATGGCATGACCGAGGCCTCCCACCAGATGACCTCCAACCGGCTTCCCCCCGGCGAGCGGAAGCCCGGCAGCGTCGGGCCGGCGGCCGGACCCGAGGTCGCGATCATGACCAACGACGGCGCCCTGCTGCCAGCCGAGACCGAGGGCGAGATCGTCATCCGCGGACCGAATGTCACCGCCGGCTATGTCAACAATCCCGAGGCGAACAGCACCGCCTTTGCTTACGGCTGGTTCCACACCGGCGACCAGGGCGTCATGGACGCCGACGGCTATGTCCGGGTGACCGGCCGGCTGAAGGAGATCATCAACCGCGGCGGCGAGAAGATTTCGCCGCGCGAGGTCGACGAGGTTCTGATGGACCATCCGGCGATCGCCCAGGTCGTCACCTTCGGCATGCCGCACGACAAGCTCGGCGAGGAGGTCGCCGCCGCGGTCGTCCTGCGCGAGGGCGGCGAAGCGACCGAGCAGGCGATCCGTGAATTCGCCGCCACCCGGCTCGCCGACTTCAAGGTGCCGCGCAAGGTCCTGATCCTCGAGGAAATACCGAAGGGCGCCACCGGCAAGCTCCAGCGGATCGGCCTCGCCGCCAAGCTGGGCCTCGCCTGATGCGCCTTTGCGTTTTCGGCGCCGGCGCGATCGGCGGCTATCTCGCCGCCAAGCTCGCCACCGTCGACGGGCTGGAGCTGTCGCTGGTCGCGCGCGGCCCCCATCTCGAGGCGATCAGGTCGGGCGGCCTGCGCCTGATCGAGGATGGCAGCGAGACCGTTCACCGGATCACGGCAAGCGCCGACGCTGACGAACTCGGCCCCCAGGATTGTGTAATCCTAGGTCTGAAGGCCCATTCGATCTCGCCGGCCCTCGATTCCATCGCTCCGCTGATCGGACCGCAGACCGTCGTCGTCACCGCCCAGAACGGCGTCCCCTGGTGGTATTTCTACCGTTCCGGCGGCGCGCTCAGGAACACGCGGATCGAGGCAGTCGATCCCGGCGGCCGGATCTGGGAGCGCATCGGGCCGGAGCGCGCGATCGGCTGCGTCGTCTATCCGGCGGCCGAGGTCGAGGCCCCCGGCCTCGTCCGTCATGTCGAGGGCGTGCGCTTTCCCCTTGGCGAGCCCTCGGGCGAACGAAGCGAACGGATCGCGGCGATCGCGAAGATCCTCGTCGCCGCCGGCCTCAAGGCGCCGGTCCGCGCCGATATCCGCAGCGACATCTGGGTGAAGCTGTGGGGCAACCTCGCCTTCAATCCGATTTCAGCGCTGACCGGCGGCACCCTGGTCGGCCTTTATGACGACCTCGGCACCCGCGCCGTGGCGCGGGCGATGATGGTCGAGGGCCAGGCGATCGGCGAGAAGCTCGGCGTCAATTTCGCCGTCGATGTCGACCGCCGCATCGAGGGCGCGGGCGGCGTCGGCCCGCACAAGACCTCGATGCTGCAGGACCTCGAGCTCGGGCGGCCGATGGAAATCGACGCCCTCGTCACCGCGGTCCAGGAGCTCGGGCGCCTGGTCGGCGTGCCGACTCCGTCGATCGATTCCGTCCTCGCCCTCGTCCGCCACCTGGCGGTCGTGCGCGGCTGCTACGAGATGCCGAGGAACACCGGGTTGAACGGATAGTCGCGGGCGCTGCCGTCGTTGAGGGTCACCCGCAACGCCTCACCGACGACATCGACGGCGAAGACCTCGCTGGCGCCCTCGCCGAGCGGCAGGCCGCCGACCACGTGGCTGAGCGACACCGCGCCGTCCGGGCTGAGCTCGACCGCGGTCGGGATTCCCGCCTCCGACAGCGGATTCGGTTCGATCGACGCCTTGTGTCCATAGGCCGAATAGGCGCGGCCCTCCTCCATCCCGAGCACGCCGCGATGGCGGCTGTTCCACGGCTCGTAATAGCGCCCGCCGTTGCTGAACCACAGGAAGGTCACCGGATAGTCGGCCGGGTTCTTGAGGCTGACCGCGATGTCGCGGCTGTCCGGCCGCGCCGCCGCCGCCCAGCCGAGCGGCGAGTTGGCCGCCTCGACCAGCATGACGAAGTCCTCGTGATCCTCGGCGACCGGGTAGCCATGCAGGTCGACGAAGCTGCCGTCGGCGAGCGGCATCCTGGTGAGGTCCTCGAAGCGCTTGTCGGTCGCGAAGAGCGAGCGGCCACGGGCCGGATCGCCCTCCTGGACCATCGACGGCAGTTCGCCGAAGGCCTTCGGCGAAAACGACACCCGCCCCGGCTCGGTGAAACGGGTCATCGCATGGCTCGCGGCCGAAACCGCCCCCTCGCCGCCCTCGAAGATATGCCGCTGATAGGCGAAGGGATGGCCGTCGCGGAGCGTGATCTCCTTGATCAGCCGGGCGCCCATCACGCGCTTTTCCAGCCCGAAGCGCGCGGTCGTCCCGCCACCTGGCGCGCGGCCCTCGCCGATCAGGGTCCACGCCGAATTGGCCGGCCAGCCATGGCCGGGCGTCCCCGGCTCGACGTCGCTGGCGGCGAATGGGGCGCAGAAGAAGTCACCGGAGAGGTACTTGAGATTGTTCGGGATTTCCGGATTGTCGATGATCGCGCTTTCCTCGACCCAGGGGGCCGTATGCAGCGGCGTGATCCGCCGGCCGTCGATCGTCACCTCGAACGCGCGGATATGACCGATCGCAAGGTCGAGGGTCAGTCGCGCGCCGTCGGCTTCGATGGTATGAAATCTTTCGGACATGGATGTCTTTTTGCCTCCCGGTGAAGGCCGGTAGAATGCCTTCAAAACAGGGATTCCACCAGTCGCCGGGCGGTTGCGACGATCCTTGACACGAGGGTCGTCATGCCTATAGTGCGCGCGGAACTGGCGCGGCTGCAAAGTCGCGCCCTTTCGTTTCTGGAAATTCGGGCATTTGCCGCCCCGGTCGGCGATCGGGGAAATCGACTTGGATCGTACACATGTTCGCAGTGATCAAAACCGGCGGAAAGCAATACAGGGTCGAGCCGGCCGACCTGGTCAGGATTAACAAGCTCGACGGAGAGGCCGGCGACGCCGTCGCCTTCGACGAAGTCCTGATGGTTGGCAACGAGTCGGATACCACGCTTGGCGGCCCGCTCGTCGCCGGCGCGACGGTGACCGGCGAGATCGTCGATCAGGTGCGCGATGCCAAGATTCTCGTCTTCAAGAAGCGTCGCCGCCAGAATTCAAAGCGCTCCCGCGGCCATCGCCAGATGGTGACGGTCGTGCGGATCGGCGAAATCCTGACCGACGGCAAGGCGCCCGAGAAAAAGGCGAAGCCGGCCAAGGCCGAGGCGAAGCCCGAAGCGGCACCGGCCGCCGAGAGCGCGCCGGCGGCCAAGGCCGAGGCCGCCCCGGCTGCCGCGACCGACGACCTCAAGCGGTTGAGCGGTGTCGGACCGGTCCTCGAGAAGAAGCTCCACGACCTCGGCATCACGTCCTTCGCGCAGATCGCGGCCTGGTCGGCCGAGGACGTCAACCGGATCGACGACGAACTGAATTTCAAGGGGCGGATCGAGCGCGAGGACTGGATCGGCCAGGCGAAGACCTTCATCGCCGAAGCCAAGTAAGACAGGAGAACCGGCAATGGCTCACAAAAAAGCAGGTGGATCGTCGCGTAACGGCCGCGATACCGCTGGCCGCCGTCTCGGCGTCAAGAAGTTCGGCGGCGAGTCGGTCGTGGCCGGCAACATCATCGTCCGCCAGCGCGGCACCAAGTGGCATCCCGGCGACAATGTCGGCCTCGGCAAGGACCACACGATTTTCGCCAAGGTCGATGGCACCGTTGCGTTCCGCACCAAAGCCGGCGGTCGCAGCTATGTGTCGGTCAATCCGGCTATGGCCGCAGCAAACGAGTAGCCGGCAATTCCTTTCTCGCCGGCGTCACATCGACCCGGCGATCCGAGCGGTTTCAAAGGGGAGATGGGCGCCATCTCCCCTTTTCGTTTCCGTTCGGAGGCAGCCATGTCCGAAGATCCCGATGACGGCGAACCCGACCAAAGGCCGATCATCACCACGCGGCTCATTCTCAAGTCGCCCGAGGAAGAAGAGCGCAATCTCGCGGTGACGCTCGCCGCCGATCCGGTCGTCTCCCGCAATCTGGCGGCGGCGCCGGGCGACTACTGGCGCTGCGGCGGCAGGACGCTCGTCGTGATCAGCCGGAGCATCCGCGCCACCATCGGCGTCACCGGCTTCGGCCCGATGACCGACCGGCCGGAGACCACCGAGGTCGCGACCTGGATCGGCGAACCCTACTGGGGGCGAGGCTACGCCACCGAAGCGACGCAGGCCGTCGTCGATCTTGCCTTCGCCGACACCGGGGTTTTGGCCCTATGGTGCTCGAACCGCGTCAGCAACAGCCGGGCGCGCCGGGTGATCGAGAAGTGCGGTTTCCAGTTCCGGGAGACCGGCATGTCCCGCTCGCCGGTATCGCTGGGCGCCATTCCGGTCGAGCGTTTCGTTCTGGAGCGCCGCAACTGGACGAGCCTCAAGTCGTGGGGCGCCGACAAGAAAGAAGAAGGCGATGTCGCCTACGAGAGCCTTTCCTGAGACGCGCATCGAGACGCCGCGGCTCGTCCTGCGACCGACTTCGCGGGACGATGTCGACCGGCTTGTCGAGGAGATCTCGGATTTCTCGGTGGCCGGGATGCTCGCCCGCGTCCCCTGCCCCTACCGGCGGAGCGATGCGAAGGCGTTTCTCGAATTCGGTGGAGGCGGCCGGCGACCGCGACCTGCCGCTTGCGATTGCCGTCGACGGCGAGCTGGTCGGCGGCATTGGCCTTTCCGGCATCCGCTACGAATGCGAATTCGGCTACTGGCTCGGCCGCGCTCACTGGGGGAAGGGCTTTGCCACCGAGGCTGGGCTCGCCTTCCTCGCCCACGTTTTCGACACCTTCGCAGTCGACGCCATTCACTCCGGCGTCTTCATCGACAATGCCGCGTCGCTGCGGGTCCAGGCCAAGCTTGGCTTCGAGAAGGTCGGCACCTCCATGCGGCATTGCCTTGCGCGCGGCCGCAGGGTCGAGCATATCGACACCATTCTCGTCCGCGAACGCTTTGAAAGCCTGAAATCATGAAATTTCTCGATCAGGCGAAGGTCTATATCCGCTCCGGCGACGGCGGCGCCGGCGCGGTGTCGTTTCGCCGGGAGAAATTCATCGAATTCGGCGGGCCGAACGGCGGCGACGGCGGACGCGGCGGCGACGTCTGGGTGGAGTGCGTCGACGGTCTCAACACCCTCATCGACTACCGCTACCAGCAGCATTTCAAGGCGGCCAAGGGCGGCCACGGCATGGGCAAGGACCGCACCGGCGCCGGCGGCGCCGACGCGGTGCTGAAGGTCCCGGTCGGGACCCAGATCTATGACGAGGAGAATGAAACGCTGCTCGCCGACCTTACCGAGGTCGGCCAGCGGGTGCTGCTGGCCAGGGGCGGCAATGGCGGCTTCGGCAACAGCCATTTCAAGACGGCCACCAACCGGGCGCCGCGCCGCGCCAATCCCGGCGCTCCCGGCCAGGAATACTGGCTGTGGCTCCGCCTCAAGCTGATCGCCGACGCCGGCCTCGTCGGCCTGCCCAACGCCGGCAAGTCGACCTTCCTTGCCGCGGTCTCGGCGGCCAAGCCGAAGATCGCCGAATACCCCTTCACCACCCTCCATCCCAATCTCGGCGTCGTCGTCGGCGGCTATGATTTCGTCCTCGCCGACATCCCCGGCCTGATCGAAGGGGCGCACGAGGGCGCCGGCATCGGCGATCGCTTCCTCGGCCATGTCGAGCGCTGTCGCGTCCTCCTCCATCTCGTCGACGGCACCCAGGAAGACCCCGCCGAGGCCTACCGGATCATCCGCGAGGAGCTCAAGGCCTACGGGCATGGACTCGCCGAGAAGCCGGAAGTCGTGGCGCTGAGCAAGGCCGACGCGCTCTCCGCCGAGGAGCGCGAGGCGGCGGCGGCCGCCCTTGCGAAGGCCGCGGGCCGCAAGCCCTGCATCGTTTCGGCGGTCAGCGGCGAAGGCGTCGGCGACATCCTTCGCCTGCTTGCCCGCCAGATCGGCGCGACGAAGTCCGGCGATCCCAATGCCGTCCCGGCCGAGACGGAGGATAACTGGCGACCCTAGGCGTTGTCGCGTAACCGTTTGAAAGCTATATTAGCTAGCAACATGGACGGAGATGCTAGCATGGCCCGCCAGCTTAATATTCGCAGCGACGAAGCGTATAATCTGGCGCATGACATCGCCAAACGCACCGGCAGGCCCGTGGCGGAAGCAGTGGTCAGCGCCTTGCGTGACTACGGCGCGAAACTCCCGCCGGTGGACGAACTCACCCCGTCCCAGCGCACCGAATACGAGGCCTTGCGAGCGATTTCGCACGAAGCCGCCAGACACAAGGTCCCGGGTGCGACGTCCGATCACGACGACATGTACGACGCGTTCGGCCTTCCCATATGATCGCCCTCGACACGTCGGCGATCGTTGCCATCGCGCTCGTAGAGGCCGAGGAAGAAGCATTTGTCCGGGCGATCGCGATGCATGACGCCCTCCTGGGAACGCCAACCCTGCTCGAATCGCGCCTCGTTCTGACGCCGCGGATGCCGGATCACGCGGACCGGTTCATCGAAAGGATTCTGGCAAGGCCTTCAGTGCATCTCGTCGACTTTTCGGCGGAAATGTATCACGCCGCGGCCGACGCCTTCGACCGTTTCGGCAAGGGTCGCGGTCATTTGGCAAAGCTGAATTTTGGCGACTGCATGGCTTATGCGGTCGCCAGGGTCCACAACGCGCCATTGCTTTATAAGGGCGACGACTTTACCCACACCGACATCACCCCGGCCCTCCCGTGACCCCGACCCTCGCCCAGTTCCACCGCATCGTCGTCAAGATTGGCTCCTCGCTGCTGGTCGAGGACAGCGGCATCCGCCACGAATGGCTCGACGCGCTGGCCACCGATCTTGCCGCTGTCGCCGCGAGCGGCCAGGAACTGCTGATCGTCTCATCGGGAGCGATCGCCCTCGGCCGGCGCGTCCTCAAGCTTCCCCGCGGCCCCCTCAAGCTCGAGGAAAGCCAGGCCGCCGCCGCCGTCGGCCAGGTCGCCCTCGCCCGCGCCTGGGCCGAGACCCTCCACCGCCACGGCTTCACCGCCGGACAGGTGCTCCTCACCCTCGACGACACCGAGGAGCGCCGCCGCTATCTCAATGCCCGCTCGACCATCGCGACGCTGCTCCGGCTCGGCGCGGTTCCGGTCATCAACGAAAACGATACCGTCGCGACCAGCGAGATCCGCTATGGCGACAACGACCGCCTTGCCGCGCGCGTCGCCACCATGATCAGCGCCGATCTGCTGATCCTGCTTTCCGATATCGATGGTCTCTATTCCGCCCCGCCGCGATCCGATCCCGACGCACGCCACCTGCCGCTGGTCGAGAAGGTGACCGCCGAGATCGAGGCGATGGCGGGGAGCGCCGGCTCGGACCTGTCGCGTGGCGGCATGCTGACCAAGATCGAGGCGGCCAAGATCGCCACCTCGGCCGGCACCGCCATGCTGATCGCCAGCGGTCACGCGCTCCATCCCCTCCGCCGCATCGCCGACGGCGAACGCTGCACCTGGTTCGCCGCCCAGACCACCCCGCTCCGGGCGCGCAAGAAATGGATTTCGGGTCATGTCGAGACCCAGGGCGCGCTGATCGTCGATGACGGCGCCATGAAGGCGCTTCGCGCCGGCAAGAGCCTGCTGCCGGCCGGCGTCAGGGGCGTCCGGGGCGGCTTCGAGCGCGGCGACGCCGTCGCCATCGTCGATCTCGCCGGCGCCGAAATCGGCCGCGGTCTCGTCGCCTATGACGCCGCCGATGCCGAGCGCATCGCCGGCCGCAACAGTCGCGAGATCGAGACGATCCTCGGCTACGCCGGCCGCGCCGAGATGATCCACCGCGACGACATGGCGCTCAGGGGCGAATAGCGCCGCCCGGCTTCATCCTGCGATCGGCCGCCTCGGCCCTCAGAAGGCCTTGGTGAAGCTCGCCCAGACCGCGTTGTTGCTGTCGTTGCCGGTGAACTGGCCGAGATAGGACAGCCCGACCTTGGCGTTGCCGCCGATGCCGAGATCGAGCCCGGCATCGACCAGCGCCGTGTTGGCCGCGAGCGGTGCGCCGGTGACGTTGAACTTCGCGCCACTCGTCGCGGCGAAGGCGAGCGCTGCGGTCGGCGTCAGATCGCCGAAGGCGGCCTGCCAGGCGACCGAGATCCGCGGTGTCAGGACCTGACCATTCGCCATCGCGTAGTTCGCTTCCGCCCGGAAGCCGATCGTCGAATAGCCGACATCGGACGAACCGGCTGAGCCGTCGAGCGCCGCCGCGCCGCCGGATTCCTTGAAGCCGTCGGTCCCGAGATGAACCCAGGCGAGGTTGGCGAAGGGCTCAACCGTCGCACCCCGCACAGCGAGTTCATAACCGACCTCACCGAACAGTTGGGTCGTCCCGGCGCGATAGCTGGCGCTGTTGTGATCCTCGAAGCCAGAGAGGCTGATCTTGCGGCTGGTGTCGATGAAGTTCAGGGCGTAGGAACCGCCGGCCCGCAGGTTCCAGGCGCCGACGGTGGTGCCGGCATAGGCGGCGATCAGGCCGGTGTCGGCCCTGGCCGAGCTCGACAGACCGTCGACGTCGGTATTCGACTGCGAATAGCCCCAGGCCAGTCCGACGATCCAGTCGTTGACCTTGAAATCAGCGCCGCCGATGACGCCGCCATAATTGCTGGTCACGTCGGATGCGTTCTTGCCGCCATCGAAGTTGCTCCAGGCGCCAAGGCCCTGCGCCCACAGGGCCGGGTCGGGGGCCATGTGGCCCGGGAACGGCGCCGCACCGGCGACCGGCGCATCGGCATAGCCGAGCGCGAGGTCCGACCCTGTTCCCGCCTCGCCACGGCCCGACTGGCGCAGCCGGTCGAGCAGGGCCTTGCGTCCGAACAGCGCCTCGTTGATCAGCACCGACTGCTCGCTCGCATAGATCTGGCCGGACAGCACATCCAGCGCGTTCCCCGTGCTTCCCGCGCCGGCGGCGTCGGCGTTCTGCAGGGCGATATCGAGGCCGTCCGGAATCCCGCCGCCGGTATTGAAGGCGTTGTCGAGGGCGCCGCCGACGGCCTTCTGGTTGCGGTCAAGGTCGGGAAGGTTGGCAATCTGCGCCTTGAGATCCAGGTCGACCGCCTTCTTGCTGTAGTCGAGCGAGGCAGTGAAGAAGCTCGGCAGCCCGAAGGTGGCGAGGTCGTCGAACTTGCCGGTGACTCGGTCGGTCGCCTTGACGATCCTGTAGGTGTTCTTCAGCTTTTTCGTCGTACCGAAGATCGCGGCCGCCGTGCCGCCCAGCCGGGCCGCGCCGTCGACCTTCAGGCTGTCGTGGCGACCGGCGCGCCCGATGCGGAGCGCCAGCACGCCGGCCTCGGTCTGGGCGAAAACCCCGCTGACGACGTGGCGCGTACCGGCTCCCGGCCGGAGGACGCCCATGACGCCGCTGTTCTCGAAGCGGGCGTCGGGACCGGCCTTGAATTTGACCTTCCCGTCGATGATCCCGGTATTGACCACCACCGAGCCGGCCGCCGTGCCTGTCGCCCGGATCGCGTAGGCGCCAGCCCGCGCCTGCAGGATGCCGGAATTGAGCAGACTGCCGAAGTCCCCGTGCATGTCGACGGCAGCGCTGCCGGCGCCGGCGACCTTGATCAGGCCGTTATTGTAGACGACGCCATAGGTATCACTGACGACGCCACTGCTCGCGGCACCCTTGGTACGGATGACCCCGTCATTGACGACGTCGTCGCCGATACCGCCGGATATCGCCGGCAATCCGGCCGTGTCGGTCTTCAGAATGCCCGCATTGTGGATCGGATTGTAGATTCCGGGTACGGAGACGATGTAACCGTGAACGCCCTCGGCATCGGTATAGACGCCGATCACCTTGTTCTGGTGGATCGAATTGACCGATGTCGTCGACGCGCCGGGCACTTCGATCGGGATCCAGGTCTGGTTGCCGTTGGCGTCGACATGGAGCACTGCGCCATGATCGCCATCCACGCCGACCCAATCGGCGATCAGGTTATACTCGTCGGTGCGGCCGGCCCCGGTGATGCCTTCGAAATGGGTGACGATCGCCCCCGGGTGATCATAGGTCGTAAAGATGCCGGTGACCTTGTCGTAAATGTAGCCGTGCTCGAAACCCGGCTCGCCCTTCGGCCCGAACGCGCCGTAGCCGCCGGCGATCTTGTCGCCCCACACGCCATAGGCCGTGGTGCTGATCGCGCCCGGCTTGTTGTTGGTCGTGAAGGTGCCGGTCGCCATGTCGTAGATGAAGGCATTGCCGGTCAGCGGCCCGGTGTCATAGTTGCCGACTGCGGTGTTGCCGAAATTGCTGTGGGCGATGGTGAAGAGGACGTTCGGATCGGGATAGATCAGCGTCGTCAGTTTCTGCCCCGGCGCGGCCGCGCCATCGTAGAGATAGCCGAGATCGACGGAGCCGCCCTCCGGCTTGTAACTGCCGACGACGCGCAGGATGCCGGATGGCGAGCCGAAGCTCGGCCCATAGGGTGACGCCGTGCTCGCTCCCGGATAATTCACGCCATTGGGCGTCGCGTAAGGAAAGGCCGACCAGACGCCGGTTTTGGAATCGTAGATCAGCCCGCCGGTGGCGGTGGTGCCTGGAACGACATAGTTGCCGACGATGTTGTCGCCACGGATGCCGGTGAGAAACGTCTGATCGCTGCCGAAGTCGAGCGTCATATAGTTGAGGAGTTGGGCCGCATTGGATGCACAAGGCCAGACGACGGCGGCGCTCAGGAGCAGTGTGCCGGCGAGCCGGCTCACCGGTTTCACACCGCCGCGCCCCACGGGACGACCCAAAGGCATTGTTTTTTCCTCCCCCCATGGCCGAACGGTTCACCCGTTCAGCGGCAACGCCCGGGTCGCGACGACGGCGAGGAGCGCGCCAACGAAATCGCGGCCTCCGCCCTGGCGCCGGTTTCGTCATGCGAGACTGTCGACGCTGCACAATATTGGCAAGGACGGTTGATCGGCGCTGTGCATCGGTTGTGCTGGATGCCCCCTCTTGCACCGCATTTCCGATCAAAACGCTCGCTTTCGGCATTTCAGCAACAGGTGTGCAAAAAAGGCATTCCGGCGCCGGAATCGGGACGAAACCGCCGCTTCCTCCCCGGCGCGTAGCGACCGAATCAGTGCCGCGTCCCACCGTCGGCGAGCAGGCCGCGATCCTACGGCCCGGTCACCACGTCGGGCTCGACCGTCGCCACCTTGTGCTCGCGGAAGAAGATGAAGAGCCCGGAGCCGACGATCAGCAGCGCCCCGACGATCGTCGATACGGTGGGGATGTTGCCGAAGACGAAATAGCCGAAGACCACGGCCCAGACGATCAGCGTATATTGATAGGGCACGACCACCGAGGCCGGCGCCAGCTTGAGCGATCGGTTGACCATGACGATCGCCACCACCGCGATCACCCCGACCAGCGCCAACAGCAGCGCGTCGGTGACGCTTGCCAGCGGAACCCAGTGGACCGGCACCACCAGGATCCCGAACACCAGGCCGCCCCACATTTGCGACGCGGCCATCACGGTCGGCGACGTGCCGCGCAGCACCCGCGTCAGGATCATCAGCGCCGCATAGCAAAGGCTGCCGGCGAAGGCGATGAGCGCATACCAGCCGAAGGCGCCGGCGCCGGGCTGGAGCGCAATGACCACGCCGGCGAAGCCGACCGTCACCGCCAGCCATCGCCGCCAGCCGACCTTCTCTCCGAGAAAGACGACGGCCAGCACGGTCACGTAGATCGGACCGGCCAGATAATAGGTGAAGGCGTCCGCGAGCGGCAGCACCGTCACGGCAGTATAGAAGCAGAGGGTTTCCGCGGTCGCCAGGAACACCCGGGCCGCCTGGAGGACCGGCCGCGGCATGTTGAGCATCTCGGCATATCCCTCCCTGCCGAGGGCGGGGCTGATCACCGCGACGGCGCCGACGCTCCGCAACAGCAGCAGCTGGGCGACCGCATAGGTGGCGATCAGCCATTTGCCGAGAACGTCGTTGACCGAAAACAGGAACATTCCAAGCACCATCAGTCCGATGCCAAGGGGAATATTCTCGCCGGGGGTCCGGCCGATCTGCGCCGATGCCGAGGTCATGGAGGAATGCCGAAGATGCGTGCCGCCGGCAGCGGCGGGGCACCGTTCATGACCCGAAGCCCCGTCCAAGTCCAGCCGCGCGGAGCTTGCGCGACGCCGCTTTTGGTGCAAAACACCTTGCTTCCCGGCAATCCGTCCTTCGAAGGAACCCGTCATGAGCCTTGCCGAAGCACGCGATGATGCGAGCACCGGCACCGATATCGGCGCCGAAATGGCCGCGATCGGCCGGGCGGCGAAGAAAGCCGCCCAACGGCTTGCCAATGCCACGACCAAGGAAAAGAACAACGCGCTGAAGGCGATGGCCGCCGCCATTCGCAGCAACGAAGAGAAGATTCTCGCCGAAAACGCGCTCGACGTCGCCGCCGCGAAAGAAGCCAGGACCGCCGATTCCTTCGTCGACCGGCTGACGCTCGATGCCAGACGCGTCGAGGCGATGGCGACCGGGATCGAGGAAATCGCCGCTCTGCCCGACCCGGTCGGGACGGTGCTGGCCGCATGGGACCGGCCGAACGGCCTCCATATCGAGCGGGTGCGGACACCGCTCGGCGTCATCGGCATCATCTATGAAAGCCGGCCGAATGTGACCGCCGACGCCGGTGCGCTTTGCCTCAAGGCCGGCAATGCCGCGATCCTGCGCGGCGGGTCGGATTCCTTCCGTACCTCCGGCGCCATCCATGCCTGCCTCGTCGCGGGGCTGGAAGCCGCGGGCCTGCCGAAGGAGGCGATCCAGTTCGTCCCGACGCGGGAGCGCATTGCCGTCGGCTACATGCTCTCGGGCCTCAGCGGCGCCATCGACGTCATCGTGCCGCGCGGCGGCAAGAGCCTCGTCGCCCGCGTCCAGGCCGAGGCGCGGGTTCCCGTCTTTGCCCACCTCGAGGGCATCTGCCACATCTATGTCGACCGCGACGCCGATCTCGAGATGGCGAAGGCGATCGTCGTCAACGCCAAGATGCGCCGGCCCGGAGTCTGCGGGGCGGTCGAGACCCTTCTGGTCGATGCCAAGGTCGCGGACACCCATCTCAAGCCGCTGATCGTCGCGCTCAAGGAAGCCGGCTGCATCGTCCGCGGTGACGAGCGGAGCCGTGCGGTCGTGCCGGGCGTGACCCCGGCGACCGAGGGCGACTGGTCGACCGAATATCTCGACGCGATCATCGCGGTGAAGGTCGTCGACGGCATCAAGGAGGCGATCGACCATATCGAGCATTACGGTTCCCATCACACCGATGCCATCATCACCAGCGACCAGGCGGCGGCCGACCGTTTCCTGTCCCGGGTCGACAGTGCCATCGTCCTCCACAACGCCTCGACCCAGTTCGCCGACGGCGGCGAATTCGGCATGGGCGCTGAGATCGGTATCGCCACCGGCAAGATGCATGCACGCGGGCCGGTCGGCGTCGAACAGCTGACCAGCTTCAAATACCGGGTCCGGGGAACCGGTCAGGTAAGGGCCTGACCGCCCCCGACATGACCACCCGACATGCCCCGACGGAGCCCGTCCGCCTGCCGTCTGTCCAGCCGGGGATGAAGATCGGATTGTTCGGCGGCTCCTTCGACCCGCCTCACGAAGGCCATCGCGAGGTCAGCCTGGTGGCGATGCGGGCGCTCGGGCTCGATCAGGTCTGGTGGCTGGTCTCGCCGCAGAATCCGCTGAAGCGCAATGCCCCCTCCGAAGACCTCGCCCGCCGGGTCGCCGCCGCGCGGAAACTGGCGAATCACCCCCGCATCAAGGTGACCGGGGTCGAGGCCGCCCTCGGCACCACCTACACCGCGGAAACCCTCCGCAAACTCGCTGCGCGGCTCACCGGCGTCGACCTCGTCTGGATGATGGGGGCCGACAATCTGGCCACTTTCCACAACTGGCGGGACTGGCGGATCATCGCGGCGACCGTGCCGATCGCTGTCTTCAATCGGCCCGGCCTGGCACTTTCCGCGCTGTCGTCGCCCGCGGCAAAAGCCCTCGCCGGCGCCCGGATTCCCCATGCCGAGGCGGCGGAATTGCACGGTATGCAGGCGCCGGCCTGGGTATTCCTGCCGACGCCCCATATTCCGCTGTCATCGACCCTGCTGAGGCAACGCCGTCATCCGTCTTGAAACCGTCACCCTCAAAGGCTTATCTTCTCTTTGTCGGCGCCACGCTGACGACAACCTGGAAGGGACCAGACACTGACCACGGCACTTCGGAGTGAGAGCGCGATCCACCGTTCTCCCCCAATCGCGCCTGCCAGCAGTGACCTCACAGCTGCGGACGCGTTGAATGCAGTCCTCAAGAGCCTTGAAGACTCAAAAGCCGAGGACGTGACCTCAATCGACATCACCGGGAAGACCACGATCGGCGATTATATCGTCGTCGCGTCGGGGCGCTCGCATCGTCATGTCGGCTCGCTTGCGGATCGTCTCGTCGACGATCTCAAGACGACCGGGTTTCGCGATATCCGGATCGAAGGACAGAAGTCCTGCGACTGGGTCCTCGTCGATACAGGCGACGTGATCGTCCACATCTTCCGGCCCGAAGTCCGGGATTTCTACAACATCGAGAAGATGTGGCGCGGCGTCCAGGCGGCCTGACCGCTTGAGCGCTTTCAAGAGCGGCGCGCTCCCGGCCGCGGTGAATCGATTCGGTCGACCAGGGACCGCGGGGTTGCCGCCGTGAAGATCACGATCGCCGCGGTCGGCCGCCTCAAGGCGGGACCGGAGCGCGAGCTCCTCGACCGCTACCTCGACCGCGCCGAGCGGGCCGGTCGCCAGCTCGGCCTGACCTTCGATCTTCGCGAGATCGCCGAAGGCGCGGCCCGACAGGCCGCGACCCGCAAGGATGCCGAGGCGGAGGCCTCGCCGCCGTCATTCCCCCCGGCGCCGTGGTCGTGGTCCTCGACGAGGGCGGCAAGACCGTCGACAGCCGTTCGCTTGCCGACAAAATCGCGACCTGGCGGGATTCCGGCGCCCGCGATCTGGTTTTTGTCGTCGGTGGCCCGGATGGTCTCGCGGCCGGCACGATCGCCTCCGCCGACCTTCGCCTCGCCTTCGGCGCGATGACCTGGCCGCATCAACTTGTCCGCATCATGCTCGCCGAGCAGCTCTATCGCATCGTCACCATTCTTTCCGGTCATCCCTATCACCGGGACTGATCGGGGGGCCCGACCGGCGGCCCGAAAGTCGCGGTTCAGCCTTATTTTTCGGGCAATCTCGGGCTTTCCGGGTTGGTTGACAGATCGTTAATGGTACCGGTCTAGCGTACCGGGCGAGGATGTATTTGGGGCCTGACGTGCTCGACCTGAGGATTCGATGGACTGCCGGTTTCGCCCTGGCCGCGCTGATCGTCGCGGGCCAGCCGGCCTTTGCCGCGGCGGAAGGCGCCGCGGATGATCCGGCGGCGATGGCCGAGGCCGCGCGCGCCGCGCGCCAGGCCCAGCTCGACAAGGTCGCCCACGATATCGCCCTGACCGACGAGCGCCTCGCGGAACTCCGCGCCGAGATCGAATCGCTCGACCAGGATCGCGGCACCCTGACCAGCACGCTCCTCGAAACCGGCAAGCGGGTGCAGGCGCTGGAGACCAAGATCGGCGAGACCGAGACCCGCATTCAGGCCCTGGTCCGCAACGAGGATGATCTGCGCGCCTCGCTCAAGGCCCAGCGCAACGTTCTCGGCGAGGTGTTGGCCGCGCTGCAGCGGATCGGCCGCCGCCCGCCTCCGGCGATCCTGGTCCGGCCGGAAGACGCGCTGGCGTCCGTCCGCAGCGCCATTCTCCTCGGTGCCGTGGTTCCGGATCTCCGCAACGCGGCCGACAAGCTTGCCTCCGACCTTAACCAGATGGTTTCGCTGAAGAACGAGCTCGCCCGCGAGCGCGACCGGATGCAGAATGACGCCTCCAAGCTTGCCGAGGACCGCGCCCGGGTCGAGTTCCTGATCGCCGAACGGCAGAGCCAGCGCGATGCTTCCGCGGCGCAGCTGGCCGAGCAGGAACGGCGGGCCACCGCCCTTGCCGAGCAGGCGACCAGCCTCAAGGACCTGATCGCGCGGATGGAGAAGGAAGTCGCGGCTGCGGTTCGCGCCAAGGCGGAGGCCGATGCCGCCGCGGCAAAACGCAAGGCGGCCGCGGAAATCGCGCGGACCACCACGCCGCCAAAGTCCCTCGGCGAATCGGACCGGCTTGCCCCGGCCGTTTCCTTCGCCGATGCCCGCGGCCTCCTCCCCTTGCCCGCCAGCGGCCGCATGGTGCGGCAGTTTGACCAGGATGATGGCCTCGGCAACCGAAGCGAAGGTATCTCCATCGCGACCCGGCCCAACGCGCAGGTCAATTCTCCGTCAGATGGCTGGATTGTCTATGCCGGGCCCTTCCGCAGCTATGGCAAACTCTTGATAATCAACGCCGGCGACGGGTATCATGTGCTTCTGGCAGGTATGGACCAGATCAACGTCCAACTTGGCCAATTCGTACTGGCCGGCGAACCCGTGGCGATGATGGCTTCGCCAAAACTTGCGAGCGCCGGCGACGTTGACATAGTTTCGACCCAGCCTGTGCTCTATATCGAGTTCCGGAAAGATGGGAATTCCATCGACCCGGCCCCTTGGTGGGCCGCAACAAACGATGAAAAGGTTGGCGGATGATACGCAAAGCCTCACTTCTTCTCGCGGGTGCCGCATTTGGCGCGATTGTCGCCTTTTCGCTGACCCAGACGCAGTATTTCGCCGGCAGTGCGGCGAATGCGGCCTCGGCCGATACCTATCGGGAGCTGAACCTCTTCGGCGACGTTTTCGAGCGCATCCGCTCCGATTACGTCGAGACGCCGGACGAGAACGCGCTCATCGAGTCCGCGATCAACGGGATGCTGGCCGGACTTGATCCGCATTCCAGCTATCTCAGCCCCAAGAATTTCAAGGACATGCAGGTCCAGACCAGCGGCAAGTTCGGCGGCCTCGGCATCGAGGTCACGATGGAGGAAGGCATCATCAAGGTCGTCTCCCCGATCGACGATACCCCCGCCTCCCGCTCTGGCGTGCTTGCCAATGACCTGATCATCGCGCTTGACGGCGAATCGATCGAGGGCATGACCCTCAACGAGGCCGTCGAGAAGATGCGCGGTCCGATCAACACGCCGATCACCCTGACGATCAAGCGCGACAATGTCGAAAAGCCGTTCGACGTCGAGCTCGTCCGCGAAGAGATCACCATCCATTCGGTGCGCTCCCACGAGGAGGGTGATGTCGGCTACGTCCGCATCAGTTCCTTCAACGAGCAGACCTTCGACGGGCTCAAGGAAGCGATCGACGAGATCGACACCAAGGTCGGCAAGGACAAGGTGAAGGGCTATATCATTGACCTTCGCAACAATCCCGGTGGCCTGCTCGATCAGGCGATCGCAGTGTCCGACGCCTTCCTCGACCGCGGCGAGATCGTCTCGACCCGCAGCCGTCATGCCGAGGAAACCCAGCGCTATAACGCCCATTCCGGCGATCTGACCAACGGCAAGCCGGTGATCGTCCTGGTCAACGGCGGATCAGCCTCGGCGTCGGAAATCGTTGCCGGCGCGCTTCAGGATCATCGTCGCGCGACGATCCTCGGCACGCGTTCCTTCGGCAAGGGATCGGTCCAGACCATCATCCCGCTCGGCGCTAATGGCGCGCTGCGCCTGACCACGGCCCGTTACTTCACGCCGTCCGGGCACTCGATCCAGGCCAAGGGCATCGACCCCGATATCGAGGTCAGCCAGCCCCTGCCGCCCGATCTGGTCGATGCGCCCGGTGTCGAGCCGCGCGGCGAGGCGAGCCTGAAAGGCCACCTTGCTGGCGAGGATGCGGCGAAGGGCAAGGAGGAACAATCCGGTTCGCTCGCTTACGTCCCGCCGGATGAAAAGGACGACAAGCAGCTCCACTACGCGCTTGACCTTCTCAACGGTCTTCAGGTCAACAGCGAGTTCCCGCCGGATCCGGCCCGCGGCATTCCGAACTAGAACCGACGATAGCCGGCGGCGCCAGACCACGCGCCGCCGGTTCTCCCTTCCTCTCCATCGCGGACGCTTATGGCGGCGGATGACCTGACCAGGCCACTGGGGCTCCCTCGGAAACGCAAGCCGCGCCGCACACCCATTGTCGCGCTGGTCGCTCCGCCCCTTGCGATTGCCATCGGGTTGGTTGTTTTCTTCGCCGTCAGGGGCGGACCCGATGATCCGGCCAATGTCGTCGCCCGCATCGACGGCGCCGATCAGGCACAAACCGGCAGCATCCAGCCGGACCCCGCCGCGGCTTCCGCCTCCGCCCCCGTCTATGCGCCGCAGAGCGAACCTCTGGTCGAGGTCAAACCGACCGGCGGTCTGCGGGAAGTCGGCAGTGACGAGGTCATCATCAGCGACCCGAGCAAGCCGGCGCCGATCCGGCTCGCCGCCGCCCCGCGCGAAGACCTGACCGAACCCGGCGAAGACGGTCTGCTCCCGCGGATCGGCGACGATGGCACCCGACCGCTCGACGCCTATGCCCGGCCGACCGCCGGCGCCGACGGCATGAAGCGGGTGGCGATCGTCGTCGGCGGCATCGGCATCGAGGGCGAAACCGGCCAGTCGGCCATCGCCAGTCTGCCCGGGGAGGTGACCCTGGGTCTCGCTCCCTATGGCAAGGACCTGCCAGCGACCGTGGCCGAGGCGCGGGCCGGCGGCCACGAGATCCTCCTCCAGTTGCCGATGGAGCCCTACAATTATCCCGACATCGATCCCGGCCCCAATACGCTGACGGTCGAAGCCGACGCGGGCGAGAATCTCTCTCGCCTTCACTGGCTGCTTGGCCGGATGACCACCTATGTCGGCGTGATGAACTACATGGGCGCCCGTTTCACCGGCGACGATCGGGCGCTGGCGCCGGTTATCGGCGATGTCGCCTGCGCGCGGGCTGATCTTTCTCGACGATGGCTCCTCGGCGCGAAGCCGCGTCGAGTCCTTTGCCTCCGCCAGCGCACCGGTGATCAAGGCCGATCTCGTCCTCGACGGCGATTCCGCGCCGGCGGCCATCGACGCCCGGCTCGATCAGCTTGTCGCGATCGCCCAGAAGCGCGGCTACGCCATAGCGACGGCAACCGCCTTCCCCTCGACCATCGACCGGGTGGCGGCCTTCGCCAAGGCGGCCGAGCGTCACGGCATCGTCCTGGTTCCGCTCTCCGACATCATTCGCGCCGGCGGGACATGAGCAAGAAAGACAAGAAGAAGAAGAAGAAGGCCCGGACCATGGATGATCTGCCCTACCGCCCCTGCGTCGGCATCGCCCTGTTCAATCCCGCCGGCCGCGTCTGGGTCGGGCGCCGCTCCGACGAGGAGGCGGAAGGCGAAGGCACCGGCCACTGGTGGCAGATGCCCCAGGGCGGCCTCGACGAGGGCGAAGATCCCTATCGGGCGGCGCTGCGCGAACTCTACGAGGAAACCTCGATCAGGAGCGTCAGCCTGATCCGCGAGGCGCCCGGCTGGCTGACCTATGACCTGCCGCCGGACCTTGTCGGCATTTCCTGGAAGGGCCGCTATCGCGGCCAGAAGCAGAAGTGGTTCGCGCTGCGCTTCGAAGGCGACGAATCCGAGATCGACGTTCTCGATCCGGGCGACGGCGACAAGCCGGAATTCTCCGAGTGGCGCTGGGAAGAGCTCGCCCGACTGCCCGAGCTGATCGTCCCGTTCAAGCGCCCGGTCTACGAGGGCATTGTCGCGGCTTTCAGGGATATCGGCCCGGCCTGAGCGCCGGCCGCCGGGAAGCTTCCGCCTCAGGCGCCCTTGGCCGCCTGGACTTCCTTGAGCTGGTGAAGCCTGAGTTCGGCCGCCGCCTTGATCTCGGGGTCCTTGGCGTCGTTGACGTCTTCCTGGGCGTTCTGGACTTCCTGGTTCAGCGTCGCCGCATCGAGTTCGGCCAGCGGGATCGCCTGCTCGGCGAGGATGGTCAGGCTGTCGACATTGACGTCGGCGAAGCCGCCGCGGACGAAGATCAGGGTGGTATCGTTGCCGCGCGACACCTCGACGACGCCGGGCCTCAGCGTCGACATGTAGGGCGCGTGCCCCTTGAGCACCGTGAAATACCCCTCGGTGCCCGGTATGACCACCTGGGCGACCGGCTCCGACATCAGGAGCTGCTCGGGCGCAACCAGTTCGAACTGAAACGGATCAGCCATCGTCGTTCCCTACTTTCACGCGGTCCGCGACCGGCCGAGGACAAAGCCGAGCAACACCCCGATGATGCCGCCGACGACCGCGAAGATGCCGGCGCGCGCATTGCGGTCATCGAGGATCGACTGTTTGCCGACCGCTACCTCGACCGACTTGCCGCCGTCGGAGGCCGTCACGGTCCCGCCCTCGGCGCCCTTGTCGATCTCGACCGATACATTGCCGATTCGCATCGCCGCCTCCGGCGACGGCGCCGTGAACCAGCCGATGGCACCCCCGGCGACGAGTCCGATGATCAGCAGCGCGATCTTCACGGGGGGCCGGGCTCCAGGCGGCGACGGGCCGCGATTACGCCGCCTCGGCGGCAAGCTTCTTGGCCTTCTCGACCGCGGATTCGATGGTGCCGACCATGTAGAAGGCCGGCTCCGGCAGGTGATCGAACTCGCCGCTGACCAGGCGCTTGAAGCCATTGATCGTGTCGGCCAGGTCGACGAAGATTCCGGGCGAACCGGTGAACACCTCGGCGACATGGAACGGCTGCGACAGGAAGCGCTCGATCTTGCGCGCCCGGCCGACCGCCAGCTTGTCCTCTTCCGACAGTTCGTCCATGCCGAGAATGGCGATGATGTCCTGGAGCTGCTTGTAGCGCTGGAGGACCTCCTGCACCCGCCGGGCGACGTCGTAATGCTCCTCGCCGACGATCCGCGGATCGAGCATGCGCGAGGTCGAATCGAGCGGATCCACCGCCGGGTAGATGCCCTTTTCCGCGATCGAGCGGTTCAGCGTCGTCGTCGCGTCAAGATGGGCGAAGGAGGTCGCCGGCGCCGGATCGGTCAGGTCGTCAGCCGGCACATAGATCGCCTGGACCGAGGTGATCGACCCCTTGGTCGTCGTCGTGATCCGCTCCTGCAGCGCGCCCATGTCGGTGGCCAGCGTCGGCTGATAGCCCACCGCCGACGGGATGCGCCCGAGCAGCGCCGACAGCTCCGAACCCGCCTGGGTGAAGCGGAAGATGTTGTCGACGAAGAACAGCACGTCCTGGCCCTGGTCGCGGAAATACTCGGCGACCGTCAGCCCGGAAAGCGCGACGCGGGCGCGGGCGCCGGGCGGCTCGTTCATCTGGCCGAACACCAGCGCGCATTTCGAACCGGCGGTCGATCCGTCATTCTTGGCCGGATCGATATTCACTCCGGATTCGATCATCTCGTGATAGAGGTCGTTGCCCTCGCGGGTCCGCTCGCCGACCCCGGCGAACACCGAGTAGCCGCCATGCGCCTTGGCGACGTTGTTGATCAGCTCCTGGATCAGCACGGTCTTGCCGACGCCGGCGCCGCCGAACAGGCCGATCTTGCCGCCTCGGGCATAGGGTGCGAGCAGGTCGACGACCTTGATCCCGGTGACCAGGATCTGCGCCTCGGTCGACTGGTCGACATAGGCCGGAGCCGGCTGGTGGATGGAGCGCTTCTGCTGGGTGTTCACCGGACCGGCCTCGTCGACCGGCTCGCCGATGACGTTCATGATCCGGCCGAGGGTCTCCTCGCCGACCGGCACGGCGATCGGCTCGCCGGTATCGACGACCTCCTGGTCGCGCACCAGGCCTTCGGTGACGTCCATCGCGACGGTGCGGACGGTGTTCTCGCCGAGATGCTGGGCGACCTCGAGGACGAGGCGGTTGCCATGGTTGTCGGTCTCCAGCGCGTTCAGGATCGCCGGCAGATTCTCCGGGAACTGCACGTCGACGACGGCGCCCATGATCTGGGTGATGCGTCCGGTGACGCCGGGAAAGTTTTCCTTGGTCGTGCTCTTCTTTGCCATGACCTACCTCTGCTGGATTCCGTTCAGAGCGCCTCGGCGCCCGAAATGATTTCGATCAGTTCCTTGGTGATCTGCGCCTGACGCGTCCGGTTGTAGTTGAGCGTCAGCGCATCGATCATCTCGCCGGCGTTGCGGGTCGCGCTGTCCATCGCCGACATCTTCGCCCCCATCTCGGAGGCCGCGTTTTCGAGAAGCGCGCGGAAGATCTGGACCGACAGGTTGCGCGGCAGGAGGTCGGTGAGAATCGCCTCCTCGTCCGGCTCATATTCGTAGGCGGCGTTGCCGCCGGCCGTTTCGCCTTCGCCCTCGACCTTGATCTCGGCCGGGATCAGTTGCAGCGCCGTCGGCACCTGGCTGATCACCGACTTGAACTCGGAATAGAACACGGTGCAGACGTCGAAGGCGCCCTCGGCGAAGAGGTCGCGCACCTTCTGCCCGACCCCGTCGGCGTCGACGAAAGCCAGCCGCTTGACGCCGCGCAGGTCGATCAGCTCGAGAATCTGCGGGGCGAAGCGCCGGCGCAGGATATCATGGCCCTTCTTGCCGACGCAGAGGATCTTGACCGTCTTGCCTTCGCTGGTCAGGCGCAGCACATGGTCGCGCGCCAGCCGGGCGATCGAGGAGTTGAAGGCGCCGCAGAGGCCGCGCTCCGCGGTGCAGACGACGAGGAGATGGACATTGTCCTTGCCGGTGCCCGAAAGCAGCGCCGGCGCGTCGTCGCGCCCCGAAAACGTCGTCGCCAGATTGGCGAGCACGGCGTTCATCCGCACCGAATAGGGCCGCGCCGCCTCGGCCGCGGCCTGCGCCCGGCGCAGCTTCGATGCCGCCACCATCTGCATGGCTCGCGTGATCTTCTGCGTCGCCTTGACCGAGGCGATGCGATTGCGCAGTTCCTTGAGGCTTGCCATGGCCTAGAAGCCTGTCATCCGGTTCCCTGCGACGCTCACGCGAAGACCTTGGCGAAGGCGTCCGCCGCCGCCCGCAGCCGCTCGGTCGAGCTGTCGTTGAGGGAGCCCTTCTCGCGGATCTCGTCGAGGAGATCCTTGTGATCGGTGCGCATCAGCGCCAGGAACCCGCTCTCGAACTCGCCGACCTTGCTGACCGGCAGCCCGTCGAGATAGCCGTTGACGCCGGTGAAGATCACCGCGACCTGCTCCTCGACCTTGAGCGGCGAGAATTGCGGCTGCTTGAGGAGTTCGGTCAGGCGCGCGCCGCGGTTGAGCAGCCGCTGGGTGGCGGCGTCGAGGTCGGAGCCGAACTGGGCGAAGGCCGCCATCTCGCGATACTGGGCAAGCTCGCCCTTGATCGGCCCGGCGACCTGCTTCATCGCCTTGATCTGCGCCGCCGAACCCACCCGCGACACCGACAGGCCGACGTTCACCGCCGGGCGGATGCCCTGGTAGAACAGGTCGGTCTCGAGGAAGATCTGGCCGTCGGTGATCGAGATGACGTTGGTCGGGATATAGGCCGAGACGTCGTTGGCCTGGGTCTCGATGATCGGCAGCGCCGTCAGCGAGCCCGAGCCGTTCTCCTCGTTGAGCTTGGCCGCCCGCTCGAGCAGGCGCGAATGCAGGTAGAAGACGTCGCCGGGATAGGCCTCGCGTCCCGGCGGACGACGGAGCAGCAGGGACATCTGCCGGTAGGCGACGGCCTGCTTGGAAAGATCGTCGTAGATGATCAGCGCGTGCATGCCGTTGTCGCGGAAATACTCGCCCATCGTGCAGCCGGTGAACGGCGCCAGATACTGGAGCGGCGCCGGCTCCGAGGCGGTGGCGGCGACGATGATCGAATATTCGAGCGCGCCGTTTTCCTCGAGCACCTTGACCAGTTGCGCGACGCTCGACCGCTTCTGGCCGATCGCGACATAGACGCAGTAGAGCTTCTTCGACTCGTCGTCGCTCTCGTTGACCGATTTCTGGTTGAGGATCGTGTCGAGGGCGATGGCCGTCTTGCCGGTCTGGCGGTCGCCGATGATCAGCTCGCGCTGGCCGCGGCCGATCGGGATCAGCGCGTCGATCGCCTTGAGGCCGGTCTGCATCGGCTCATGCACCGAGCGGCGCGGAATGATGCCCGGCGCCTTGACGTCGACCCGCTTGCGCTCGGTCGCCTCGATCGGGCCCTTGCCGTCGATCGGGTTGCCGAGACCGTCGACGACGCGGCCAAGCAGGCCCTTGCCGACCGGAACTTCGACGATGGTGCCGGTCCGCTTGACCGTGTCGCCTTCCTTGATGTCGCGGTCATCGCCGAAGATGACGACGCCGACATTGTCGGTCTCGAGGTTCAGCGTCATCCCGCGGATGCCGCCGGGGAACTCGACCATCTCGCCCGCCTGGACGTTGTCGAGCCCGTAGATGCGGGCGATGCCGTCGCCGACCGACAGCACCTGGCCGACTTCGGAGACTTCGGCTTCCTTGCCGAAATTCTTGATCTGGTCCTTGAGGATCGCGGAGATTTCTGCGGCCCGGATTTCCATCAGCCGACCTCTTTCATGGCGAGCTTGAGTGAACTGAGTTTTGTCCTCAGCGAGGAATTGATCATGCGGCTGCCGACCTTGACGATCAGCCCGCCGATCAGCGTGGCATCGACACGGGTGTCGAGCGCGACATCCTTGCCGAGGGAATCTTTCAGCGCCTGCTTGAGCGAGGCCACCTGGGCTTCGGTCAACGGCTCGGCGCTGGTCACCTCCGCCGTGGTCTCGCCGCGGTGGGCGGCCATCAGCCGGCGGAAGGCGGTGATCATCTCGGGAACGGCGAAAAGCCGCCGGTTGGTCGCCACCACCCGCATGAAATTCGCGACCAGCCCCTTGATCTCGGCCTTGTCGAGCACCGCGGCAATGCCACGGAGCTGTTCCTCGGCCGAATAGATCGGGCTGCGGATGAAGCTCTGCAGGTCGTCGCTCTGGTCGTGCATGGTGGCGAAACGCCCCACATCCGCCTCGAGCTCGGCCAGCGCCTTGTCATCCTCGGCAAGTTCGAACAGAGCGGTTGCGTAGCGCTCTGCAAGCCCCGAAACGGGAGAAGATTTGTCCGCCACCTGTTCCCAGTTCTCCGACGTGCGAGGCCTCTTGTAGGAAGCCCGGCTTTTTTCTGCTTCAAGGCCTTGAACGGATTGAAGTCTCGGGCCGTGGCACTTTTAGCCTGACCAGCCCTGCCCCTTATTTCGCCGGTTCGATTAGCATAGGCCCGTAGTCAGGGCAACATGGCGGAAGCCAAGGAATCCGGTCGTCTTGTCGCGGTGCAGCGAAATGGCTCAGATGCCCGCGCCCCGACAGGCGCCGGATCGCCCCTCCCGGCATCCTTCCGGACCTCTCGCCGGTTGCGGGAGTCGGCGCCCCGCCCCGAAAAAGCCTGACCCGCCGTGCAGAAGGCGAGCGAGACATCGTTCACCGGCGATCCGCTTCGCGCGCTCGGGGAGCGACACCGGGTTGACGGGGCGCACTTGGCCGAAACGAGCGGGATACGCGATTTCCCACGGAAGGTTCACGGCGCCGCGCGCGTGGTCGGGGCGAGGCTTGCCGCCTCACATGACAGCGCCGCCGCGACGTGGCCGGTCCTCCGCCCCTGGATAGCCGCGGAGCGCCGCTTCGCCGGCAGGATGATGGCCCGCGGCCGTCTCAGCGCCGCCGGCTACGAATTCCTCCGTTTCGGCATGAAGCAGGCCTGGGCGAGCCTCTTCGGCGCGATCATGCTCGCTCTTCTGATCGCCACCCACTACTGGTACCCGCGCGACGCCGCGCTGACCCGCTACGATTTCCTCTTCCTCGCCGCGCTCGGCGTCCAGGCGGGCCTCCTCGTCTTTCGCCTCGAAACCTTCGAGGAAGCGAAGGTGATCCTCGCCTACCACGTCGTCGGCACCGTGATGGAGATCTTCAAGACCGCCGCCGGGTCGTGGATCTATCCCGATCCGAGCTTCTTCCGCATCGAGGGCGTGCCGCTCTTCACTGGCTTCATGTATTCCTGCATCGGCAGCTACCTCTGCCGCGCGTGGCGGCTCTTCCACCTCCGCTTCACCGGCCAGCCGCCGCTCTGGACGCTCGGCCTGCTCAGCGCGGCGAGCTACGCCAACTTCTTCACCCACCACTACATCGTCGATCTTCGCCTCGTGCTGTTCGCGGCGGCGGCATTGCTGCTGTGGCGAACGCGGGTCTATTTCGTCGTCTGGCGGACCGAGCGCTGGATGCCGTTGCTGCCGGCATTCGTCTTCATCGCGGCCTTCATCTGGCTTGCCGAGAACATCGGCACCTACACCCGGACCTGGCTCTACCCGGCCCAGCAGGACGCCTGGTCCATCGTCGGGCTGCCCAAGCTCGGGTCGTGGTTCCTGCTCGTCATCATCAGCTTCACGCTGGTGACGCTGATCAAGCGCCAGGATTACCGCGCAACCCGCGAAAGCCCCGCGGAAGCTTTTCAACCGCGCTGACCTACATGAACGTCTGCGGATCCATATCCACCTGCACCCGCAGATTCCCGCGCGGCCGCGGCGCCGCCGCCAGCCAGTCGCGCAGAAATTTCTGGATGTCGGTGTTGCGCGGCGCATGGACCAGCAGCCGGAAGCGGTGGCGGCCGCGGATCACCGCCAGCGGCGCCTCGGCCGGCCCCAGCACCTGGATCGATTCGGCCCGCGGCTCGGCCCGCCGGAAGGCCGCCGCGTAGCCCTGCGTCTCGCCCCGGTCGAGCCCCGAGATGACGATGCCGGCGAGCCGGCCGAAGGGCGGCAGCCCAGCCGAGCGGCGGGCAGCGATCTCGCTGGCATAGAAGGCCTCGCGGTCGCCGGAGACGATGGCGCGGATCACCGGATGCTCCGGCGCATAGGTCTGGAGCAGCGCCCGGCTGGCGCCGCCCGAGCGCCCGGCCCGGCCCGTGACCTGGCTGAGGAGCTGGAAGGTCCGCTCCGCCGCCCGCATGTCGCCGAAGGCAAGCCCGAGGTCGCCGTCGACCACCCCGACCAGCGTCAGCAGCGGAAAATTGTGCCCCTTGGCGACGAGTTGGGTGCCGATGACGATATCGACCTCGCCGTCGGCGATTGCCTTGAGGTCGAGCCGCAACCGCTGGACACCGCCGGCGACGTCGCTCGACATGACGATGGTCCGCGCCTCGGGAAACCGCGCCGCCACCTCCTCGGCCAGCCGCTCGACCCCCGGCCCGACCGCCACCAGGCTTTCGGTGTCGCCGCAGTTCGGGCAATGGTCGGGCCGTGGCTCGGAATGGCCGCAATGGTGGCAGAGCAGGACGCCACGAAACCGGTGCTCGACCAGCCAGGTCGAGCAGTTCGGGCACTGGAAGCGGTGGCCGCAGGTCCGGCAGAGGGTCAGCGGCGCATAGCCCCGCCGGTTGAGGAACAGAAGCGCCTGCTGCTTCTCGGCCAATGTCTCGGCGACGGCGGCGACCAGCGGCGGCGACAGGAAACGGCCGCGTTCCGGCTGGTTCGCCCGCATGTCGATCGCCGTGATCTCCGGCAGCTTCGCCTCGGCGTAGCGGTCCGACAGCACGATCCTCCGGTAGCGCCCGGCGTCGGCATTGACCCGGCTTTCGATCGACGGCGTCGCCGAGGAGAGCACCAGCGGGAAGCCGGCGAGATGGCCGCGCACCACCGCCATGTCGCGGGCATTGTAGAAGACCCGGTCCTCCTGCTTGTAGGCAAGGTCGTGCTCCTCGTCGACGACGATCAGGCCGAGCTCCTTGAAGGGCAGGAACAGCGCCGAGCGCGCCCCGATCACCGCCCTGACCGTCCCGGTCGCCACCCCGCGCCAGACCCGGTCGCGGAGGCGCGGCGCGACCTCGGAATGCCACTCCGCCGGCCCGACCCCGAATCGCGCCGCGAAACGTTCGAGGAAGGCTCCGGTCAGCGCGATCTCCGGGATCAGGATCAGCACCTGCCTGCCCGCGTCGAGCGCCGCGGCGACCGCCTCGAAATAGACCTCGGTCTTGCCCGAGCCGGTGATCCCGTCGAGCAGCGTTACCGAGAAGCCGCCGGCGGCGACCGCCTGGCGCAGGTCGTCCGCCGCCGCCTGCTGCTCGGCATTCAGCACCGGCACCGCGTGATGGGTGTCGGGCGGCTGGGCGACCGGCCGGGCCGGCATCGCGACGAACTCCAGCGTCCCGGCATCGACCAGGCCGGAAACCACGCCCGCGCTGACCGCCGCCGCGGCGGCGAGCCCCGATTTCGACCAGGCGCGCCCGTCCTCGAGCATCGCCAGCACCCGCTGCCGCGCCGGCGTCATCCGCTCCGGCGGCGGCCCGGCCAGCCGCACCCCGACGATCGGCGGCTCGGGTTCGAGCCCGCCGCGCGCCCGCAGCACCATGCGCAGCACCATCCCCCGCGTCGTCAGCGTGTAGTCGGCGATCCAGTCGACGAAGGCCCGCAGGTCCTTGAGCAGCGGCGGCGCGTCGAGCTTCTCGACGATCGGCCGGAGGCGGTTGTGGCCGATTCCCTCGTCCGGCGGATCGTCCCAGACGACGCCGATCACGTCGCGGGTGCCGAGCGGCACCACGACGATATCGCCCGGCGCGACCGCCAGGCCGGCCGGAACGCCATAGCTATAGGTCCCGGCGACCGCGACCGGCAGGAGGACGGAAACCGTCTGGGCGGGGAGCAACTTTGTCTTCCGAATCCGCGGTTGTTACGGGATCACTGCGCACCGACGATGACCGCCCTTGCCGCCAAAGGAAAGCCCGGCGCGTCCTGCGGCGGTGAGACCAACAAGATAATCACGATATTCCAAGGCTGGCCCGCCACAGGGCCCGCTCCCCTTCACCCCGCAGACGCGACGAACCGGCCACAGACCAGCACCCCGATCCACAACACCAGCGAGGCGGCCGCGCCGATCCGGAGGACGCCGTTCGCCTCGGCCCGATGCAACGACAGCCGGCGGACCAGCGTCGCGTTGACCAGCGCAAGCACCAGCAGCGCCATCTTGAGCTGGAAGACCGGGTTGCCGGCATAGTCGTGGGCCCGGGCCGAGAACAGCACCAGCCCGGCCAGCACCGCCAGCACCAGCCCGGCGATGGTGAAGGGCATGAGGAAACGCGCCACCGTCGACAGTGGCACCGACCGGCGAATTCCGAATATCCGCGCGTCGAGCGCGACGATCGTCCCGAGCGCCATCGCGATCCCGAGGATGTGCGCGGCGCCGACCAGCGCATAGAGCCAGTGCGACCCGAGGATGAAGCCGGCCATGTCGGACGTCCCGACCGCCGGCAGAAGGCTTTCCATGCGGGCAAGGCTACGAGCCGATGCGCTCCAGGTAAATATCGCACCGCCTCCACGCAGGCGCCGGTTGCGCCACCTGTGAACCACGTCTCTTGCCTGCGACGTCGCAAATCCGGTTTGGTGCCTCCATCGCATGTGCCGCAAGCGGTGAAGGACGATGCCGAAACCGATCGAGGACGTGCTGGAAGCGTTGCGGACCGCGCTCGCCGGGCCGTCGCCCGACTACGAGACATTGATCGCGGCATTCCGTGATCTGGTCGTGCCGTCCAACGTCACGGCCGAGCACCTCACGTCCCTCTATGCCGCCTGCTACCGCCTTCTCGGCATCGCGGCGGCCGGCCCTCCCGTCGATCTGCGGGGCCATCTCGTCGACTGGCAGGCCGGCCACCTGACCGCCGCCGCCTCCGACGTCGTCGAGCGGACGATGATCGACCGAAGCGCCGACAGCCGCGCCTGGATCGCCAGGAGCCGCGCGGGCTTCGTCGCCCGCGGCCAGCCGATCCCGGAGGAACTCACCGACGACCACCTGCCGCCCCGTCTCGACATCCCCTTCGACCTCGCCACGGCGAGCGAGCGGATCCGGCCCTATCTCGACTATTACGAGGACGACGTCGCGCGGGGCCCCGCCTGTCATTTCAAGTTCTGCTGGGAGGTTGCCCGCGACGGCTATCCGGTCTTCCAGGAGGTCGTCGCCCGGTGGGCGCGGGACATCGAGCGGCGCGGCATCGGCGTCCCCGGCACGGTCGCCGCGATCGCCACGGCCCGGGTCCTGCTCAGCCGGGCAACGGAGGCCGAACCGCTGCCCTGGGCCGACTGCGAGCGTGATCTGCTGCCGCTGCTCGACCATGCCCATCCGATGGTCGCCGCCGGCGCCGGGCGCTGGCTCGGCGCGCTCTGTGACGACGGCCTCCCGGTCGATCCCGTCGCGCCGCCCCTCCCCGACATTCTCGACCGCATCCGCCGCCAACCGCGGAACCGCGCGGCGATCGCCGGCGGCTTCGTCCACGGCTTCGACGTCATGCTCGACGGCCTCGCGGCGCTCGCCAATGACGGGCGGCTGGGCGATTTCGACCTCGACACATGGGTCATCGACTGCCTCGCGGCGGAAAAGGACACCCCGTATCTGCCCAACGCCCAGGCGTTATGGTTCTACGTCCACGAGCACTACGACGCCGACCCCGCCTTCGTCGGCCGGCTGATCGACGCCGACCGGGCCTGGATCGCGTTGATGTGCGCCACCGAGATCGACGCCAGGGTCGAGGGCATGGCTCCGCTCCTCGACCGTCTCGCCAACGATCCCGATCCCGCCGTCGCCGAACCGGCGCGGCGGCACCGGGAACGCCATTACTAGGCCGCCGCGGCGGCCGGCCGGCAGAAGCGCCGCGCGGTTGGCGGTGAGGAAATCCTTCACCGATGTCGGCGCGCGTCCGGTCAGGTCCTCGACCGTCGGCGTGGTGATGGCGTGGCGGCCGTAGGCGGCGTCGACATCGAAGCCGACGAGGCCCGCGACCAGGCTCGGCGGCAAGCCGGCATCCGCCAGCCCCGCGCGCAGAGCGTCCGCGGGAAGCGCGACATAGGTGACCGGCTTGCCGGAAATGTCGCTCGCCAGCGCCGCGATCTCCGCCTGCGTCAACGGCTCCGGCCCGGTGATGTCGAGGATGCGCTTGCCGTCGAAATCGTCGGCGAGCACCGCGGCGGCGACCCGGGCGCAATCCTCGCGGCTGACGTAATTGCGGCCGCCGTTGCCGGCGGCGGCAAACAGTTGTCCCGTCTCCACCGCCCGCGGCAAGCCGGTCAGCAGCATGTCGGTGTAGATGCCGTTGCGCAGCACCGTCCACCCCATCGAACTTGCCGCCAGCGCCTGCTCCGTCCAGAAATGACTGTCGATCAGCGCGTTTTCCGGGTCCGGGCGTGCCGCCGGCGACGAGGTATAGACGACGTGCCGGACGCCGGCCGCCGCCGCCGCCGCAATTGCCGCGCGGTGCTGGCCGATCCGGGTGTCGAGGTCGCTGCCGCTGATCAGCAGCATGCGATCGGCGCCGGCGAAGGCTGCCGCCAGCGACGCGGCGTCGTCGTGATGGGCCTTGCGGACAATGACGCCGCGCGCGGCGAGGTCGGCGAGCTTTTCCGGCGTGCGCGTGGTCGCGATGATCGGCCCTGTCCCGGCGTCGAGCAGGCGTTCGACGACCTGGCGTCCAAGATGGCCGGAGGCACCGGCGACGAGAAGGGTCGGCTGGCTGGCATTGGTCATTTTGCGTGGTCCTTTGGCTTGTTCGGTCACCACCGCGCCTGCCGATTGCGACGGACACGACGTTGTTGGTTACTGATAGTGACTAGATGCCTATTTATGACTATGTTGCCAAGAACGCACTTTCACCTCACCTGGTCACACGCAGGGAACCGCCATGGATGACAGGGTCACGATCGAAGGGCTGACGGAGGGACGATGGGCCGTCTCCCGGGGCGACGCTGCGGCCAACTGCCCGGTCCGCGACGTGCTCGACCGGCTCGGCGACACATGGAGCGTGCTGATCATCCTCATCCTCGGGGACGGGCCGCGGCGCTTCAACGCGCTGAAGCGGTCGATCGGCGACATCTCGCAGCGGATGTTGACGGTGACGCTCCGCACCCTGGAGCGCGACGGGCTGATCGAGCGCACCGTCCTGCCGACCAGCCCGCCCGGCGTCGAATACGCACTGACCCCGCTCGGCCGCTCGCTCCAGGCGCCGATCGAAACCCTGACCGCATGGGCGTCGCAAAATCACGACGCCATCCGTGTCGCGCGGCGGAGCTTCGACGACGCCTGACGACGCCGGGCGAATCCGTCCGCCATGGCTTCGCGGTCATGACCGGCGCGCGAAGCCCTGTGGACCACGCAAAGTCATCCCGTCGGCCGCCCGCCATGACCCGTCATGGCGGCGTGTCGCTACTGGATCTGAAGTGTTTACTGGATAGTGAGGTAAGGCAGGGCCAGCACGGCGGTCGCGATCAGCGTGGCGAGTCCGAAGCCACAAAGTCTCAGGATAATGCTGCGCATTTGCCCCCTCGTATCGGGCTTCGGCAGCGGCCGGCCCGACGAATTTCCCCCCGGCGTGAGTGATTTGCCGGCCCCGCCGCTCGGCGGGCGGAACGCTCATATCACGCCGCCGAATTGGCGCAACGCCCCCAAGGCAAAGTTCTCGGGCCGTGACCTTTTTGCCGATTCCCTCCGGTTGGCCCGGTTGACGCGGGCGCCCTCAGAACAGCCCGACCACGTTCCCCTCCGCGTCGAGGTGGATCGCCTCGGCCGCCGGGTGGCGCGGCAGGCCGGGCATGGTCATCATCGTCCCGCAGATGACGACGATGAAGCCGGCGCCGGCCGAGAGCCGCACCTCGCGGATCGGCACCGCGTGGTTGGCCGGTGCCCCGATCAGCGTCGGGTCGGCGGAGAAGGAATACTGCGTCTTGGCCATGCAGACCGGCAGCGCGCCGTAGCCCGCCGCCTCGTAGCCGGCGAGCCGGGCGCGGATCGCCTTGTCGGCGACCACCTCGCTGGCGCCGTAGAGGCTGGTCGCGATCATCGTGATCTTGTCGAAGAGCCGCATATCGTCGGGATAGAGCGGCGCGAAATCGGCCTCGCCGGATTCGGCCAGCTTGACGACGTGGCGGGCGAGCGCCTCGGCCCCCTTCGAGCCGTCGTCGAAATGCGTGCAGACGATCGCCTTGACGCCTTCGGCCCGCGCCGCCGCGGCGACCGCCTCGAGTTCGGCCTCGGTGTCGGCGGCGAAGCGGTTGATCGCGACGACGACCGGCACGCGGTAGCGCTTGACGTTCCTCAGGTGACGCACGAGGTTGACCGCGCCCTTGGTCACCGCCGCGACGTCCTCGCCGCCGAGCGCGTCGCGGGCGACGCCGCCGTGCATCTTCAGCGCCCGGACCGTGGCGACCACCACCGCCGCGTCGGGCCTCAGCCCGGCCTTGCGGCACTTGATGTCGAAGAATTTCTCCGCCCCGAGATCGGCGCCGAAGCCGGCCTCGGTCACCACATATTCGCCGAGCTTCAGCCCGGCCCGCGTCGCCACCACCGAGTTGCAGCCATGGGCGATGTTGGCGAAGGGCCCGCCATGGACGAAGGCCGGGTTGCCCTCCAGCGTCTGGACGAGGTTGGGCGACAGCGCGTCCTTGAGCAGCACCGCCATCGCGCCGTCGGCGGCGAGGTCCCTGGCGGTTACCGGCTTGCCGTCGCGGGTCTCGGCGACGACGATCCGGCCGAGCCGCGCGACCAGGTCGTCGAGGCTGGTGGCGAGGCAGAAGATCGCCATCACCTCCGACGCGACGACGATGTCGAAACCGTCCTCGCGGGGAAAGCCGTTGCCGACGCCGCCAAGCGACGAGACGATGTCGCGCAGCGCCCGGTCGTTCATGTCGACCACCCGCCGCCAGGTGATCCGCCGCGCGTCGATGCCGAGCGCGTTGCCCCAGTAGATGTGGTTGTCGATCATCGCCGCGAGCAGGTTGTTGGCCGCCGCGATCGCCGCGAAGTCGCCGGTGAAGTGGAGGTTGATCTCCTCCATCGGGATGACCTGCGCATAGCCGCCGCCGGCCGCCCCGCCCTTCATCCCGAAGCAGGGGCCGAGCGACGGCTCGCGCAGGCAGATCACCGCGCGCTTGCCGATCTTGTTCAGCGCGTCGCCGAGCCCGACGGTGGTCGTCGTCTTGCCCTCGCCGGCCGGCGTCGGCGAAATCGCGGTGACCAGCACCAGCTTGCCGTCGGGCTTGTCGAGGGAATTGAGCCACGGCAGCGCGATCTTGGCCTTGTACGGCCCGTAGGCGAAGACGGCGTCGCGCCGGATGCCGAGCAGCGCGGCAATCTCGACAATCGGCCTCGGCTTCGCCTGTCGGGCGATCTCGATGTCACTCGGCATGATGGATATCCCCCCGGGCAATTCGACTGATATCGGCAATGCGCGAGCATGGTACGCGCCGACGCCGCTGCCAAGGGGCGATGGACGGCGCGCTGAATCGCGCCACCGAACCACCCCACCCGCTCATCCCCGCGCAAGCGGGGATCCAGACTCCCCGCGTTGCCTGCGGCCGCTGATGGCCGTCGCCTTGCGCGCGACATCACCCGCTTCCCTCGCCCCGTGCGGGAGAGGACCGCTTCTCCCGGCGAGCCCCGGCGAGGTCAGAGAAACCGGGTGAGGGGCGCCCCCGACCGGAGGTCCGCGCCGGAAGCCGCCGTCACTGGCACTTGCACACCGGCTGCCAGACGCAGGTCGCCTGCGCGACGAATTCGGTTCCCGGCGTACAGGATGCCCGCTGGTTGGTGCAGGTCACCGAGCAGGGCCCGCACTTTTCCGTCGCGGCAATGCTGCACTGGCTGACCGCGCCGCCACCCGCCGGCGGCCGCGCCGCCCCGGCCGCGCAGGAGCAGACCGACATCACGTTGGTCTTCGTCGTCCGCCACTTGCCGGTCCAGGCGAGATTGACGGCGGTACAGGTCGCCGTACACTTGCCGACGGCGTCGGCATCGTTCCAGATCGGCCCGGCCTTGTATTCGCCGTTCTTGCCGACCGCCGTCCCGACCGTTGCCAGGGAAGCAAGGCAAAGCAGCAGCAATGCCGTTATCCCGGTCGCGCGCATGGCCAATTCCCCCCTTTGTGCCGGATGCACCCGGACCGCAGTCGCTTTGCGCCGGCAAACGAAATCGCCGGCCATGCCGCCCGGCGTTGTTTCCGGTTGACCGCCGACCACCGTGTGCCAAAGCTGGCGGCGTGGACAGGGGAGCCGACATGAACATTTTTCGCCAGACCGATCGCCCGCTGACCGACCGCGAGATCGGAGACTGGCTGCGCGATCTGCGCGGCCAGCCCTACTCGGTCGAATCCGGCTTTGACGTGACCGCGGTCTTCAGGGCGCGTCTCGGCGAGGCGGACTGCTTCTATTTCGCCGGCGTCAACGTCGAGAATCCGGATCATCGGGTCAGCACGCACGGCGAGGAGGGAGCGATCGCCGCGATGGTCGTGGCCCTCGGCAAGGAGGCCCGGATCGTCGAGGGCTGGGTCATGGGCGCGCCCCGCGCCCTGGCGATGGGCACCGACAATCCGCTCGGCGATGTCGAAGTCTCCTGCTGCGGAAAATGCCGCCAGCAGATCGCCAACTTCGCCGATGAGGATGTCCTGATCCACTCGGTCGCGCTGAACGGATCGATGTCGACCACGACGATGGGCCGCTATCTGCCGGACCAGTTCACCTTCCGCCAGTTCAGGCCCGAGGCCGGGCAGCACGAGACGATACCCTCGCCGCCCCCGTCCGCTGCGCGGATCGAACAGCGATTGGTCCGCGCCCTTCCCGAGCCGACATCCGCCGAAATCTTCGACTGGCTCAAGTCGCTGGAGTTGGCCAACGCCGCGAGCGGCACCTCCGACGCCGTCGTCCTGCGGCTGGCGAACGGCCCGCTTGTCGCCGGCGTCAAGATCGAGGAGGCCGCGTTCCAGGACGTCAACGCCATCCAGTGCGCCGCCGCCATCGCCAACGCCGCATTCGGCCGGATCACGGTCGCCGGGATGTGGTCGTACTCGCACGGTTACCCGGCAGAAGCCGACGGCACCTTCGTGACGCCGCACCTGTCGGCCCTGCAAACCCTGCTGGAATTCGCCCAAAACCCCGAGATGCCGATCCACCTGTTCAATAGGGCCGGCGAACAGCGCGACCTGACCCTTGCAGAAGCCACCCGGCAGGCCCTGACGCCCGACTGACCGGGCAAGTCCACAAGTCTCCGACGGCAGAACGCGGTAAGGGGGAAACGCTGCCGGGCTTTCAGCCGCGGATGTAGGGCGCAATAGCGAAGCGTATTGCGCCGGACGACAGGCCAACTGCAACCGGCGGATTACGGTCCGCTAATCCTCCCTACCGCGCTCCGGCACATAAAGTCCGGTCAGGCCAGGGAGGCTGGAACCAGAGAGAGAGAGAGAGAGAGAGAGAGAGAGAGAGAAAATCGCCTGTATTGACCTGAATCGACCAGTCGGCGATGCTTCGAGCAAGTTCCTTATCGCCGATCAGCGAAGCAAGCACAATGTCCTACCCGCAAAAACCCGTAAACGGTGACGGCATGACATTAGAAGAGTGGGTGAAATGCACCGAAGGCTTGCTAGTCGAGACTTACAAAATCGATTTCGTAGATGTCGGATACCGGGATGAAGACATCGTCAAATATTGGAAAGCCGGATTTGAGCCGAAGGAATTCGTAGATTGGTTTGGCGAAAAATATGACTTGTTTGAAGCGGCTCAGACATACACGCCCCAGCGACGAGGAATCGGGAGTTGAAGGCTGTATTCACGACCAAGCCAACTTCAGCTTACGACGACGTGATCGAGGAAAAATATCACTTTCCTAAGACTTATCTGAATCAGGTTGAAGCGAGCATCGGTGATTTTATCGTATACTACGAACCTCGCCGCGTATCGATGAAAGACTCCCTGATAGGGGGACGGCAATCGTATTTCGCAGTAGCGCAGGTCGACCACATCTCCAAAGACTCCGGGCGGGATGGTCTCTACTACGCGCAATTATCGAACTATCTAGATTTCGACCAAAATGTACCATTTAGCCTTGGTGGAAAATATTTTGAAAATTCGTTGCAGAAATTTGACGGCTCAACAAACAAAGGGGCATTTGGACGGGCCGTAAGACTAATCGGTGAGCAAGAATTTGACGAAATTCTTCAAGCAGGCTTTTCTTCCTTTCTACTAGAAGACAAGCTGGATCTAGCGAACTCTCCCGAAGGCTTTGCTGAACCGGAGTCAACCTTCAAGCGCCCCATTGTCGAAATGACAACACGACGAGCGTTTCGCGATCAGGCTTTTTCCCATCTCGTGCGTTCAGCTTACGACCGCCGATGCGCAATCACCGGCCTCAGAATCATTAATGGCGGCGGCCGTCCAGAGGTCCAAGCTGCACACATCCGCCCAGTCGCCGCAAACGGTCCAGATTCCCTCCGGAATGGCTTGGCATTGTCCGGAACAATCCACTGGATGTTCGATCGGGGACTGATTTCAATTGCTGACGATTACAGAATCCTCACTGTTGATCGATCCATACCAGAGGAAATACGCAAGATCGTGAACTCTGGCGGACTCCTGAATATGCCAGATGACGAAAGTCGCTGGCCTCATCCAAGCTTCATCAAGTTCCACCGAGAGAATATTTTCAAAGGCGCAGCCGCGCCATAGCGACAGGCACTGGTTGGAGCGACCTAAGCGCCTCCCCACCCCTCACTCCGCCGCCACCCGCCGCTCCACGCCCCGCCTCTCCCCCAGCCGGTCCTTCACCCACCGCCCGCCGATCATCACCGCTTCGATCCGGTCAAAATCCTGGAGCAGGCGGATGTCGGCGAGCGGGTCGCCGTCGACGATCAAGCAAGTCGGCGAGGTAGCCCTCGCGGATCTGGCCGAGTTCGCCGCCGCGCTGCATCAGCTCGCCGCCGGATTTCGTCGCCGCGACCAGCACCTCCATCGGCGAGAAGCCGAGGAAATCGACGAAGTGTTCGAGGTCGCGGGCGTTGGTCCCCATCGGGTTGGTGACGAAGGCGCCGTAGTCGCCGCCGGGCAGCACCCGCACCCCGCGCCGCTTGAGATCGCGCATGCAGGCGCGCGTCGTCTCCAGCTCCTTTTCGAGGCTGGCATAGCGCTACGCCGGCCACTTGATGCCGTAGTCGGCGGCCTCGCGCAGCATGGTCAGCGGCAGGCCGAGGGCCGGCGCGACGAAGACGCGGTCGCGCGCTTCCTCCAGCATGTCGCGCGCCTCCTCGTCGGCGTGCACCGCGTGGTAGACGACCTGCACGCCGTGGCGGACGCACATCTTCACCCCTTCGGAACTCGTGCAATGGGCCGAGACCATGAGCTTGCGCGGGCGCGCCACCGCGACCACCGCCGCGACCTCGTCGTCGCTGATCACCGTCGTCGTGTCGTCGGCATGCATGTGGCCCCAGTCGCGGTCGCCCGAGACGTTGATCTTGAGATTGTCGACGCCGTCGCGGGCGGCGAGCCGCGCCGCCTTGGTGAATTCGTCCGCGCCGTCGGCGGTGATCGCGAAGGCGAGGCTGCGCGGAAGCTGGAGATAATTGTTGTCGATGTCGCCGAGATTGCCGGAGGGCGAGATCTCCTGGCTGGCGGCGCGGATGCGGGGGCCGGCGAACAGCCCCCTCTGGATCGCGTCCCGCACCGCGACGTCGAGCCGGGGCTTCGCCGCGGCGGCGCTGTAGAGGCTGGTGAAGCCGCGCTCCATCAGCATCTGCGCGTTGCGGAGCGAGATCAGCGCGTGGTCCTCGGGCTGGGTGGCGACCACCGCTTCCATCGAGACGATGTTGTCGAAGGAGATGTGGCAGTGGGCCTCGGTCAGGCCGGGCATCACGGTACGGCCGGCGCAGTCGATGACGCGTCGTGTCGGCGGCGAGGTCTCCGCCGCCGGGTCCCGGCCCCGGACCGGCCGATGCCGCGTCGCGCCTGACCGCGACGATGCGGTCGTCGGCGATGTCGATCGTCGCGGTGAAGGGGTCGGCGCCCGAACCGTCGATCACCGTCGCATTGACCAGCGAAATCTTCGTCATCGTCACCTCCCGAACCGTTTTCCGCAGCCTCCCACGACCCCGGCGGAATGGAAAGCGCGCGCCCCGGTTGCCGATCTGCCGGTCGCGTTAACCCGCCGTTAACCGGACCGGCGCGGGTATGATCGCATGGTGAAGGCGAAACCGACCGAAGCGCCGCTGATCATTGCCCGGCCCGACCTGATGAAGGCGGTCGAGCGCTGGCGCCGTCATCTCGCCCACGAGCGGCGGCTGGCGGCGAAGACCGTCGAGGCCTATTCCCGCGACGTCGAGCAGTTCCTCCGTTTCCTCACCGGCCACCTCGGCGAGCCGCCGAAGCTCGCCGACCTCGCCGACATCCGCGTCGCCGACATCCGCGCCTTCCTCGCCGCCCGCCGCAACGGCGGTGCGGGGTCGCGGACCGTCGCCCGGGGCATCGCCGGGGTGCGATCGCTGATCCGATTCCTCGAACGCGACGGGACAGCGGCGGGCGCCCCGTTCCGGGCCGTCCGCCCGCCCGCCCAGAAGCGTTCCCTCCCCCGTCCGTTGCCGCCCGAGGCGGCGTCCAGGGTCGTCTCGATCGACGAGGCGCTCGACGAGGAACCGTGGATCGCGGCCCGCAACACCGCGATCTTCGCCCTCCTCTACGGCTGCGGCCTGCGTATCTCGGAAGCGTTGGCCCTGAAACGCTCCGAGACACCGCGAAACGCCCATGATGCACTGCGAGTCACCGGCAAGGGCGGCAAGGAACGCATCGTCCCGGTGCTGCCCGCCGTCGCCGCGGCCGTCGCGCGCTATCTCCACCTCTGCCCGTATGCGCCCGGCGCCGACGCGCCGCTGTTTCTCGGCGCCCGCGGCGACCGTCTCAATCCGCGCATGGTCCAGCGCGCGATGGAGAAACTGAGGTCGGCCCTGGGGTTGCCGGAGACCGCCACCCCCCATGCGCTCCGCCATTCCTTCGCCACGCATCTGCTCGCAAATGGCGGAGATCTAAGGGGAATCCAGGAACTCCTCGGCCACGCCAGCCTGTCGACCACCCAGATCTATACCGAGGTCGACACCGACCGCCTGATGGCCGCCTTCACCGCCGCCCATCCGCGGGCGTGAAACCGCCTGGAAACCGCCGTCTTTCGCTGAATATCCGATGAACCGGCGCTTCAGGCCGGCTTCAGCGGCGGATCTATAGTCTCGCTCGCGAATGAAGGCGTTCCTCCCCTCGTCTTCATTCTCTCTCCTCCCTGACCCAAACTCGGGCCCGTTCGCGGGCCCGTTTTTTTGGCTGGCGGCGGCCGCCGGTCATGCTAGACAGGCCCGATGACGACGGCCCCGAAACACCTTTGGCTTATTTGCCTTCGCGCCACGCGCGACGGGAACGGCGTCTGACTCCAACGACGACCGGCCGGCGCGCGAAAGGTATCGCGCCGGGTCTCCAGATCATCGCCGCGATTGCCTGAACCGCCGACCGCAACGGAAGCGATCGCAAATGGCTATCACCACACCACCCCCTGCACCGGCGAGCGCCGCCACCGAAACGCCGCCCCTGCCGATCACACCCGCCGCACCGTCCCAAGGCTATGTCCGGATGGGCTATGTCTTCGCCGCGGTTGGCGCGCTGCTGTTTTCGACCAAGGCGGTGGTGATCAAGCTCGCCTACGCCGAAACCATCGACGCCGAGACGCTGCTGGCGCTGCGGATGGGCTTCGCGCTTCCCTTCTATATCGCCATCGGCGGTCTCTCGATCCGCGACCGCCTGCGGAAGCACCAGCCCCTGCCGCCCGCCCGGCAGGTTGCCGGCGCCGCCGCGGTCGGGCTGCTCGGCTACTGGTTCGCGAGCTACACGGATTTCCTCGGCCTCGAATATATCTCGGCCCAGTTCGAGCGGCTGATCCTGTTCACCTACCCGCTCTTCGTCGTGATCTTCGGGGCGATGTTCTTCCGACAGCCGATCCGGCTGCGGACGCTCATGGCCATCGGCATCAGCTATATTGGCCTCGCCGTGATCTTCAGCGAAAAGGTCGCCACCTTCGGGCATGGCGCGGCGATTGGCGCCGGCTTCGTTCTGCTCGCGGCGATCTCCTTCGCGATGTACCAGCTGCTCGCCAAGAACCTGATCGCCACGATCGGACCCCGGCTGTTCACCTGCATCGCGATGAGCGGCGCGGCTGTCGGCGCCTTTGCCCAATTTCTGTTCACGCATCCGGCCGGCGACCTGATCGTTTCACCGACGCTCTATGTCTATGCGCTGATCATTGCCGTCGGCGCGACGGTGTTGCCGTCATTCTTCCTCAATGCCGCGCTCCATCGCATTTCGGCCCAGGCCAACGCCACCATCGGCACGCTGTCGCCCGTCATGACGATCCTTCTCGCCGTGCTGATCCTCGGCGAGAGGTTGACCCTGGTCGACGTCGCGGGAACCGCGCTGGTGCTCGCCGGCGTCGGCTGGTTCACGCTCGCCGATCAGGCCGCCGGCAGGCGCAATCGCCGCTGAAACGGATCAGGAAAGCCACCAGATACCGACGCAGCGGCCCCCTCGACACCGATCAAATCGTCGTGAAGAGCCGGTCTTTTCCGAAAGATGGAGTAAGCTGATGGCAGATTGATCGAAACATGATCGGTCTACGATAGGAGGAACTGATGAAAATCGTATCCGCCTCCGTAACCGCGTTCGCGGCCATCGGCTTCGTCGCAGGTGCCAGCGTAGCGGCTTCGGCCTGCGAGTGGCACAAGAACGACGTCACGGCCGCCGTCACACCAGCCCCGGTCGAACAGGAAGTCGCCGCCCCCGCGACCGCCATCGACCCCGTGCTGCTTGCTGAATTGGGTGACGAGGCAATCGTGCCGCGCAAGCCCGAAGAAGTCCTCGACTCCGAGGCGCAATAAGTAAGACCTGACTCCACTGTGTGATGTTGGAAGCGTCGGCCGAAAGGCAGGCGCTTTCGACGTTCTCGGCGTCAGATGTGAATCGGCTTGAACCAGGCCGCGAGCGCAGCTTCCTTGACCGCTTCCGACAGCGTCGGATGGGCGTGGCAGACGCGGGCGAGGTCTTCCGCCGCGCCGGCGAATTCCATCAGCACCGCGGCCTCGGCGATCAGTTCGCCGGCGAACGGACCGACGATATGGACGCCGAGCACCTTGTCGGTCTTCGCATCGGCGAGGACCTTGACGAAGCCGTCCTTCTCCAGCATCGCGCGGGCACGGGCATTGGCTGAAAACGGGAACTTGCCGGCCCGGTATTCGATCCCGGCTGCCTTCAGGTCCTCTTCAGTCCTGCCGACCGAGGCGATCTCCGGGTGCGTATAGACGACGTTGGGGATGACGCCATAATTCACGTGGCCGGCTTGCCCGGCGATGATCTCGGCGACCGCGACGCCTTCGTCCTCCGCCTTGTGGGCCAGCATCGGTCCGCGGATGACGTCGCCGATCGCATAGACGCCCGCGACATTCGTCTGGAAATGGTCGTCGACCGCAACCCGGCCGCGTTCGTCGATCGCAACGCCGGCCTCCGCCAGCCCAAGCCCCGCGGTGTAGGGACGACGGCCGATCGAAACCAGGACGATGTCCGCCTCGAGCGTTTCGCTGTCGCCGCCGGCGGCCGGTTCGATCGTCACCTTCAGGGCGTCGCCGGACTCGTCGACGCCCGCAACCTTGCTCGCCAGCTTGAAGGCGATGCCCTGCTTGCCGAGAATCTTCTGCGATTGACGCGCGACCTCGCCGTCGAGACCGGGCAGGATGCGATCGAGAAATTCGACGACGGTGACCTCGCTGCCGAGGCGCCGCCACACCGAACCGAGTTCGAGCCCGATCACTCCGGCGCCGACGACCACGAGCCGCTTCGGCACGGAGCCGAGGGCCAAGGCGCCGGTCGAGGAAACGACGCGTTTCTCGTCAACCGTGACGCCCGGCAGCGGTGTCGATTCCGAGCCGGTGGCGATGACGATCGCTTTCGCCTCTATGGTCCGGGTCGCGCCATCGTCGCCGGTGACGGTGATTTTTCCGGGCCCGGCAATCGCACCCAGGCCCCGGATCGAGTCGATCTTGTTCTTCTTGAAGAGATAGGCGACGCCGGTGGTGTTGGCGTCGACGACCGAATCCTTGTGGGCCATCATCGCGCCGAGATCGAGCTCGGGCGTCCCGACCTTGATGCCGAAGGCCGGAAAATCGTGCCCGGCCTTCTCGAACAGCTCCGAGCTGTAGAGAAGCGCCTTGGACGGGATGCAGCCGACGTTGAGGCAGGTGCCGCCGAGCGTCGCGTCCTTCTCGATCACCGCGACCGTGAGGCCGAGCTGGGCGGCACGGATCGCGCAGACATAGCCGCCCGGACCGCTGCCGATGACGGCGAGATCATATGACATTCAACGATATCCCCTGCCGGTGTGTTGCCTTTTGCCGGTATGGGTTCTCCGGGCGCGATCCGCAAGCGCCGTCCGGTCGGGGCAGGTCTGCGCCAGCCACTCAGCTCCCGGCATGCCGATCGACCAGGCGTGCGGCGATCCGGCCCCCTGTCCAGACGGCGATGCCAACCCCGGCGAACATCGCCGCGGCGGCATAGGGGTCGCCGAGATCGCGCCGGAACAGGGCAACGAAGGCGGTGAAAAAGAGGATCGCCGCGACCAGCGTGGTGCCGTAGGCCAGATGACCGCCGGTGCGGGTCACGGCCGCCCCCGATCCCGCCGCGGGCTCACAGGTCGAGCACCAGACGCTGCGGGTCCTCGAGGCTTTCCTTGACCCGGACCAGGAAGGTCACCGCCTCACGGCCATCGACGATGCGATGATCATACGACAGCGCCAGATACATCATCGGCCGCACTTCGATCTTGCCGCCGACCACCATCGGCCGGTCCTGGATCTTGTGCATGCCCAGGATGCCGGATTGCGGCGCGTTGAGGATCGGCGTCGACATCAGCGAGCCGTAAATGCCGCCATTGGTGATCGTGAAGGTGCCGCCCTGCATTTCCTCGATCGAGAGGGAGCCGTCGCGCGCGCTGCGGGCAAGGTCCCCGATCCGCTTCTCGATTTCGGCAATCGACAGGGCGTCGGCGTCGCGGACGACCGGAACCACGAGGCCCCGCTCGGTGCCGACGGCGACACCGATATTGTAGTAGTTCTTGTAGACGATATCGGTCCCGTCGATCTCGCCATTGACCGCCGGCAGTTCCTTCAGCGCCTGGACGCAGGCCTTGACGAAAAAGCCCATGAAGCCGAGCTTGACGCCGTGCTTCTTCTCGAAGAGGTCGCGGTATTCGGAGCGAATCTTCATCACCGCGCCCATGTCGACCTCGTTGAAGGTCGTCAGCATCGCGGCGGTTTCCTGGGCCTCCTTGAGGCGGCGGGCGATGGTCTGGCGGAGGCGCGACATCCGCACCCGCTCTTCCCGCGCCTCGTCGGTCGGAGCCGACGGTGCCCGCACCGGGGCAGGCTTCTCGGGCGCCCGCGCGACCTTGCCTTCGGCCGCGGCGAGCGCGTCGCCCTTGGTGATCCGTCCGCCCTTGCCGGTGCCCTCGATCGCTGCGGGCTCCAGCCCCTTCTCGGTGATGATCTTGGCGGCGGAGGGCGCGGTGCCCGCCGGCGTCCCGGCCTCGGCGGAGGGCGCCTCGCGCAGGCGGGTTTCCTCGGGCCCGGACTGGATCGGCGCCGGATGATCGGACTTCGCGTCCGGATGGCCGGTGGCGCCGTTGCCGTCGGCGGACTGGCCGTTGCCCTTTCCGGCAACGATCGAGCCGAGCAGCGCGCCGACCTCGACCGTCTCGCCGTCCGCGACGGAAATCGATTCGAGGACGCCGGCGGTCGGTGCCGGGACCTCGAGCGTGATCTTGTCGGTCTCCAGTTCGACCAGCGGCTCGTCGACATTGACCGAGTCGCCGACCTTCTTGAGCCACGTCCCGACCGTCGCCTCGGTCACCGACTCGCCGAGGGTGGGGACCCGAATTTCCGTCGCCATTCTTCTCTCCTGGCCGTCGTGATCTCTACTCGCCGAGGGCTTCGTCGAGGAATGCTCTGAGTTGATCCAGATGCTTCGACATCAGGCCGGTCGCGGTCGCCGCCGCCGCCGCGCGCCCGGCATAGCGCGGGCGCGCCGCCTTGGTCCCGATCTGGTTAAGCACCCATTCGAGATAGGGCTCGACAAAGGCCCAGGCGCCCATGTTCTTGGGTTCCTCCTGGCACCAGACGAGTTCCGCCTGCGGGAAGCGCGACAGTTCGGTGATCAAGGCCTTGGCCGGGAAGGGATAGAGCTGCTCGGCACGCAGCAGATAGACATCGTTGATACCGCGCTTCTCGCGCTCCTCGTAGAGGTCGTAATAGACCTTGCCGGTGCACAGCACGACGCGCCGGATCTTCTCGTCGGCGACCAGCTTCGTCGGATCGTCCGGATGATATTCGGCGTCGTCCCACAGGAGACGGTGGAAGCAGGAATCGGGGCCCATCTCGTCGAGCTTCGACACCGCCCGCTTGTGGCGGAGCAGCGACTTCGGCGTCATCAGGACGAGCGGCTTCCTGAAGTCGCGATGAAGCTGGCGCCGCAGGATGTGGAAATAGTTCGCCGGCGTCGAGCAGTTGGCGACCTGCATGTTGTCTTCGGCGCAAAGCTGGAGGAAGCGCTCGAGCCGCGCCGAGGAATGTTCCGGTCCCTGGCCCTCGTAGCCGTGAGGGAGGAGCAGGACCAGCCCCGACATCCGGAGCCACTTGCGTTCGCCGGACGAGATGAACTGGTCGATGACCACCTGGGCGCCGTTGACGAAATCGCCGAACTGCGCCTCCCAGAGCGTCAGCGCGTTCGGTTCGGAGGTCGAATAGCCATATTCGAAGCCGAGCACCGCGACCTCGGAGAGCATCGAGTTGATGACCTCGAAGCGGGCCTGACCCTCGGCCATGTGATTGAGCGAGATAAAGCGTTCCTCGGTCTCCTGATCGAACAGGACCGAGTGCCGCTGGGAGAAGGTGCCGCGCTCCGAATCCTGGCCGGAGAGACGAACCGGATGCCCTTCCTTGAGAAGCGAGCCGAAGGCCAGCGCCTCGCCGGTTGCCCAGTCAATCCCTTCGCCGGTCTCGATCGCCTTGCGCCGCGCCGCGAGGAAACGACCGATGGTCTTGTGCACCTTGAAATCGGCGGGGACGTCGGTCAGCCGCTCGCCGATCTCCTTCAGCTCGCCGACCGGCAAGCCGGTCACGCCGCGGCGCGGCCCGTCGCCGGTCTCGGCCACCTTGACCTTCGACCAGACGCCGTCGAGCCAGTCGGCCTTGTTCGGCCGATAGCCGGACGCGACCTCGAACTCCTCGTCGAGCGTGGTGCGCCAGCCGGCCTTCAGCGTCTCGACATCCGCGGCCGTCACCACGCCTTCCTCGACCAGTTTCTTCGAGTAGATCTCGAAGGTGGTCGGCTGCTTGGCGATCTTCTGGTACATCAGCGGCTGGGTGAAGGCTGGCTCGTCGCCTTCGTTATGGCCATAGCGCCGGTAGCAGAACATGTCGACGACGACCGGCTTGTGGAATCTCTGCCGGAACTCGATCGCCACCTTGGCCGCGTAGACCACCGCTTCCGGGTCGTCGCCGTTGACGTGGAAGATCGGCGCCTCGACCATCTTGGCGATGTCGGACGGATAGGGCGAGGACCGGGCGAAGCGCGGATTGGTGGTGAAGCCGATCTGGTTGTTGATGATGAAATGGACCGAGCCGGCGGTCCGGTGGCCGCGCAGCCCCGACAGCCCGAAACACTCGGCGACGACGCCCTGTCCGGCGAAGGCTGCGTCGCCGTGGAGCAGCAGCGGCAGGACCCGCGCCCGCTGATCGAGCGGCACGATGTCGCTGCGGGGCTTGTCGGCATGCTGGTCCTGCTTGGCGCGCGCCTTGCCGAGCACCACCGGATCGACGATCTCGAGATGCGACGGGTTGGCGGTCAGGGACAGATGCACCTTGTTGCCGTCGAACTCGCGGTCCGACGATGCGCCGAGGTGGTATTTGACGTCGCCCGAGCCTTCGACCTCGTCCGGCGAGGCGGAACCGCCCTTGAACTCGTGGAAGATCGCGCGATGCGGCTTGCCCATGACCTGGGACAGCACGTTGAGCCGGCCGCGATGGGCCATGCCGAGGACGATTTCCTTGAGACCGAGCTGGCCGCCGCGCTTGATGATCTGTTCCAGCGCCGGAATCAGGGATTCGCCGCCGTCGAGGCCGAACCGCTTGGTGCCGGTGTATTTGACGTCGAGGAACCGCTCGAAACCCTCGGCCTCGGCCAGCTTGTTGAGGATCGCCTTCTTGCCGTTGTCGGTGAAGGTGATCGCCTTGTCCGGACCCTCGATGCGCTCCTGGATCCACCCCTTCTCGGCCGCGTCGGAAATATGCATGAACTCGACGCCGAGCGTCGAGCAGTAGGTCCGACGCAATATCTCGAGCATTTCGGGAATGGTGGCGAATTCGAGCCCGAGCACATAGTCGATGAAGATCTTGCGGTCGAAATCGGCTTCGGTGAAGCCGTAGGACGCGGGGTCGAGTTCGGACTCGGCCGGGATCGGCTGGAGGCCGAGCGGATCGAGGTTGGCGTGGAAGTGGCCGCGCATCCGGTAGGCGCGGATCATCATCAGCGCACGAACCGAATCCCGGGTCGCCTGCTGGACATGGCCATCGGTGATTTCAGCGCCGCGGCTGGCGACGCCCTTCCTGATCTTCTCGCCGAGCGCCGCTTCCGTCGCCCCCCAGTTACCATCGAGGGCGGCGACCAGTTCGCCATTGGCGAGCGGCGGCCAGTTCGGCCGGCGCCACGACGGCTCACTCTTGCCGGCCGCGCCGTTTCCACCAACGTCTTGTAATCCCTCGAAGAATTCCCGCCATTCGGCATCGACGGACGCGGGGTCGCGGCTGTAGCGCGCCTGCAATTCTTCGATATAGGGAGCGTTCGCGCCGTAGAGAAAAGAGGTCGCCGCGAGCGCGGCATTGGAATCCTGGCGTGCCATTATCATCCCGCGAGGCGGAGGCTACTCGCGCTCGTCCTTCTGCGCGCGGCCACGTGCCACGCTCTACCGGCCGGTCCTGCCGAAATCAACGACTCATTTGTCGCCTTGGTTCAAATGGTCTTTCGGTTCACGCCTTCAAGGCTTCAGCGAGGGTCGCCCCCAGACGCGCCGGTGATTCCGACACATGAATTCCGGCCGACCGCATCGCCTCGATCTTGTCCTCGGCGCCGCCCTTGCCCCCTGCAATGATCGCGCCAGCATGGCCCATGCGCCGCCCGGGCGGCGCAGTCCGCCCGGCGATGAAACCGACGACCGGCTTCGACCGGCCGCGGGCGGCCTCGTCCTTGAGGAATTGCGCCGCCTCCTCCTCCGACGACCCGCCGATCTCGCCGATCATTACGATCGACTTTGTAGCATCGTCGGCCAGCAGTAATTCCAGGACCTCGATGAAGTCCATGCCCTTGACCGGATCGCCGCCGATCCCGACAGCAGTCGTCTGGCCAAGGCCGACATTGGTGGTCTGGAAGACCGCCTCATAGGTCAACGTCCCCGACCGGGACACGATGCCGACCGAGCCCGGCTGGAAGATGCTGCCCGGCATGATGCCGATCTTGCATTCGCCGGCGGTCATCACCCCCGGACAGTTGGGGCCGACCAGCCGCGATTGCGTCCCGCACAGAGCCCGGCTGACCTTGACCATATCGGCAACCGGAATGCCTTCCGTGATGCACACGATGAGGGCGATCCCGGCGTCGATTGCCTCGAGAATGGCATCGGCGGCGAAAGGCGGCGGGACATAGATGACCGTGGCATCGGCATCGGTCGCCTGCTTCGCCTCTGCGACGGTGTCGAAGATCGGCAGATCGAGGTGGGTGCGCCCGCCCTTCCCCGGCGAAACGCCGCCGACCATCTTCGTCCCGTAGGCGACGGCCTGTTCGGAGTGAAAGGTCCCGGTCTTGCCGGTGAAACCCTGGCAGATGACCCGGGTGTTCGCATCAATCAGGATGGACATTCATTCTTCCTTCGGATCGACCGAGGTGATCTTGATGAGGACGCCGCTGAAGCCGGCGAATTCGCTGGCTGCGCCGCCGTTGGGGAGATAGGCGAGGTAGACATCCCAGGCGCCGGGCAACAGATCGGGGTTTTCCCACGTATAGCCGACGATGACAGAAGGCTCGTCGACGGAATCGGACGGCGGCGCGCCGAGCCAGTCGCTGAGGATGGTCGGGTCGATCGGGCCGGTGGCGGCAAAGTCATAGAGGTAGCAGCCAACCAGATCGACCGGCTCTCCCCCCAGATAGGTTAGGACCAGAAACGCCTGTTCACCGCCCACGACCGCCGAATAGCTTTCCAGGAGCGCCGTCATGTCGGGCTCCAGTTCGGCTTCCGCGGCGCGCTGCATCATCGCGTCGAGTTCCGCGTTGACGCCCGTGCCGACAGGCGCCCAGCCTTCGGCGAGCGCCCGGGTCTTGAGGGCATCGTAGTTCCGTCGATCGGGAACGCAGGTGGCGCGGAAGGCGTCGACCCGGGGGTCGGTGCTTGCCTCGGCGGCGTGGGGCAGGGAGCACAGGCCGATCGCAATCGTCAGAAGCGACACACCGATCGAGAATTTCACAATCGTCGCTCCGCTCACCGGGGGCTGCGGCCCACGCGCGGCCGGCTGATCACGTCGCGCCTCCGACGGCCCCGACGATCTTCTGGGCGGCGTCGTCGAGATCGTCGGCGGAAATCACGTTCAGGCCAGAGTCGGCAATGATCTTCTTGCCTTCCTCGACGTTGGTGCCTTCCAGCCGGACCACCAGCGGCACCTCCAGCCCGACCTCCTTGACCGCGGCGATGATGCCCTCGGCGACGACGTCGCAGCGCATGATGCCGCCGAAGATGTTGACGAGGATGCCTTTGACGTTGGGGTCCGCGGTTATGATCTTGAAGGCGACCGCCACCCGCTCCTTCGAGGCGCCGCCACCGACATCGAGGAAGTTGGCCGGCTCCGCGCCGTAGAACTTGATGATATCCATGGTCGCCATCGCCAGGCCGGCGCCGTTGACCATGCAGCCGATGTCGCCGTCGAGCGCGACATAGGAGAGATCGTTCTCCGCTGCCTCGACTTCCCTGGGATCGTCTTCGCCCGGATCGCGAAGCTCGTCGATATCGGGATGGCGGAAGAGCGCATTATCGTCGAAGTTGATCTTGGCATCGAGGCAGAGGAGATCCCCGCTCTCGGTGACGACCAGCGGGTTGATCTCGAGCAGGCTCATGTCCTTCTCGGTGAACGCCCGATAAAGCGAGGCGACAAGGCGATCGCATTGACCGATCTGCGGCCCTTCGAGGCCGAGCGCATAGGCGATCGACCGGCCGACATGCGAGGTATAGCCGGCGGCCGGATCGACGTGGACGGTGACGATCTTCTCCGGCGTCTCCGCCGCGACGTCCTCGATATTCATGCCGCCTTCCTGCGAGGCGATGAAGGCGACGCGCCCGGTGCCGCGATCGACGAGGCAGGAGAGATAGAGCTCGCGCGCGATCGCCGAGCCTTCCTCGATATAGAGGCGATTGACCGGCCGGCCGGCCGGACCGGTCTGGTGGGTGACAAGCGTGCTGCCCAGCATCTGCTGGGCGTTGGCGACGACCTCGTCGATCGAACGCGCCAGGCGAACGCCACCGGCCTCGCCGGCCGCTTCCTCGGCGAAACGGCCCTTGCCCCGACCGCCCGCGTGGATCTGCGACTTGACCACCCAGACCGGCCCGCCGAGTTCACGCGCCGCTTCCTCGGCTTCCTTGACCGAGAAGACCGCCACCCCCTTGGCGATCGGCGCGCCGAACGCGCCAATCACGGCCTTGGCCTGATATTCGTGGATATTCATGATGTCCCCAAATGCTCCGGGCGCCGGCTACTTGCCGAGGGCCGGGAAGATGCGCAGGCAAGCGGAAAGCAGTCCGTCCACCGCCGCCACCGACTTCTCGAACATCTGGCGTTCGGGCTTGGCGAGGCTGATTTCGATGATCCGCTCGATGCCCTTGGCGCCGATCACCACCGGCACGCCGATGTAGCGATCCTTGACGCCGTACTCGCCCTTGAGACAGGCCGCGCAGGGCAGCACCCGCTTCTTGTCCTTGAGATAGCTCTCGGCCATCGACACGGCGGAGGCGGCCGGCGCGTAAAATGCCGAACCGGTCTTGAGCAGGTTGACGATCTCGGCGCCGCCGTCGCGGGTGCGCTGGAAAATCTCGTCGACGCGCTTCTTCGTCGTCCAGCCCATCTTGATGAGATCGGTGAGCGGAATGCCGGCGACCGTCGTGTATTGGGCGATCGGCACCATGGTGTCGCCGTGGCCGCCGAGCACGAAGGCGGTGACGTCCTCGACCGAAACGTCGAATTCCGATGGCGAGGAAATAGCGCAGCCGCGCCGAATCGAGCACGCCGGCCATGCCGACCACCATGTCGCGCGGCAGGCCCGAGAACTTCTGCAGCGCCCAGACCATCGCATCGAGCGGGTTGGTGATGCAGATGACAAAGGCCTTCGGCGCGTATTTCTTGATGCCGGCGCCGACCTGCTCCATGACCTTGAGATTGATCTCGAGAAGATCGTCGCGGCTCATGCCGGGCTTGCGCGGCACGCCGGCGGTGACGATGCAGACATCGGCGCCCTTGATCCCGGCATAGGCCGAGGTTCCGGCGAGGCGGGCATCGAAGCCGCTGATCGGGGAGGATTCGGCGAGATCGAGCGCCTTGCCGTCCGGGATACCCTCGACCACGTCGAAAAGAACGACGTCGCCGAGTTCCTTGAGGCCGATGAGATGGGCCAGCGTGCCGCCGATCTGGCCGGCGCCGATGAGGGCAATTTTAGGTCGGGCCATTGTGGGGGGATTCCTTGAGTAAAGGTCCCGGATTGACTAGCCCGATTGATGCTGCACTGCAAGCATCGCGCCCGTCGACCCGCCTTCGCCAACCGGCCGAACGCGGAATCCTAGGACCGAATTCCGGGCGCTGTTTCGTCAGGCTGGCTGGCCGCCCGTCGCACGGTCGCCGCGGTCGTGGCGGTTCGCGGAGAGATAGGAGTCGGAGCGCATTTCGATGAGCCGGGAAACCGTGCGGCGAAAGGCGAAGGCCTCCTTGCCCTGGGTCGCCTTGTAGAGTTCCTCCGGCTCGCCCGCCGCCGAAACGATCAGCTTGACGCCGCCGTCATAGAAGACATCGACCAGATTGATGAAACGGCGGGCGACATCGCGCCGCTCGACGGCGATCGACGGCACATCGTCGATGATGACGACATCGAAAGCTTCGGCGATAGCCGCGAAATCGCTGGTTCCGAGCGGCGCCTCGCAAAGATCGGCGAACGCAAAGCGCGCAACACGACCGGCGGCGCGCGGCACGGTCAGTTTGCGACCCTTGACCTTGAGGACGACGGAGGCGCCGGGCTGGTCGCCGGTCAAGCTGCGCCACAAGCCATCGAGCGCCCCGCGGGCGGGCTCGCCGGTCTGCGCGACATAGACGCCGGCCGAGGCGAGCTTCGCGAGCCGATAGTCGATCCCGCCATCGAGTTCGACGATATCGACGTGGCGCTTCAGCACATCGACGAAGGGCAGAAAGAGCGGCCGATTCAGCCCGTGGCGGTAGAGATCCTCCGGCGCCGTGTTGGACGTGGCGACCAGCACCAGGCCCCGCTCGAACAGCGCGGCGAAAAGGCGCGACAGGATCATCGCATCGGCGATGTCCTCGACGGCAAATTCGTCGAGGCAGAGCAATCGCGTCTCCGCGGCGATGTCGGCCGCGACCGGCGCAATCGGGTCGTTGCCCGATTTGTCGCCATCTCGCATTCCCGCACGATAGGCGTGCATCCTGTCGTGAACGTCGGCCATGAAAGCGTGGAAATGGGCGCGTCGCTTCGCCTTGAGTTCGGCAGCCGCGAAGAATTCGTCCATCAACATCGTCTTGCCGCGGCCGACGCCGCCGTGGATGTAGATCCCCTTCAGCGGCTTCGCGGAGCGGCCGGAAAAAAGCCAGCCGAGCGCCCTGCCCCTGGTCGGTGGTCGCGTTTCGCGGAGCAAAAGATCGAGTTCATCCAGCCGGCGGGAAAGCGCGAGCTGCGCCGGGTCTTCGGCTATCTCAGATGCTGCCACGAAGGCGCGATACCGGGCGACGACCCGACCGATGCCGGCACTCGCCTCGCCGGAACTGATGTCCATGGCCCCGGATCGAATGGACTACCGGTAGAAAGATACGGGGGTGCCGCCCGCGGAGCCATCGAAGCGACTACCGCCGGACGACTGCAAGGTCGCGATCGGCGTCCCGCCCTGGCCCGCAAGGATCACCTGGTTCCCCTGCAGGTTCCAGGCGGAGATCGATTTCAGCGTGGCGGAGGAACACCCGCGCGTCGAAGCGCGATAGCCACCGGTCCAGCTCGTCAGCGTCATGAACAGCTGACACGACTCGCCGCTTGAGGCGATGGTCCAGCCACCGAGAAGGTCGGTCCTGCCGACAGCAGCGGAAGACGCCGGAGCGGCAGGCGCCGCGGTCGCGACGGTCGCCGTGCCAGCGGGCGCAAGTGGCTCGGAAATGACAGCGCCACCGGGCGGAGCACCGGCAACGTCTCCCGGCGCCATCGGCGGCGGCAAGCCGCCGGCCACCTGCCCCGGCTGTTGATTATTCGAGGAGTTGAGCCCAATCGCTCCGATCGAACCACAGCCGCAAAGCGTCAGCGCGCACAAGACCGGGATGAGACGGTTAACCGGCATCAGCAAATATCCCCTTATCCGGCCAGGCGCGACCGAACGAATCCCGAACCTAGCGCCGAATTGTAGCGGGTTTCGGGCAATCCGCGTGTTTTGGCAACCCCTTATTGGCTCAAACCAAAGGTTTGAGGCTCCCAAGCACGCCGTCGACCGATGACTTCGGGGAGGAATGTGCTGTCAATAAGGCCCCCTCAATGGTGGGAATCCACGTGCTGCGGAAGCTTCAGCTCGGCCGCCTTGGCTCGAACTTCACCTTCGGGCCGGCCAAGGGTTTGTCCGATCAGTTCCGGCTTCACCCCCTCTTTCCACAACTCCTGCAGCTTCTCGACGGCGTTGAGGGTCCAGGGCGTGCCGGCGTTCAGGGTAACGTTGTCCGTCATGATCGCCTCCATCTGTCTGTGAGACTCCCCATATGGGGCTACAACGTCCGGGATTAACCCCGAATCAGCCGCCTGCCGGACCTTTCCGCAGAGTCAAAGATTAGGCAGACGGGGGCGGGAAGCCGGTCACACCCGGCGCTCGACCATCATCTTCTTGACCTCGGCGATCGCCTTGGCCGGATTAAGCCCCTTCGGGCAGGTCTGGGCGCAGTTCATGATCGTGTGGCAGCGATAGAGCCGGAACGGGTCTTCCAGGTCATCGAGCCGCGCGCCGGCTGCCTCGTCGCGGGAGTCGATCAGCCAGCGGTAGGCCTGCAACAGGACGGCCGGGCCGAGATAGCGATCGCCGTTCCACCAGTAGGACGGACAGGAGGTCGAACAGCAGGCGCACAGAATGCACTCGTAGAGGCCGTCGAGCTTTTCGCGCTCGACCGGCGACTGGCGCCATTCGGCCTGCGGCGTCGGCGTTTCGGTCTGGAGCCACGGCTCGATCGAGCGGAGCTGCGCGTAAAAGGTGGTGAGGTCCGGAACCAGATCCTTCACCACCGGCAGATGCGGCAAGGGATAGATGGTGATCGGTCCGTCAATGTCCTCCATCGCCCGCGTGCAGGCCAGCGTGTTCGTGCCGTCGATATTCATCGCGCAGGAGCCGCAGACGCCCTCGCGGCATGATCGACGGAAGGTCAGCGCCGGGTCGACCTTGCTCTTGATCCAGATCAGCGCATCGAGAACCATCGGCGCGCAATCGTCGGTATCGACGAAATAAGTGTCGATGACCGGATTGCCCGCGGTGTCCGGGTCATAGCGATAGACGTGGAACTCGCGAAACGTCCCTTGCGTCTTCGGCTTCTCCCAGACCTTGCCTTGCTGGACCCTCGAGTTCTTGGGCAGGGTGATCTCGACCATCGTCAATTCCTCATGGGCACCGGCCGACCGCCGGACACCGTGTTGTCGTCCACTACAGGATATACCCCAGTCGGCGGCGATGGCGACAGTTCGCTGTCACCGCCGCTCCTTGCGGATAACCAGCTTGAGTCCGGACCAGACCGCATCGACCGCCGCCACTTTCACATCGACCAGATCACGTTTCAACGCCTCGGCCCTGATCACGTCTTCGCTCACGTCGGTCGGCACCTTCGAAGCCTTCTTCGGCCACGAAACCCAGATCATGCCGTCGGGCTTGACCGCCGCCTGCAGCCGGCCGAGCCCGGCGGTCAGTTCCTGCCGGCTTGCGGTAAATGCATGGATCAGGTCGAAACGGCGCGCGCCGAGCCTGGCCCGCCAGTCGCCTGCCCGCTCGACCATCGCGAAATCGGGCCATTCGGCGAGCGTTTCACATTCGATTGGCAGGGCGATGAACGCCGCCGCCATGCCGGGCCTGAAACCGAGCTTGGCCGAAAGCGGCTTGCCGGAATAGCCGGCCTGCGATTCAGAATTCGTAGCCAAAGGCCTCGATTTCCCTGGCGTACCACCGAGCGATAAGCCGGACGGTCCGGTCGGAGTAATACCGGCGGTAGCGGGCGCCCTCCGGGCGGTGGTCGGCCCGCCGCCGCGGCAGGGCTGCCGCGTCCGTCAGGCCGATCTGCTGCAAAACGTCGAGATATTCGCCGTGCAGATTCTCATAGCGGATCATCGCGTCAACGGCGATCTCGTTGTTGATGGTGTAGATTCGCCAGTTGTTCAGACGAACATGATGGAGTCCACGATAGATCGGGGACGTCAGGTAGTGCTCGAATTCCCGTTTCGATGCATGGCGGCTCTCGCGATGGAAGTAGTTGGAGACCTGCCGGTCCCACGGGTTCCGCTCCACGGCGAATTTGAAATAGGAGTCCCAGACCTCCCGACCGACGACCGAACGAACCTGACGGGCCGTCATATGCGGGTAGTACCCGCCAATTCCCGGCAGGCGTCGCTTGATCTCCGTGGGAACCTTGAGATAGCGGCCGATGCCGAGATGCGGCTTTTGCCCCTTCGGTTTGTTGGAAATCGGATCACGCCGCGCGCCGATGATGATGTCGTCCGGACCGCAGAGACCGGCGAGCGCCGTCTGCAGACTGGTGCCGGCCGTCTTCTCCGTCTTCAGGAATATGAATCGGTGCTTGTGGCTGATGATCATCGCCCCGAAAGCCCGCCCGACCGACCACGCGCAAGACACCAGTCAGGATGCCCAGCCCATTCCCCAGCCCGCCGCTGCTTCACCTCCTCGCTAACGGAACCCGTATCAAGGCAAATCCCGGTCTAGAATGCGTAGCCGAAAGCATCGATCTCCCGCGCATACCAGTTCGCGATAAGCTCCCGCGTCTCATCGTCATAGAAATCACGATAGTGGCGCAGGTCCTTGCGAGTGTGGCCCTTGGCCCCGGGCAACGCAACCGTGTCCTCGATGCCGAGATGCGCGCAGACCTCGTCAAGGCCACCCTCGAGATCTTCATAGCGGATCACTCTGTCGACGGCGATTCTGTTCTCGATCGTGTAGGTCCACCAGTTCTTCATCCGCGCCGAGCGGAAGGCCTTGCCGCGATGGCGGGGCGACAACAGGAAAGTGCGAAAGTCGGGCTGCGGCTTCGCATGGCGGGTCCGCCAGAAATAGAACGAGACTTGCCGGTCCCACGGATTCCGTTCGATGGTGAATTTGTAATAGTCGCGCCAGGTCTCTTCACCGATCAGCCGCCGAACCTGCCACGCCGGCATGTGATTATAGTAGCCGTAGAATTGCGGAAAATGGTGGCGGAATTCGCCGGGCAGCCGGATGCCGAGCTTGCCGATGCCGAGGGCATAGTTGCGCGCCGGCGAGTCCTTCCGCTTCCGTTCCTCTGGCCGGCTGAGCGGCGCCAGAATGTCGTCCGGCCCGCAGACCGGAGACAACGCCAACTCGGTGCTGGTGCCGCCGGTCTTCGCGGTCTTCAGGAAGATGAATCGATATTTGTGGCTGAGAATCATGTGAAGCGGTGGCCGTCCGGACCGCCCCTCAATACACGCGCGCCTTGGGCTCGATATACTGGATGTCGTTGGTCAGCGTGTAGGTGTGGACGGGCCGATAGTCGAGGCGAACGGTGTGCTTCTCCGGATCGAGGAAGGCCAGCGTATGCTTCATCCACTCCTTGTCGTCCCGGTCGGGATAGTCCTCCCGCGCATGGGCTCCCCGTGACTCGGTCCGGTTCAACGCCGATTCGACGGTGACCATCGCCTGGACGATCAGGTTGTCGTATTCCAGCGTCTCGATCAGATCCGAGTTCCAGATCAGGGACCGGTCGCTGACCTTGATGTCGTCGGTTCCCGACCAGATCGCGTGGATGCGGTCGCGCCCGCTTTGCAAGACCTCGCCGGTGCGGAACACCGCGACGTCCTCCTGCATCGCCACCTGCATCTTGAGGCGCAGCTCCGCCGTCGGCGAGCCGCCATCGGCGAAGCGGAAGAAGTCGAGCCGCGCGACGGCCTTCTCACCAGCGTCCTTCGGCAGGTCCTGATGCTTCTCGTTCGGCTCGATGGTCTCGACGCAGCGCAATGCCGCCGCCCGGCCGAACACGACCAGGTCGATCAGCGAATTCGAGCCGAGCCGATTGGCGCCGTGCACCGACACGCAGGCGCCCTCGCCGAGCGCCATCAGCCCCGGCACCGTCTGGTCCGGATCGCCATCGACCTTGTTCAGCACCTCGCCATGATAGTTCGTCGGGATGCCGCCCATGTTGTAGTGGACGGTCGGCAGCACCGGGATCGGCTCGCGGGTCACGTCGACGCCGGCAAAGATGCGCGAGGATTCGGCGATACCCGGCAGCCGCTCGTGGATGATCTTCGGGTCGAGATGCGACAGGTGCAGGTGGATATGGTCCTTGTCCGTGCCGTGCCCCCGGCCCTCGCGAATCTCGATGGTCATGGCGCGGCTCACCACGTCGCGGGAGGCGAGGTCCTTGGCGTGCGGCGCGTAGCGCTCCATGAAGCGCTCACCTTCGGAATTGGTGAGGTAGCCGCCCTCGCCGCGCACCCCCTCGGTGATCAGCATCCCGGCGCCGTAGATGCCGGTCGGGTGGAACTGGACGAACTCCATATCCTGGAGCGGCAGTCCGGCGCGGAGCACCATGCCGTTTCCGTCGCCGGTCTGGGTATGAGCACCGGTGCAGGAATAATAGATGCGCCCATAACCGCCGGTCGCCAGGATTGTCCTGTGGGCGCGGAAGCGGTGAAGCGTTCCGTCGTCCATGCACAGCGCCACGACACCGCGACAGGCGCCATCTTCCATGATCAGGTCGAGGGCAAAATATTCGATGAAGAACTCGGCCGAATGCCGCAGCGACTGACCGTAGAGGGTGTGGAGCATGGCGTGGCCGGTACGGTCGGCCGCGGCGCAGGTGCGTTGTGCCGGCGGTCCCTCGCCGTATTCCGTCGTCATGCCACCGAACGGGCGCTGGTAGATCTTGCCGTCCTCGGTCCGCGAGAAGGGCAGGCCATAGTGGTCGAGCTCGTAGACCGCCGCCGGCGCCTCGCGGCAGAGGTATTCGATCGCGTCCTGGTCGCCGAGCCAGTCCGAGCCCTTGACGGTGTCATACATGTGCCACCGCCAGTCGTCCTTGCTCATGTTGCCGAGCGAAGCGGCGATACCGCCCTGGGCGGCAACGGTGTGCGAGCGTGTCGGGAAGACCTTGGTGATGCAGGCGGTCTTCAGTCCCCCCTCGCTGGCCCCGAGCGTGGCGCGCAGGCCGGAGCCGCCGGCGCCGACGACGACGACGTCGAAGGTGTGATCGATGAAGGGATAGGCGCGGCCGTTGATGCCGGGCCCGCCGTTGCCGCCGTTGGAGCCGTCCGCCATGTCGATCAGCCTCCGAAGGCGAGCTTGAGGATCGCGAAAGCGGACCCTGCACCCACCAGCGCGACGAAGAAGGTGCTGGCGATCAGGGCGAGCGGCCGCGCATAGGCGCCGTGGACATAGTCCTCGATGATCACCTGCATGCCGATCCGCATATGGGCAACGATCGACAGCACCATCAGGAGCAACAGGATCGCCACCAGCGGCGACGACAGCACGGAGACGACCTCGTGATAGGGCCGCCCGGCAATCGCGATCACCACGATGACGAAGCCGATGGTCAGCGGAACATTGGCGAGTCCGGTCAGCCGCTGCCGCCAGAACTGCATCGTCCCGGAGTGAGCCGATCCAAGCCCGAGGACGCGATGAAGCGGCGTGCGCATGTCGGAAGCCATCAGCGCACCGCCAGTCCTATGATCCACACCAGGATTGTCAGCACGATCGAACCGACGAGGTTGGCCAGCGCCAGCTGGTCGCGCATCGGCTTGTCGAGGCCGTGGCCGGTATCCCAGATGAAGTGGCGCAGGCCGCCGAGCATGTGGTGGATCAGCGCCCAGGTGAATCCGAAAAGGATGATCAGCCCGATCCACGAACCGAAGATGCCGTTGACGAAATGGTAGTAGCCGCGGCCGGTGGCGGCGGCGAGCAGCCACCAGGCGAGAAACAGCATCCCGGCATAGAGCGCAATACCGGTCACCCGATGGGCGATCGACATCGCCATGGTCAGATGCCAGTGGTAAATCTGGATATGCGGCGAGATCGGACGGTTCGCCTTGGTGTCGGCGGTAGACATGGTCCTCGTGGCCTGGCGGCGTCGAAGCGGGGTGTGCCGGAACGGTTCTAGCGCCGATGCCGCAGCGCGTCAAAAGGCATCCGCCGCGACGACGGCCGGCGGAGCCCCAACCGTCCCGATTGCCGCGCCTGGCGTCAGCGGGCCCTTGCATTTGCAGGGTGCCGCCGGTACGCCAGCGCTTTCCATTTCGATGAAGGCGCATGATGACCACCAAGAATCTTCTCCTGCTTCCCGGCGACGGCATCGGCCCGGAAGTGATGGCGGCGACCCGGACCGTGATCGACTGGTTCAACCGGCGCGGCGCCGGCTTCGCCTGCGAGGAGGCCCTGGTCGGCGGCTGCGCCTACGACGCCCACGGCGAGGCGATCACCGACGCGACGATGCAGAAGGCGCTGGCCGCCGATGCCGTCCTGTTCGGCGCCGTCGGCGGGCCGAAATGGGACGACGTCGGCTATGACGTGCGCCCGGAAGCCGGATTGCTGCGGCTGCGCAAGGACCTGGAGCTCTTCGCCAACCTTCGCCCGGCGATCGTCTACCCGGCGCTGGCCGATGCCTCGTCGCTGAAGCGCGAGCTGGTCGAGGGCCTCGATATCCTGATCCTGCGCGAGCTGACCGGCGGCGTCTATTTCGGCGAACCGAAGACGATCACCGACATTGGCAACGGCCAGAAGCGCGCCATCGACACCCAGGTCTACGACAGTTACGAGATCGAGCGCATCGCCCGCGTCGCCTTTGAGTTGGCGCGCACCCGGCGCAACAAAGTGACCTCGATGGAAAAGCGCAACGTCATGAAGTCGGGCGTGCTATGGCGTGAGGTCGTGACGGAAACCCACAAACACGGATATGAGGATGTCGAGCTCTCGCACATGCTGGCCGACGCCGGCGGCATGCAGCTGGTTCGCGCCCCGAAGCAGTTCGACGTGATCGTCACCGACAACCTCTTCGGCGACATGCTCTCGGACGTCGCGGCCATGCTGACCGGCTCGCTCGGCATGTTGCCGTCCGCCTCGCTCGGGGCGCCGGACGCGCTGACCGGCAAGCGCCGGGCGCTTTACGAGCCGGTCCATGGCTCGGCCCCCGACATTGCCGGCCAGGGCAAGGCCAATCCGATTGCGATGATCGCGAGCTTCGGCATGGCGCTCCGCTATTCGTTCAACATGATCGCGGAGGCCGACCAACTCGATGCCGCGATCGCCGCCACCCTTGCCAAGGGCCTGCGGACGCCCGATCTGATGAGCGACGGCGGGACCCCGGTCGGTACCGACGAGATGACTGCGGCGATTATCGCCGAACTCGACGCCGCCGGATGACCGGCGCCCTTCCCCGAATTTTGTCCAGGCGCCCATGATGACACGCATTTTCGAGAACCGCCGCCTGCCGCGAACGTCGAACATATCGGTGATCGTTCTCGCGGTGGTCATCATCTTCGGCTTCTGGGATCTGTGGAACGCCTTCGGCGTCGGGTCGCAGGATCCGATGGGCGCGATGTTTGGCGTCCTGTTCGTCGGCGGCGGCGTCATCGGCGCCTATACGATCTGGAACGACGGCCGCGACCAGGCCCAGTGGCTCGACGTCGATTTCGACAGCGGCAGGGGCGCGATCGCGGTGTGGCGGCCTTTCCGGCCGCTGGTGCTCGAGCAGGATCTCGACCGGATGACCAACTGGCGCCACTGGATCAAGGTCGCCAAGCGCAACATGCGGACCCACTATATCGTCGTCGCGGTGCCGGATTATCCCCGACCTATCTATTTCGAGATGAACCTCGCTGAACCGGTTCCCGAGGGCCTGCGCCGTGTTGCCCCGGAGGCGGTTGAGGATTTCGAGGCCAACACCCGGCGTCAGCGCGAGCCCGACGCCGAAAAGACCACCTAGTCCGGCGCCCTGGCCTCGATTGCCAGGGCATGGACCCCGCGATCGAATTCCTGCTTGAGCGCGGCATTGACGAGGCGGTGGGTCTCCAGCCGGCTCCGGTCCCGGAACGCCTCGGAAACGATGCGGACCCTGAAATGTGTTTCGCCTTCGGGCCGATGGCCGGCATGCCCCTTGTGCAGATGCGATTCATCGACCACATCGATTTGTACGGGACGAAAAGCCTCGGTTAAGGTCCGTGTGATTCTGTCTTCGGCACCGATCGTCATCAAATCATCCCCCAAAGCCGATCTGCTTCTTGTCGGCCACGCACCGGCAGATAATAATCCGAGCCATGGATCTGAACTCCAAATATTTCGACCGCATCCGGATCAAGCCGGAGACCGAGGTCAAGCCCGACGAGCCGCCCGGCTGCGAGTGGGAAGGCTGCCGCAATCCCGGCGGCTACCGCGCGCCCAAGGGCCGGCACCACGAGGGCGAGTATCATAATTTCTGCATCTCCCACGTCCGCGAATACAACAAATCCTACAACTATTTCGCGGGCATGCCGGATGACGACATCGCCGATTATCAGCGCTCCGCCTCCACCGGCCACCGGCCGACCTGGAATGTCGGGGTCAACAAGATGGGAACCGGCGCGGGAAGCCCGTCAGAAATGGACGGAGGCCTTCACCGACCCGTTCGGCTTTTTCGGCGGTACCGTGAATGGACGCGGCGCCGAGCCCGAACCGAAACGCCGGGCGCTCGGCAATTTCGAACGCCGCTCATTCGAGGCGCTGGACCTCGAAGGGACCGAAAACGGCAAGGAAATCAAGGCTCGCTACAAGGAACTCGTCAAGCGCCTGCATCCGGACGCCAACGGCGGTGACCGCAGCCTCGAGGACCGGCTGCGACAAATCATCCAAGCCTATAACTACCTCAAATCGGCCGGCTTCTGTTGATAACCGGGTCAGAGGTGAGCGTCGTCTTTGCTGCGGCGACGAACCGATTTCCCAAATGCCGCCAAGTTCCTATATAAAGCGGGCCGAACCTGCTGGTCTGCGCCTGAATTTTCCGCGATCACAGCACCATTCGCCACCTCGAACCGAGGGCGCCCGATGGCCCCGCGGGGGGAATATGATTGAAGCACAAGAAGAACGGGCGCCTCTGCCCGACATGAAGGTTTCCGTCCGTCAGGTCTTCGGGATCGAAAGCGATCTCGAAGTGCCGGCCTATTCGTTCGGCGACGAGCACGTCCCGGACCTCGATGCCGACTACCTGTTCGATCGGGAAACCACGCTGGCGATCCTCGCCGGCTTTGCCCATAACCGGCGCGTCCTGGTGTCCGGCTACCACGGGACCGGCAAGTCGACCCATATCGAACAGGTCGCCGCCCGCCTCAACTGGCCTTGCGTCCGCGTCAACCTTGACAGCCACATCAGCCGCATCGATCTCATCGGCCGCGATGCGATCGTGTTGCGGGACGGTCAGCAATTCACCGAATTCCGCGACGGAATCCTGCCCTGGGCGCTGAAGCACAACATCGCGCTCTGCTTCGACGAATACGACGCCGGCCGGCCGGACGTCATGTTCGTCATCCAGCGCGTGCTTGAGGTTCAGGGCCGGTTGACCCTGCTCGACCAGAACAAGGTCATCCGGCCGCACGAGGCCTTCCGCCTGTTCGCCACCGCCAACACCGTCGGCCTTGGCGACACCTCGGGCCTCTATCACGGCACCCAGCAGATCAACCAGGGCCAGATGGACCGCTGGTCGATCGTCACCACGCTGAACTACCTGCCGCACGACAAGGAGGTCGACATCGTCGCCGCCAAGGTGCCGAAGTATCGCGATCCCGAGAAGCGCGGCGTCATCGCCAAGATGGTGCGGGTCGCCGACATGACCCGCAACGCCTTCATGAACGGCGACCTGTCGACCGTGATGAGCCCGCGGACGGTGATCACCTGGGCCGAGAATGCCGAAATCTTCTCCGACGTGGCCTTCGCCCTGCGCGTCACCTTCATCAACAAATGCGACGAACTCGAGCGGCCGCTGGTCGCCGAATTCTATCAGCGCTGCTTCAACGAGGAACTGCCGCAGTCGGCGGCGAATGTCGTCCTGAGCTGACGGTGCGCGGGTGGCTGGATCCAACGAGACGACGCGCGGGAAGACCGCTGAAAGCCCGGCCGATCCGCTGAAGCGGGCGGTCACCGGCTGCATGCGCGCCATTGCCGGCGATCCGGATCTCGAGGTCACTTTCGCCGCCGATCGTCCGCTTCTGAACGGCAACAAGGCGCGCCTGCCCGAGCCGCCGCGCAAGCTGACCGCCAAGGATGTCTCGGTCACCCGCGGCATCGGCGATTCGATCGCCTTGCGGCTTGCCTGCCATGATGCCGTCGTCCATCGCGCCAACATGCCGGAGGGCAAGAATGCCCGCTCGGTCTACGATGCGGTGGAGCAGGCGCGGGTCGAGGCCCTCGGCTCGCTGCGGATGGGCGGCGTCGCCGAGAATCTCGCCGCGATGCTCGAGGATCGCTACCACCGCGGCAACTACCACGAGATCACCGACCAGGCCGACGCACCGCTCGAGGACGCGGTGGCGATGATCGTGCGGGAAAGGTTGACCGGAAAGCCGCCGCCGGCCTCGAGTCGCAAGGTTGTCGATCTCTGGCGCGACTGGATCGAGGAACGGGCCGGCGAGGACCTCGAGAAGCTCGACGAATCCGTCAACGACCAGAGCCGGTTTGCCCTGGCGGTGCGCGACCTGATCGCCTCGCTGGACATGGCCGACGAGCTCGGCGGTGAAAGCGGCGACGACAACGACGAGGACGGCGAGTCGGGCGAGCCCGAGGAAAACGATGGCGCCGCCGACGCAAGCGAATCGGCCGAAGCGTCGAGCCCCGAGGACGTCGAGGCGGCCGCGGACGACGCGGAGGCCGGCGAGGGCGAAACGAGCGAAGCCGAAGCCGAGGACATGATCGAGGACAGCGAGCTGTCCGACGCGCGCGAGGCAGGCGAATCGCGCCGCTCGGATGCGCCCTTCTCGAATCTGCCCCCGACCTCGGACTACCGCGCCTTCACCACCCGCTATGATGAGGTGATCAAGGCGGAAGATCTGTGCGACACCGCCGAGCTCGACCGCCTGCGCGCCTATCTCGACAAGCAGCTGATCAATCTCCAGGGCGCGGTCGGGCGTCTTGCCAACCGCCTGCAGCGCCGCCTGATGGCGCAGCAGAACCGCGCCTGGGAATTCGATCTCGAGGAAGGCGTCATCGATGCCGCCCGCCTCTCGCGCGTCGTCACCGACCCGATGCATCCGCTCTCCTTCAAGGCCGAGCGCGACACCGAATTCCGCGACACCGTGGTGACCCTGCTTCTCGACAATTCCGGCTCGATGCGGGGTCGTCCGATCACCGTCGCGGCGACCTGCGCCGATATCCTCGCCCGCACGCTCGAGCGCTGCGGCGTCAAGGTCGAGATCCTCGGCTTCACCACCCGCGCATGGAAGGGTGGTCAGTCCCGCGAGTCATGGCTTCAGGCCGGCAAGCCGGCGAATCCCGGCCGGCTCAACGACCTCCGCCATATCGTCTACAAGGCAGCCGACGCGCCGTGGCGCCGGTCTCGCCGCAATCTTGGCCTGATGATGCGCGAGGGGCTGCTCAAGGAGAATATCGACGGCGAGGCGCTGTCCTGGGCGCATTCGCGCCTGGTCGCGCGGCCGGAGCAGCGCAAGGTGCTGATGATGATTTCGGACGGCGCGCCGGTCGACGATTCCACCCTTTCGGTCAACCCGGGCAACTACCTCGAACGTCACCTGCGCTATGTCATCGAAGAGATCGAAACCCGCTCGCCGGTCGAACTGCTGGCCATCGGCATCGGCCACGACGTCACGCGCTACTACCGCCGCGCGGTGACCATCGTCGACGCCGAGGAGCTGGCTGGCGCGATGACCGAGAAGCTTGCCGAACTCTTTTCCGAAGAAGGCGCGTCACAGCCGAAGCCGCGGCGGGCGCGGGCACGCTCGTTGTTGCAATGAGCCGACCGGGCTCGCGCCACCGCTGCCGCGCTGCCTTCCGCGGCGTTCTGATATCCCTGGTCCTGCCCCTCGCCGCCCACGCCGCATCCCCGGGCTTTCGCCCGATCGAACTCCACGCCCGGCAGATCGACACCTTCCTGCCGTCGCTGCCCGTGCAGACCTTCGGCCCGCTGGAATTCCGCGGTGGACTCGACCTGACGTCGCCGGATCGCCACTTCGGTGGCTTGTCCGGGCTGGACTTCGCCTCGGATGGGACGCTGTTCGCGATCTCCGACAACGGTCTCTGGTTCGCCGCGCGGCCGGTCGAGAAGGACGGCTGGCTCGTCGGGTTGGAGGACGCGCGCCTGGCGCCGATCCTCAACAACGCCGGCATCCCGCTTTCCGGCAAGTCCTGGGGCGACGCGGAAGGTTTCCGCATCGTCAAGGGCGGCGGGCACGATACCGCTCTCGTCAGCTTCGAAGGCGTCAACGATCTCCGGGCATTCGACGCCGACGATTTCGTTCTCGCCAGTTCCCGTCCGGTCGATCTGCCGAAGGCTGTGCACGGGCTCAGCCACAACGCCGGTCTGGAAGCCCTGGCGATCGCGGCGAAGTCCGGCCCCCTCGACGGCGCCGCCGTCCTCATCGCCGAGCAATCGCTTGACCGGTCGGGCAATCACCCCGGCTGGATCGTCGGCGGCCCGCGGGCGGGAGCCTTCTCGGTCAAGAGTGTCGGCGACTACGGCATCACCGACGCCGCCTTTTTGCCCGATGGCGATCTGCTGCTGCTGGAGCGCGCCCTGCGCTTCCCCTTCGGCTTCGTCATGCGCATCCGCCGGATAGCCGCAGACGATCTCGTCCCCGGCGCCATCGTCGACGGCGAGGTGATCGTCGAGGCGGACCTCCGCTACCAGATCGACAACATGGAGGGGCTGGCGGTCGGCACCAACGAAAAGGGCGAGACGATCGTCGCCCTGGTCTCGGACAACAACGACAACACGCTGCAGCGAACCCTGCTGCTCTATTTCGCTTTGGTCGAGTGAAAGTGCGAAGGCCGGCCGGCTACGCGGCTAGCCTCGACGAAGCCGATCGCTCAGGAGGGCTGCGCGGCGGCAACCCGCTTTGCCACCAGCCGCTTGATACGCCGGGCGTGGAGCGAGAGTTCGCTGTCCCGCGAAGCCAGCAGGAACTTGTCCAGCCCGCCGCGATGCTCGACCGAGCGCAAGGCATTGGAGCTGATCTTGAGGCGCACCCTCTGGCCGAGGGCGTCGCTGATCAGCGTCACCTGATTGAGGTTGGGCAAGAACCGCCGGCGCGTCTTGTTGTTCGCGTGGCTGACATTGTTGCCGGACTGGACCGCTTTTCCGGTCAACTCACAGCGGCGCGCCATCGATACGTCCTCTTGTTCGCAACACGCGCCCGCCCCATCGGCAAGGCAGCGCTCTGAAACCTTGTGGAAGGCGGCATCCTATAGTCAGCCGCCGCGCAAGCGTCAAGGCGAAGGATGGAGGCGTGACCCACGGAGTCAATTGCCCTATTAAGGAGAGAATCATTAACCGTTCGCGTTCACGCTCCAGGATAACACTGCCGGCCGCGCCGGCTGATATGGCACTATGATGCCAATGAACGGCCAGAATCGACGCAAAGGCAGGACTGCCCGACTGTTTGTCGGGGGCTGCGCCGTCGGCCTCGCCCTGAGTTTCGTCCCGTCAGGCCTGAATGCGGCCGAGATTACGACCCTCAAGGCGACCTACGCGATCGCTCTCGGCAGCATCGTGGTCGGCCACGTCACGGCCGAGAGCCGCTTCGCCGGCAATTCCTATGTCGCGGCGATCAATGGTTCGACCGGCGGAATGTCCCGGCTCGTCACGGATGCGCGGGCCAGCCTTTCGGGCTCCGGCCGGATTTCCGGCACCAAGGTCCTTCCCGCGACCTTCAATCTCGAAACGATCGAGCGCGGCTTCGGAACTCATGTCGCCATGGCGATGAGCGGTGGGCGTATCACCGATCTGGTGGCGGTGCCCCGGCTCGCCGCGGCGGCCGACCGGATTCCGGTCACGCCCCGCCACAAGATGGGGATCGTCGACCCGCTCGGTGCCTTCATCGTGCCGCTCGATCGTCCAGGCGTCCCCTCCGGCCGTGCGGCCTGCGACCGGACCATCAAGGTCTTCGACGGCTGGACGCGGTTCGACGTTCAGCTCTTCTACAAACAGACCAAGGCGGTGGACGGCGGCAGCAACACCTATGCCGGCCGCATCATCGTCTGCGGCGCCCATTACGTTCCCGTTGCAGGACATCGGACGCAGGCCGACTCCCTCAACGACCTCGTCGACAACGACCGGCTGGAGGTCTGGCTGGTGCCCGTGGAGAATACCACGCTGCTGGTGCCTTTCCGGATTGTGATCGGCACCAGATGGGGGGACCTTGTCGTCTATGCGACGAGCTTCACGACCGACGCGTCCAAGGAGCATGCTTCCGCGGATTGACCGCTTCTCCCCGCTATGCACAACTACGCGATCAAGGTCTGCCACATTTTTGCCACAATCAAGTCGAGCAGGATCACGCCCTCACTAACCCCCTCCGCGATTTGCACTTCGCCGGTGTTTTCCCAGATATGGGGCCCGACGGTGCGCCGATGCGTAGATGTCGTGGAGAACGGAGCGGGAAACGATCGGAGTCACCGATTCGGGCCGCTTTTGTTCCAGACTCGTTCCGCGTGCAAACCGTTTCGGCAAAAAACCTGGCCGTACAGGTCGGCTTGCCGTGCTACATCGGCCTGTAGCGGCGGTGGCGAAAAACCAACGGAGCCCTTTTCGGCAGTATGAGTTTCGAGTCGACACCGAACGCCGCCTCCCGCGGCGGTAAGCTGGTCGCTGTCCTTGGACCGACCAACACCGGAAAGACACACCTCGCCATCGAGCGGATGCTCGGCCATGAGTCCGGGGTCATCGGCCTGCCGCTCCGGCTGCTGGCGGCCGAGGTCTACGGCCGCGTCGTGGCGCGGGTCGGGGCCGACAAGGTTGCGCTCATTACCGGTGAGGAGAAGATCATCCCGCCGGAGCCGAAATACCGCGTCTGTACGGTCGAGGCGATGCCCAACGAGACCGACGCGGCATTCCTTGCGATCGACGAGATCCAGCTCGCCGGCGACCTCGAGCGCGGCCATGTCTTCACCGACCGGATGCTCCATCTTCGCGGCACCCAGGAGACGCTGCTGCTCGGGGCCGCGACCATGCGCGGCATCGTCGAGCGGCTGTTTCCGGGCGCGAATGTCGTCACCCGCCCGCGCATGTCGATCCTCAGCTATTCGGGCGCGAAGAAGATTACCCGTCTGCCGAGCCGGGCGGCGGTCGTCGCGTTCTCGGCCGACGAAGTCTACACGATCGCCGAGCTGATCCGCCGCCAGCGCGGCGGCGCCGCGGTGGTGCTCGGTTCGCTCAGTCCCCGCGCCCGTAACGCCCAGGTCGAACTCTTCCAGTCCGGCGACGTCGACTTCCTCGTCGCCACCGACGCCATCGGCATGGGTCTCAATCTCGATGTCGATCACGTCGCCTTTGCGGCCGACCGCAAGTTCGACGGCTTCCAGTTTCGCCGGCTCACGGCCGCCGAATTCGGTCAGATTGCCGGTCGCGCCGGCCGCCACATGCGCGACGGGAGCTTCGGTGTCACCGGCCGGGTCGACCCGCTTCCCGACGAACTGGTCGTCGCCCTGGAGACCCATGATTTCGATCCGGTCAAGACCGTGCAATGGCGCAGCCGCGATCTCGACTTCTCCTCGCTCGACGATCTCAAGGCGAGCCTCGACCAGACCCCGCCCCATCAGGCCCTGACCAAGGCGCCGCCCACCGTCGATGTCTCTGTGCTCGAAACGGTGACGCGGGATTCCGGCGTGCTCGCCAGCGCGACCTCCCGGGCCAATGTCTCGCTGCTCTGGGATGTGTGCCAGATTCCGGACTATCGGAAGATCGCGCCCGCCAATCACGCCGAACTGGTGACGACGATCTTCAACTTCCTGGCGAATGACGGCAGGATCGGCGACGACTGGTTTGCACGGCAGGTCGCCTATGCCGACCGCATCGAAGGCGATATCGACACCCTCGCCAATCGCGTCGCCCATATCCGGACCTGGACCTTCGCGGCCAATCGCCCGCACTGGCTGGCCGATCCCGGCCATTGGCAGGAGCGCACGCGCGCGATAGAGGATCGTCTGTCCGACGCGCTGCACGAGAGGTTGACCGCTCGTTTCGTTGATCGGCGGACGAGCGTGCTGATGAGACGGCTGAAAGAGAAGGCGATGCTCGAAGCGGAGATCACGCCGGTCGGCGACGTATTGGTCGAGGGCCAACATATCGGCACGCTTTCCGGCTTCCGGTTCGCCCCGGACGCGGGAGCGGACGGGCCGGACGCGAAGGCTTTGCGTGCGACGGCCGCCAAATCCCTCGCCGGTGAGATCGCCAAGCGGGCGGAACGGGTCGCCGCCGCGGGCAATGCCGACTTCGTGCTGGCCATCGACGGCACCCTGCGCTGGCACGGCGCGGCGATCGCCCGCCTCGTCGAAACCGAAGACCCGCTGAAGCCTCGCCTTGTCCTGCTCGCCGACGACGCACTGGCGCCGGCGTCGCGCGAGCAGGTCCAGTCGCGGGTCGACCTCTGGCTCGCCACCCGTGCCGGGGAGTTGCTCAAACCCCTCTTCGATCTGCGTGCGGCGGAGAATCTCGCACCGGGGGCGCGTGGCATCGCCTTTCGCCTGACCGAGAATTTCGGCGTCATCGATCGCGCCGAGATCTCCGAGGAAGTTCGGGCGCTGGATCAGGACGCCCGCGCCGGCATGCGCGCCCTCGGTGTCCGCTTCGGCGCGCATCACATCTATGTTCCGGCTCTCCTCAAGCCGGCGCCAAGCGCTCTTCTCGCGACTTTCTGGGTCCTGAAGCACGGCGGCCTCGACGAGGTCGGCGGCCTGACGTCGCTCGCCGCCTCGGGACGGACCAGCGTCCCCGTCGATCCGGCCATCCCCCAGGCCCTCTACCGGGTGGTCGGCTACCGGGTCGCCGGTAACATGGCGATCCGCGTCGACATCCTCGAGCGCCTGGCTGATCTGATCCGTCCGCTGATCGCGTGGCGGCCCTCGCCGCAGGCCCCGGAAGCGCCCGAGGGAGCGGTCGCCGGCAACGGCTTCACCGTCACGGTCGCGATGACGTCGCTGCTCGGCTGTTCGGGCGATGATTTCGCGTCGGTGCTGCGCGCCCTCGGCTACCGGATGGAGCGGCGACCGAAACCGGTCGCGCCGAAGGATCCCGGCGAAGCAGGCCCGGCCATCGCCGCCCCGGACGAGCCGACGGCGAACGCGGACGAACAGACGGTCGAGCACGACGTCGCGACGGCGTCCCTCTTATCTCCCGAACCGTCGCCCGATGCCGCTCCGGAAGGGCCGGACGTCGCGACACCGCCTCCTCCGGAACCGGCGCCCTTGGCCGTCGCCGAAATCGCACCGGACTCGTTCACCCCGGCCGAGCCGTCCCCGGAGGCAATCGCCGCACCGCCGGGTGAAGTGCCCGTCGCCGAAGCCGCGCCGGACTCGTCCGCCCCTGCCGAGCCGGCCCCGGAGGCAACCGCCGCGCCGCCGGGCGAAGAGTCCGCTCCCGAGGAACCGGCGTCCATCGAGATCTGGCGCCCCCAGCGGTCGGGTCGTCCGGCCGGCCGCCGCGGCGGTCAGGATCGCCAGGGTCAGCAGGAGCGCCAGGCACAGGACAAGCCCGCAGACAGGCCGCGCCCGCGTCGTGGCAAGCCGCCCGGGTCCGATGCTGGCGACAATGGCCAGAAACACCGGCAACGCAGGCCGCGTCACGCCGACAAGGGTGGCGAGCCCCAGGATGGCGGCAAGGAACGGCCGCCCCGGGTGCGCGAGGAACGCCAGAAACCCGTTGATCCCAATTCCCCCTTTGCCGCACTGGCGGCACTGAAGGCGCGGTTGGAATCGCGGGACACCGAGAGCTAGGCCGGACTCCGGCGGTGGGTGCCGAGACCGGACGGCGCATCGACAAATGGTTGTGGTTCGTCCGGCTCGCCAAGACGCGCACCCTGGCCCAGAAGCTCGCCCTTTCCGGTCGTGTGCGGGTCAACCGGGAGAAGAACACCAGCGCCAGCCGGACCATTCGCGTTGGCGACGTCCTGACCGTCGCGCTTGAATCCGGGGTGCGCGTGCTCCGTGTCGTCGACCTCGGCGAACGCCGTGGCCCGGCGAGCGAGGCGCGCCTCCTCTACGAGGACCTGACCCCGCCGGAACCGCCGGGCAACCGTGCCGAAGCGCAAAGGATCGGCCCTCGCCCGACCAAGCGCGACCGCCGGATTCTCGACAATCTGCGCGCTGCCGGGCCGGTCGATGAGGATTTTTCGCCAACCGATGAATGAGCGGAATGCCCCCGCTGCCCCGCGCCCGCAGGCCGCATCGCCGTTTCTTGCGCGGCTCCGCCAAACCGGATACCCAACTGCGAATACTGGCTGATCGCCACGGAACCGTCCGTCCGCCAATCGAGGAATCCCGGTGACCTACATCGTCAATGACAACTGCATTCGCTGCAAATTCATGGATTGCATCGAAGTCTGCCCTGTCGACTGCTTCTACGAGGGCGAGAACATGCTGGTGATCCACCCAGACGAGTGCATCGACTGTGGCGTATGCGAGCCGGAATGCCCGGTTGACGCGATCAAGCCCGATACCGAGCCGGGCCTTGAGAAGTGGCTCACGATCAATGCCGAATATGCGGCAAAATGGCCCAACATCACCGCGAAAGGCGAACCGCCGGCCGATGCCAAGGAATTCGAGGGCGTCGAAGGAAAATTCGAGAAATACTTCTCGCCGGAGCCCGGCGAAGGCGATTAGGTCTTTTGCGGCCCGATTGACGTGGCTTTATTGCGTGTCGGGCCATTGTTTTGAATCGAAAGCATCAAATGGTACGCCATGATTTACCGTGGCAGCGGTAAATCATTGAAATTTCCTGTTTTTGTGCTATATTCGCCAGATAGTTGGAGTAATCAGGCGCTTTGCGCGCGGCCCGCGCGCCTTACATGCGTTGACTAATCCCCAGCGGTCAGCTGTTTGACCGGCGTGGTTCGCCGGACGGGATCATGTCGCCGCGAAGGCGGTGCAGGAATGGCGCTGGTGCTGAGTGGAGACGTGAAGTAACCATGTCGACGACCAAATCCAAGGCCAAAAAGAGCACGACGGCGAGCCGGACCCCGGCAAAGGGAACGAAGTCTTCCCGCACGGCCAGAGCCGCCGCGCCGAAGCGTTCTGCCTCCACGGCGCGAAAGACGGCTTCCGCAAACAAGGCGGCCAAACCGGCTGTCAAGAAGGCGGCCGCCACGAAAAAGCCGGCGGCCGACAAGAAGACTATCGTCAGGAAACCGGCGGCGGCCGCGAAAACTCGCAAGTCGGCTTCAGCCGCCAAGGCGGCGACCTCGAAGAAACCGAAGTCAACGACGGCCGCCCCGAAGGCCGCGCCGAAGATCAAAGCGGCGAAACCGCCGGTCGCGGCGAAGAAGGCAGCGCCGGCAAAGGCAGCGCCGAAGAAGGCAGCGCCCAGAGCATCGGCGGCCAAGGTGGCCGCGCCGAAGACCGTGAAGGCAGCCCCCGTGAAGCCCGCCGTCGCAGCCAAGACAGACAAGCCGACGCCGGTTGTGCCGGCGGAAGCCAGTAGCAAGCCCGCACCTGAAAAAGCGCGCCTCCCCGCGCAGAATGGAGTTGAGACAAGCATGCCCGTGAAGAAGCCGACCACGCGTTCCGAGTTCAAGACCGGAGAGCATATCGTTTATCCGGCACATGGCGTTGGCCGTATCGTCGGCATCGATACCCAGGAAGTCGCTGGCATCAAGCTCGACCTGTTCGTCATCAGCTTCATCAAGGACAAGATGACGCTGCGTGTTCCGGTTCCGAAGGCGACCACCGTCGGCATGCGCAAGCTCGCCGATGCGGCCACCGTCAAACGGTCGCTTGAGACCGTGCGTGGCCGGGCCCGGATCAAGCGGACGATGTGGAGCCGCCGTGCCCAGGAATATGAGGCGAAGATCAACTCCGGCGATCTGATCGCGATTGCCGAGGTCGTCCGCGATCTTTTCCGTTCGGAAAACCAGCCCGAGCAGTCCTACAGCGAGCGGCAGCTCTACGAGGCGGCTCTCGATCGCATGGCGCGGGAGATTTCCTCGGTCAACCGGATCTCCGAAACCGAGGCGATTCGCCAGATCGAACAGAATCTCGCCAAGAGCCCACGGCGCGGCGCCAAGCCCGAGGGCGAGGCTCAGGAGACCCAGGAGACCCAGGACAAAGCCGCCTGAGACGCCACTGCCCAACACTTGTGCATTTTCGGGCGTCGGCTGGCCAGCCGGCGCCCGAATGCTATTCCGGCAACGAAATAAGGGACTTGGGCACCTTCACGCGAAATCTCACGTCATTGTGTGATCTGAACTGCCCTCTCAGCCGTTAAGCTTCCAGCGACTCATTGGAAAATCGCGAGAAGAGACGTTCGATGGGCAGTGCAGCGGGATCACGCGATTTCGTAAGAGCGGCGATGCAAGCGCCGTATCTGGAGCGTGACGAGGAACACGAACTCGCCGTCCAGTGGCGCCACGCGAAAGACCAGGCCGCTCTCCACCGCCTGACACAGGCGCATATGCGTCTCGTCATCGCGATTGCCGCGCGGTTTCGTAATTTCGGGCTGCCGATGAGCGACATGATCCAGGAAGGCCACGTCGGTCTGCTCGAGGCGGCGGCGCGATTCGAGCCGGAGCGCGAGGTCCGTTTCTCGACCTACGCCACCTGGTGGATTCGCGCCTCGATCCAGGACTACATCCTGAGGAACTGGTCGATCGTGCGCGGCGGAACGTCGTCGTCGCAAAAGGCCTTGTTTTTCAACCTGCGGCGGCTGCGGGCGCGGCTGGCCCAGTCCGTCGATCCCCGCCCGCGGGAACTGGTCTTCGCGGAAATCGCCAGCGCGGTCGGCGTCTCGAAAAGCGATGTCGAGGTGATGGATTCGCGCCTGTCGGGGCCGGATACCTCGCTGAACGCGCCCCTCTACGAAGGCGACGGTGGCACCTCGGACCGCCAGGATTTCCTTGTTGACAGCGTGCCGCTGCCCGATGAGACCGTCGGCGAGACGATCGACACCGAGCGAAAGCTCGAGTGGCTGCGTTCGGCGTTGACGGTGCTCAACGAGCGGGAGCTCAAGATCGTTCGCGAACGGCGCCTGCAGGACGATGGCGCAACCCTGGAATCGTTGGGCGAAACCCTCGGAATCTCCAAGGAGCGGGTCCGCCAGATCGAAAACCGGGCGCTCGAAAAGCTGCGTACGGCACTGCTTCGCGAAAATCCGGACCGCGCGACGTTCATTTGAAAGAGCGCCGCGGCGAGGCCGGACTGCTGGCCGACGTCAATCGGTAACGATCTTGACCCGCGTCCCGGCGGGGATCGGTGCGCCGGGATCGAGGTTGTTTAGGATACGGAAGAGTTCGAGGGGCCGGTTGACGCCCCGCATCTGCGCCGCCATGGACTGCTCGGTGGCCCCTGCCCTCGCCCTGACGACCTTGATGCTGAGCGGCCGGAGCGCGGCAAGCGCCCGCTGATCGAGCATGCGGAAGCTCGACACCGTCAGCGAAGCGGCGGCTTCCAGCCCCTTGGTCGCCTCCTCGTTGGCGAAGATGAACCGATAGGTCGCGCCGCTTTCCGCCTGGACGATCGCGATCCGAAACTGCCATCCCTTGGCGCTGGCATTGGCGGATGCCGCCGGCATGCCGTTCACCGAAAACCGCTTGATCGACGCCTCATCCAGCCCGTTGACCCAGCCCGACGCCAGGTACTGGCCCAGGTCGGCCCCCTTGACCAGGGCGACGGCATCGAAGCGGAGCGCCGTCCCGTCGGCGCCGGTGGCAAGCACGGCATCGCTCGTATTGTCGATGACAAAGCCATCGGGGACGGAAAAGCCGACCCCGAGTGCCGGATGGATGAAGGTGCGATCGCGCACGTAACCCTGGCTCGGATCGTCGCCGAAGACGACGCCGTCGATGCCGGTGAGATACCGGTCGCGATCGCGCTCGCCGACACCGGGCGCGCCGAACTGGCGCGCGGCTTTGGTCGCAAAGTCGACCCGCTCCGGTGTCGAGGGGTGAGAGGCGAGGAAGTCCGGCGCCTTTTCCATGGTGGGACCCGAGGCCGTGCGATAATTGGCGAATTGGGCCATGGTGGCGAGGAACCGCGCGGCGGCGAACGGATCGTAGCCCGCCCGCCCGATCGTCTTGACGCCCATGGCGTCGGCTTCGAGTTCCTGCTGGCGCGAGAAACTGGCGAGCGAGCGCTGGCTCGAGGCAAGCGCCAACTGTCCGGCGCTGTCGCCGTCGAGCACGTCCGTCACCACCCGGCTGACGATCACCGCGTTCCGGGCCTTGTTCTGTCGCTCGATCGCGTGGTGCGCCGTGACATGCGCCATTTCATGGGCGAGCACCGCCGCGACCTCCGAGGAGTCGTCGGCAAGCGTGAGGAGACCACGGGTCACGTAGAGATAACCGCCCGGCAGGGCGAAAGCGTTGATCGCCGGCGCGTTGAGGATGGTGATCCGGTAGGGCTGGTCCGGCTGGTCCGAGGCCGCCACCAGTCGCCCGACGATCCGCGCCACCGTCTGCTCGAGCTTGTCGTCGTGGTAGATACCGCCATAGGCGGCGACGATGCGCGCATGTTCTTCGGGTCCGGAGGAAAGATCCTTGCCGACGATCGCGGCGTTCGGCCCGGTGCTGCCGGCATTGAGCAGGGCGTTGCAGCCGGCCAGCAGCGCGCCGGCCAGCATCAGCCCGAGGGCTGTCGCGATCCGTCTCCGCCGCCCCCGATCACCGGGAGGCTTCGCTGCAGCCGCCAAGAGCATCACCTGTCGTCCAACGCCTCTATTGCGACCGGATCGTCGATCCGGATCGCCGGACCGCCGCTTTCCTCGATGACGCCGCGAATCCGAACCAACCGTCCTTCGAACCCTTCCACCGGAAATCCGGCTTCCGCAAGGCGTTCGGCAACCGCCACGGGAACCATGGCAGTGAAGTCACGGCTATAATTCCGGCCGAAATCGAGAAATACCATATACGATCCGTGCCCGACCGAAAGCACCCGCCCTTCGACGATTTCATATAGGCCGCTTCGCGCCAAAAGCGAAGGATCATCAGACCTCAAAGGGTCAAGATCACCACCCGTCCAGATGCCGCGATCGGCCCGGCGCGCCGCGTCTTCCGCGCCCAGAAGCGCGGAAATACACCCGGTTTCTCCCTCGAGCGGGCGAATTCGCGCCCAGCCGCCATTGACCAGCGCGGCTTGCAGCCAGGTTCCATCCGCAAGGAAGGCCTGGGCGTGAACCCGCCCGTAGCGATCGGCGGCCGCGCCGGTCGTCGCCAGGGAAAGCCGGTTGCCCGCGACCAGTCCCGCGAGGACATCGCGCGCCGCGTCGGCCATCGACGAATCGCCGAAGCCGGACGGCTTCGGTGCTTCGATGCCGGCGAGCCGGACCACGACGCCCTGATCGGTCTCGATCGTATCCCCGTCGATCGCCGCGACCGCATCGACGGTCCCGGTCACAGGCAGGGCGCAGTCCGGCGATCCCGCCACGGCGCCGGACATGCCGGCCGGGGCGGCAAGGCCGACGACAACCCCGATCGCCAAACGGCATCGGACCTGATGTCGCCTTCGTATGTCCGGGACCGGCACGATCCTCGGCCTCCCGCCCATCCTGTTGTCGCGACGTCGAACCGCCCGAGTTGCGGCCGCCGACACGTAAAGCTATTACATTCTCGCCCGGGACGGGCGACTGGACGAAATCGCTGATGGTGAGGCCCCGTAGCTCAGCAGGATAGAGCATCAGATTCCTAATCTGAGGGTCGTGGGTTCGAATCCCGCCGGGGTCACCAACAATTTCAAGGGCTTAGGAGAATAGTCGCGGCGTCACGGAGAGGTCGGGGTAGCGCTCAGGGTAACAGTCGCCTCCTTCTAGGCGACAGGTGCCGCGTCCTCGTTGGCTGATGGATCGGAGGCTCGATCCCGAGAGACGACCTCGCCGACCAGCCCGTTGGCCGCTCAAGCGGGATGAGCGAAGCCGCATGGTTGCGCGTCACCAGCCCCTCGACATAGAGCTTCTGGGCGGAGAACGGCACATTTGTCTCACGGGGATCGCCGATGACGAAGATGCGGCGAGCGGCGTCGGGCGGAACCTTGTAAAGCGAATTGTAAGGATCGAAGCATGTCCGCCTGTCGCCCGGCTTCAGGAGATGTCTCGCCTCAAGCTAAGCCTGTAGGCCGAGGCGCCGGATCTACTGCTCTCGGCTCTACGAGTAGCCATCAAATCAGGACATTACCCCGACGTCGGCAGACGCAAATTAGCATCGGCCCAAGCCAACCGGGACGAATACATAACCGGCGCCGCGCACGGTCTTTATGATTTCGGGGTGTTGCGGGTCGGCTTCGATCTTGCGCCGCAGACGATTGATGCGGATATCCACACTACGATCGTACGGTTCGGCGCCTCGACCGTGCGCCTGGTCGAGGAGTTGATCTCGCGAAAGGACCCTGTTGGGGCTCTCGACGAACGCCTTGAGGAGATCGAACTCCATTATCGTCAGCGGGATTGGGGTGCCTGAAACAGTGGTAAGCGTTTTTGCAGCCCGATCCAGGACGAGCTCGCCGAACTGAATCCGGTCCGGCGTCGACGGCCTGACGTCCATCCCCGCTACGCGGCGGAGCACGCTCCTGATGCGGGCGAGAAGTTCTCTCAGGTCAAAGGGCTTTGGAACATAATCATCGGCACCCACCTCCAATCCGGCGACCCGATCAATGGTATCCGTGGAGGAGGTGAGCATAATGACACCGGCGGCACTTTGCTCGCGTAGCCACCGCGCAACCGAGAAGCCGTCCTCACCAGGCATCTGGACATCGAGAATAACCAGGTCGATATCATTGTCCCTGACCATCAGATGGCGCAGTGCCGCGGCGTTGGCGGCCTGACTAACCCGAAAACCGTGTTTGGTCAGATACTCCTCAACCAAGTCGCGGATACCGGCTTCGTCATCCACTACAGCAATGTGTATTGTCCTCGACATCTCAATCAGACCGCCTGATTCGCTGGAATAAATATAGTGGTCGGCAATGAAAAAATCTTTCTTTTGGGGATTTGATTTGTCTCTGATTCTAAACATCTTCCCCGGAGCACCGAAGGGCGTCTGCGGCGGTTTCGCTATGTGTTTGATCGGCGGGCAATCGGCGCCGCGTAGCCCGACGCCGGCGGCACGGGATAAGACGCAACGACGGTCGCACGCATGGCTGGATCAAAAGGGTGGCGGGTTCTGGTGCGCTTCGCCAGGCCGATCGCAGCAACCGATGAGGCGGACCTCGAGGCGGCGCTCGCCATCCTGGACGCAGAGGAGATAACCCGCGCCAGGCGCTACCGCTTCGACCGGCGTGATGAGCACCAGATTGAGAAGCGGGCCAAACACGACCTGCGTGGCACCTTTAAGTAAACACCAGGTCGCTTTCGCTGAGGCTGGTGACGTTTGCGAAGCTCAGCTTGCTGCCGAACAGGAATTCGCCTTCGGCCACGATGGTGAAATCGCCAAGGAGACTATTTCCGTAGACATTGTCGTCGGCAGCCGTGAGGCTACCGTCATGGTTCGTGTCGAGGTCGTCGAAGGTAATCCCGAAACCCCGCAATTCGATCACGTCCTCGCCGGCTTCGAAATCGGCGATCGTGTCTTCCTGGACGAGGGCGTCTGCGAAATATTCGAAAATGAACGTGTCGTTGCCGCTGCCGCCGATCAGCGTGTCGAAGCCGTCGCCGCCGGCCAGGATATCGTCGCCGTTGGCACCTTTGAGAACGTCGTTTCCGCTGCCGCCGTTGATCGTGTCGTCGCCACGGCCGCCGATCAGGATCTCGTCTTCATCGGTACCGTCCAGGGTATCGTCGGCGTCGGTACCGAGTTGATCGACGATGCCGTTGAAGTCCTGGCCAAAGACGACGTAGGCGTTTGACTGATCCAGGGAGAAGATATCCTTCGGAGCGCTGACGACCATATCGTCGAAACCATCGCCGTTGAGGTCGCCGGCGTCGCTGACCCTGAAGCCGAACCCGTCGAGGCTCCCGTCCCGATGTTCGATGGGGTTGATGGCGAAGCCATTGGTACCGTCGAGCGACGCCAGGTCGACGTCATTCCTGGTGCCCTGGACCCCGAAGACAACCCATGCGCCCTCGGACTTGACAACGAAATTGTTCTCCATGAAGGCGCCGACGATGATGTCGCCGATGCCATCGCCATTGACGTCGCCGGCGCCGCTCACGGAATAGCCAAGTCCCGCGCCCTCGCCCGAATTGTATATGACGAAACCGTCGAGACTCGCTTAAATTCTTGGCGTTCAATCCGACGCCTCCAAGACCGCCATACTCGACGTAGACCGCGCCGCTCCCGCCATTGGCCTCAGGCGCGCCAATCACAAAGTCGTCGCGATAGTCCCCGTTGATGTCGCCGGCATGGTCGACCGACCAACCGAAAGCGTCGCCGTTTCCGCCGGTGATCGTCGAATACGACGCCGTCGTCGGCGACGACCCCAACTCGACGATTCCCGAGACCTGATCAGGATTGTCGTGGTCCGCGATCCCGATATCCGAACCCCCGTAGACCAAGAAGACCGTGTCCGTTGGGGCGCGCCGATGAGGATATCGCCGAAGCCGTCCGTGTGAGGTCGCCGCCGGAACTGACGGAGAAACCAAGTCCACGGATATACACGTCGCCAATCAGTATCGCGAAGCCATTGCTGCCATCGAGGTCGTTGGCGTCGCTGATATGCCGGCGCCGAATCCGCGCTTCCGAAGAACACAAAGACACCGCCCTCTAGGGAACTTGACGTGACTTGGTAGTTGTCCATGCCGATGACGACGTCGGCAAAACCATCGCCATTGATGTCGCCACCCGAGCCGATAGAGACACCGAATGTACCCCAAAGCCCGGCTGTTTCGGGCGGCACGAAAAACTGAATTCCCGTCTGCGTCTCGCCCTCGACTTCAAGCAAGCCGCCGAGCCCGCCGTCCTGACCGAGGAATGCCGTTGCCGACCCGACCGCTTCCTCGAAAGAATATGCGGCCGACATCGCCGCATCGTCGATGCCATCGCCATTGAGGTTTAGCCCGCCGCTGACCGCGAAGCCATCATTGTTGCCGATCGTCAGGAGCTTGGTGCCCTCCGAGCCGTTCAACTCCTCGAAGTCGGCGGCCGCGATAATCCCCGTCAGATCCGACGTCGGGATCACCATAGACAATGACACCGGCTCCCACCGTGTGATCCTCGGCGCCGAGAATCAGGTCGTCATAGCCGTCATTGTTGACATCGCCGGCACTGGCCCGAGAGAAGCCAAGGTTCGAAAACCCCTTGCCGTTGATGACGAAACCGTTGCTGCCGTCGAGGTCGGCGACATTGATGCCACCTGACAAGTCGTCCGTGCCGTCGATGGTGATGCGTAGCGTCGCCGTTGCACTTCCACCTTGACCGTCGGACACAGAGTAGTCGAAGGAGTCGACGACCGTCTCGCCCGCCGCCAAGGCCTCGGTATCCGTATCGTCGTCGTCGAGAGTGTAGGTCCAGCCGCCGTCGGCATCGATCGTCACCGTTCCGTAGAT
>CAWEUQ010000021.1:0-401152 GCA_963812275.1 uncultured Alphaproteobacteria bacterium | reverse complement strand
GCGGCTTGAAGTCATGGAGTTGCGGGCAGGATCAGCGGGGTCCGGAGGATATCGCGACCGCCGGAGTCGCGCCGGAACAGCGGTGCGAGCCCAAACCAACGACGGACGCAAGCGTCACGCCGCCGCTTTTGATCGGAGGGCGAGCAGTTCTCCAGACGGCTATTCCTTCGTCCCTCCGGACGTCAGGCCGGTCACGAGGAAACGCTGGGCGAACAGGAAGACGATCATCACCGGAGCGATGGCAACCAGGGTGGCCAGCGCCAGCGTGGAAAGCGAGATCGTCGTCGACCCCGCATTCGTCGGGTTGAATTGCGGCACGTTCGACAGAAGCTCGGCGAGCCCGACCTGCACCGGCGCCCTGCGACCGGGGACCATCACGTAGGGCAGGAAATAGTTGTTCCAGTTGCTGGTGAAGCTGAAGAAGCCGACCGGCGCGATGACCGGCGTGGAGAGCGGCAGGGCGATCCGGGTGAAGGCCTGGAATTCGCCGGCTCCGTCGATCCGCGCCGCGTCGAGGAGGTCGCGGGACATCGCCGTCGAGAAATAGATGTAGGTGAGATACACGCCGAACGGGAAGAAGGAGAAGGGCAGGATCACCGCCAGCGGATGGCCGATCAGCCTGACCGCGCTGATCTCCAGGAAGATCGGCAGCACCAGCGCGGTGCTCGGCACCAGCATGACGATCAGGGTCAGGCCGAGAAGCGCCCGGCGTCCGCGGAACTCGGTGAACGCCAGGGCATATCCCGCCGGGATGCTGGTGACGACGGTGATCGCCAGCGCCGCGGCGCAGTAGAAGGCTGAATTGGCGATCCACCGCCAGATGAGCCCGGTCCGAAACGAGACGAGTGTCGACCAGTTTTCCGCCAGGGTCGCCATGTCGCCAAGCGAGAAGGGGTGGTCGAGGAGCAGCTGGCGGTCGGTCTTGGTCGGCGCGATGAGCAGCCAGACCAGCGGCACGATGAAAAACAGCGCAAAGGTCAGGAGCAGCAGGGCTGCGGCCGCCCTGCCGAGAAAGGCGCCCGGCGATGGCGGGTTCCGCGATCCCCGGTTTCTGTCAGGCGCGCTCAAAGAGACCACCACGGAAGACGAAGACAATGCTGAGCGCCAGCGCGACGATCAGCAGGACGAGAGAGATGGCGGCCGAGCCGTTGAAGTCGCTCTGCTTGAAAGCGTAGAGGAAGGCAAGCTGGTTCAGGGAATAGTCTTGGGAGACCACGCCCCGGCTTGCCTGGGAGAGGATTCTCGGCTCGACGAAAAGCTGCGTTCCGCCTGCGAAGGAAAGGATGACCATGTAGGAGATCCACTTCCGCAGCAGCGGTATCTGGATGGACCAGGCGGTTCTGACAGGGCCTGCCCCGTCGACGCGGGCGGCTTCCATCACGTCCTTGCTGATGTTGTTGAGCGCGCCGTACATCACGATGATCCATCCTCCGGCGCCGGTCCAGAAGGCGATGATCGCGCCGGCGAGCATGAGTTGACGCTTGCCCGCCGCGTCGAGGTATTCGCCCGAATTGATCAGGGTCCAGGGAGCGCCGTTGCGGAGCATCCGCAGGCCCTCGAAGTCGGAGCGCAGGATCGGATCCTCGACCCAGGTCAGCGCATAGCCGGCGTCCCGGATCGCCGTCAGCTTGACCAGCGTTTCCTTGGCGCCCCATGCCTCGTTGGCGTCGATCATCACGCACGCACCGGTCCGTAACGTCTTGGGAAGCAGGTTAAGCCGGTGGAGATCGCGATCGAAGTCGGGGCTGCCGACCTTGATCTTGAATGCGCTGTAGCCGATCGCGTCGGCATGGCCGAAGAATTCGGTGAAGTCCTCGTCGCTCAGATGATAATCCAGCCCCGAGGCATAGGCCTTAACCCGGTCGCGACGGCTGCCCAGAAGGCGGTGGAGGAGAAGGTCCACCTGTTTTGCGGCAAGGTCCCAGAGCGCGACCTGTACCGCTTCCTCGAACGGCAGGCTGAAGCCGCGCTGGTTGCCGCCGCGTGGACGATTGACGCGATGAACGATGGCCATCGGCGTCTGGCCTTCGACACCCGGCCAGGCCTCCTCGGCGAACACGCGCTCGATCTCCCGAGTCTGCGGAAAAGGCTGGAACAGTCGCTGGGCGAAGCCGAGGCCGCTGCGACCCTGCTTGTCGAAGAGCTCGACGGCGGCGACATTGACGGTGTCGATTCTGACCTGGCTGTCGCCGATCACGCGATTGCGGGGAAATTGAAAACGAGTGATGCGAAATTCGGCAAGATGCATAATGAGTATGCAAGGGCGAAACGAACGTGCGGGGGGCGAATTGATGGCGAGCGCGCATCTACGGCTGAGCGATATCGCGTATCAGCGCGTCCTCGAGGTGCTCTTCGAGAGACGGCTTCCCGCCGGGGCCCGTGTGTCCCAGAATGAGCTTGTCGAATTAACCGGCGTTCCGGTCGGTCCGCTCCGCGACGCGCTGCGTGTGCTCGAGGCGGAGGAGATCCTGACGATCCACCCGCGCGCCGGCATCGAATTCGTGAAGCCGGGACTCGAGCTGACCCGCGCCACCTACCAGTTCCGGAGCATCGTCGAGGGGGCGGCTGTTGCCGTCTATGCCGAGACCGCCGAGGAGGCGGCGATGGCAGAGATCGAGCGTCGTCACGCGGACGCCGTCGCCATGATCGAGTCGGAGGGATTGAGCCAGGCGGCGCGCGACGAGCTCGAGCGCCTTGAGGAACTGCTCCACAACTCGATCATCGCGAGCCTCAGCAATCCGCTCATCGACACCAGCTACCGCCGCATCCACAACTACCTGCGGCTGGTGCGGCTCGACCGCAAGGTGACCGCGCCGCTGGCGCTGCGTTCGCTCCGCGAGCATCTCGTCATCATCGAGGCCTGCCGGCGGCGCGACGCAGCGGCTGCGCAGAACGCCTTGCAGGTCCATTTCTCCAATGCGCTCCAGCGCAACATGGGACTCTACTAAATCCGCGCGCCGACGCCTGCTGGATGGCCTTCGCGATTGCGGCCCCAGGGGTTGCCGATAGAGTCTGTGGCGACGGTGCCGCTGCAGCCTGTCAACCAGGAACCGATCGTCCCGCTCCTGTCATCGCTTTTCGAGCGAAACCGTATTCCGGAGCCGCGCGTTCGATTACCACCGCCCGAAGAGGCGGCAAAAATCGACTCGACGTGTTCCGGCGGCGTTATCGGACCGCGACCGGAGCGGTGGGCCGAACCACTGTCTGAGCGGCGCAAGATCCTTAACTGTCCCGCTTTCTCGGCACATCGTTGATTCCCTCGGCGTCGGGCATCTGGCCGTAGCTCATCTTGCGCATCTGCTCGATCACTCTTTCCATCTCTTCGTCGGAGAGGATCGGCGCATCGCCGAGCGTCAGCACCTGCACGTAGAGCCGTGACAACGTCTCGACCTCCTGGCCCAGAGCGAGGGCGCTTTCCAGCGTCTTGCCGAGCGAGATCTGGCCGTGCTGGCCGAGCAGGCAGGCGAGCCGTCCCTCCAGCGCCTCGATGGCGTTGTCGGAGAGCTGCTGGGTGCCGAAGGTCGCGTATTTGGCGACGCGGATGGTGTTGCCGCCGGCGACGCCGACCATGTAGTGGAAGGCGGGGATCGGCTTGTACTGGCAGGCAAGCGTCGTCGCGTAAATCGAATGGCAATGAAGGACGACGTTGATGTCCGACCGGTGTTTGAGGATGTCGCGGTGAAAGCGCCACTCCGACGACGGCCGAAGTTTGCCGACGTAGGTGCCGTCGAAGCTCATCTCGACGATATCCTCGGCTTCCATGCGGTCGTAGGGAAGTGAGGACGGGGTGATCAGGAAGCCGTCGTCGAGGCGCTGCGACAGGTTGCCGGCGGTGCCCTGGTTGATGCCGCTCGCATTCATGCGGCGGGCGATGTCGACCATCTGCTTGCGGAGGTCGAGATTGGTGAGTTCGCTCATGGTTTGGTCTCTTTTCAGTTGGCGTGATTGGCTTCGGCGCGCTCGCGCCATGTTTGGCGATAGGCCGCAAGCCCGGCAATAGCGACAGCGTGCGCACCCTCGATAGCCACCGGCGCGACGGCGGTCCGGCGCGGGTGGTCAGCAAGCAGGGCGGCGCCCGAAGCGGTGCCATAGGCGTCGGTGTTGAAAAAGACCTCCCGGCCAGGCTTCAGGCCTGACACCAGAGCCGGGTAGAGCGGATCCCTGGCAAAGCTGCCGTCGAGGACGATGGTGCCGTCGGCGCCGAGCCGGTCGAGGCAGATGTCGGTGAGAAGGGACACGTAGAGGAGCGCCAGCGCATGCCGGGCCGCCGGGGTTTCGGGTTCAGGCCCGATGATGCGGCCCTTCATGGCGCTGTCCGGGAAGACTCCGTCCTGCTCGACAAAAGACGGGAGAGCCATGGTGCCGGCGGCGACGAGAGCGGCGATCGTTGCCTCCGCGACCGGCGTCTCCGGCGCTTCGTCGGCGATCAGAGCGAACTCGCGGCCGCCCATCGCGAGAATGCCCGAAAGCTCGCGGCCGTCGACGTCGAGGTTCCGCGTCACGTAGCCCTGCTCGTAGCCGGTTTCGGGGGCCGCGCCGTCGCTCAACCCGACGATCCACGTGCCTGTCGAGATCAGTGTCAGGTCGGTCAGTCCGGCCTGCTGGTAGCGGTAGAAGTTGGCGGTGGAGTCGTGGATGCCGCAAAGGATCTCAACGTCCGCCGGAATGTCGAGATCCCGTGCCAGCTCCGGCCGGATCGGCCCGACCGATTTCCAGGCCGGCGTCAGCGGCGGGATCAGGCGCTGCCAGCCGCGATCCCGGATGATCTTCGAGAAGGCGCGCTGATCGAAATCCCAGAAATGCGTCTGGGCGGCGAGGTAGGTGTATTCGCTGGCGCCGTTGCCGGACAGGCGAAAGGCCCAGTATTGCGGGCCGCCGAGGAACCAGCGGGCGCGTGCCACTTTCTCCGGCCATTCGGTCTCCAGCCACAGGAGTTGGCGCGCCATATGCGCTGCTCGCGGCATCAGCGGGCTGCCGAGCGCGCGGAAGGAAGCGACCGACGCGACATAGGCTGCGGTCACCGCTTCCGGCACCTCCGCTTCATAGTCGACCATCGGCATGACCAATCCGTCGTCATCGACCAGCGCACCGGCCGAGCCATGTCCGGTGGCAACGATCGCGCCGATGTCATGACGGTGCACCAGCGCCGGCAGCTCGTCGAGCAGCCAGGCATCGATGCGCTTGGTGTCGACGTGCAAGTAAGGCGGCGGCGCTCCCGGTCCGTTTGCCAGCGAAACCGTCTCCAGAAGTTGGCCGTCGCGCGAGGCCGCCGTCAGCTTCACGTTGGTCTTGCCGACGTCGAGGATCGCCACGGCGCTCACCGTCTTGCCTCCCGTGTGGTCCGCGCAGTACCCACCGGATCGTTCCTCATTCCCGACCAAGCGCGAGCCATCGCCAGCCAAAGCGGATCACCATCACCGCGATGAGGAACAGCCCCCAGACCGCCGTCGTCAGGTGCTGGTTCGCGCCGAGGAGATTAAGCCCCGACGACAGAACCTGGAGGATCAGCAGCGCAAGGACCACCGGGACGACCCTGCCGAAGCCGCCGAACGGATCGACGCCGCCGAGGAAACAGGCAAGCACGGTGATCAGGAGATAGGCTTCGCCATGGCCGACCCGGACGGAATTGAAGCGAGCGACCATGATGATTCCGGCGATGGCGCACATCAGGCCGGACAGGGTGTAGATCAAGGTGAGCGTCCGCTTGGTCGGGATGCCGGAATAGCGCGTTGCCTCGATGTTGGAGCCGAGCATGTAGATAGAGAATCCGTGGCGGGTGCGACCGAGCATGACGAACCAGACGATCGCCGCGGCGAGGAACACCAGGAGCGGGATCGGAATGCCGAGCAGGCTGCCGTGGCCGATTGGCTGGATGAAGCTTGGGAAACCGGAGATGTCGCCGCCGCGCGTGAGGAATTCGCCGAGGCCGCGGATGAAGATCATCATCGCCAGCGACACCAAAATCGGATGGGCGCCGACATAGGCGATCACCAGTCCCATGATGAGGCCGGCGGTCGCGCCGACCGCCATGGCCGCGACGCAGCCAAGGATGAAGGCCCCGACTCCGGCGTCAACGCCGCCGTGGGTTTGCAGCACCCAGGCAAGCGTCAGCCCGCAGAAATTGGCGGTGAAGGTGATTGCAAGGTTGAGCCCGCCGGAGAGGATAGGCACCAGCATGGCCAATGTCAGCAGGCCGAGTTCGGGGAGCTGGAAGGCGATCGATCCGAAGTTCTCTGTGGTCAGGAAGCGCGGGGTGGCGAGACTGAAAGCGGCGACCACGATGACCAGGAAGGCGACCAGCCCGAGGACCTCGGCGCCCACCAGATCGCGCAACTTGCGGTAGGATTCAATCATCGCCGCCCCCTATCGCGCCCTGAACAGCTTCTTCAGGGAGACGTTCGACGTCGAGATGGCGAACAGGATGAAGGCGCCGACCACCATCTTGAAGGCATAGGGCGAAACGCCAAGCAAGTTTAGGCCGTTCTGGATGATCGCGACCAGCAGAACGCCAAGCACGCAGCCGAGCACCGAGCCGCGGCCGCCGCCGAGCCGCGCCCCGCCCAGCACGACGGCGGCCAGCACTTCGAGTTCGCGGCCGATCAGGGCATTCGGGACGACCTCCTTGACGAAGTTCACCTGCATCAGCCCGGCGATCCCGGCCATCAGTCCCATCCAGCAAAAAGCGATGAACTGCATGGCGCCAACGCTGATGCCTTCACGCCTGGCGCCCTCCGGATTGTCGCCGAAGGCGTAGAGCTGGCGGCCGGTGGTCGTGTGGTTGATCAGGAACCAGGTGGCGAGGGCGGCAACGACCATCACCGCGCCGGGCAGGGTCACCTCCGCCCAGGCGCCGCTCGACGTCTGGGTCTCGACGAGCACGATCTGCTGGGTCCACCATCCCGGCAGGTCGTAGATGTTCCGGCCCTTGGTGATGAACATCAACAGCCCGAAATAGGCGTTGAACGTGGCGATGGTAACGACGATCGAGATGATCCGGAAATAGTGGATGAGGGCGGCGTTGATAGCGCCGAGCGCGATCCCGAAGATGCCGGCGAACAGAAAGCCGTAGAACCAGTTGCCGCCGTCGACCATCTGCAGCGCATTGGCGGTGAGGTACTGGACCACCGAGGCGGCGACGGCAAAAGAGATGTCGATGCCGCCGGCGATCAGCACCACGACCAGACCGACCGCGAAGATCAGGTTCACCGAACTGGAGGCCAGCAGATTGGAGAAGTTGCCAAGTGTAAAGAACTGGTCGCTGGCGATCGAAAGCAGCAGGCAGACCAGGATCAGAACGACGGTCAGCCGCCCTTCGGTGGAGTTGAGAAGCCTAAGCATAGACCGCCTTCTCGATGTCGCCGAGCGCCATCTCCCCGGGATTGTATGAGGCGACGAAACGCCCGCCGGCCATGTGGATGATGCGGTCGGCGTTGAAATAGACCTCCGGCACTTCGTCGGAGATGAGCAGGATCGCCAGTCCCTGCTCGGCGAGATGGCGGACGATCGAGAAGAGCCCGGCGCGGGCGCCGACATCGACGCCGACGGTCGGAGAATTGAGAATCAGCAGCTTCGGCTCGGTGGCGAGCCACTTGGCCAGCACGATACGTTGCTGATTGCCGCCGGAAAGCGTCGACACCGCATCCTCCGGCTTGCCGATCCTGGTGTTCAATTCGCGGATCCAGTGGTTGACGAGGTTCGTTTTCTTGCGGGTAGAGATCAGGTCGAGGCCGTTAACGATCTTGCCGAGGACCGGCAGCACGATGTTGTCGGCAATAGATTGCGGCTGCACCAACCCCAGCGTCAGCCGGTCCTCCGACACATAAGCAACGCCGGCAGCGATCGCCTCGCGGTTGGAGCGGAAGGCGACCGGCTCACCGTTCAGTCGGATGTCCCCGCGGTCCGGCCGGGTCATGCCGAACAGGCTGAGTCCGAGCTCGGTGCGGCCTGCGCCGATCAGCCCGGTGAGGCCCACCACCTCGCCGGCGCCGATGGTGAGGTCGATGTTCTGGTATTCGCCGGCCCGCGTCAGCCCCGTGACCTCCAGCACAGGTCGCGCATCGGAGCGATCGCGACCGATGACGACGCTGTCGAAGGTCTTGCCGGTCATCAGCTCGGTCAGGTGCGACTGGGTCATGCTCGCTGTGTCGTAGACGCCGACCTTGCGGCCGTCGCGGAGCACCGTGACCCGGTTCGAGATCTTCATGACTTCGGCGAGACGGTGGCTGACGAAGACCACGGCGACGCCGTCGGCGGAGAGCTTCTCGACAATCGCCAGCAGGCTGTTGGTCTCCGAATGGGTGAGCGATGCCGTCGGCTCGTCCATGAAGACCAGCCGCGCGTCGCCGACCAGCGTCCGGCAGATGGCAACGATCTGGCGCTCGGCAATGGACAGCGTGTTCAGCGGCGCCGCCAGGTCGAGCGTGACGCCGAGGCGGTCGAGGACACGCACGGCCTTGGCCCGCATCTGGCCGCGGTGCACCAGTCGCGGTCGCGCGCCAAGCAGCTCGCCGAAGGCGATGTTTTCGGCAACCGTCATCTGGGGAAACAGCGCCAGGTCCTGCCAGATAACGTCGATGCCGAAGGCGCGGGCGGAGATCGGCGTGACCGAGGCGACCCGTCTGCCGAAATACTCCATCTCGGCCTCTGGGTCGGGAGTATAGACGCCGGTGATGATCTTGATCAGCGTGCTCTTGCCGGAGCCGTTCTCGCCGGCAAGGCAGTGCACCTCGCCCGGCAGTACCTCAAGGGATACGTCGTCGAGGGCGCGGATGCCGCCGAAGGACTTTGAGACGTGCGCGAAACGGAGCGCCGGCGCGGCGGCGCCGGTCTTCGCTGCCCCTTGGGTTTCCTCGCCCACCGTCTGTCTCCGGCGTCCCCGTCGCCTACGCGCGGTTCGTATGGTTGGCCCGCGTGACCGCCGGCTCGTCGGTGGTCATGTCGCGCAGCGTCAGTATCGTCACCTCGAACGACAAGGACAATGCCGTCGCGCAAAGTGGGCCCGTTGGCAGGATCAAGATCTTCTTCAGTCCGCCGTCATCGGTCATGGTCTTCCCCCCTTGCTCCCTCGATCGGCCGAAGCATGGCCGAGGGACATTTCCGACGGCCTGGCGCCGTCGTTACCGCCTCGAGGCACGAGTCCATGCGAACCCCCGGGACGTGTGCAGCTGTCTTGAGCGAGGGCGGGCCGCCCGGCACGGACGGCCCGCCGGTTTTTCCGAGACCTAGAGGCCGAGGTCGGCAAGGCCGTCCACGGTATCCTTGTTGATCGGAACCAGCGCATCGACGATTATGGCAGTGCCGTCGGGATGGACGACGCCAAGACCCTCGATCTCTGTGCCGTCGGCGATGGTGTCGCCGTCGACCAGCATCTTGCCGATCCGCACGAAGACCCGGCCGGCCTCCATCGGGTTCCACATGAAGCCGCCGCTGATCGCGCCTTCCTGGACGAGTTGCCGGCCCTGTCCGGGCGAGAACGGTCCGACCACGGCGATCTCGCCGACCTTGCGGGTCTCCTCAAGCGCCCGGCCGATGCCGATCGGACCCTGGCTGCCGAAGGCGAGGAAGCCCGTCATGTCCGGGTTGGCGGCGATCAGGTCGAGCGCCGTCTTGCGGCTGTCGTCGACGTTCTCGGCCACGCCGTAGCGCTCGCCGACCTGCTTCATGTCGGGATAGTTCTCCTTGAGATAGGCGATCGCGGCATCGGCCCACGCATTGTGCAGCGGCACCGTCAGCGAGCCGACATAGACGCCGTACTCGCCCTTGCCGCCCATCTGCTCGGCCAGAAGCTTCGCATGCGCCTCGCCGAAACCCTTCGACGAAGCCATCTCAAAGTCCCAGTCGACGTTCTTCTGGGCCGGCGATTCGTGGGTGATCACCTTGATGCCGGCATCGCGCGCCTTCTGGAGCACCGGCTCGATGGCGTTCGCGTCATTGGGGACGACACCGATGACGTCGACGCCCTTGGCGATCAGGTCCTCGATGGCGCGGACCTGGAGCGCCGGGTCGGCGCTGGTCGGCCCGATCATCGAGGCGTCGATCCCGAGTGCCTTGCCCTGTTCCTCGATACCGACCTCCATGGCGTTGAACCACGGAATACCGCCAATCTTGACGACCACACCCATGGTCGGCTTGTCCTGGGCCGCGGCACCACTCGCGAAGGCCGCTGAAACGACGACCGCGGCGAGCAGGGGCGCAGCAAAATATTTGAGCATTGCAATCCTCCCATTCCTGAGCGCCACCAGTGGCGCCGTTCTTGTTAGGCCGGATGGGCTGCACATTCGATTGTGCAAACCGATCCGCGCAGTCGATAATGCAGCGTTTCCGGCTGTTTCCTCCCACCGGCGTTCCAAACCAGTCGATGGCACTGGATTGTTCTGCACAATCGATGTAGCAATTCATGCAGACAAACCGCATTGGTGTCAAGGGATGCGGCAACAGAAGCCATCAGACGGCCAGGCAAGATGAAAAAGAAACGACGTTCCGCCGGCAAGACGACCATTTACGACATCGCCCGATCGACAGGTGCCTCGCCGTCGACCGTCAGCGCGGCCTTGAGCGGCACCTGGCGGACCCGGCGCATCAAGGAGAGTACGGCGCTCGAGATCCAGCGGCTCGCCGAGAAGCAGGGTTACACCACCAACATGCAGGCGCGCGGGCTCCGCAAGGCCCGCTCCGGGCTGGTTGGTATGGTGCTGCCGGCCCACCTGAACCGGTTCTACTCAGCGATGTCGCAGATCTTCGAGGCCCATGTCCGCGCCCGCGGCATGTGCCCGGTGGTCGTCAGCACGCTGCGCGATCCCGCCGAGGAGCGCCGGACGGTCGAGACGCTGATCTCCTATGCCGTCGATTCACTGCTGATTGTCGGGGCCACCGATCCGGACGCACTGTCCGACATCTGCTCGGCGGTTCATCTCAAGCACGTCAATGTCGACCTTCCCGGCACCAAGGCGCCTTCGGTAATCAGCAATAACTACAGCGGTGCCCGCCAGCTCACCTGCGAAATCCTGAAGGCGATGCCGGCGTGCGACGATCCGTTGCGCGGCAAGGCGTATTTCATCGGCGGCGCGCAATGGGACTTCGCCACCGCCGAGCGCATCCGCGCCTTCAAGGACGTGGTGGCGGAGCAGCGCGGAGAGGCCGCCGACGACTTGATCTTCGCGCAGAGCTACGATCCCGACGCGTCGGCTACCGACGTCCGCGATCTCTGCGACCGGATCGGCGGCCTGCCGACCGGACTCTTCATCAACTCGACCTTCGTACTCGAGGGCGTCCTCAAATATTTCTCGACGCTGCCCGCCGACGCATTCCACAACATCGTCGTCGGCTGCTACGACTACGATCCGTTCGTCTCGTTCATGCATTTTCCGGTGATCATGATGCGCCAGAACGTCGACAGGCTGATCGCCGAGGCATTCCGCATCATCGAGGGCGATGTCGAAGGAGCACCGTGCCTGCAGATCGAGCCTGAACTGATCCGTCCGCGAACCCTTTCGACCAGTCCCAACGAGACGTTTTCGCACAACATGACCAGGTAGCCAGGCGCACGAATCCCGCATGGAACGCCGGTGCTCGTCGTCGCCCTGTCGGCCTGGCCCCAAGGAGCGACGGTCGTGAATTTTGGCGTTTGCAGTCAACATGGCGATGATGAGCGAATTGATTTCGATTCGGGTTCAGAAAAGGGAAATGCAAATGAGCATTGAACGGAAGCACGTCAACCGGCGCATGAGCCAGGTCGTATCGAGTGGAGGCGTGGTGTATCTGGCAGGGCAGGTCGCCCAGCGGGCGCCTGGGGCCAGCGTCGCCGACCAGACCCGCGATACGCTCGCCCGTATCGACGAGCTCCTGGCGGAAGCCGGGACCGACAAGTCGAAACTGCTGACCGCCAACGTTTGGCTGGCCGATATCGGCACCTTCGACGAAATGAACGCCGAGTGGGACAAATGGGTGGCGGAAGGCGAGCCCCCGGTGCGCGCCTGCGTGGAGGCCAAGCTCGCCGATCCGGCCTATACCGTCGAGATCATGGTGACCGCGGCGCGTTCCTAGAGCTTCAGCGCAGGGACTGGAGGGATGGCTGAACGAACCGATGGTCCAGTCATCCCTTGACGCTCGGGCCGGCAAGGGCCGCTTGTGCGGAGCACAACCTGCGTAACGACGGGGAGTGTCGATCCTATCCATTTCGGCTATTTTGGGTGATAGACTAAGGGTCGACGTGCCCATAGGCTGAACGGGTGAGCCGGCGCCGATATCCGCCGCTGCGTTCTGCGGCAAGCGGCAACGTCGAGCAGCAAAAATTAACGGCATTGTTCGGGAGACGCACGTGAAAGCGGTACGCTACTACGGTCAGGGAGACATTCGGGTCGAGGACGTCGCCGAGCCGAAGGATTTCGGCCCAAAGCAGCTCAAGGTCCGGCCGCTGGGCTGTGGTATCTGCGGCACCGATCTGCACGAGTTTGCCGCCGGCCCGATCGTCACGCCGAAGACGGCGCACAAATTCACCGGCGCCGAGCTGCCGCAGATCCTCGGCCACGAATTCTCCGCCGAGGTTCTGGAGATTGGTGCCGATGTCCGGCGCGTCCGCCCCGGCGACCGCATCTCGATCCAACCGCTGATCATGCCGCTCGACGACTATTACAGCCGCCGCGGGCTCAACCATCTCAGCCCGAGCATGGGCTGTGTAGGCCTCAGCTGGGCCTGGGGCGGCATGGCTGAACTGGCGGTTATCAACGACTACAACGCCAGCCTCATTCCGGAAGGTGTCTCCGACGAACAGGGCGCACTGGTCGAGCCTGCCGCTGTCGCCCTCTATGGTGTCGACCGAGCCAAGATCACCGGCGGCAGCACCGTCCTGGTCACCGGCGCCGGCCCGATCGGCGCCCTCACCGTCCTCGCCTGTCATGCGGTCGGCGCCACCAAGATCTTCGTCAGCGAGCCAAATCCCAACCGGCGGCGCCAGATCGAGTCGTTCGGCGTGACGGAGGCCGTGCTCGACCCGAAGACGGACGACGTTCTGCAGATCATCCGCGATGCGACCGAGGAAGGCGTCGGCGTCGACTCCGCCATCGAATGCGTCGGCAACGAGGCCGCTCTCAACCTCTGTATCGAGGCGGTGCGCAACCACGGCACGGTCACGCAGGTCGGGCTGCATGTGAAGCGCGCCTCGGTCGACCCCTCCCTGTGGACGATGAAGGACATCACCATTGAGGCGACCTGGTGCTACCCGATCACCATCTGGCCGCGTGTCATCTCGCTGATCGAGAGCGGCAAGCTGCCCGTCGAGAAGATCGTTACCGCCCGCATCGCCGCCGACGATATCGTCGACAAGGGGTTCCGCTCCCTGCTCGATCCGAGCGGTGAGCAGATGAAGATCCTCGTCGGCGTCGCCTAGCGACAGTCCAGCGTCTCTACCCCGAACCGGAGGGAAGAGGAGCCCCGCTTCAGCGAGCCCATCCCCGTACCGTCGAGTAGACGAGAGCCGCGACCAGGATCAGCGCACCCTGGAACAGGTATTGATAGGTCTGCGATAGCCCCAGGAACGAAACGGCGTTGAGCACTTCGGTGAGCAGGACCGCGCCGAGCAGCGTGCCGATAAACGTGCCGCGACCGCCACGCAGGCTGGTGCCGCCCAGAACCACCGCCGTGATGCTTGCCAGCGTGTAGTTCGCACCCTGTTGGGGATCGCCGACGCCGATCTGCGCCATCAGCATGACCGCGCCAAGCGCTGTAAACAGCGAGGTGACGATGTATGCGGCGACCAAGGTGCGATCGATCCGAATACCAATTCTGCGCGCGGATTCCTCATCGGATCCGGTCGCCCGCAGTTGCCAGCCCGGCCGCAGCCGCCGCAGCGCGTATTCGGCCGCGATCGCAAAGGCAACCAGCACAAGGAACGCGACGGGCACCGGTCCGAGCTTCCAGGTGATCACATCGACAACGTCGAAGTTGATATATCCGCCCGGACCATTGCGCAGCAGAAAGCTGAAACCCTGAAGCCCGATGAACATCGCAAGTGTCGCCGCGATGGGCGTGAAGTTGGCGAATCGGATGAGAAGCCCGTTGACGGTACCGACGACCAGCGCGGCGCCAAACATCAGGCCGAACCCCAATGCGATCGTCGCCGCCGATTGGCCGTCGTTGATGAAAAACGAGGCGATCACGACAAGGAATCCCGCAAGCGGCCCCACCGACAGATCGATGCCCCCCGACAGGAGCACCACGGTCTGCCCCAGCGCGATGAAGCCGAGGGCGGTTGCCAGCAGCAGGATGTTCGAGACGTTGAAAGCGGACAGATAATTGGGGTTCTGGGCGAAGACGAAGAGCGCCAGCAGTACCGAAACGATCGCGAGGGGCACGGCGGGCGCGTTGTCGGTCTGGACAAAGTGCCTGAAGCCCGCCCGCGCGCCCCGGCCACGATCGGGCGAGGCGATCTCGCCGACATTATGGTGCGTGGCGGCGCTGACCGCCGCGGCGACGATGCGGGCTTCAAGGACGTCACCGCCGCTGAGGGTCTCAACGACATGCCCCCGCGACATGACGACGACCTTGTCGCAAAGCCCTTCAAGTTCGGCAGCGTCGGAAGAATTGACGATAACCGGCGTCCCGGCATCGGCTACCTCGCGCAGGATCCGATAGATTTCGGCCCGCGCACCAACATCCACGCCCTGGGTCGGTTCGTCGGCTACGATCAGACGCGGATCCGAGAGCAGCGCGCGCGCCATCACCACCTTTTGTTGATTACCGCCCGACAGAGACATCACCGGCGCTTCGATACTCGGCGCCCGGACGTCGAGCGATTTGAAAGCGGCCCTCACGCTGCCCAATTCCTTGCTGCGGCTGAGGACGCCGTGCGAGGCAAACTTGTCCAGCGCAGCCAAGGCCGCGTTTTCGCGCGCCGTCAGGCCACTGGCCAACCCCTCGGCATGCCGGTCCGACGGCATGAAAGCGGCCTCACGCAACAGCTCATTGTGATTCAGCACGCGTCCGTTGAGCTGGATTGCGCCCTCGGAGGGCTGCAGACCGGCGAGCGCACGCATCAACTCGGATTGACCATTGCCCTCGACGCCGGCCACTCCGACGATCTGCCCGCGCGCGACGTCGAAGCTCACATCCTTGAACCCCTGGCCGCTGATGGACTGAACGGAGAGGACGTTGTCTTTCGAAAGAGTTTGCGACTTCGGTGGAAAGGTCGATCCGAGCGCGCGACCGACGATCCAGCTCAAAAGCGCGTCGTCGCCGATCTCGTTGACCATCGCACTGCCCCTCACGCGACCGTCGCGAAGCACCGTGACGCGATGAGCGATCTGGCGGAGTTCCGCCAGGCGATGGGTTATGTAGATGACCGACGTTCCCTTCTTCACGACCTCGCGAATGCGACCGAACAGCATGTCGGTCGCGTCCTGGTCGAGTGAAGCGGTCGGCTCGTCAAGGATCAGCACCTTGGGATCGATCGCCAGGGCCTTGGCGATTTCGAGCAAATGCTTCTGCGCCACCGTCAGCGAGTCACCGCGCGTCCGCAGCGGCACGCGCAGGCCGACGGCGTCCAGCATGCCTCGCGCAACGGCCTGCGTGGACTTTCCTTCGAAAAGCGATTTCGGCAGCGCGACCTGCAGATTCTCGAGCACGGACAGGTCGTCAAGCACAGCCGGGTGCTGAAAGGAAATCGAAATACCCAGCGACGCCGCTGTCTCCGGGGACATCCAGGGAACGCGACGGCCCTCGAAATCGATCGTGCCTGCCTCCGGGTGTAGCGTGCCGGAGATGATGTTCATCATCGTCGACTTGCCGGCGCCGTTCTCGCCGAGAAGGGCGTGAACTTCTCCGGGGTAGAATTCCACGCTGACGTCCGCCAGCGCCGCAACGCCGGAAAAATACTTGGAAATGCCGGACAGGCTGATGGTGACCGGGCCTTGACCCGATCCGCGATTCTCAAGGCCTGCCAAATCTCCGGACCTTATCGCATCAGCAGTGTCTTGCATGGCTTCCCCGACCAAGTGCGTCTCTGCAAATCAAAGCGGCCCCGGTGAGGGTCGTCCCACCGGGGCCACCGTGACGCACACGCCTACTGGTTGACGGCCGCCGCCTGGTCGTCGCCAGACATCTGGGCCGACAGGTAGATCGAACCGGGGAGATCCGGCCGGCATTGCACCTTGCTCGGGTCACCCGTCACCGAATTCTCGAAGTTGGGAGCGTTGAAGACATCTTCTTTCGGAGGTTCTCCGCCCGTCGCCAGCGCCACTGCCCACTGAACGGCAAGACGCACGTTGTCATTGCCGGTTGCGCGGGTGAACAGCTTGAAGTCCGGATTGTCGGCCTGGTTGTCGGTCCAGAAGCAGCCGAGCGAGTTCCCGTCGGATGTGGCAAGCGCGGGGATCGACCGGTTGAACTTCTTGAACACCGGAAGCGCGCCGACCAGCGACGGCCCGAAGTCGGAAACGATGACGTCGATCTTGTCGTTCTTCGAGATTTCCGCCGTCAGCACCTGCTGGGTCAGCGCGGGATCCCAGTTCGTCACGTCAAAGGGTTCGGGGTTGAGGAACTTGTACTCGTCGCCGAGGACCGACTTCAGCCCATCCAGCTCCGTCAAGCCCTGGCTGTTGCCGGCTGGCCCGCTGAGGAAAAGCAGATTGCCGCCATCGGGCAGGATGCTCTTGATCCATTTGCCCCAGGCCACGCCATCCTCACGGGAATCCGTGCCGACGTATTTCGAGTAGTTCTTTCCCGCTTCGCCGCCGACGTCGACCCGGTACGGCACGACCACCCGACCCGGCCCTGTAGGCGTTCGTCAGCGCCGGCAACACGGCCGGACCGGCGTCACCGAACACCACCAGCGCATCGATACCGCGTGCTGCGAAGCTGTTGATGTCGGAGATGGCCTTTTGCGTGTTGCCCTGGCCGTCGGCGTAGAAATACTCGGTGATGCTCGGGCACTTCTCGGCTTCCTGCTTGCCTGACGCCGTCGTGACCAGACGCCAGCTATTGCCGCCGTATCCGTCGAGCAAGGCCAGCGTCGCCTTGTTCGGACCGCACCACGAGGGAACGTCCTCGGCATAGGCCGCGGAGGCCCCGAGAGCCAGGGACACTGTCGCTGTCGCGAGTGCTAGCTGCCATTTACGAGACGAGTATTCCATTATTTTCCTCCACGTGAACGTTTTGGGGTTTTGGTTGGGTTTTTTGTCCACCGGATCGAGTAGACGCCGATACCAACACCAAGCGCCAAGGCCTGGATGATGGTCTGAGCCGAATACGGCACGCCAACGGCGAGCGCGAATTGGGTCAGCTGATTGAGGAAGAACGCGGCTATGACCGTCGAGATGGGAAAGCCGCGGCCGCCGAGAAGAGAGGTCCCGCCGAGAACGACGACAGCAACCGACGGGAGCAGCAGGGGGTCGCCCTGAAACGCCGTCGGCTCCCGCGTGATTCCGGCCAGGAGGACACCCGCGAGACAGTAGAGAAGTTGGGCACAGATATACGCCAACACTTCGAGGCTTACCGGAAGGCCGACGGCGCGGGCAGCCGCCGGGTTTGCGCCATTCGCCTCGAAGCGTCGTCCCACGACGGTCTTCTTCATGACGAAGGACACCACCAGCAATGCCGCCAGCGCAAAATAGACCGAGTTGGCGATGCCGAACATCTCCCCGCCGGCGATTTCCGCCAGCAGAGGCGTGGTGATTCTCGGAACGCCGCCAGAAACGGCGAATACAGCGCCATACAGCAGAGCGTTCATGCCGATCGTGGCGATGATCGCGTTCAGCCGGACAATGGCGACCAGGATGCCATTGACGATCCCCGCGACCAAAGCGAAGCCCACCGCCATCAAGACCGCGGGAAGCAGCTCGGCATTGTTGCCACCCGGGACATGGGTTGCAACGACGACTGCGAGAGACACGGCACCGGGGACCGACAGGTCGAACCCCCGTTGCTGGACCACCAGCATTTGCCCGAGGCCGACGATCGCAAGGACGGCCGCGAACGGCAGACTGCCGGCCAGGGCACCGGACGATATGCTGGAAGGCGCGAAGACGAAACAAACGGCGATCAGCGCAACGGTCGACACCACGACGGTGACGAACCCCCTGGCCAATCCAGCGGGAAAAACGCTCCACCGCCGGTTTCTAGTGCTAGGCCTGTCTTCTTCTTCCATCGGCCTTCTCACGCCCTGCAGCTACGGCGACGGGCTGAATCCCTACCCTGTCTCGGCTCCATATCATCCGCGGGCGCTCGCCCGGTTGGACTTCATTCTACTCGGACGTATCCTTGATGTAGACCTCGATGATCTATTGCACGAGGACGCGCTCGCGTTCTGCGCGCGTCGCCGCCGAACTCGGCAGAGTCAGGTGCCCGATCGCAAATCATAGGTGGTGAATGCCGGGAATGACGGGGAGATCGGCTCCGTCGATAACCTTCGCATCCTGGCCTGCGGCGACGCCGCGCCCGATCGCGGCGATCATGCTTCTGTCAATATCCGTCCGGTCGAAATCGCCGACGAGGGAGGCCACGTTGACCGCCTTCACGCCGCGCATGAGGGTGCGCCTGGACAACTGAACCTCCCTATCTAGCTCATATGCCGTCTTATTGTTTTCAGCAATCGATTGCACCAATCGCAGGGCATGTCAATTGTTTCCACGCGGGCGCCTCCAGATCGTCGGTCGGCACCTCGACGACCATGCCGTCGTGGTTGCGGCGGCGACGTTCGATCGCGTTCAACCGTGGAGCCATCGCCATGCCGAAGCCTCCGTCTGGGAACGCGACGAAACGACGGACGCGCTGGCGACGTCGATGTGAATGTTGGAAAGTGGCACGGTCCGGGTTCCCGGGAAGACGGTCTAGCTGGCGTTGTTCCGTTGCAGGCTGATGGCGGCGATTGCCAATACGCCCGACGCGATCATCAGGACCAGCGATATGGCGTTGAGCACCGGCGTCGAGCCCTCCCTCAGCCGGTCGAACAGCGCGATGGTCAGCGGCGCGTCGGACCCCACCAGCATGAGCGTCGTATTGAAATTCTCGAAGCTCATCAGGAAAGCCACGATACCGGCGCCGATCATTGCCGGCGCGAGGTAAGGCAGCGTCACGGTACGAACCGCCACCCAATGGGTGGCGCCGAGATTGAGCGCCGCCTCCTCCAGCCCGATGTCGAACTTGCGGAGGCGGGCGGATATCACCAGCGTCGCGATCGTGGCGATGAAGGAAAACTGGCCGAGCACGACCAGCACCAGTCCCGGTCTGAGCGCCTGAAGCTCGACGCCGGCGGCGTCGTAGAAGCGGTTGGCGACGCCGCTGCTCGCCACCAGGATCGAGATGCCGAGGATGATGCCCGGCACGACGAGCGGAGCCAGCATCAGGATATAGGCAAAGTTGCGGAAGCGGAACGCCCGGCGCTCGAACAGGAAGGCGTTGGTGGTGCCGACCGCGACGGACAGCACCGTCACCCAGAATGCGACAAAGACCGAGACACCGATCGCCCGGAGCAGCGACGTGTCGTGGAACAGTCCGACGCGAGGCGCGGTGTCGCCGAAGAACCAGTCCCAGGTGAAGCCCTTCCATGGCAGCGAGGGGAAGAGCGAGTCGTTGAAGGCGAATACCGACACGACGACCAACGGTGCCGCGAGATAGATGAAGAACAGGCCGACATAGGCGCGGTAGGCGTTCCGCAGCAGCGGGTTCATCGGGATCGACGGGATCATTGGCCGTCTTGCCCCTGTCCGACAGTCTGGCCGAGGGTCTGGCCGGTCAGCCTGAGGCCGCCCCACACGATCAGCGAAGACAGGATGAGCAGCAGGAAGCCGAAGGCCGAGCCCTGTTCCCAGTTGAAGCGCGTGATGAACTGCGCGTAGATCTGCTCGGTGAACCACAGGCTGTCCTTGCCGCCGAGCAGGACGGGCGTCAGGTAGTTGCCGAGCGACAGCATGAAGACGACGATGCAGCCGGTAACGATGCCCGGCATGGCGTGGGGAATCACGATCTCGCGGAGGACCGCGAAGCCGTTGCCGCCGAGATCGTAGCCGGCTTCGATGTAGCTGTCGTCGAGGCTTTCGAGCGTCGTCACCAGCGGCACAACCATGAACAGCATCGACGTATAGACGAGGCCGACCATGATCGCGGCGTCATTGTAAAGGAACTCGACCGGCCCGCTGGTCAGGCCCAGCCACTGGAGCAGGTTGCTGAGGATTCCGGTCTCGCGGAGGAGGATCATCCAGCCGAAGGTCCGCACCAGTTCCGATACCCAGAACGGCAGCAGGCACAGCACGAACAGGAAGGCTCGGCTGCGGCCGCGGGCAAGCTTGGCGATGAAGTAGGAGATCGGGAAGCCGATCAGCAGTGTCAGGGCGGTCGCCGCGATCGACATCAGCGCCGTCCGGGCGAAGGTGTTCCAGTACAGTGGCTCGTTGAAGAACAGCAGATAATTGTCGAGCCCGATCTCGTAGACCCGCGGTTTGACCTTCACCTGCAGCGAAGTGAGCAGCAGCTCTATGTGCGGGATGACGAGCAGCGCGCCGAGCCAGACCACCAGCGGTGCAAGCAGGAGGTAGAATGCGAAGCGGCGCCCCTCCATCGGTTCAGCCCGTCGCAAAGCAGGTCGTCTGGGCGTCGCTCCAGCCGAAGCTGATCGGCTGCCCTATGGCGAGGTCGTGGAACTCGCCGGTCTGCGGCAATGCCACGTCGATCTCCGCACCCGCCGGCCCGGCCTGGATCAGGACCCGGCTGGCCGCGCCATTGAACAGGACACTCGCCACGGTGCCGTCCATCCGGTTGGCCATGGAAGCGAGCCCGTCGGCATCGCGCGCGAGGGCGATTGCCTCCGGCCGCACGAACACGGTGACGCGGTCTCCGACGGAGATGCCACTGCCGCCGCCGACGAGCTCGATACCGTCCTCGGTCACCACCGACACACGGTCGCCGCTTACGGTCCGGACGCTGCCCTGCCACCGATTGCTGTCGCCAACGAATCCCGCAACGAAGGCGGTCTGCGGCCGGTAGTAGAGCTCTTGTGCCCTGCCGACCTGCTCGAAGCGTCCGGCATTCATCACCGCGACGCGGTCCGACATCACCAGCGCCTCGGACTGGTCGTGGGTGATGTAGACGAAGGTCGTGTCGAACTCGTGCTGGAGCTTCTTGAGCTCGACCTTCATGTGCTCACGGAGCTTCAGGTCCAGCGCACCGAGCGGCTCGTCGAGCAGCAGCACGTCCGGATCGAGGACCAGGCAGCGGGCGATCGCCACGCGCTGCTTCTGGCCGCCGGAAATCTGTGAAATCCGTTTCTTGCCCGATCCGGGCAGGCCAACGCGGGCGAGTGCCTCGTCGACGCGTTTGGCGATGTCCTCGCGGGCCATGCCGCGGCGGCGCAGGCCATAGCCGATATTGTCAGCGACGTTCATCATCGGGAACAGCGCGAGGTGCTGGAAAACCATGTTCACCGGCCGCCGGTTGGGCGGCACGTCGAGCACCGACTTGCCTTTTATAAGGATGTCTCCATCCGTCGGGCTGAGAAAGCCGGCAAGCATCCTGAGAAGCGTCGTCTTTCCGCATCCCGACGGGCCGAGGATCGAGAAGAAAGAGCCCGAGGGGATTGCAAGATCGACGCTGTCGACCGCGACGAATCGGTCGAAAGTGCGCGTCAGCCCCCGGCATTCGAGATCGAAAGCGGGCACGGCTTGCGGTTCACTCATGAGGCGCCGCCGGCAGTCTCGGGGTGGAGAACCCGGCGACGATCAGGTGTCGTCGCCGGGACGGGTCATGCGATCCGCGTCAGGAAGCCTGGACCCGGTCAAGGATGGTTCCCTCGATGTCCTCGATGCCGGCCGGAACCGGCGGATACCATTTGATGTTGTCGATCGCCTCCGGCGGGAAGCTCTTCTGGAACTGCGCCTTCAGCTTGTCGTCAACATAGGCGTCGGAGCCCTTGGAAGCGGTGAAGTTACCCGCCGCGGCGGTGATTTTCGCCGCGATCTCGGGCTGCATCACGAAGTTGATCCACTTGTAGGCGGCCTCCTCGTTCTGCGTCTTGGCCGGCAGCGCGAAGGTATCGACCCAGCCGAGTGCGCCGGAGGCCGGGGCGACGAACGTGATGTCGGGATTCTCGTCGTTGAGCTTCCAGCCGCCGGTGTCCCAGGCCATCGCCGCGACCACCTCGCCGGAGCGCAGGAGGTTGATGAGCGCGTCGCCACCGGTCCAGTAGGCCTTGACGTTCGGTTTGCACGAAATGAGCTTCTCACCGACCTTTTCCATCATCGCCTTGTAGGCGTCGGCGTCGCCATAGGCGGCGAACGGATCCATGCCCATCGAGAAGGCGAAGCCGATCAGCGTCGGGCGCTTCAGCCGGTAGGAAACCTTGCCGGCGACCGAGGGATCGCAGAGGTCGACGTAATCCTTGACGTTCGCGGCCTTGCTGGTGTCGAGCACCAGGCCGCTGGTGCCCCAGACATGCGGCACGCCGTAGACCTCACCGTCCACCGTGGTGTTCTTCTTGGTGCCTTCCAGCATCGAGGCGATGAACTGGCTGGAGTTGATCTTCGAGAGATCGAGCGGCTTGTAGATGCCGTATTCCTCCTGCGGGCCGGCGATACGATCCTGGCTCGGCTGGACGAGATCGAAGCCGCCGCCCTGGGTGGCGCGGAGCTTGGAGATCATCTCCTCGTTGTTCGACAGGGTGACCTGGACATCGATGCCGGTCTCCTTCTCGAACATCGCCACCACATCGTCCGGCGCGTAGCCACCCCAGGTGAGCAAACGCAGTTCCTCAGCCTGCGCAGTGCCGAGCGCGATCAATAAAGCCGACGCGGCCGTCACCGTCGCCAGGAAGCTGGAGCGTGTCCGTTTCATCCCAATGTCTCCTGTTCGTTAGCCGTCGTATCGCAGCGCGATCGGCCGAGCCCAACCAATTTCAAAAAGCGGATACCCGCGCGGATGCGCAGGTATCGCACGATCTTATTCGCCGTTTGTGACGTTTGATCTGGCCCTCCCGACCCGGTACGCGATCGTATCGATTTTCTCACCTCCCCGAAACCCCGGAGAATTCGATCCCCTTGAAAGGACTCCCATTTCGAGGAAGTCTTGCTCGACGGCCCCGCGCCAGACATCACAACCGATCGATGATCGGTCCCCATCGTTTCACGATCTCATGGCGCCGCAGTTTCATTGTCGGGGTCATCATTCCGTTTTCGATCGTGAAGGGCTGGTCGGCGACGACGAAACGTTTGACACGCTCAGCTCCGGCCAGATGGCGGTTTGCGAGATCGATGGCCTGTCCGATGGCGCCGAGGAAATCCTTGTCGTCGACCAGTTCGGAAAGTTTGGCGGAGCGACCGTTCTTCTTTGCCCATTCGGTGACGAAGTCATGAGCTGGTACGATGACGGCAACGACATGGGGCCGGTTGTCCCCGACCGCCATGGCGGCGCTGATTTCCGGCTCAAACGCCAGTGCGGATTCGATCTTCTGGGGCGAAATCGTCTCACCGGCGGAATTGACGATGATGTCTTTCTTGCGATCTGTAATCTGGAGATAGCCATCTTCGTCGATGACGCCGATGTCGCCAGTGTGGAGCCATCCGTCGCGCAAGGCTTCCGCGCTGGCTTCGGGCTGTCCCCAGTAGCCGTCCATCACCAGCGGCCCGCGAACCAGCACCTCACCGTCATCGGCAATCCGCAGGTCGACGTGCTTCAGCGGAGGACCAACGGTCCGCAGCTTGATCCTGCTGCAGCGGTTGCAGCTGATGACCGGGCCGGCTTCGGTTTGTCCGTAGCCCTGCAACAGGCGCAGGCCAAGCGCGGTCAGGAAGAGGCCCACGTCGTAGTTCAACGGCGCGCCACCGGAAACCAGCGCCTTCAGCCGCCCGCCGAACCGCGCGCGGAATTTGTCGCGGACCAGGCGATCGACAACCCGGTCGGCGAACCTCTCCCACAAGGTCATCGTCCCGGGACTTTCGTACCGCTTGCTTCCGAGGTCGACCGTCGCCCGGAACAGCTTCGCTCCCGGACCACCCCGGCGATTCACATCTCTGAGAATCCGCTCACGCAACATCTCGTAGAGCCGGGGGACCGAGGTCATGATCGTCGGACGCGCCTCCAACAGGTTGGTCGTCAGCGTATCGACACGCTCGGCAAAATAGATCTGCGCGCCGATCGATACCGGGAACATCAACCCCGCCGAATGTTCGTACGAGTGTGACAGAGGCAGAAACGAAAGGAATACCTCGTCATCGAGGCCGACTTCGTCGAGGACATCGGCCGCGCCGACACAATTCGCGATGATCGCTCGGTGGCTCAGCATAACCCCCCTCGGGGCGCCCCCTGTGCCGGACGTGTAGATCACGGCCGCCAGCGCATCGCGGTCGATGGCCCTGGCGGCATCGGCCAGCGCACCGGCGTCTTCATCCCCTTCCGAGATGGCGTCGGCCCACGATGTGATGATGGCGCCTCCGCTGTCAGTATCGCCGAAATCCTCCATCGCGATCACGCGCTTCAGATTCTCGGATTTGCGCGCAGCCTCGAGAAAGGGCCGCGCCAGCGCCGCAGTCGAGACGATTGCCGCGACCGCGCCACTGTCCTCGATAACGTGAGCGTGATTGGCGACCGTGTTGGTCGTGTAGACCGGGACCGTCACGCAGCCGGCGGCCATGATGGCGAAATCGGCGATCGCCCAGCGCGGCGAATTGTTGGCGAGGAGAAGGACCCGATCACCGCGCGTCAGCCCGTAGTCCCGCAGCGCGGACGACAGGAACGCCACCTGATTCGCGGCCTCACGCCAACTCGTCGGCTGGTAGACACCGTCTTGTTTCTCCCAAAGAAAGGGCCGCTCACCGCGTTCCTCGGCCTTCGCGAGGAACATGGCGACGAGGTTAGGCCAGTCATCGATTTCCATCACCCAATGACCTTTTTCGCTCGGCCCTGGGCCAAGGCGGCGTTGGTTGGTTCGCTGCGCAGCTTAGCCCGGTAAGCAGTCCATGTTCCCTCGATCCCAGTCTGCCAGACTGGGCCGGAAGCCGTTGGCCCGGCCCATCCGGAACATCGATCATCGCACAGGGACGACTTGGCGAGCTATAGCAGAGCGATCCTGCCCCGCCGCCGGACCCGCCAAAGCAATGGAAATTGGGGGATTCCAGGATTTGGGCGGTACAACACGGCCGGCCCGCTCACGTTGGCGAGACAACCTGCTTCTTCCGCCGGAGCTGGACGATTTCAGCAAGGATCGACAGCGCAATTTCCTCGGGCGTGATCGCACCGAGATCGAGACCCGCGGGCGAATGGATTCCGGCAAGCCGGGTCGGATCGACGCCCTTCTTGCCGAGCTTCTCCTTGAGCGTCGCCGCCTTCCGCCGGCTGCCGACGAAGGCGACATAATCGGCGTCGACGGCCAGCGCCGCCTGGAGAGCGGCTTCGTCGCCTTTGCCTTGCGTCGAGACGATGATGAAGCGGGCGCCGTCACGATCGACCGGCAGGGCGTAGCCTTCCACCCGCCTGTCGACCTCGGCGAAGGCGCTCTGCTCGGAGGCCGGGGCGCAAGCGGTCATGCCAAAGCCGAGACGTGCGCCGAGGTCGGCGACCGCAACGGCGACCGGGCTCGATCCGCAGACGACGATTTCCGGGCGCGGCAGCATCGGCTCGACGAAGATGTCCATGGTGCCCTGGCTCGGGCAGGAGTTTTTGGCGAAGCGGATGCCGGCCTTCTCCTCGCCGGGGGCGACGCCGAGTTCGGCCAGCAGATCGCCGGGCTGGATCGAGACCAGCCGCGCCTCGCCGTCGGCAAGGGCGTCTTTCGCCGCCTTGAGCACCGCGCCGCGGGCGCAGCCGCCGCCGATCCAGCCGCCGCTGGTCGTGCCGTCGGGGAGGATCACCGCCTTGGCGCCGGCCTTGGCCGCGGTCACCGAAACGGTGCGCACGACGGTGGCGAGGACGAAGGGCGCCCCCTTTGCCTTCATGGCCGAGACGAGATCGTGAATGTCGGTCGCCTTGTTCATGGGTCAGATCCTTTCTCAGATCCGGGCGAGATACGGCTCGAGCGCGGCGAGGCTCTCGAGATTATGAGCCGGCGCGAAGAGGTCGATATACGGCAACGCGGCTTTCATGCTGCGCGCTTCCGGCGCGTAGTCCTTCCAGCCGATCAGGGGATTGAGCCAGACGATGCGCCGACAGCGCCGCCGAAGCTGCCTCATCTCGGCGCGAAGGCGGGTTGGCTCGCCGGTATCGTAGCCGTCGGAGACGATGATGACCGCCGTGCGGGAATTGATCACCCGCTTCGCGTGCCAGCGATTGAAGTCGGCGAGACTCTCGCCGATCTTCGTGCCGCCGCCGATCCCCTGCGCCATCAACGACAGGCGGTCGACGGCGCGGCTGACGTTGCGGTCGCGGAGCGACGGCGAGACATGAACCAGCCGCGTGTGAAAGACGAAAGCCTCCGCTTCGCGGAAATGATCGACCACGGCGTGGAGGAAACGGACGAAAAAGGCGGTGTAGAGCTCCATCGAACCCGACGCGTCGAGGAGAATGACCAGACGAAGCGGCCTGACCTTCCGGCGTCGCCAGGCGAGATCGATCGGCAGGCCGCCATGGGAGATGCTGCGATGGATGGTGCGGCGGAGATCGAGACGGTAGCCGCGCCGCCGCACCTCGGCGCGGCGCACCAGCCGGGCGCGCATGGCGCGGGCCAGCCGGGCCGCGAGGGCATTCGTCTCCGCTATGTCGTCGGCGTCGACGATGTGCCGCAAGTCAGTGGTCGCGAGATTTTCCGCGCGCGACGCGCCTTCGCGCTTGCCCTCGCCGCCGGCGACTTCGGCGTCGCCGCTGCCGCGCTGGACGTGATCGGGCATCCCGGCCTCGCCCCGTGGACCGCCGCCCGGCGAGCGGCGCGAGGATGTCGTGCCCGCTTGCGCGGCACCGCTGACCCGTTGCACGCTGCGAACACCGCGTCCCGTCCACCAGGCGGAAAATATCTCGTCGAAGCGCTCCCAGTCGGAGCGGGTGGCGCAGAAGAGCGAGCGAAAGGCCGGCCTCAGCGACGAGGCTCGCATGGCGGCCGGCGAGGCGAGCAGCGCCAGCGCGTCATCGGTCTCCGCCAGCCCGACGGCGAAGCCATTGTCACGAAGCGTATGGACAAAGCCGACCAGCCGCCGGCGCATGCCGGCGCCGATGGTGTCGGTCTCCAGCCTTTCTGCCATCGCGGCCATCGGATTGTCTCACGCCACCTTGCCGAGGAGGCGGTCGCTCACCTCGCGGGTGACGGCGGAGCGGTCCTCGTTGGTCTTCAACAGGCAGATCATCGTGTCATAGACCGCCTCCGGCTCCTGACGGAGGTCATGGACGCCGAGCCCGGCGAGCGTCGCGGCCCAGTCGAGGGTCTCGGCGACGCCGGGGACCTTGCGCAGATCCTCCTTGCGGATCACCGACACCATGTTGGCGACCTGCAGCGCCAGGACGGTATCGACGCCGGGCTGGCGGGCCCGGATGATGCGCGCCTCGCGATCGACGTCGGGGAAGTCGACATAGTGGTAGAGGCAGCGGCGACGAAGCGCGTCGGAGAGTTCGCGGGTGCCGTTCGAGGTCAGCACGACGCGGGGGATGGCCGTCGCGGTGATGGTGCCGAGCTCGGGAATCGAGACCTGAAAATCCGAAAGGACTTCGAGCAGAAATGCCTCGAACTCCTCGTCGGCGCGGTCGACCTCGTCGATCAGCAGAACCGGCGGGTCGAGACGGCGAATGGCGGCGAGAAGCGGCCGTTCGAGCAGATACTTTTCCGAAAAGATATGCTCCTCGATGCTGTCGGCATCTTCGCCTTCATGCGCCTTGATGGCGAGGAGCTGGCGCTGGTAGTTCCACTCGTAGAGCGCCGCGTTCTGGTCGAGGCCCTCGTAGCATTGCAGACGGATGAGTTCGGCGCCGTGCAGCCCGGCCAGCGCCTTGGCGACCTCGGTCTTGCCGACGCCGGCCTCGCCTTCGAGCAGCAGCGGCCGCTTGAGGAAATCCATCAGCCACAGCGCGGTCGCGAGGTCGCGGTCGGCGATGTAGCCGACCTCGGCGAGGCGTTCGGCGATGGTTTCGCGGTCGATGGTCATTTCAGATGCACCGGCCTTGTCGCGGCGAGGAACCCCACCCACCATCGCTTCGTGATGGTCTCCCCTCCCCGGTTCGGGGAGGGATAGGCGCTCGCGGCGCCCATTCAGCTTGTGTCTGCCGATGTGGCGTTCTCGACAGGCGTTCAGGTTGACGGGGCGTATGTCCAGGGCGCCATCCCTCCCCGAACCGGGGAGGGGGAACCGCGCGAAGCGCGGTGGGTGGGGTTCCTGGCCGCGCGCACATACCCGGGATCTTCACCTACCCCTCTGTATGCAGTCCAAGCTTCTCCGCCACCGTCCAGGTCCGCCAATGGTCGTGCGGCATGGCGATGTGGGTCGAGCCGAGGAACTTGAAGGCGTCGTTGACCGCGTTGGCGAAAGCCGGCACGCCGCCGACATTCGGGGACTCCCCGACACCCTTGGCGCCGATCGGATGATGAGGCGACGGCGTCGTCGTCCAGTCGGTCTCCCATTTCGGTGTCTCGACCGCGGTCGGCAGGAAGTAGTCCTGGAACGAGGCGGTGGTGACGTTGCCGTCCTCGTCGTAGTGAATCTCCTGGCCCATCGCGATGCCGAAGGCCTCGGTCAGTCCGCCGTGGATCTGACCTTCGATGATCATCGGGTTGATGCGGGTGCCGCAATCGTCGAGCGCATAGAAGCGGCGGATCTTCGTCTGACCCGTATCCACATCGACGTCGACGACGCAGATATAGGCGCCGAAGGGATAGGTCATGTTGGGCGGATCGTAGTAGCTGACCGCCTCCAGACCCGGCTCCATGCCGGGCGGAGTGCCGTGATAGGCGGCCCAGGCGATCTCGGTCATCGTCTTGAAGCGCTCGGGATTGCCCTTGACGGCGAAGCGGTCGACGTCCCATTCGAGGTCGTCGTCATGGACCTCGAGCAGGTGGGCGGCGATCATCTGCGCCTTCGCCTTGATCTTGCGGGCGGCGACCGCGGTGGCGGCGCCCGAGACCGGCGTCGAGCGAGAGCCGTAGGTGCCGAGGCCGTAGGGCGCGGTGTCGGTGTCGCCTTCCTCCACCGTGATCAGGCTGGCCGGCAGACCGAGTTCCGAGGCGATGATCTGGGCGTAGGTCGTCTCGTGCGCCTGGCCTGTCGACTTGGTTCCAAGGCGGGCGATGACCGAGCCGGTCGGGTGGATGCGGATCTCGGCGGAATTGAACATGGCGATGCCGAGGATGTCGCAGTTCCGCGACGGGCCGGCACCGACGATCTCGGTGAAGAAGATGACGCCGACGCCCATCAGCTCGCGGGTCTCGCCGCGCTTGAAAGCCTCCTGCTTCGCTTTCTGCTCTTCGCGCAGCTTGGCATAGCCGACGGTGTCCATCGCCTTCTGCAGGGCGGTGTGATAGTCGCCGGAATCGTACTCCCAGCCGAGTGCCGAGGTGTAGGGAAACTGCTCAGGCTTGATGAGGTTCTTCATCCGGAGCTCAGCCGGATCCATGTCGAGCTTCTGGGCGAGGATGTCCATCGCCCGTTCGATGCAATAGGCCGCCTCGGTGACCCGGAACGAGCAGCGATAGGCGACGCCGCCCGGCGCCTTGTTGGTATAGACGCCGTCGACTTCGACATGCGCCACCGGGAAATCATACGAACCGGTGACGATGTTGAAGAAGCCGGCCGGCCATTTGGACGGGTCCGCGCAGGCGTCGAAGGCGCCGTGGTCGGCGAGCGTGTGGACGCGAAGACCGGTAACCCGACCGTCCTTGGTCGCGGCGATTTCGGCGGTCATGTGATAATCGCGGGCGAAGGACGTCGTCGACAGGTTTTCGATCCGGTCCTCGACCCACTTCACCGGCACGCCGGTGACAATCGAGGCGACGATGGCGCAGATATAGCCGGGATAGGCGCCGACCTTGTTGCCGAAGCCGCCGCCGACGTCCGGCGATATGATGTGGATCTTGTGCTCGGGGATCTTGGAAATCAGCGAGGCGACGGTGCGAATGACATGCGGCGCCTGGAAGGTGCCCCAAACCGTCAGTTCACTGTTGATCTTGTCGAAGGAGGCGACGCATTGGCAGGTCTCCAGCGGTGACGGATGAACGCGCTGGTAGGAGATCAGCTCCTTGATCGCCACCTCGGCGTTTTCAAAGGCAGCGTCAACACCATCCTTGTCGCCCATCTCCCAGGTGAAGATGTGGTTGTAGTGCTTGCGCTTGCCGTGGGCGCCCTCGGTCTTGTCCTTGATGTCCTCGCGCAGCACCGGGGCGTCCGGCGCCATCGCCTTGAACGGATCGATGACCACCGGCAGCTGCTCGTAGTCGACCTCGACCAGTTCGACCGCATCGGCGGCGATATAGCGGTCGGTGGCGACGACGAAGGCGACCTCCTGGTTCTGGAAGAGCACCTTTTCCTCGGCAAGCACCGCCTGGACGTCACCGGCCAGCGTCGGCATGTAGTGGAGGCCGAGCGGCTTGAGGTCGGCCGCCGTCAGCACCGCGACAACGCCGGGCAGCGCCGTCGCCTTCGACGTGTCGATCGACTTGATGCGGGCATGCGCCATCGGCGAGCGGACGAAATCGCCGAACAGCGTGCCAGGCAGCTTGAGATCGTCGACAAACTTGCCTTTACCCTGGATGAAGCGGGCGTCTTCGACCCGGCGGCGCTTGCAGCCGAGGCCTTCGAGCTTCTCGGCGCGCTCGGCCGAGGTGAGGGCGACGTCGTTCATTCGGCTGCCTCCTGGAAGGGCACGCCGGCGATCTTGGCGGCGGCGTATTGAATGGCCTTGACGATGTTCTGGTAGCCGGTGCAACGGCAGAGATTGCCGGAGATGCCGGCGCGGATCTCATCCTCGGTCGGGCTCGGATTCTCCTGCAGAAGCCGGTGGGCGCGTACGATCATCCCCGGCGTGCAGAAGCCGCATTGCAGCCCATGCATCTCGCGGAAGCCCTCCTGCAGCGCGTGCAGCGTCCCGTCCGGCGCGGCAATGCCTTCGATGGTGGTGATCTCGGCGCCGTCGGCCTGGACCGCGAACATGGTGCAGGACTTGACCGACTTGCCGTCGATATCGACGGTGCAGGCGCCGCAATGGCTGGTCTCGCAGCCGATATGCGCGCCGGTGAGGTTCTGGTCCTCGCGCAGGAAGTGGATCAGCAACGTGCGCGATTCGACAAGCGCCTCGACCGGCTTGCCGTTGATCGTCAGGGCTATCTGGGTCTTTGCCATGGGTCTTCGTGCCTCCCTCAACCGGCCGCGCGGGACTGGGCCCGGGCCAACGCCCGTCTCAGCATGACGCCCGCCATCTTGGTGCGATATGCGGCCGGTCCATGCTGGTCGGAGGCCGGGGAGGTGATCGCCTCTGCCGCTGCCACCGCCTTCGCGACGGTGTCGGCGTCGAGCGCGGAGCCGGTCAGCAGGTTTGCGGCCTCCTCGGCGAAGAGCGCGTGATCGCCGACATTCGTCAGGCCGATCGCACAATTCGCAACCTTGCCGCCGGCCATCGTCAGGATGACCGCCGCGGCGGCGGTGGCATAGTCGCCGACCTTGCGTTTCAGCTTCTCGTAGGCGTAGCCGTGGCCCGCAGCCGGCTTTGGCACGCGGATCGCGGTCAGCACCTCGCCCGGCTTGAGGGCGGTCATATAGATGCCCTGATAATAGTCGCGGGCCGCGACCTGCCGGTCACCGGTCCTGCTTGTCAGGGTATAGCTGGCACCCAGGGTCATCATCACCGCGGGCATGTCGTTGCCGGGATCGCCGTTGGCGGCGTTGCCGCCGATGGTGCCCATGTAGCGGACCTGCGGATCGGCGATGACCAGGGCGGTTTCGCGCAGCAGCGGAACCGCTTCGGACAGCAGATCCGACTCGATCACCTCATGCTGGGTTGTCATTGCTCCGATGACGATGTCGCCGCCGTCGGCGCGAATACCCTTCAGTTCGGGGATTCCGCCAAGGTCGACGAGATCGCTCGGGGTACCGAGCCTGAGCTTCATCACCGGGATGAGACTGTGTCCACCGGCCAGTGGTCGGGCGTCCTCGCCGAGATCGCCGAGCAGGGCGACGGCATCCTGGACGGACTTCGGGCGGTGGTAGGCGAATGTGCCTGGAATCATGGTTCCTCCTCAGGCCGCTTCGCCAGCGCACGGGCTCCTCTTCCCGCGGGCCTGGCGACGCTTTTTCCAGCGACGCGGCTCCATGAAAATTCTGACCCTTGCTACGGCCAAAACAAGGCGTCTTTCACCGCGCGTCGGGCGCTTGCACGAAATGCCGACGCCTGCGCACGAAATGCGTCAGCGGGGCTGTCCAAAAAGTCTCGGTCTTTTCAGCTGACGGCGGCGCCGGTCGGCGGCGGATTGACCAGATGAGCCTTGACCCAGGCGAGCCGGCCGCGCGCGACGGGAACCGTGTAGGCATCGCGACCCGCAAGTTCGAGAAGCCCCTTGTCGCCGGACCGTTTCAGCCGGACGATTCGATCGACATTGATGATGTGGCTGCGATGCACACGGGCAAAGCGGTCGGGATCCAGCCTGGTTTCGACATCGCCGATCGACAACGGGCAGAAGTGTCTTGCCGTGCCATCGAAGATGTCGGTGTAGTGGGCGTTGGCATGGATGGCGACGATGTTGTTGACCGGGAGGAAGTGGGTTGTCCCGTCCTGCTCGACCGGCAGGTGACTCGCGCGATTCGGTCGCGACTCCTCTTTCGGCAGCGTTGCGGAGAGCGACGAGACCCCGGCAACGGTGGGGGCTTCATCGACGCGCGATGATGACCGCGCATCTTCCACGGCTGGCCGTTCGGGGACGAGAATCAGCAGGAAGAGCCCGGACACCACGAAGGCGACCACCGCGACGACGATCGCCAGCAGGTCGACGGAGAGGGTGGGCGCGGAGGACAGTATTTCCTGGTGCGGGAATATCGATACCCCGGCCATCGCCGTGTAGTGCATCCCGGAAATCGCCATCCCCAGCGCCGTCGCCGACAGGAGGAGCGGAGTCCGGCCGCTGGTTACCGTGGCGAGATGCAGCGCCAGCCCCGAGGCCGCGATGGCGATCACCACGCTCGCGGCGACATACAGCGGCGCGTGGCTCATATGGGCGCTGGCGTGGAGCGCGGTCATGCCGATGTAGTGCATCGAGGCGATGCCGATTCCCATGAACACCGCCGCAGCGGCGAGCCGGTTCAGCGTCGGTGGGCCAGCGGTAGCGGCGAAGACGGCCCCGCCGACCACGAGAACGCAGACCAGAAACGAAAGAAGCGTCGGAAAGACCAGATAATCGACCGGAAACGGAAGACGGGCCGCGAGCATGCCAACGAAATGCATGGACCAGATGGCAACACCGAGCGACAGCGCCGCGCCGGCGATCAGCCAACGTCGTCGACTGCCTGTCGCGCCAGCGACCTGAACGGCCAGGCTCAGCCCGACATAGGCGCCCTGGATCGCCACGATCAGCGAAAGCACCACGAGCCATGGCTCGTGCGCAACTGACATAATCGCTCCTCCCAGGCGGACTATGCCACGATCTTCCTCTTCACTGGAACAGTTATCGTGCGGTGCCCGCATCGTTGCGAAGCACCCGGCGGGTCCGGCCATGGAAGCAGCCTTCCATGCTCGTGCAGGGATCATCAGAATCGCTATAGGCGACACGATTATTGTTTGCTATACATCCTTTCTGGGTCTCATTCTCTAATAACTAATGTTTGAAACATGATAACAGCTGCCCAGCTCCGCGCCGCCAGGGCTCTCGCCGGCCTTGACCAACGCAAGATCGCCGAACTGGCCAGACTGTCGGTGCCAACCATTCAGCGCATGGAAGCCAGCGACGGGGTGATCCGCGGCAACGTGGATTCCTTGATGAAGCTGATCGCGGCGCTCGACGCCGCGGGAATCGAGCTGATCGGCGAAGGGTCGGTCAGCGAGACCGGTGGCCGGGGCGTTCGCCTCAGACAATGATTACACCCCTGCTCTCGGTTGCCGCGCTCCTGATCCTGAGCCTGACTTCGGTCGTGGCCGGGCGAACGCCGCGCGTGTCGGCTGTCATCTACGCCATGACGATGGCGGTTTCGCTTTGCCTTCTTGCCTACGCGCTTGTCCGTCTTGCCTCGGCCAATCCGCCGGTAACGCAGGAACTGCCGCTCGGACTGCCGTGGATCGGCGCTCATTTCCGCGTCGACGCGCTTTCGGCCTTCTTCCTCGTCTTGATCAATATCGGCGCGGTCACCGCAAGCCTCTATGGCATCGGCTACGGCCGCCACGAACCGTCGCCGAAACGGGTCCTGCCGTTCTTCCCGGCCTTTCTGGCGGGAATGAACCTCGTCGTCGTCGCCGACGACGCCTTCACGTTTCTGGTTTCCTGGGAGTTCATGTCGCTCGCCTCCTGGGCGCTCGTCATGACCCACCATCGGGAGCGCGACAACGCACGCGCCGGGTACGTCTACCTGATCATGGCCGCCTTCGGCACTTTCTGCCTGCTGCTCGCTTTTGGCCTGCTTGCCGGAGCGGCAGGCAACTACGCCTTCTCCGCGATTCGCGCCGCACCGGTTTCGCCGGTCCTGGCCGGCCTAGCCCTGGCGCTTGTGCTTGTCGGCGCCGGCTCGAAAGCCGGGCTCGTGCCGCTTCATGTCTGGCTGCCGCTTGCCCATCCGGCGGCGCCAAGCCATGTCTCGGCCCTGATGAGCGGCGTGATGACCAAGGTCGCGGTCTATGCCTTCATCCGGATCGTCTTCGATCTTCTCGGTCCGGTCGATTGGTGGTGGAGCGTGCCGCTCCTCGTCATTGGCGGATTGACAGCCGTCTTCGGCGTCCTCCAGGCCATGATGCAGGGCGATATCAAGCGCGTCCTCGCCTATTCGACGATCGAGAATGTCGGCCTTGTCTTCATCGGCCTCGGCCTGGCGCTCGCTTTCGACGCCAACGGCTTCACCGGGGCGGCGGCGCTGGCGCTGACTGCTGCGCTCTTTCATGCCCTCAACCACTCGCTGTTCAAGAGCCTGCTCTTCTTCGGCGCCGGCGCCGTGCTGACCGCGACCGGCGAGCGCCGCCTCGATGCGCTCGGCGGCCTCATCCACCGCATGCCCCAAACCAGTGTCGTCTTCCTTGTCGGCTGCGCCGCGATCGCTGCGCTGCCGCCGCTGAACGGCTTCGCTTCGGAATGGCTCATGCTGCAGGCGATCCTCCTCAGTCCGGAGCTTCCGGAATGGGCTCTCAAGCTGACCGTCCCGGCGGCGGGAGCAATGCTGGCGCTGGCGGCGGCGCTGGCTGCCGCCTGCTTCGTCCGCCTTTACGGCATCACCTTCCTTGGCCGGCCTCGCTCGCCACAGGCGGCCGAAGCGCAGGAAGTCGACCGCTTCTCGCTTGCCGCCATGGCCACCCTCGGGCTCCTCTGCCTGGCCGCCGGCGTCCTGCCGGGCCTGGTGATCGATAGCCTTGCGCCGGTCGTGCAAAGCCTAGTCGGCGGGCGGATGCCGGTCCAGGCGACCATTCCCTGGCTGTCGATCGTCCCGGTCGCGGAGAGCCGCAGCTCCTATGACGGCTTGCTGGTCTTCCTCTTCATCGCCGGCACCGCGTCAGTCGCGGCTTTCGTCATTCACCGGCTCGCAAGCCGCACGGTGCGGCGGGCGCCAGCCTGGGATTGCGGCTTTCCTGACCCGAATCCGGTAACCCAATATGGCGCCGCCAGCTTCGCGCAGCCGATCCGCCGGGTTTTCGCAAGCGTCATCGGCGTCAATGAGCAGGTCGACATGCCGGCGCCCGGCGACACGCGCCCCGCCCGTTTCTCGCTCGAGATCCGCGACCGGGTCTGGGACTGGCTCTACCAGCCGATCGCCGACGGCGTCAGCCTCGCCGCCGATCGTCTCAACCGCTTCCAGTTCCTCACCATCCGCCGCTATCTCAGCCTCGTCTTCATCGCCCTCGTCGCCCTGCTTGTGGTGCTGGCGCTATGGCAGTGATCCTCGACCTCGCCATGCAGGGCCTGCAGATGCTGGTGGTGCTGACGCTGGCGCCACTCCTCACCGGCCTCGTTCGCAAGATCAAGGCGCGCCTGCTGCGACGGAAGGGTCCGCCGATCCTTCAGCCCTATCGCGACCTCGCCAAACTCTTCGGCAAGGAAGTGGTCATGGCGCCGAACGGATCCTGGCTGTTCCGGATCGCGCCTTATATGATCTTCGCCACGATCTGGGTGGCGGCATCGCTGGTGCCGACCTTCGCCACGGGTCTCTTGTTTTCGTGGTCGGCCGACCTCATCGTCATCATCGCCCTTCTCGCCGGAGCGCGCTTCAGCCTGGCTCTTGCCGGCATGGATATCGGCACCAGCTTCGGCGGCATCGGCGCCAGCCGGGAAGTGATGATCGCGACGTTCGCCGAGCCGGCGATGATCATGATCATCTTCACTTTGGCACTGGTTGCAGGCTCGACGCAGCTTTCGACGATGGCCAGCATCTTCGCCGATTCCGGTGTCGGTCTTCGCGTTTCGCTCGGGCTGGCCCTCGTCGCGCTGCTGTTGGTGGCACTTGCCGAGAATGGCCGCATCCCCGTCGACAACCCGGCCACCCATCTCGAACTCACCATGGTCCACGAAGCGATGGTCCTCGAATATTCGGGCCGCCATCTTGCGATGATCGAGCTCGCCGCCTCGCTCAAGCTTCTCCTCTATGTCTCGCTGATTGCCTGTGTCTTCCTGCCGTGGAGCCTGGTGCCGGTCGCCGCCGGCGGCGAGGCGCTCGCCATGGCCTTTCTCGCTTACCTCGCCAAACTCGCCGTGGGTGGCTTTCTACTCGCCCTCTTCGAGACCTCGATCGCCAAGATGCGGGTTTTCCGCGTCCCCGATTTCCTCGGCGCCGGCCTGATGCTCGGTCTGCTCGCCACGCTTCTTCTGTTCGTCACGAGGACCTTCTGACGATGGGGCTCTCGTTCGACATCGCTCATCTGCTTGCCGGCGGGCTGGTGCTGGTCAGCTTTCTGCTCCTCTACCAGGACCGCATGTACGCGCTTCTCAACGTCTTCGCGCTCCATGCGCTCGTCCTGGCCCTGTCCGTGGCGTGGCAGGCCCATGCGCAGGACGCGCCCCACCTTTATGTCACGGCGGCGATCGCCCTCCTCTTCAAGGCGATTGTCATTCCCACCGTGCTCCGGCGCATCGTCCTGCGCCTCGGCATCCATCGCGAGATCGAGACCGTAGGCGGGGTCGGCCTGACGATGCTGGCCGGCATCGGCCTGGTTGCCCTGTCGCTGGTGGTCATGCTCAAGGTGACGGCGGGTGCCGATCCACTCGCCCGCGAGGACCTCGCTTTCGCGCTCTCGGTCGTTCTGCTCGGTCTCCTGATGATGGTGACCCGACGGAATGCCGTCAGTCAGGTGATCGGCTTCATGTCGCTGGAGAACGGGCTGATCCTAGCCGCCACCGGCGCCAAGGGCATGCCGCTCGTGGTCGAGATCAGCGTCGCCTTTTCGGTGTTGATCGCCTTCATCGTCATCGGCATCTTCCTGTTCCGCATTCGCGAGCGCTTCGACACCGTCGATATCCAGGCTCTCGATCGCTTCCGCGGGGAGCGACAATGAGCCCGTTCTATCAGCCGGAGGTTCTGATCCTCGCCATCCCGCTGGTCGCCGCGGCGCTGCTGGCGGTGCTGCCCGGCTACCGCGCGACGGCCCGCCTCAATGTCGCGGCGGCTCTGGCAACACTCCTGGTCTCGCTGTCGCTCTTCGTCGTCCCGCGGCCAGCGCCAGACACTTACCTGCTCGTCGACGACCTCAACATCGTCTTCATCGTCCTCAACACCTTCGTCGCCTTCACCACCAGCGTCTTCAGCGCGAGCTACATCGGCCACGAGATCGAGACGGGCAAGCTGACTCCGATCTATATCCGTTTCTATCACGCGATGTACCAGGTCCTCATGTTCGCCATGAACCTGGCGCTGCTCGCCAACAATATCGGCGTCATGTGGGTGGCCATCGAGGTGGCGACGCTGACCACCGTGCTGATGGTCGGCATCTATCGCACCCATGAAGCGCTCGAAGCGGCATGGAAATATTTCATTCTCGGCAGCGTCGGCATTGCCCTCGCATTGTTCGGGACGATCCTCGTCTACATGGCGGCGAAGCCGGTTGTCGGCGAGGGCGTCGACGCGATGGTGTGGACCCTGCTGGTCGAGAAGGCCGCGGCCTTCGATCCCGCCCTCCTCAATGTGGCGTTCATCTTCCTGCTGCTCGGCTACGGCACCAAGGTCGGCCTCGCCCCGCTGCACGCCTGGCTACCGGATGCCCACGCGGAGGGTCCGACGCCGATTTCGGCCGTGTTGTCGGGTCTCCTTCTCAATGTCGCGCTTTACGCGGTCCTCCGCTTCAAGATCCTCCTCGCCGGGAACCCCGGCGCGCTCGCCCCCGGACCGCTGATGGTGACGTTGGGGCTCGCCTCGCTGGTTTTCGCCGCCTTCATGCTCTACCGGCGGCGCGACATCAAACGGCTCTTCGCCTATTCGTCGATCGAGCATATGGGAATCATCGTTTTTGCCTTCGGCATGGGCGGTCCACTCGCGAATTTCGCCGGCCTGCTTCATATGGTGATGCACTCGTTGACCAAGTCGGGCATCTTCTTCGCCGTCGGTCACATCGCCCAGGTCAAGGGCACGCAGAAGCTGTCCGGCATTCGCGGATTGACCGTCAGCCATCCGGTCCTTGGCTGGGTACTCGTTCTCGGCGTCGTCGCTATCGCCGGCCTGCCGCCCCTCGGCATCTTCATGAGCGAATTCCTGGTCGTGACCTCGACCTTCGCCCGCGAACCGCTTCTTGCCGTCATCCTGGTCCTCGGATTGCTCGCCGCGCTTGGCGCCTTGTTCCTGCACCTCAACACGATCGCATTCGGCGAGCCGACAGGAAGCGTCGCGGCGGCGAAGGCATCCTACGTACCGATGTATCTCCATTTCGGGCTGGTGCTCGCCGCCGGCCTCTATTTGCCACCGATGCTGGTTGTCTGGTTCCAGCACGTCTCGGCGCTGCTCGGGTGAAGGGCCGACCATGACCGACCTTCAGAGTCTGATCCAGGACGGCGAAGCGGTCGATGGCCACCGGCCCGTGCCGCGCCTCCGCGTCGCCGAAGACGCCTGGCTGAAGGCTATCGAGGCGCTGGCAAGCGGGAAATGGTCGCTTCTTGGTCTCTGGGCGACGTCGGACGCGGTCCATATGGCGATCCTCGAGGCGGGCGATATCGCCGTCCTCAGCCTCGATTGCCCCGACGGTCGCTTTCCTTCGGTCGGCGCGATTCACGCCCCGGCGATCCGCCTGGAACGTGCGATCGCCGATCTCCATGGCCTTGAACCCGTAGGCTCCCCCGACCAACGACCCTGGCTCGACCACGGGCGCTGGAATCTGAGGCATCCACTTGGCTCGCGAATGGAGACGACGGAGGAGCCGCCGCCTTATCCTTTCCTCGCCAGCGAAGGCGACGGGCTCCATCAAATTCCGGTCGGGCCGGTCCATGCCGGTATCATCGAACCCGGCCATTTCCGCTTCACCGCGAATGGCGAGACGGTGGTGAGGCTGGAAGAACGGCTTGGATACACCCACAAAGGGATCGCGGGCCTGATCGCCGGCGCCGACTTCGCCCAAGCGGCGCGGCTCGCCGGCCGCGCATCCGGCGATTCGACCGTCGCCTATGGCTATGCCTTTGCCCGCGCGGTCGAAGCGGCAACCGGCGTCGAAGCGCCGCCCCGCGCTCGACATCTCCGCGCCCTCATGGCTGAACTGGAACGGCTCGCCAATCACTTCGGCGATATTGGCGCAATCTGCAACGACGCGGCATTCGCGCTGATGCATGCCCATTGCGCCGTGCTGCGCGAGCGCGTCCTGCGCTTCGCCGGCGGCGCCTTCGGTCATCGGCTGATGATGGACTGCATCATTCCGGGCGGCGTCGCCGCCGACCTCGCCACGGACCAGGCCGCGGCCTTACGCCGGCTGGTCGGTGAGATCCGCAGGGACTTTCCCCGGCTGGTCAATCTCTATGATCGCACGGCTTCTCTTCAGGATCGGACCGTCGGTACCGGTCGTCTGCAACCCGAACTTGCAGCGCAATTCGCCGCTGGCGGCTTCGTCGGCCGTGCCTCCGGCCGGGGATTTGATGCGCGCAAGGCGTTCCCCTTTCCGCCTTATGACGCGCTGGACTTCACGGTGCCGACCCGGCAGGAGGGCGACGTCAATGCGAGGGTCTGGATCCGGATCGACGAGGTCGACCAGAGCCTCTCGCTTGTCGACCAGATCCTGGCGGCAATGCCGGACGGCGCGCTGGCGCGCGACGTCCCCGCGGGTGCCGGCGAAGGCCTGGCGCTGGTCGAGGGCTTCCGTGGCGACGTGCTGGCCTGGGTTCAACTCGGCGACGATGGCCGGCTCGCCGCCTGCCACCTCCGCGATCCGTCGTGGTTCCAGTGGCCGCTTCTCGAAGCGGTCATCGAGAACAACATCGTCGCCGACTTTCCGCTCTGCAACAAATCGTTCAACTGCTCCTATTCGGGCCACGACCTGTAAAGCCAATGCGCAAGTTTCTCCTCAACAGCCTTCGTGGCCCCCTGACCGAGAAGCCCCCGCTTCCGCGGGACGAGGAGAAGGCCGAACTTGCCGGCGCACTCGATCGAGCGGCGCGAAAGCGCCTCGGGCGCAGCCTCGCGATCCGCGCGGTCGACGCCGGTTCCTGCAACGGCTGTGAACTGGAGATGCACGCGCTCGCCAACGCCTTCTACGACCTGGAGCGCTTCGGACTGCATTTCGTCGCTTCGCCCCGCCACGCCGATGTCTTGATGGTCACCGGCCCGGTGACCCGGAACATGCGCGAGGCGCTCGAGCGCACCTATCAGGCAACGCCCAACCCCAAATGGGTGGTCGCAGTCGGTGCCTGCGCCGTCGATGGCGGCGTCTTTGCCGGCAGTTATGCGGTGGTTGGCGGGGTCGGCGAGGTTATTCCGGTCGATTTGCACATCCGTGGATGTCCGCCCTCACCGACCGAACTGCTGAGTGGCCTCATTGCTCTTCTGGAACAGGCCCGTTAGCTCGCGACCGACCGCGCTGCAGGATCAGGATTTGCGTTTGGCTCGAATTTGGCATTTTCTAAAGTCGCATTCTGAATCAAATCGCGTCTGAGTTGACCGCGATCAAATCCCCTGTCTCTTGTGCATGCCACCGTTTAGCCTTCGATAGTCACCCTTGGGAGGTACCAATGAGAAAACTGTTGCTTGCAACCCTGGCGGTTGCCGGATTTGCAATCTCGGCCACCGTCGCGTCGGCCCAGGTCAAAGTGGGCGTCTCCTGGAACAACTTCCAGGAAGAGCGGTGGAAAACGGATGAGGCGGCGATCAAGGCGGCGCTGGAAGCCGGCGGCGCCGAATACATCTCGACGGACGCCCAGTCGTCGGCGTCAAAACAATTGACCGACGTCGAAAACCTGATCGCGCAGGGTGCAAACGCACTCATCGTCCTCGCCCAGGACACGGACGCCATACAGCCCGCAGTCCAGAAGGCGGTCGACGAAGGCATTCCGGTGATTGCCTATGACCGGCTGATCGAGAACCCCAACGCCTTCTACATCACCTTCGACAACAAGAAAGTCGGCGTGCTTGAAGCCCAGGCGGTCTATGACGTCCAGCCGAAGGGCAACTACGTCATCATCAAGGGCAACTCGGCCGATCCGAATGCCGACTTCCTGCGCACAGGCATAGAAGAGGTCATCGGTGCCGCGGTGAAGAGCGGCGACATCAAGATTGTCGGCGAAAGCTACACCGATAACTGGGATCCGACGAACGCCCAGAAGGAGATGGAACAGTTCCTGACCCTCAACAATAACAAAGTCGACGCTGTCGTTTGCGAGAACGACGGCATGGCCGGTGGCGTTGTCGCCGCACTTGCGGCGCAGGGCCTCGCCGGACAGGTCCCGGTTTCCGGTCAGGACGGCGACCACGCCGCTCTGAATCGCGTTGCCCTCGGCACACAGACCGTGTCGGTGTGGAAAGATGCCCGTGCGCTCGGCAAGGCCGCCGGCGAAGCTGCCGTCACTCTTGCCTCCGGCAAGACGATGGACGAAATCCCGGACTCCGTGATGTTCGACGGTGGCCCGAAGGGTGTGAACATGCACTCCTTGTTCCTGACGCCCGTCCCGATCACCATCGACAATCTCGACGTGGTGATCGACGCCGGCTGGATCACGAAGGACGAAGTCTGCAAGGGCGTGAAGCCCGGCATGGCGAAGGTCTGCGGCTGATCGTGTAGAGTAGTGCTGCCTGCGTCGCAGGATTACCTGCGGCGCAGGCAGTGTCTTTGTTGGTTGTCGCAGCTACGCATGATGGATCGGCATGACTGAGGTCGTCGGGACTACAGGCCGCCCGCCCGGGGGGCCAGCGATTCGCCGCGTCGGACCCATCCGGGGCTTCATGCTGGCCACCGAGATCGACGCCCGCATGCTGGGCATGGTCGGCGGCCCTCGCCATCGTCTGGATCGGGTTTCACCTTCTTGTCCGGCGGCGTGTTTCTGACCCCGCGCAATCTCTGGAACCTGTCGGTACAGACATCGACGGTGGCGATCATGGCGACCGGCATGGTGCTGGTCATCGTCTCGCGCAACATCGACCTGTCGGTCGGCTCGCTGCTCGGCTTGCTCGCCATGATCATGGGCGCGCTGCAGACCGATATCCTGCCGCAATTTGTCGGCTACGACTATTCCTACACCTGGATCATCGTGCTCGCCGCTGGGCTGTTGCTCGGCGCATTGATCGGCGCGATCCAGGGATTTGTCATCGCCTTCCTTGGCGTGCCGGCATTCATTGTCACGCTTGGCGGTCTGCTGGTCTGGCGCGGGGCCGCCTGGTGGGTGGCAAACGGGCGAACGCTGGCGCCGCTCGATTCGACGTTTCAGATGATGGGCGGCGGCGGCACCGGCTCGATCGGCGCCACGATGAGCTGGGCTCTCGGCGTCGTCGCGTGCATCGCCATTGTCTTCGCGATCCTGAGCGGGCGCCGGCAGCGGCAACGCTTCGAGTTCCCGCTGCGCCCGATCTGGGCCGAAATCACGCTGGCCGTCGTTGGTTGTGCCGCGGTGCTCGGCGCTGTCGCGGTCATCAACGCCTATCCGATGCCGGTCGGGCTCGCCCGCAAATACGCGACCGCACACGATATCACCTGGCCCGAAGGGGGCTTGTTCATATCGTTGGGAATCCCGATCCCGGTGCTGATCGCACTTGGCGTCGCCCTCGTCGTCACCTTCGTGGCGACGCGAACGCGGTTCGGCCGCTATGTTTTTGCGTTTGGCGGCAATCCGGAAGCAGCCGAGCTTGGCGGTATCAACACCCGCTGGATCATCATGAAAGTGTTCATTCTCATGGGGGTGCTCTGCGGCATAAGCGCAGCCGTCGCATCCGCGCGTCTGAACGCCGCCACCAACTCGCTTGGCACGAATGACGAGCTTTACGTCATTGCCGCGACGGTCATCGGTGGCACGTCGTTCTCCGGTGGCATCGGCACCGTACCCGGCGCCATGCTCGGTGCGCTGGTCATGCAGTCACTGCAGTCCGGCATGCAGCTGATGGGCATCGCATCCCCGCTTGCAGAACATCGTCGTCGGCCTTGTGCTGGTGCTGGCAGTCGGCATCGACACGGCCTATCGCAGGCGCACGGCGTGAGGTGATGGACGATGGCCGATAATCGTATCCCCCTCGTCGAGATGCGTAACATCTACGTGTCCTTTGGCGGTGTCCACGCAGTCGACAACTGTACGATCGACCTCTATGCCGGCGAAGTGATTGGCCTGGTCGGCGGCAACGGCGCCGGCAAATCGACGCTGATGAAGGTGCTGTCCGGCGCCTACCGCAAGGATTCCGGAGAGATTCTCATCGACGGCAAGCCCGTCGCCATCCACAATCCGCGGGATGCCAAGGCCCTCGGCATCGAGACGATCTATCAGACGCTGGCGCTTGCCGATAACGTCGACGCACCGGCCAATCTCTTCCTCGGCCGCGAGTTGAGGACCCGCTGGGGGACGCTCCACGACGTCGCCATGGAAGCAGCGACCCGCAAGGTGATGGGCCGGCTCAACCCGCACTTCAAGGGCTTCAAGACGCCGGTCAAGTCGCTTTCCGGCGGCCAGCGCCAATCGGTCGCCATCGCCCGCGCCATTCATTTCAACGCCCGCATCCTGATCATGGACGAGCCGACTGCGGCGCTAGGCCCTGCAGAGACGGAGCAGGTGCGCGACCTGATCAGTCAGCTCAAGAAGGAAGGCATCGGCATTTTCCTGATCAGCCACGAGCTCCGCGACGTGTTCGACCTCGCCGACCGCATCAGCGTCATGAAGAACGGACGCATGGTCGGAACGGTCGACAAGCACGATGTCGACATGGATGACGTACTCGGCATGATCATCGGCGGAACGCTGCCGGAGGGAGCGACGGTGACCAATGCCTATTCGGAGGCGCGGCCGTGACCGGGCGCGCCGCGCGCGACTTGGCGCGTGGCAATCGCTGGTCCTTTGCCGGCTGCTGCCTCCTGCTTTGGGTCGGCCCGGCCCTTCCGGCCTTCGCAGATGACGCGCCGCCACCCTGGGCAGAGTCGGCAATACGCCGCCACGTCGACTTCGCCGAATTCGAAGGGCCGTTGTCCGCCGCGCAGTTTGATGCGCTGGTCACGGCCGGCCGTGCGCTGTTCGTCGGCCGCTTCACCAGCGAGGATGGCGTCGGGCGGCCGATGGCGACCCAGGCGATCATTCCAACCAAACGCAAGCGGCCGGTCGATGCGACGTTCCGGCGAACGGCCGGCCTGGACTCCAACGCGTGCTCGTCCTGTCACCGTGAACCCGACGTCGGCGGCGCCGGCGACTTCACCGCCAACGTTTTCGTCTCGGAGGGCTTCGAGAGCGCGGACTTTATCGACCTCGATCCGCAATTCTCCAACGAACGCAACACCAACCATCTCTTCGGCTCCGGGCTGATCGAGCTTCTGGCGCGCGAGATGACGGCGGACCTTCGGCGCGAGCGCGATGGTGCCGTCGCCAAGGCGCGTCAGACCGGCGAACCGGTGACCGTGGCGCTGACCAGCAAGGGCGTCAGCTTCGGCAGCATCACCGTCGGGCCCGACGGGCTCGTCGATCCGTCGGCGATCGAAGGCATCGATTCCGACCTGACGATTCGGCCGTTCGGCCAGAAGGGGGTGTTCACCTCGCTTCGCCAGTTCACCATCAATGCCCTCAACGCCCATCATGGCATGGAGGCGGACGAACGCTTCGGTGCGCGATGGACCGGCACCGCCGATTTCGACGAGGACGGTCACCCGGTCGAAATGACGCCGGGCGACGTCTCGGCGCTGGTCGCCTTCCAGGCGAGCCTGCCGTCACCGGTCGAGACCGTGCCGGACGACCCGGCATGGCGCGCCGCCGCCGAGCGCGGTGGCGAGGTCTTCGCCGGTCTCGGTTGCACCGGATGCCACAAGACGACCCTGCCGCTTGACGGCCTCGCCTTCGCCGACCCGGCGCCCTACGACATGGCCGGCACACTGAGGACTGGCGAGGTGCGGACGCCGGCCGTCTACGACCTTGGGCTTCTCGCCTGGGCCAGGACCCTGCCGCGAAATGACCAGGGCCAGATCCTCGTGCCACTCTACGGCGACCTCAAGCGCCACGTCATTGCCGACGACGAGGTCAACCAGTTCGCCAACGAACTCCTCTCCCAACGCTTCGTCGAGCGCGACACGTTCATCACTGCCGAGCTGTGGGGCGTCGCCTCGACCGCTCCCTACGGCCATCGCGGCGACATCACCACCCTCGACGCAGCGATCCGCGCTCATGGCGGCGAGGGCCGCGCGGCCCGCGACGCCTACATCGCGGCGCCGGAGTCGGACCGGTCGGCGCTGATCGCCTATCTCAAGACCCTGGCGATAGGGCCATGATCCGCGCCGCGCTCGCCTCCGCCATTCTGGTGACCATGGCCGTGGCGGCACATGGCGATCCTAGCCACCCGATCGCCTCCGATGTTCCCCAATTCGTTGAAGAGGCGGCGGCGGCCGGTGTCGACCACAGCTACATCGGACCATGGGAATTTTTCGTCGGCGGCGGCGTTGCCGCGTTCGACTGCGACGGCGATCGCCGCCCAGACCTCTTCATGGCGGGTGGCTCCGGACCGGCCGCCCTCTATCGCAACCGCAGCGAGACCGGCGGCGCGCTGAAATTCGAGAAGGTCTCGCTCGACATCCCCGACGACGACCAGAAACGGGTGCTCGGCGCCTATCCGCTCGACGTCGACAACGACGGCTACATGGACCTTGCGGTTCTCCGCCTCGGCAGCAACCTTCTCCTCAAAGGCGGGCCGGACTGCACCTTTGAAGTGGCCAACCGTGCCTTCGCTTTCGATGGCGGCAAGGCCTGGACCACCGCGTTCACGGCGACATGGGAAGAGAACCAGCGCTTCCCGACACTGGCCTTCGGCAGCTACGTCGACCGGCATGCGCCCGGCGCTCCGTGGGGCACCTGCGCCGACAACGAACTCCTGCGCCCGGCGCCCGCCGACGGCCCGACCTATGACGACCCGATCCGGCTCACACCAGGCTTCTGCACGCTGTCGATGCTGTTCACTGACTGGAACCAGTCGGGCACGCCGTCGCTGCGGGTGACCAACGACCGCCAATACTACCGGGGCGGCGAAGAGCAGATGTGGCATGTCGATCCCGGCAAACTGCCGCGCCTCTACACCGCGGCGGAAGGCTGGCGCCACCTGTCGATCTGGGGGATGGGAATTGCCGAGGCCGACCTCAACGGCGACGGCTATCCCGAATACGCACTGACGTCGATGGGCGACACCAAGCTGCAGCAGCTCGACAACGAGGACGGCGGCGAGGACCGACCGGTCTACCGCGACATCGCTTTCGACCGCGGAGCGACCGCGCAGCGGCCCTATACCGGCGGCGACCGACGCCCCTCGACCGGCTGGCACAGCCAGTTCGCCGACGTGAATAACGACGGGCTCCTCGATCTCTTCATCACCAAGGGCAATGTCGAGGCGATGCCCGACTTCGCCGCCTACGACCCGAACAACCTGCTGATCGGCGGGTGGGACGGTTCCTTCGCGGAGGTTGGCGACACGGCCGGCATCGCCATGCCGCGGCGCGGTCGCGGCGCCGCGGTTGTCGACCTCAACATGGACGGAATGCTCGATCTCGTCGTGGTCAACCGCGAAGGGCCGGCAAGTCTCTTCCGCAATCTCGGGACGGCGACCGACTGGGGCGAGGCGCCGCTCGGCAACTGGCTGGAGATCGAACTCAACCAGCCCGGCGTCAATCGCAACGCGGTCGGCGCTCATGTTTCCGTCAAGACCGGCACCCATGTGATGACCCGGGCCGTCGAGGTCGGCGGCGGTCACGCCTCGGGTCAGGCCGGGTTTATCCATGTCGGCCTCGGCACCGCCGAACGGGCGCAGGTTCGCGTGCGCTGGCCGGACGGCGAGTGGAGCCACTCCTATCGGGTCTTCGCCAACAACTTCGTTCGCATCGAGCGCGACCGGCCGGACGCCGAATACTGGCTTCCCGAGCCGCCCACAGCCCCCCTGACCAGACCAGATGAATAACGCATGTCGTCCGATTCCGTCGTCATCACCCTGCATCCGGACCAGTTCACCGAGGCCGAACGCGTCCTGGCGCGTTTCGAGGGGCTGACCGCCTCGACCTTCCTCTACGGAAGCGGCGTCGCAGGCCTCCGCATCGCCAACGAGTCCGGCCACCTGTGTCTCCTGCCGTTTCAGGGACAGCAGATCTGGGACGCGGTCTTCCACGGTCGAACCCTGACCATGCGGTCGATGTTCACCGAACCGGTTCCGACCCGTGACTATCTCAGCAATTACGGCGGCTTTTTCCTCCATTGCGGACCGACCGCCATGGGAAATCCTGGGCCTGCAGACGCCCATCCGCTCCATGGCGAACTCCCCAACGCCCCCTATCGGGACGTCGAGCTCCTGATCGGCCGGGACGATGACGGACCGTATATGGCGTTGACCGGCGCGTACCAGCACACCGTCGCCTTCACCTGCAACTACGTGGCACGACCGACGGTGAAGCTCGGTGCGAGAGGCGGCCGGATTTCGATGGACCTGTCGATCCGCAATCTCAAACACACGCCGATGGACCTGATGTATCTCGCGCATATCAACTTCCGCCCGGTCGACGGCGCGACGCTGATCGACGCCGTGCCCGACGACGCCGATCATGTCGGGGTCCGCAAGGGCCTGCCGGGCCAGACCCTGTCGGACGCGCATGTCCGGTTTGTCGAAGACGTGCAGCGCGACCCGGCGATCCACCGGACGATGGTCGCCGGCCGGACCATCGACCCCGAGCTCGTCATGTCCCTCGCCTATCCGGCCGATGACTCCGGCTGGACGCACACGATGCAGCTTCATCCCGACGGCAATGCGGATTTCGTCAGCCATCGCCCGGCGGAGCTCGGCCATGGCGTCCGCTGGATAACCCGAACGGCCGACCAGGATGCGGTCGGCATCTTTCTTCCCGCTACCGCCGGTGCCGACGGCTACATCGCGGAGAAGGCAAAGGGGAATGTTCTGACCCTGGCGCCGCGGGAAGAATTCCACTGCGCCTTCGCCTTCGGCGGACTCGATACCGCCCGATGCCGAGACGATGCGTGCGGAGATCGAGGCGCTGCGAAAGCCCGCATCCGCCTGACGCCGGCCGTCAGTGCCGTTCACGGGTCGCGGCGGTCACGGCCCTTCGCCGCTCCAGCCAAGCGACCCGATGAGGCTGAGCAGGTTGCCGCCCATCACCTGATCATGTTCGCTTTCCGTCAATCCGCCGAGCCACGGGATCGAAACCGTTTGCGGAAACGAGAGGAATTCCAGAGCCGGACTGAAGTCGGACGCCCAGAGGCAGCGCGACGGCCCGAACCGCTCGAGGAGAATTTCAACGAATGGCCTGGCCGCCTCGTGCGGGTAGGCGAAGGCCGGATCGCTGACGGCATAGAGGCCGGATATCTTCACAGAAGCGTTGTCGAAAGCCGCCAGGTCGAGCAGGGCCCCGATCCGCGCGCCGGCTTCCGCCGCCGATGGCGGCGTCGAATATCGGCCGGGAAGACCGAGATGGGAGAACAGGAAACGGCAGCCGCCAAAGCGCGAGACGGTGTCCTGCAACCCCGATGTACCGGCCGGCGTTGCATTCAGCGAGACGATCGCTCCGCGTTGGTCGAGCAGCCGCCACGTCGCCTCCGGCCACCCCGCCACGACGGCGGCGGTATCGGCGTCGGGGACATAGGCCACGACACCGAGATGCCCCTCGTCCAGCCGCTTGGCGATTTCTGACGGCGCGGCACCCTTCCGCGGATCGACGAATGCAAGGGTCGCCATCCACGGGCGGGTAGCGGCAAGTGTCCGGATATGGTGATTGTTGTCCGGATCGATGCCCCCGGCCTCATAGCCGATGATCAAACCGGCAACGATGTTGTGATCCTGGCGCCGCGCTTCGTAGGTATCGATCTCGAGAGCCTCGCCCAGCAACGGGCGACCGCTGGCGTCCGGGAATCCACGGCTGAAAATGTGCAGGTGCGAATCCGCGAGGCGCGCCGCCGTCATATCCGCGCGACCCCACCACTCGACAGCGAAGCGAGAACCGCCTCGGCGATCGCAAGGCCATCGATCGCTTCACCCAGCGTCACCGCCGTCGGCGGCTCGCCGCTGCGTATGCATTCGACGAAGTGGGTGTGCTCCGCCCTGAGGGCCGCGTCATAGTCGACGGCGATGTCGATCCGCCGCTGCGTGGCGCCGAAGACGCTGATCGCGCCGTCGACGTCGAGCTCGACACTGCCGCGTTCGCCGACGACCTCGATTCGATCGGGCGGACAGGATTCGGCGGCGAAGGTCCAGGCGGTGGCGAGTCGCCACACCGCGCCCGAATCGCCGACCATCGTCGCAAGCGTCTCCGATCGCGACGTACCCAACGGGCGACGGGAGGCGAAGGCGCTGGTCGGGCCGGCGCCCGCAATCCAGATCGCAAGATCTATGTCGTGGATCATCGTCATCAGAACCGGATCTTCGGTATAGCGAAGGGCATGGCTTTCGTCGCGGTGCCGGCGCGCGGTTACCGACAGGATCGGCCCGACCTCCGCCGATTGCGCGATCTCGACGAAGCGCTGGTGCGGAGCGGAAAAGCGCAGGACGTGGCCGGGCAGCACAAAGCCGGCGCTGCCGGCCTCGGCATCCGCAAGGCGTGCCGCCTCCGCAGCGGACATCGCCACCGGCTTCTCGACAATGACCGGAACCCCGAGTCCGAGTGCGTGTCCGGCTATCGCGACATGGGTCGGACCGGGCGTCGCGACGATCAGGCCATCGGGGCGCAGCCGGCTCGTCAGCTCCATCGCATCGGTTCCGAATTCCGCCACGCCGAAGCGCCGCGCGGCCTCCTCCGCCGCCGCAGGATTCATGTCGGCGATGCCGACAAGGGCCACATCGGCCATTGTCGACAGAAGCCGGATATGCTCGCGCCCGAAGGCACCCGCGCCCGCCACCGCGAGTCGTATTTCGCTGTTCATGCCCGACGGCTCATCATCAAGACCTTAAATTCCATGTCCCAGCAACGCGACTGGCTTACCACCAATCGCGTCCACTTTCGCCAATTGCCGGATTGTGGTGTACGTCGCACGGTTCCGCCATACGGGGAGGAATCGCATGAGATGGAGCGGAGATGAATAGTCTATTCGATCTGACCGGGCGGGTCGCGCTGGTCACGGGAGGGAACGGCGGGATCGGGCTTGGAATTGCGAAAGGCCTCGCAGACGCAGGCGCTTCGATCGCCATCGCGGGGCGGGACACCGACAAGAATGCTGATGCGATGGCTGAACTGGAAGCGCTTGGTGCACGGGCGATTTCGGTCGAGGTGGATGTCGGCGACGAGGAATCCGTAGCGGCGATGGTGCGTGCCGTGAGCGACCGCTTCGGCCGAATCGATATCCTCGTTGCCAATGCCGGGATCAACATCCGCAAGCCGCCGGAAGCGTATTCGCTTGCCGAATGGCGGTCGATCCTCGACATCAACCTGACCGGCACCTTCCTTTGCGCCACGACTGTCCAGCCGGAGTTCAGGAAGGCCGGAGCCGGAAAGATCATCACCATCGGATCGATGTCATCGATATTCGGCGGCGGGATCATCGCCCCGTATTCCGCGAGCAAGGGCGGTATCGTTCAGTTGACCAAGTCGCTGGCCGTGGCATGGGCGGAACACAACATCCAGGTCAATGCGATCCTGCCGGGATTCATCGATACGCCGCTGACCCGCCAGGGCCGCGCATCCTCTCCCGAAATGTTCGGCAAGATCGAGGACCGCACACCTGCAGGCCGGTGGGGCCGGCCCGACGATCTGGCCGGCGCCGCTGTCTTCCTGGCCAGCAGGGCTTCGGATTTCGTCACCGGAACGGCTATCCCGGTCGACGGCGGCTACGCTGCCCAGATCTAGCGAGCGGACCTGGCTTGCCCCTCGTCGCGACGGTGAAGCGCGCCTTGCCCGCTAGTTGCGGACCATGCCGGCATCGACGTTGAGCGTCTGCCCGGTGATCCACCGCGCGTCATCTGAGGCGAGAAAGGCGACGACGTCGGCGATGTGCTCTGGCTGGCCCTTCCCCTTCTTTGCCTGGAGCATCTCGACAAATTCGAAGGCATTGTTGTGAGGGCTTGCCTTGACGCCTTCGCTCTCGATCAGGCCCGGAGTCACCGCGTTGACGGTGATGTCATACTGGCCGAGCTCGGTGGCGAGCGCCCGGGTGAAGCCGATGACTCCGCCCTTGGCCGCGACATAGGCCGCCATGTTCGGCGTTCCGGCGAAGAACGTGTTCGACGAGATGTTGATCACCCGCCCGGGCGCCTTTCTGGCCCGCATCAGGTCGGTCGCCGCGCGGCTCACGATGAAGGTCCCGGTCAGATTTACCGAGAGAATCTTCTGCCAGTGGTCGAGATCGACATCGTCCCACGCGATGAACGGCACGATGCTGGCATTGTTCACCACCGTATCGACCCCATCGGTCTTGGCCTCGGCCTCGGCAAACAGCGCCGCGACCGATTCCGGACTGGAAACGTCGGCCGCGATTGCGATGGCGCCCGTGCCGATTTCGGCTGCCGCCGCCGTGCCGCCTTCCGCGTTGACGTCGCTGACGATCACCGTTGCGCCATCGGCGACGAGACGCTTTGCGATCGCTTTGCCAATACCCTGGGCGGCTCCCGTCACCAGGGCGGTTCTTCCTGCAAGACGGCTCATGGCTGATACCCCTGTTGTCGCTGGAATATTTCGTTGTCAGGCTTCGGCGTCGATGACGGAGAGCGCGGCGTCGATTGCCTTGCCGACCGCGACCGGATGGCCAAGCGCCTGCAGGGCGCCGCCGAACGCGGTCAGCGCAGCGACCGCGTAAATCGGCTGCGCCGTCGGTCCCATATGACCGATGCGGGTCAGTTTGCCGAGCGTTTCACCCCGCCCGGACGAGAAAACGACCCCATAGCGCTCGCGGGCCGCGGCGCGCAGCCTTGCCTCGTCGATGCCGTCGGGCGTCCGCACCGCAGTCGTGGTCGGCGAGGCAATCCCTTCGTCGGCCGCCCAAAGGTCGAGCCCCATGGCGCGAATACCGGCCCGCGTCGCCGCGGCCGTCAGCGCATGGCGCTTCCAGACCGCTTCCGGCCCTTCGGCGAGATAGAGGTCGAGGGCGGCATCGAGGCCGTTCACCTCGGCGACCGACGGCGTGAAGGGAAAGGGCTCGTCCCGCGACCACGCATTCTCCCAGTCGAGAATGCTCAGCATCGACGCTCGCGGGGCGGCCGGATTGTTTTTCATCTTCTCCCAGGCGCGATCGCTGACCCCAAGCATGGTCAGCGCCGGCGGCGCGCCAAGGCACTTGTTGGGGCCGGTGACGTAGATATCGGCCTTGCAATCCTCCGGATGGGTCTTCATGCCGCCGAAGGACGACACGGCGTCGACGATCAGGAAGGCGCCATGGTCGGCGACAATCGCCCCGATCTCATCGATCGGGTTGATCGTCCCAGATGGCGTGTCGTGATGGCAGACGGCGACGACCGATATTGCCGGATTGACCCTCAACTTGTCGGCGACCATCTGGGGATCGATCGCCTGATTGTAGGGCACCTCGATCTCCAGCAGCTTCGGCGAATAACGCGCCGCCCAATAGCCGAACCCCTTGCCGTAGACGCCGGATGCGAGATTGAGAACCGTATCTTCCGCTGCGATCAGCGACGCGGCGGCTGCCTCCAGGCCAAGGACGGGCTCGCCGTGCAGGATTACCGGTCGGGTCGACAGGCGCATCGCCGTTTGCATCTTGTCGATGACATGCTCGTAGAATGCCTGGAAGGCCGGGTCATAGTCGTAGAGTACGGTGCGGGCGAGCGCGCGCAGCACGTCCGGGTAGGCGTTGACCGGCCCTGACGTCAGCGTGATGACGGGAGCAGTTTCGGGTGCGTAGCGCATGGGTTCCTCCCCGCGATTCTGTTCAGCCGTAGAACTGCGTGCCGGTCCTGTAGGTTTTGAAATTCTCCATGTCGTGGGAGAACATCAGGTCGGCGCCGTGATCCTCGGCGAGCTTCTTGACGCGGCGCATCGACGCCACCCCGGCGACCGGATCGATATGGAACGAAGCCTGGCAGAGCGTCTCCAGGTTCTTTTGCGTGTATGCCGCATCGATGGTGAAGAGGATCGGCGCCCGGGTGCCGAATTCGACCAGCAGGCTGTAGTGGCCGATCGAATGGCCCGGCGTGAAGAAGAGGTTGACCCCCTTGGCGAGCTCGATGTCGCCTTCGATCCCCTCGAAGGTCGAGTTGGCGACGGTCGTGCCCTCCATCAGCTGATCGGTCATGCCACGCGCTTCCGCCGCTTCAGCCGAGAAACTGACATCGGAATAGCCAAGCACTTCGAACGGCTGGGGATTGCAGGTCTGCGGGACCTCCAGCTTGTGGCAGATCTTCTTGGCATGGGGAAAATACTTGTTTCCACCGCAATGGTCGAAGTGGAAATGGGAATTGAACACCACGCCGACGTCCTTCGGCTCAAGCCCGAGCTTGGCGAGCGCACCGGGGATCGTCTGGTCCTTGCTCTGTTCCGGCTGCTCGAACGGCAGGACCTTCATGACATGATCGTAGTCGTAGCCGGTGTCGATCAGGAAGCGGCCTTCGGCATGCTCGATCAGGATCGAATAGACCGGGAACCGGATCGGGCCACCGGGTCCGCGGTTCCAGAAGATATGGTAGCCGTCGAGAACCAATGAGCCACCGTCGAGGAGGTAAACCTTCGTATCCGTCATTTCTTGCTCCCTGTATCTCTGTATCAGCAGGCGCCGGTCGCCGGGTCCGCCGTAGTCTTTCGTCTCATCGCGATCCCCGCTCGTAGGGCAGGCCGAGTGCCGCCGGCAGGCTCGACTTGCGGCCGAAAATCACCAGCATGACCATCACCGCGAGGAACGGGATCATCTGGATGACGTCGGTCGGGATATTGATGCCAGCGACCTGCAGCGCCGTGGTCAGCGACAGGCTGATCCCGAAGAGCAGCGCACCGAACAACACCCACAGCGGCCGCCCGCGGGCGAGCATGGCGAGCACGATCCCGAGGAAGCCCGCGCCATTGGTGATGAACGGCACGAAGATGCCGGCGCCGACATTGGCGAGATAGGCGCCGCCGAGTCCGGCAAGCGCCCCGGTGGTGAGGACGGCGATGGCGCGGGTGGTCACCACATCGACGCCGGCGATGTCGAGGGCCGCCGGCTTGTCGCCGGCCGCCTGCAGGTTGAGACCGAGCTGGGTGCGCCGGTAGATGAAGATCATGACAAAGACCAGGAGCACCGCGAGGTAGACGAGCAGATTGTGCTGGAACAAGGCCGGGCCGAGGATCGGAATGTCGGCAAGCACGGGGATCGCGGCGATGTCGGCCGCCGGCAGCCGCGGATAGGTCCGCGAGAACTGGAAGTGATGCAGGAGGGCGGTCAGCCCCTCGAGCCCGAGAGTCAGCCCGATGCCGATGACGATCTGGTTCAGCCCGAGCCGCACGCAGAGCAGCACCATGATCGAAGCCACCGCCATGCCGGCGAGCGCACCGCCAAGGAAGCCGAGCCAGAGCGATTCAGTCGAGTAGGCGACGAGGAAGCCGACATAGGCGCCGGCGATCATCATGCCCTCGATGCCGATATTGAGAACGCCCGCCTTTTCCGACATCTGTTCGCCGAGGCCGGCCAGCAGCAGCGGGATCGCCGCCGTGACGGCGCCGAAGAGAAGCGCGCTGAGGAAGACATCGCTGAACAGGCCGGTCATTGCGTCACGCCCTCCGGCGGCTCTGGTGGCGATGGTCGACGTATTCGACGATCGCCAGCACGATGAGGACGATGGCGATGAGAACCAGGGTGAAGTGATTCGGAACGCCCATGCGGCGCGCCGCACTCTCGCCACCGATCGACAGAACCGAAAGAAGCAGCACGAAGGCGATCGAGGCAAATCCGTTCAACCGTGCCAGAAACACCATCGGGATCACGGTAAGCCCATAAGCCGGGTTCCAGTCGGCGCGGACGTTGCCCTGGACGCCGAGAATATCCACGGCGCCGCCGGCTCCGGCCAAGCCGGCCGAAATCGCGAAGACGGCGATGGTCAGCCATGGCAGATCGAGCCCGGCATGGACCGCGGCCCGCGGGTTGGCGCCGACGACGCGCAGCCGCAGGCCGAAAGCCGTGCGCGTCATGACGAGATGGACGGCGATCACGGCGATCAGCCCGAGGATCAGGCCGCTGCTGATCGTGGTGTCGAACAGTCGCGGCAACCGATCTTCAACCGGCAGCGTCCGCGTCTGCGGCACCGTCGTCGCCGGATCGAGGAAGACGAGCTTGACCATGACGTTGGCGAGGGAGACGCCGAGAAACGTCATCATCAGCGTCGTGATGATCTCGTTGACGCCGTGATAGGCCTTGAGCAGCGCCGGAACCAGCGACCAGACATCGCCACGGCCGTTGCCAGCACGAACGCGATGACGACCGCCATCCACACCGGCAGCACGTCGGCCAGGAGCGGCGCGCTCGCCGCCGCCGTCACCGCGCCGAGGAGAAACTGGCCGTCGACGCCCAGGTTCCAGATCCCCGCCCGAAAGGCGACGATCAGTCCGGCGGCGAGAAAGAGCATCGGCGCCATCCGCGTCAGGGTCTGCTGGACCCCGGTGGGCGACAACAGACCGCGCTCGACGACGTAGCCATAATAGGTCAGCGGATCGACGCCGACGGCGACGAGGATCAGCCCGGCGATGACAAGCGCGATGAGAACCGGCCCCACGGTGAGCAGCAACCGGTGCAGGACCGCGCGGCCGACGCCCGTCGGCTCCACCGGGTCTGCCGTCAGCGGTGCAGCGTCGACGCTCATGCGGCCAGCCCAACCATCAGGCGACCGACATCGGTCCGGGCATTGTCGCCATTCTCGACCGTACCGACGATCCTGCCTCGGGCCATGACCGCGATCCGGTCGCAGAGGCCGAGCAACTCCTCCAGATCGGTCGAGATCAGAAGGACGCCTTTGCCGCTTGCGGCGATCTCCTGAATGCGCTTGCGGGTGGCCAGCGCGTTGGCGAGGTCGAGCCCGTAGGTGGGCTTGTTGAAGATCACGACCTTCGCCCCATCGGCCAGTTCGCGGGCAAGAAGCACCTTCTGGATATTGCCGCCGGACAGCCGTGCGACCGGAGTGTTCGGGCCCGGCGTACGAATATCGTATTTCGAAATCAGCTCGCGGGCGCGCGCATCGATTTCGGCGCGCTGCTCGATCCCGTGCCGCCAGAAGGCGATCGCCGATCTGCTTGAGGAGCAGGTTGATCGACACCGGAAACGGACCGACCGTTCCTTCGCCAAGCCGATCGTCCGTGAGGTAGCGCAGACCAGCGTCCCGCCGCACGTGAACAGGTGTGTGCTGGATCGGCCGGCCATCGAACAAAATCGTCCCGCTGTCGATCGATGCCTGGCCGGACAGGGCGTCCGCCAGTTGCTTCTGGCCGTTCCCGTCGATGCCGGCGATGCCGAGAATTTCCGCGGGACGGAGGTCGAAGGAAATGTCGCCGAGACCGGGAGCAACCGCGGTCGGCGCTTGCGTGAGATTCCGGACGGAAAGGATCGGGGCGGCCGTTTCGACACCGGGGTGAACCTCGTGGACCATCTCTTCGGGATCGCCGCTGCGCTTTCCGAACATCAATTCGACGAATTCCGAAATCAGGGTCTCTTCGTCGAGCGAATGAAACCGGTCCGGCGCGATTTCTCCGACCTTGCACCCCAGCTTCAGGACCGAGATCCGGTCGCCGAATGCCGCGGCTTCCCTGAGCTTGTGCGTGATGAAAACGACGGCGAGACCGCGGCCGACCAGTTGCCGCATCAGCACGCCAAGCTCCTCGATTCCGGAGGGCGTCAGCATCGAGGTCGACTCGTCGAGGATCAGTATCCGGCTATCGCGCAGCAGCGCCCGCAAGATCTCGACATGCTGTTGCTCGCCGAGCGAGAGTTCGGACGCCCGGGCATCGAGGTCGATCTGGATGCCCAGCGACCTTGAAATCTCCTCGACTTTTGCGCGCAAGGTGTCCTTGCGAGGTTGCCGCCACCATGGCGCGCCAAGCAGGAGGTTTTCCGCCACCGTCAGCGTCGGAACCAGCATGGTGTGCTGGAAGACCGTCCCGATCCCGAGCGCCAGCGCGAAGCGTGGCGAGGCGATTGCGGTCGGCTTGCCATCGACCAGAATCTGCCCTTCGTCGGGCTGCATGAGCCCTGAAAGCATGCCGATCAGCGTCGACTTGCCGGCACCGTTCTCGCCGAGGAGGACATGCACCTCTCCGGGCCAGATCGCCAGGTCGACATGATCGTTGGCAACGACGCCCGGAAACCGCTTCGTCACGCCCTCGAGGGAGACGATGGGTGGCGGGGGTGCTGTTGCGGTGGTGGCTTCGAGAGTCAATTCGCTTCCGCCTTGCTCGCGGCTCGCCAGTCGCGGACCAACGGCCGGGGGAACGCCCCCCGGCCGCAAGATCCGTTTACTCTTGCACGTCGGACATCATGGCGCGAACGTCGGTCGCTTCGTAGACCGGCTCGACCGTGATCTTCCCGTCGACGATCTGCTGACGCAGGTCCTGAATCTCGCTCCAGACATCGTCGGGATCTGCGGTGTCTTCAGGAGCTTGACCGAGTCGTCCTTGAGGCTGATTTCGTAGCTCTTCGTGCCGAAGGTATCGGCCTTCAGATCCGCGATCATCGCCGCATAGACCGGCTCGATGTTCCAGACCACCGAGGACAGCAGATATCCCTTGTCGATCGACGACTTGTCGCCGATCACGTCGATGAACATCACCTTGCCGCCGTCGGCTGCCTTCGTCGTCTCGACCGCCTGCAGCATGCCGAAGCTGGAACCGTTGCCCTGGCCGAAGATGATGTCGGCGCCGGCCGCGATGACGCTCTCCGTCACGCGCTTGCCGCCAGCCGCGTCGCTATAGGCGGCCGGGCCGATCACCGCATAGACCACCTTGACGTCCGGGTTTTCGGCCTTCACGCCCTGGGCGAACGCCGCCGACTGCGAGTTCCACGAAGGCGGCTCACCGGACACGACGATGCCGACGGTCTTCGACCGGGACATTTTCGCGGCCAGGCGGCCGGCCAGATAGGCGCCCTGATGGCCCGACAGCGTATAGTCGGCAACGAGGCCCTTCTCCAACGCGTCCGGCGCATCGACGATCGCGACCGGAACATCCATTTCCTTTGCGATTTCCGGCGCCGCGGTGTTGTAGCCGCTGGCGTGCGCGATCAGCAGATTGGCGCCCTCTTCGGCAAGTTCACGGAGCGTCGGGCGGACGTCGCCGTAGCCGAGGCCCTGAGCGACCAGAACCTCGACGCCGGCCGCTGCGCCGGCGGCCTTGGCGGCGTCGATCCCCTGCTGGTTCCAGCCGAAGTCGGTGCCTTCTTCCGGCGTCAGAATCGCGATGGTCTTGACCTCGGCGGCTGAGGCTGCTCCGAACATGAAGCCGGTCAGCAACAGCGCCGCCGCCCCTTTGATCAGATAATTCGTCATTCCGAGTCTCCTTTTCCTCTTCCTGATTTCCGTTCAACGCCTTAGTATTCCGGCCTCGAAGTTTTTTATTGTCTTTGGTATGAGGCGATGCAGTACATGAACCGGATTGTCGCGGCTTTAATCTTGACAGTGCTTTCAAATCCCGCCACGGCTGTAGAGTTGCGCTCGATCGAAGTCCGCGCCGGCACGGAAGGACTTCTCAATGTGCCCTTGTCGGTGACCAACGCATCGGACGCGCCTCTCGTGTGTGTCGGCCAGCTGGCGCACTGGTATTCGGAGGAGCTTGGCCGGGCCGAAAGTGGCGCAACCGCGCATATCGACCTCTGGTTCGACCCACAGACCGGGGCATACACGGTGCTGAACGACAAGCGCGAGAACATGCCGGTCGAAGCCTTGTGGTGCGGCCTGGCCGGGCGCGCATATGACACACGTTCGGTGATCGCCCTCGACCGGACGGCCCGCAGGGCTCCGGGCGCCATCGCGCTGACCTGCGCCGAAACCAGCGCCGACCGACTGGACTGCCGATAGACTTCCGGCCGGGTGCCGGCCCGGGCCGCAATACCGGAGGCCGGCCGGACGTCGAGGATGCGGACAGGTTCGGTGGACGGTGCCACGGCGTCAGTCCTTTTCCTCGAGGATTCGCCTGATCGCGACGAGTTTGCGGGCACGCTCCGCCTGCAGGGCCGCGATCCGTTCGGGGGTATAGGCGTAGATGCCTTCGCCCGTTTTGATCCCGAGCGTATTCGCCGCCATCTTTTCGCGCACCAGCGGCGCGACGTCGTCCCGGCGACACAAGTCGGCGTGGAGGAACGAAGAGACGGAGTTGTAGATGTCCATCCCAGCCATATCGAGGAGCGCCATCGGCCCGACCACCGCGATCTTGTAGCCGATCCCCCACGAGACGCAGGTATCGATGTCTTCCGGTTCGATGACGCCGCGCTCGACCAGATCGACCACTTCGCGCAGCAGTGCATAGAGCACGCGATTCTCGACGAAACCCGGCACGTCCTTCTTGACGACCACCGGCAGCAGGCCGAGCCCGCGGATGAAGTCGCGAATGGTCGCGACGGTCGCCGGCGCGGTGTCGCGCCCGCCGATCACCTCGATCATCGGGATGATGTGCGGCGGGTTCGACCAGTGCATGCCGACGAAGCGGTCCGGCTTCTCCATGTTGGCCTGGAGCTCGGTGATCGGAATGCCGGAGGTATCCGTGGCGACGATCACCGACGGACCGATGAGCGGCTCGATCGCGCGGTAGGTCGCCGCCTTGATCTCGCGGTTCTCCGGGACATTCTCGATCACCAGGTCGGCGCCTTCGACCGCATCGGCGATCGAAGCGGCGAAGGTCACCGCGCCGTCCCCGCCCCCGGGCGGGGCGATGCCGAGCCGGTCGAGGACGCCGTTGGCGACGTCGAGCATGGCGCGGGCGCGCTCCATCGCCTCCGGGGCGATATCATGGGCGGCGACGTCGATGCCGCCCCGGGCGAGCCGGGCGGCGATGCCCGGCCCCATGGTCCCCAGCCCGATGAGCCCGACCCGGCGGATCATTACGCGACCTTCGCGCCCTTGGAAGCCGCGCCGGTGGCGGTCTGGAATGCCGGGCGGTCCGACATCAAAGCCACCCATGCCTCGAGGTTCGCAAAGGCCGGTCGGTCGATCTTGAAGTCCATGCAGCGTTTCAGGATCGGCGCACAGGCGATATCGGCGATGGTGAGCTTGTCGAGCGCAAGAAAGGACTTGCCCTTGAGGTGCATGTCAAAGATGGCGCATTGCGCGGCCAGATCCTTGACCATCGCGTCGAAATCGGGCGCGCGTTCTTCCGCTGCAAGCTTCGAACCCTTGAAGGCGGCCATGTAGCCGGGGTTGACCGCCGCCAGCAGGAAATCCATCCACCGCTCGACGAGGGTCCGCTCGGCCGGCGTAGCCCCGGTCAGCTCGGGCGCGCCTACCGAGGCGAGGTAGCGCAGGATCGTGTTCGATTCCCAGATCACGACGTCGCCGTCGATCAGCGTCGGCACCTTCGAGGTCGGGTTCAGCGCCTTGTATTCGGCGGTCTGGGTATTCTCGAACTGACGCCCATAGTCCTCGCGCTCGTAGGCAGCGCCGATCTCCTCGAGCATGAAGATGACCTTCTGGACGTTGCCGGATGTTTGCCGGCCCAGCAGTTTGTACATCGGTGCCTGGTTCCCTCTCTGTGTCCGCCCGGCCTGGCTATTTTGGCGCCGGCAAGGGCTTGTAGACGATCGCGTCCATTTCGATCTTGGTGCTGATGACGGCCCGCGCCTCGACCGTGGTTCGGGCGAGGACGGCGTCTCCGATCCCCTGGAGAAATGCCTTGTTGTAACGACCGAAGTCGCGGACATCCTCGAGATAGGTGGTGATCCGCACGACATCGGAGAGGGTGGCGCCTTCGTGGGCGATCACCCGCTCGATCGTCTTCAGCGTCGCCAGGGTCTCTTCCTCGATGGTGCCGCTGATCATGTCGTTGTTCTCGTCCTTCGGCACCTGGCCGGAAACGAAGATGTAGTCTCCGGCGCGAACCGCGGGATGAAACGGCAGGTTCGGATTCTTGTTGCCGATCGCGTAGTGGCTGGCGGATTTTCTCGCTGCGTCTGACACCGCAAGGCTCCTAGAACACACTGGTTTCGATGATGTCGACGCCGCGAACGCGGTCGATCAGGTAGATGATTCCGCGGTCGTCGATGGTCACGTCGTTGGATGAGGCGCGGTCCGCGCCGTCCGGCGCATCGGGCAGGTAGTGGCCGACCTCGCGGGGCGCGAAAGGGTCGGCGATGTCGACCAGCCGCAGTCCCTGGGCGAACCACGCAAAAGGGATGATGTTGCCCGAGAAACGCTCCGAAGGCTGATGGCAGCCGGTCATCGGCGGCTGCGGCGCGCCGTCGGGATCGAGGCCCGGAACCTGAAAGGTCGCGATCGGCAGCGGGTTGGTTTCGTCGGTGATGTCACAGACCCAGGCGAAGGCCGGCGCGTGCGGCCGCAGCTTGGCGACATCCTCGTCCGCGACAACCATGATCGACCGGCCCTTGAGCGTCTGCGGGATGGGTAGGCACGTGTGGGTCGGATGGGGAAAGGCCGGGCTCGAATTCATGTGCGCGATGGCGCGCGGCCGGCTGAGATCGGAGATATCGAGAATGAACAGTCCGTGATGCCAGTAGCTGACATAGAGGCGATCGCCCATGCGCAGCGGATGGTGGCAGCGCGGCTGCACGTAGTCGCCCCACGGATAATCCTCGCCGCCGCCGGTCCACTGGCCAGGAATCCACCAGCGGCCGACCTCGACGGGATGGGCCGGATCGGCGAGGTCGAGGATCATCACGATGTTGCCGACATAGCCGTCGGCCGTCGGCGAGATATAGGCGTAGCGCCCATCGAAATCGTAGCGATGGACACCCTTGCCGCCGGTCATCCACTTGGAGATCAGTGTCGGCTTTTCCGGCCGGGTCGTGTCGTAGATCGCGATCCCGCCGCCGAACTCGGCCGGACCATCGGTTCCGAAACGCTCGTGATTGATGATCATCAGGCCGTCCCGGGCACGGACCTTGTGCGAATGCCAGCCGGGCGGGACCTCGACGGTGGCGATCTTGCGCGGCTTCCGCGGATCGGAAATATCGACCAGCGTCGTCCCGCTCGGCGGCCGCATGTGCCCGATATACAGAATATCGCCGTCGACCCAGACCTGACCGCCGCCCGGGCAATCGACATGACCAATCTGAGTTGTGTTCGACGCTGATACCACTGAACGATGCCCTGGCGGCCTGAGCTGGCACGAAAATATGGAAGGTCCCGGCGCGTCCCGGCGCCGAGGACCCGCGGGGTCAGGCGAGACGGAGCAGGTCGCCGGCCTGGTTGCGGCCCCATCGCTTGTAGAGCAGCAGCGCCCTTTGTGTCGGCGCGTCGGTGGCACCGAAGAAGATCACCGGCTCGCTGGAGGAGTCGTTGACATGCTCGACCCAACTGCCGCCGGGCACCGCGAGGGTATCGAACTGGCCCCAGTCGAAACGCTCGCCGTCGATGAGCGAATGGCCCTTGCCGCGGAACGGCGCCAGCAGCAGGCTCGCCGTCTCGCGCTGCGGCAGCGTCTTCTCGCCCGGGCGCAACATCTGCGCGTAGAAGCCGATCGTGCGGAAGACCGGGCCGCCCGTGGTCGGATCGACATAGTCGATGACGATGCCTTCATGGGGGTCGCCGTCCCAGTCCTTATGGGCGTCGAGCGCGGCTTCCATATGTTCCCAGCGATAGACCCACATCGGCGACGAAAGACCACCGCCGCGCTTGTGATCGACGAACCGCGGCATCAGCCCGCCTTCGCCGTAGATGCTCTGGGAATAGTCCGACGGATAGCGGGCGGACTGCACCTTCTTCTCGACCTCCTTGCCGTTCTCCATCTCGGTGTAGTTGTGATCGAAATGGATGGCGTTGAGGGTCTCGACCAGAGGCAGGTCGAGGACCGAGAGGTTGACGGCCTGTTCGCCGCCGACCGTGCCGTGGTTGTGCCAGGCGTCGTTGGGCGTCAGCACCATGTCGCCCGGACCGAAGACGACGTCCTCGCCTTCGACACCGGTGAAATTGCCCTTGCCGGTCAGGCCGAAGCGGATGGCGCTTGGCGAATGCTTGTGCGGCGGCATGATCTCGTCCGGATCATTGAGCCGATAGGCGGTGTACATCGTGCTCACCGATGCGCGCCGCGGCGCGAGGCCCGGATTGATCAGGATGAGGGATCGGCGCTCGCTGTCGTCCATGGTGATCAGCTGGGCGGCGCGCTGCAGCAGCGGTTCGATGTCGCCGTATTTCCAGACGAAGGGCACAGCCTTCGCCGTCGCCATCAGCTGCTTGACCTCGTCGTGGTCGACGCCCTCGCTGGTCGCCCAGAAGGGAAACATGTTGCTCGAATGGATATCGTCGTAGAGGCCGGATAGGGCGGCCTTCTTGTTGCTGATGACGGTGTCCGCGGATTCCTGCGTGGCCATGTGCGAATGTCCTTGTCACTCGACCAATCATCTAACCGCCTCAACCGTATCACACTGGTTGGAGCGATCAAGGCGATTGCGATAGGTGCGATCGTTTTGGTTGGATTTGGTCGTATCCGCTCGAAGTCGTGATCAGGTCGGCGTCGGACGCCGCGCATACCCATGAATTGCACGGGAATTGAGCAGTGGCGAAATTATCGGGCGATTCCCCGGCCGGGCCTGCAGATTTCAACCACGTCAGAAGTGGTTGAAATCGATCGTCACGCCGCGGCTTGTCGTTGTTCGCCCTTGCCGGCGATGAGGTCCGCGGCCTTTTCCGCGATCATGATCACGGCCGCATTGATGTTGCCGCAAACCAGATCCGGCATCACCGAAGCATCGACGACCCGGAGCCCGTCGACTCCCCGCACCCGCAGGTGCTGGTCGACGACCGAAGCCTGATCGACACCCATGCGGCATGTCCCCGCCGGGTGATGAACGGTGATTGACGTGTTGCGGATATGGGCGTCGATCTCCTCGTCGCTCTGGCAATCCGGTCCGGGAAAGAACTCCGCCGCGATAAACGGCTGCATCGCCGGCTGCGCGGCAAGCGTGCGCGCGACCCTGAAACCGTATCGGAGCGAATCCCAGTCCCGCGGCGAGGAGAGGAAATTCTGGTGGATTCGCGGCGCCGCCATCGGGTCGGCCGACGACAGGCTGATCCAGCCGCGACTCTCCGGCTGGACGGCAACGATCCGGGTGGCGAAGCCGTCGGCGAAGGGCTGCTTGAAGGGCGGGAGGTAGGGCCAGGCCGCCAGCGGCGCGGCGGTGAAGAGCAACTGCACATCCGGCAGCGGCCGGTCGGGCGCGCTCTTGAGGAAGGCAACCGCGCCGCCGGGCACGTCGGCGGAGAAGCCCGTCCCGGTGAGATACGTCCTGGCGAAGTCGACGGCGATCCGATCGGCTCGCATCATCTTCAGGAACGGCCCCGGTTCCTTGCGGCGATACATGACGATGACGGAGACATGGTCCTGCAGATTCTTGCCGACTCCGGGCGCCGCGACCACGGTTTCGACGCCAAGCGCCGAGAGTTCGTCGGCAGCGCCGATTCCAGACAACATAAGCAGTTGCGGCGAGTTGACGACCCCGCCGGCGAGCAGGACCTCGCGTCGGGCAATCGCGGTCTGCAGCATCCCGTCGCGACGGTATTCGACCCCGGTCGCCCGTCCATTCGCCACGATGATTCGGGTCCCCTGCGCCCGGGTTGCAACGTCGAGATTGGGCCGGCGCAAGGCCGGCCGAAGGTAAGCCGACGCGGTCGAACTGCGACGGCCGTTGCGGATCGACATCTGAAGGCGACCGAACCCTTCCTGATTGGCGCCGTTATAGTCGGCGGTCTGGGGAAAGCCCGCCTCGCGGCTCGCGGCGAAGAAGGCGTCGACCAGCGGGTCGCGATAGCGGCAGAACTGGGTGCCGACCGGACCCTCGCCGCCGCGATAGGCGTCGCCCCCGCCTTCCCAGCTTTCCTGCCGGATGAAGTAGGGCAGCACCTTGTCATAGGACCATTCTGTCAGGCCACTCGCCGCCCAGCGATCGTAGTCGCCGCGATTGCCGCGGACGTAAGCCATGGCATTGGTCGACGAGCAGCCGCCCACCACCTTGCCCCGCGCACATTCGACCGCGCGCCCCCCGACATTGGCCTCAGGCTCGCAGAAATACATCCAGTCGTGGCGACGCTCGACCAGGATCTTGCCCCAGCCAAGCGGGATGTGGATCATCGGATCGCGATCCCAGTCGCCGGCCTCCAGCAACAGGACCGAGACCGAGGGATCGGCGCTGAGTCGGTTGGCGAGCACGCAGCCCGCCGATCCCGCCCCGACGATGACGTAGTCATAACTGGCGGCGTCCGGCATCGCGTCTCTCCGACTTGGCATCCCGCAACGCATGCGTGGCGCTTCGACCAGAAGTCAACCACTCGCCAAATCTGGTTGTCAACCAGATTGTAGTCGGCTAGTTTGGTTGAGTCGCGGGAAGCGATGAAACCGTGGGCGCTCCAGCGACTTCGGGCTCGCGAAACGCGACGCATGTCCTCTCGGGGAGATTCCGGTTTGAATGTCTTGGACGTGAAGGTGAAACGCTCGGACGTCGATCATATCGTCACTGCCATCCGGGCGATGCAGGCCGATGGCGCGAAGCTTCCTTCCGAGCGCGACCTTGCCGAGCAGTTGAACGTCAAGCGCCACCAGTTGCGGAAGGCCCTGGCGGTCTTGCGGCAGTCCGGGGATCTGCTGCCGACCCCGGCGCGGCGCGCATCCACGGCGCTGCCGCGCTACAGCGAGGAACTGGTGCGCCTGACCAACCCGCTTGAAGTTCTGGAACTGCGCCTTCTGATGGAGCCGGGGCTGGCGCGCCTCGCTTCGCTTCGCGCCTCCGCCTTGGAGATCGCCCGCATCACCAATGCCGCGACCACGCCCGACAACGCCGCCGCCGGCGCGGTCGACCTTGCCTTCCACATGGCGATCGCGGCGAGCGCCCGCAATCATCTTGCCGACGAGTTTTACAAGATGCTCCGCCAGGTCGGCGTCGACGCCCGAGTGCGAATTGCCAGCAATACACCCGCCTGTCCCAAGCGCGTCGGAGAGCGCGACGCCGAGCATCGGCTGATCGCGGAAGCCATCGCCCAGCGCGATCCCGAGGCGGCGGAGGCGGCGATGCGGGCTCATCTGCTGTCCGTACAGAAGCGGATCAACGCCCGCAGCAATGCCGGCGCCGTCGCTGCATAGGCCGCGACTTATGCGCCGCCGAACGACGAGAGCGCGGTGCCGGCAAGACATTTCGACTTCCTGATCGTTGGCGCCGGCTCGGCCGGTTCGGTGATCGCCAGCCGGCTGAGCGAGGATCCCGCATGCCGGGTTGGCTTGATCGAGGCCGGCGGCATGCCCGCCGATCCCGATATTGCCGATCCTCGGAAATGGCCGGACCTTCCGGGCCGGGCCTACGACTGGGCCTACCGCACGGTGCCGCAGCCGTTCACCGCCAACCGCATCCACGACTGGCCGCGCGGCCGCATTGTCGGCGGATCGAGCTGCCTTCATGCCATGGCCCATGTCCGGGGCCATCCGGACGACTTCGGCCCGTGGCAGGAGGCCGGCGGCGCGCGTTGGTCCTGGAGCGGCCTGCTGGAGGGCTTCCGGCGCAGTGAAGCCTTCGATGGCCGCCCGGCGTCGGATCGCGGTGTCGACGGTCCGCTCCGGGTCCATTTGCCGGATGAAGAGGTGAGCCCGGTCGTGCGCGCCTTCATGGCCGCCGGCAACGCGCTGGGGGTCCCCGCCATCGCCGACCATAACGGCCGGGAGCTGATCGGGACCGCTCCCAATTCACTGACGATCCGGGATGGCCGCCGCCTCAGTGTTGCCGACGCCTATCTGCCACCGGAGGTGCTGTCACGGCCCAACCTGACGCTGATCACCGACGGCCTGGTCGAGCGAATCTTGTTCGACCCCGCGTTGGCGAAGGGCGTCATGGTCACGCGCGCCGGCGTCACGGAAACCGTCCACGCCGACCGGATCGTGCTCGCCGCCGGGACCATCGAGACGCCCCTTCTTCTGATGCGATCCGGCATCGGCGATCCCGCGACACTGAAGGACGCCGGAATTGAGTGCCGCATCGCGAGGTCGGCAGTCGGCGCGAACCTTCAGGATCATCTCCTCGCACTCGGCAACGTCTATCGGGCGAGACAGCCGGTTCCGCCGTCGCGCCTCCAGCACTCCGAATCCCTGATGTACCTGCATAGCGACGACCTCGGCCGTCCGACCGGGAGCCCGGATATCGTGCTGGCCTGTGTCGTTGCTCCGTCGGTGGCCCCGGGTCTTTCAGCGCCGCCTTACGGAAGCGCCTATACGATCCTGTGCGGCGTGACCCACCCGACCAGCCGCGGGCGTATCCTGCCCGGTGGCGCGACCAGCGCCGCCCCGCCGATCATCGATCCCCGCTATCTCGAGACGGACCACGACCGGACCCAGTTTCGCGCCGCCCTGAAGACCGCCCGCCTCGTCGGACACCAGCGGCCGCTCGACGCATGGCGCGACGCCGAGGTGTTGCCCGGGCCGGATGTGCAATCCGACGACGACCTTGACGTCTTCATCGCGCGCGCTGCATCGACCCATCATCACCCCGTCGGCACCTGTCGAATGGGCCGCGACGATGAAGCCGTGGTCGATCCCGACCTGCGACTTACTGGTCTGGATAATCTCTTCGTCGTCGATGCGTCGATCATGCCGACGATTCCGAGCGGCCCGATCAACGCCGCGGTGGTTGCGATCGCCGAGACATGGTCTGCGCTCGCCCCCTCGCTTCGCTAGACCAGATCTCTCCGGAGACCCATCCCCCTTCAGCGGAACCGCTTCCAGAGCGAGCTCGACCCGACAGCCGCGATGATGATCACGCCGACAAGAATGTCCCGCACGTAGCTGTCGACACTCATCTGGGTGAGACCATTGTCGAGCACGCCAAGCACCAGCACGCCGATCAGCGTTGCGTGGACGCGCGGCTCGCCCTCCTCGCTCATCGTCATGCCGAGAAAGACCGCGGCGATGGCGTTCAGCATCAGTCCGCTGCCTTGCGTCGGGTTGGCCGAGGCGACGCGGCTCGCATACATCAGTCCGGCCGCGGCGGCTCCAAAGCCGGTCAGCGCGAAGGCAATGAGCCGCAGCCGCTTCACCCGAACCCCGCTCAGTCGCGCCGCTTCGCGATTCCCTCCGATCGCATAGAGTCGCCGGCCGAAGGTCGTCTGCTCGAGCAGCACCCACACCAGCACCACCACGACCAGCGCGACGATGGTCAGGTAGGGAAGGCTCAGCGTCTGGCCGCCGATCGCGCCGAGCGGCAGGCCGTCCCGGGCGAATCCGGAAAAGGCCTGCGGGGATGTCGCGCCCGAAGATGGTCTTGCCGCCGCTGATCAGGAAGGCGACGCCCGAGAAGACGGTCAGCGTCGCCAGTGTCGCGATGAACGGCAGGATGCCGATGAGGCTGACCAGCACGCCGTTGATCGCGCCGCCGGCGAGGCCGACCAGCAACGCGATCGCGACGGCCGCCGGAACGGAATAGCCGAGCGTGAAAAGGATGGCCGCGACGATGCCGGCGAGACTCGCCATCGAGCCGACGCTGAGGTCGAAGTCGCCCATCACCATGACGATGGTCATCGACGCGGCGACCACCGTCAGCATGCTGACCTGCTGGCTGATGTTCAGCCAGTTGCGCCCGGTCAGAAAGGTCTCGGGCAGACTGATCGAGAAGAAGACGATGATGGCGGCAAAGCCGATCAGCGTCCCGTAGCGCCGGAGAAGTGTCGTCAATGCCCGGACTCCCGCATTGGCGAAGCCGGGGGCACACCCGTCACCGCGTCGCCGTGGCCGTAGCAGTGATTGAGCAGCGCCTCCTCGCTCAGCCCCCGCGCGTCGAGAATGGTCTCGATCGCGCCGTCCCGCATGACGGCAATGCGGTCGCACATGCCAAGCAACTCCGGAAAATCCGAGGACGCGATCAGCACGGCCATGCCCTTCGCGCTCCATTCCCGGATCAGCGAATAGATGTCGAACTTCGCACCGACATCGACGCCACGGGTCGGCTCGTCGAGCAGAAGCACCGTCGGTTCGACCGGAGAGGGCCTTGGCGAAGACAACCTTCTGCTGGTTGCCGCCACTCAGCTCGTGGCAGGGCTGGCGCAGCCCGCGGGCCTTCAGCCGCACCTCACTGCCCCGCGCCGCCGCAATCGCCCGTTCCCGACGCCGGGCGAGAAAAACGCCGCCGCGGCTGAACCGCGCCAGATGCGCCAGCGTGATGTTGTCGACGATCGGCCGCGACAGGACCAACCCCTCCGACCGGCGCTCGCGCGGCACATAGGCGAGGCCGTTCGCCCAGGCAGCGGCAGCGCCACGCGGCGAGGCGTTGCGTCCGCCGATCCGGATGCTTCCGCCGCGCGCCTTGTCGGCGCCGATCAACAGCCGCAGCACCTCGTTCTGTCCCGCCCCCGCGAGCCCGGCGAGACCGACGATTTCTCCCCGCTTCAATTCCAGGCTGAAGCGCGTCCCCTGGCTGCCTCGAAGATCCCGGACGGCAAGCGCCACATCCTCGCCGGCCGGCGCAAGGGCGCGGGGATAGGCCTGATCGACCTGACGCCCGATCATCATGCGGATGATCTCTGCCTGGGAGGTTTCGGCGATCGGCTTCGTCGCGATGACCGCCCCGTCGCGCAGGACAGTCACCCGGTCACAGATCTGCGATGACCTCGTCGAGGCGATGCGACACATAGACGACCGAGCGGCCAGAGCGGCGGATCTCGCGGATGACCGAGAACAGGCGCTCGGCTTCGTCTCCGGTCAGCGCCGCGGTCGGCTCATCCATGACATAAAGGCGCGCCGCCGCGCCCGCGGTGTCCAGGAAGGCCGCCGAGATCGATACCAGCATCCGGTCGCCGATCCCCAGCCGCGCCATTTTCTCGCGCGGATCGATATGGGAGATGCCAAGGCGCAGCAAGCGCCTCCCGCGCGGTCCCGGCCAGCCGCCGCCAGTCGATCAGCCCGCCGAAGCGCCGCGGATAGGGTCGGCCAAGCAGAATATTCTCGGCGACCGACAGAGTCGGAACGACATTCAATTCCTGATGGATGAAGCGCAGACCATGGGCGAAAGCTGCATTCGGGCTGTCGATCGCGACGGGATGGCCTTCAATGGCGATGTCGGCCTTATCGGCCGCGACGACTCCGGCGAGGATCTTGATGAGCGTCGACTTGCCCGCGCCGTTCTCCCCCATCAGCGCATGAATTTCACCGGCCGCGACCTCGAGCGAAACCGAGCGCAGCGCCGGCGCGCCGTCATAGGCCTTGGAGACATCGGTGAGCGTCAGGAGGCTCATCGCGCCCGCGCCAAATGACGAAGCGCCCCGTCCTGCGACGGAGCGCCCGATTCGCATGCGCGATTCATCGGACCACGAAGACGCGCCTAGTCACCGGCATTGGCGGCGGTGATCAGCTTGGTCGGCACATAGATGACGGTCTGCTTGATGGTTTCGCCGTTCAGCACGCGGGCAACGGCGTCGGCCGTCGCCGAGCCGATGCCCTGGAAATCCTGTGCCACCGACGCCTCGAAATTGCCACCGGCCGCGATCGCCTCGCGCGCCTGCGGATTGGCGTCGATCCCGGTGATGACGATGCCCTCGCCCTCCCGACCAGCCGCCTCGATCGCCTGCAACGCTCCGAGCGCCGGCTGGTCCCACGCCGCCCAGACCGCGCTGATGCTGCCGGGGTCCGGATTGGCCGCGAGGATCGCCTCCATCTTGGCGCGGGAATTGGCAATGCCACCGTCCGAGACATCCGGCGTCACCCGGTCGATGACCTTGATGTCGGGGAAGTTGCCGAAAACCGCATCGGCGATGACCCCACGCACCTGGACCGGCGGGAAGGCATCGAAGACGAACATCACCACCGAGCCGTTTCCTTCGATGCGATTGGCGACATAGACCGCGGTCTCGGCCGCCATCGCATAGCCGTTGCTGGTGACGTTGGTGACCAGCAGCGGGTCCGAGCCGGAATCCATGCCGAAGACCGGAATGCCGGCGTCCTTGGCGGTCTGCAGGCCGGCCGCGACCTGGGCCGGATCGACGTTGATGACGATCGCATCGACCTTCTGGTTGGCGACGTCCTCGATGCGGCTGATCACCGCCGCGACGTCGCCCTTGGTATCGATGACATTGACGTCCCAGCCCTTGTCTTTCGCCGCAGCCTGGAAGCCCTCGACATAGAACTGCGTGCCGGGCTGGGCGAGATAGGGAGTGATGACGGCAATCTTTGGTTGCGCATCGGCGACGGCGGTGAGCGAAGCAAAGGCGATCGCCGCGGCTCCCACGACCCATGTGCATGACGAAACGGCGGCAGCACGACCGAACATGTTTCCCTCCAAGATGCGGAAATCCCTCTGACTTCTTGCGTGTGGCGCGGAGCGCCCCCAGTATCGCGACGCGTCCGCTTCCGTTTCGCGCGCGGAAAACTATACGGGATGCAGCCGGGAAAAAGCCATAGACGCGGACGTGGACGGGAGGACGGCGTGGCAGAGGCCACCTTGATCGGTATCGACGTGGGGACGGGTGCGATCAAGGCCATCCTGATGGACCTCGTCGGCAATCCGCTGGCGACCTTTGCCCGGCCCTATCCTACCGCCCGCCCGCGCCCGGGCCATGTCGAGCAGGACCCGCGCGACTGGATGGACGGCGTGCTCGCCGCGCTCGGGGATTTCGAACGCGCATACGACCTCGGCGGCCTGCTCGGTATCGGCCTTTGCTCGCAGGTCAACACCCACGTCTTCGTCGACGCACAAGGACGAGCCGCTCCTGCCGGCAATGGTGTGGCAGGACGGACGGTGCGACGCCGACGCGGCGGCGCTCGACACCCGCATCACGCCCGAGCAGAAGACCGCCTGGTTCGGTGGCCCGATGCCGATCGATGCCAGCCATGCACTGGCCCGCATGGCCCATGTCGCGCGAACCAGCCCCGATCTCTACGCGCGGACACGCCATGTCCTGCTGCCCAAGGATTATTGCGCCCTCAAGCTGACCGGCGATGTCGCCACCGACCCGATCGCGGCGGTGGGACTCGTCGACGGCGGCCTCAACTACATAGACGATCTCCTCGACCTCGTTCCCGGGGCGCGTCAGAGGCTGCCGCCGCTCGCGGACTTCACGCATTGCGTCGGTCGGGTCCGCGACGGGATGCCCTGCGCCGGCGCAGCCGGTCTTCGTCGGCGCCATGGATGCCTGGGCCGGGATGTTCGGCATCGGCGTCACTCGCGATCGCGATGCGATGTATCTGAGCGGCACCAGCGAGGTGCTCGGCGTGCTTTCGTCGCAGCGGGTACCGACGCCCGGCGTCATCGTCTTCCCGACCTACAAGGGGATCACGCTGCACGTCGCGCCGACCCAGTCGGGCGGCGCCTCGCTCGCCTGGCTGTCGACGCTGCTTGGCCGCGATGCCGAAGATCTCTCCGCGCTCGTCGCCGCCACGCCGCCGTCCGGATCGGTGCCGCTCTTCCTGCCCCACCTCCAGGGCGAACGGGCGCCGCTCTGGGACGTTGGATCGCGCGGTGTCTTCGCCCGCGTCGAGACCGGCACAGGCCCCGGTCAGTTGAGCCGATCGGTGATGGAGGGCGTCGCATTCTCGGCCCGCCTCGCCTTCGAAGCGACAGAGCGCTCGGGCGGCCTCGTTGCCGACCATCTCCATATCGGCGGTGGCGGCGCACGGTCCGACGCCTGGTGCCAGATCCGCGCCGACACATTCGGCAAGACCATGCGTCGCGTCAGCGTGCTCGATGCGGGAACCCTTGGCGCCGCCATCATCGCCGGTCTCGGCGCCGGCGCGATGCCCTCGCTCGAAGCAGCGGTCGACCAGCTCGTCGGCTTCGAGCGCGATTTCGTGCCAGACGACGGCATGCGCGACTATTACGACACGAAATTCGGCAGATATCAGGAGCTATACGCCGATCTGAAGCCGTTCAACGCGCACTACGAAAGCGCAATCTGAGATTCCAGGTCGCCGCTCATTGCCCGCCTCTCCGACGGTCCGCTGAAACACGAGGACTCAGTTGGAGCTGAGATTGCGGCCGGTATCCGCCTGGAAGACATGGGCCCGAGCGATATTCGGCTTGAGCCACACGGTATCGTCAGGGTGCAAGTGCTGCCGTTCGCGCAGCAGCACGCATATCCGCTCGCCGTCGCGGCTGCCGAAGAGTTCGATCTCCCTGCCTGTAAATTCGATCACTTCCACTGTCATCGGCAATCCATCCTCCTCGCCGTTCAGATGGATATCCTCCGGCCGGATGCCGAACAGCACCGGCAGGCCGTCCTCGCCCCCCTGCGCATCGGGCATCGCGATCTGGGCGCCCCCGGAAAACTCGACCGATACCTTGCCGTCGCGGCGGCGCAAATGGCCGGGCAGCATGTTCATCGCCGGCGAACCGATGAAGCGGGCGACAAAAGTGTTGGCCGGCCGGTCGTAGATCACGTCGGGGGTGCCTATCTGTTCGACATAGCCGTCGCGCATGACCACGATGCGATCCGCCAGGGTCATCGCCTCGATCTGATCGTGCGTGACATAGACCATGGTGGTCTTCAGGCGCTGGTGAAGCGCCCTCAGCTCCGTCCGCATTTGAACGCGAAGCTGCGCATCGAGGTTGGACAATGGCTCGTCGAGAAGGAAGGCCGCCGGCTCGCGCACCAGGGCGCGCCCCATTGCCACCCGCTGGCGCTGGCCGCCGGAAAGCTGACGCGGATAGCGGTCAAGGTAGTCGCTGAGCGCCAGGATGTCGGCCGCCCAGCTGATACGACGCTCTTGCTCCGGCTTCGGCATCTTCCGCATCCGCAGCGCAAACGCCATGTTTTCCTTGACGGTCATGTGCGGATATAGCGCATAGCTCTGGAACACCATCGCGATGTCCCGGTCCTTTTCGCGCACGCGATTGATGATCTTGCCGTCGATGATGATCTCGCCCTGGGTCACCTCCTCGAGGCCGGCGATCATGCGCAGCAGCGTCGTCTTGCCGCATCCCGAAGGCCCGACCAGCGCGACGAGCTCCTTGTCGGCGATGGCGAAGCTGAGGTTGTGGAGGATTTCCACGTCGCCAAATGTCTTGATGAGATTTCTGACTTCGATTTGCGCCATTGGATTCCGCTTGTCCTGACCGTCTCATGTTGCCGCTGGACGGCACGTCGACCAGCCAGCTTCGAATAGCGCCACCACCCGGGTGAGCGGCTGGCATTGGCAGGGAGAGAATTCACCCCGCCATCGCGCTCGTCGGCCACCGACAAGCCGACGAGCAAAATCTACAGGCTTTGGTCCTGCGTCAAGTTCGCGACGAGCAGGAAAGATGCCATCGTGCTGGACGACCCTGCGGAGAGGGTCGACGCGCACCGATTGAAGGCCGCTGATACCTGTGCCTATCCTCGACGCTGACATCATGCCGATGGATCGGCGAATAAGAAGGAGACGGGTGTGGGCGTATTCGATCAGTTTCGGCTGGACGGCAGGACCGCGCTGGTGACGGGCGCAAGCCGTGGGCTCGGCCGCGCGATGGCGCTCGCGCTCGCGGAGGCGGGCGCCGATCTCATCATCACCGGTCGCGACGAAGGCAGCCTGGAAAGCACGGCCGCCGACATCCGGTCCCTGGGTCGGACTGCTGAAAAATGCGCCATCGACATGAGCATTCCCGAGGCTTGCCGGGAGGCCCTCCAACAATGCCTCCGCGACTTCGGGCCGATCGATATCCTCATCAACAACATCGGCGGCCGGCGGGAATCGCTTCCGATCCAGGAACAATCCCTCGAAAGCTGGCGACACGTCATCGACCTGAACCTGACCAGCTGCTTCCTCGCAACAAGCATCATCGGCGCGTCGATGATCGCCCGCGGCCAGGGCGGACGGATCATCAACATGTCCTCGATGAATGCGTTCATTTCCAACCGCGGCATCGGCGGCCGATCCTACGAGGCGGCGAAGGCGGCAGTCCTGCAATTCACGCGCGCCGCCGCCGCCGACTGGGCGCCATATGGCATCACCGTCAACGCGATCTGCCCGGGCCTGTTCATGACCGATGCCAACCGCGCGTGGAAAGACACGAAGCCGGAAGTGATCGATACGATGGTCGCCGGCATTCCGATGGGGCGCGCTGGCGAACCCGACGAGATCGGACCGCTCGCGGTGTTCCTCGCGAGCCCGGCGTCGAGCTACATCACCGGAGCGGCCCACGTGATCGACGGCGGCTATACGCTGCTGTGAACGCGGGAAAGCCTCTTCCGCAACAACCTGTTGCGCAAGGAGAATCCGGTATTTCGGACAGCCTCGAAACAACGACCTGTTGGTTGCGATGGGGCAGGCTTGCTGGTACGAATTTTGATTACGTCTAGACAGCTCTTTTACGACAACAAGGAGAACAAGCCGGTGGTCGAACGTAAGGAACAGGAGCTGCTCCTGCAGCAGGCTTCATACAAGCAGTTGGTACGGGGACAAATCGACAGGCGCGAGTTTCTGTCGCGCAGTCTGGTAGCCGGCCTCGGCATGGCCGGTGTCGGTGTCGCAGCCAAATACGGAATGGGATCGGCCCTCGCGGCAGACCGTCCGCTGACGCCGACCTTCTATCAGTGGATCGAGGATCTCCATCCCGGCATCCCGACCGTCAACGGAGAATTCCCGGGCATCAACTACCAGATCGCCCCGGTCGAAGGTTTCGGCATCGAGCGCTTCGTCGCCGAGTCGAAGAACAAGGAAAGCACCTGGGACGTCTATGTCGGCCAGACACCCTTCGTCGAAATGTCGGCGATGGTCGCGGCCGGCGTCATCGAGCCCTGGGACGACTACATCCCGAAGGATGTTCTGGACGACATCATCCCGTCGATCCGCGAAGAAAACCTCATCGACGGCAAGATGTATGGCTGGCCTTTCCTGCTCGACGTGATCGGCACCGGCTGGCACTCCGGCCTGACGACCAAGGCCGGCCTGCCCGACGAGGCGCCCGCCACCTGGGACGACCAGCTCGAGCGCGCCAAGGCCATCGTCGAATCCGGCGCGGCCCCCTTCGGCACGACCTTCGACTCCCATGGCTGGCGGTCGGTGGCGCCGATGGCCCACAGCATGAACCCCGACATCTACACGTCGGACGGTCTGTTCGACTTCACCAGCGAGGCCGCCATCGAGGCGCTGATCCTGATGAAGAAGCTGATGGCGTATGCCAATCCAGACATCCTGCTCGAGGGTGCGTCGGACGGCGGCGTCAACGGCACGCCGGACGAGGTCGCCTTCGCCGCCGAGCGTGTCGGCTACTACAACAAGTACTTCAACGCGCCGCTTCGCATGGCCGCCAACTGGGAAGACCCGAACCTGCTTCATCTCGGGCCGCTGCCGAAATTCGCCAATGGCGCCGGCTCGACCGTGTTCTGGACCACCGGTTGCGCCCTGTTCAAATACGGCCAGAACAAGGAGAAGGCCGCCGAGTACATCAAGGCCCTCACCTACGACAAGCAGATCTGGAAGGACTCGATCGTCGGCACGCCGAGTGGTCATCCCGGCCAGTTGCCGCCCTACAAGTCGATCTACGCCGAGTGGGACGCCAATCCGCCGGACTGGATGCCGCCGTTCGTCGCTCTGGTGCGTGCCCAGCTCAACAACGCCAAGGCGATCGAGAACAACATCTTCGGGCTGCAGCAGTTCGTCATCGGCAAGCCGGTCTGGGAGACCTACCTCAAGGGCGAGGAGTCCGATCCCAAGGTCGCCATGCAGAAGGTCATGGACGCGGTCAAGGCCGAGATGGACCGCGGCAAGTAAGCCGTAATGTCACCAACCGGGGCGGGCGACGGTCCGCCCCGGTTTTTCGTTGGTCTGGCGCGCGTCGGACCCCGGCGAGGCCGCCCAATCGGCAAGTGAGAGAATGACAAACGCGACCGCGACGGCGACCACGCCCCTCCGGGCGATCTCCATCAGGCAGGCGCTCAGCGGCTGGTGGTTCCTGGTCCCGGCACTGCTCTTCTTCGTCGGCTATCAGGTCTACCCGATCTTCCGGGTCCTGTGGATCAGCTTCACCAACTTCGAGTTTCTGTCGAGCGAACCCGCCCGATGGGTCGGTCTCGACAACTACATAGAGGCCTTCAACGACCCGCTGATGTGGGCGAGCCTCTGGCGCGCTACCGAATTCACCCTGATGTTCCTGCCCGGAACCATCATCCTGCCGCTGCTGCTCGCCGTCCTCGTCGACAAGGTCACCAACGCAAGACTCGCGACGATCTACCGTGTCGTCCTCCTGATCCCGGCGGTCATCCCGAGCACCCTCGTCTTCGTGCTCTGGAAATGGATGTACAATTACCAGGTCGGCCCGATTAACCACTTCCTGGTCGACGTCCTCGGCCTGTTCACCGTCTATGACGCGCCGCAGTGGCTCGGCGGCACGCCGCTGACCCTGCCGGCGATTGCCATCATGGAAGTGTGGTGGGGTCTCGGCTACCACACGATCTTCTTCCTTGCCGGCCTCGCCGCCATCCCCAAGGATCTGCCCGAAGCCGCCCGCATCGATGGTGCGAACGAGTGGCAGGTGTTCTGGCATGTCATCCTGCCCCGCCTGTCGCCGATCATGATGATCCTGGTCGTGCTGCGGTTCGGGACTGCGATGGCGGTGATCGACGAATATCTGATTTTCGGCGGCTTCAACCGCGACTCGCCGACCTATACCTGGACGATGTTCATGTACGATCAGGCGTTCAAGACCGGCCTATGGCGCCAGGGCTTCGCCGCGGCGATCGGCATGATCGGCGCCATCGCCATGATGATCGTCATGGTGATCCTGATCCGCATCTTCCGTTCCAAGGGGTGACGGCAATGACTGCACAAGTCATCGATCACGAGACCTTCCCGGAAAGCGAAGCCGCTGTCGGGACCGGCGGCTGGTTCAGCCGCAACCGTCCCGGGATCATCCGCCACGCGGTGATCAACCTCTTCATGGTCATCATCATTGCGCCGCTCGTCTGGGTCGGAATGATGTCGATCAAGTCGCGTCCCGACGCGATGAAGGGCGCCTTCTGGCCGAAGAACTTCGACTTCACCCACTACAGCTATGTCTTCGAGAAGATCGACACCCTGCCGATCAACCTGTTCAACAGCATCTACGTGACCGCGGCTACGGTTCTCCTCACCACGATCTGCGCCGTGCTCGCCGGCTATGCGCTGGTCCATCTCCGGCCGAAGGGCGGCGGACTGATCGTCGCCCTGCTGCTTGTCTCGCTCTACCTGCCGGTGCGCGTCGTCTCGATCATCTCGATCTACGAGATCCAGAACAGTCTCGGCCTGATCAACGTGACCAGCGGCCTGATCCTTCCCTATGTCACGCTGAACCTCGCGATCAGCATCCTGATCATGCGCAGCATGTTCCTGCTCGTGCCGCACGAAATGATCGAGGCGGCCCGCATGGACGGCGCCGGCCATTGGCGCATTTTGTGGTCGATCGGCATTCCGATGGTGCGGAATGGACTGGTGGTGATCTTCATCGTCAATTTCGTCACCGCCTGGGGCGAGTATCTGCTCTGCTCGACGCTGACTAATGATCAGGTGCGGCGGACGATGCCGGTCGTGCTGGCCAGCGCACAGGGCGGCCTCGGCCAGTGGTCCTGGCCGGCGCTTGCGGCGGTCTATGTCATCGTCGTGACGCCGGGCATCATCGCCTTCGCCTTCGCCCAGAAGCTGTTTTTCAAGGGACTGGCGGAAGGCGTCGTCAAGGGCTGACGGGAAGGCGCAACGGCGCGCCGACGGTACGGGCGACGCCCCCTACGGATTCAGTCGCCCGTCGGAGCCGCCGCCCTCAATTCGTTCATCATCATCAGGCGATCGCGCCAAGGGTCGCGAGCGACTTAGAGACGAGAGTGGCTACCTGCGCGGCCGCCGCCGCCGCGACGGGGCCGCGAGGCCGTTCCGTGCCCGGCGCAGGCGCGAGGCCGCCGCTAAGGTCGCGCCTTACACCAGAACCATGCCGCCATCGCACATGATGATCTGACCGGTCATGTAGTCGGACTCCGACGAGGCAAGGAATGCCGTGATCCCGGCCAGATCCACCGGCTTCGCCGGAAAGCCGACCAGAATGCTCTCCGAGAAGCTTTCGATGAACTCGCCCTTCTCCTTGATGACACCCTTGTCGATCATGTCCTGCTCAAGCCCATCCCAAAGCGGTGTCACCACCACACCCGGCGCGATACCGTTGACCGTGATCTTGTGTTTCGCCATTTCGCGAGCAGCCGCCTGGGTCAGGGAGATGACTCCCGCTTTGCTGGCGCAATAGGGCGCGAATTCCGCGTATCCCTGCCGCCCGGCTATCGACGCCGTGTTGATGATCTTGCCGCCACGCTTCTGGGCGATCATCTGTTTGCCGACCTCCTGCATGCAGATCAGGACGCCGAGCGTATTGACGCGAAGGATCGAATTGAAATTCGCCTCGTCGACTTCGAAGAAAGGCACGGGCTTGTTGAAGCCGGCGTTGTTGAATACCACGTCGACGCCACCAAAAGCCTCGACGGTCTTGGCGACCATCGCCTTGACCTCGGCGCGCTCGGCGACATCGACCTTGACTGCGATCGCCTCGTGTCCCTTGTCCCGCAAGTCGGCGGCGACCGCCTCCGCCTTGTCACCGTTCAGATCGGCGACGACGACCCGCGCGCCTTCATCTGCGAGGCGCCGGATGATCCCTTCGCCGAGGCCCTGTGCGCCGCCGGTAACAATAATGCTCTTGCCCTTGATGCCGTTCATGATGCTCTCTCGTTACGCTTCGGATTGCCGTCGCAGGGACGGAAAGGCGCTTATAGCTGACGCCAGGCTCGGGTGGAGCCCGATTTCGATTGCCCCCGCTATGCCTGTGGAGGACGTGTTGCGCGGCATCGATCTCCACGCCGCCTTCGCACGCATGCCTTCGGTTCGATGTCGGTGTCGGTGCGGAATGACGGCAAGACGGCGTCGGAAGACGCCTGGGTCCTGGCCAGCGATCTCGCCTGCCAGTTCGAGAATTTCAGCAACGACGGGCGCTCGCCACCGCAGCGTCCAGTCTAGTCGAGGTCGCGGATCCTGAAGTTGCCGAGCTCCGCGATCAGCCCGGGCATCACCGGCATGTAGCGTTCGGCGTGACCCTGCGTTTCCACAAGGTTGTAGGTTTCGCTGCAGGCCTTGGCGACGAGAGTCGCGGCGCCGACTCCCTCGGCCATACGGGTGTAGGTCCGCAGGTCCTTGGCGGCAATCCGGACCGGTCCCTTGAGCAGGCTGTCGTCGCCTTTGAGAACCCACGACATGATGATCTGGAACATCGGGCTGTTCGCGCCCCCCGCCGACACGACTTCGTGGACCTTTTCGAGGTCGAGCCCGAGCCGCGCCGCGGCGACGACTGCCTCGGAGATCAGCGCGCTCGTACCGATCGAAATGAAATTATTGATCAGCTTGCAGGTCATGCCGGTGCCGAGCGCACCGGTATGGACGATGGTGTCGGCATAGGTTTCGAGGATCGGCCGCACCGCCTCGAGATCCTCCGGCGCGCCGCCGACATAAGTCGACAGCGTGCCAGCCTCGGCCTCGTTCGGCGACCGGCCGAGCGGCGCGTCGAGCATCCGGATTCCGCGCTCGGCAAGCCTGGCCGCCGTCTGCCGCGTCGCTTCCGGATCGGCGGTCGTCGAATCGACGACGAAGGCACCTTCGTCCAGCGAACCGGCGACGCCATCCGGTCCAAACAAGGCGTCGGCGACATTCGTTGCGGTCGGCATGCAGAAGAAGACCACGTCGCTCGCGGCGCCGAGCTCGGCGCCGGTCCTGGCTTCGCGCGCACCGCGCCGGACGAGGTCGTCGACCGGCTCGCGATTGCGGTGGCCGAGGATGGTCAGCGGGTAGCCGGCCTCGAGGATGTTCTTCGCCGCGCCATGGCCCATCAGCCCGACGCCGGCATATCCAACCCGGCGCTTTGTCTCTGTCATGCTGTCACCTTTTCTTCTTGTCGCAGAGCGCAAGCGCATCGTTCGTCGGCGCCGGAGGCGCATGCGTACCGAATCGTAAAGGGTGGGGCGACGATCCTTGAGTGGTCACGGACGCTGAGGGATGTCGCGCCTGCGGCTCAGAACTTGCCGTATTTCAGATAGGCCTCCTGCGGGTCCGTCCCCGCAAGAATCGCCTTCCTTACCAGATTCTCGGTGGCGATCGCCTCCTCGGCCTTGGTCACGATCTCCTCGGCCTCCGCCTGCGGCACCCGAATCAATCCGTCGCGGTCGCCAACCATGTAATCGCCCGGCGCGATGACGACGTCGCCGATGGTGATCGGGACATTGGTCGCAACGGGAAGCCAGTGACCGACGATATCGCGCGGCGTAAAGCCGCGGCACCAGGCCTGGAAACCGATATCGAGCAGGAAATTGACGTCGCGGATGAAGCCGTCTGCTATGCAGCCGCGGACGCCCTTGTTCTTGAGCGTCTCCGCCGAGAGCTCGCCCATATGCGCCACCATCCGGTCGTTCGGCTGGCAGACCCAGATCGACCCGGACGGGGCCTGCGACAGAAGGCCGGTCCACGCCAGCAGCGTCTCGTGGGCATCGCCATCCTTGACCACCCTGCCCTCGATCGTGAAGGCCGGACCGGCCATCGCCCGCTCCGGCATGATCGGGCGCAGGTCCGGCGGCAGCGTGAAATCGCGCCGGCCCATCGCCCGCATGACGTCATTGACGACGCCGGTGTAGCAGTTGGCCAGTCGGTCGGAGAATGCGGTCATCGTTTCCTCAGGCGGCGGGGAGACAGGCGGGGCCGATCGGCTCGAAGGATTTGTAGGTCAGGATGAATTCCTGGTGGCCGAGGTCCTCCGATCGGGTTCGCTCGCCCTCGCCGAGGCCAAGGACGATGGCGCGGATCTCGGCGCCGACCTCGTCGAGGGTCGCGCCGCCGTCCATGATCCGTCCGGCATCGACGTCCATGTCGTCGGCCATCCTTCGGTAGGTCTCGGGATTGGCGCAGATCTTGACCACGGGCGAGATCGCCGAGCCGACGACCGAACCGCGGCCCGTAACAAACAGGATGGCGTGACAGCCGCAGGCGATCAGTTCGGCGATCTCGGCGTTGTCGTTGATGTTGGGAAAGCCGAAGCGCACCTCGCCGTCCGGCACCACGTCGAGAAGGTAGAGGCCGCCGCGCGGCGGGATGTCGCCCGGCTTGATCAGGCCGGCAATCGGCGACGCGCCGGACTTGGCGTAGGCGCCCATCGATTTCTCCTCGATGGTGGTCAGCCCGCCATCGGCATTGCCGGCGGCGAAGGAGCCGTAGCCGAGGGTCGCGTAGTAGCGCGCCGCCTTGGCGACGCTCGCCTCGAGTTCCCGGCCGAGCTCCGGCGTGATCGCGCGGTCGGCCATGATGTGCTCGCAGCCGATCAGTTCGCCCGTCTCCTCGAAGATGCAGGCTGCGCCGTCGGCGACCAGCATGTCGAAGGCGCGACCGGCGGCGGGATTGCCGGTGATCCCCGAGGTGCCGTCCGAGCCGCCGCAGATCGTCCCGACGACGAGTTCGCTGGCCTCCATCGGCACCGGCGTCGTGGCGTCGAGGACGGTCCGCTGTTCGGCAACGAAGGCCTGGCCCTCGGCGATCGATTTCCGCGTCCCGCCGGTCGCCTGGATGACGATCGTCCTGACCGGACGGCCGCTCTGGCGGATGGCGTGCTCGAGCCCGTATTTGTTGAAGCTCTCGCAGCCAAGCGACACCAGCAGCACCGCGCCGACATTCGGATGCGTGCAGAGCCGCTCCATCATCGTCTCGGCATAGGAATTCGGGTAGCAGCCCGGAAAGCCGATGACGTGGGTATCGGCGGCCCGGAACGGCAGCGCGATCTCGCGGGCGACGTGGTGGGCGCATTCGACGAGATAGCCGACGACGATCGTGTTGCGGATGCCCTTCCGCCCGTCGGACCGCAGATAGCCACGCATGGTCATGGGGTGCTCCCGTATCTGGCTCTTGGCGTCCTCGAGGTGGTGGGTCGGCGTGTAGTCGCTTCTGATGTTGTGGACGTGAGCATGCTCGCCGACGCGGATCGCCTGGGTAGCGGAACCGATCGGCGCCCCGTATTTCACGATCTTCTCGCCCGGCTCGATATCGCGCCGCGCCAGCTTGTGGCCAAGCGGCAGGTCGGCGGCAACGGTGACGGTCTCACGCGGAAACCGTGATCGTTTCACCGGCCCGAATGCGCGCCTTGACGACGAGGACATTGTCCCGCGGATCGAGGAGCAGGAGCCGCGGGTCGTCTTCCGGGGTCGGAGAAGGGGAGCGAAGAGTCATGGTTCGGCCTCCTCCCTCAGGTGGCCTCGTTGCGTTTTGCCAAATGCGCGCGTCCACGTCCACCAGAGCCGCCGGTCGCCAGCGTCGGATCCACTGGCATTTCGGCCGACGAGCAGGGTCCGTTCGCGCTAGCCCGCCGGGCCGGCTGAGAGTCCTCGCCACCGCGTCGCGCCAACCGGCATAGCGGCGGGTTCGCTCGGGCAGGCGCATCTTCGGGACGAAGCGCCGGTCGGACGCCCAGCCCTTGGCGAAGACGGCGGGCGGCGGACAGAGACCGGCCTGCAGGCCGGCGAGATAGGCGGCGCCAAGCGCCGTCGTTTCGAGGATCTTCGGGCGATCGACCGGAGCGCCGAGGATGTCGGCAAGGAACTGCATGGTCCAGTCCGAGGCGACCATGCCGCCATCGACCCTGAGGACCGTCCGCGACGCATGCCCTTTTTCCCAGTCGCCCTGCATCGCATCGAGGAGATCGCGGGTCTGGTAGCAAACCGCTTCCAGCGTCGCCCGGGCAATTTCGGCCGAGGTCGTGCCGCGGGTGATGCCATAGATCGCCCCGCGCGCCTCGGCATCCCAATAGGGCGCGCCCAGCCCGACCAGCGCCGGCACGAAGTAAACCGCCTGGTCGGCGTCGGCCCTGGCTGCCAGGCGCCCGGTATCCTCCGCCCTCTTGATGACCTTCAGCCCGTCGCGCAGCCACTGCACCGCCGCGCCGGCGACGAAGATCGAGCCTTCCAGCGCATAGGTGCGCTTGCCGGCGAGCTGGTAGGCGATCGTGGTCAGCAGGCGGTTGCGGGAATGCACCGCCTGGTCCCCGGTATTGAGAAGCGCGAAGCAGCCGGTGCCGTAGGTCGATTTCAGCATGCCCGGTCGAAAGCAGGCCTGGCCGATCGTCGCCGCGTGCTGGTCGCCGGCGACACCGAGGATCGGGATGGCCGCGCCGAAGACGTCCTTGTCCGTCACGCCGAAATCCGCCGCGCAGTCCCGGACCTCCGGCAGCATGGCGCGCGGCACGCCGAAGATCTCGAGCAGCGTCTCGTCCCATTCGCCCCGGTGGATGTTGAACAGCAGCGTCCGCGAGGCGTTGGTGGCGTCGGTGACATGCGCCTTGCCGTCGGTCAGCCGCCAGATCAGCCAGCTGTCGACGGTCCCGAAGCAAAGGTCGCCGGCTTCGGCCCGCTTGCGCGCGCCCTTGACGGTGTCGAGCAGCCAGCCGACTTTGGTGCCGGAGAAATACGGGTCGAGCAACAGCCCGCTCCGCCGCGTCACCTCCGGCTCCAGTCCCTTGCCCCGCAGCGACGCGCAGGTGTCTGCGGTACGCCGGTCCTGCCAGACGATGGCGCGATGGATCGGCTTGCCGGTCTTGCGGTTCCAGACCAGAACCGTCTCGCGCTGGTTGGTGATGCCGATCCCGGCGATGTCGGCCGGCTTGATCTTTGCCTTGCGGATCGCGGCGCGGCAGGTGGCGACGACGCTCTCCCAGATTTCCTCCGGATCGTGCTCGACCCAGCCGGGCTTCGGGAAGATCTGGCGGAATTCCCTTTGCGCGCTGCCCACCGGTCTGAGTTTCGCGTCGAAAACGATGGCGCGGGACGACGTCGTCCCCTGGTCGATGGCGAGGATGAAACGGGACATCGTCGGCTTATCCGTTGCGGCAGCGGGCTGCGGGCGTGATCAGACCCAGACGAAGACGGCGATGGCGTAGATGACGGCGATGCCGACCGGTGCCCAGAGCGGGGTGCCGACCAGTCCGAGCCACGCGAGGAAGATGAAAGCGCTTCCGAGCAGGGAGATGAACAGCCGGTCGCCGCGCGTCGTATCGAGGCCGAGCACCCCGTGGCGCGGCGATCCGCCGGGAACGAAATATTCCCAGACCGACATACTCACCAGGCAGAGCAGGATGAAGACGAAGAACGCCGCCGTCGGCCACGTCCACGCCATCCAGGCCAGCATCGATGTCCCTTGCATCTCGCTTCTCCCTAGACGCGACCGAGCGCGAATCCCTTGGCGATATAGTTGCGTACGAAATAGATGACGACGGCGCCCGGGATCAGCGTCAACGAGCCGGCGGCGGCCAGCAGTCCGAGCTGGTAGCCGGATGTGCTTGCCGTCTTGGTCATCAGCGCCGCGATCGGCTTGGCGGCGACCGAGGTCAGGGTCTTGGCGAGCAGCAGTTCGACCCACGAGAACATGAAGCAGAAGAAGCAGGCGACTCCGATGCCGGCGGCGATGGTCGGCACGAAGATCCGGAAGAAGAATCGCCAGAACGAATAGCCGTCGACATAGGCGGTCTCGTCGAGCTCCTTCGGCACGCCCGACATGAAGCCCTCGAGAATCCACACGGCGAGCGGGATGTTGAACAGCGTATGGGCAAGCGCCACCGCAAGCGGCGTGTCGAACAGGCCGACCGCCGAATAGAGCTGGTAGAAGGGCAGCGCGAAAACCGCCGGCGGCGCCATCCGGTTGGTCAGCAGCCAGAAGAAGAGATGCTTGTCGCCGAGGAAGCGGTAACGCGAGAAGGCATAGGCCGCGGGCAGCGCCGCCGAGACGGACAGGATCGTATTCAGGACGACGTATTCGATCGACGCGATGTAGCCGTTGTACCAGGTCGGATCGGTGAAAATGATCTGGTAGTTGTCCAAGGTGAAAGTGTGCGGCCAGAGGGAGAAGCCGCCCAGGATCTCGTTGGTTGTCTTGAACGACATGTTCAGCAGCCAGTAGATCGGCAGCAGCAGGAACACGATATAGACCAGTGGCACCCAGAATCGCGCGCGCATCGTCACCTCGCCTGGTTGCGCATCATCAGCGTGTAGAACAGCCAGCTGAACAGCAGAATGATCAGGAAATAGATCAGCGACATGGCCGCCGCCGGGCCCAGATCGAACTGGCCAAGCGCGGTCTTGACCAGATCGATCGACAGGAACGTCGTCGAGTTGCCGGGGCCTCCACCGGTCAGCACCACGACCTCGGTATAGATCATGAACGAATCCATGAACCGCAGCAGGATGGCGATGGTCAGCACGTATCTCAGCTTGGGCAGCTGGATGTAGCGGAAAACCGCCCACGGCCGCGCGCCGTCGATCTTGGCCGCCTGGTAATAGGCATCGGGAATCGAAACCAGGCCTGCATAGCAGAGCAGGACGACGAGCGACGTCCAGTGCCAGACATCCATCAGCACCACGGTGAACCAGGCCGCCGCCGGCTGGCGCGTATAGTTGTAGGTGAAGCCGAGAGCGTTGAGCCCGCGGCCGAGAAGCCCGATATCCGGCAGCGCCATGATGTTCCACATCGCGCCGACGACGTTCCACGGGATCAGCAGCGGCAGCGCCATCAGCACGAGGCAGACCGAGACCCACGGCCCCTTGCGCGGCATCGCCAGGGCGATGGCGAGGCCGAGCGGCACCTCGATGAACAGGATGATGCCGGTGAAGAGAATCTGGCGGAAGAGCGAGGCATGGAACCGCTCGGAGCGCAGCACCTCCTCGAACCAGCGCACCCCCGACCAGAAGAACATGTTCTCGCCGAACGATTCCTGGACCGAATAGTTGACCACCGTCATCAGCGGTATGATGGCGTTGAACGCCACCAGCAGGACGACCGGCAGGACGAACCACCATGCCTTCTGGTTGATCGACTTGTTCATCGCCGCTTCCTCACGTCACCATCCAGCCGTCGCGGTAGAGCCGGGTCCGATCCGCCATGAAGCGGACATGCGCGGGACCTTCCGGAACCGGCTTGTCCTCGGGAACCAGCATCTTGATCGTCGAACCGGCGTGGGTGGTCTCGACGATGCGATAGCGCCCGGCGTCGAGCACCTTGACCACGTCGACCGGGATGCCGGTCTCCGCGAAGCTGACGAATTCCGGGCGCACGCCAAGCTCGAGGCGGCCGCCATTGCCGCGATAGGCGGCCGCGTTCGCGCTGTCGACCGGCAGCCCGGCGAAGATCGCCTTGCCGTCGCGCACTTCGCAAGGCAGCACGTTCATGCCGGGCGAGCCGATGAAATGGCCGACGAAGGTGTGGCTCGGCATTTCGAACAGCTCGATCGGCGTGCCGGTCTGTACGATCTGGCCGTCGTTCATCACCACGACCTGGTCGGCGAAGGTCAGCGCCTCGGTCTGATCGTGGGTGACATAGATCATCGTCCGGCGGATGCGCTGGTGCAGCTCCTTGAGCTTCGAGCGCAGGACCCATTTCAGGTGCGGATCGATCACCGTCAGCGGCTCGTCGAACATGATGACGTTGACGTCGGAGCGGGCGAGGCCGCGGCCGAGCGAGATCTTCTGCTTGCCGTCGGCGGTCAGTCCCGCAGCGCGCTGCTTGAGCATGGTGTCGAGCTCGAGCATCTCGGCGACCTCGCGTACCCGCTTCTCGACCTCGCGCTCGTCGACCCCGCGGTTGCGAAGCGGAAAGGCGAGATTGTCGTGGACGGTCATCGTGTCGTAGATCACCGGAAACTGGAACACCTGGGCGATGTTGCGTTCCTCGGGCGACGCATCGGTGACGTCGCGTCCGTCGAAGAAGATGCGCCCCTCCGTCGGCTTGATCAGCCCTGAGATCAGATTGAGCAGCGTGGTCTTGCCGCAGCCGGACGGGCCGAGAAGCGCGTAGGCGCCGCCATCCTTCCAGTCGATCGTCAGCTTCTTGAGCGCCCAGTCGTCGTCACTTTTCGGATCTTCGACGTAGCTGTGGCGGAGGTCGCGAAGCATGATGTTGGCCATCATTCGCCTCCTTCGACGCGGCGGCCGTCGAGATCGAAGAAAAGGGTGTGGTTCATGTCGACATGAAGCCTGGCCCTGGAGCCGACCTCGAAGGGGTGAATGCCCGGCGACTGCGAAACCCAGGTTTGGCCGTTGAGATCGAAGTGGACGACGCTCTCGGAGCCGCTGAGCTCGGCGATCAGGACGGTCCCTTCGATCGCGGCGGCACCTTCGGTTGGTGAAGACGTGATGTGGTGCGGCCGAATGCCGATGACGTAATGCCCGTCGGGAAGGCCGCGCGCCGCGGGGCCGACCGGCAGCCGGATCTGCCCGATAAGAACCACGTCGCCCCGCTTCTCGACATCCGCCGTGTTGATCGGCGGATCGGAGAAGACACGGGCGCTGATGAGGTCGGCGGGCCGTCGATAGATTTCGGCCGTCTTGCCGAACTGCGTGACCCGGCCGTCGTGCAGGGTCGCCGTGTTTCCGCCGAAAAGCAGGGCCTCGGTGGGTTCCGTCGTCGCGTAGACGACGATGCAATTGCGGCCGGCGAAAAACTTCGGGAGCTCGTCGCGCAACTCCTCGCGCAGCTTGTAGTCGAGATTGGCCAGCGGCTCGTCCAGCAGAACGATGTCGGAGTCCTTGACCAGAGCGCGGGCGATGGCGGTGCGCTGCTGCTGCCCGCCGGATAGCTCGCTCGGCCGCCGCGCCAGCATCGGCGTCAGCCGCAAGAGATCCGCGGCTTCCATGACCCGCCTGTCGATTTCCGCCTTGGCGAATCGCGCGACCCGCAAGGGCGAGGCGATGTTCTCGTAGACGCTGAAATTCGGGTAGTTGATGAACTGCTGGTAGACCATCGACACGTTCCGCTTCTGGACCGGAACGCCGGTGACGTTCTGGCCACGGAACCAGATTTCACCCGAGGTCGGCCGGTCAAGGCCGGCCATCAGCTGCATCAAGGTGGTCTTCCCGGAAAGCGTCGGACCCAGGAGCGTGTTGAAGCTGTCCTCCTCGAACACCAGGCTGGTGTCGTGGATATGCACTTCGACACCGACGCGCTTGGTGATGTCTCGCAGTTCGAATGCCATTGTCCGCGTACCAAATCCGTGCATGGGCGGCCCGGTTCCCGCAAGTCCCTGCCGGAGCGCGCGGCAGGCGCGCCCCGGCGGGGATTGTCTCGCTTGAGCGGGCTACTGGTTTTCCGTCCAGCGCTTGATCAGCTCGTCATAGGCGATAGTCTCGCCCGGAGGCTTTTCGTTAGCCAGCTTCTTCCACGGCGCGTGGTCGTCGCTGAGCCAATGGGACGGGTCGCTTTCCGGATTCAACCGCGGACCGCAGCCGTGGTAGACGTTGTTTGACTCGTCCACCGCCTGCATGCGGGCCATGACCTGGTCGATCTGCTCGGCAAGGCGATCCATGGCTTCCTGCGGCGTGAAGGTGCCGGAATTGACGTCACCGATATTCTCCCAGAACAGCTGGGCGAGCTTCGGATAGTCAGGCACGTTGATGCCGGTCGGCGTCCAGGCCACACGATCGGGCGAGCGATAGAACTCGATCATGCCACCAAGGTTCGGCGCGCGCTCCGTGAACGACGGGTCGCGGACCGTGCTGTCGCGGATGAAGGTCAGGCCGACCTGGCTCTTCTTGACGTCGACGGTCTTGGACACGACGAACTGCGCATAGAGCCATGCCGCCTTGCGACGATCGACCGGCGTCGAGTTGAACAGCGTCCACGAGCCGACGTCCTGGTAACCGCGCTGCGACCCCTCTTTCCAATAGGGACCATGCGGTGATGGCGCCATCCGCCACAGCGGCTTTCCGGCATCGTCGACCGTGTTGTTGCCGTCGGATTTCGGCGCGACCATGTTGGCGGTGAACGCCGTGTACCAGAAGATCTGCTGGGCGACATTGCCTTGGGCGAGCGCCGGCAGCGACTGGTAGAAGTCGAGGTCGGCGGCGCCGGGCGGTGCGTATTTGCGCAGCCACTCGTCCCACTTGGAGACCGCATAGACCGCGGCCGGGCTGTTGGTGCCGCCGCCACGGGAGACCGAGGCGCCGACGGGGTTGCACGTGTCGAACTCCATGCGGATGCCCCACTCGTCAACCGGACGGCCGTTCGGGATGCCGACATCGGCCTCGCCGGCCATCGACAGCCACGCATCGGTCATGCGCCAGCCGAGATCGGGAGCGCGCTTGCCGTAGTCCATGTGGCCGTAGACGCGGACGCCGTCGATTTCCTTGACGTCGTTGGTGAAGAAGTCGGCGATATCCTCGTAAGCCGACCAGTTGACCGGAACACCGAGGTCATAGCCGTATTTGGCCTTGAACTGGTCCTTGAGATCCTGCCGATCGAACCAGTCCTTGCGGAACCAGTACAGGTTGGCGAACTGCTGGTCGGGCAATTGCCAGATCTTGCCATCGGGACCGGTGGTGAACGAGATCCCCATGAAGTCCTCGATGTCGAGCATCGGGTCGGTGACGTCGCTTCCTTCGCCCGCCATCCAGTCGGTCAGGTTCACCGCGCTTTGCAGGCGCGAATGGGTTCCGATCAGGTCGGAATCGTTGATGTAGCCGTCATAGAGATTGCGGTTGGTCTGCATCTGCGTCTGGACGGCCTGGACCACCTCGCCCTCGCCGAGGATCTGATGGTTGACCTTGATGCCGGTGATCTCCTCGAAGGCCTTGGCAAGGACCTCGGACTCGTAGTGATGCGTCGGAATGTCCTCCGACAGCACGTTGATCTCCATCCCGGCAAATGGCTTGGCCGCGTTGGCGAACCATTCCATTTCCTTCATCTGTTCTTCCTTCGACAGGGTCGAAGGCTGGAATTCGGTATCGATCCACTTCTTCGCGGCGTCCATATCCGCGAATGCAGGGGACGATCCGATTCCGATCAGCAGCGCCGCTACCGATGCGGTGTACCGTATCGACATTTGGTTTCCTCCTTGACGTGCGCACAAAGGATTTCGTCGCCCCGGACGCGGTGCGCACACGTCGTCCCGGGCTTTTTTGCACGCGTTGAAACGGGGCGATCGCCGCCCCCTTGCGGTGCATTGGTGTGGCGGGGGTGTCTCATCCGGCCCTCGCCCTCTGTGCTGGAGCGGTGGAGCGCATATAGCCGGCGACCGCCGCCCTCTGGTTCGCGTCGAGATGGAGACCGAGCTTGGAACGCCGCCAGAGAACGTCCTCCGCGGTCTCGGCCCACTCGTTGGCCTTGAGATATTCGATCTCGCGCTGGCTCAGCCCGCCGCCGAAATCCTCGCCGAGATCGGCGAGGGCGGAGGCGCCCGCCAGAAGCGCGTCGATACGCGTGCCATAGGCGCGGCAGAGGCGACGCACCACCTGGGAATCGAGAAAAGGGTAGCGGTCGCCCGCCTTCTCCGCCCAATCGTCGAACGCCGTGACCGGAATGTCGCCCCCCGGCAGGGTTGCCGTGCGCGTCCATGGCGCGCGCATCTGCGGGAAGGTCTCGGCGAGTTGCTCCAGGGCCTGCTCGGCCAGGCGCCGGTATGTGGTTATCTTGCCGCCGAACACCGAAAGCATCGGCGCCTCGCCATCCTGCGCGTCGAGGGTCAGGACATAGTCGCGGGTCGTCTCCTGCGCCTTGGAGGCGCCGTCGTCGTAGAGCGGCCGGACACCGGCATAGGTCCAGCGGATAGCGGCGCGGGTGACCGGCTTTTCGAGATATTCGCTGACCGCGCCGAGCAGATAATCGGTTTCCGCCTCGCTGATCTCGACGGTCGCCGGGTCGCCGTCGAATTCCTCGTCGGTCGTCCCGATCAGCGTGAAATCCCGTTCATAGGGAATGGCGAAGCAGATTCGCCCGTCGGCATTCTGGAAGATGTAGGCGCGATCGTGGTCGAAAATCCGGTCGACCACGATGTGACTGCCCTTGACCAGGCGGTCGCGGGCCGGTGCGTTGAGGCCGGCGACGCCGGTCAGAACATTCGACACCCACGGCCCCGCGGCGTTGACCAGCCCCCGCGCTGTGATGTCGAAGCGGGCGCCGTCGCGGGTATTCTCGAGCGTGACGCGCCACAGGCCGTCCTCGCGCCGCGCCGCGACGCATTTCGTCCGGGAGCGGATATCCGCTCCGCGGTCCGCCGCGTCGCGGGCATTGAGCACCACGAGGCGCGCGTCCTCGGCCCAGCAATCCGAATATTCGAAGGCGCGCCGATAGGTCTTCTTCAGGCCCTTGCCGACCACGTCGGTGCCGAGATCGACGCTTCGCGTCGGCGGCAGGATCCGCCGCCCGCCGAGGTGGTCGTAGAAAAAGAGGCCGAGCCGGATCACCGGCCACGGCCTCAGGCCATCGTGGTAAGGGAGGACAAACCGCAACGGCCAAATGATGTGGGGCGCCGAGGCAAGCAGCACCTCGCGCTCGGCAAGCGCCTCGCGGACAAGGCGAAATTCGTAGAATTCCAGGTAGCGCAGCCCGCCGTGGATCAGCTTGGTCGAGGCCGAGGAGGTCGCGGAGGCAAGGTCGGCCATCTCGGCAAGGAAGACGCGAAGGCCGCGCCCCTGCGCGTCCCGGGCGATGCCGCAGCCGTTGATGCCGCCACCGATGACGGCGAGATCGTAAGATCCGCCGGGCCCCATTTCCTCCCCCTTCCCGTCTCCCGCGGGATTCTCTTTTGCTGCGACTGCGAACGAAATCGCAAAGGCTGTTTCGCAAATGCGAAGAAAATCGCAACAATCGAAATCGAAAAGAAGGATAAACGAAAATAAGCGAAGCTCAAGCGAAAATATCGTGGCACGCCCGGGACGGGCGTCGACGTCGTCTGTCGGTGGTTTAGGACCTGTCAGACGTCGCTGTCGCGATCGTCTTCGCTGTGCTCGAATCCGGGCACGACCTCGATCGTCACGCCGTTGTGGTGGCAGATGTCGGCGATTGTGTCCGGCGGCGGCCGGTCGGTGACGAAACAATCGACCTGCGAGATATGACCGATGCGCACCGGCGCGCTGCGGGTGAATTTCATCGCGTCGGCGACGAGGATGACCTGGCGGGCATTCTTGATGATGGCGCGCGCGGCCAGCACCTCGCGATAGTCGAAGTCGAGCAGCGCCCCGTCGTCGTCGATTGCCGAAACGCCGATCACGGCCCGGTCGACCTTGAATTGCGAGATGAAGTCGATCGCGCTTTCGCCGATGATGCCGCCGTCGGACTTGCGCACGATGCCGCCGGCGATGATCACGTCGATATGCGGTGACGGCGTCAGGATCGCGGCCACGTGAATGTTGTTGGTCAACACCAGCAGGCCTTCGTGATGGACGAGATGGCGCGCCACTTCCTCCGTCGTCGTGCCGATATTGACCAGCAGCGACGAGTTGTTGGGGATCAGGGCCGCGGCGTGGCGGCCGATGCTCTCCTTCTCGACCTGCGCCAGACCGCGGCGGGCGTCATAGGCGACGTTCTCGACGCCGGACGACAGGATGGCGCCGCCATGGGTTCGGGTGAGCACGCGCTGGCCGCAAAGATCGTTGAGATCCTTGCGGATGGTCTGCGGCGTCACGTCGAAACGCGCGGCAAGCTCGTCGACCGTCACCCGGCCGTTCTGCTTGGCGATATCGACGATCTGCTGCTGCCGGAAATTGAACTGGAACGACATCCCTTTCCCGCCACGGTCTCGCAAGTGGTCGGCGCCCTGCCGGCTGTTGCCGGAAAGCTAGCGCCGTTCGCGCGACAAAGCGAGCATGACGGGATCGGCTGCCGTCCGAAGCAGCGTACGCCTGTGCGCGCCAACCGTCGCCGAAAGCGGGCGCGAAGACAAAGCCTGGCGCCTGTTTCGGCTATCGCACCGTCGAAGCGGGTGCGGATTCGGCGCGGACGTAGGGCCGGCTGAGATCGACCGTCCCCTTGAACGCATAGGGATCGGTTCCGGCGACGAGAACGATGTCGCGCATGTCCTGTGTCGGCGCGATCGGTCCGGCTTCGCGCCACCACGGCAGGAGCGACTCGGCGCTCATATAGTGGTTGACGAGTGCGCGGCGAAAGCCGCTCGACCGGCGATTGCGAAGCGACTTGTGGAGAAGGTAGCCGTTGAAGAAGACGATGCTGCCCGCGCGCACCTCGACCGGTATCGCGTCCTCGTCGCGATAGGGAAAGTCGAAGGACTCCGGCGCGAAATCATATTCCGGATTCTGATGCTGGCGGTGCGGCCAGAGGATTCCCGGCCGGTGAGAGCGCGGGATAACCCACAGGCAGCCGTTTTCGACCGTCGCGTCGTCGAGGGCGATCCATGCAGCGCCGAGCGACCGGTCACGCGTCGGAATGAAGCTTTCATCCTGGTGCCATGCCTGGCCGGGCTTGCCCGCATTCTTGATGAAAAGCATCGACTGCATGCACTTGACGTTCGGGCCGATCGCCCGCGTCAGCACGTCGACGATGCGGGGATGGGCGAGCGTCGCCAGCATCAGCGCCGACAGCTTGTGCGGAAAGTGGATGGCGAGGAACCGGCCGATATCCGCCTCGTCGCCCATCGCCGTCTCCGCACCGGCGAGCCGCACGGCTTCTTCCCGGCAGATCCGCATCGCATCGTCGATGAGCGCATTCACTTCGTGTGCCGCCAGCGCGTCATGCGCCACGCAATAGCCGTCGGCGCGATAGGTCGCGGCGAGCTTGTCAGGGTCGTCGATCGCCACCTCGCCGGCTTTCCCCATCAGCGGTATCTGGTCTGGTTCCAGCGGTGGCCGAGCAGCGCCAGGATGATGATCAGCCCGTTGAAGAACTGGACATAGAAGCCGTCGAGCCCCGCGGAAACGATACCAACCTGGATGAAGGAGACGATTATTGCTCCGATCGCCCCGCCGAGGATCGTGCCGATCCCGCCCCATGTCGGCGTACCGCCAAGGAACACCGCGGCGAGCGTCGGAAGCAGGTAGGAGTCGCCGGAGGTCGGCCACCAGGTGAAGTTGATCATCGTCGAGAAGACGCCGGCCAGCGCCGCGCCGAATCCCATGAAGATGAAGGTGTAGACGCGGATGCGCTTGGTATCGATGCCCATCTGCTCGGCGCTGTCGGGATTGTCGCCGACGCAATGGACCCGCGCCCCGAACTTGTGGCGGTTGTAGAGGATCATCGACAGGACGATGAACGCGATTGCCCACAACATCTGCACCGGGAACCCCCAGAGCGAGCCCGACAGGACATCGTAGGCGAGCGAGCCCTTGAGGCTGACCACCGCGATCGACTTGCCGTTGGTCAGGATCAGGATGGCGCCGCGCAGGAGGTAGTTGAGCCCAAGCGTTGCCACCAGCGACGACAGCCCGGCATAGACGACGATAGCGCCGATCCCGATGCCCAGCACCATGCCGACGACGATCGCGGCCGCGATAGAGAGAAACGGATCGTACCCCGCTTCGACTCCGAGCGCGAAGATCCAGGCGGCGGAGCCCATCACCGCCGGAAAGGACAGGTCGATCTCCCCGACCGTGACGATGAAGACCAGCGGCACGACGAGGAACAGCGCGACCGGCAGCGTCGTCAGCACCGAATTGTAGATCCGCCAGTCGGAGAAGACCCGGGGGTTGCCCCAGAAGAAAAGCGCCATCATCACGGCGAAGACGACGAGTGTGCCAATCGCCGCCCGGTTGTCGAGGACGAGTCGGTGAAGGAAGCTGCGCTGCGGGTACTGGGCGTCCTTGTCGACGATGTCGGTCATTGGGCCGCTCCCGTCGTGCCCGCACTGTCATTCAGCGGATTGGCGCCGGCCGGATGGGCAACATGTTCCATGAAGGCGATCAGCCGGTCGACTGTCTTGACCTCCGGCTTGGTGATTTCCACCGCCACCCGGCCGCGGTCGAGAACGACAAAGCGCTCCGCGATATCGAAGACGTGGTGGATATTGTGGCCGATGAAGAGGATCGATCGCCCGCTTTCGCGCACGTTGCGGACGAAGCGGAAGACCTTCTCGGTCTCGGTCAGGGACAATGCCGTCGTCGGCTCGTCCAGAACGATGAGGTCGGCCTTGTTGTAGATGGCGCGGGCGATGGCAACGCCCTGGCGCTCGCCGCCCGACAACTGACCGACGATCGAATCCGGCGAAAAAACCTTTGACGTGAAGCCGATGTCGCGCATCAGCCGTTCCGCCTCGGCGCGCTGCTTCCCAACGTTGAGAAGCCCCATCGCCGTGGTGATCTCCCGCCCCATGAAGATGTTGCGCACGATCGTCTGCTGCACGGCCAGCGCCCGATCCTGAAACACGGTCTCAATCCCGGCGTCGCGCGACTTCGCCGCGTTCCATCCGTGCACCGGCTTGCCCCGGACCAGGATTTCGCCGCTGCTCGGCTTGACCGCGCCGGCAAGAATCTTGATCAGCGTCGATTTCCCGGCGCCGTTGTCGCCGAGCAGGCCGACGACCTCGCCCTGGTCGATCGCCATGTTGACGCCGCCGACAGCAAAGACATTGCCATAGGATTTCTTGATTTCGCGAAGCTCGATCAGTCTCTCAGCCATCAATGGCTCCCCGCCCTTGTCTCACCGCGAAGGAGGCGAGGCGGCCTTGACCGCCTCGCCCGATTGACGTGCCAGACGGCTAGCGCAGACCCTCCTTGGCGAGGTCGGCGACGGTTCCGTAATTGTCGCCGTTGACGAAGCCGGCGCCGGTATCGACGCTCATCGCACCGAGGCCATAGACCTTCTGCTGGCAGAGGCTGAGGATCGGCAGGTAGCCCTGAAGGAAGGGCTGCTGATCGGAGGTGAGCTGGACCCAGCCTTTTTCGAAGGCGTCGACGATCTGCGGGCTGGTGTCGAAGCCGATGTTGAAGATCTCACCCGGCTTCTTGTCGACCGACTCCATGTAGGTCGGCGCGTTGCCGAGCATCTGGCCGCCGGGATAGGCGATCAGCTTGACGTCGGGATTGGCGAGCAGGCCGGCGCTGATCACCGGGATCGCAAGGTTCGGGTCACCGGCCATTTCCGGCGTGGTCGTCAGCTTGATGACCTCGACGCCGGCCTCTTCAAGCGCGGCGACCGTGCCGAGTTCGCGGATGACCCGGTTCTCCTGCGACCAGTCGGCGACGACGATCGCCTTGTCGCCCGGACCGATGCCGCTCATGCGGACCGCTTCCGCGCCGAGCGCACGACCCTGCGGTTCGAGATTGGCGCCGATATAACCGCCGCCGTATTTCGCCCGGACGGTCGGCACGTCGACATTCTGGTACATCATCAGGATGCCGGCCTTTGCCGCTTCCTCGGCCAGCGGCTCGATCGAGGCCGGGCCGGGATGACCCATCATCGCGATGCCGTCAGGCGCCGAGGCAACCGCCTCGCGGAGCTGCTGGACCATCTTCTCCGACTGCCAGCCGGAGAAGACGAAATCGACCTGCGCGCCGGTGTCGTGTTGTGCCTGCTTGGCGCCGTTGTAAACGATGGTGCCGAATCCGTCGCCCTCGGCGCCACCGACGAAGAAGCGGATGTGAACGTCCTTGCACCACTGGTCGCGCAACGCCTCGGCACTGGCGGAACTGGCCGCACCCACCGCGAAGGCCGTGATGGCGATCGCCGCCGAAGCCTTCAATGCACGGGTCAGAATGTTTCGCGTCATTATGTTTCCTCCGTTGGTTTTCTTGCCTGTCGCTTCCACCCAATCGCGCCCGGCTTTTTGCCGGGCGCTTCTTGCCCGCGCCGCGTCCCCGCGCCGCGAGATGACCTAGCCGGGATTATCCACGAAACGCATCCCGCCTCGGCATTCCTTCAGATAGTTCAGCGCCTTGACCTGCCCGGTCATCTCAAGCGCGTCACGGTAGACCGGATCGTGCCAGCCTTCGATGTCGATCGTGCCCTTGTAACCGGCGAGCCGCAACTCGCTGATCACCCGTATCCAGTCGGTATCGCCGAAGCCCGGGGTGCGCATCTGGACGAAGGGCACCTTGCCGAAGATGCCGTGCTCGCGGATCACGTCCCAGCGGATCGTCGCGTCCTTGCCATGGACATGAAAGATCTTCGGCGCCCATTTGCGGATCTGCGGGATGGGATCGATCAGGTAGACGAGCTGATGGCAGGGCTCCCATTCGAGACCGATATTCTCGTCCGGCAACGCGTCGAACATCAGCTCCCAGGCGTCGGGATTATGCGCGATGTTCCAGTCGCCGGTCGCCCAGTTGCCGTCCATGGCGCAGTTCTCGAAGGCGATCGTCACGCCCTTGTCGGCGGCGCGCTTGGCAAGTCGGCCGAAGACCTCCTTGAAGCGCGGCAGGCTCGCCTCGATCGGCTGCCCCCGGACCCGGCCGGTAAAGCCGGCGACGCAGGTCGCACCGAACAGGTGCGCATTGTCGATCAGCGTCTCCCAGCCGGCGAGCGTCTGGCGGTCGATGTCGGTCTCCTCGAGCGGATTGCCGAACATGCCGAGCGTCGAGATCGAGACGTCCCGATCGCCGATCGCGTCCTTCAGTTCGGCCGCCAGCCGGGGGATATCCTTGTCACCGATCGTCTGCCAGAAGAACGGCTCGATGCTCTCGAAGCCGTGGTCGAGGATCTGCCGGACATAGCCCGCGGGATCGGGAGCATTGCCCCTGATCATGGTGCCGATGCTGATCTCGCGCAGCGCGTCAGTCATTGGATTTGCCGCGCCTCCTGCGCCGTTGCATCGGGGATTTCGACCCGGCGGCCGGATTCGGCGCTTGCGATCGCGCCGAAGACCATCGCCAGACTCTTGATGTTCTCATGCCCCACCGTTTCCGGTTCGGAACGCTCGCGGACGCCCGCGACGAAGTCCTTCATCACGCCGAGGTGGCCGCCAATCCGGTCGCGCGGATCGAGCGGCGGTACGGCGACCGCCTCGGCCTCGGAGAAGAATCCGCCAGTGCTTGAGACACCCTCCGCCCGGAGGTCGTCCTCGCCGTCCCAAAGCAGTGTCCCGCGCTCGCCCACGATGCGCCAGGCACTCTCCCAGCTCGTCCGCAGACCGTCCGCGCACCAGCTGCCGCGATAGGTGAAGACGACATCGTCGTCGAACTCGAACACCGCGGTCGCCGAGGATCCCCCGGAATACCAGGAGTTTGCAGGGTTCCATTCCCGGCAATAGACCGCCCGCGCCGCCCCGCCGACGACATATCGGGCGGCATCGAAGGTGTGAATCGCCATATCGAGGAGCAACACATGCTCCATCACCTCGCGGAACCCGCCGAAATGGGGGGCAAGGAAAAAGTCGCAGTGGAGGCTGGTAACCCGCCCGATTGCACCGGAATCGATAAATCGTCTGATCCGACGCACACCCTCGATATAGCGCCGGTTCTGGACGACGGCGTGAAGCCGGCCGCTTGCGCGCGCCGCCTCGACGAGCGCTTCGGCGTGATCCATCGAATCCGCCATCGGCTTTTCGCTGAGCAGGTCGCAGCCATGCGCGAAGGCGCAACTGGCGACGTCGAAACGCGCCTGCGGCACCACCACGTCGATGACGAAGTCGGGATTCGTGCGCTTGAGAACGCTTGCCAGGTCGCTGCCGATCTCGATCCCGGTCAGACCGAACTCGGCGGCGCGCCCGGCGGCGCGGGCGGGATCGATGTCGACAAAGCCGACGAATTCGACGTCGCCCGTGGCGAGCGCCGCCTCGATATTCGTCTTGCTCATCGCGCCGCAACCTACGAGCACTGCTCGGAGCACGGACTTCCTCCCTCTGACGCCCGCGTTTGCCGCGGATCTGTCTCTGTTACGGAAACGCAACGTCGTAAACGTTTACGATATCATCTCAGCATTCGAGGATTGTCAATGGCGTTCCGCCATGCCTATAGCTCGGCACCTTGGAAAAGCGCGTCCAGCCAGTGAACATTCGAGAACTCGCGCGGCATCTTAACGTGTCGATCGGCACGGTCTCGCGCGCCTTGAACGGCAAGAGCGACGTCAACGCCGAAACGCGCCGGCGCGTCCTGGCCGCAGCCGACGCGCTGGGCTATTCGCCAAACCAGTCGGGTCGCAGTCTGCGCCAGGGCACCACCGGAATGATCGCCCTGATGCTGCCGACCACCCGCGCCATGCCGCTTGCCGACACGATCTTCATGCAGGTGCTCGAGGGGCTCCGCGCCTTCCTCGACGAACGCGGCCTCGATCTCATGGTCCTGCTTTGTGGCCCCGAGGAAAATGCCTATGCCTATCTGCGTCGGGTGGTGGCGCGGCGGATCGCCGACGGCCTGATCATCGCGGATACGCAGCGGATCGATCCGCGCATCGACTTCCTCCTCGAAAGCCGAATTCCATTCGTCGCCTTCGGTCGCAGTACGTCCGGCGGAAGCCATCCCTGGATCGACCTGGATTTCGAGCACGTCGCGGAATTCGCGATCGATCGCTTCGTCGCGGAGGGCCACCGCAGGATTGCCGTCGCGACGACTTCCAGCGAAATCAACTACGGCTACGTCTTCGCCGATGCCTACCGCGATGCCTTGACCCGGCGTGGCATGCCCATCGATCCCGATCTGATCCTGCCGGTGGAGAACAGCGAGGCCGGCGGATATGCGCTCGGTCAGAGCATCCTCGCCCTGAAAGATCGGCCGTCGGCGGTTGTCCTCGTCAACGAGGTGATGGCGATCGGCCTGTATCGCCGGCTGGTCGAAAACGGCCTGATGCCGGGTCGGGACCTGTCGATCATCGGCTTTCTCGATGAGCCGAAGGGCCGGCTCCTGTCACCAAAAGTCACATGCTTCAGATCGCCTCTGCCGGAACTGGGGGCGCGGCTCGGTGAGGCCCTTCTCGCGACGATGCCGGCTCACGCAGCCGATCCCGAGGCGCCGGTCATCCAGGAGCTTTGGCCGATGGAATTCGCCCCGGGCGAAAGCGACCGGCCGATCGCTGGCGGCTTGACGGAATCGTCTTCGGCATCCCTCGGCGCGTGATCCTCATCGCCGCTCGCGCTGGTCCGCCGCGACCAGCAGGGCGACCGGGAAGGCGCCGAAAGCCTGATCCGCGCGGATCGCAAGCGTGGCATCATGCTCCGTCGCTTCGAGGGCATGGCCGCCCAACGCGTTTCGCCAGCGTGTTGGCGCGGCGGTGGGCAGGATGATTGTTGTATCGCCCCAGCCCTGCCCATCATCCAGCGCCGCGACCAGGCGCGGAAAAGCGACGATGATTCGCTCGCCATCGAGATGGCGAGCGAAGGCGCAGACGTGATCGCCGCGAGCGCCGGTCACGTCCAGAGGCTCGTAGTCGCCCGTCGCGAAGAGGTCGGGCTGCTGACGCCGCAGCGCCAGCGCGATCCGGGTCACCGCGAGCTTGACGGCCCCATCCTTCCACCTGGCAAGCAGATCGCCGAATGCGTCGGGATCATCCGCACCTGCGTCGAGGTCTTCGATCTGGCGAGCGCGCGTCTCGTAGTCGACCGGTCGGCGGTTGTCGGGATCGACGAGGCTCAGCTCCCAAAGCTCGCTGCCCTGATAGAGATCGGGCACGCCGGGAACGGTCAGCTTGGCGAGCGTTTGTGACAGGCTGTTGATCATCCCGAGATAGGCGATCCGCGCCTGGAACGGCCGGAAGCTGTCGAGAAACGGGTTGGAGCGTGTCGTGTCGAGGCAGTCGCGCAGAAAGGAGGTCAGGCTCTCCTCATAGGCCTCGTCCGGCGCCGTCCAGCTCGAATGGACCTTGGCCTCGCGCACCGACTTGATCATCGCGCCTTCGACACGGGTCGCGAAGGTCGCGACCGCGGCCTCGTCGAGGTCGTCGACATCGGTCAATTCCGCCGGCCAAGCGCCGACGAGAAGCTGGTAGAGCAGGTATTCGTCATTGTGATCGGGCGGCGCGGTCCCCTCGACGTCGCCACGTCGGGCCCGCACCACCCGGCTCCACGACTGGACATGGCGCTCCCATTCCTCCGGCATCTCCGACAGCACATGGATGCGCGCCCGGGTATCCTCGCCGCGCTTGGTATCGTGGGTCGAGGTCGACAGCATAGCGTGCGGCCAGTGTGCGGCCCGCTCGCCATTGGCTCGATGGAAGGCCGAAACGGTGGCGCCGAAATGCTCCGGATGACCACCGACCTCGTTGAGGGAAACCAGCCGGTTGTAGCGATAGAAGGCGGTATCCTCCAATCCCTTGGCCATCACCGGCCCGCTATATTGCTGGACCTTCATGGCGAATTGCACGACCGCCTGGCGGCTGTAGCCGCTGCGGGGTTCGGCGACCAGGTCGGTGGTCAGCAGCGCATGCAGGAAGTCGAAGACCGTGCCGTCAGGCGCATCCTCGCCACGCCGCGCCTGGGCGATCGCCCAGTCGATGTCGCGCCGGTCCGCCTCGTCCGGCTCGGACCCGTCGATATAGGTGCGGTAGACCGGAAAGCGGGCGATGATCTCCTTCAGCGCCATATGCAGGATGTTGTTGGTGAAATCGCAGCTCTGCCAGTTCGACCGGGCGATCCGCCCGGCGTCGCGCGCCAGCACATTGAGCTCGCTCGCCATCTCGGTCGTCATGATCCGGATCTTGCAGTCGCGGACGATGTCCTCGAAGGGTGTCGCCCTGCCGGTGAAGCCGCGATAGAGCCGGTCGAAGGCCTCTTCGCCGGCCGGATCGACGAACAAGCCGCCGACGAGATTGGCGAATTCGTATCCGGTGGTTCCCTCGATCGGCCAGTCCTCGCGCAGGTACTCGTGCCGGGCGAGGATCTTTTCCACCACCAGATAGAACGGCTTCGCCGCGGCCTCGCGGAGGCGGATGCAATAGCCCTTGGGATCGAGCAGCCCGTCGATATGGTCGATCCGCAGCCCGTCGAGCGTGCCGTCGGCTATTCTGTCGAGGACGAAAAGATGGGCGAGGTCGAACAGCTCCGGCTGTTCCATCCGCAGTCCGGCGAGCTCGTTGATGTTGAAGAAGCGGCGATAGTTGATGTCGTCGGCCGCGACCCGGAAGAAGGCCGCCCGCCAGTGCTGGATCTGGATCAGGTCGTGAAGGCGACGAAAGCTGGCCGGATCGCCGAGCGGTGCCGTTCAGCGCGGCAACCGCGTCGGCGACGGCATCGCCAACGCCCGGTTCTTCCGCGACATGCCGGGCGAGTTCCGCCTTGAGGTCGCTGGCCCGCCGGATCACATTCGGGCGGTGGTTGGGCAATCCGGCGAAAGCATCGCCGAGCCGCTCCAGCGCCGGGCTCTCGCGCCCGAGGATGGCCTGATAGTCGAGCGGGCAGATCGGCAGCTTGTGAGTGCCGTAGGCCCAGACCGCGAAGTCCCCGCCTTTCGCATCGAAGCGCAGGGCCAGATCGCCGGCCTCCAGCACCGAGCCATACTGGTCGCCGAGGAAGGGAACGAGCAGCTTGCCCTTGAGATGCGCCCGGTCGGAATCCCAGTCGATGTCGAAGTAGCCGGCATGGGGCGAGTCCGGACCCCATTCGAGCGTGTCGAGCCACCAGGCGTTGTCGGCGCCGCCGACGCCCATGTGGTTCGGCACGAAGTCGACGATCTGCCCGAGGCCGTTCGCCCTGAAGGCGTCGACCATCGCCTCGAAATCCTCCGGCGTACCGAGCTCTGCGTTGAGCGCGTTGTGATCGACGATGTCGTAGCCGTGGGTACTGCCGGGACGCGCCTTCATATAGGGCGACGCATAGACATGGCTGACGCCGAGTCGCGCCAGATAAGGTGCAAGGGCGGCGGCACTGCTGAAACCGAAATCGCCGCTGAATTGCAGCCGATAGGTCGCCCGCGGCACGGGCAGCATGGCGTCGTCGGGGCGTGGCCGCTCGTTCATTCGGTCGCCTCGCCGACCGCTTCGAGCGACCAATGCAGCGACCATGGCCCAAGCTCTTCCGGCGTCACCTCGCCCTCTTGCCAGAGCAGGCGCCCGCCCGGGAGCGAAACGCCGGAAAGCACATCGTCGGAGGGATTGGCCAGCAGATGGAGGCGACTTCCGTCACCGAGAAGCCATCGGACATGCACCGCGTTGGCGCCTTGGACTTCGTATTCGCCCGCGTGCCCGGGAATGCGATCAAGCCGCGGCACGATCTCCTTTCGACGAAGGGCGAGCAGTCGCCGATACCAGTCGAGCCATTCGGCATGCGGCTCGCGAAGCCTGTCCTCCCATGCCAGCTTCGCGGCGAGGAATGTCCCCTCGCCGATCGGATCGGGGATCCGCTCGCGCGCCGCCGCATCGCGGAACTCGGGGAACCTGGCGAACTCCGCCCGCCGACCGTTGCGTACGGCCTCCGCCAGTTCCGGCCCGAAATCGCAGAAGAAAGGGAAGGGCTGCGACGCCGCCCATTCCTCGCCCATGAACAACATCGGGATCTGCGGCGCGAGCAGATACATCGCCGCCACCGTCCGCGCCACATGCGCCGGCGCGAGCGTCGTCAGCCGCTCACCGAAGGCGCGATTGCCGATCTGGTCGTGGTTCTGGATGAAGCTGACGAACGCCGTTGGCGGCAAGTGCCGGCTCGGCTCGCCGCGCGGCGTGCCACGATAGGCCATCATCTCGCCCTGGAAGGCGAAGCCTTCGGCGAGCGCCCGGGCGAGTTGGCGCGTGTCGCCGGCATAGTCGGCATAATAGCCGGACTCCTCGCCGGTCGCGGCGGTGTGGAGGACGTGATGGACGTCGTCGTTCCATTGCGCCGTGTAGGCCCTGGGCCTGCCGTCGGCGCCGCGCTCGAGCAGGCTCGCCAGATTCTCCTCGTTCTCGAGGATGAGATGGATGAAGCGGTCACCGCCGAAATCTTGGCGGACCCGTTCGGCGAGCTCCTCGAGCAGATGCTTTTCGCTGTCGTCGATCATCGCCTGGACGGCGTCGAGGCGCAGGCCGTCGAAATGATATTCCTCCAGCCAGTAGAGCGCATTGTGGATCACGAATTCGCGTACCGGCCGGCCGCTCGTCTCGTCGAAGTTGATCGCCGCTCCCCATGGTGTCGTGTGCCGGTCGGTAAAGAACCGGGACGCATAGAGGGAGAGATAGTTCCCTTCCGGCCCGAAGTGATTGTAGACGACGTCGAGCAGCACCATCAGCCCCCGGCCGTGGGCCGCGTCGACCAGCGCCTTCAGATCGTCCGGCGAGCCGTAGCTGGCGTCGGGCGCGAACGGATAGACGCCGTCGTAGCCCCAGTTCCGTGCGCCCGGAAAATCGGCGATCGGCATCAGCTCGATCGCGCTGACGCCGAGGTCGACGAGATCATCCAGCTTGTCGATTGCCGCGCGGAATGTGCCCTCTGCGGTAAACGCCCCGACATGGACTTCGTAGAGAACCGCCTCCTCCCACGGCCGCCCGCGCCATCCGACGTCCCGCCAGGCATAGGCGCGGGGATCGATCACCTCGCTCGGTCCGTGGACGTCCTCGGGCTGGTAGCGCGAGGCCGGGTCGGGAACCGCCATGCCGTCGTCGAGCAGGAAGCGGTATCGCGTCCCGGCGCCCGCGTCGTCGACAATGCATGCGTGCCAGCCATCGCCGAGCGCGGTCATCGGCAGAGTCGTCTCCCGGCCTTCGATGGCGAGCGTCATCCGTGCCCGGGCGGGGGCCCAGATGCGGAATCGCACACCGCCCTCCGGGCCGGGCTCGGCGCCAAACGGCATGGCATGGAGGCTGCGGACAGGATCGATCATCGAGGGGCTTTCTTCGGACGGCGACCGGCGCCGCGGCGGCAAGGCGGCGAGTGCCTCGCCGCACCCTCAATGTATAGGTCGAAAGCCGGGCGGCAATGGCCGCCCCGCCGGAGAGCGGGCTCGCCCGGTTGCTGAAGCGGCCGCCCGCGCCCGCTTCAAGAGTGGCCGGCCACGTCGAGGCCGGCCCTCCGTTCGGCGTGAAGCGACGCTCTAGTCGTCGTTTTCTTGCTCATGCCAACGGCCGTCGTCGCCCCTGGCTTCGCGAACTCCCGGCATGCCGTCGTCTTCCTCGTCGCCGGCAACGCCCTTGATTGCGAGGGGTCCGGTTACCGGCTGCACCGGAATGGCGTCGAGATTGAGAGCCTCGTTTGCGGCCTGATCGGGGGTTGGTCCACCCGCGGACTCGGCGGCGACCGGCAGCGTAAGCCCGGCGACAATCGCCAGCGGGCCCAAGGCGACGAGTGACAGAACTATCTTGCGCATGGCTCCAATGTCCTTTGTTGTGCGTCCGTGATCAGACGCGATGGAGCCCTTATGGCAAAACCCCGCTTTCAGCTGGCTGATGACGGTTGTCAGGCAAATGAAAGGCGCAGCATCGCTTGTCGAGCCCGCTGCCGGGCTCAACCGCGCGACGAGGCCAGACGCTCGATCATGACGGCGAGCTGATAGAGCAGGATCGAGACCAGCACGGAAACCAGCGCCACCGTCCAGATCATGCCGTAGTCGAGGTAGCCGCGCGACTGGTTGAGCAGGTTGCCGAGACCGCGTCCCGTCGCCAGCCATTCGGCGATCATCACCCCGAGCAGGGCACGCGGCACCGCCAGCCGGGCGGCCGCGAACAGCCAGGGGAGACTGGCCGGAAGCGCGACCATCCTGAGCTCCCGCCAGCCCGACGCGCCGTAGGCGCGGACGAGATCGAAAGCGGCCTTCGGCACCATCGACAGACCCTGCGCCAGGGTCACATAGGCCGGGAAGAAGGTCACCGACACCGTGATCGCCACGGTCACCGCGACACCGCGCCCGAAGATCAGGACCAGAAGCGGCGTCAGCGCCACCAGCGGCATGGTCTGGGTTACCAGCGCGATCGGCATCAGCGCCCGCACGATCGCCGGCTTGATCGACCCGGCGACCGCGAGCAGGAAGGCGAAGCCGAGCCCTGCCGCCATCCCCGCCACCATGATCGGCAGGGTTTCGATCAGCGCCGAGAGCAGCCGCGTCTGTGCGCTTGGCCCGGTCGGCGGCAGGAACAGATAGTCGAAGACGCCGACCGGCGTCTTGGCGATGATCGGCGACAGGCCGCTGATCAGGAGCAGCCCCCACCAGATGGCGAAGGGCAGGAGCAGCGCGGCGACCGCGATGGCGAAGCGATGGCTGCGGTTGCGGCCGATCGGCTCGCTGGCCGGCGTCGCACCGGCGGCGATGGTGACGGCGCGGCTGGCGTCGGTGACCCGCGACGCGGCCAGCGCGGCCAGCGCATAGGCGAGTCCGGCGATCGCCGTGGCGGTCAGCCCGATCCCCCAGAGCCGGGCGGGATCGGCGCGGCCGAGGGATCCGAGAAGATAGGTGCCGAGGCCCCATCGCGACCCGCTGCCGAATTCCGCCAGGATCGCACCGAGGACCGCGTTGGGCGCGGCGACCCTCAAGCCGCCGAGCAGCGCCGGCAGGCTGGCGCGGAGCCGTACCCAGCGCATCACCGCCCCCTCGCCGCCGCCATAGGCGCGGACGAGTTCGACGCTGCGCGGATCGACCTCGGTCAGGCCGACCACCATGGCGGTCATCGTCGGGAAATAGACGGCGATGGCGGCAAGCGTCAGTCGCGGCCATTCGCCCGGCAGCGCCAGCACCAGCACCGGGACGATGGCGATCGGCGGCAGCGCGAAGATCGCGATGTTGACGCCGCGGGCGAGCCGTTCCGACAACGGCCAGCGGACGAACAGGATCGCGGCAAGGATTGCGATGACATTGCCGCCGAGGAAGCCGAGGAAGGCGGTCCGCACCGTCGCTTCGATATGCGGCCAGTAGTCGGCCTGATCCTGCCACAGGCGAATGAGGACGGCGCTCGGCGCCGGCAAGGCGCCGGAGGCGACGAGCTGGAACTGGCCGGCGATCTCCCAGAGAATGACGATGACGGCCAGCGTCAGCGCCGTGGCGTGGCGATCCGGGAGGCGCCCAAGAAGGCTCACCCCTCGTCCCCGCCGAGCAGCGCCCCGACCGCGTCGGTGAGTTCATGGAAGGCCGGGTCGCGGAAGATCGTCGTCGGACGGGGGCGCGCGAAGGGTATCTCGACGATCCCCTTCACCACGCCGGGCCGGCCGCCAAGCACCACCACCCGATCGGCGAGAAAGACCGCCTCGTCGATGCCGTGGGTCACGAGAATCGTGGTCGGGCTCTGCTCCATCCAGATCCGCTGCAATTCGACATTCATCTGGCGGCGGAGGATCAGGTCGAGCGCCCCGAAGGGCTCGTCCATCAGAAGGACGCCGGGCTCGGTGACCAGCGAGCGGGCGATGGCGACTTGCTGGCGCATGCCGCCGGAGAGTTCGCTGGGCAGCGCGGTCTCGAAGCCGGAGAGCCCGACCAGCGAGACGAGATGCGGAATCCGGGCTCGTTCCCCCGGCCGGCTTCCGCCGAGCACGTCAAGCGGCAGCGCGATATTGGCGCTGACCGACCGCCACGGCAGCAGCGCCGGATCCTGGAAGGCGATGCCGATCTCGCCGCGCATCCGCACCGCGTCCGGCGATTCGTCGCCGATCGCCACCCGCCCCGAATTGATCGCCTCGAGCCCGAGGGCGATCCGCAGCAATGTCGACTTGCCGCAACCCGACGGCCCGATCAGCGCGGTGAAGGAGCCGGGGGGACAGTCGAGCGAGACCCGATCGAGAACGGCGAGCGGGCTGCCGCGAACCAGAAAGCGCTTCGAGACATCCTCGAAGGCGATCGCGCGCCCGCTCGCCATGCCAGATCACATTTCTTCGAGCAGCGAGGTGTCGAACATCTCTTTGGTCGCGGAGATGCCGATCTCGCCGAGCGCGTCGATGTTTTTCTGGATGCCTTCCTCGTCCATGAAGAAGATGCCCTTCGGATTGTCGATCAGCGGCTTTTGCGCCGTGTTGAAGAAGATCTCGTTCTCGATGGTGCGGCCCGTGCCCTTGAACCAGGTGTCGGCGAATTTCGGCGGCCACACGGAAGGATCGGCAAGGTTGTCGCTCCACCCCTTGCGGCTCGCCTTGAGCCAGGCGACGAGTTCCTTCCGTTTGGCGGCGAGCGTCTCCTCGGTGACGACGACGGTATCGTTGTAGATCGTGAAGCCGAAATCGTAGAGCAGAAACGACGTCGCCTTCTCGCCAGCCTGTTCGATGGTGAAGGGGACGTTGGTGGTGAAGTCGAGCGAGGCGTCGATCTCGCCCTTGATCAGCGGCGTCGGATCGTAGGCATAGGGCACGATGTTGACGTCGGCCTTGTCGATGTTGTTGAGCTTCAGCATCGCCTCGACCGAGATGACGTTGACCGGCGGCACGGCAAGCGTCTTGCCGACGAGGTCGGCCGGCGCGTGGATCGGATTGCTGGCGAGGCTGACGATGCCGATCGGATTCTTCTGATACTGGGTGCCGATGATCTTGAACGGCGCCCCCTGGTCGACGATCGCCTTGATCGTCGTATCCGGTGTCGTCAGCGCGACGTCCGCGCGGCCGGAGATCAGCGTGCTTTCCGGGATGACGTCGGGACCGCCGGAGAGGTAGGTGAGGTCGAGGCCTTCGCCTTCGTAATAGCCTTGGTCGATGGCGACGAAATATCCGGTGAACTCGGCGTCGTTGATCCAGGCCGCCTGGAAATTGAGCGGCATGGCGGCGCTGGCCGGACGAAGGAACCCGGGCATCGCGCCGGCGGCGAGACCGGCCGCGGCGGTTCCGAGAAATCTGCGACGGTCCATCATGATGTTCATGGCAGTTCTCCGTTGTTTCGGGGGTGGGCGGCGGACGGGCTCAGGCGGGCGTTTCACCGCGGATTGTCTGCAATTCCCTGAGGGGTGGGGTGGATTCGATCTGGGCGGGGTCGAGCAGGTCCCATTTGATGCCGCGCGGCCTGGCGGCACGCCGCTCGACATGGATCAGCCGGGTCGGGGTGGCGATGACATCGACGAGGATGTCGGTCGGGCTCGGAAAGAGCTTGTCCTCGACCACCTGGACGTCGTGGACGACCGCGGCGACCGGCGTCGACTCGTCGACGATGCCGACGTCGGTGAACATCCCCCATTCGAGATCGAAGAAGCCGTGGCCCTTGCCGAAGCGGACCCCGTCGAGCGAGACGGCCGAAGCGCCCGTCACCATGAAGTCGAAGCGCCCGCGCGCCGCGACCTCGGTGAGCGTGATCGGCCTGCCGAAATGCTCCAGCCCGTCGAGCCAGGAGGCGTAGAGTTCGGCGCCGGCTGGCACCATCCCCGGTTCGAGCAGGTAGAAGCCGCGGTAGATGCCGTAGGTCGAGATCACCATCGTCTTGCCGGCGAGCAGCATCCGCCGCCGCAGATCCGCCAGGCAGTTGTCCGGGGTGATGAAGGCATAGCCGCCGGCGTCATAGAAGGGCTCGGCGACCAGGCGGTCGGTGGCCTGATCCGAGTGTTCGAAATCCGGGATCACTTCCGCGAAATTGAGGTGGAACCGCGAATCGGGGCGGGCGACGTCCTTCAGCCGCGACCAGATTCTTTCCCGGACGATCTTGGTGCTCGACACGATGGGCTCCCCTGTGCTCGCGTCTGAGACAATCGTTTCTTATTGCCTCTTGTATGAAACGATGGTTTCATAAGCGCAGAAAAGAGTCACGCCCAAATTTCGTGCATTGGTTGGCGTCAAAGGGGATAGTGAAGGCCGAAAACGGCGGATAGGCGGGAATTTCATGGCGACGCGACTGGCGCTTCTCATTCAGGACCGGTTCGAGACCCTGACCCCCAGCGAAAAGAAGCTGGCCGGCCTGCTGCTCGACCGACCGGACGAGATTCTCACCTTCTCGGCGACGGAGCTTGCCGGATTTGCCGGCGTTTCGAAGGCGACTGCCGCGCGCTTCTTCCGCAATCTCGGTTATGCCGATTTCAACGACGTCCGGCTCCAGGCGCGTGAGGAGCGCAACCGCACCGGGCCGGTCCATCAGGTGCCGATGCCGGCCGAGGCGCCCGAGGGCGCGTCGACAGTCCCGACCCACCTCCAGGTCGAGATGTCCAATCTTACCCGCACCTTCGAGGAACTGCGCTCCGACGCGATCTCCGCGGTTGCCGAAAAACTCGCCACCGCCCAGCGTGTCTGGGTCGCCGGGCTGGGCGCCGAAGGCGGGCTGGCGCGCCACACCCGCATCCATCTCTCCCGAATCCGCGCCTCGGTTCACCTGATTTCGGAGAATGCCGGAGCGTGGCCGGAGGAACTCGCCTCGACCGGCCCCTCCGACGCCCTGCTCGTTATTGCGCTCAGGTCGTGGCCGCAGGTGATGTCGCCGATCCTCGATTTCGCCAGGACGACGCGGCTGGCGACGATCGTCGTCACCGACCCGACCAACGCTGCGCGCGTCCGCCGGCATGGCGCGACGCCCCTGGTCTGCCATGTCTCGACGCCGGGGCCGGAGGCTTCCCACACCACCGTGCTGTCGATGCTGCACCTGATCGCCAGCGCGCTTGCCGCGCGGATCGGACCGAGTGCGCTCCGCCGCCGCGACCTGATCGAGGACCTCCGCGAGGAGCTCGATTCCCCTGACTGAGGCCGGTGGCCCTAGAGCCCCTGCGCCTTCAGCTTGCCGTCGAGGAATGTCTTGGCCCGCGGCACGTCGCTTTCCTCGAGATGCTCAATGATCATCGGAATGTTCGGGTGCTTCTCGGAGAGCCGCTTCAGGTAGAGGTCGTAGTTGAGCGCGCCGAGGCCCGGGGCCGGCAGTTCGATCTCGCCGACACCGCGGAAGGTGTGCGACTCCAGCGCGTCGTCGTCGCCGATATCGGCATGCTTCTCGGATTTGTCGTCGCCCGATCGCTTGACGTCCTTGGCATGGGCAATCTTGATCTTGTCGGTGAGCGTGTCGAAGACCTGGTTCAGGATCTTGTCCATGTCGTCGATGTTGTGGGTCTCGAAATAGTTGGTCGGGTCCATCAGCAGCCCGAGGCCGGGATGGTCGACCTGGGCGAACATCTTCACGGTCTCCTCGACCGAACCGACGACGTTGTTGACGTAGGTCTCGAGCAGGAACGTCGCACCGTGGTCATAGGCGGTCTGGGCGAGGTCGACGATGATCTTCCGGCACTCCTCGAAGCCCTCTTCGGTCTTGTTCTTCGGATGGTGGACCCAGTCGCTCTCGGTGTCGTAGGTGCCGGTTTCCGAGATCACGTAGGGCGAGCCGAGGTCGCGCGCGTTGCGGATGATCTCCTTCAGGTAGCCGACCCGCTTCTCGCGTTCCGTCTTGTCCGGGTGGATGATGTTCGTGTAGCCGGACACACAGCAGATCGGCAGCTCGTGGTCGCGGAAGGTATCGCGGACCTTCTTCGCCTTGTCCTTGGTGATCTGCCCGGCGGAGAGGTCGACATCCTTGAAGTGCAGGTCGAGCTGCACCGTGTTGAAGCCGAGGCCCTTGATCTTCTTGGCGGTCTCTTCCAGCCCGTAGGGGAAATATCCGGTGAAAATGCCGACCTGCATCATGGTTTGGTTCCTCCCAGGAAAACGGTTTCAGGTTTCGATTTCGGACAGCTTGATCGGGCGATTCTCGGCCATCGAACGGTAGCCGGCCTCGATCAGCGCGACGGTCTTGACGTTGTCGGCGACGGTCAGCGCCGGCTCGGAGCCGGTGGCCACCGCATGCTGGAGCTGCTCCATCACCCCGATGAAGGCATGCGGAAACCACATCGTGTCCCATGTCGGCGTCACCCACTTGCCGCCGGTGGTCCTGGTCGAGGCATAGGTCAGCGTCGAGGTCTCGCCGGTCGGCCAGCCGATGGTTCCCTTGGCGACGCCCTCGGTCCCGTCGACCCGCCAGTTGATGTGCTGGTCGTCGTCGTAGCTGTCCTCGCGGGGTCCGTGCCAGACATCCTCGAGCGACAGGGCGAGCACCCCGGAGGGGAAGCGCAGCGTCGACACGGTGATCCCGTCGGTATGCTCGAACGCGGTGCGCGGGTCGGTCCGCGTCGTCGTGTAGATTTCCTCGGGATCGCCGAACAGGAAGCGCAGGACGTCGAGGTGGTGGACGCTCATGTTGGCCAGCGTCAGCCGGTCGTAGTCCTGCAGAAACGTCTGCCAGTGCGGGATCGCGTGCATGTCGATTTGCGCGAAGACCGGCTCGCCGATCTCGCCGCGGTCGAGGATCTCCTTCAACACCCGCATCGACTGGTCGTAGCGCATGTTCTGGTTGACCGAGAGGACCTTGCCGGCGGCCTTCGCCTCGTCGCGAATGGCGATCGCCTCGCCAAGCGTCAGCGACAGCGGCTTCTGGGCAAGGATGCCCTTGATGTGCGGCTGCTTGAGCGCCAGGCGGATAAGGTCGGGCTGCTGGTCCGGCGGATAGGCGATGTCGAGAATCTCGATCTCCGGATCGGCGATCAGCGCCTCCGGCGTGTCATGGACCTTTGCGATGCCCCAGCGCTCCGCGACCTTGGCCGCGTTCTCCCTGGTCCGCGAGGCGATCGCCGCTACCGGGAAGCCGGCCTCCTTGTAGGCGGCGAGATGGCATTCCGCCATGATCATCCCGGCGCCGATGCAGCCGATCTTCAGGTCGCGGCTGCGGATCGGAGGATCGGGGGTGAAGCCCTTCGCGTCAGCCATCTGGTTCTCTCCCTCAATTCAGCCGAAAGCGCCGGCGCCGTTCGGGCTCGGCCGAACATGTGCGCTCTTGCTTTGGCGCAGACGGTACGGGGGAAAATTCATCCGCCGAAGCAATGGCGACATTTGCGCCTGCCAACGGCGGGCGCCGCATGGCGCGATGCGTCGAAATGACAATTCCTCCCCGAGGTTCCGGGACCTCTTTGCTCTTCACTCAGATTGATCAAAAATCCTTCATACTGTCAACGCGACCCATCCCGAAAGCGACGGCCCCTACACAGTCATTTCTCTCGCGAGTCACTGAAATTTCAGTAAAATCAATAAGATAAATAGAACGAATGGAATTCCCGGGATTCGCTCATTGGCCCGATGGCGGCGAGAAAAATCGAATACGGAATGGAAAATGATTTAAAATGATGTATTCTCCATCAGAAAATTGGGTTGGGAGGACTGGCGATTGTCCTCTGGCAAAAGGGGGGTTCGGGTGAAATTGACAATCCGGCGCGGCCAGCGGCTTCCATGAACGAACGACGCGAGCATACGGTCCCGACGCGCGCGACGATCGCAGAGGTTGCCCGCGCCGCCGGTGTCAGCACCGCAACGGTGGACCGCACCCTGAACAATCGCGCCGGCGTCAAGGAGCGGACGCGATCGCAGGTCCTCGACGCCGCCGAACGCCTCGGCTACCTCCCGGAGCGTCGTGAAGACGGCCCCGGCGTCGCGGCCGCGGTCGACATCGACTTTCTGCTGCCGGGCGGGACAAACACCTTCCTCAGGATGCTGTCGCATCATCTCGATTCGCTGGCCGAGGCCCGTCGCGACAAGGCGCACATCCGGGTCCACCTGATCGAAGGGCTCAATCCTGACGCGCTGGCGCGAAAACTGATCGAACTGAAAGACGTCTCCCGCGGCATCGGCGTCATTCCGCTCGACCACCCGACGGTCCGCGAGGCGATCCGCGACGTCGCGGCGGGCGGCGTGCCGGTGCTGACCATGGTGTCCGACATCTCCAACGTGGCGCGCATCGGCTATGTCGGCATCGACAACCGCGCCGCCGGCCGCCTTGCCGGGCATCTCCTGGGACGTTTCATTCGCCCTGGCGGACAGGAGGTGGCGCTGTTCACCGGCAGCCTGAGCTATCGGGGCCACGAGGAACGCGAGATGGGCTTTCGCCACGTCCTGGCGGAAGAACATCCGCACCTGAAAGTGGTCGAACTGCGCGAGGTGCGGGACGACACACAGCGCGCCTATGACGAGGCCCGGGCACTCCTGTCGTCCTACGGCAACCTCTCCGGCATCTACAATATCGGCGGGGGAAACCGCGGCATCGCCCGGGCGCTGGAGGAAGCGGGCCGTGCTCGCGACGTGGTCTTTGTCTGCCACGAGCTGACCGAGTTCACCCGGCGCTATCTGATCGCCGGCGTCGTCGACGCGGTGATCGACCAGAATCCCCGGATCGAGGCGCGCGACGCCGTCGACTGGCTGATCGAGGCCGCGCGCGGCCGGCCGGACCCGACGCTGCCGCCGATCCGCATCCAGGCGATCTTCAAGGAAAACATCCCGCAGATCTGAGCGATGCAAGCCGGTCAGAGCGGCCGTGCAAACCGCGCCATGGCCTCCTCGGTCGGCGTCGTGCTGGCGCCGGGCATCTGCGGCAGGGCATAGGCGCCCGCCTCCACGGCAATCGGCTCGACGAAGCAATCCATAATCCACGGGATGTATTCAAGCATCGTCGTCGCCGGATGCCAGACCGCGAGGTGAACGTGGATCTGGCCCATGTCGCCGACATGGGGAACCACGGGCAGCCGACGCGCATGGGCAGCCTCGGCGACGGTGATGTATTCGCTGATGCCGCCGAGCCGCGTCACGTCCGGCTGGACGTAGTGAACGGCGCCGGCGTCGAGGAAGCTGTTGAACGCATCCGCATTATAGAGCTGCTCGCCCAGCGCGATCGGGATCGACGTGGCGCGTGCCAGCGCCGCGTGGCCGGCGACGTCGTCATACCAGAGCGGCTCCTCGAACCAGAAGAGGTCGAGCGGCGTCGCCCGCTCGCAGAAGCGGAGGCATGTCGGCAGGTCCCACTTGCCGTTGCCGTCGACGGCGATGGTGATCCGCGGTCCGACGGCGTCGCGGACCTTGGCGATACGCTCGAGATCGGTGACGATATCGTCCGAGCCGACCTTCAGCTTCAGCCGCCGGTAGCCGTCGACTTCGACGGCGCGAAGGCTGCCGTCGACGAGCTGGTCGACCGGAATCGACAGCCAGCCGATATCCGTGTTGTAGGCCTCGAGGCGCGGCGACGTCGCGCCACCGAGCAGCTTCCACAAGGGGACATCCGCCTTTTTCGCCTTGAGGTCCCAGAGCGCGATGTCGACGGCAGCGAGCGCCAGCTGGGTAATCCCGGCGCGACCGACCCACTGGATCGCAGGGAAACGCGCCAGTTTCAGCCAGAGCCGGGTGGTATCGAGCGCGTCCTCGCCGACCAGCAGTTCGGCATAGCAGTCGCGGATGCAGGCGGTGATCAGCCGGTCGGACGCAAGATGCGCGTGGGTACCGGTGAAGCCGTAGCCGGCGGTGCCGTCGTCGGCCGTCAGCTTGACGCCGACGACGCCCCAATGGCTGATCGTGTGGCTGGAATCGGAAATCGAACTGCGGTTCAGCGGAACGTGCAGGATGAATGGCTCGACGGATGTGATCTTCATGGCCCCCCCGGAATGACGATGTCAGCAAATCGATGGCGCAATAGAGGGGCGGCGGGCCTCCAAGTCCAGCCTCACCAGTCGACGATCGTTCCGTCTTCGAGAACGGCGTTGGTGGCGTGCATGACCTCCTGCGCGAAGGGGTGCTTTGCCGCCACCGTTTCGTCAACCTCGATGCCGAGGCCAGGCTTCTCCGGCACCTGCCAGTGCCCGTCAACCATGCGGATCGGCCCGTCGACCACGTCGAAATACCACGGCACCGCGCCGACCATCTCTTCCTGGATCACGTGGTTCGGCGTCGACACGGCAAAATGCAGCGCCGCAACGCCGGCGATCGGTCCGAGCGGATTATGCGGTGCGACGCCGACCGACACCGCCTCGGCCATCGCCGCGATCTTCTTGGCCTCCAGCAGGCCGCCGCAATGGCAAATGTCGGGCTGAACGATGTCGACGGCCCGGACGCGGAATAGATCGTCGAATTCGACCCGTTCGATCAGGCGTTCGCCGGTTGCGAGCGGAACGCTCGTCCGCGCGGCCACCGCCGCCAGTCCGGCGGTGTCGCCGGGCGGCAGGACTTCTTCGACGAACATCGGGCGCCCCGGCGCCAGCGCCTCGATATAGGCGAGTGCGGCGCCGACCGAGGCCGGTCGCCCGTGAAAATCCACCATGATCTCGACCGACGGCCCGACCGCCTCGCGCAGCGCCTCCATCATCCGGGCGACCTTGTCGATGTCGGTGACCGGGGCATGGAAATGCGTGTAGGGGATGAAGACCGCCTTGAAAGCCGAATAGCCCTTCTCGACGACGGCGCGGGCATGTTCTACGAGCGGCGCCGCGTCGAGGCTTTCGTACACCGCCTTCATGTCGCCGAGGCCGAGATGCGTATAGACGCGGACCTTGTCGCGCACCTTGCCGCCGAGCAGCCGCCACACCGGCACGTCGAGCGATTTTCCCAGGATGTCCCACAGCGCCAGTTCGATCCCCGAGACGGCGCTCATCCCGACCGCGCCGAGCCGCCAGAAGGAGTGCTTCTTCATCACCCGCACGGCCTGCTCGATGTCCCGCGGGTCGCGGCCCAGCATCAAGGGGGCGAGATCCTCGACCGCGCCGACGACGCCGCGCGTCTTCCATTCCAACGTCGCCTCGCCCCAGCCATAGAGGCCGTCGACATCCGTATCGACCCTGACGAAAACCCAGTTGCGCATCTCCGCGTTGACGACGACGGTTCGGATTCCGGTGATTTTCATGGATTTCGCTTTTGGCGTGTCGGCTCGCGGGCGAGACGTAACTGTTGTGCTTGCTAAGCTTCGCGGCTTTGTCGCATGATAACATATCAGTTGACGCACGATCTATGGCGACGGGTCGACGTTCAGGGGGGGCAGGGACCCGGAAGTGATGTTTCAGCCTGGGAGGAGCAGCCGACGGCTATTGACCGGGTCGCCCGGTCACGTCCGCCGGTTCAGGGATTCGTCGTCGGTATCAACCTTCCGGTCGCTGCCGACCAGCGATCGATGGAGGGCGACATGACCGTCGAGTGCGTCGTCGATACCGGCAACCGGCTGGGCGAGGTGCCGGTCTGGGATGTCGCCGAGCAGGCGCTCTATTGGGTCGATATCGAAGGCAAGCTCCTTCAGCGCCTCGATCCCGCCAGCGGCAAGGTCGATCGATGGGAGATGCCTGAACGCATCGCCTGTTTCGCCCTTCGCGAAAACGGCGGACTGATTGTCGCCTTCGCCTCCGGCATCGCCTTCTACGATCTCGACAGCGGCGCCATCGACTGGATCGCCAGGCCCGAGGCGCATATCGCGACGACGCGATTCAATGAAGGAAAATGCGACCGCCAGGGGCGGTTCTGGGCCGGCACCATGGACGACAGCCTCGCCGAGCACAGCGGCGCGCTCTACCGGGTCGACCCTGATCTCACCGTCACCAAGGTCCTCGACGGCATCGGCATCTCCAACACGATGGTCTGGAGCCTCGACGACAGCGCCTTCTTCTTCGCCGACACGCTCGATGGGGTCATCGACCGCTTCGACTATGACGCCGCGACCGGGACCATCGCCAACCGCAAGCGGATCGTCGATCTCGGCGGAACCGGCGTCGGCCCCGACGGTTCGACCATCGATGCCGAAGGCTATCTCTGGAACGCCCAATGGGACGGCTGGCGGATCGCCCGCTATTCGCCCGAGGGCGTCCTCGACCGCGTCGTCGAACTGCCGGTTCAGAAACCGACGAGTTGCATGTTCGGCGGTCCCGACCTGAAGACGCTTTATGTCACCTCGGCAATCTGGGACCTGACCCCCGAACAGCTGCGCGAGCAGCCGCAGGCCGGCGGCCTCTTCGCGCTCGACGTCGGCATCGGCGGTGTTCCCGAAACCCGTTTTGCCGGCTAGGATCGAATTGATGTAAAATGATGGTGTCTTGCCGAAAATGCAGTCAAACCGGAGGTGAAACCATCAAGAAATTCGACGTCGCGCGCTAGGGTTGGCGCGGCCTGTGTGCTAGTGGTGGACATAATAATGAGCTCGCGGGGCCCGCGTTGTGAAGGGCACTCAGAGAGTGAATCGCAAAAGGGAGGAATGGAATGTCAATCAGGAATTTGTTTGTCGCCGCAGGCGTCACCGTTGGGCTGATGTCCGGCGTCGCCATGGCGGCGGGGCCGGAAGTCGTGTCCGGTCCGGGTGCCGATCCCCAGTGCTTTGTGCCATGGTCGGCTGACACCAGCTATTTCAAGTGGCCGGCCAAGGAAGGCCCGTATCGGATTGCGGTGGTCAATGGCTTTGTCGGCAACGTCTGGCGCATTCAGATGATCCAGACCGCCAAGGCCTATGACGCGCTTCCCGAGTTCGGCGACAATATCAAGGAGTTCAAGGTCGTCTCGGTCGGCACCGACATGGCTGCCCAGCTCGGAGCGGTCGAGGACTTCATCAACCAGGGCTTCGACGCCGTGCTGATCGACCCGAACACGCCGAAGGGCTGGGATCGCGTCATCCGCCTCGCCAATCAGAAGGGCACCGTCCTGATCGCCTTCGACAACCAGGTCGAGACCGACAAGATGGCCGGTGTCGCCCAGGACCAGGTGATCATGGGCGTGCAGGGCGGCCAGTGGCTGGTCGACCATATCGGCAAGAAGGGCAAGCTGCTCGAGATCCGCGGCGTTCCGGGCTTCTCCGCCGACCAGGAGCGTCATGACGGCTTCCGCAGTGTCGTCGAGGGCGATGGCATGGACTTCGAAATCGTCGAGGTGGTCGGCAACTGGGCGCCGGGCGACTCGCAGAAGGCTACCGCCGACGCGATCGCGGCCCATGGCCAATTTGACGGCATCTTCACCCAGGGCGGCACCAACGGCACCGTCCAGGCGCTGATCGACGCCGGGCACCCCTTCGTCCCGATCGCGGGCGAGGGCGAGAACCTCTACCGGATCCAGATGGCCAAGTATGCTGACCAGGGCCTCAAGGGCTTCTCCTACGGCCAGTCCCCGGCCCAGGTCGCCATCGCCATGAAGGAGGCCCTCGCGGCCCTTAAGGGCGAGGCGATTCCGCAGTTGGTCAAGATCCCGAATCCGACGACCACCTACGACACGATGAAAGCTGGCGTCGACTACTTCCCGGATCTCACCGCGGACTTCTTCGCGGCGAATGCCTTCCCGCCGTGCGGCCTGAACTTCACCGCACCGCAGCTGATGGCGCAGACCGGCGACAACCAGCAGTAATCGTCTTAGCCGGAGATGGTACGCGCCGCCGGCCTCCAGGTCGGCGGCGTATCTTCCAGGGGGGGATGGAAGTCTTGAATACGGGGTCCGCCGCGCCGCTTTTGGAGATGCGCGGCATTGGCAAATCCTACGGCGGCGTTGCGGCTCTCGACGAGGTGGATTTCGCGACGCACGCGTCGTCGATCCACGCTGTGCTCGGTGAGAATGGCGCCGGCAAGTCGACGCTGATCAAGATCATTTCAGGCGCGATCACACCCGACCGGGGCACGATGTCCTTCGACGGGCGTGAGATCACTTTCGCCGACCCACAGACCGCCAATGCCGTCGGCATCGTGACGGTCTTCCAGGAGCTGTCGGTTATCCCCGACCTCTCCGTCGCCGACAATATCAGCATCACCCGGCCTCCCAAGCGCCTCGGCCTGATCGATCGCCGCGCCCAGCGCCGCCGCGCCGAGGAACTGCTTGCCCGGGTCGGCTGCGAAGACGTCAACCCGCGCGCCCGGGTCGGAGACCTGCCGCTGTCGCGTCGCCAGATGGTCGAGATCGCCAAGGCGCTGGGCCGCGAGCCAAAGCTCCTCATCCTCGACGAGGCGACGTCGGCGCTGACCGCCGCCGATGTCGACCGGGTCTACAAGATTCTCCATCGCCTTCGCGACGAGGGCCTTGCCCTTCTCTACATCTCGCACCGGATGCACGAGATCGAGGAGCTCGCCGACACCATCTCGGTCTTCCGCAATGGCCGCCACATCAGCACCTTTGCGAAGGGCGCACAGTCCGACGACGAGATCGTCCAGATGATGATCGGGCGCGACGTCAGCAACGTCTACCCGCCCAAGCCGGTGCGCACCGAGCCACCCCCGGTCGAGCTCGAGGTCAGCCGTCTTGGCTGGACAGACCGCCTGTCGGACATCTCCTTCACGCTTGGCAAGGGCGAGATCGTCGGTCTCGGAGGCCTCGACGGCCAGGGCCAGCGCGAAATCCTGCTTGCTCTTTTCGGCGTGCTTCGCCACGTCAGCGGCACCGTCCGCATCCACGACCACAACGGCGTGCCAAGAAGCCCGGTTGTCGCTACCCGGCCTGACCACAGCATGGCCCTCATCCCGGAAGACCGGAAGACCGAGGGGCTGATGCTGCCGATGTCGATATCCGACAACATCTCTCTCACCGCGCTCAAGTGGCTGTCGAAGGGCTTCGTGATCGACAGCACCGCCGAGGCGAACGCGGTGGACGGAATGATCCAGAAGCTCAAGATCAAGATCGGCAGTCCATCCGATGCCGTCGCCACCCTCTCCGGCGGCAACCAGCAGAAGGTGGTCATCGCCAAATGGCTTCTGACCGGTCCGCGCATTCTGCTTCTCAACGATCCCACGCGCGGCATCGACGTTGGCACCAAGGAAGAGATCTACCGTCTCCTGCGCGAGCTGGCCGATGCCGGCACTTCGATCATCCTCTACTCGACCGACTATGACGAGCTGATCGGCTGTTGCGATCGCGTGCTGATCCTTTATGGCGGGCGCATCGTGCAGACGCTCGAGGGTGACGCCATCACGGAGATCAACATCGTGGCGAGTTCCTTCAACCTGCCCGTCGACAGCGAGGCTGCTGCGGAATTGGTGCAGCCACAATGAATAATCTCAGGCTTTGGATCTCCCATAACACCGGCGCCCTGATCGCCGTTGTCCTGTTCCTCATCCTTTACATCTTCTACTCGAGCCTCCATCCCCGCGGCTTCACGACCGACCTTTTTGTCCAGAACTCGAACGAGGCGCTGGCGTTGATCTTCGTGTCGATCGCACAGACCCTTGTGGTCATCCTCGGCGGCATCGACCTCTCGGTCGGTTCGCTGATGACCCTGGTCAACGCCGTCGCCTCCGAGGTGGTCATCGGTACCGGACCGCAGATGATCCTCGGCATCGTCATCTGCCTTGTGATCGGGCTCGCCGGCGGGCTGATGAACGGCCTGATTATCGTCTATGGCCGGCTGCAGCCGATCGTCGTCACGCTTGCCACGGGCGCCGTCTTCACCGGCTTAGCGCTGCTCGTGCGGCCGACACCGGGCGGCGAGGTCGACGGCGACCTTTCCTGGGTCGCGACCAACGCCCTCTCGGAGCTTCCCACCACCTACGGCTGGTGGAATGGCGATTCGCCGGGCTGGTTCAACCTCATCGCCGGCATCCCGATGCCGATCGTCATCCTGGTCGCGGCCATCCTTCTGATATGGATCCCCTACCGCAACTCAGAGATCGGTCGCGGCGGCTACGCAATCGGCTCCAACGAGGCGGCGGCTTACATGTCGGGCGTCCGCATCAACCGCTCGAAGCTCGCTGCCTACACCCTCGGTGGCATGTTTGCGGGCCTTGCGGGCCTCTACTTCGCCATTCAGACCGGTAGCGGCAATGCCGATCCGATCCAGGCCGGCACCTATACCCTCAACTCGATCGCCGCCGTGGTGATCGGCGGGACATCGCTTTTCGGCGGTTCAGGCGGCGCGATCGGCACGATCTTCGGGGTCATGGTGCTCCGCTCGATCACCTTCTGCTTCCGCGTCGTCGATACGGATTCGGCGGTCGGCTTCCTCGCCAATCCTCTGCTCCAGCCGATGTTCGAGGGGCTGATCCTGGTGATTGCGGTCACGCTTGGCGCCGCGCGCGCCTTCAGCGTCAAGAACCGCCTCAACATGTTCCGGTGAGGCCCATCATGCCCATGCCGAAAATGTCAGACCTCAAGAACTCGATCGACCGGCCGCTGCTGTTCGCCGGCCTGTTCATTATCGCGATCCTGGTCGTGGGCACCGGCTATACATTGATCTTCGAGGGCAGCGCCTCGCTGCTTTCGCCCACTTACCTGATCCTCCAGCTCAAGGTCGCCTCGTTCCTCGGCATCGTCGCCGCCGGTATGATGATCGTGGTGCTGATCGGCCATATCGATCTGTCGGTCCCCTGGACAATGACCGCCTCGGCAATGCTGGCCACCGCGGTCGGCGGGTCCGCTGCTATCCCGATCGGTCTTGGCGTCGGCCTCGCCATCGGCCTCTTCAACGGTATCGGCGTCGCCTATCTCCGCGTGCCGTCGATGATCTTCACCCTCGGCGTCAACGTCATGCTGCGTGGCTTCATGGTGATGCTGACCGGCGGCTTCTCGCCCTCCTCGGTTCCCACCGACGCGATGCTGTGGCTCGCCAAGGGCGACCTTCTCGGCATTCCCAATCCGGTCATCGTCTGGGCGCTGGTGAGCCTCGCCATCGCCTTCATGCTCCGGCGCATGCCGCTGGGCCGCTACATATACGCGACCGGCAACCGCGAGGCCGCCGTCTACCTGTCGGGCGTGAACACCCGGCTCGTCGTCGTCGCCAGCTTCGCCCTCTGCAGCACTCTCGCCGCCCTCGCCGGCATCCTGCTCGCCGGCTATTCCTCCAAGGCCTTCCAGGCGATGGGCGATCCCTACCTTCTTCCGTCGATCGCCGCCGTCGTCATCGGCGGCACAAATATCCTGGGCGGCTCCGGACGCTACGCCGGCACCGTGGTGGGCACGATCCTCATCGTACTCCTCCAGAGCGTGCTGTCGGTCATGCAGATGCCCGAGGCGGGACGGCAGATCATCTACGGCGTGGTGATCGTGATCATGCTCCTGGCCTATGGCCGGGGCGCCCGCCTGCGCATCTAGCTAGTTTCGCGGCCTCCGCGCCACGACGACACGACCGTCATCGTCGCGTCGACGGCGCCCGTCCCGGCCGGAGCTTTTTGTCCGCTCACATCGCCGGCAGCGCCGCGATGTGACGGATCGGCCGGCCAGGCGAGACTGATTCCGCCGCCGCGACGATGGCGTTGGCGTCGATCCCGTAGTGGCGGTAGAGGTCCTGCAGCGTGCCGGTCTGGCCGAAATGCTCGATGCCGAGCGGCCGGACGCGATGGCCAAGCACCGAGCCGAGCCAGCCGAGCGTCGCCGGGTGGCCATCGATGACCGTGACGATACCGCAATGCCGCGGCACATCTGCGAGCAGCCGTTCGGCATGGCAGCGGGCATGGACGAGACCGCGCTCGCGGGCGCGGTTCGCTGCGGTCCATCCGGCGTTCAACCGGTCGGCCGAGGTCACCGCCAGCAGGCCGACATCGCGCCGGTCCTCGGCCATCAGGCCGATCGCATCCATCGCCTCGGGCGCGATCGCGCCCTGATAGGCGACCACCACCTCGCAATTCGGGCCGGGCTTGCGCAGCCAGTAGGCGCCGTCGACGACACCCTGCCGGACCTCGTCGTCGAGCACCCGGCCAGGCTGGTCGATCGGCCGCGTCGACAGCCGCAGATAGACCGAACCGCCAGTCTCGTCGCGAAGCCACGTCCGCTCGTCATGGACCGCATCGCCGTCGCGCTGGAGATAGTCGAAGGCCCAGTCCATAATCACCGCCAGTTCGTCGACGAAGGCCGGCTCGAAAGCCGCCAGGCCGTCCTGGGCCAAGCCGATCAGCGGCGTGCCGACCGACTGGTGGGCGCCGCCCTCCGGCGCCAGCGTCACGCCCGAAGGCGTGGCGACGACGATGAAGCGGGCGTCCTGGTAGCAGGCGTAGTTCAGCGCATCGAGGCCGCGGGCGATGAACGGATCGTAGAGCGTTCCGATCGGCAGCAGCCGCTCGCCGAACAGCGAATGCGACAGGCCGAGGGCCGAGAGCAGCAGGAAAAGGTTCATCTCGGCGATGCCGAGCTCGATATGCTGGCCGTCCGGTGACGCCTCCCAGGCAAAGGTCGAGGGGATGTGCTCGCGCTTGAACACGTCGGCCATCACCGACTTGGCGAAGAGCCCCCGCCGGTTGAGCCACGGCCCGAGATTGGTCGAGACGGTCACGTCCGGTGACGCGGTGACGATTCGCCGGGCGAGAGCCGAGTCGGAACGTCCGATCTCGTTGAGGATCAGGCCGAAGCCCGCCTGGGTCGAGATGCTCTCCTTGCCGGGCGTCGGGATGGTGTCGGGAAGCGCGACCCGCTCGGCATCGAGCCGCCGGGTTCCCTTGGCGGCGAATGGCACGGCGGCGAGAAAGGCCTCGACCTCCGCTTCGCTCTTCGCCAGTCCCTCGAACCTGTCCCACTCGTGGCCGGGACGGATATCGAGGGCCTCGCGCAGGGTATCGACCTGTGCCGTGGTCATCAGTCCGGCGTGGTTGTCCTTGTGGCCGGCCATCGGCAGCCCGAAGCCCTTGACCGTGTAGCAGAGAAAGCAGACCGGCCGGTCGTGGTCGATCGCGTTGAAGGCTTCGAGCAGGGCCGGCAGGTCGTGGCCGCCGAGGTTGTTCATCAGCGCCGCGAGATCGTCGTCGGAGCGCGACTCGATCAGCCGGGTCACGTCGCCCTGGTCGCCGAGGTCGTCGAGCAGGCGCTTCCGCCACGCCGCGCCGCCCTGGAAGACGAGCGCCGAATATTCCTGGTTCGGGCAGCGGTCGATCCAGTCGCGCAGCTTGTCGCCACCCGGTTCGGCGAAGGCCTTCTGCTGGAGCGAGCCGTATTTGACCACGACGACGTCCCAGCCCATCGTCCGGAAGATGTCGGCGAAGCGTTCATAGAGCCCCTCGCGAAGGACCGCATCGAGCCCCTGGCGATTGTAGTCGACCACCCACCAGGTGTTGCGGAGACCGTGCTTCCAGCCCTCCAGAAGCGCCTCGAAGACGTTGCCCTCGTCGAGCTCGGCATCGCCGACCAGCGCCACCATCCGCCCTTCCGGCCGGTCCTTGCCCCAGCCATGCGCCCGCACATAGTCCTGCACGAGGCTGGCGAAGAGCGTCTGGGCGACACCGAGACCGACCGAGCCGGTCGAGAAATCGACATCGTCGATATCCTTGGTGCGCGACGGGTAGCTCTGGGCGCCGGCATAGCCGCGAAAGGTTTCGAGCTTCTCCCGGGTCTGCTGGCCGAGGAGATACTGGATGGCGTGGAAATTCGGGCTGGCATGCGGCTTGACCGCGACCCGGTCCTCCGGCCGCAGCACGGAGAAATAGAGCGCCGTCATGATCGTCGACAGCGATGCGGAGGAGGCCTGATGCCCGCCGACCTTGAGGCCGTCGGTGTTCTCGCGCAGATGATTGGCGTTGTGCACTGTCCAGGTCGACAGCCAGCGCACCTTCTTCTCCAGCTCCCGAAGAATCGTCAAATCATCGGTCGTCATTGCCTCAGCCCTTCCTCTCACAGGCTCCGCGGCTCCCGGCCCGGCGCCGGCTCTTCGCGGGTCGATATTATGACAGTCTTTATGCCCTAATTCCGGGCAAGACGACAGGCCGACGCGACGCGATCTCAGCCGGTCATGTAGATCAGCCCGAGCATGGAGGTCGCCAGCAGCGCCAGATGCGTCCGCTGCAGGCCGTCGAGCCGGATCCAGTAGCCGAACCAGCTCCCGGCGATCAGGAACAGGAACCAGAGCGCCGCGGAAAGCGCGAATCCGGAGGCGGCCCATTGTGATCCGGCCTCGGTCTGGCCCCCGAGCAGAAACACGGTCGCGCCGACGAAGATCGCGGCCAGCGCCCCGTGGATGATGGTAATCACCACCAGCGCGAGACTGTGAATCGTCGGATTGTCGATGGCCCGGCGCTTCAGCGGCGACGGGATCGGTGGCGGCTCGTCGAGCGACGACATCCGCATGAATCCCGCGACCGCCTGCAACGAACCGTTGAAGTCGACAAGATGGTTGAAGACATTCAGCAGGAACCAGCAGCCAAATCCGGCGGATATCACGACCTTTCCGGCCAGCATCCCGTCCATTACACCCCCCAGGGCTCTCGCGCAGGCATGGGCGCACCGCGCCTCAGGGTAGCATGGTCAGGCAGGCTTTTCCCGACGCTCGACCAGCAGAATGTGATCCGCCGCAAGCACGACCTCGTCGCGCTGGTTGATGACCTCGCAGCGCTCGATCACCCGCCCGGAGTCCGGCCGCTTCGGATCGTCTTCCTTGGCGATGATGGTGACCCGGGTCCGGATCGTGTCGCCGATGAAGACCGGGCGCACGAAACGCAGCCGGTCGTAGCCGTAGGAAAAGGCAACCGGGTTGATCAGGCTCGCGGTCAGTCCGACGCCGATGGCGAAGACCATCGTGCCGTGTGCGACGCGCTGGCCGAACGGGCTCGTCCGGGCGAATTCCGCGTCCATGTGGTGCGGAAAGAAGTCGCCCGTATGCCCGGCGTGAACGACAAGATCCGTCTCGGTGATGGTGCGGCCGGTCGTCGTGCGAGCCTCACCGATCACATAGTCCTCGAAATGGATTCCCGTCTGCACTATAGCCTCCCGTCCGCCAATTTCCCGCTGGTAAGAAGATCATTCATATATGGAGGCACTTTCGACCCGCGATCACGCCGATGCGATTTGAATCTCTGAAAATTCTGCATATATGAACCATCGTTTTTACTTGAGGGGGTCGCGTGGATATCGCGAAGGATCGCTACCGGGCGCCGGCGCTCGACAAGGGCCTCGACATGCTCGAACTCCTTGCCGGCGTCGACGGCGGTCTCACCCAGGCCGAGATCGCCAAGCAGCTCGGCCGCAGCCACAATGAGCTCTATCGCATGCTCGACACGCTGGTCCGGCGCGGCTACGTCGCCCGCATCGACGGCGACCGCTTCGCGCTGACCCTCAAGCTCTTCGGGCTGGCGCAGCTCCACGTCCCGGTGCGCCGCCTGGTCTCCTACGCGACCCCGCTCATGCGCTCGCTTGCCGAGGTCTCGCACCAGGCCAATCAGCTCGTCGTCTTCGATCGCGGCTCGGCCGTGGTCATCGCCCAGCAGGAGGCCCCGAGCTACTGGGGCATCTCGATCCGGGTCGGCTCGCATGTCAGCCTGATCGACACCGGTTCCGGCCACGTCCTCCTCGCCTTCCGCCCCCAGGAAGAGCGACTGATGATGCTGGCCGAGCGGGCCGAGAGTTCCGGGCCGCGGGAGGTCAGTCCGGAATTCTTTGCCCAGCTCGACCAGATCCGCGCCCGCGGCTACGAGATGATGCCGAGTATCCAGACCGCCGGCGTCTTTAACCTCTCCGCCCCGGTCCTCGGGCCGGATGGCAAGGCCATCGCGGCGCTGACCGTGCCCTATATCCATCTGGTCAACGACGCCTCCGCCCCCGATATCTCCCGCACCGTCAAGCTTATCCAGGACACCGCCGAAAAGCTCTCGCGCCTCGCCGGCTCCGACGTCGGAAAGCCGCAATAGACCTCAGATCGTCGCGCTGACATGCCGCTCGCGACCGTAGAGCGAGACCAGCAGGATGATGACCAGCCCCAGCGCCGCCTGGACCAGGGACGGCTGAAGGCCGAGGCCGATCAGCAGCGTATTGATTTCCGTCAGCACGACCGCGCCGGCGACGGTGCCGAGAAACGAGCCACGGCCGCCAACCAGGGCCGTGCCGCCGATCACCACCGCTGCGATGGTCTGGAAGAGATAGGGCTGGCCGACGTCTCCATAGGCCGAGCCGGTGAAGCCGAGAAGCAGCACCCCGGCAATCGCGGCGAACAGGGCGCTGAGCGCGAAGGTGATCATCCACATCCGCAAGGGATCGATCAGGGCCAGCCTGGCGGCGCGCGGATTGGCGCCGAGGGCGAAGAGCTGGCGGCCATAGGGCGTCCGGTTGAGCACCAGGATGATCAATGCGCTCATCACGATGAAGGCCGGGATCAGCCATGGCACCGGGAGAGGACCGACCGAACCGCCGATCGAAACGAATTTGGTCACCGCCTCCGGCGCCGAGCCCGACGGGAATCCCTTGGTCCACAGCAGGACGCAGCCCTGGATCACGGTACCGACGCCGAGCGTCACGATCAGCGGATGGATGGAGAGGCCGGCCGAGATCGCTCCGTTCAGCGCCCCGATAGCCAGCGCCAGCACGCCGACGATCATGCAGACCAGAACGAAGTTCATCCCGTCGCCATAGAGCTGCGCGGCGACGACGTTGGCGAAGCCGATGACGAAGGGAATCGACAGGTCGATGCCGCCGATGATGATGGTCAGCGTCTGGCCGACGCAGGCAACCGCCAGCAGACAGGCAAGCACCAGCATGGCGCGGATCGAGAACGGCGAGGAATAGCCGGGGATCAGCAGCGTGCCGGCGAGATGGAGCAGAACCGCGATGGCGATGGCGCCGGCGACCCGGGCTCCGGTCGAATTGAAGGAGAATTTCATCGTTGCCGTCCCCGCGCTTCGATCTTGTCCTGGATCGCCATCAGCGAGATCGCGATCACCAGCACCGCGCCATAGGCGATCTGCAGGACGAAGGTCGAGACGTTGAAGAGCGTCAGCGCGCTCTGCATCAGGAAGATGTCGATCGCGCCGATCAGGGCGCCGATCAGCCCGCCGCGTCCGCCGGCCAGGCTGACGCCGCCGAGCGCCACCGCCGAGATCGCGATCAGCGTATAGGTCGGCGCGATATTGGCATCGGCCGAACCGATCAGCGCAGTCAGCATCAGCCCCGCGATGCCCGAGAAGACGCCGGTGATGACGTAGGAGAGGAAGCGGACGAAAGGCACCGGGACGCCGGCCGTGAACGCCGCGCGATCGTCGGAGCCGGTCGCCATCAGCTGATCGTAATAGGGCAGCCGGCGGATCCCCCACCAGATCAGGAAGATCGCGGCGATCGGAATGATCGAGAACGGACCGTTGAGCGATTTCAGCCAGTCCGGCACCGTACCCAGCGGCGACGGCAGGATGGTCAGCGTCACGCCGACCAGGATCAGGTAGGTGCCGAGCGTCGCGACGATCGGCTGGATGCGGACATAGGCCGCGAGGAAGCCGTTGATCGCGCCGATGCCGGCCCCGATCAGCAGCGCGACCGGGATGATGACGAAGGGCGACGACACGCCGAGATCGATGATCAGGATCTTGACGAGGATGGCGTTGACGAAGCCCATGGTAGGGCCGACCGAAACGTCGATGCCGCCGCGCCCGCCGAGGATCGCCGGCGTCGACGCCAGCGCCGCACCGATCAGCGGCGCCGCCAGGCCGATCAGCGTGCCCCAGGCAATCGGCGCAAACCGGGCCGGGTTAAGCCAGACATTGAGGATCAGCAGCACGACCAGCAACGCCGGGGCGAAGCCGGTCCGGCGCCATATCGCGCGAACGATGCCGCCAAGTGACGGCGACTGCGGGGTATCGCTGGCGATGGTCATTGGCTTCGCCCGAACATGGCGGCAATGACCCGGTCGCTGGTCAGCTCGTCGCCGGAAAGCGTTTCGAAAAGTTCGTCCTCGCGAAACACCAGGACCCGGTGGCAAAGCGAGACGATCTCCTCGATCTCGCTCGACAGCACGACCAGCGCCATGCCACCGCGGGCAAGCTCGTGGAAGACGCCGTAAAGCGTCTGCCGCGTCGCGATATCGACGCCGCGGGTCGGATCGTTGAGCAAAAGGAAGCGGGGGTTGTGAGCAAGCCACCGGGCGAGCAGGATCTTCTGCTGATTGCCGCCGGACAGCGAGGTGATCGGCGCGTTGCCGTTCGGCGCGACGATCGAAAGCTGCTCGTGGAATTTCGCGTAGCGCGCCCGGCGGCTGGCATTGCTGATCAGCCCGCCCCTGACGTCGCGCCACACCGTCGCGATCGAGAAATTGTCGAGGATCGAGAGCGCCGGGAAGATGCCGGTCGCCCGGCGATCGCGCGGCAGGTAGGCGATATCGTTCCTCACCGCGTGACGGAAGCCGGCAATCCGGGTTTCGCTGGCGCCGGCCGTGACGATCACCTCGCCATCGCCCGGCGCGACGAGACCGGCGAGAATCTCGAGAAACCGCTCCTGGCCGTGCCCGTCGAGGCCGGCCAGGCCGACGATTTCCCCGGCTTTCACCGTCGCGCTGAAGGCTGCCTTGCCGGGCGCCAGCGCCAGGTCGGCGGCCCGCAATTCGTTCAGGGTCTCAGCCATGCTGGCGTTCCAGGACGATCTCGGGCGCCATCTTCTCGAGCAGGCGTTCAGGCGAAGCATCGGCCCGCTCGAGCGTCTCGACCACCCGGCCGCCGCGCAGGATGGTGATGCGCTGGGAGAGCCGGAGCACTTCGTCCATGCGATGCGAAATGAACAGGATCAGGCAGCCTTCGCTGGCGAGCCTTTCGATCAGGGCGAAGACGATCTCGCGGTCGTTGAAGTCGAGCGCCGCAGTCACCTCGTCGAGGATGAGGATGCGCGGCTTGCGGATCAGCGCGCGGGCGAGCACGACAAGTTGCTGCGTCGCCAGCGGCAGCGCCCCCGCGTCGATGTCGAGATCGACGACGGTGCGCGCGCAAAGCGAAAGGGTCTCGGTCACCGCGGCGCGGCGCGACTCGCGGGGCATGCGCCGGGAAAACATGTTGTCGTAACCGAGCAGGATGTTGTCGATGACGTTGCGGTCCGGCGCGACCAGCACTTCCTGGAAGACCGTTGCGAAACCCCGGGCCTGGAAGGCGATGGGATCGCGCCCCGCGAACCGCTCGGCGTCGACGAGGATCTCTCCCTTGTCCGGCGAGACCACGCCGGACAGCAGCTTGACCAGCGTGCTCTTGCCGGAACCGTTCTCGCCCATGATCGTATGGACGGTGCCGGCCGAGAAGGAAATCGACGCGTCATCGAGCGCGACGGTCTCGCCGTAGCGTTTGGAGAGATTGCGGATTTCCAGCATCGGGCTCGTCAACCAAAAGGCCCGTCCGGCGCGAATCCGGACGGGCCGTCTTTTCAGACGCTGCGACTACTGTGCGTCACAAGCGCCGGGAATCTTCGAATAGTCGAAGCCGATGGAGGCCGGATTGGTGAAATAGGCATCCATCATCTCGACCGGCATCGGGTCGGTCGGCGGCACCGGGAAGACCGACACGGAGTCCGGGGTCATGCAGTCCCCGTACCAGGCTTCGAGATCGCTGCCGTCGACCCGCGGGATCGGGATGAGCAGCACGTTGAGTTTCGGCTTCTGACCCTCGAGCATACGAAGACCGACGCGGAAAAGGGTCTGTGCCGTCCAGCCCGGCAGCACCGCGTTACCCTCGAAGCGGTACTTGTCGGGGTTCTCCTTCCAGTAGCCAAGCGCGTCACCTGTGATCGATCCGGTAATCAGCGGCGCCGGACGGCCGGCTTCGGCGAAGGCCTCTGCGACGACGCGCGACTCGCTGCCGGTCGTCCACACCGCGTCAATCGGCGCGGGGTTGGTGGCCAGCGTCTGCAGGACGACGGTCTTGGTGACATTGGCCGTCCAGTTGCCGTTGACCGAACGGGAGGCCTTGAGGTCGGGATGCTCGGCGAGGATGGCGTCGGCGCCGTCGCGCTCCATCGCGACGATCGGCGCGCCGGCGATGCCCTCGACCATGAGGACGCTGCCTTTGCCGTCGAGGCCATCGGCAATGTAGCTCATCATATCATTGCCCCAGCGCCAGAAATTTGAATCGACGTTGATGGCATAGGGGCTGGTGACATAGGCCGACGCGGTGATGAAAGGAATGCCGGCGTCATAGGCCGCCTTGATCGCGTCGTTGACGCCAGTCGAGGAACCGGGGATCGCGGTGATGATCGAGCAGCCGGTATCGATGAAGGTGCGGATCTGGTTGATCTGCTGGCTGACGTCACCGTTGGAATCCGACACCTCGAAGGAACTGACATCACCCTTTTCGATCAGGCCGTCGACCAGGCGCTTGAGTTCCTTGGTGACCGAAACCCGCCAGGGATTGCCCTGGTAGGATTCGGAATGGCACCATTTCCACGGCTTCGGCGGCATCTTGAAATCGTCATAGGCCGAGGGCATCAGGCCCTGGGCGGCGTTGACGTAGAGCGCCTTGAGCTCGTCCGGCAGGGAACCGGTGAGGTCTTCTCCCGCCGCCATGGCCGGCATCGCGGTCGCGGCGAATACGGCCGCGACGGCTCCGGCGATCGATAATTTCTTATAGGCCATTCCAACATCCTCCTTTTTATGCGTTGCCCCCGGCTTCACCGGAAGCTCCCGCGGAACGAACTGTTCAGATCGGCGACGACGCGATCGTCGTCGCCGCCGTCCTGCAGCGCAAGGTTAAGTCTCTTCGACGCGACATTCTGGAAGCCGATATAGCCGTCGTGGCGCGGGCGGACCCAGCCACCTTCCAGGGTGGCGCGTGTGTTGCGATAGAAGGAGCCGGTCGCCGCATTGACCGCCTCTTCGTCCCAGGCCGCGGCATGGCCGGGCTGTCCGCCCGCCGCCGCATAGGGGCCACGCTGGACGTCGCCGCTGGCGATCCAGTAGGCGAAATCGGTCGCCTCCCGCGCATGCGCGGTCCGGGCCGAAACGGCGATGCCGGTCCCGCCGATCGCCGAGCCGACCGGCCCGTTGCTTCCGGCGACCGGTATGTCGGCGAAGGCCAGCCGCTTCTCGCGAAAACCGTCGAGCGCATAGCCGACATAACCATAGATCAGCGGCACGCAGGCGATGGTCGAAGCGGCCTTGGTCATGTGCTCGAAGACATCGATCGGGTCCATGTCGACACAGGCCGGATCGATCGCGCGATAGAGGCCGCGCATCAGATCGAGAACCCGCCGTCCGGCGTCGATCGCGATCAGGTCGCCCGGCCCGGTGCTCGCGCAGGGCGTGCCGAGATTGGCGGCGAGCGTATAGAACACCATCAGCGAATGCGGCGGCCGCAAAGGGCAAAGCACGCGGCCCGCTTCGGCCAGCGCCATCATCTCGTCCCAGGTCTTTGCCGGTCCGGCGAGGAGGTCGGGCCGCCAGGCCTGGACCTGTGCCGCCGCGTCGATCGGCAGGGCCCAGAGATGCCCGTCCCAACGGTAGCTCTCGAAGGAGCCGCCGACCGAACCCTCCGCAAGATCCGCCATCCCGGCCTGCCGCTGCGGTTCGTCGAGCGGGATGAGACAGTTCTCGCCGGTGATCTGACCGACATGCGGATGGTCGATCACCACCAGGTCGTAGCGCGCCGCGAGATCCTCGACGGGGAAGGACTCGAAATCCTGCAGCGAACGCTTGTCCCAGGTGACGTCGACGCCGGTCTTTTCCTTCCAGATCGCCGAGCAGGCGACCAGTGGATCGTAGCCACGCGGATGGCTCCAGGTCATGCCCCTCAGCGCGACCGGGCTCACAGGCCGAACTCCGCCCTGATCGTGGCGCTGTGCTCGCCGACCCGCGGCGCCGCCCGATCCGTCCGCGCCCGCATCCCGTCGATCCGCAGCGGCGACCGCGTTGTTTCGATCGAGACATCGTCCTCGCGCTCGACGGTCTGCAGCATGTCGAGCGCCTTGAAGCCGTCGCTGGCCAGCAACTCGTTCCAGTCGAGCACCTTGGCGCACCAGATGTCGGCCGGCTCGAGGATCGCCAGCCATTCGTCGACGGTACCGGGTCGCGATGCGCCTGGCGATGATCGCCTTGATCGCGTCGCGCGCCGTGAACCAGCTCGCCGGATCGTCGTGATAGGGCGCCAGTTCCTCGATCGCGAGCAGGTCGGCGAGCTTGGCGATCGGTGTCATCGCGATGGCCAGGAAGCCGTCGCTCGTCGGATAGACCCCGTAGGGCGCCGAGAGATAGGCGTGGGCGCTGCGGAAGGAGGAGCGCTTTGGCAGGCGCCGGCCATCGTTGAGGAAGGTCGTCAGCACCTCGAACTGGTAGTCGATCAGGGCTTCGAGCAGGCTCGTCTCGACATGGCTGCCCTTGCCGGTGATCCCGCGCCGGACCAGCGCCGCGAGGATGCCCTGCGCCAGTGCCGCCCCAGCCAGCATATCGGCGATGGCGAGGCCGAAGGGAACCGGTCCCTGTCCTTCGTCGCCGTTCAGCCACATCACGCCGGAGCGCGCCTGGGCGAGCAGGTCCTGGCCCGGCCGTTTCACCCACGGCCCCTCGTCGCCGTAGCCGCTGATCGAGGCATAGACCAGCCGCGGATTGATCGCCCGCACCGCCTCGTAGTCCATGCCGAGCCGCGCGGCGACGCCGGGGCGGAAATTCTGCATCAGCACGTCGGCCTTGGCGAGCAATGCCCGCAGCGCGGCGAGATCGTCCTCGTCCTTGAGGTCGATCGCCAGGCTCTCCTTGCCGCGGTTGATGGCATGAAAGATGGTCGAATCGCCGCCGATCTCGGTGTCGCTGAGGTAAAGCCGACGCGAGAGATCGCCGCCGTCGGGGCGCTCGATCTTGATCACCCGCGCGCCGAGATCGGACAGCCGCAGCGAGCAATAGGGTCCCGACAGGAACTGGCTCATGTCGACGACGATGAGCCCCGCGAGCGGTAATCCGGTGTCCTCGGTCATCGCGGTCTATTTTTCGGTCTTGCCGACGAAATCGGCCGGGTTCTTGTATTTCACCGTCTGGAGATGCTCGCAATAGAGCACCAGCTCGCCCTCGCCCTTGTAGACTTCGTAGCTCGCCCGGATCAGCCCCAGTTCCTTGTAGCGCGGGCGTTTCTCCATGTTGGTTCGGATCGTGTAGATGGTATCGTTGATGAAGACCGGCTTGATGAAGCGCAGCTTGTCATAGCCATAGGAGAAGGCGTTGACGCAGTTGGTCGCCACCAGCCCGAGGCCGGCGGAGAAGACGAAGGCGCCCGCGATCAGCCGCTTGCCGAAGATCCCCTCGCGCTCGGCGAACATCTGGTCCTGGACATAGGGATGGATGTCGACGACCAGCGTATTGAACAGATGACTGTCGCCCTCCGCCATGGTCCGTCGCAGCGACCGGATTTTCTGGCCGACCGGCCAGTCCTCGTAGAACCAGTTTTCGGCGTTCCATACCGGCAGTTCGGCATGGTCCGCCGGCATGTCCGAGGGCCGCGTCGTCGAGACACCGACCGTCGGCGCGAAATCGCTCACCGTGACGCTTCCCCTCGCTTGTGGTATTTTCTTATGAAGAACATTTTCACATATGAGGCATAGTGACAAGTCGAATCGGAAGACCGGCACCTGCGAATTTTGTCTTCAAAGGCGCTGAGCGGCTCCCAGGCACCGTCAAGGTTTCGTGGCCGCAAAAGAATAGATCATTTACATATGCATGATTGAACGGGAGGGACCCATGGCCAAGAACTGCCTCGTCTTCATCGGATGCCTTAACCGCGAGACGCCCTACTTCCAGGGCGCGCGCGGGCACGGTCTCGCGATCTATTCGCTGGATGAGGACACGCTCGAAGCGGCGAAGCTCGCCGAGACCGATGCGATCGACAACCCGACATTCCTCTCCGTCAACGCCGACGGATCGAAGATCTACGCCACCGCCGAGGTCTTCGAATGGAAAGAGGGGCTCGTCACCGCCTTTGCGTTCGACCGGGCAACGAACCGGCTGAGCTACATCAACAAGCAGCCGACGCTCGGCATTCTCGCCGCGCATAACACCATTTCCGACAACGAGAGCCACGTCCTGGTCGCCAATTATGCGATGGGCGACGGCGGTCCGGACCAGTCCGTCGCCGTCTTCGGCATCCGCGAAGATGGTGGACTGACCCCGGCGCTGGCAAGCGTCGCCCACAAGGGAACCGGGCCCAACCCCGAGCGCCAGGAGCGGAGCCACGCCCACAGCGCCAATGTCGTACCCGGCACCGACATCGTCGTCGTCGCCGATCTCGGCATCGACCGCCTCGTCTCCTACCGTCTCGGCAAGGATGGGACGCTGGCGAAGCTGAGCGAATTCGCCACCGCGCCCGGCGCCGGCCCCCGCCATGTCGCCTTCCATCCGAATGGCCGCTTCATCTTCGTCATGAACGAGCTCGATTCGACCTTCACGACGTTGTCCATCGAGCCGGCCACCGGCGAACTCGCGCTGGTCGACACCCTGCCGGCAGTCCCGGCCGAGGCCCGCGACAAGAACCATTGCGCCGATATCCAGATCTCGCCGGACGGCCGTTTCCTCTATGGCTCCAACCGCGGTCACGACAGTGTTGCTGTCGTTGCTATCGACCAGGATACCGGCAAGCTGTCGGCGATCGAGTTTGTTCCCTGCGGCGGGCCCACGCCCCGCAACCTCGCCCTGAACCCGTCCGGGAGCCTGCTGTTCTCGGCCAACCAGAACGGCGACAACGTCACCATTTTCAGGCGCGATGCCGAGACCGGGCGGCTGACCGATGCCGGCAGGCCGATCGCGATCGGGACGCCGATGTGCATCCGGATCGTCGACTGACCCGCGCCAATCCAAGGACAGCGACCCGGGCGGCTCAGAGGTGCACGACCTGACCCGTCTTCACCGAAACGTCGGCGGCCACGACGATCTTGAGGCTCTTGACCGCATCGTCCATGTGGTCGCCGAGATCGATATCCTCCGCGATCGCCTTGAGCAGGTATTCCTGCTCGCGCTGGCAAAGCGCGTCGTGGTCCGGCTCGTCGCTCATGTCGATGCGCTCGTCCGGCTTCGCCATGTCGGTGTGGTGCCAGAGGATCTGGTTGGTCTTGGTATGGGCATTGATGTCATCGGATTTCACCTCACCGCCGCCCTCGGCCATGACGATCGACACCGAGCCCTTCGGCCCGATCACGTCCTTCACGAAGAAGGCCGTCTCGCTCATCATCGGCCCCCAGCCGGCCTCGTACCAGCCGACCGAGCCGTCGTCGAAGGCGACCTGAAGCATGCCGTAATTGTAGACCGGCACCTCGTCGGTGAGATGGGCGCCCATCGCGTGAACCCGGACCGGCCTTGCCTTGGTCATCTGGCACATGACGTCGACATAGTGGACGCCGCAATCGACGATCGGCGGCCATGAGGCCATCAGCCGCTTGTGCCACTCCCAGGTCTCGCCGTTCGATTGCTGGTTGAGGTTCATCCGGAAGACCAGCGGCGTGCCGAGCTGGCGGGCGATCTCGATGAACTTGTTCCACGAGGGATGCTGGCGGAGGATGTAGCCGACCACCAGCTTCTTGCCCGTCCGCCGCGCCGTCGCGACCACCTTCTCGGCATTCTCGACCGAATCGGCCAGCGGCTTCTCGACGAAGACATGGGCGCCGGCTTCCATCGCCTTGATCGCATAGTCGGCATGGGTGTCGGGCAGCGTGTTGACCGAGACGACGTCCGGCTTCAGCTCGGCCAGAGCCTCCTCATAGTTGGTGAAGGTCTTTATCCCGGCGAGCGCCTCGGGCAGCTTCACCTGGTCGATATGGCGCGTGCAGAGGCCGACCACCTCGTAGCCGGGGATGCGGGTATAGGCGAGCGCATGGGACATTCCCATGCTGCCGAGCCCGACCACCAGAACGCGCTGCTTTGCCATAAATCTCCTCCTTCGGGTCCTTGCCTACCGCCTCAACCGATCCGTATGACGGTGCCGGTCCGCGCCGATTCCTCCGCCGCCAGCGTCGCCTCGAGCGCCGCCATCGCATCCTCCGGCGTGCCGATTGCAGGCTTCTCGCCCTTCAGGGCGCATTTGGCGAAATAGGCGAACTCCTCGCGCAACGCCCCGCCACGCGCCCCCTCGAACATCGGCCAGTAGGTCGTGTCCGGGCTGCCGAACTTGTCTGCATCGGCGATGCCGAGATTGGGGAAGGTGTCCTGGATCTGGATGAAGCCCTCGGTGCCGACGATGTTCATGCGTTCGTCGATGTCGTAGGGCGTCTTCTCCGGCATGCACCACACCGTCTCCAGCGTCGCGGTCGCGCCGCCGGCGAAGCGGTACATGGTCTGGCCGATGTCGGGGTATTTCAGCCCGCGCACGTCGACCGTCTGGGCATAGGCGCTGACCACCTTGTCCTCGGTGAACCACAGCATCAGGTCGGTGTCGTGGATCGCGTCGCCGACGATCGGGCCGATCTTTTCGAGGATGGTCGGCGTCCACGCGGCCGGAATATTCCGCCGCGACGACATCGACACGATCTTGCCGATCCGGCCGGCGGCGATCGCCTCCTTGGCCGCCCGGTAGCGCGGATTGAAGCGGCAGATATGGCCGATCTGCAAGATGCCCTTGGCGCCGCTCGCGGCATCCATGATCTTCGCGGCAGTCCGCGACCGTGCTCGCCATCGGCTTTTCGAGGAAGACATGCTTGCCGGCCTGCAGTGCCGCGATGGTCGGATCGGTATGCTGGTCCCACATCGTGACGATCGACACCGCGTCGATGTCCGGGTCGGCCAGCATGTCGTGATAGTCGGTGAAGGTCTTGGCGACCCCGAACTTCGTCGCCATCTCCGACAGCCGGCTCTCCGTGCGTGTGCACAGCGCCGCGAGTTCGAGATTCGGAATCCCGATGATCGCATCGCAATGAATCTCGCCGAACCAGCCGAGCCCGATGACCCCGATCCGCAGCCTGTCCACGATCCGTCCCCCCTCAGAATTCCTCGAGTGTGATCTCGCGGGTCATGACGATGTTGCCGGCGCTCAACCCGCAGTCGACCGGCAGGACGACGCCGGTGATCGCCGCCGCCGCGTCCGACGCGAGGAAGCCGACGGCACGGGCGATATCGATCGGATCGACCACCCGGCCGAGCGGATACCACTTGCCGAGCTCCGTCAGGATCTCCGGGTTCCGCGCCACCCGGTGTTCCCAGATCGGCGTCCGCACCGTCCCGGGACAGATGATGTTGGCGCGGATGCCGAAGCGGCCATATTCCATCGCCAGCGCCTTGGTCATGCTGATCATGCCGGCCTTGGCGGCGCTGTAGGCGGGGTCGCCATAGGTTGAAAGGCCGTTGACCGAGCCGATGTTGACGATGACGCCGCTCCGCCGCGCCTTCATCGACGGCAGCACCGCGTGGGCGCAGTAATACGTGCCGTTGAGGTTGCCGTCGACGTCGGCTTGCCACGTCTCCGGCGTCGTCCGCTCGAGCGTCGGCTCCTTCGAGAAGCCCGCATTGTTGACGAGGATGTCGATCGGGCCGAGAGACGTTTCGAAACCGGCGAAAGCCGACGCCACCGCCTCCGCGTCGGCGATGTCGAGGACCGCCGCCTTCGCCGTGATCCCCTCGCCGGCGAGGGTGTCGGCGAATTCCGTCACGGCCGGGATCCGGTCGATCGCGGCGATCGTTGCGCCCTGCCCTCCGAGATGCCGGCAAAGCGCCTGGCCGATGCCGCCGGCCGCTCCCGTGATCGCGACGATCTTGCCCGAATACTCCACGCGCTCAGCTCCCCTGCCGCATCGCCGCGCCGAGCCAGTCGAGGCTCCGCTGGCGAAGATGTCCGTAATTGTAGAAGGCGATATCCTCGATGCCGGCCGCGCGGAGCGCCGCCACCGCCGCCGCGACTTCGCCGCCGCTCTGCAGGTCGGGGAAGCCCGGACGCAGGATGCCGCGAAGCTGCCCGCTGCCACGCATCCGGCGCTGGACGTCCCAGGCGTCGGCCTTCACCCGCTCGGCGCTCGCCTCGTAGAAGCAGGCCTCGATGATGCCGGCCGCTTGCGCCAACGCCTTGAGGTCGCTGCCCTCATACCAGGCACCGCCACTCGGCCGCGCCACCGAGGGAATGATCGCGACCGTCGCGTCGCGGCGGACCGCCGCCCGGATCTCGGCAACCAGCGTCGTCACCACGTCGCACCGCCAGGCGAGGAAGGCCGACATTTCCCGGTCGGTCCGGGTATCGGCGAGCCACAGCGCTTCCGCCATGTCGTCGGCAATGTCGAAGTCGCCGGCGAGGCAGGATTCGATATCGGCGCGGACCTGCGCCTTCAGGCCGTCGGCGTCGATGCCGGCCTTCTTGGCCCCCGCGACGCAATGGTCGCAGAAGCAAAGGCCGAGACTGTTGTCGAGCCAGCGGTTCTGGCGAACCAGCGCGAATTCGTGGTGATAGCCGTGGACGGAGGGCAGGAAGCCCGGCGTCTCGAGCGAGATGCCGGAGACCGGATAGGTCTCTGTCACGTCCGTGCAGAGCGCCACCGCATAGGACCGCGCTTCCGGCGCCGACGGACAGAGGCTGTAGATGAGCCGATCGCCGAAGGCATTCTGCACGCAGGCCTCCGGATGGAGCATGCCAAGCCGCGAATTGTGCATCAGCACCAGCCAGGCATTGGTCGCGACCGAGTCGAGCGCGCAGAGCTCGCCGAGAATGTCGCGCTCCCCCATCAGATGGTTTTCGAGTGGATGCATCGCGCCGTAGCGCGACGGGTCGGTCCTGAAATAGGCGGTGCCGTCCTCGGGGAAATAGACCTTTCCGGTCTTGCCGCGCGGCCGCAGGAACTTGCCGGCGTGATAGCTCGTCGCCAGCGTGATCGTGTTGAGCCCGAGCCCGGTGACTTCCTCCACGACCGCCGGAAGCGGCCGCTCGGCCAGGTCCCAAGTATAGGCATACATCGCCCGATAGCTCATGACGCCCTCGCGGCCGCCATCCGCCCTGCTGGTTCGTGCATGTCTATTTTCCGAACCAGGAGTCGTTGAGATAGCGCATGTATTCGAAGACCGTGTTGTGCTTCCAGACGAACACCGCCTCGACGAAACCGGCGACGACGAAGGGCGGGATGAGGATTTCCTGGCCCTCGATATGCGGCGCGATCTCCTCGACCCGGAAGGCGACATGCGGGTTGTTCTTGACCCGGTCGGGCACCTTGCTGTCGGGGTGGTAGCGCAGGAACTCGATCGACTCCGGATGCTCGCGCGGGCTGGTCACCCAGCACAGGCTCTGCTCGATCCAGTTCTCGCCGGGCATCGGCTCATAGGCCGTGATCCCGACATGGTCGAAGACGAGCTGCTTCATGTTCAGAAACTCCACGGATGGCGGGGCGGCCGCGACGGCCGCCCCGCCCCTTGCATCACAGCGCCGAGCGGATCGCCTCGACGTCGACGGCCTTGTAGTCGTCGTTCAGTTCGAAGCCCTCGGCGTCGGCCTTGACCTTGGCCGCGTCGAACTGGTTGGCGACGTCGACGAGATCGTTCTTGACCACCTCCTCGGTGGTGAAGTCGCCCGAGATCTGGCCGATCTCGCGGCCGGTTTCGAAGAACAGGTCCCACGACGGAATGATGTGGTAGCCCCACTTGCCGCGCTCGTCCCAGCGGCCGCGATAGACGTTGGCGAGCTGCATCATCGATTCGACCGCGACGTCCGGCGTCATCTGCGAGGCGAGACCCGGGAACTGCTCCATGACGATCTGCGTCGCGGCGCGCGGGTTCTGGTAGCCGAATTCCAGCCCGGCGGCCCAGGCCTGGAAATATTTCTCGTAGATCGCGCGCTTTTCCGGATCTTCGAAATCCGCCTTGCGGATGACGAAGCTGTTGGCCGGCAGCTTGGAGAAGTCACGGCCGAGGATGTAGTCGAAGTCGAGGCCCTGGCCCTTCCACTGCGCCCTGAGCCCTTCCCACGACAGCGCCGTGTCGCCCTGGCCGGCCGCGACCGCGGTGCCCCAGGTCGGCCAGCCCGCGTCGACGTATTTGATGGTGCTGATGTCGACACCTGCTGCCTTGAGCATCGGATCGACGATCGACTGCCAGCCGGCGCTGCCGAGCACGATGGTCTTGCCCTCGAGGCCCTTGATGTCGGCTGGCGCTTCGCCCTTGCGGAAGGCGAAGTCGAAGACGTCGGCGCCGCCCATCTCGAAGGCGGAGACCAGCGGGATCCCCTGAGCCAGCGCCAGCGAGAAGACGCCGGGCGACGGATAGCCGACGTCGGCCTGGTCCTGGTCGACGAGCTTGACCGTGGCGGTCGCGTCCGACGGGCCGGGCTCGATCTGGGTTTCGATATCGCCGAAATAGCCGAACTTCTTGGCGACCCAGTAGGGATAGTCGTCGAGCACCTCGAGCGTGCCGCGCGGCGAGACCCAGCGGATCGCGTCTGCGGCGAAGGCCCGGCTCGTGCTCGAGGCCGCCGAAGGCGGCCACCGAAATGCCGGCGGCGGTCAGTGTCAGGAGACGGCGGCGATCGATCATGATCTGCCCGGTCTTTGTTGAGTCGTTCATGCTGATTGTCCTCTCCGTATTATTGTCGTTCCCAGTCCGACTTCAGGCCTCCCAGCTCGCCCATTTCTTTCCGAGCCAGAAAAAGAAGACGTAGATCGAGATGCCGATGATCGCGAGAAGCAGGATGATCGCGAAGAACTGCGGCATGCGGATCAGCGACGAATAGTAGGTCAGGCGATTGCCGAGCCCTTCCGCGCCGCCGACCATCTCGGCGCCGACGGTGGTCAGCAGGCCAAAGATCGACCCGACCATCAGGCCGACGATGATCATCGGCATGGCCATCGGAATCCGGATCTTGGTGAAGATCTGCAGCGTATTGGCGCCGAACGACCGCGCCAGCGCGATCTTGGCGAGATCGGTGCGGCGGAAGCCGGTGGCCGAATTGATCATCACCATCGGGCCGCTGGCGAGCGCCACCGCGATGATCCGCGGCTCGCTGCCGAACCCGAAGCGAAGGATCAGCAACGGCACCAGCGCCAGCATCGGCGTCGTCACCAGCAGGAGGATGTAGGGCGTCACCACCTTCTCGACGAAGGGGAATTGGGTGATCACCGCGGCCAGCACGAATCCGATCGACGCGCCGATCGCAAAGCCGACGAACAGCTCGAACAGCGTCACCAGCAGATGCGGCCAGATGAACGTCCATTCCGTGAACAGCGCGGTGACGATCTGGCTCGGCTTCGGCAGGATGTATTGCGGCACCTCCATCACGGTCAACGCAAGCTCCGATCCGCCAATGATGATGACCGCGACGAGAATGATGACGGCGATCTCGATCCGGGTCTTGGCGCCGCCGGCCGATCCCAACGCGCTGAGGCCGCCAGCGATACTGACTTCGCTGGTGTCGCCGCCCTTTTTGTTGAATGTCGGGATCGTCTCCCCGAGGGCCTTGCTCAACCGGTCTCTCCGTTTCCCTTCCCGGCCGCTCAGGCGACCGAGGTGTGATCTTCCTGCTGCCCGCGCTGATTGTCGATGCGCGTCTTGATTTCCATGACCCGGGCGATGAAGTCCGGTTCGGTCTGGATCGACACCGGCCGCGGTCGCGGAATATCGACCTCGTAGATCGAAGCGATCCGGCCGGGCCGCGCCGACATCACCACGATCCGGTCGGCGAGGAAGATTGCCTCCGGAATCGAGTGGGTGACGAAGGCGATGGTCTTGCGGGTCTCCATCCAGATTTCCTGGATCAGGAGGTTCATCTCGTCGCGGGTGAAGGCGTCGAGCGCACCGAACGGCTCGTCCATCAGCAGCACCGACGGGTCGACGGCGAGGCTGCGGACAATCGAGGCGCGCTGCTGCATGCCGCCCGACAATTCGCGCGGATGCTTGTTGCCGAAGCCGACCAGCCCGACCCGGTCGAGCAGCTTGTCGATCCGCTCGCGATCCGGTTTCTCGCGTTTCAGCTCGAAGGGAAGCTCGATGTTCTTTTCGAGATTCCGCCACGGCAGCAGATTCGCATCCTGGAAGATCATCGCGATCTGCGGATGCGGCTTGGTGATGACCTCGCCGTCGATCGTGATCCGTCCCCTGGTCAGGTCATGCAGGCCGGCCATCGACCAGAGCAAGGTGGTCTTGCCGCAGCCGGAGGGCCCGATGATGCAGAGGAATTCGCCTTCCCGCACATCGACCGAGACGTCCTCCAGCGCATGAACCACACCGGTTTTCGTCTGGTAGAATTTGGTGGCGCCGGTGACCGACAGCTTGGCTTTGGACGTGGCCTTGGAGTTGTTCGCGGTCATCTGCATGTGTGCCCAGCGGCGGCGGTGCCGTCTCTTTTTGATTCTTTTCCGGGCAGCTTCGTCTGCCGACCGGAAGCTAGCGTGAAATCATGTTACAGATCGGACCCAACATCAACCGGAAATTCCGGTCGTCCGGCCGGAATCGACCGAGTCTCGAAGATCAGGATTTCCGCGCTTCCTCCGGCACCGTATTGATTCCTTTCGGAAGATACTGACCTGTGGCGCAATCGGCGACGATGTCTTGCCCGAATGTTAAATCAGTGTAATTTTGTTTCAGAGATCGCCGAAGCCTGAAATCGGCGATCTGCGGTCCGGAGGAGAGGCGGTGGAGGGAAGCACGATGGAGCCGAGGGCGCCGCGACAACCGGCGGACACCCAGACTTCGGCCATCGACATCGTTTCGAGAATCCAGCGGGTGGAGAGCACGCTGAGTCCGGCTGAACGGCGCGTCGCCGAGACCGTCCGCGAGGATTTCGAGGCCGCGACCCGGCTGACCATCGCCGAGCTCGCCCGTCGCGCCGGTGTCAGCCAGCCCTCGGTGACCCGCTTCTGCCGCTCGGTCGGTTCGCGATCCTTCGGCGAGTTCAAGATCCAGCTGGCCACGACCCTGACTGTCGCCGCCGTCTATCTGAAATCCGATCGCGTCTTCGGCGACGACGCCGGCCAGCTCGCCCACGCCATCATGCTGAATGCCGCCAACGCCATCCGCGAGGGGCTGGACCAGATCGACACCACTGCCCTTGGCGCCGCGATCGACGCGCTTGCCGCGAGCCGGCGGATCGAGATCTACGGACAGGGCAGCGGTTCGGCGGCGATCGTCGAGGACGCCAAGCTTCGCCTGTTCCGGCTCAGCATTCCGGTGGCTGCCTATTGCGACGGCCATCAGCAGCGGATTTCCGCGGCGACGCTCGGCCCCGGCGACTCGGTGCTCGCCATTTCCAACAGTGGCCGCACCAAGCCGGTGATCGACGCCGTCGAGATCGCCCGCTCTTTCGGCGCGACCACGGTTGCGTTGACCCGGCCGGAAACGCCCCTGGCGCGCGCCGCCGATATCGTCATCGCGGTCACGGTGCCGGAGGTCGACGACGTCCTCCGGCCGAGCCCGTCGCGGTACGCCCATATGGCGATCGTCGACACCCTCGCCACCGGTGTCGCCGCCGCGCTTGGAAGTCGCGGTCGCGAGTCGCTTCGCCGCGTCCGCTATACCCTCGCCCGCCTCGGCGTCGCCATTCCCGCGCCGAGCACCGATCCGCGACCGATCATGAAAGACCTGGAACCCCGCGAATGACCCTGACGAGCGACGACACGCAGCAACCCCTCTACGACCACCTCTTCCGCAACGCGCTGATCTACGACGGCAGCGACGGCGGACCCGTTCCGGGCGAGGTTGCGGTCGCCGGCGAACGGATCGTCGCAATCGCAAATCTCGGATCGATCCCCGCCGGCGCGGCGGTCGAAGAGCATGATCTCAAGGGCAAGGCGCTGGCGCCCGGCTTCATCGACAGCCATACCCACGACGACCGGATCGTCCTCGACAGTCCGGACATGCTGCCGAAGATCAGCCAGGGCGTCACCACCGTGGTCGCCGGCAATTGCGGCATCAGCCTCGCGCCGGTGACCTTCGACGGTGCGCCACCGGCGCCGCTGAACCTGCTCGGCGGCAAGGAGGCCTACGCCTTCCCGACCTTCGCCGCCTATGCCCAGGCGATCGCCGAAACGACGCCCGGCGTCAACGTCGCCGCGTTGATCGGCCATTCGTCACTTCGCCTCGCCACCATGACCGACATCGCCGGCAAGGCCGACGAGAGCGAGATCGCCGCGATGCTCGACCATGTCGACGAGGCCATGGCCAACGGCGCGGCGGGCTTCTCGACCGGGCTCTTCTATCCGACCAACGCCGGCGCCGACGCCGACGAGGTGACGCGGATCGCTACCCGCTTCTCCGAGCGCGGCGGCGTCTATGCGACCCACATGCGCGACGAGACCGCCCATGTCCTCGACTCGATCGCCGAGAGCGTCGAGACGGCGAAACGCGCCGGCATCCAGCTGGTCATCTCCCATCACAAATGCGCCGGTCTCGACAACTGGGGGCGCACCCGCGAGACGCTCCCCGTCATCCGCGACGCTGCCGCTCGCCAGCCTGTGGCGATCGACGCCTATCCCTATGCCGCCGGCTCGACCAACCTCCGCGACGACCTTGTCACCGATGCCTACCGGATCATGATCTCGTGGTCCGATCCCCATCCCGAGGCCGGTGGACGCGACCTCGCCGATATCGCGGCCGATTGGGGCGTCGACCTCCACGAGGCCGCCCGCCGCCTTGACCCGGCCGGCGCGATCTACTTCCTGATGGACGAGGCCGACGTCCGCCGCGTCCTCGCCTTCCCGCTGACCATGATCGGTTCCGACGGCCTGCCCCACGACAAGCACCCGCATCCGCGCCTGTGGGGGACCTTTCCGCGCGTCATCGGCCATTACGCCCGCGAACTGGGCCTGTTCCCGATCGAGATCGCGATCCACAAGATGACCGGCTTGACCGCGAAGGTGTTCAATCTCGAGGGGCGTGGCCGAATCGCCGAGGGCTGCTTCGCCGACCTCGTCGTTTTCGACCCGGCGACGGTGGTCGACCGCGCCACCTACGAGGACCCGCAGCAGTTTTCAGCCGGCATCGAGAAGGTCTTCGTCAACGGCAAGCTGAGCTGGGAGGCGGGCGCGACTACCGTGCGGCGGAACGGCCGGCTGGTCGGCGGCCGGACAGCCTGACGCCTCACTTCATCGACCGCGCGATTCGCGCCCTGAAAACAGGAGAAGCGCGAGGATCAGCGAGCCGAACAGGATGCTCCGCCAGCCCGGCGAGGCGTTGACCACTGTGATCAGCGCCGTGATCGTCACCAGCAGGATCGCGCCGGGGATCGATCCGGCATAGGTGCCGGAACCACCGAGGATCGAGGTGCCGCCGAGAACCACCGCGGCGATCGAGGCAAGCAGGTAGGGGTCGCCGATGCCGACATAGCCCTGGCCGTTCATCCCGAGCAGCAGCACCCCGGCGAGCCCGGCGGTCAGTCCGCCAATGGCATAGACCGCCATGGTCGTCACCCGGGTGTTGACGCCGGAGAGCGCGGTCGCCAGCGGATTGGCGCCGAGAGCGAAAATGCGGGCGCCGAAGGGCGTCGCGTGGAGCACGACCAGCGTGATCGCCGAGACGACGACCCAGAGATAGACCCCGGCGGGAATCCCCAGCGGACGCGCATTGCCGAACCACGCCAGCAGCGAATTCTGCGCCGAGACCGCGCTGCCGCCCGCGACGAGGATCAGCACGCCTTGCAGGAAGGTCGCCATTGCCAGCGTCATGATCATCGGGTGGACCCGCAGATAGGCGACGCCGAGGCCGTTGAGTAGGCCGATGCCGCTCGCCGCCGCGAGGATCAGAAGCACCGGAATCGTCCCGGTCGGATCGCCGAGATCGACGACCAGCGGCACGCCGACCGCGCTGACGGTGACGATGGCGCCGACCGAGAGATCAATGCCGCCGGAAATGACGACGAAGGTCTGGCCGATCGCCACCAGCCCGATCACCGCCGCGAGTTCGAGCAGGTAGCGCAGGTGGCCGAAGGAACCGAAGCCCGGCCTGGCGAAGCCCGCCACGATCCACACCAGAGCGACGATCACGAAGGTCAGGAAGGCGCGGTTGCGGAGCAGCGCGCCGATCCGCCGTGGCGGGAAGCGGGTGGTTTCGCTCTCGGTCGCGCTCATCGCGGCCCCCTGCGTCCGGTGATTTCGGGCAGCGCCACCGCGCCGATGATGATCAGGCCCTGGGCGACATATTGGGCGACAGGCGGAAAGCCGAGGAAGAACATGACGTTGATCATCACGCTCAGCAGCAGGCTGCCGGCGATGGCGCCGCGCATCGTGCCGCGGCCGCCGAGGAAGCCGACGCCGCCGAGCACTGCCGCCGCGATCGAGTTGAGGGTGAAGGCGGTGCCGATCACCGGGTCGCCCGAGCCGGTCTGCGCCGCGACGAAGAGTCCGGCGCCGGCGGCGAGCAGCCCGCTGATCGCGTAGGCGGCGATCCGCGACACGTCGACCGGGACGCCGCCGCGATAGGCGCCGACCGGATTCTCGCCCGCCGCATAGAGGCTGAGCCCGATTGGCGTCGCCAGGTAGACCTTCCACAGAAGCGCCGTGACGATCAGCAGGATCAGGGCGGCCGGCGTGTTACCGGCCAGGAGATCCGAGAACCAGATCGGGATCGCCCCACCCGGCCGCGGCAGGATGAGCAGCGCAGCGCCGCCGATGATGAAGGAGGCAGCGAGCGTCACGACGATCGCCGGCAGCTTGAGGCGCACGACGATGACGCCGGAGATCGCGCCGATGCCGAGCCCGGCGATGGCAACGGCGGCGATGCCGCCCGCGACTCCGAGCGACCCGCTCATCGTCGTCGCGGCGATCACCGCGCCGAGGCTGACCGTCGCGCCGATCGACAGGCTGATGCCGCCGGTCAGCATCAGGATCGCCTGGGACATCGAGACCAGCGCCAGCGGAAACCAGCTCTGGGCGAATTTCGAAACGCCGCCGACGCTGACCAGCCCCGGGAAGAGGTAGACATAGAGGGCGAGGAACGCGGCGACGACAACGAACAGGCCGCGAACGCCGCGATTGCGCTGCATCTGCACCGGCCAGTAGAGCCGGCGCGAGCCGTTTTCGGTCGTGACGCTCATGCCGCCGCCCGCGCCGCTTCGGCGCCCATCGCGGCGGCGACAATCGCCTCCTCGCTCAACGACCCGCGATCGAGCATCGCCGCGATCCTGCCTTCGCGCATCACCGCGACCCGGTCGCAGAGATGCACCAGTTCGGGCGTGTCCGAGCTCGACAGCACCACCGCCTTGCCTTCGCTGGCGAAACGCCTGAGCAGGATATAGATCTCGCGCTTGGTCTCGACATCGACGCCGCGGGTAGGATCGTTGAGCAGCAGGATCGACGGATCGCTTGGCATCCACTTGGCCAGCGCCACCTTCTGCTGGTTACCGCCGGACAGCGCCTGGACCTGGCGGGTCAGGTCGCCCTTGATGCCGAGGTGGTCGGCGAGATCGCGGGCAAGCGCACGCTCCTTGCCGCGATTGCGGAGCGACAGCCCACGCACCCGCCCGAACTGCGGCAGCATCATGTTCCAGGCGATGGTGTGGATCAGGTGGAGGCCCTCGCGCTTGCGGTCGGCCGGGACATAGGCGAGGCCGAGGGCGTTGGCTTTCGGTACCGACGCCGGGATGCCGGACACCCCGTCGAACGTCGCGCTCCGCGCCGAAGCCGGCAGCGCGCCATAGAGCCCGAGCAGCAGGTCTTCCTGCCCCTGCCCGACAAGGCCGCCGATGCCGAGCACCTCGCCGCGCCGGATCTCGAGATCGATGTCGCTGAGCGGACCGGAGGAGAAGCCGGAGACCGAAACGATCGTCTCGCTTTCCGGGGTCGGGGACCAGGTCGGGAAGAGATCGCCGGGATCGCGCCCGACCATCAGCCGGACGAGGCCGTCGGCGTCGGTGCCGGCCAGCGGCTGGTCGGCGGTGACGACGCCATCCTTCAGCACCGTCACATGGTCGCAGAGCCGCATGACTTCGTTGAGCCGGTGGGAGATGTAGAGGATCGCCGTGCCGGCATCGCGCAACGTCCTCAGGAGACGGGTCAGGGTCTCGGCCTCGTGTGCCGACAAGGACGACGTCGGCTCGTCGAGGATCAGCACCCGCGGCTCGCGGAACAGCGCCTTGGCGATTTCGACCATCTGCCGCCGGCCGAGCGGCAGGTCGCCGACGGGCCGGGAGAGGTTTTCGTCGAGCCCCACCATCGCGCAGACCGCCCGAGCCCGCGTCGCCAGCGCGGCATAGTCGATCAGGCCGAAGCGGCGTGGATAGGCGCCGAGCCCGATATTCTCGGCGATCGAAAGCTGGCTGGTGAGGCTCAGCTCCTGCTGGACGACCGCCACGCCGGCCCGCCGCGCCTCGCTCGGCGTCAGGCTCGGAAACGGCTTGCCGTCGATTTCGATGGTTCCCCTGTCGGGGGGCAATGCCCCCGACAGGAGGTTGATCAGCGTCGACTTGCCTGCGCCATTCTCGCCGAGCAGGGCGTGGATCCGGCCGGGTACCAGCGCGATGGAGACATCGCGCAGGACCGGATTGCCGAAGAACGACTTCGATACATCGCTGGCCGCGATGATCGGCGCAGGCATTGTCACGACGGGCTTACTTGGACCCGGCGATGATCGTGTCGAAGAGGGCCTCGTCCCACGGCGAGTAGATGTAGCCGTCGGCCGGGAAGTCCCCGGCACGGGCGAGGTATTCGTCGATGTTGCTGTCGTCGATGATCGGCAGCGGCACCTCGATGAAGGACGGGATGTCTTCGCCCTGCAGCGCCTTGACGGCGGTGTAGGCGGCGAAGGCGCCGAGCCAGTTCGGCTGCATCGTCGCCCACGAGCTCAGCCCCTTTTCCTTCCACAATTCGAGGAACTGGCGGGCATTCTCGCCGGTCATCGGCACCATGTCGCGGCCCTGCTTGTCCATGGCAAGGATCGCGCCCGCCGACAATGCGCCGCCGAGCGAGAGAATGCCGTCGATCTGGGGATGGGCGAAGAGCAGGCTGGTGACCGCCTCCTGGGCCGGAGCGACGTTGTAGGCGGTGTTGGTCTCGGCGAGGATCTCGATTCCGGGATTCTCGGCCAGCGCCTCGTTGGCGCCGGCGCGGCGGTCGTCGGAGACGGAAATACCGGCCGGGCCGTTGAGGACCAGGATCTTGCCCTTGCCGCCGAGCTTGTCGATCAGCCAGCGGGCAGCCGTGTCGCCCCACTTGTTGGAGTCGGTATTAACCTTCGCGGTCACCTTGTCGGTATCGACGAGGCTGTCGAAATTGATGATCGCGATGCCCTTCGAGCAGGCGTCTTCGAGCACACGGGCCGGAGCCGTCGACGAACCGGCGATCAGCAGGATCGCGTCGACATTGGCGTCGATCATCGACTGGATCTGCTGGATCTGGACATTGGCGTCGCCCTGGGCGTCGGTGATGACGAGATCGTCGACGAGCCCGGCCGCCTTCAGCTTCTCGACCTCATCGGTGATGGTTCCCTCGGTCTGTTTCATCCAGGTCGGGACCGAGTAGATGTTTGCCCAGCCGAGCGTGTAGGGAGGCTGGCGCTTTCCGTCGATGCAGTTGGCGGCGGCGTTGGCCTGCGATGCCAATCCCGCACAAGCGATCAAGCCTATGAAGGCAGCGCCGGTCGCCGCTTTGAGTGACGATGTCAGCATGTCTCTTCCTCTCTGGAGATGTTGGGGGCGGCGAGGGGGCTTTCCCCTGCGGGCCAGGCGCTTGACCATTGGCGCGCGGATGTCGAAAACCCCATTACCTACCCCTCGCCCGACAATTCCAATATATTGGAATTCATACCAATATAATGGACATGGCAGCCTAGCGTCGTTCCCGCTTGTCGGCAACAGAAGACAGTGAAGTCCAGGAGGATTCGGACATGCCATCGGATGTCGTCACGGAACTCGGCCCAGGCCGGCGGGTGCGCGGATTGGACCGGGCATTCGAGATCCTGTCCTTTCTCCGCGAGCGCGGCTCGCCGGCGCGCCCGCACGAGATCGCCATCGGTATCGACGCGCCGAAATCGACCGCCTACGAACTCGTCAATGCCCTGCTCGGAAACGGAGTCCTCGAATATGCCGATGGCGAGGGCCGCGTCTTCCTCGGCCGCAAGCTCTACTTCCTTGGCCTCGCCTACCAGGCGCATTTCGACCTGACCCGCGAATGCAAGGCCTACCTGCGCGAGCTCGCCGAAGTGACCCGCGAGACGGCGCAGCTCTGCATGCTCGACGGCAATAAATATACGGTGGCGATGATGCACGAGGGCGCGAGGCCCTTCCGGATCAGCTCCGACGTCGGCGAGCCGATTCCGATTCCGTGGACAGCCTCCGGCCGGCTCCTCGTCTCGCACATGAGCGACGACGAGATTCTCGCCTTCATCCCGCCCGGCGACTTCGTCCTGCCGGACGGCTCGGTATTGGAACCGGCGACCTTTCTCGCCGAGACCCAAAAAGCGCGGGGCGAACGCTTCTTTTCCTTCAATACCCTCACCGACAACTTCACCCACTGCTTTGCCGCCCCGATCTATCAGGACGGGACGACATGCGCTGCGACGCTTTGCCTGATCGCGCCGCGCGAGGACGCCTCGAACAACTACGCGCAGTATCGCGAAGCTCTGACGGCGACGGCTCGGAAACTATCGGAGAAGCTTGGCGACGATCCGGCCGGCTTCGCCCGGGCCGGCATCGCCTGATCGCCGTCGCCACGCCGCGTGTCAGCGCGTCGGCAAACCGTCGTTGCCGCTGCCGCACAACACGACAACCGCCTTCTCGTCACCGACGCCGGCATGGCCGTTGAGAACCGCGGCGACAGCCGTCGCAGCGCCGAGTTCGACCGCCAGACCGGTCGACCGCCACAGCCACCGCGCCGCCTCGATCGGCTCGTCCTCCGGCACCAGCACGAGATCGTCGACGCAGCGCTCGACCGTTTCGAAATTGATAGGCTCGGTGGTTCGCGCCGCCAGGATCGGGACGTTGGTGACGAAATCTTCGATCATCACGATGTGGCCGGCCTCGCGGGCCCGGTAGAGCGTCGGGCAGCCCGTCGTCTCGACCCCGACCAGCCGCACCTCCGGCCGTCTTTGCTTGATCGCCTCGGCGATGCCGCTGATCAGCCCGCCGCCGCCGATCGACACCACCACCGTCTCGACGTCGGGCATGTCGTCGAGGATTTCGAGCCCGATCGTTCCCTGCCCGGCGATCACCGGTTCCTGGGCAAAGGGATGGAGCAGGGTCCCGCCGGATTCCTCGGCGATTTGTTTGCCGGCTTCCCAACTCAGGTCCCAGTGCTCGCCGATGACATGCAATTCCGCCCCGAAGGAGCGGATGCGGTCGCGGGCGAGTTCGGTCGACCCGGTCATCACCACGACGCGAGCGGGGATGCCGAGTTGCTGCGCGGCATAGGCGATCGCCGCGCCGAAATTGCCGCCCGAGGCGGTGACCACCCCCTTCGCCCGCTGGTCCTCGGTGATCGACAGGACCGAATTGAACGCGCCGCGCGCCTTGAACGACCCGGAGACCTGGAGGCATTCCGGCTTGAACCACAGATTCGGCCGCGCGCCCGACGGCGCCGCCGGCACCAGCGGCGTCCGCCGGATATGGCCGCGCACCCGGTCCGCGGCTTGGGTGTAGGTGGCGGGGTCCATGGTCAGCCCTTCAGCGCCCCGGCCAGCATCGACTTGCCGATATAGGGATAGGCGAAGAGGCCGAGGATCATCGGCGGCACGATGCCGAGCGTCATCGCCGCCGCCGTCGCGCCCCACTTGACCCCGTAGGAGGTGACGAAGAACGTCGCCCCGACGGTGACCGGCACAGCGTTCTTGGTGGTCAGGATCAGGCCGAACAGGAATTCGTTCCAGCTATAGACGAAGCTCAGCACCAGCACCGCGAACAGGATCGGGCGCGCCAGCGGCAGGATGATATGCCAGAGGATGCCCCACTTGCCGGCGCCGTCGATCTTGGCGGCCGCATCCATCTCCTCCGGGATGTCCTGGATGAAGCCGACGAACAGTACCAGCGCCACCGGGATGTTGATGACGCAGGCGATCAGCGCCAGGCCGGTCCGCGTGTCGAGCAGGCCGACGAGCTGGAACATCAGGTAGATCGGAATCGCGTAGATGATCAGCGGCAGCGCCCGGACGTTGGTGACCAGCGGCAGTAGCCAGGTCTTGCCGACCTCGTAGCGCACCATCGCATAGGCCGCCGGGAAGGTCAGCAGGATGGCGAGGATGGTGCCGCCGCCGGCGATCGCGATGCTGTTGAGGATATAGGCCGGCAGGTCGGTGTTGCCGGTGAACAGCACCTCCTCGTAGTTCCCCAGCGTCGGCGTGAACAGCCAGACCGGCGGACTGGTATTGATGTCGCCGGCGGTCTTGAACGAGGTGATGATCGTCGCAAGGATCGGCAGGTTGAGGATGAAGCCGATGACGATGAAGGCGAGCCAGCGGAGGCCATGGAGCAGCCGGCTCATCGGCGTGCGGCGGACGACGATCATGTTGGAGCCCTCCTCACCGCGAGTCTCAGCGCGGAATAGAGCAGCGCCATCGAGGCCAGCAGCAGCATCACCGAGACGGCGACGGCTTCGCCGATTTTGCTGTGCGTGAAGAACAGCTTGTAGATGTAGATGCTGATCGACGTCGTCTCGTTGCCGGGGCCGCCGCCGGTCAGCACGAAGATGTGGTCGAAGACCCGGAACGAGTTGATGAAGCGGATGAAGGCGACGATGATGATCGACGGCATTATCACCGGCAGCACGATCAGCCGGCCGAACTTGCCGCCGGTCGCCCCGTCGACCGCCGCGGCTTCCTCGAGCTCGCCGGCGACCGACTGTCGCGCGGTCAGCATGATCAGGAAGGCGAAGGGGGTCCATTGCAGGACCTCGATGGCGATCACCGTCTCGTAGATCCAGTTGCGGCCGAGGAGGTTGATCGGGATGCCCATCATGTAGAGATAGGCCGGCACGATGCCGGTGAACTCGTTGAGGATCAGCCGGTACATCACCCCCATCAGCGCCGGCGAGACCATCATCGGCAGCATCAGCAGTCCGGTCAGCCACGGCCGCTTGGTCAGGATCGGATGGAGGATGAAGACCATCGCCAGCCCGAGCGCCACCTCGAGCACCGTGCAGATGATCGCGAATTTCAGCGAGAAGCCGAGCGCGTCCCAGAGATTCGGATTGCTCAGCGCCTCGATGTAGTTGGTGAAGCCGACGAAGGCGGTCCCTGCGAGGTCGTAGATCGAGACGTTGGAGAACGAGTACCAGAGGTTGGCGACGGTCGGAAAACCCAGCATCAGCGCCAGGAATACGCAGAGCCCGATAAGGAAAGTGCGGGCATTGGCCCGCTCGGTTTCGTGAACGCCAGCCTGGGGACGCGCCATCGGCCCTTCCGCGTTGCCGCTGAAAAGAAGTCGGCCGTCGGTCCGGGATCGGAGCCGACGGCCGGAGGATAGACGACGGCTTACTTGCCGTAAGCGTCTTTCATATAGGCGACGACGTTGGCGATCGCGGTGTCCTGGTCGAGGGCGCCGTTCCAGTAGGCGGTGAAGTTCTCGGCCATGTTGCTGTAGACGCCGAGCGCCTGGGCGGCGGTGCTGCCGTTCATCACGATACCGTATTTGCCGGTATACTCGCCCATCTTGAGCATGTCGGGCCGGTCGCTGGCGACCGCCTTGATGATGCTGTCGACGACGGGCGGCTGGCCGCCTTCCTTGGCATACATGCTCATCGTGTCCTGGGACGCGAGGAACTTGAGGAATGCCTTGGCTTCGTCCTGCTTGTCGGAGGCCTTGTTGACGCCGAGCCCGAGGGCATGGAAGTGGGTCTTCGGGCCTTCCGAACCCGCCGGTTCGTGGGTGATGTCGAACTTGCCGGCGATTGCCGGATAGTCGTCGGCATTGACGAATTCGGCATAGGCCGCCGACCACTGGACGAAGAAGGCGACCTGGCCGGTGCCGAAGGCGCCGTTCGCCTCGGCATATTCATAGCTGTTCGAGTCGCCGGGGGTGGCCTCCCACTCGGTGATCTTCTTGTAGATGTCGAGCGCCTTCCGATAGGCGTCCGAGTCGACGGTGATGTTGCCGTCGGCGTCCATCCAGTTGCCGCCGTAGCTCGCGGCGCTGCCCTGCCAGATCATGATGTTGAACAGGAGGTTCTTCATCTGCAGCACGGTGCCGTAGCGGACCGGGCTGTCGGGATTGATCGACTGGGTGAAGAACAGGGCCGAGGCCATGAAATCGTCCCACGTCCAGTCGTCGGGCTTCTTGGGCTCCATCTTGGTGCCCATGTATTTCTCGGAGATCTCCTCGTACTTGGCTTTCCAGGCGTCGTCGCTCAGCAGCTTGTCGATGAGGTCGGTGCGATAGTAGAGGAAGTGCAGGCTGAGGTCGGTCGGGATGCCGTAGACGTGGCCTTCATAGGCCTGCGAGTTGATGGCGCTCTGCGGGAAGACCTTGAGCACGTCATCGGTGATCAGGTCGTCGATCGGCACCATGAACGGCGCGTATTTGCCGACGTTGTAGGTCGCCGTCAGCATCAGGTCGAATTCCTTCGAGCCGGCCGCGGAGTCCGCCAGCATCTTGTCGAAGAAGTTGTCGCGGCTGAAATAGAGCAGCGTTGCCTTGCTGTCCGATGTCTCGTTGTATTTGTCGACGACCTTGCGGAGCGCCGTCTCGGCCGGCCCGCCGGGCCAGGCGAGGATGGTGATGTCGGCCAGCGCCGCGGTCGAAACCGCCGCCGTGATGATCGCTGCGCCTGCCGCAGCCAGGATTCGAGATTTCAACATGGAACTCCCCTCAGTTGTCCAGGGTCGAAGCGATTTCCGCCCGAGCCCTTGGCTCAATTCCCCGACGAAGTTATTGCGTAGTTATGGAATTGCATACGCTCTTAAAGAAGTCTATCACCGCAAGGCGTCCGGTCAAGCGTGGCTCCGCCCCGCGCAGGCCTGATGCGTCGAGACCTCCCTGCTGACGGATACGCGCGGCCGGCCGCTGTGACACCAGACACGTCAATCGACGAATTCCGCGATGTTCATCAGGCAGTCTCCCGCCTGGCTATGGGTATGAAGCCGGCGCGACAGGACGATCCCGGAGGCGCGGAAGCGCAGCACCTCCGGCGCCTCGAGCGGCCGTTCGAGGTCGTGCAGCCAGCCGGCGATGTCGCCCGCCTCGACCAGATCGCCGATATCGACCGCCGGCTCGAACCACCCGTGCCGTTCGGCATAGACGAAGAAGCTCTGCGGCCCCTGCCGGATGATCCGCGTCTCGGTGTCGGCGTCGCGATCGCTGAGCAGCCGTTCGCTGGTGATGCCGAGCGCCAGCAGCAGGTTGTCGACCGCCAGCGCCGTCATCGCCATGGTGTGGCGGCGTCACCGTCGCGCCGCCGCCGAACTCGCCGCTGAGACCGAGGCAGCCGGCCCTCATCGCCGCCGCCATCGAGGTCGGCGAGTCCCGCCCGTTGTCGGCGACGAAACCGTAGGGCATCCGCATCGCCTTCATCAGGGCCACCGCCCGCGCCTGGCGCTCCGGGTCCGGAATCGTCTCGATCAGCGAGCAGATCAGGTGGTCCATGCTGGTGCCGCCGGAATGGATGTCGAACAGCACGTCGTGGCGCGGCAGGATGTCGTGCTCGACATAGTGGGCGATCCGCTGCGTCGGCCCGCCGGCGGGATTGCCGGGAAAGGCCCGGTTGAGGTTACCGTTGTCGAAGGGCGAGCAGCGCTTGGCCGCCATCACCGCCGGCAGGTTGGTCGCCGGCAGGATCGTGACGCTGCCGCGTATCGCTTCCGGCTCGAGCAGCCGGATCAGCTTGAGCAGAGTCAGCTCGCCCTCGTATTCGTCGCCGTGGTTGCCGGCCATCAGCACGATGCCCGGGCCGTCGCCGTTGGCGATCCGGCAGACCGGAACCTTGATCTGGTAGTAGGGCGAGCGGTCGATCGAATAGGGAAAGCCGATGAAGCCGATCTGCTTGCCGTCCGCATCCCAGGAAATGTCGCAATAGGCGCCGGTGTGCATTACGCGAAAGTCTCCTGCCGATCCGACGCGGCGAGCGCGGTCGGCCTTGCATTGACGGGAAATGGAATCGGGAGTGAACGGGCATGAAGATCGAAGACGGACTGCATCTGGTCCTGAGTGGCGGCGGTGGCTTCGACCTTTCCGACGCGTTCGACTGCAACGTCTTCATGATCGCCGCCGGCGACGAATGGCTGGTCTTCGATGCCGGCGGCGGCCGCGATCCCGATCGCTTCGCCGAGGTGCTGGCCGGCGACGGCATCGATCCTGGCTCCGTCCGCCACCTCTTTCTCACCCATGGCCATGCCGATCACTCCGGCGGCGCCGCGGCGCTGCGCGAGCGCTTCGACCTCGAGACCCATGCCTGCGCCGCGACCGCGAAGATGGTCGAAGCCGGCGACGAGGTCGGCGATCAGCCTCGATCGCGCCCGTCGGGGCCGGCGTCTATCCGGCCGACTATCGCTACCGCGCCTGTCCGGTCGATATGGTCGTCGCCGCGGGCGCGCCGCTGCAATTCGGGCCGGTCACCGTCGAGATGATCGAGACCCCGGGCCATTCCTTCGACCACGTCTCCTATCTGGTGACGACGCCGTCGCGCCGGATCCTGGTCGGCGGCGACGCGTTGTTCTGCGGCGGCAAGGTCGCGATCCAGGACATCTACGACTGCAATATTGGCGCGGTCTGCGCGACGGTGCGCACCCTCGCGGCGATCGACTTCGACACCCTGCTGCCGGGTCACCTGAACTTCAGCCTGCGCGACGCCCGTCGCCATGCCGACGCGGCGATGGAGCATGTCGTCCGGCTCGCCTGCCCGCCCTCGATCATCTGACCGGCGGAGGGCGGCGTCAGCCATCCCGCATCGCCCCGAAGATCATCGCCGACAGGCCGCCGTCGACTGTGATCGTGCTGCCGGTCATGTAGCGGTTCTCGTCTTCGGCCAGCATCAACGCGGCCGCGGCGCAATCCTCCGGCAGGCCCGGGCGGGCGAGCGCCACTTCGTCGGCGAGCGAGGCCGCGAGCTTCGGCTCGCGATACATGTCGCCGTTGGTCGGCACGTCGATCGGACCGGGCGCGATCATGTTGACCAGGATGCCGTAACGGGCGAGGTCGACCGCCATCGCCCGGGTCAGCATCGCGATGCCGCCCTTTGTCGCGACATACTGCGCGGCATTGGGTTCCGACACGAAGCTGTTGACTGAACCGACGGTGATGATCCGTCCGCCCTTGCCGGCTTCGACCATCGCCCTGGCGACGCGCCGGCAGACGCGGAAGGTGCCGGTGAGGTTGACCGCGAGGTATCGGTCCCAATCGGCGTCGGAGACATCGAGGAAGTTCGAGCCACCCTTCAGCGCCGCCGCCGCGACGAGCACGTCCGGCGGACCGAAGGCCGCGAGCGCCGTTTCCATCGCCGCATCGGTCCTGGCGCGGTCGGCGAGATCGACCGGCACGGCGACGACATAGGGGCCGTTCCAGGGCGCGTTGCCGAGAGGAGTCCCGAGATCGATGGCGACCACCCGCGCCCCCTCGCGCAGGAAGCGTTCGGTCACCGCCCCGCCAATGCCGCCGGCAGCACCGGTAACGATGCAGACCTTGCCGGCCAGACGGCCCGGCATCATCGGATTGTTGTCCATCGCCAATTCACTCTCCGCCGAACCGTCATCCCATCCGCTTGCCGCTCACGGCGTCGAAGATATGGAGCTTGGCGGCGTCGGCGGTAAAACGCACCGGCTGACCGCTCTTGAGCCCGTGACGGCCGCGCAGCACGGCGACCATTTCCTCGCCTTCGAAACTGGCGATCACGTGCTCCTCGGCGCCGGTCGGCTCGACGATCCGCGCCTCGGCCGGAAACACGACGCCGGTCGGCTCGTCCTCGCCGGAAAGTGTCAGGTCTTCCGGCCGCACCCCAAGCATCATCTGCCGGTCGGCGGGCGCGGCGATCTCGCGACCGATGGAAATCGAGCGGGCGCCGCCGGTGATGAAGGACGACCCCGAACATCGGCCGCTGATGAAATTCATCGCGGGCGAGCCAATGAAGCCGGCGACGAAGATATTGTCCGGGCGATCGTAGAGATCGATCGGACTACCGGTCTGCTCGATATTGCCGCTCTGCATGACGACGATCTTGTCGGCCATCGTCATCGCCTCGATCTGGTCGTGGGTGACATAGATGGTCGTCGACCCGAGCCTTTGATGCAACTCCTTGATTTCGGCCCGCATCCGCACCCGCAGCTTGGCGTCGAGGTTGGACAGCGGCTCGTCGAAGAGAAACACCTTCGGGTCGCGGACGATCGCCCGCCCCATCGCCACCCGCTGGCGCTGACCGCCGGAAAGCTGGCGCGGCAGCCGCTGGAGCAATGTCTCGAGCTTGAGGATCTCGGCGCTGCGCCGGACGCGCTTGCCGATCTCCGGCTTGTCGACGCCGCTCAGGCGGAGGGCAAAGCCCATGTTCCGCTCGACGCTCATATGCGGGTAGAGCGCGTAATTCTGGAAGACCATGGCAATGTCGCGATCCTTCGGCGGATCGAGATTGACGACTTTGTCGCCGATGCGGATCTCGCCGGCGGTGACATCCTCGAGGCCGGCGACCATGCGCAGCAACGTCGACTTGCCGCAGCCGGACGGGCCGACCAGCGTGACGAATTCCCCGTTCTCGATGTTGATATCGACGCCGTGCAGGACTTCGGTGTCACCGAAGGATTTGCGCAAGTCCTTGACGACGACGCTGGCCATGCGGACGCTCCCCGGCGGCAGTTTGCAACGGCACCGGACCGCAATGCCCATACCACACGGTGCTTGCGGTTGGGGTATTGACCCGGAAGGCGAAAATGATAGCCTTCCGCCCGAACGAATGCAATTACATTACTATAGAACTCCGGCCGCTTGGCGGGTGTCGACCAGTCCGGCACCGCGGTGGAACGGAACCGCCGGACAACAAGCGACGGGGGGCGCATGGAGCAGTCAGCAGACCTGACGGGATCGGGCGGCAAGTCCGGCGAGTCGCCGCCCTATCAAAGGCTGCGCGAACTCGGAATCGTCCTGCCGTCGCCGCCGAAGCCGGTCGCCAATTTCGTCACTGCGGTCCGTGACGGCGGCTTCCTGTTCCTGTCGGGCCAGGGTCCGCTCGAGGCCAACGGCGTCGAGCATCATGGCAAGGTCGGCGCCGGCGTGACGGTCCAGGAAGCCTATGGCCATGCCCGCATCACCGGCATCAACCTGCTGGCGGTGATGCATGACGCCCTCGGTTCGCTCGACAGGGTCCGTCGCGTCGTCAAGCTCCTCGGCATGGTCAACGCCGATCCGGCCTTTGATAGCCATCCGAAGGTCATCGACGGCTGCTCCGACCTCCTCATCGCGGTCTTCGGCGAAGAGATCGGCCGTCACGCGCGCTCCGCCGTCGGCATGGGCTCGCTGCCCGGCCAGATCACGGTCGAGATCGAAGCGATCGTCGCGGTCCGCGACTGAACGTTCTCACGAAATGCACCTTCGCTCCTCCGCATGGAAGGTGCGAAGGATCAGGCGGAGTCGAGCGAAGTCCGGATCGGCGCCCTCACGGATCGCGCCAGCCGAGCGCCCGCTCGATCTTCTCCGACGCCCTGCGGACCGCTTCCCCGTAATAGTCGCGCTTCTCGACCACCTTGTGTTCGGGCAGCACGATCGAGATCGTCGCCACGCATTCGTCGAGCCGGTCGCAGATCGGCGAGGCGACGCACGACACCAGGAAATCCGTCTCGCTGATCTGGATCGACAGCCGGTCCTTCAGCGCCTGGCGCGACAGGTTGGTGAGCAGCACCGGATCGGTCTCCGCGCGTTCGGTCGGCGACATCTTGGCGCTTTGCCGGAACAGCGCCAGCCGCTCGTCCTCGGGAAGATGCCCGACGAGCAGGCGTCCCGACGCCGTCCAGTTGAGCGGCACCCGCGTACCGACCTCGGAGGTGACGCGAAAGTGGCCGGGCCCGTCCGCCATCGCCAGCACCACCATCCGGTCGCCGTCGCGACCGCAGATCTGCACCGTCTCGCCGACCTCCCGGCAGAGCTCGTGCATCTCGTGCGTCGCCCGGCTGAGGAAATCGAGCGAATGGGCGTAGGCGAGGCCGTAGTGATAGAGCCTCGGTCCGAGCCACACCATGTTGTCGCCGCGATGGCTGAGCAGGTCGCGGGCGATCAGGTCGTCGATGATCGCATAGGTCGTCGACAGCGGCGCCCCGATCGCCTTGGCGATCGCATAGGCCGTCCAGGGCTTCTCTGTCTGGTAGAGGTGATCGAGAATCTGCAGCGCGCGGTCGATGCCGCTGACCCGCGTCCGGCGGGGCGTCGCATCCGTGGACGGCGCGGTCGCGACGACCGGGTCGTCGTCCGGGACGAGGGTTGTTGAGCTCATCGTGATGCTCGGCGCTACGCCGCCGGACCCGGCGAACCGGCTGCCCCGACGGCCATCTTATTTCATAGCAATGGAATAGTGACGCGGGATGCCCCCGTCAAGCCGCGTGACTCACGCGTCCCCCGGCAAGGGATGAACCTCGCGGAGGATGTCCCTGAGCAGCGGGATGAGCCGTTCCATCTCCTCCTCCACGACCCCCGCATACCCCATCAGCAGCCCGGAAATGCTGGGTTTGCCGGCGAAATAGACCGACAGCGGCGCGAGGTTGATGCCGGCCAGCGCCGCCCGGTCGACCACCAGATTGTCGTCGGTTGGCGTCTTGAAAACCGCGGCAAGCTGGATGCCGGTCCGCCCGTCGATCGGATCGAGCCATCCGCCGAGATAATCGTCGAGGAGCTTGAGAAAGACGGCCCGCCGCCGGCCGTAGAGCCGCCGCATCCGGTTGAGGTGACGGAAGAAGTAGCCCTGCTCGATGAAATCGGCGAGCGCCGCCTGGAGGACCAGCGGTGCGAACTGCCCGGTCACGCTGATCGCCGGCTTGATCCGGTCGGCGAGGTCGGCCGGCAGCACGATGAAGCCGAGCCGCATCGCCGGGAACAGCGTCTTGGCGAAGGTGCCGACATAGATCACGCGCGGATTGTCGGTCAGCCCCTGCATCGAGGGCAGCGGCTGGCCGCGAAACGTGTATTCGCCGTCGAAATCGTCCTCGATGATCCAGGCGTCGGCGGCGGTGGCGACGTCGAGCACGGCGAGGCGCTGCTCGAGCGGCATGGTGATGCCGAGCGGGTGCTGGCAGGACGGCGTCAGGTAGATCAGCCGCGGTAGCGGATCCGCGCTGGCCGGCACCCGCCAGCCGTCCCGGTCGACGGCCAGCGGCGACAGCTTCGCGCCGGCGCTGAGAAAAGCCCCGCGCGCGCCGAGATAGCCGGGCTCCTCCATCCACACCGTATCGCCGTCGCTGAGCAGCAGCCGGGCGAGCAGGTCGAGCGCCGCCTGGCCGCCGGTGGTGACGACGATCTGCTCCGGCGAGCAGCGCACCCGGCGCATCGCGGTCAGGAAGCTGGCGATCACCTCGCGCAGTTCCGGATGGCCCGAGACATAGTGATAGCCGAACAGGTCCTCGCCGCCGAAACGGGCGCGCCGCGACAACAGCCGGCTCCAGGTCTTGAACGGGAATTCGGCGAGTTCCGGCGTGCCGGGATGGAAGGCGGTCCGGCCCGGGAAGGTCCGGACCCGCGGCTGCGAAACCATCAGCTGGCCACGCGGCGAGAGCTTGGCCAGGCTGTCGCCCGGCGACGGACCGCGCGGCTGGGCAACCGTGGCGGCGAGCGAGACGTGGGTCCCCGACCCCCTCCGGCTTTCCAGCAGTCCTTCGGCGGCGAGCTGGTCGAGCGCGGCGATCACCGTGTTGCGGGAGATCGCCAGTTCACCGGCAAAGGCACGGATCGACGGCAGCCGCGTCCCGGCTGGAACCGCCCCCTCCAGGATCAGCTCGCGGAGCTGATCGCAAAGCTGCCGATGCAACGGCGCGCCGTTCTTCGGCCGCAGCGCGACGAGGTCGAGGGGATAGCTGAGCTGATTTGAAACTGTACCCATCCGATTCTAGGAAAATGGCCCTGTCTGTGGGAACAAGGTTAGCCGTAGCTTGTCGATTGCGAAAGCATTCATGTCGCCGGGGGGCTTTGTCTTTGGCAGTCGAACAGGTTCGTTTCGCGTTGATCGGCGCGGGTTTCATCGGTCGCATTCATGGTCTTGCGCTTCAGGCGGTGAACCGCGTCTTTCGCGATGGGCCGCGCGCCGAGGCAACGATCCTCGTCGATGAGAACGCGGCTCTGGCCGAGCGCCAGGCCGCCCAGCTCGGCTTTGCCGGATGGAGCACCGACTGGCAGGCCGCGCTGGCCGGCGTCGATGCGGTCATTATCGCCGTCCCGAGTTTCATGCATCGCGAAATCGCCCTCGCCGCGATCGCCGCCGGCAAGCATGTCCTCTGCGAAAAGCCGGTCGGCCGTTCGGTCGCCGAAGCGGAGGAGATCGCGGCCGCTGCGGCCAGGGCCGGCATAACCAACGGCGTCGGCTTCACCTACCTGCGCACGCCCTTGGTCCGCCACGCGGCGACGATCGTCGAGTCGGGTCTGATCGGCAAACCCGTCAGCTTCCGCGGCTGGCACGCCGAGGACTACCTGGCCGATCCGGACGCACCCTTCTCCTGGCGTCTCGACGCCAGCCTGGCCGGACGCTGCGGCGCCCTCGGCGATCTCGGCTGGCACATCATTTCGATCGCCCGTCGGCTTTGCGGGCCGATGACCTCCCTCAACGGCCTTGCCGAAACCCGATACGCGACACGCCAGACCGGGAAAGCGGGCGAAGCTCCGCGAACCGTCGACAACGAGGACTGGGCCGGCCTGCTCGCCCGCTTCGAAAGCGGCGCGGTCGGCAGCATCGAGGCGAGCCGGATTGCCCATGGCCGCAAAATGGATATCGGCTTCGACCTGACCTGCGAGCGCGGCAGCATCGCCTTCGATGGCGAACGCACCAACGAACTGCAGCTCTACCGCCACGGCGAGCCGGCCGGGCAACAGGGATTCAAGACCATCCGCATCGACGGTGCCCATCCCGATTACGGCGCCTTCATCCCGGCGCCGGCGCATGGGCTCGGCTTCAACGACCTCAAGACCATCGAGCTGCACGAATTCCTGCTCGCCATCGCCGCCGGCCGCAATCTCGACCCCGACCTCGACGAGGCCTGCCGCATCGCGCGGATCTGCGAGGCCGTACTCGATTCCTCCGTCAGCGGCGCCCGCGTCGACCGACCAGAGGCGGCGCATTCCGCCGACATGACGAAAGAAGCAGTCCCCGCATGACAGTCCGGATCGGCATCAATCCCATCACCTGGACGAATGACGACGTCCCCGAGCTTGGCGGCGACACGCCGCTCGAAACCTGCCTGGCGGAAACGCGCGAAGCTGGCTACCTCGGCACCGAGCTCGGCGGCAAGTTCCCGCGCGACTCCGCTGAACTGGGTCCGCTGCTCGATCGCTACGACCTCAGGCTGGTGGCCGGCTGGTGGGACGGGCGCATCCTCGAGCGCGAGGTCGAAGCCGAATTCGACGCGCTGCTGCCGCACCTGACCCTCCATCGCGACCTCGGCGCCGCCTACGTCGTCTATGCCGATACCTCGAAGGGACGGCACGACGGCATCTGGCGGCCGATCTCCGACCGGCCGAAACTCGACGACGAGGATTGGCCCGCCTATGGCCGCAAGGTCACCGAACTGGCGGAGCGGATGCGCGACTTCGGAATAGGCATGGCGTTCCATCATCACATGGGCACGATCGTCGAGAGCGATGCCGAGACCGAAAGACTGATGTCGGTGACCGGCGAGGCGGTCGGGCTGCTCTACGACACCGGCCACAGCTCCTTTTCGGGCGGCGATCCAGTGACGCTGCTCACCCGCAATCTCGACCGCATCGTCCATGTTCACTGCAAGGACGTTCGCGCCGACAAGCTCGCCAGGGCGCGCGCCGAGGACATGAGCTTCATGGACGCGGTCCTCGATGGCATCTTCACCGTGCCGGGCGACGGCAGCGTCGACTATCCGGCCATCCTGCGGACGCTCTCCGATGCCGGCTACGAGGGCTGGCTGGTGGTCGAGGCCGAGCAGGATCCCCGCAAGGCCATCCCGCTGACCTACGCACGCATGGGCTACGACAACCTCCTGCGGATGGCGCGCGAGGCCGGCTTCACGGTCGAGACCCGGGAGGGAACGTCGTGACGGGGGAGCGCATCCGCATCGGCGTCGTCGGCGCCGGGCTGATCGCCCAGTGGGAGCACATCCCGAATCTCCTGCGCCTCTCCGACAAATTCGAGCTCGCCGGCGTTTCCGACCCGTCCGCCACAGGACGCGATTTCGTCGCCCGGCATTTCGGCGTGCCCGCCTTCGCCGACAGCGATACACTCCACGCCGAGCAACTCGATGCCGTGCTGATCGCCTCGCCCGACTTCACCCATGTCGACGAGACCCTGAAGGCGCTGGCGCTGCGACGGCACGTCTTTTGCGAGAAACCGCTCTGCTACGGCCCAGCCCAGGCAGACGCGATCATCGCGGCACGCGACGACGCGGGCGCCGTCGTCCAGGTCGGCTACATGAAGCGTCACGATCCCGCCTATGAAGCCTGCCTCGACCTCCTGCCCGAGGCCCCCGGGACGTTGCGCTACGTCTCCGTCGAAGTCACCGATCCCGACTCCTGGCCCTATGTCGCGACCCACCCTGGCGCGCTGGCCAACGACCTGCCCGAGGCCCTGATCGCCGACGGTCGCGCGGCGAAGTCCAGCCAGATCGCCGAGGCGCTCGGCTTCGCTCCTGCGCGGGATATCGAGCGGGGCTTCGCCGGCAGCTTCTGCTCCAGCCTCGTTCACGACGTCAACGCCGCCACCGGCCTGCTCGACCGCGTCGGCGTCGAGGACTCCGACGGCGAAATCGTCAATGCCACCTTCTTCGCCAACGGCGACGGCGGGCTGGCGACGATCCGGCTGCTCGGCGGGCAGGCGGTCTGGCAAATGTCCCACCTGGCCGTTCCGGCGATCGCCGATTACGACGAGAGGATCACCCTCACCTTCGACGACCGCATCGTCGAGCTGCGCTTTCCCTCGCCCTATCTGAACCATTTTCCGACCCGCCTGACCGTCCGCCAGTCGGATGGTCGGCGGCTCGAAACCCGCGAGATCCGACCGGACTTCAGCGAAGCCTTCGTCAACGAGCTCGAGGCTTTCTGGTCGGCCATCGTCACCGCTGCACCGGTCAGGAACACCGTCGAACAGGCCAGGCGCGACCAGGCGCTTCTCGTCGGCCTCGCCCGGCATGTGGCCGGTCGCCAATCCCTCGATCGGGCGGCGCCGAGGGAAAACGAGGGCGGCACGCTGGCCGGCGGCAAAGGCCGCCGCGATGCGGCCGCCTGAACTGAAAGGACGTTGAAATCGGAAGGGAGAAGCCGTGACATCAATCTTTTGCGCCGCGCTTGGCGGATTTGCCCTGCGCGGTTTGGCCAAGGTCCGGCCATCGGGGGATCAGGACCATTCCAACCAGAGAAAGGGAAGACAATGAACAGATTCATGAAAGCCGCGATGGCGGCGACGATTGCGTTGGGAGGCCTCTCGGCGGCGGCGCATGCCGACGGCCTGAAAGATCCAAAGGACGTGCATATTTCCTTCGTCGTCCACGGTTCGGCGTCCGACCTTTACTGGTCGATCGTCAAGCGCGGAGTGGAAGACGCGCAGAAGCTGACCGGCGCAAAGATCGACTACTACAACCCGCAGGTCTTCGACGTGGTTGAGCAGGCCCGCCTGCTCGACGCCGCCATCGCCGCGAAGCCGGACGGCATCGCCGTCTCGATCGCCGACGCCGACGCCATGCGCGACGGGGTCACCAAGGCGGTCGCCGCCGGCATTCCGGTCGTGGTCCTGGATTCCGGTGAGGACCCGGGCTACGAGATGGGCGCCAACGGCTATGTCGGCACCGTCTCGGAATACGATTCCGGCGTCAGGGCCGGAAAGATGCTCGCCAGCGAAGGCATCCTCAAGGTCGTCTGCATCAACCATGAGGTCGGCAATGTCAGCCTCGATCAGCGCTGTGAAGGCCTGAACGACGGCTTGAAGCCTTCGGGCGGCGGCACCGAGGTCGTCGCGGTGACCAAGGATCCGGCCGACATCCAGCGGCGGACCGAAGCCTATATCGCCTCTCACCCGGACGTTCAGGCGGTGTTCGCCATGGGCGCTGACGCTGCCAACCCGCTGATCGAGTTGTTCCGCAAGAAGGAGCTCTTCGGAAAGATCGCTCTCGATACTTTCGATATCAGCCCGGAAGTGCTCGATTCGATTATTGCCGGGGAGATGGGCTTCGGCATGGACGCCCAGCAATACCTGATGGGCTATCTGCCGGCGATCTATCTGGTCCAGAACGCCGTCAACGGTATCATGCCGATCAACAGTACCTACACCGGACCGCTGTTCGTCGACACGCCGGAAAAGGCAAAGGCCATCCTGGTGCTGGCCAAGCAGGGTATCCGCTGATCCATCGGTGATCCGGGAGGGCGGCTGCCGCCGCCCTCCCCTCATTCTGAAATTCGCAAACGGAACGATTCATGCGACGCTGGACGCCAGCCGGGAACACCCGCGACGGAGGAGCGAGGGCGACGCTCCGCGCGGATGCCACGGCTCGTTCCCGGCATGCCGCAAATCGCATGGCGGAAGCGTTGACGCTCAAATGACAAGTGCCGAACAGCAGGGACAACCCATGGCCCACTCGGAAATCGCCGCGACCAGCAGCAAACGACATGGCGAGGTCGACGAGCGCCTTGCCCGGGCCGGCTGGCTGACGAAGCTGCTCAGACGACCGGAGGCAGGCGCCGCCAGCGGTCTCGTCGCGACCGTCATTATCTTCGCACTGCTGCCCGGCGCCGCCTCGCTCTATTCGCTCGAAGGCGCGATGACGTTCCTCACGTTGTCGGCAGAGCTCAGCATCATTGCCACCGCGGCGGCGCTCCTGATCATCGCCGGCGAGTTCGATCTTTCGGTCGGCTCGATGATCGGCTTCGCCGGGGTGGTCATCGGGTTGACGGTGCGCAACCTCGGCTTCCCGTTGTGGGGCGGCGTTCTCTCGGCCTTTGCGGTCGCGGTTGTCGTCGGCTACTTCAACGGCCTGATCGTGGTCCGCACGCGGCTGCCGTCGTTCATCGTCACCCTGGCGTCGCTGTTTATCCTGCGTGGCCTGACGATCGCGGTAACCCGGGCGGTTACCGGCCGCACCCAGGTGCCTTACATCCTCGACGGTATCCCGGACCCCGGCACCGCGTCGATTTTCAACGGTAACGTCCTGACCGGGTTCTTCCAGTGGATGGCGGACCACGGATGGATCGCGATCCGAAGCGACGGAGTTCCGTTCGTAGCCGGCATACCCATGTCGATTGTCTGGGCGATCGGCGTCGCGGCCGTCGCCAGCTACGTCCTCACCCAGACCCGCTTCGGCAACTGGATCTACGCGTCAGGCGGCGACGCGGATGTGGCGCGCAACGTCGGGGTTCCGGTGTCGCGGGTCAAGATCACGCTGTTCATCTGCACCGCCTGCGCGGCGACGCTGCTCGCCACCATCCAGGTGACCGAGGCCGGTTCGGCCGACACGCTCCGCGGGCTTCTCAAGGAGTTCGAGGCGATCATCGCTGCGGTGATCGGCGGCGTGCTGCTCACCGGTGGCTACGGCACGGTCGTCGGCGCCCTGTTCGGCGCGCTGATCTTCGGTCTGGTGCAAATGGGCATCTTCTTCACCGGCATCGACACCGACTGGTTCAAGGTCTTTCTCGGCATCGTCATCCTGATCGCCGTACTGGTCAATAATTACATCCGCGCCAAGGCGCTCGGCGAGGGGACTGCGCGATGAGCACGCCAGCCATGGAACTGCGGGGGGTGACCAAGCGCTTCGGCTCGGTCATCGCCCTTCGCGATGTCGATATCCAGGTCCAGCCCGGCGAGGTGCATTGCCTGCTGGGCGACAATGGCGCCGGCAAGTCGACGCTGATCAAGATTCTGTCGGGCGTCCATCGGCCGACCCACGGCGAGATTCTGGTCGACGGCAAGCCGGTCGTCTTCCGCAATCCGCGGGTCGCGCAGGAGATGGGCATCGCCACCGTCTTCCAGGATCTCGGCATGATCCCGCTGATGAGCATCTCGCGCAATTTCTTCCTCGGCCGCGAGCCGTTGCGCGGGGTGTTTCCGTTCAGGCGTTTCGACAAGGAGAGCGCCAACACCATCGCCCGCAAGGCGATGGGTGACATCGGCATCGACGTCCGTGACCCGACCCAGGCGGTCGGCACCCTGTCGGGCGGCGAGCGCCAGTCGGTGGCCATCGCCCGCGCCATCCATTTCGGCGCCAAGGTGCTGATCCTCGACGAGCCGACCTCGGCGCTCGGCGTCCATCAAGCGGCGATGGTGCTGAAATTCGTCATCGAGGCCCGGTTGCGCGGCCTCGCCGTGATCTTCATCAGCCATAACATCCATCACGCCTATCCGGTCGGCGACGTCTTCACCCTGCTCAATCGCGGTCAGAATGTCGGCACCTATCGCAAGTCGGAAATCTCCCGCGAAGAGGTCATGGCGATCATGTCGGGCGGCGAGGATTTGCGCGCCCTCGAATCGGAAATCGAGGGCCTGCTGGCGGTGATCGCCGACAATCCCGGCGCGTCCGGCGCCGCGGCCCAGACGTGAGCGGCTCGACGGTCATCGTCCGCGGGACCGCCTGATGCGGGCCGCGATCGTCGGCTCGGGCTATATCGCCCGCGTCCATGCCCGCCTGATCGCCGAGATCGGCGGCGAGGTGGTCGCGGTCTGCGGGCGGACGCTTGCCGGGGCGCGGGCCTTCGGCATCGGCGAACCCTATGACAATCTCGACGCGATGCTGAGGGCCGAGAAGCCGGACGTCGTCCATGTCTGCTCGCCCAACAGCTTCCACGCCGAGCAGACCATCGCGTCCTTCGCCGCCGGCGCCCATGTGCTCTGCGAAAAACCGATGGCGACCAGTTCCGACGACTGCCAGCGGATGATCGACGCGGCCGACAAGGCCGGTCGCGTTGGCGCCATCGCCTATTGCTATCGCGGCTATCCGATCGTCCGGGAGCTGCGCCGCATGGTCCGCAACGGCGATTTCGGCGCCCTCTGGCGGATCACCGGCCTCTATCTCTCGCAGGATGTCTGCGATCCCGACAAGTATGTCTGGCATTTTTCGCCGGGCCTCTGCGGCCCCGCCTTTGCCCTCTTCGACTATGGCGTCCACTGGCTCGACCTCCTCCAGTTCATCACCGGCGAGCCGATCACCGAGATTGTCGCCACCTTCAATACCCGCCGGCCCGACCGGACGTGGCGCGGCCGGCCCGGCGAGGGCGCCCGGCCGGAGGGCGAAGCGGTCGACGGCGGCGTTCGTGTTGATTTCGCCCTCGAGGACCAGGCCGACATCCTCGTCCGCCTCGCCGGCGGCGGCTCGGGCAGCGCCACCGTCATGGCCCTGTCGCCCGGCAACCCCAACCACATCGCGCTTTCGATCGACGGCGAGACCGGCGGCTTCGACTGGCTGCAGGAACAGCCGAACAGCTTCGTCGAGCGCCGTCCCGGACTGAAGATCATCCGCGACCGCGATCCCGACCGCCTCGATCCGGCCGACCGCTGGACCGCCGCCGTGCCCGCCGGCCACCCCGAGGGTTATCCCGACGCCTTTCGCAATGTCATCGCCGAATCGTGGCGGGGCATGCGGGGCGAAACCGCCAATTTCCCGACCTTCGGGGCAGGCCTGCGCGGCATCGCCATCGTCGAGGCCGCCGTTGTGAGCGCCGCCGAACGCCGGCCGGTCGCCGTCGATATCCCCGGCGCGGATTTCGCCCGCGACTATCCGGCCGCCTGACGTACCGACGGCACCGGGCTTGCCCCGCCAACGGCCCCTTTCCGCTCAAATTGTCGCGGAGCGGCAAAGCCGGTATCCTCGCCCGAGGAGTGGTCCCGTCCTTGCTTCGCTTCTGGCCGCCTGGACGGACGCTTTTGGCAACGCGGCAGCGCCCGCCGGGCGCGCCCGCGCACGAGGGGGATTTTCAGATGAACACACCAAAGACGACATGGATGCCGGTGACACGCCGCGCCGCGATCGGGCTTGCCGCGGCCGCGTTGGCGGCCTTTGGCCTCGCCGGTCCCGCCGCCGCGCAGAAGGCGAAGCCGATCAAGGTCGCGGCTATCTATACCGTGCCGGTCGAGCAGCAGTGGGTCAGCCGGATCCACAAGGCGCTGTCCGCCGCCAAGGACCGCGGCGACATCGACTATGTCTACTCCGAAAATGTCGCCAACACCGACTATGAGCGCGTGATGCGCGAGTATGCGGAACAGGGCAACGACCTGATCATCGGCGAGGCCTTCAGCGTCGAACGCGCCGCCCGCAAGGTCGCCGCCGACTATCCCGATACCGCCTTCCTGCTCGGCTCGTCCTTCGGCCCGAGCCAGCCGAATTTCGCCGTCTTCGACAACTTCATCCATGAGCCGAGCTACCTGACCGGGATGATCGCCGGCGCGGCCACCCAGTCGAAGATCATCGGCATGGTCGGCGGCTACGCCATTCCCGAGGTCAACCGGCTGATGAACGCCTTCATGGAAGGCGCGCTCGCGGTCAATCCGGACGTCAAGTTCCTCGTCACCTTCATCAACTCCTGGTACGACCCGCCCAAGGCCAAGGAATTGGCCTTCGCCATGATCGATGCCGGCGCCGACATCCTCTATGCCGAGCGCTTCGGCGTTTCCGACGCCGCCAAGGAGCGCGGCATCAAGGCGATCGGCAACGTCATCGACACCGCCGCCGACTATCCCGGCACGATCCTCGCCAGCGCGCTGTGGCATATGGAACCGACCGTCGATCGCGCCATCGCCGCGGTGACCGAAGGCCGCTTCGAGCCGGCCGACTACGGCCAGTACAGCTACATGGCCTATGGCGGCGGCAGCTTCGTCGCCGACGAGACGCTGGTCGACGCCGCGACGCTCGAGGCCGCCAAGGCCAGGGAACAGGAAATCAAGGACGGCCTGTTCCGCGTCAACGTCAACGACGCCGAGCCCAAGTCGACGATGTAGGCCGAAGACCATGACGCCGTTTGTCCTCCCCCGTGCAACGGGGGAGGCCTACGTTGCACGGAGCGGGGGCTGTGAACGCCATGCCTGACGCCCACCCCATCGTCCTCCGCCTTTCCGGCATCACCAAGCGCTTCGGCTCGCTCATCGCCAACGACCGGATCGACCTCGATCTCGCCCGCGGCGAGATCCTCGCGCTCCTCGGCGAGAACGGCGCCGGCAAGACCACGCTGATGAACATCCTCTTCGGCCATTACGTCGCCGACGAGGGCGAGGTGCTGGTCGCCGGCGAAGACGGCACTCTCGCCCCGCTCGAACCCGGCTCGCCGGGCACAGCACTTGCCGCCGGCATCGGCATGGTCCACCAGCATTTCACCCTCGCCGAAAACCTCACCGGCCTCGAGAATATCGTGCTCGGCACCGAGCCGACCTTCCGGCTGACCCGCCGGACCGGACCCGCCCGGCGCAAGGTCGAGGCGGTGATGAAGGATTCCGGTCTCGCCGTCGATCTCGACGTCCCGGTTTCGCGGCTGACAGTCGGCGAACGCCAGCGCGTCGAAATCCTGAAAGCCCTTTACCGCGACGCCCGCATCCTCGTCATGGACGAGCCGACGGCGGTCCTGACGCCGCAGGAATCCGACAGCCTCTTCGTCACCATGCGCCGGCTTGCCGCGCGCGGCCTCGCCATCGTCTTCATCTCCCACAAGCTCGGCGAGGTCCTCGCCGTTTCCGATCGCATCGCCATCCTGCGCGCCGGCGCCAAGGTCGGCGAGATGACCACCGCCGATGCCGACCGCCGGTCGATCGCCGAGATGATGGTCGGCCGCGACGTGCCGGCAGCCGAGCGCCTCGCCCGCGAGCCCGGCGCGGTGCTGCTCGAACTCGAAGACGTCACGCTTGCCGGCGCCCATCGCCGGACGCTGGTCAATGCCAGCCTCGTCGTCCGCGAGGGCGAGATCGTCGGCATCGCCGGCGTCTCGGGCAACGGCCAGGCGGCGCTCGCCGCGCTGCTCGCGGGTCTCGAACGGCCGAGCGGCGGGACCATGCGCCTCTTCGGCGAAGCCGTCCGCCATCACGATCCGGGCGCCTTCGCCCGCTCCGGCATTGCCCGCATTCCCGAGGATCGCCATCATGACGGCGTCGTCGGCGCGATGACGGTCGCCGAGAATGTCGCGCTCGAGGAGCTTCGCGACCCGGGCTTCCAGCGTGCCGGTTTCCTCCGCTTCGCCGCGATCCGGGCGCGGGCTGAGGCCGCCATCCGAGACTATGATGTCCGCTGTCCCGGCCCCGAAGCGCCCGCGCGGCTCCTCTCCGGCGGCAATATCCAGAAGCTGATCCTCGCCCGGGTGCTCGACCGTAATCCGCGTCTGATCCTCGCCAATCAGCCGACTCGCGGCCTCGATATCGGCGCCCAGACCGAGGTCCACCGCCGGCTGCTCGCCGCCCGCGAGGCTGGCGTCGGCGTCATTCTCATCTCCGAGGATCTCGACGAACTGACGACGCTCTCCGACCGCATCGCGGTGATGACCGGCGGCAGGCTTAGCGAGGCGATCCCCGCCGAAACGCTCGACCGTGCCACCCTCGGCCTGATGATGGCCGGCCACCACGGTGAGGAGGCGGCCGCATGATCCGCTTCGAGCCCCGCCAGACGGTGTCGCCGGCCCTGGCGATCGTCGCCCCGGTCGCCGCGGGTGTCGCCGCCCTGGCGCTCGCCGCGATTCCGCTCGCCTTCGCCGGCGCGCCGATCGTCGCCGCCTACGGCCTGATGATCGACGGCGCCTTCGGCTCGCTCTTCGCCTTTTCCGAGACGCTGACCCGGACCACGCCCCTGATCCTCACCGGGCTGGCGGCCGCCGTCGCCTTCCGGGCGAAGCTGTGGAACATCGGCGGCGAGGGCCAGCTCTATGCCGGCGCTCTCGCCGCGGTCGCGGTCGGATCGGGCGCGATCGCCGGCCCGCCGATCGTGATGATCCCGCTTGTGCTCGCTCGCAGGTGCGCTGGCCGGCGCCCTGCTCATGCTCGGCCCGACCCTTCTCAAGCTGAAATTCGGTGCCGACGAGGTGGTGACGACCCTTCTCCTCAACTTCGTCATGCTGCTCTTCGTCCAGATGATGCTGGAAGGCCCGCTTCAGGACCCGATGAGCCTCGGCTGGCCGCAGTCGGCGCCGATCATCGATTCTGCCATTCTGCCGGCGCTGCTCGGGCGGATGCGCGTCCATTCCGGCCTGCTCATCGGTCTCGTCGCGGCGGTCGCCGTATCGATCATGATGCGCCGCACCGTCTGGGGCGCCGAGATTCGCGCCGTCGGCGAGAACGCACCCGCCGCCCGCTTTGCCGGCATCCCCGTCACCGCGACGATGGTCCGCGTTGCCCTGATCTCGGGCGGCCTCGCCGGGCTTGCCGGGGTCGGCGAGGTCGCCGGCCTCAAGGGATATCTCACCGCGGACCTCTCGCCCGGCTTCGGCTATGCCGGCATCGTCGTCGCCATGCTTGCCGGCCTGTCGCCGCTCGGCGTCGTCGCCGCGGCGCTGTTCATCGCCGGGGTCTTCGTCGGCGCCGATTCGATGAGCCGTGGCCTCGGCGTGTCGAGCTATCTCGCCGATCTCGTCGTCGCCCTGTCGCTGCTCTGCGTCCTCATCGGCGGTTTCGTCACCCGCTTCCATATCCACTGGGCCGCCCGGCCGGCTGCCACGGCGGCGCAGCCATGAAGACGCTATCGCAACTGAACCGCGGGTTCTCCGCGCTGCGCCCCCTTCTACCGTTGGAGAAGAAGTGCGAGCCTTGTGCGCCGGAAGGGACCGTCGCCGCAGGCGCCGCCCCCCCTCCTCTCCCATTGGGAGAGGATAGCGAGACTTGCGCCGCGAAGCGGAGCCCAGTCGAGCTTGGTGAGGGGCGAAGCCTTGCCGCCAATGCCGCCACTCCTCCTCGCCCATTGGGAGAGGATACGAAGCCCAGCGCGCCGCAGGTGCGCCCGGGCGGAGTTGGTGAGGGGCGAAGCGCCGAAGCAAGGGGCACCGTCCCTCCTCTCCCATTGGGAGAGGACAGAGGAGCACGATCGCTTGCGATCGATGCGGAGCTTGGTGAGGGGCGAAGCGTCGACGCAAGAGGGACTGTTCCGGATAGTGCGGAAAGGTCTCGCCCCTCACCAAGCTCGGCTGAGTCCCGCTTCGCGGGACAAGCCTCGCTATCCTCTCCCAGTGGGAGAGGAGGCGCGATGCGTCAGGCCGAACCCTGACCATGGAATTCCTCGACATCCTGCTGACGGCGAATTTCTGGGCGGCGGCGATCCGCATCGCCACGCCGCTGATCTTCGGTGTCCTCGGCGCGCTGGTCTGCGAACGCTCCGGCGTCCTCAACCTCGGCATCGAGGGCATCTTCACCGCCGGCGCCATGGCCGGCTGGATGGCGGTCTGGCTCGGCGTCGACCTGTGGACCGGCGTTCTGGTCGCGGCCTTGACCGGCGCGCTCTTCGGCCTGCTCCATGCCGCGCTCACCGTGCCTCTCGGCCTGTCGCAGCATGTCTCCGGCATCGGCATCACGCTGCTTGCTTCGAGCCTCAGCTATTTCATCTACCGGACGGCGCTGCCTGACGTCTCCTCGCCGCCGCGGATCGTGCCCTTCAAGCCGCTCGACATCCCGGTGCTCTCCGACATCCCCTTCCTCGGCACCGCGCTGTTCAGCCAGACCGCCTTCACCTGGCTCGCCTTCGCCATGGTCGCGATCGTCGCCTGGGTGCTCTACCGCACGCCGCTCGGCCTCGCGATCCGCGCCGTCGGCGACAATCCGGATTCGGTCGACGCGCAGGGCCTCTCGGTCTATGGCCTGCGCACCGGCGCCGTCGTCGCGGGCTCGGCGCTGATGGCGATGGGCGGCGCCTTCCTCACCATGTCGGCCTTCGACGCCTTCTTCTTCGGCATGGTCAATGGCCGCGGCTGGATCTGCATCGCGCTGACCGTCTTCGCCTCGTGGCGGCCGGGCAAGGCGCTGCTCGGCGCCCTCCTCTTCGGCGCCTTCGATGCTTATCAGGTCCGCCTGCAGACCCAGGTCGGCGCCTTCCTGCCGAGCCAGGTCTTCCTGATGCTCCCCTATTTCTTCGCCATCGTCGCGCTGGTCCTCGTCGCCCGCCGCGCCGAGTATCCGCGCGCCCTGCTGGCGCCGTGGTTCAAGGGGGCGCGATAGCGTTTTCGGGAAAAGGGGCTTCACTTTTCCGCCCGGAAAGAGCGAAAGAACAGGAATGGGGGACGAAGCCGAATCGTCCTCGCAAAAGCGGTAGCCGGAGAGCCTCCCCATGTCCCTCGACCTCATCATCCGCAACGCGGCGCTTCCCGATGGCCGCACCGGCATCGACATCGCCTGCGAAGGCGGCCGCATCACCGCCATCGAACCCGGCATCACCGCCGAGGCCGCGCGTACCGTCGAGGCGAACGGCCGGCTGGTCGCCCCGCCCTTCGTCGACTGCCATTTCCACATGGACGCGACCCTGTCGCTTGGCCTGCCCCGGCTCAACCGTTCCGGCACCCTGCTCGAAGGCATTAGCCTGTGGGGCGAGCTGAAGCCGCTCCTCACCCATGAGGCGGTGGCCGAGCGGGCGCTCCGCTATTGCGACCTTGCCGTCGCGCAAGGCCTGCTCGCCATCCGTACCCATGTCGACGTCTGCGACGATCGCCTCCTCGCCGTCGAGGCCCTGCTCGACGTGAAAAAGCGGATCGCCCCCTATATCGACCTCCAGCTCGTCGCCTTCCCGCAGGACGGCTATTACCGTTCCCCGACGGCTGCGAAGAATCTCGAACGCGCCCTCGATCTCGGTGTCGATGTCGTCGGCGGCATCCCGCATTTCGAGCGGACCATGGCCGACGGCGCGGCGAGCGTCACCGCGCTCTGCGCCATCGCCGAGAAGCGCGGGTTGTTGGTCGACATGCATTGCGACGAGAGCGACGATCCCGCTCTCCCGCCACATCGAGACCCTGACCGCCGAGACCACACGACTCGGAATGCAGGGCCGGGTCGCCGGCTCGCACCTCACCTCGATGCATTCGATGGACAACTACTACGTCTCGAAGCTGCTGCCGCTGATGGCCGAGGCCGACATCCAGGTCATCGCCAATCCGCTGATCAACATCGTCATCCAGGGCCGCCACGACACCTACCCGAAGCGCCGCGGCCAGACCCGCATCCCGGAGATGCGCCCCTATGGCATCAACGCCTCCTTCGGCCAGGATTGCTGCATGGACCCGTGGTATTCGCTGGGCAGCGCCGACATGCTGGAGGTCGCCCATATGGGCCTCCATGTCGGCCAGCTGACCAGCCGCGAGGCGATGCGCTTCTGCTTCGACGCGGTGACGGTCAACCCGGCAAAGGCGATGGGCCTCGAAGGCTATGGCCTCGCCGTCGGCTGCAATGCCGACATGGTGCTCCTCCAGGCTGCCGACCCGATCGAGGCGATCCGCCTCAAGGCGCGCCGCCTCGCCGTCATCCGCCGCGGCAAGGTCATCGCCGAGACCCCGGCCCAGGTCGCGACGCTTTCGCTGGCCGGCCGTCCGGCGACGGTCGACCCGGCCGACTACGCCCCGCCGGTCTGAGCGCAAGAGGCCTGTCCGCCTTGGAGAGCGAGTAACCGAGCGTTTTCAGGAAAAGTGTGGGCACTTTTTCGCCCGGAAAGAGCGAGCACCAAGCGTTTCCAGGAAAAGTGTGCGCACTTTTCCGTCCGGAAGAGCGAGCAAAAAAGACCCCCGCTGATGAACTACCGCCACGCCTATCACGCCGGCAACCACACCGAGGTGTTCAAGCATCCCGTGCTGGTGATGCTGCTGGAGCATCTCCGCAAGAAGCCGAAGCCTTTCACGGTCATCGACACCCATGCCGGCATCGGCCTCTATGATCTCGCTTCGGTCGAGGCCGGCAAGACCGGCGAATGGGCCGAAGGCATCGCCCGCGTCATCGACGCCGATATCCCGGCGGCGTCCGCCTATCTCGACATCGTCCGGGGCCTCAACCCGGACGGCCTCGCCGTCTATCCGGGCTCGCCGGCGCTGATCCAGGCGATGCTCCGCGATGACGATCGCCTGATCGCCTGCGAGCTCCACCCGGAAGACGCCGCGCGCCTGCGCAGGACCTTCCGCCACGATCCCCGCGTCGCAGTCCACGCCCGCGACGGCTACGAGGCGATCCGCGCCTTCGTCCCGCCGCCGACCCGGCGCGGCCTCGTCTTCATCGACCCGCCCTACGAGGATCGCGACGAGTTCGAGCAGCTCGCCGACGCGCTGAACGCCGGCATCGCCAAGTGGCCGACCGGCATCTTCGCCGCCTGGTATCCGCTCAAGGACCGCACCGGCGTCGAAGCGCTCCGCCGCCGCTACGCCCCCGACAATCCGCCGACGCTGACCTGCGAATTCCTCCGCACGCCGATCGACGGCGAGACGCTGGCCGGCAGCGGCCTGCTGATCTGCAATCCGCCCTTCGGCCTCGCCGCGAAGCTCGACGCGCTCTGCCAGTCGCTGCGCAAGGCGCTCGCGCCCGAACCGGCGCCTACGCCCTCGACTGGTGGATTCGCGAGCGCTGATCCCGGCGCGGACGCACGTGTGGCTATCGACCTGTGCGCTGCAGCCACGCGCCTATCCCTCCCCGAACCGGGGAGGGGGGACCATCACGCAGTGATGGTGGGTGGGGTTCCTTGGCGGCCGCCCCGCGTCCGACGGTCGCGCCCAGTTCACCCGTAAAGCGCCGGGCGAGCCTCGAGATGAACATCCGCCGGCGCTCCGCTTTTCAGCGCGGCAAGCCCGGCCTCGGCGATCGCCGTCGCGGCATAGCCGTCCCAGGCGCTCGCGCCCGCCGGCGGCCCGCCCGCCACGGAATCGATCCACGCCTGGAGTTCGGCCCGATAGGCCTCGACGAAGCGCGGTCGCCAGTCCTCCGGATGGCCGAAGCCCTCGGTGCGCGCCTGGCGGATGACGATATCGTGCGGCGGCGCGAGCGTCGCGGTGCCCCTCTCGCAGACCAGTTCGCCGCGCACGTCGTAGCCATACTGGCAGTTGACGAAGACCTCGACGTCGACCACCGCGCCGTCGGCCATATGGAACAGCAGCAGCTGCGGGTCCTGCATCAGCGCCAGCCGGGTCGGCCGCGGCGTCACCACCGTGACGCGGACGACCTCGCTGCCGAACAGCCAGCGGACGATATCCATCTCATGCACCGCCGAATTGGTGATCAGCGCCTCCGACGTCGTGTAGGGCGAAGCGGTCGTGTTGCGGTGGACGCAGTGGAACATCAGCGCCGCGCCGAGATCGCCGCTGTCGAGCGCCGCCTTCATCGCGACATAGCCCGGGTCGAAGCGGCGCATGAATCCGACCTGGACCAGCCGCCGGCCGAGCGCCGTCTCCTTGCCGACGATCTCCAGGCACTCGCCGGTCGAGAGACCGAGCGGCTTTTCGCAGAGCACCGGCTTTTCGGCGGCGAGGCAGGCAAGCACCAGCGGCTTGTGGGTCGGGTCCGGCGAGGCGACGATGACGGCCTCGACCGAATCGTCGGCGATCAGCCGCTCAGCATCGGGAAAGGCGGTGGCGCCATAGGCGTCGGCTATCGCGGTGGCGCGGTTCGAATCGGCATCCGACACGGCGGCAAGACGCGCGCCGTTCACCGAGGTCGACAGGATCCGTGCGTGATCGCCACCCATGACACCGGCGCCGATCAGTCCAACTCTGATTGTCATCGTCGCAAATCCGTTTGCAGTGGGGCCGCGCGAACCGGCGCGGCGTGATTCATCTCGCCACCGGCTGCCGCGGATGCACGGCGTCGGCGAATTCCGGGGATGATTTCCACGCCGGTTCGACTGGCGCAACCCCCGATCGCGGCGCATAGACCGAAGGCTCGACCAGTCGCATCGTCGGGATGTAGCGGGGACAGTTCGGGAAGATCGCCGTCGCCTTGACCCGCACCATCATCTGCGCCCCGGCGGTCAACTCCTGCAGCGGGTCGTCTCGCCGCACCGTCGCCACACCCTGGACACGGAGCCGCCGCGGCCTCTCGAAGTCGATGAAGAGCAGCCCGACCGCCGGATTGACCGACAGGTTGCCGAGACTCTTGAACATGCCGTTGCCGTCATAGTCGGGGAAGGCGAGCGTGTCGCCATCGATGACGCGCACGAAACCGGGCGGGCCGCCCTTGAACGACACGTCCGGCCGCCCGTCCCGATCGGCGGTTGCGAGAAAGAAGAAGGCGAGCCCCTCGATGAAGCGCCGGTCGCCGTCGGCGAAGCTCGTCCGCGTCGTTACTTCCTCCAGCCGGTCGGCGATCCGCCGGCTGTCGAAAGCGTCCTGCAAGGCGCGGTTTCCGTCATGATAGAGGATTGTCTCAGCCATGGTTTGATCTCCGTCCGGATCGGACCCGACACGGCCATCCTATCACGGACCAGAGGTCGCGCTGCCGGCGCTCGTTCGCCGGAATGGTTTCATTCGCCGGGGCGCGCACCGCCGAATGTCTTCGCCAGGTAGCGCACCGTCTTGCCGGTCCCGGCGAGTTGAGCGCTACCGACCTTGGCGAACCCGAGCCGGGCATGGAAGGCGTCGGACCCGGGATTGGGCGGGACGGCATTGACCTCGCAGACGATCCGGTCGTGACCCGCCGCCCCCGCCTTGGAAAAGAGGTCGTGGTAAAGGCGGCGCGCCAGCCCCCGGCCGCGGTGGGTCTCCGCCACCACGATCCGGTCGACATAGACGAAGCGCGGCAGCCGCTCGCGGAACCACAGGAAGTTCGGGCTGTCGTAGGGGGCGGCCTGGTCGAAGGCGATGAGGAAGGCCGCGCCGTCCGCGAAACACGTGGCGCTGAAGGCGGCGGCGACCATGTCGTCCCATTTCCCCGGCGTCAGCAGCGACGTTTCGCGGGCGTTGGCGTTGTTGAGGGCGAGCAGCGCGGCTCGTGTCGCCGCGTCTTCGCCGGCGATCGGCCGGATCGGTGAGGCGCTCACGCCACGATCGGCCCGGCGGCTTCCTTCCACGCCTTCAGCCCGCCCTTGAGATGGCAGGACCCGGTGAGCCCCGCCTCGCGCGCCGCCTCGGCCGCCATCGCCGAGCGTTCGCCATAGGCGCAATAGAAGATCAGCCGCTTGCCGCTCGCCCCGACCAGTTCGCTGAGCAGTCCGCCCGCCGCGATCTGCTCCTCCAGTCCCGGATAGGGCACGTGGACCGAGCCCGGAATCTCGCCGTGGCGTTCGCGCTCGGACCGGTCGCGGAGGTCGACCAGCACCGCGCCCCCTGAATCGATCTCGCGGATCACCGCTTCGGCGTCGAGCGTCCACTGCCGGCGCTCGGCTGTCTCCTGGTCGAGCCCGAGGTGAAGGTTCGCCGGCACCGCGACATCCATCATCCGCGGATTGGGCAGGTCGAGGCTGTTCATGATCGCCACATATTCCGCCAGCGACCCGACCTGAAGACGCGGATTGAACGCCTTTTCCTCGCCGATCGTCGAAACCGTATCGCCTTTGTAATCATGCGCCGGGTAGACCAGCGTTTCCTCCGGCAGCTTCAGCAGCCGGTTGAAGATCGAATCGTATTGCGCCTCCGGACTGCCATTCTGGAAGTCGGTGCGGCCGGTCCCGCGGATCAGCAAGGTGTCGCCGGTGAAAACCCGGTCGCCCATCACGAAGGAATAGGAGTCGGCCGTGTGGCCGGGCGTATAGATCGCATCGAGACTGATCCCCTCGACATCGACACGCTCGCCGTCGCCGACCCGCATCGACACCACGTCGACGCCGCTCTGTTCCCCCATCACCGTGATGCAGCGGGTGCGATCCCGCAATTCGCTCAGTCCCGAAATATGGTCGGCATGGACGTGGGTATCGACCGCCTTGACCAGCTTCAGGTCGAGCTCGGCGAGCAGTTGCACATAGCGGTCGACCCGCTCCAGCACCGGATCGAGGATCAGCGCCTCGCCGCCCTTCCGGCTGGCAAGCAGGTAGGTATAGGTCGAGGAGGTCGTGTCGAAGAGTTGACGGAAGATCATCGTCGCGTTTCATCCCTGCCCGGCCAACGCCACCGCCGCATAGAGGTGGCGGCGCAGAACACCGACCTCGACCGCGGCAAGCGCCCGGTGCTGCGTCGCCAGCCTGTCGTCGAATACCGCCGCACCGAGGTGAGCGCAAATCGCTTCGGCTTCCGCCTCGAGGCCAGCGATCAGACGCCGGATGGTATGGGCATAGGCGGCCGACCAATCCTCGCGGCGGGTGAGGCGCCAGCCCGTTTCCGCCAGAAGGGCCGGATAGGGCGCGGCGGTCCCGGGAAACGGCGGCCCGGCCCCGTCGAGCCGCGCCATGTCGGCTGACGACGCATCCTCGGCGAGCGAAATCACGGTGAAGGCCATGCACCCGCCACCGCGGGCGACCCGCCGGCACGAGCGGAGCGCCGCCGCCTTGTCCTCGAGGCAGCAGAGCACGTCGGAATGGCAGATGGCGTCGAAGGTCCCGTCGGCGAAGGGCAGCGCCCCGGCTTCTGCGGCGACGTTGAAGACCCGGCCACCGAGGCCATCCCTTGCCGCCCGCTCGTCGGCGATCCGCAGCCCGGTCGGCGGCAGGTCGACGAGGACCGCCGCGCAGCCGGTCGCGCGCGCCATGAACAGTGCCGGCCAGCCGGCGCCGGCGCCGAGGTCGAGCATCCGTGTCCCCGGATCGAGCCCGAGAATCGCGGCGATCCGCTCCGCCTGCGGCCGTGTCGTCCAGCTCGTGCTGCCGTAGTCGCAGCCGCAGACCGACCGCTCGAGCCGCCGCATGACGTCGGCGGCACCGAGCCGGTAATAGCCTTCGAACTCGATGGTGACCGCCTTTTCCTCGTCGGAACGCGCCATGCGTCGCTTCCCCCCGCCCGCGATACTAGTCGCTACGGCGGCCCTCCGACACGGCCTTTGGTCACCGCGCCTCCCCGGCATAGCCGAGCAGCACCTCGGCATACTGGGCGCGCAACAACGGCTCGGTGGTCGCCAGCTTGTCGGCGGAGAGCCGGCCCCGCATCGCCGCGACGCTCTCGAAGCCGCGGCCCGCCATCCAGGTCGCCAGACCGTCGCGCAAGGCCGCGATATGTCCCGGCCCGTGGCGAAGCAGCGACGAAGCGGTCATCGTCACGTCGGCGCCGGCGAGCAGATACTTGACCACCTCGACATGGCTCTCGATCCCGGTGGTGGCGGCGAGCGAGGCATCGATCCGGCCGGCGAGCAGCGAGATCCACAGCAGCGCTTGGCGAATCTCGTAGGGCGCGCTCAATTCGAGATCGGGCTTCGAGGTCAGCGTCGCGAGATCGATATCCGGCTGGTAGAAGCGGTTGAACAGCACCAGGCCGTCGGCGCCCGCCCCGACCAGCGCCCCGGCGAAATGCCCCGGCGAGGAGAGCCACGGCCCGAGCTTGACCGCGAGCGGCAGCGGTACGGCGGCGCGCACCGCCGCGACCGTCTCCAGCCACCGCCGTTCGACCGCCTCGCCGCTTTCGTTGATGTCGGCCGGCACCCGGTAGATGTTGAGCTCGATCGCCGAGGCGCCCGCCGCCTCGATGTCGTGGGCGAAGCTGACCCAGCCGGCCGGCGCCGAGCCGTTGAGGCTGGCGATGATCGGCACCGCGCAAGCCTCGTTGGCCCGCCGGATCGTCTCGAGCCGCGCTTCCAGCCCGCCGGTCGCCGTATCGCGGGCGGGGAAATAGCCGGCGGCTTCCGGCTGCGTCCAGCTACCCTCCTCGACCAGCGCCAGTGTGACGGCGTCCTCGGCCTCGACCTGCTCCTCGTAGATCGAGGGCAGCACGATCGCCGCCGCGCCGGCATCCTCCAGCCGGCGGATGCCGTCGAGTTCGCGAGACAGCGGCGAGGCCGAAGCGACGATCGGATGGGCGAGCGGCAGGCCAAGATAGGTGGTGGCGAGATCGACCATAGTCACATCTCCGTCCAGTTGGGCTGGAACCGGCTGCCGTCGCGGGCGGCCAGGTCCTCGTACGTCCGGTAGCGTTCGTCGATCGCTGCCTGGGCCTGGCGCATGAGATGGGCGGCGCGTTCCGGATCGCTGCGGGCGAGCGCCTTGTAGCGGAGTTCGCGATCGGCGAAATCGGCGAGCTTCAGCCGCGGCCTCGGACTGTCGAGCCGGAAGGGATTCTCGTCGCTGCGCCGCCGCGTCGGGTCGTAGCGGAACAGCGGCCAGTAGCCGGCGGCGGTGGCGCGGGCCTGCTGCTTCATCCCGAAACGCAGGTCGAAGCCGTGCGCGATGCAATGCGAATAGGCGAGCACCAGCGACGGCCCGGGATAGGCCTCCGCCTCGCGCAGCGCCAGCAGCGCCTGTTCGGAATTGGCGCCCATCGCGATCTGCGCGACATAGACATAGCCATAGGCGATCGCCTGCATGGCGAGGTCCTTGCGCGGCACTTCCTTGCCGGCGGCGGCGAATTTCGCCGTCGCGCCGAGCGGCGTCGCCTTCGACGACTGGCCGCCGGTGTTGGAATAGACCTCGGTGTCGAGCACCAGCACGTTGACGTCGCGGTTCTGGGCGAGCACGTGGTCGAGGCCGCCATAGCCGATGTCGTAGGCCCAGCCGTCGCCGCCGACGATCCAGACGCTCCGCCGCACCAGGAAGTCGGCGAGGGTCAGGAGGTTCAGCGCCGCGTCGTCGCCACGGCCGGCAAGCTTTTCGCGGACCACGGCGACCCGCTGCCGCTGCGTCAGGAGTTCGCTCTCGGTGACCTGGCGGGCATCGAGAATCGCGTAGACAAGCTCGTCGCCGAGCGTATCGGCGCATTGCTTGAGGAGGTCGCGGGCGATTTCCGTCTGCTTGTCGATGGCGAGGCGATAGCCGAGGCCGAATTCCGCGTTGTCCTCGAACAGCGAATTGTTCCAGGCCGGACCGCGCCCGTCGGCGCCCGCCCGCCAGGGATGGGCCGGCAGGTTGCCGCCGTAGATCGACGAGCAGCCCGTCGCATTGGCGATCTGCAGCCGGTCGCCGAAAAGCTGGCTGATCAGCTTGACATAGGGGGTCTCGCCGCAGCCGGCGCAGGCGCCGGAGAATTCGAACAGCGGCTCGAGGAATTGCACGCCGCGGACATTGGCGAAATTGACCCGGGCACGGTCGACCTGGGGCAGGGTTTCGAAGAAGGCGATATTCTCGCGCTCGGCCGCGACCAGCGGCCGCTTGTCGACCATGTCGATGGCGCGGTGGTCGGGGTCGGTCGGGCTGATCGCCGGGCAGTTCTCGACGCAGATGCCGCAGCCGGTACAGTCCTCGACATAGATCTGCAGCGAGAAGCGGCTGTCGGGGAAGCCCCGCGCGTTGACCGGCGCCGAGCGGAATCCCGACGGCGCGCCGTCGAGTTCGTCCTCGGCATAGGTCTTGGCCCGGATGACGCTGTGCGGACAGACGATGCCGCACTGGCCGCACTGGATGCAGAGATCGGCGTCCCACAGCGGTACCTCGACCGCGATGTTGCGCTTCTCATAGGCGGTGGTGCCGACCGGAAAGGTGCCGTCGACCGGCATCGCGCTGACCGGGATAGTGTCGCCGCGACCCTCCATCATGACCGCGGTGACGGTGCGCACGAAGGCCGGCGCATCGTCGGGGACCAGCGGCGGATTGGCGGTGCCGGTGAGGTCGACCGGGATCGTCACCGGGTGGAGATGGGCGAGCGCCGCGTCGACCGCCGCGAAGTTCTTCTCGATGATCGCCCCGCCCTTGCGGCCATAGGCCTTCTCGATCGACGCCTTGATCGCGGCGATCGCCTCGTCGCGCGGCATGATGTCGGAGATCGCGAAGAAGCAGGTCTGCAGGATCGTATTGACCCGCGGGCCGAGGCCGAGATCCTGCGCCACCTTCGTCGCGTCGATGACGAAGACGCGGAGCTGCTTCTCGATGATGTGGCGCTGGACCGGGCGCGGCAGGTGGTCCCAGATCGCGTTGGCGGCGTAGGGCGCATTGAGCAGGAAGGTCGCCCCCGGTCGCGCCGGCCCGAGAATGTCGAGCTTCCGCAGCGATTCGAAACGGTGGCAGGCGACGAAATCGGCGTGGCGGATCAGGTAGGGCGCGTGGACCGGTTCCCGGCCGAAGCGGAGATGGGAGACCGTCTCGGCGCCCGATTTATGCGAGTCGTAGACGAAATAGCCTTGCGCATACCGGTCGGCGTCCTCGGCGAGCATCTTGACGCTGTTCTTGTTGGCGCCGACCGTGCCGTCCGAGCCGAGGCCGAAGAACAGGGCGCGGGTCGTCCCCTCCGGCTCGATGTCGAAGTCGCGGTCGTAGTCGAGGCTGGTGCCTGAAACGTCGTCGTCGATGCCGATGGTGAAGCCGTTCTGCGGACGGGCTTTCGCCGCCTCGTCGAACACCGCCTTGACCATGCCGGGATGGAAATCCTTCGACGACAGCCCGTAGCGGCCACCGAAGACGCGGGGCATGGTCGCCCGTTCGCCGCTCGCCACCGCCTGCGCCAGCGCCGTCACGACGTCCTGGTAGAGCGGCTCGCCGGTGCCGCCCGCCTCCTTGCAGCGGTCGAGCACCGCGACGCTTTGAACGCTTGCCGGCAGCGCGGCGAGGAAATCCGAAACCGAGAACGGCCGGTAGAGGACGACCTGCAGCGCACCGACCTTCTCGCCGTCGGCGGCGAGGCGGACCGCCGTCTCGCGCACCACCTCGGCGCCCGAGCCCATCGACACCACGACGCGCTCGGCCTCCGGGTGCCCGTCATAGCGGAAGAGGCGATACTGGCGGCCGCAGAGGATGGCGAGCCGGTCCATCGCCGACTGCACGATCGCCGGCACGGCGGCATGGAACGGGTTGGCGGTCTCGCGGGCCTGGAAGAAGGTATCGGGGTTATGGGCGGTGCCGCGCACCACCGGATGGGCCGGGCTCAGCGCCCGCTCCCGGTGCGCGCGGATCAGCCGTTCGTCGATCATCGCCCGCATCGTCTCGTCGTCGAGCAGCGTCAGCTTGTTGACCTCGTGCGAGGTCCGGAAGCCGTCCATGAAATGGAGGAAGGGAATCCGCGATTCCAGCGTCGCAGCCTGGGCGACCAGCGCCAGGTCATGCGCCTCCTGCACCGAGGCGGCGCCCAGCATGGCGAAGCCGGTCGAGCGCACCGCCATCACGTCCTGGTGGTCGCCGAAGATCGACAGCGCCTGGGTGGCGAGCGACCGCGCCGCGACATGGAAGACCGTCGGCGTCAGCTCGCCGGCGATCTTGAACATGTTGGGCAGCATCAGCAGCAGCCCCTGCGAGGCGGTGAAGGTGGTGGTCAGCGCACCGCTCTGCAGCGATCCGTGCAGCGCGCCGGCAGCGCCGCCTTCCGACTGCATCTCCTGCACCGCCGGCAGCGTCCCCCAGACGTTGGTGATCCCCTTGGCGATCCATTCGTCGGCATGCTCGGCCATCGGCGAGGACGGCGTGATCGGGTAGATCGCGAAGATCTCGTTGATCCGGTAGGCGACATGGGCGACGGCGGCATTGCCGTCCATGGTGTCGGTGACCGGGGCGTTCCTGCTCGTAGTCATGGCCGCACCTTGAAGCGAAGCGGCTTGCGGGCCTCGGCGGCGAGCGATGCCACGGGTTCGGATACCATCTCGATCGCATGGCAGGGACACTGGTCGTAGCAGACCGCGCAGCCGGTGCAGAGATCGAGATCGACGTCGTATTTCATGCCCTTGCCGAGCTTGATCACCGCCTGCTCCGGGCAGGCGGCGAAGCAGTTGTCGCATTCGAAGCAGTTGCCGCAGGAGAGGCAGCGGTCGGCCTCGTAGCGCGCCTGCCGCGCGCTGATCCCCGCCACCACCTCGGCGAAGCCGGAACGGGCCTCGGGCGGCAATGCGCTCATCTGCGACCGCCCGGCATCGAGGAAATGCGGCAGGTTGAGCATGTCGAAATCGACCGGCGGCGCCTTCTCGCCCGTCGCGAAGACCTCGCCGCGCAGCCACGCATCGATCGAACGCGCCGCCTTCTTGCCGTGCCCGGTCGCCGCGGTCATCGTCATCAGGCCGCCGATGACGTCGCCGCCGGCGAAGAGCCCTGGCCGGCCGGTCATCATCGTCTTGTCGACGACCACGGTCTCCCGCGAGCCGATTTCGACGCCGGCGACCTTGCGCAGGACATCGAGTTCGGCATGCTGGCCGAGCGCCAGCACCAGCGCGTCGACCGGCAGCGTCTCGAGCCGCCCGGTCGGGTTGAGCGAGCCGTCATCGCCGAGTTCGATCGTCTCGACCGTCACCCCTTCCGCGCCGAAGCGGACCGGGTTGGTCAGCCACTCCGCCTTGACCCCTTCGAGAAAGGCCTCGTCCGCCTCGTAGGGATCGGCGCGCATGTGCTCGCGGTCGCGCCGGTAGATCAGGATCGCCTCCTCGGCGCCGAGGCGCTTGGCGACCCGGGCGGCGTCCATCGCCGTGTTGCCACCGCCGATGATGCCGACCACCCGGCCGAGCAGCGGCGCGCGGCCGGCCTCGACATCCTCGAACATGCGGATCGCGTCGACCATCTTGCGGCCGTCGGCGGCCGGGATGTCGAGATGGTTGCCGGCCTGGGCGCCGATCGCCACGAAGCAGGCGTCGAAGCCGCCCTCCTCCATCGCCGCCTCGACGTCCTCGACCTTGGTGTTCATGGTGAAGGTGACGCCCATCGCCGCGATTCGGGCGACCTCCTTGGCAAGGTCGGCGCGCGGCAGGCGATAGGCGGGAATCCCGTAGTGGAGCATGCCGCCGGGCTCCGCCATGGCGTCGCGAACCTCGACCGCGTGGCCGATCCGGCGCAGATGCCAGGCGCAGGAGAGACCGGCCGGCCCGGCGCCGACGATCAGCACCCGCTTTCCCGTGTCCCGGCCCGGCGTGACCGCCCAGCCCTGTTCGGCGGCGAGATCGCCAAGGTAGCGCTCGACCGCGTGGATCAGCACCGCCTCGTCGAGATCCTTGCGATTGCAGTTCGTCTCGCAGGGGTGGTAGCAGGCGCGGCCATGGACCGCCGGCATCGGATTGTCCGAGACCAGCGTCCGCCACGCCGCTTCGAAATTCCCCTCGCGGGCATCCGCCAGCCAGGCCTGGATATTCTCGCCGGCCGGACAGGCGCTGTTGCAGGGCGGCAGGTGGTCGATCCACGCCGGCCGTTGCCAGCGCCTTGCGCCGGCCCCTTTCTGCATCGTTGCCTGCAGGACCGGTGTCAGGTCCTTCGGTATCAGGCTCATCGGCTCACTCCCCGTGAGAGCGGACTCTTAACCGGCCTCGGAGCCTCCCACTTTAATCGAGGTCAAAACTAGGAAAAGGGCGGCGGGCCGATTTCGGTCGAAAAATCTCACGTCGCGGCGACAGGCAGCCGCGCCGACGGTCAGAAACTCCACACCCTTGCGACGAACCAGAAGGCGGAGACGGATCCGATGACGTAGGCGGCGATCGTCCGGGCCTTCGGCAGCCGGGTTGTGAACAGGGCCCGGATCGCGGCGAGCAACGTCAGCACGGCGATGACGAAGAGGAGCTGTCCCGCCTCGACCCCGAGATTGAAGGTGAAAAGCGCCAGCGGAACGTCTTTCTGCGGCAGACCGATGTCGCGGAGCGCCCCGCCGAAGCCGAAGCCGTGAAGCAGGCCGAAGAGGAAAGCGATGAGCCACGGATAGCGGATCGACAGGTCGGTCGCGCCGCGGCCGGCACGGACGATCTCACTGGCAACCACGACGATGCTGAGCGCGATCGCCGCCTCGACCGGCGGCTGCGGCGCATTGGCCCAGCCGAGCGCGGCAGCGGCGAGGGTGATGCTGTGGGCGATGGTGAAGGCGGTGATCGTCTCGATCAGCGTTCGCGTGTTGCGGATCAGCAGAAGCAGCGCCAGCACGAAGAGAAGGTGATCGATGCCGAGCAGGATGTGCTCGACACCGAGCAAGAAATAGGTTCGCGCGGTGTCCCACGCCGACGGCGCGGCAAGGACGACATAGCGCGGGCTGTCCGGGCTGAGCCGCGTCGACTGCTGCACACCGTCGGCATTCTCGATCCGCAGCAGGACGTCGGTATAGGTCGCCGAAAGGCCACCGATCGCAATGGTCCGGTCGGCAAGCCCGCCCGCGCAGGCGACGGTCCATCGGCTCGATACCGCAACACCCGTATCGATGACCGTCCGCGGGCCGGTATCGGTGCAGTTTCCGGGAAGCGTCGCATCGAGGGCGAGGCGCGCTTCGCCGCGCGCCGGCACCTTCCAGAGCACGTCGAATTGATCCGGTGCGGTCTCGATCAGTTCGAGGAAAGCCGGCCGCAGTTCATGGGCGACCGCCGCTTGCGAAAGGCCGAGAAGCGCCAGGAGCAGGACGACCGGCCGCGGCCACGTCATCGCGCGGCTCCGTCCGTCTCGGCGCTCGCCGCCTGGGCCGGCGGTGTCGCTTCGACGACCACCGTGTACCGCTTGCGAAGCTGGTCGTAACGTTGGTCGGCGATCTCGCGACGACGCTTTTCTTCCCAGTCGCGCCGGACATACTCGGCGACCTCCGAAAGCTCGGGATCGCGGGGCGCCTTGCGCTCGTCGATCCTGACGATATGAACGCCGAAGGTCGAGCGGACCGGACCGGTCCATTCGCCGACCGGGGTCGCAGCGAGCGCGCTTGCGAATTCCTCGCCGAAGGTCGCGGCGATCCCCGATTTCGGACGATAGCGGCATCGCTGCCGGCAGCAGGGTCCGGTCGCCCAGCGTCGTCGGATCGACGTCGTCGCCGCCGTCGCCCAACTCCGAAAGAAGCCGCTCGGCCTCGGCCGCCGCGTCGTCGTGCTTTTGCGGATCGAGGTAGATTTGCGCGAACGCCATCTGCGCCGGAAGACGATAGGCATCGCGATTGGCCGCGAGAAACGCCTCCAGTTCGCCATCGCCCGGCTGTCAGCTCGGCTGAGCTCGGCTCCATCAGGAATTCCATTTTCTGCTGGAGCCGGCGCCGGAATACCGTGTCGTCCTCGTCGAGGCCGAGCTTGCGCCCCTCGCGATAGAAGACCTCCTCCTTGACGAAGGAATCGACCAGTCCGCGTAACTCGTCCGGCGTCGGCTGCCGCTGCCAGGTGCGCGAGAAGATCTCGGCGAGCTGGGCGATCCGGCCCGACGAGACCAGGATCGTCTCAGGCTGCGGGTCGCCCGCTCGCTCCTGCAGAAGCGAATAGCCGCCGAACAGCAACACGCCGATCACGAGGAACTGGAACAACGGCTCGGCGACAAGCCGGCGAAGCCAGGTCATGGCGGCCGTCCCGCGGGGCGCGTCGCCTGGCGGCTATCCACCCTCCGGCGTGTACCAGATCGGCGACGTATAGGCGCGATCCTGCAGCACCATCGTCGTGCCCTCCAGGGGCTTGACCCCGAATTTGGCGGCGTCGTAGGCGGTCCAGCGCGGCGTCGGGATCTCGATCACGCGTCCGTAGTAGAAGGCCCGCTGCGACGCATCGAAGTCGGGGTCGGTCCACACGGCGATCAGTTCCGGCGCGCCGATGGTGTTGGTCCATGTCGCATGCGGCACGTCGACCGTGCTGCCGACCGCCGGCACCTTGCCGTCCGCGCCCGGCTGGCGATCGCCGGACCACACGACATCATAGACCTGCTCATGCAGCTCGCCCTGCGTCATCGAGCCAGCCCTTGACGATCTGGTAGCGATCGAGATTGGCGCCGATCGGATCCTTCAGCGCCGCGACGAGAAAGCTCGGCGCCTTGCCGTCCGGGGCGTCGCGAAGATCGCCGCCCATCGGCACGCCCTTGGTGTAGCCGACGACGGCCGGGGGTGCGGGTGTTGGCGTCCTCCGGCGTGAAATCGAACCCGCCGAAGAGCCAGACCACCATGCGCGGACCCGTCGTCGCGTAGGTCTCCCGCCGCTCCATGGCGTCGAAGATCGCCTGGCGGGTATTCTCTCTCGCCCAGACCGCCGCATAGCCGGAACCCGAGGTCTCCCAGTCGAAGATCGTCCCGTTCGTGCTCTGGACGAAAGGCTTTGTCAGCCGCTCGGGGCTCGGCTCCATGGCGGAGGTCTTGCCGAAGTAGTTGTCCTCGGCCACGGCGGCGAGACCGGTATGGGCATCGGTCGAGCCGATCATGCCGAACTTGTAGGGATTGACGCCGAGCCCGGCCTCGAGCTTCAGGCCGTTCTTGAGCGCCTCACGCGCATACTCGATACTGCAGCATCTCCGGCGTCTTCTTGACGCTGAGGTCGAGGTTGCCCTTGTCCCAGGTCTCGAAATCGGCGAATTCGTCGTTCGGCGACAGGAAGGGATGCGTCTCGCCGTCGCCCTTGATCTGGGTGGCCTCGTAGAGACGCTCCCACCGGGCGCGCGTCTCCGCATATTCCCTGTCGAGCGGCTTGTCGGTGCCGGGCTCGATCATCGGGAACATCCGGCCGTTCGAAAGGTTGCCGTTGTGCGCGATCGCCAGCACATCTCCGCCGGTCTTCTTCTCGTAGGCGTCCATCCACTTCCACAGGTCGCGGGGATTGTCGCTGCCGGGCGGATAGACCGTGTACGGGACCACCTGGCTGGCCTTGTCCGCGTTGTCGCGGAAGATGACGTTGCGGTGGAGATTGTTGCCGCCGGTGTTGGAGGTCCATTCGTAGCCGATGAAGGCGGTGAACCGGCCGGGATCGTTGGCCTCCTCCGCCGCGGCGATCGGTCTCGTCCCAGGCCGATTGATAAGCCCGCGAGTCCGGTGTGTAGAGCAGCGCCGGCGGGAACTTGTCCTGCGAGAAAGCGCTGATGATCTCGAGCGCGGCGGTGGCGCCATCTCCGGACTGGATCATGTCGTACCAGCGCCGCCCGGTCGGATCCGCAAGGATGCTCGGGTCGCCGGCAAGGAGTTGCGGAAAGAATCCCATGTTGTCGGAGTGGTCGGCGACAACGAGAAAATCGAGGGGCCGCGACAGCTTCACGGGTTGTCCGGAAGACGCCATGACTTCCTCGCCCTTGGCGAAGCGATAGGCTTCGCGCGGACCGAGGCGGGCGCCGAAGGCGCCGGCATCCATCGAGAACGACGTGTGCAGGTGCGTGTCGCCAAACAGCGGACGGGTCGGGAAGTTCCGGCCGGCCCAGGGCGAATACGGGCGTTGGGCGGGGTAGAGGCGGTCGGCGGTCGACTTGTCGAACGTCCCGGAATCCATCACCGTATCGTCGGCAGCGGCAGCGAGGTCCGCAACGATGGCGTGAAATACCAGGACCGCCGCCGACGCTATCAACGCAGCGCGTAACGTCATCAGGCCCTCCCCTTTCGTTATTGCTTCAGGTGAAACGTTACCGTTGCACCCCAACGCAGGTTCATCCTGCCTGGATGCTTGAGTTTACATCAGAATGCGAAGCGCGGCGACCATCGACGTGCGGCGGACTTCCACCGCCCCGGTCAGAGGTCCTGGTTCTGGGGCAGGATCACGAGGTCGCGGATGGTGACATTGGCCGGCCGCGTCAGCATGAAAAGCAGCGCTTCCGCCACGTCCTCGCAGCGCAGGCCGGAATGGGCGGCGACGCGGGCTTCGATCTCGGCCGGATCGGTCAGCCCCCACAACTCATTGAGGACCATGCCCGGGGCGAGCGATCCGATCCGCACGTTATGCGGCGCGACCTGCCGGCGCACGCCGTGGACGAAGCTCTGCACGGCGTGCTTGGTGGCGCTGTAGATCGGTTCCCAGTGGATCGCCTGATGCCCGGAAATCGAACTGGTGACGACAATGTCGCCGCTTCGCCGCGCAATCATCTTCGGCAGCACGCCCCGGACGGCCCGGAAGACGCTGTTGACGTTGAGCGCGATGGTCGCGTCCCAGTCGTCGGGATTGCCCTCGGCAACGTCGCCGACGACATAGGTCCCGGCATTGGCGAAAAGGATGTCGACCCGGCCGAAGCGGTCGTGCGTGGCGGCGATCATCGCGTCAACCTCGGCCGCGCGTGTCATGTCCGCCGGAACCACGAAGGGTTCGCCGCCGAGTTCTTCCGCAAGCGCGGTGAGCTTGTCGGCGGAGCGCGCCGTCAGCACCAGTTGCGCGCCGAGGCCGGCGAACTGCCGCGCCACCGCGCGCCCGATGCCGGAACTCGCTCCGGTGACGATCATCACCTTGTCGCTGAAATCATTGGTCATTTCGGTCCCCACCCTGCTGTCCCTGGAACGCATCGATAGTCCGGCCGCGGTCGATCATCAAACGCCGCCGTCCTGGAGCATCCCGGTTTGCAGGCGGCTGGCGTCGAAGGGCGGGCTGCGCCCGGGATCGAAGGGCGAGAGATCGACGGTCGTCGCGGCGCCATCGACGATCAGCTCCGCCATCGCCTCGCCGGTCGCCGGCGCGTTGAGGATGCCCCAGACGCTGTGGCCGGTCGCGACATAGGCGCCGGCCACGCCGGGGATCGCGCCGATCAGCGGCAGGCCGTCCTGGGTGACCGGCCGGAAGCACGACTGGCGGGCGACGATCCTGGCCTTGGCGAGTTCCGGCGACATCGCCATGCACATCGCCTCGAGCCGCTCGATCGCGCCGGGGTCGGGCGAGACATCCGCCGGGTCGACCGGCAGGGGACTGTCATGAGCGGAGACGCCGCAGACATAGGTCGTGCCGTCGGTGCGCGGAAAGACTTCCGGCGACGACATCGCACCCGAAGCTTCCCGATATTCGACGAACAACGCGTCGGGCGGCAGGCCCGAGGGGGTATCGAAGACGAGGCTGTGCCCCTTCAGTCCGTAGACGGCCGGAAGCGGCACCCAGCCGCATGCGAAGATCGACCACGGCCCCATCGCGATCACCACGGCATCGGCTTCGAGTGTCTCATCCGAGACGGTGACGCCCGTCACCGTCCGGCCGTCATCCGCATGCGCCAGACCGGTGACCGTCCCCCGTTTCACCACCGCCCCCAGCCGTTTCGCGGCCGCCATCAGGGCCTCGGTGAAGGCGCCGGGATGGACTTGCGCGGTCGTCGCCGTCGTCCCGAGCCTGTGGCCGAGAACCAACGAGTCCGACACCCAGTCGACCCCGAAGTCATTGCTTTCGTTGAATTTCTGGCCGGCCGCCGCGGCGCCGGAATAGGTCGTCATCCGGCGATAGCCGTAATCGTCGCCGATTTCCTTAGCCAGCTTAGCATGGAGCGCGAAACTACGCCGGGCCAGCGCCTCCATCGGTCCGCCGTCGCACCAGTCAAGTGCAAGGAATCCCCCGCTTTTTCCGGATGCGGCACAGGCGATTCCGGTGCGTTCAATGACCGTGACGTCGATATTGCGCCGGCTAAGGAAATACGCCGTTGCGGCGCCAATGACCCCGCCCCCACAGATCAGAACCCGCATCGGTCTAGCCTTCCTCGATCACGGTGATCCGCCATAACGTCCTGAGATCATTGGGGTCTGTCAGCGTGGCCGAGTGCAACGTCGCCAGATCGTCCCATAGCACCACATCGCCGACGTCGTAGGCGTAGCTGTGGATGTACCTGTCCTGAAGGGCATGGGCCTTCAACTCGTCGAGCAGCGCAACCCCTTCGTCGCGCGGCATCCCCTCGATCTCGAACGACGACCCCGAAACGGCATAGAGCGCCTTGCGGCCGGTGCCGGGATGAGTACGGACGAGCCTGTGACGGACCCAGTCGACCTTGCCCTTCTGGTCCTCGGTCAACGGCGACGCGGCGGTACGCGTCGTCTCGTCGAGATTGTCGCGGTTGCCGTAATGGTGCAGCACGACGAGATCGTCGATCCGCGCTTTCGTCGCTTCGGGCAAGTCGTCGTAGGCGGCGTACATGTTGGCGAAAAGCGTATTGCCACCCTGCTTCGGCACCACCACTGAATAGAGGATCGTCACCCGCGCCGGCACTGCAAGATACGAGTAGTCCGTGTGGAAATAGCTGCCGCCGTCGGCGAGGCCGATCGGTTTGCCATTTTCCTTGCCGTTGGAAAGGATCAGGATGTCGGGGAAATCCGGATAGTGGAACTGGTCGATGACATGCGGCTGCGGCGGTCCGAAGCGTTTGGCAAACGCCAGGAACGCAGCCGGCTCCAGCGTCTGTCCCTTGATCGCCAGCACCTGACCGTCGAAGAACGCCTGTTCGACCGCGCGAAATTCATCATCGTCGAGCGGCTGTGACAGGTCGACACCTTCGATCGCCAGACCGAAGCCGTCCGAGAGTTTCCGGGTCGTCAACATCGTGTGGGCGCTCCCCCGTCTTTGTTTTGTCTGGAACGTAGCGGCTCCGGCAGTCCGCCGGCAATCGCCTCAGGTGAGCGACACGCCGACCAGCGCGCCGACCGCGTAGGTGACGCCGGCGGCGGCATAGCCGATCAGGATCTGGCGGACTGCCGAGAACACCACGCCACGGCCGGTGAACAGCGAGGTGCCGAAGCCGATCAAGGCCAATGCCACGCCACCCGACACCAGGCTCGCAATCACCGCCGTCGCGCCGGTCAGGAAGAAGAATGGCGCGACCGGAAAGATTGCACCGAGGGCGAAAAGCATGAACGACGAGGCGGCCGCCACCCAGGCGGAACCGCCGAGTTCCTTGGGATCGATGCCGAGTTCCTCGCGGGCGAGCGTGTCGACGGCGGCGCCGTCCTGGCTGAGCAGGCGGTCGGCGACCGATGTCGCCTCGGCCTCCGACAAGCCCTTCGACTGGTAGATCAGGATCAGCTCCTCGCGCTCCTGTTCGGGGAACATTTCGAGCTCGGAGGCCTCCATCGCGATCTGCTGTTCGGCAAGTTCCCGGGCGCTGTTGACGGAGAGCCACTCGCCCATCGCCATCGAGCAGGCGCCGGCGATCAGCCCGGCAAGGCCGGCGAGCAGGATGGTCTGTTCGGCGGCGGCGGCACCGGCCACCCCCATCACCAGGCTCATGTTGGAGACGAGACCGTCATTGGCGCCGAGCACCGCGGCGCGGAGCGCGTTGCCGGCACCGGCGCGGTGGCGCCCTTCCAGCCGGGCGATTTCAGGCCCCGCCAGTCCACCGGATCCGGCCATCGCAGTGCGGATCACCCGGGAATGAGACTGTTCGTCCGCCGGCAAACCCGCGGCGATCGCCTCGGGCTGATTCTTGTACGCGGCGTGATCGCGGCTCTCGGTCGCCACAATCACCGGCAGGACCGCCGCCGAGCCGAAACGCCTGGCGATCCAGCCGAGAATCCGGGCGCGGTGGCTCGGGTCGACGTTCGTGGCATCGCCACCCTTCTTCACGATCTCCCGGCGCCAGACATCGACATGATCCTGCTCGACCTTGGCGAGCCGGCGATAGACCTCGGCGATCTTGTCGTCGGCCTCGGCTTCGGACAGCGCGGTGTAGAGCGCGACGCTGTCGACCTCGCCCTGGAGGTTGGCGCGGTATCGGGAGAGATCGTCTTGCGGAGCGGCCATCGGCATGTCCTGCGATTCGTGTTTGTCCCTCCCGACATTATCGCAGTCGGGAGCCTGGCGGGGCGGTGGAAGCAGCTTATGTCAGAACCCGTCGCAGGAATTCGGCCCCGAGCTGGAGCCCGGCTCGATCGATGCCGTGTTCGAGGTCGGGGGAAATATGCCACTCGGTCTCGAACCCGGCGGCGCCGAGAACCGGCACCGCGGCATGCAGCGCCATGACAGGAACCACGGGATCGGCCTGACCGTGGACGAGGAGAACCGGCGGCTGGCCCACCGCCTCTTCGGCCAGCATCTCGGGTCCGGCGAGCATGCCGGAATAGGCCACGATGCCGGCGATCGGCGCCCGCCGGCGCGGCCCGACATGAAGCGCCATCATCGCACCCTGGCTGAACCCGACCAGCGCCAGCGCGGCGTCGGTCAGGCCAAGGCGCGCCAGCTCCGCGTCAAGAAAGGCATCGACGACGGGAGCGGCCTGTCGGACGCCTTGAGCAATCAGATTCATGTCGATCGCCGCCAGCGGAAACCATTGACGGCCCATCGGCGCCTGGGCGCAGGGCTCGGGCGCATGCGGCGACACGAACGCGGTATCGGGCAGCATCGGCGCCCAGTGGCGGCCGACGTCGATCAGGTCGTTGCCGTCGGCGCCATAGCCATGCAGGAACACGACAAGATGCCTTGCCGGTCCGCCGCTCGCCGGTGAAATCCGTGGTCCGTCGATCATCAAACCGGGAGCGCCGCCCTTTGTCGTGTCGCACGATAATAGGCCCAGAAGAGCCGCGCCGCGACCCCCCGCCAGGGCGACCACGTCTCGGCAATCCCGGTGAGCGCGTCCGCGGGCAGAGGAGCGTCGAGACCAAGGCCGTCGGCGACCGCATTGCGAAGCGCCAGATCGCCGACCGGAAAGATATCCGGGTGCCCGAGGCAGAAGAGGAGATAGATGTCGGCGGTCCAGGGACCGATTCCCTTGATCGCGGTGAGGAGCCGGTGCGCCTCGTCGCCGGGGAGCGTCGCCAGGTGGTCGAAATCGAGACCGTCCCGACAAGCAGCGGCGACCGCGCGGAGCGTCCTGATCTTGGCAAGCGAGAGCCCGGCTGCGCGAAGCGTGGCGTCCTCGGCGTCGAGAATCGCTGCGGGACGGAATTCAGGGATCGCCGCCTGGAGCCGGCGCCATATCGCCTCGGCGCTGGCGACCGAGACCTGCTGTGCGACGATAATCCGCGCAAGACCGCCGAGGCCGTCCGGGGCGCGGCGAAGCGGCACCGGTCCGGCGACAGCGATGACGTTGCCCAGCCGGCGGTCACGCCGAGCGAGACAGGCCAATCCTTCGGCGACGTCGGCGTCGCTCCTGATCACGCGCATCCGGTCCGCCTTTGTCTGCCCGCCGGTCTGCTGCTAGACCACGCGCAACCGCCATTCAAGCTGGTCGTTTTCGCGCATGCCACCCGTTTTCCGCTTCGCGCCGAGCCCTAATGGCGAGCTGCATCTCGGCCATGCTTTTTCCGCCCTCTACGATGACGCGCTCTGTCAGCGCGCGGGTGGGCGCTTCCTGTTGCGGATCGAAGACATCGACCGGGCGCGCAGCCGTCCGGAATTCGAGGACGGCATCTATCGCGATCTCGACTGGCTCGGCATCTCCTGGGAGACACCGGTTCGCCGCCAGTCTGACTTCATGGCGGCCTATCGCGAGGCGCTCGAGCGGCTTCGCGAAGCCGGTCTCGTCTATCCGGCCTTCATGACCCGGAGTGAAATCGCGGCGAGCGCCGGGGATCCCGCATGGCCGCGCGACCCCGACGGCGCACCGCTTTATCCCGCCTGCGACCGCGATCTCGGAGCCGCCGAAATCGAAGAAAGGATCGCCACCGGTGAACCCTATGCCTGGCGACTGCGAACCGACATCGCCGCGGCCCGCGCCGGCACATTGTCATGGCACGAAGACGGCGCCGGTCCGGACGGCGAAAACGGCGCCGTGACCGCGCACCCGAGCGCTGGGGTGACTTCGTCGTCGCACGCAAGGATGTGCCAACCAGCTATCACCTTGCCGTCGTCGTCGATGACGCGATCCAGGGCGTCACGCATGTCGTGCGCGGCCGGGATCTGTTCCACGCCACGGCGGCCCATGTCCTGTTGCAGGCGCTGCTCGGGCTGCCCCGGCCGATCTACCATCACCATCGGCTGATCACCGACGAGCAAGGACGCAAGCTGTCGAAATCGGATCGCGCGACCAGTCTCCGGTCGCTCCGTGAAGGCGGCGCAACCCCCGCCGACATTCGCCGGATGATCGGCATCGACGTGGCATTGGCCTCGCCTCCCGGCTAGACCCACTCGAGCACCGACATCCACAGCGTCACGGTCGCCACGGCGAATCCGGTCGAGATCGAAATCGTATTCGACGCCAGCGCTTCTCCGGTCCTGAACCGCGCGGCGAGAAGATAGGCGTTGACGCCGGTCGGACACGCCGCCGCGATCACGGCGACCTTGGTCCAGACCGGCGGCATCGGCACCACATAGCGGGTGAAGACCAGCATCACGCCGGGCATCAGGACGAGTTTCACGACACTCAGGGCGATACCGGCCGGGATGTTGCGGCGGATGCCGTATTTGCGGAGCGACATGCCCATGGCGAAGAGCGCCAGCGTCGCCGCGACGTCGGCGAGGCGATTGATGAGGGTCGCCGGCAGGCCTGCATAGGGCAGGTCAAGCAGGCGCCAGACGACGCCGAGCAGAAGCCCGATGATGATCGGATTGGTCATCAGGTTGACGAAGACGTTGCGCGCGATGGTCGCCGCGCCGCCCTCGGTGTCGGCAACGCCGTCGCGCCGCTCAGCCCTGCCGATGAGAATCGCGCTGGCGGTCATCATCACCGGCATGTGGACGGCGACGATCAGGGCGATCGCCACCGCGCCCTCATTGCCGTAGGCCGCGATGACCAGCGGGATGCCGACCAGCACGGTGTTGCTGTAGGAAGCGGACACGCCGGCGACCAATCCGGCACGGGCATCGCGGCCGAACAGGCGACGGATGAGCAGGTCGCCGATCACCCACATCACACCCAGCACCGCGAAATACGGTAGCCAGATGCGCCATGGCTCGGCACCGCTGAAATCGCTGGTCGCGATCGTGCGGAAGATCAGCATCGGAATCGCGATGACGAAGACGAAGTCGGCGAGCGATTCGCCGGCCGCGCGATCGAGCAGGCGCGACCAGGCGACGCCGTAGCCGATTGCGATCAGCCCGAAGACGGGAAGGACGATATTGACGATCTGGGATATGAGCACGGCGCGACTGTTAGCCGGTTCTTAAGCAAGCCGCCGGATACTTGCCCGGATTCGGCCTAGGAAGCGAGCGCAAATGCCGGGCGATGCAACGCGGGGACTGCGGACATATGACGGCCGCCAGCCCGTCGTCGCGGCGATCGACGGCAACCCGGCGACCGCCGCGGTGCTCGTCATGCTGGCCGAACAGTTCGGATGCCGCGCGCTTGCCGCCCACTCCGTCGAAGCCGGGCTTGCACTTCTCAAACGTGAGCCCGTGGTCGACCTTGTCGCGATCGATTTCGCGATTCCCGACATGGACCCTTTCGTCGCCGCACAGCTGATCCGAACCCTTGGCAAGCGCGGCGCGATGCCGATCGTCGCGATCGCCGATGCCGCGAGCGCCGGACAGCGGACGGGGCCAATCTGCTTTTCGCGGACCGTCGCCAAACCCTACAGCCCACGGGAGCTCTTCGCCGCCTTTGAGACCGCGCTTGCCCGCGTCGCCGAACCGGCGCTACCGCTGACATAGCGGACCTCCGTAGTCACGAAGACGAGCGCCCCGTACGTGCCAGGGAGGCATTGAGCTCCGCGCCGAAGATCATGATCAGCGCGACCAGATACATGAAGAAGATCGCGGTGACGACGCTGGCGAGGCCCGCGTAGTAAGCCGCGTAATTGGCGAAGCGCTGCAGGTAGAAGCCGAAAGCCCAGGTCGCGATCAGCCATAACACGAGGGTGATGACGATACCCGGCCACAGCCGAAGCGCCGGCGGTCGGCCGGCTGGCAGCCAAAGATGCGCGGCCACGAGGACCACGGCCAACATCACGCCGGTGACCGCGAAGCGGATCAGGTCGAAAGTCGTCGCGTAAGGCTTGATGACCGGAAAGTGCGTGGCCAGCCAGGTGAACAGCAACGGCCCCAGGACGCCGAGGAAAGCCACGGCGAGGCTGGCGACAGCACCTGCGATCACGAAGACGATGCTTTGGAGCCTGAGGAGGATGAAGTTTCGGGTGTCGGTCACGCGATAGGCCCGGTTCAACGCGGTCCGCACCGCCTCGACGCCGTTCGAGGCCAGGAAGATGGTTACCAGAACGGAAATGGTCAGCAGACCGCTTTGCTGACGGGTGAGGACATTGCGGACATCGCTGGCGATCGGTCCGGCGACGTCCGCGGGCCAGGTTTCGAACAGGAGGCCCGCAACCCGGCTGGCGAGATCGGCCTCGCCAAAGAAGCCGGCCAAGGCGGCGACGAAGATCAGGAAGGGGAAGACCGACATGAGCGCCGACAAGGCGACGTGGCTCGCCATGGCGAAGCCGTCGTCGGCGCTCAGATGACCGATTACATCGAGAATCACCGAGCGACTTCGCCTGACCAGTGATGCATTCGCGTCCGTCATCGATCTCCGCCGCCGTTGCCGCCAGGTTCGCCGCGTATCATGGTCGCCGCACAAGTGCTAGCTTCGGTCGGTCGTCACATCGCCCATACAAGCTCGAACCTTGACCGAACCCACGCGCACCATCCTCATCACCGGCTGTTCCTCCGGCATCGGCCACCACGCCGCCCACGGCCTGAAAGAGCGCGGCTGGCGCGTCTTCGCCGCCGCCCGGAAACCGGCCGACGTCACCCGGCTTGCCGATGAGGGACTGGAATCGGTGCTGCTCGACTATGCCGACGAGCCATCGATCGCCGCCGGCCTCGCCGAGGTGCTTGGCCGCACGGGCGGACGGCTCGACGCGTTGTTCAACAACGGCGGTTTTGCCCAGGCCGGCGCCATCGAGGATATCGATACCGCGATGATGCGGGCACAGTTTCAGGCGAATTTCTTCGGCTGGCACGACCTCACCCGGCAGGTCATCCCGGTCATGCGCCGCCAGGGCCACGGGCGCCTCGTCTTCTGTTCGTCGGTACTCGGCTTCGTCGGCGCCCGCTATCGCGGCGCCTATGTCGCCTCGAAATACGCCATCGAGGGTTACGCCGACACCTTGCGCGCCGAGTTGCACGGGACCGGCATCGCCGTGGTGCTGATTGAACCGGGCCCGATCACCAGCAACTTCCGGATCAATGCGATCGACAACATCAGCCGGACCATCGACATCGACGCATCCATCCACGGCGATTCCTACCGCCGCGACCTCGCCGGTCGCCAGGAGGGGCATACCGACACGCCGTTCCGACGCGGGCCGGACGCGGTATTGAAGCAGCTGATTCGCGCGCTCGACAGCCCCAACCCGAGTGCCCGCTATCGGGTGACGATCCCGACCCATATCGGCGCGGTCCTGAAGCGCATTCTGCCGACCCGGGCGATGGACCGGATCATCCGGGGCGGCCGCAAGCCGGTCGACGACCAGAAGGGCTGATCCCGGCCGACGCCCGATTTCTGGCGCTCTCGCAGCGGACCGAACGAACCCGCTCCGCTCCGACATACGCCGCCGCGACCCGCCCGCTACGGCTCCAGCTCGGTGTCCCAGTAGAGATAGTCGAACCAGGATTCGTGCAGGTAGTTCGGCGGGAACAACCGGCCGTTGTTGTGGAGATCCGCGACCGTCGGCTGGTAGGGCTTTTGCGCCGGCCACATGCCCGCGTCGCGTGGATGCTTGCCGCCTTTCCTCAGATTGCACGGCGAACAGGCGGCGACGACATTGTCCCAGGTGGTCTGGCCGCCGCGCGACCGCGGGATCAGATGATCGAAGGTCAGGTCTTCCCTGATCCCGCAATACTGGCACTCGAAACGGTCGCGCAGAAAGACATTGAACCGGGTGAAGGCCGGGTGCTTCGCCGGCTTGACGTAGGTCTTGAGCGAGACGACCGACGGCAGGTTCATGGCGAAAGACGGGCTGTGCACCGCCACGTCGTACTCGGAGACGATGTTCACCCGGTCGAGGAACACCGCCTTGATCGCGTCCTGCCACGACCAGAGCGACAGCGGATAATAGCTGAGCGGACGATAGTCGGCATTGAGAACCAGCGCCGGATTGGACCCCGGCGAGACGTGAACGTTCACTTCTACTCCCGAATCACAAGCGCTTTGAAGGCCCTGACCATCGTCGCGCCGGGATAGTCTATATTGTCTGTGACACCGGTGTGAAGGGCCCTCGATCGTCCGCCTTCGCGACCGCCCCAGACCTTCGCAGGGCTCTGCGACCGCTACGGTCTGGAAATGAAGGTCGAGAGCGATCCAGCGCTTCGGTCTCGTCTTCCCCGCCGAACCGAAATCATCCTTGTCGGTCCGGCGGCGTTTTCGTAACCCGCCAGCATTCTGGTCGCCGATGTGACCTTTGGGACCCCATAGCCCTGATTGACTCCGATCAAACCTCCACCAAGGCTCGCTTGCGATAATCGACGGAGATCGCCGCGCCCTTCTGCATGGCGTTGGCGACTTCGTTGGACAGGCCGCACAAGGAGACGCCGCCATGCGCATCCTGGTTTGCTACGGCACGACGGAAGGCCAGACCCGGAAAATCGCCGAGCGTGTCTCGGACATCGTTCGCGAACATGGCCACGAACCCGCGCTCTTCGACGCCACCGAGGTCGGCGAACTGGAATTGTCGCGTTGCGACGCGGCGATCCTTGCCGGATCGGTTCACATGGGCCGGTATCAGACGGCGCTCGTCCATCACATCCGCCGCTGGCACGAAGCGCTCAATACGATGCACTCGGCTTTCATCTCGGTATCGCTTTCCGCCGCGGGCGACGACCCGCACGAACATGCCGAGGCCGATGAGATCGCCCAGAAGATGCTCCGGGATGCGGGCTGGAGCCCGGACAGGACCCTTCACGCCGCCGGCGCGTTGCGCTTCACCCAATACGATTTCTTCAAGCGTTGGGCGATGCGCCTGATCGCGCTTCAGCGCAAGCAGAAGGTCGATACGTCCGTCGACACCGAATACACCGACTGGGACGCCGTGCGGCGATTCACCGAGGAATTCCTGGCGACCCTGCCCTCGGGCGGCGGAACCTAAGCGACCGCCTTCAGGCCGCCGGCTCGCGGTCGAGCACCGAGTTCGAGCTCCCGGACCAGCGCCCGTTTCCGCTCGTCGTCGGTCATCGTCTCGAGCCGCTTGGCGAGGGCCAGGGTGAAGGCGACATAGTCATTCCCCCAGTCGCGCTCGATCTGGTCGCGCGACACACGGGCGGCCTCCTGCGGACCACGGAGCGGTTCCTCCCCGGCCTTCAGCACGAAGGAATCGTCGAGTTGCGGCATGTGGATATGGCTGCCCGGGACACCCTCCGCGACGAGCAGATCGCGCAACACCTCCCGCGCATGATCCTCGCCATGGGTGAGGAAGATCCCGCCACTGACCGGCAGGCGCTCGCGGATCCAGGCGAGCAGTTCCGCCTGGTCGGCATGGGCCGAATAGCTGCCGAGGCTGCGGATGGTCGCCCGCACCTTGACGTCGCTGCCATGGATGCGCACCACGTCGGCGCCGCCCTGAATGATGCTGCCCAGCGTCCCCGGCGCCTGATAGCCGACGAAGAGCACGGTCGCTTCGCGACGCCACAGGTTGTTCTTGAGGTGGTGACGGATGCGGCCCGCCTCGCACATGCCGCTGGCCGAGATGATGATGGCGCCGCCGGCGATGCGATTGATCGCCTTCGAGTCCTCGACATCCTCGGTGATGTGGAAGTTCGGATGACGGAACAGCGTCGCCTCGTCGAGCGCGATGTCGTCGAGCATGTCGGCGTGGCGGATGAAGACCTTGGTGACCCGGCTCGCCAGCGGCGAATCGAGGAAGACCGGCGTGGCGGGCGGGATGCGCCCTTCGGCCAGCAGCACGCCGATATCGTGCAGCAATTCCTGGCTGCGCTCGACGGCAAAGCTCGGAATCACAAGGTTGCCGCCGCGCTTCATCGCCTCGGTGATCTCGTGTTCGAGCGCCGCGCGGCGGGCGACCACGGTCACATCCTCCCGGTCGCGGTCGCCATAGGTGCTTTCGCAGATGACATAGTCGAAGCCCTCCGGCGCGTCCGGGGCGAGATGGAAGACCTTCTCGTCGGGGCCGAGATCGCCGGAGAACAGAATGCGCAAGGGACGCGGGCCACCATCCTCGATCGCCAGTTCGATCGACACCGCGCCAAGGATGTGTCCGGCGTTCCAGAAGCGAACCTTGACGCCCGGCCCCGGTTCGAACCACGCCTCCAGACCATGCGGCGCGACATTCTCGAGCGCAGCCTCGGCATCCGCCTGGGTGTAGATCGGCTCGATCTGCGGCTTGCCCTGGCGCCGCAGCGTCCGGTTCTTTCGCTCCACCTCGCCTTCCTGGATCTTGCCGCTGTCCGGCAGCATGAAGGTCAGAAGATCGAGCGTCGCGGCGGTGGCATGGATCGGCCCGGCAAAACCGTTCCGGGTCAGCTTCGGCATCAGCCCGCTGTGATCGATATGGGCGTGGGTCAGCAGCAGATAGTCGACGGTCGCCGGATCGAAGGGAAAGGGAGCGTAGTTCAGGTCGCGGATTGTCTTGTTGCCCTGGAACATGCCGCAGTCGACCAGGAACCGGCCGCCGTCATGTTCGACCAGATAGCAGGAGCCGGTCACGGTTCCCACCCCGCCGCGGAAGGTGATCTTCGTCGCCATGGTCCTGATCTCGCTCCCCTGCGGTTCCGTCGATTCCGGCCATCCTGACATGGACGCGGTCGATGAGGCCACCGGATGATGATGGCCGCATGACGTCTTTCAGCCAACCCCGGGCGACACAAAACAGCCTGGCGCCGAGACAAGCCGGCGCCGACGCGCTATGCCACATGTTCGGCACCTGTACGATGACTTCATGAGGGGATGACGATGGAATACCGCCTTCTCGGCCGCTCCGGCCTTAAAGTTTCGACCATGGCGATGGGGACGATGACCTTTGGCCGCGGCAAGGATGCGGTCGGCTCGACCGGCCTCAAGGACGCGCGGAAGCAGATCGACCTTTGCATCGACCGCGGCGTCAACCTGATCGACACCGCCAACGTCTATTCCGCCGGACGCTCCGAGGAGATCACCGGCGCCGCGCTGAAAGGAAAGCGCGCCGACGTCATCCTCGCCACCAAGGTCCGCTTCGGCATGGGACCCGGCCCCAACGATCGTGGCCTGTCGCGACACCACATCATCAACCAGTGCGAAGCGAGCCTCAAGCGCCTGCAGACCGACTGGATCGACCTCTACCAGGTCCATCAATGGGACGGCCAGACGCCGATCGAGGAGATCATGGCGGCGCTCGACTATCTCGTCTCCGCCGGCATGGTCCGCTACATCGGCTGCTCCAACTGGTCCGGCTGGCATATCATGAAGGGGCTCGCCGCCTCCGAGCGCCTGGGTGGTGCCCGCTTCATCAGCCAGCAGATCCATTACACGATCGAGGCGCGCGAGGCGGAATACGAACTGGTGCCGATCTCGCTTTCCGAAGGGCTCGGCATCCTGGTTTGGAGTCCCCTGGCCGGCGGCTTGCTGACCGGCAAGTTCCGCCGCGGCAAGAAGCGCCCGGCCGGCACGCGTCACGCCAAGGATTGGCGCGAACCGCCGATCCGCGACACGGAGAGGCTCTACGATATCGTCGAGGTCATCGTCGACATCGCCGGGGCGCGCAAGGTTTCGGGCGCGCAGGTCGCCCTGGCCTGGACGCTGGGGCGTCCCGGTGTGACATCGGTCGTCGTCGGCGGCCGTAACGAGGAGCAGTTCACCGACAGCCTTGGCGCTGACGATCTCAAGCTGACCGCGGAGGAGCGCCAGCGGCTCGACGACGCCAGCAAACTGCCGCTGCTCTATCCTTACTGGCACCAGGCCATGACCGCGACCGACCGTTTGTCTGAAGCCGACCGGGCCCTTCTGGCGCCCTATATCTGAAGGTCAGACGCGCGAACCGGCGGTCACCGCCGGCTCGTCCGCGATCGGGCGGAACGCGCCCCAAAGCCCCACCGCGACGAGGAAGATGCAGACCACCGCGTTCCAGCCGGCGAAGGAGAGGCCGAGGAGGCGCCAGCTCGCCGTCGTGCAGGAGACGACCCGGATATTTTGGATCTGACTGAGCAGGTCGTCGACAGTGCCGACGCTGCCGGTATCGCCGCCACAATCGGCGGGGCCGAGCCACCATCCCCATTCGGCGCCCGCATGGTAGACGCCGAGATAGACACCATAGGCGAAGATCAGCACGGACATGATCAGGAGCATGCGGACGACCGTCGGCTTGGCGCCGGCAAGTGCCGCCAGCAACGCCGCGAGGGCAAGCGGCAGGCCGATATAATAGGGCGCGCGCTCCTGCAGGCAGAGCGCGCAGGGGACGAAGCCCCCGATCAGCTCGAAGCCCCAGGCGGTGGCGATCGTCGCAAGCCCAACCACGGTCACCACCGCTGGTGCGAACATTTCCCGGCGACGAGCGGCGTCCATCTCAAATATCCTCAGACCAGATAGCGGGCGACAACGAATCCTCCGATCAGCAACACCATGAAAGCGGTGAAAACAAGCCCCAGGCGGCGTTCGATGAACTCGCGAATCGGCGGCCCGATCCAGTAGAGCAGTCCGGCGACGATGAGGAAGCGAAGCCCGCGCGACACGACACTGGCGAGCATGAAGACCGGGAAATAGAGCCCCGTTGCGCCGCTGGCGATCGTGATGACCTTGTAGGGAAACGGCGTCACGCCGGCGACGAAGACGATCCACACGCCCCAATCGTTGTACCAGGCGGCGAATTGCTCGAACTGCTGGTCGTAACCGTAGAATTGCAGGATCGGCATCGCCAGCTGCTCGAACAGGAACGCGCCGATCAGGTATCCGAAGACGCCGCCGATGACCGAGGCGACAGTGGCGATCGCCGCATAACGCCAAGCCTTTTGCCGGTCGGCCAGCACCATCGGGATCAACAGCAGGTCGGGCGGAATCGGAAAGAAGGAGCTCTCGACGAAGGCCACGGCCGCGAGCGCCTTGCCGGCGTGGCGGCCGGCGGCGAGACTCATCGTCCAGTCGTAGAGGCGTCGGAGCACGGGCCGGCTTTTACCGGTAATCCACGACGCGGTCCAGCGGCGGCTCGGGCGAGGTTGACCGGACCGGGCGCGACACTATGATCCCGGCCTTCCGATCCGCCGAGGCGGCATCGGTCGGCCGCGCGGGTGTGGCGGAACTGGTAGACGCGCTGGACTCAAAATCCAGTTCTGGTGACAGAGTGTCGGTTCGAGTCCGACCACCCGCACCATCCTTCCGGGATCGGGGCTTCCGGTCGGCCACCGCGCAACCGATCCTACCGTCTGAGCCGGTGGCAGACACCGTCGAGCTGTTCCAGCGTCTTGTACCGGATCCGCATTTCACCGCCGCCTTTTCCGTGGTTGATGGCGACGGTCAGCCCCAGCACGTCGGAAAGCGCCTTCTCCAGCGCTCGCGTGTCCGCGTCCTTGGCCGACGGCTGTGGCTTGGCCCCGGCCCCGCGTCGGTCGGTCTCGGCGAGGGCTTCCGCTTCGCGCACGCTCATGCCCGCCTCGACGATGCGGCGGGCCACGGCTTCCGGATCCGGCAGCGTCACAAGCGTCCGTGCGTGACCGGCGGACAGCTTGCCGCTTCGCACATAAGCGAGCACGCTCTCCGGCAGTTTCATCAATCGCAGCGTGTTGGCGATGTGGGAACGGCTCTTGCCAATCACCTCGGCGAGCTGGGCCTGGGTGTAGTCGTGATCGTCGATCAGCTGTTGGTAGCCGAGCGCCTCCTCCAGCGGGTTGAGGTCCGACCGCTGGACGTTCTCGATGATGGCGAGTTCCAGCGCCTCGCTGTCCGACACCTCCAGAATCACCACCGGCACATCGTGCAGCCCCACCTTCTGGGCTGCCCGCCAGCGACGCTCGCCGGCGATGATCTCGTAGCTGTTGACCGCCTCCGGCACAGGCCGGACCAGGATGGGCTGCACCACGCCCCGCTCCTTGACCGAAGCGGCGAGATCGTCGAGCTCGGGAGAGCTGAAGTCCTTGCGCGGGTTGCGCGGGTTCGGCCGCAGGAATTCGACGGGCAGGGTCCTTGGTGGACCGGAACGCCGCTTCTCGGGGACGGGTTCCGTGGCCATATCGCCGATCAGCGCGGCCAGCCCGCGGCCAAGGCGCTGCCGTGATACCTCTTCAGCCATGGCCGTCTCCTTGATTTTACAGTGACTTAGATGGTTAACAAAAAGTAGCGATTACGTTACGGAAGCGAATCGGTCAAGCGGCGCGCAACTGACGTTCCCGCTGGATGATCTCGGCGGCGAGGCGCAGGTAGGCCTGACTGCCGGTGCTCTTGAAGTCGTAGAGCAGGACGGGCTTGCCATGCGACGGCGCCTCGGACACGCGCACGTTGCGCGGAATGACGGTGTCGTAGACCGCCGCCCCCATGTTGGCCCGCACGTCGGCAACGACCTGGCTCGACAGGGAGTTCCGGCTGTCGAACATCGTCAGCACGATGCCGTGGATGGACAGTTCCGGATTGAGCGACTGTTTGACCTGCTCGACGGTCTGGAGAAGCTGGCTCAGCCCCTCGAGAGCGAAGAACTCGCACTGAAGCGGGACCAGCACCGAATGCGCAGCAGCCATGCCGTTGATCGTCAGCAGATTGAGGGAGGGCGGACAATCGACCAGGACATATGTGTAGTTTCGGTTGCGACTCGACTCTCGTTGCGCTGCCGAAGCGAGTGCGTTTCGCAGCCTGAAGGCGCGATCGCTGGTGGCGGCAATCTCCAGTTCGACGCCGAGCAGATCCAGGGTCGACGGCGCCACGGAAACCCGCGGAACCGCAGTGGTCATCGCCACTTCCTCCAGCGTCGCTTCGCCGAGCAGCAGGTCGTAGGTCGAGAGTTCCCGGCTCTTGCGATCGATGCCGAGCCCGGTCGAGGCGTTGCCCTGCGGATCGAGATCGACGATCAGCACCTCTTCACCGATCGCGGCGAGGGCCGTGCCGAGGTTGATCGCCGTCGTCGTCTTGCCGACGCCACCCTTCTGGTTGGCCAAGGCGATAACGCGAGGCGAAACGGGGAGGCTCATGGCGTTTCAATGCCGGCGTCCTGGCCGGCTTCCCTGCGGACAGCCTGCCGAATCTCGAGAATGACGCCGCGCTCATCGATTCGACTTTTGTGTTTTACCAGATCGAGACCCCAAGATTGAGTAGTGTCTTCGATTTCCCGCACAAAATCTGCGCCCTTGAAAAAACCGGCCGGCACGCCGCGCGCCATGACCGGTTCCGCCAGCACCAGAAGCTTGCCGAGCGGCGCCAGCGCGCGCGCCGTTACGCAGTCGATCTCATCGCTCCAGCCCTCGAGAATGGCGTCGATCCGGCCCTGATGGACGGTTGCGGGCGCGCCGGTCTCTTGCACGGCGCGGCGGAGGAAGGCGCATTTCCGCCCGTTGCTCTCGACGAGATGGACCCGGGCGCCCGGCCGCTCGGCGATGAGACAGGCGATGACAAGACCGGGAAAGCCGGCGCCGCTGCCGAGATCGAGCCACTGGCGGGCCTCCGGAAACAGCGGGACGATCTGGGCGCTGTCCGCGACATGTCGCTGCCAGATTTGCGCCAGCGTATTCGGCGCAATCAGGTTTTCCGCCGGTTGCCACTTCCGGACCAGGGCGACGAGCGTTTCGAGACGCTCGATTGTTTCACGTGAAACAGGCAGAATCGACCGGACTATATCAGGGCCATCGCCCGAATGGCTTTCAGGCCGCATCGCGGCTCCGGTTGCGCTTGACCTCGCCGAGCAGCGCCACCAACGCCGCCGGCGTCACCCCGTGGACACGCGCCGCCTGGGCCAGGGTCCGGGGGGCCGCGGCAGCCAATTTCTCCCGCATTTCCGTCGACAGCCCGGCAACCTGATCGAAATCCAGACCGTCCGGAAGGGCCACTTTCTCGTCGCGCCGGAACGATTCGATATCCGCGTCCTGCCGCTCGAGATAGACCGCGTACCCGGCATCGATTTCAATCTGTTCGGACACGAATCGATCAAGGTCACCGAGCGCCGGCCACACCTTCGCCAGGTGTTCCATCGCTATATCCGGCCGCGCCAGCAGCTCGAAGGCCGAACGACGAACACCGTCCCGATTCAACACCAGGCCATGCTTCGCTGCTTCGTTCGGCGTCAGCGACAGCGACTCCATCACCCGCCGCGCCTCGGCCAATGCGGCCATTTTCGCCGCGAATTTCTGCCCTCGCCGAGGTCCGACAACGCCCAGCCGCTCGCCCTCACCGGTCAGGCGTCGATCCGCATTGTCCGCCCGCAGCGACAAGCGATACTCGGCGCGGGAGGTGAACATCCTGTAGGGCTCCGTCACCCCGCGGGTGACCAGATCGTCGATCATCACCCCGATATAGGCGTCCGCCCGCCCGAGCACCGCGCCGTCCATGCCGGCGGCGGCGCGGGCCGCGTTCAGGCCGGCGACCAAGCCCCTGGCCCGCCGCCTCTTCGTAGCCGGTCGTCCCGTTGATCTGCCCCGCCAGGAACAGCCCCGGCAGCTTGCGGGTCTCCAGCGTCGCCGAGAGTTCGCGGGGATCGACATGGTCATATTCGATCGCGTAGCCGGCCCGCAGGATGACTGCCTTCTCAAGGCCCGGAATCGACGCGATCATCGCCGTCTGGACATCTTCCGGCAGCGACGTCGAAATCCCGTTGGGGTAGATGGTGTCGTCGTCGAGCCCTTCCGGCTCGAGGAAAATCTGATGCCCGTCGCGCTCGCCGAAGCGCACGACCTTGTCCTCGATCGACGGGCAATAGCGCGGACCGCGACCGGAAATCTGCCCCGAATACATGGCCGACCGGCCGATATTCGCTTCGATGATCGCGTGAGTCGCCGGCGTCGTCCGGGTGATATGGCAATCGACCTGCGGCGTGGTGATCGCGTCGGTCATGAACGAGAAGGGCACCGGCGGCGCGTCGCCGGGCTGCCGCTCGAGGTTCGCCCAATCGATGGTCTTGCCGTCGAGGCGTGGCGGCGTCCCGGTCTTCAGGCGACCCATCGCGAAACCAAGCCGTTCGATCGTCTCCGCCAGACCGACGGCCGGTCCCTCGCCGACCCGACCGGCAGGAATGGTCTTGTCGCCGATGTGGATGACACCGCGCAGGAAGGTGCCGGTGGTGATCACGACCGCACCTGCAGCGAGCTCCCGGCCGTCGCCGAGCCGGACGCCGACCGTGCGGCCGTCCTTGACCAGAAGATCGTCGACCTCGCCTTCGACGATCGAAAGGTTCGCGCGTTTCGCGAAGCAGCGCCTGGATCGCCTGGCGATAGAGCTTGCGGTCGGCCTGGGCCCGGGGCCCGCGTACCGCCGGACCCTTGCGGCGATTGAGCATCCGGAACTGAATACCGGCCCGGTCCGCCGCGACGCCCATCAAGCCGTCCAGGGCGTCGACTTCCCGGACCAGGTGGCCCTTGCCGATCCCGCCGATGGCGGGATTGCACGACATGGCGCCGACCGTCGCAAAGGCGTGGGTGACGAGCGCCGTCCGCGCGCCGAAGCGCGCCGCGGCGGCCGCTGCCTCGGTGCCGGCGTGGCCGCCGCCAACGACAATGACATCGAACCCGTCCATGGCGATTTCCCTAGCCCACTCGCCCCGCCACCGTCAAAGGCCGAATGAGACACAAGGGATCCACAAGGACCGATGTTTCACGTGAAACACGCCTCCGATCGCCAGATGAATTCCGCGAGCCCGCTCGATTTCCGACCTCCATGGAGGCTTTGGGGCACACCAGGGCGCTCCCGGACACGCATCGGACACATCCCGGGCGGAACGCGGACGGGATCGGGAGCTCGCGAAGCACCCTGCGCCGCCGAGACACGTCACTTGCCGATGCAAAACTCGCCGAAAATGACATCCAGAAGGTCCTCGACGTCGACCCGCCCCGTGACTCTCCCAAGCGCATCGGTCGCCCGGCGCAAATCCTCGGCCCGCAACTCCAGCGGCTTTCCATCGCCATCGAGGGCTTCCAGCAAAGCCTCCCGACACCCGACCAGGGCCGACCGCTGCCGCGCCCGGGTGACCAGCGCCACCTCCGACGAAGACAGCGATCGCCGCGCGGCATCCGACAACCGCGCGATCAGATCGTCCAGACCCGACCCGGTCACCAGCGACAGGGCGAGGTCGTATCCCGCGGAAACCCGGGCTCGTTCTTCATCCGAATCGACCCGGTCGATCTTGGTCGCGACCCGAAGGCAGGGGATCCCGTCCGGCACCACCGGCTGGCTGCCCCGGTCAACCGAGACATCCTCCAGCCAAAGCAGCATGTCCGCGGTCTCCGCCCGCGCCGTGGCGCGCCGCATTCCTTCGCGTTCGACGGCGCCGCCGGCTTCGCGCATTCCGGCGGTGTCGACGACCGTCACCGGGAAACCGCCGAGATCGAGGCGCACCTCGATCAGGTCGCGGGTCGTCCCCGGTTCCTCCGAAACGATCGCCACGTCACGGCGCGCCAGCGCGTTGATCAGGCTCGACTTGCCGGCATTCGGCGCCCCGAGAACCACGACCTCGAAGCCATCCCGCAACCGCTCGCCCCGATGGCCGTCATCGAGCGCCGCCGCAATATCGGCCACCAGGGCCCCGACATCCGCCCAGGCCGACTCGGCCACCGAACCCGGTACGTCGTCCTCATCGGCAAAATCCAGCTCCGCCTCGAGCAAGGCCCGGGCGCGAACCAGGCGCTCCCGCCATCCCTCGCAGACATCCCGGAGCCCGCCGCCGGCCTGCCGCAGCGCGGCCCGACGCTGCGCCTCGGTCTCGGCCGCGACGAGATCGGCCAATCCCTCGACCTGGCTGAGATCCAGCTTGCCGCCGTCGAAGGCCCGGCGGGTGAACTCTCCTGCCTCCGCCGCCCGGAACCCGGCAAGCCGCCCCAAGCGCCTCAAGCGTCGCCGCGACCACGGCCCTTCCACCATGCAGATGAAACTCGGCAACATCCTCGCCGGTGAAACTCGCCGGCGCCGGAAAGAACAACACCAGCCCCCGGTCGATCGGATCGCCGCTCTCGGATCGCAACAGAATGAGGGTGGCCTTACGTGGTTCCGGAATCGAATCGATCAACGTTTCGAGTCCGAATCGGACTCCCGGCCCCGAAATCCGGATCACCGCGACGCCGGCCGGCGTCCCGCCCGAGGCCAGCGCAAAGATCGTGTCGGCCGCCATCGGTCCTTCGCCCTATCTAAACGGCCAAGCCGTTACTAGATTGCAAACCATGACCGAAAATCTGCTGGTCCACGAATCGAGCCCCTATCTCCTGCAGCATAAGGACAATCCGGTCCATTGGCGCGCCTGGGGCCCGGCCGCGCTGGAAGAAGCGCAACGAACCAACAAACCGATCCTGCTTTCGGTCGGCTACGCCGCCTGCCACTGGTGCCATGTCATGGCGCACGAAAGCTTCGAAGACCCGGCGACCGCCGCGGTGATGAACCGTCTTTTCATCAATATCAAGGTCGACCGCGAGGAACGGCCCGACATCGACCAGATCTACATGACCGCGCTTCACGCTCTCGGAGAGCAGGGCGGCTGGCCGCTGACCATGTTCCTCACCCCCGACGGCAAACCGATCTGGGGCGGCACCTATTTCCCCAATACCGCCCGCTACGGCAGACCCTCCTTCGTCAGCGTCCTCGAGGAGGTCGCCCGCGTCGTCCGCGAAGACCCCGACACCGTCACCCATAACAGCAGCATTGCTGATGGAGCGCCTGTCGGAGCGCCATACCGCCAAGGACGACACCGTCACCCTCGACGCCAATCTCCTCGATCGCGCCGCCGCCCGACTGCTCGGTCTGATCGACCACCAACACGGCGGCACCAAAGGCGCCCCGAAATTTCCCCAGGCGAGCCTGCTCACATTCCTGTGGCGGGCCGGCACCCGGTTGCCCGATCCCGCCTATCGCGAGGCCGTGCTGACCACGCTTCGCAACATCTGCCAGGGCGGCATCTACGACCACCTCGGCGGCGGCTTCGCCCGCTATTCCGTCGACGACCGCTGGCTGGTGCCGCATTTCGAGAAGATGCTCTACGACAACGCCCAGCTCATCGAACTGCTGTCGCTTGCCTTCATCGCCACCGGCGACCCGCTGTTCCGCGATCGCGTCGTCGAGACCGTCGCCTGGCTCGACCGCGAGATGACGACGGAGTCCGGCGCCTTCGCCGCCAGCATCGACGCCGACTCCGAAGGCCACGAAGGCAAATTCTATGTCTGGAGCGAAGCCGACATCCTGCGGCTTCTCGGCCCGGAGGAGGGCGCCTTCTTCATTTCGCACTATGGGGTCTATCCCCAAGGCAACTGGGAAGGCGTCAATATCCTCAACCGTCTCGGAGCGATGGACCGACTCGCCGATGCCGAAGAGACCCGCCTCGCCACCGCGCGCCTGACCCTCCTCGCCGAGCGGGAGCACCGCACCCGGCCCGCCACCGACGACAAGCTGCTCGCCGACTGGAACGGCCTCGCGATCGCCGCGCTGGCCCTTGCCGGCACCACCTTCGCGCGGCCCGACTGGATCGCCATGGCGACCCGCGCCTTCGCCTTCATCACCGGGCCGATGGCGCGGGACGGCCGGCTCGCCCACTCGTGGCGCGACGGCAAGAGCGTGTTCCCCGGGCTGGCCACCGACTACGCGAACATCATCAACGCCGCGCTCGCGCTCCACGCGGCGACCCTCGACACGGCCTATGTGAGGGAGGCAGAGCGTCTCGCCGATCTCGTCCGTCGCCACCACTGGGACGACGACACCGCCGGCTATTTCCTGCCCGCCGACGACGCCGAAGCGCTGATCGTCCGTCCCCGCTCCGAAACCGACGAAGCGACACCGGCCGCCAATTCCGTCATGGCCCGGAACCTGATCCGTCTCTGGCATCTGACCGGCAAGGATAGCTACCGCGCCGACGCCGACGCGATCATCGCGGCCTCCGCGCCCATACGTGGCGCAAAACCTCTTCGCCGCCGCCGGCATGCTCTCCGCCCTCGACTTCCGCCTCCGCGCCGTCGACGTCGTCATCATTCACCCGCCGGGCACAACGCCCGACCAGCTCGTCGCGACCGTCCGCGACCACTGGACACCCGACACCATCCTGTCCGTTCACGAAGGCTCCGCCGACCTGCCGCCAACCCACCCGGCCGCCGGCAAGACCGCGACCGGCGGCATCACCACCGCCTATGTCTGCCAGGGCGAAACCTGCTCGCTGCCGGTCACCGACCCCGTCGGGCTCGCCGCCCTGCTTTGACCCCCAACACGCCGTCCAAGAAAAACATGGTTTACGTTTCGTAAACCGATCGTCCTTTAAAGTAATCCATCAGCAACAGGCTTCGTTGCGATCCGCGACCGAACCCTACCTCCCGTCCAAGAGCGGAGAACACCGAACCGGACACCCGTCGCCGCAACCAACCTGACCCTTCATCCGCGTAACAGGCGCTTCGATATGACAGTCGTGATTTCAACAGCGCGTTCCCACCCGCAGACCCAGCCCCGGCCCCAATACAGGACCTACCGCTTCACCTACCGCTTCGACGGCGCGGAATGGAGCATCGAAATCCCCGCCCTGTCGCTGAGCGAAGCGAAGGACCGGGTCAAGGTGCTCGGCTTTGCCCGCTACGAGGGCGAGACCGGCACCGGCATGGGCGCCCCGAGCCGAGCGGGCCGAACAGGCCGAGCGCCGTACCGCCAGCTGGTTCCGCCGCGCGCTCCGTACGGCCTGAGCCGAGAGCGACCAGCGCGCACCGCGCACCGAACCCCGGTGGCGTCATACGCCGGCCGGCGGCCGGACGTTGACGGTCGTATCGTCAAGGCAGCAATCGATCGGCAGTCCGAATCCGAGCCGGCGCGACCTCTCTGTCGCGTCAGGCGCCGTTCACCGGGACCGCGACACGCGCGGTCCGCCGGATCAGGTGTTCATCTGGTCGAAGAAGTCGTCGTTGCTCTTGGTCTGGCGGAGCTTGTCGAGCAGGAATTCGATCGCGTCGACCGTGCCCATCGGCATCAGGATGCGGCGGAGCACGTACATCTTCTTGAGGATATCCGGCGGCACCAGCAGTTCTTCCTTGCGGGTGCCGGAGCGGGTGATGTCGATCGCCGGGAAGGTGCGCTTGTCGGCGACCTTGCGATCGAGAATGATTTCCGAGTTACCGGTGCCCTTGAACTCCTCGAAGATCACCTCGTCCATGCGGCTGCCGGTATCGATCAGCGCCGTCGAGATGATGGTCAGCGAACCGCCTTCCTCGATGTTGCGGGCGGCGCCGAAGAAGCGCTTCGGCCGCTGCAGGGCGTTGGCGTCGACACCGCCGGTCAGCACCTTGCCCGACGACGGCACGACCGTGTTGTAGGCGCGCCCGAGGCGGGTGATCGAATCGAGCAGGATGACGACGTCGCGGCCGTGTTCGACCAGGCGCTTGGCCTTCTCGATGACCATCTCGGCGACGGCGACGTGGCGCGTCGCGGGCTCGTCGAAGGTCGAGGAGATGACCTCGCCCTTGACCGAGCGCTGCATGTCGGTGACTTCCTCCGGCCGCTCGTCGATGAGCAGGACGATGAGGTAGCACTCGGGATGATTCGCGGCGATCGAGGCGGCGATGTTCTGGAGGAAAACGGTCTTGCCGGTGCGCGGCGGCGCGGTGATCAGTCCGCGCTGGCCCTTGCCGAGCGGCGCGACGAGATCGATGATCCGCGCCGACAGGTCCTTGCCGGTCGGGTTCTCGAGCTTCCATGCGGAACCGCTCGTCGGGATAGAGCGGCGTCAGGTTGTCGAAGTGGACCTTGTGGCGGGCGTTTTCGGGGTCCTCGAAGTTGATCGTGTTGACCTTGAGCAGCGCGAAATAGCGCTCCCCGTCCTTCGGGCTGCGAATCTGGCCTTCCACCGTGTCGCCGGTGCGCAGCGAAAATCGTCGAATCTGCGACGGTGACACGTAGATGTCGTCGGGACCGGCGAGGTAATTGGCGTCGGGCGAGCGGAGGAAGCCGAAGCCGTCCTGGAGCACCTCGACGACGCCTTCTCCGATGATCTCGGTTTCGTTGGCGGCGAGTTCCTTGAGGATCGCGAACATCAGCTCCTGTTTGCGGAGCACGCTCGCGTTTTCGACCTCGAGTTCTTCGGCGAAGGCCAGAAGCTCGACAGGCGACTTCGCCTTGAGGTCCTTCAGTTTCATTTCTGGCATAAAATCAGATGTCTCTTGGAGTGAGGTAAAAGGGCACAGAGGGGGAGGGAATGCAGAGGTTCTGGCCGGAAGGGATTTCGTCGGCACGGCCGTCTGACGGTCCCAATCGAACGCCAGAGCCCGTCTGCTTCTCGTGCGGTTGGCGCAAGATAGTCGTTCGTGCAAGGAACGGCAAGGGGGTTGCAGCGATCAGAACGGCTTGACCACGACGAGGATGACGATGGCGATCATCAGCAGTGTCGGCACCTCGTTGAGGATGCGGTAGAAGCGCTGGCTTCGGGTGTTGCGGTCGGCGGCGAAATCCCGGACCCAGCGCGCCAGGAAGCCGTGGACCCCGGAGAGGATCACCACCAGCAGGATCTTGGCGTGCAGCCAGGGACTCTGGAACCAGCCGCCGTCCCAGGCGAGCCACAGGCCGAGCACCCAGGTCGCGACCATCGCCGGGTTGATGATCGCCCGCAGCAGTCGTCGTTCCATCACCTTGAAGGTCTCGGACTGGACCGACCCGGGCTCCGCGGCCGTGTGGTAGACGAACAGCCGTGGCAGGTAGAGCATCCCCGCCATCCACGAGATGACGGCGATGATGTGGGCGGCTTTCAGCCAGTTGTAGAGGCCGGACGGCTGCCACCACGCCAAGAGCGCGAACAGCACCACGACAAGGGCTATTCCCGTCGCGGCTCGAAGGATCCGGTTGCGGGTCTCGACCTGCATCGTTCCCGCCTCAGCCTCCCCGGACCCGGGCGATCAGCCGCTCGACATGGGCGATCGGGGTCTGCGGGACGATGCCATGGCCGAGGTTGAAGATGAACCGGCCACCACGCAACGCCGCGAGGATTTCATCCACCGCCCGGTCGAGCGCAGCGCCGCCGGCGACGAGGACAAGCGGGTCGAGGTTCCCCTGCACCGCCGTCAGCGGCTGCAGCCGGTCCCGGGCGAAATCGAGCGGCACCGTCCAGTCGATGCCGACCGCATCGACGCCGGTCTTTTCGACATAGCGCTCGAGACGGAGACCGGCGCCTTTCGGAAAACCGATGATCCGGATCGCATGCGCTTCCTTCCGCACGGCATCGACGATTCTCCTGGTCGGCGCAATCGACCAGCGATCGAAATCATCGTCGTTGAGGATGCCCGCCCAGCTGTCGAAGATCTGCACGACATCGGCGCCCGCCCTGATCTGGCCGAGAAGCGAGATCACCGACGCTTCGACCAGCCGATCGATCAGGACCTGGAACAACTCCGGCTGCGTTGCCGCCATCAGCCGTGCCGGCGCCTGGTCCGGGGTGCCCCGGCCGGCCACCATGTAGGTCGCCACCGTCCACGGCGCCCCGCAGAAGCCGATCAGCGACCGGTCGTCATCCAGCGCATCGTCAACCCGGCCGACCGCCTCGAAGAGTGGCGCAAGCCGCTCGGCCACACGGCTCACGTCAAGGCCGGCGATTGCCTCGGCATCGACCGGATCCAGCCTCGGTCCCTCGCCTTCGACAAAGGTGAGATTCCGACCGAAGGCATACGGCACCATCAGGATATCCGAAAAGATGATCGCCGCGTCGAAACCAAACCGCTTCACCGGCTGCAGCGTGATTTCCGTCGCGCGAACCGGATCGAGACAGAGATCGAGAAACGAGCCGGCCGCCGCGCGCAAGGCGCGGTACTCGGGCAGGTAGCGTCCGGCCTGGCGCATCAGCCAGATCGGCGGCGGATCGACGACCACGCCTTCGAGAACCGCACGCAGTCGACCGTCGGGACAGGCAGGACGCTTTTCGTTCACCGGATTATCCAAGAATTTAAGAGAATCTTACTTCTATTGCTTTAGTTTGGGGGTGGATTACAGCCAATCCGCCCCGTCCACAATTCATCCATCATCGAACCGGGAACCGGGATCGAAATTCGGTGGTCCGACGGCGATGAATGGTAAGAGCGGGGACAGTCGGGAGCCGCGTGCGTTAACAAGTCGTTAACCATTGTGTCATGGCTTCGTTCAGCGCTATCCACAGGACGATCCACGGGACGGTTCGGGATTGCCTGTGAAATGACCGATTCCATCCCATGGTCACGGAATCGTAACCACAGCTTCTGCCCTGTTGATCGAATCCGGCGCTTCGGGGACAGTTCGGCGCGACCGGTGAGGCAAAGCCGATTTTCGGGATTTTATCCACAGGCCCGGGGAGAACCATGTGAAGAACCGCGAGGGCTTCTTCCACCTGCACATGATTTCCGACGCGACCGGTGAAACGCTGATCACCGTCGGGCGAGCCGCCGCGGCGCAGTATCGCGATGTGCGGCCGGTCGAGCATATCCATTCGATGGTCCGCACCCGCAAGCAGCTCGATCTGATCGTCGCGGCGCTGGAGGAGGAGCCGGGAATCGTCCTCTATACCCTGGTCGACAAGGACCTCGGCGAGCGGCTCGACCAGGAATGCCGCCGGATCGGGATTCCCTGCGCCTCGGTGCTCGAGCCGGTTCTCCAGCTTCTTCAGAACTACCTTGGGACGCCGCATGCCCGGAAAGTCGGCGCCCAGCACATGCTCGACGCGGATTATTTCCGCCGCATCGACGCGCTGAATTTCACCATGATCCATGACGACGGGCAGCTTGCCGGCGCGCTCGAGGAGGCCGATGTCATCCTGCTCGGGATCAGCCGGACGTCGAAGACCCCGACCAGTATCTATCTCGCCAATCGTGGCATCAAGACCGCGAATATTCCGCTGGTGCCGGGCGTGCCGCCGCCGCCGGAGCTGGCGACCGTCAAGCACCCGCTGGTCGTCGGCCTGACGGCAAGCGCCGAGCGGATCGCGCAACTGCGCGAGAATCGCGTCCTGTCGCTGAACGCCATGGCCCATGGCGAATCCTATATCGACAAGGCGGCGATTGCCGACGAGATCTCCCAGGCCCGCAAGCTGTTCGCCCGCTACGGCTGGCCGACCATCGATGTCAGCCGTCGATCGATCGAGGAGACAGCCGCGGCGATCCTCGCGCTGCGCGAAAAGCGCGAGCGCGACGCTGCCCCGCCTTGAGGCCGCGGGGCATGGTCCGAATCATCCTGGCCTCGAAGAGCCCGGCGCGCGGCGCGGTCCTCTGCGCCGCCGGGATCGGGTTCGAGACGCTGCCGTCGCGGGTCGACGAACGCCAGGTCGAGGCGCCGCTGCTCGCCGCCGGCCGCTCGCCGGGCGAGATCGCGATGGCGCTCGCTGAAGCCAAGGCGATCGACGTTGCCGCGTCGGCGCCGGACGCACTCGTCATCGGCGCCGACCAGACTCTCGACGCCGACGGCGAGCGCTGGGTCAAGCCGGAGACGATGGAGGCGGCGCGCGAGCAACTGCTGACACTTGCCGGCCGAACCCACCATCTCCAGACCGCGGTGGTCGGCGTTCGCGACGGCGCGGTGCGGTGGCGGCATCTCGAAAGCGCGGCGATGACCATGCGGCCGCTGTCGGCCGCGGAGGTCGATCGCTATCTCGCGTCGTCGGCGAGGCGGCGCTGGCCAGCGTCGGCGCCTATCAGATCGAGGGACCAGGCATCCAGCTCTTCGACCGGATCGACGGCGACTATTTCGCGATCCTCGGACTGCCGATCCTGCCGCTGCTCAAATGGCTGCGGGAGGAGGGGGCTCTGGGGTGAGAGGGATGGGAACGCGGTTCGTCCCCCGATCAAGTCGGGGGCAGGCCTTCGAGGCTCGGGCTTTGTCCTCGCACCTCAGGATGGCAAAGAGGTGCTACGAAGAAGCAGAGATGAACTCTGTCGGGGCGGAAAACCCCCTTTTGCCATCCTGAGGCGCTCCGCGAAGCGGAGCCTCGAAGGACGCGAGACACCTGATCCGGCGACCGCATGCTCGCCACCATCATAGAGGCCCAGTTCATGACCACACCTCTCGCCTGCGTTGTCGGATGGCCGGTGAAGCATTCGCGCTCGCCGGTGATCCATCGCTTCTGGCTGAAGGAACTGGGGCTCGCCGGCGACTATGTCCTGCACCCGGTCGAGCCGGACGCCATCGCCGGCTTCTTCGCCGCCTTTGCCAATTCCGGCTTCGTCGGCTGCAACGTCACGGTGCCGCACAAGGAGGCCGCCTTCGCCGCCGTCGCGGAGATGGACGATGCGGCCCGCGCCATCCGCGCGCTCAACACGATCTGGCTGGAGGACGGCCGGCTGATCGGCGCCAATACCGACGCGCCCGGATTTCTCGCCAGCCTCGACGAGGAGGCGCCCGGCTGGGACGCCCATCCCGGCCCGGCGGTCGTGCTCGGCGCCGGCGGCGCGGCCAAGGCGATCGTCTTCGCGTTGCGCTCGCGCGGCTTCGCTCCGGTCACCATCGTCAACCGCACCGAAAAGCGGGCCGAGCAGATCGCCCGCAATCTCGGCGGGCCGATCAAGGCGGCGCGGTTCACCGCGCTCCCCGGCCTGCTCGCCGACGCCCGCGTCCTGGTCAATACCACGACGCTCGGCATGGACGGCCAGCCGCGGCTCGACCTCGACCTCGGGCCGATGCCCGGCAAGGCCGTGGTCAGCGACCTCGTCTATGTACCGCTGAAGACCGGATTGATGGAGGCGGCCGAGGCGCGAGGTTTGCGCGCTGTCGGCGGGCTCGGGATGCTGCTCCACCAGGCGGCTCCGGGATTCGAGCACTGGTTCGGCCAGCGACCGACGGTGACGCCGGCGCTGCGCGCCGCCGTGCTGGAGACGATGGGCGTTTCCCCGACGGGCGGCCCGGCGGAGGAAACGGCCGCCACGGACGCCGCCTGATGCTGGTGCTCGGCCTGACCGGCTCGGCGGCGATGGGCAAATCGACCACCGCCGGCATGTTCGCGGCGTCCGGCATCCCGGTCTTCGACGCCGACCGGACGGTCCACCGGCTTTATCGTGGCGCCGCCGCGGCGCTGGTCGAGGCGGCGTTTCCCGGCACCACCACGAATGGCGAAGTCGACCGCGACCGGCTGCGCGACCGGGTGCTCGGCGACGAGGAGGCGATGGCGAAGCTCGAGACCATCGTCCATCCGCTGGTTCGGGCCGAGCGCGACGGATTCATGACTGCCGCGTTGGCGGGCGGGCGAAAGACCGTCCTCCTCGATATTCCGCTCTTGTTCGAGACCGGCGCCGAAGGCGACGTCGACGCGGTGATCGTGGTGACGACGACACCCGACATCCAGATGGCCCGGATGCTTGCGCGCGCGGGCATGACCCCGGCGCGGGCCGAGGCCATGATCGCCCGCCAGACACCGGACGCGGAAAAGCGCCGCCGCGCGCATTTCCTCGTCGACACCAGCCACGGCCTTGACGACGCGCGCCGACAGGTGGCCGGAATCCTCAGGGCCGTCGCCGGGATGACGGGGGAGACGTAAAGCCGCTCTTGCGGAACGCTCCACTGCGGTGGACATTATCCCTGGAGGATCGATCAGCTGGAGCGAACGATATGGACGGCGACATCGGTAACGCGAAGGACGACGAAATCAGGCGGCACGCCTACCGGATCTGGGAAGACGAGGGACGCCCAGCCGACAAGGCCGAGGAGCACTGGCGGAAGGCGGAACAGGCGGTGGCGGGCGCGGCCAAAGACATCGCCTTCGTCGACGAGCCCGCCCATGACGAGCCCGCGGCCAAACCAAAGCGCAAGCCTGCCGCCAAGCGCGCCGGGGCTGCGGCCGCAGCGCCCGCCGAACGCCCGAAAGGCACCAGGGCGCGCAAGCCGAAATAGGCCGGCGCGAGCTTATCATCGACAGGGCTGAGGCTTCCGGAACGGGGCCTGTCCACGACAACCTTCGTCGCCGCGACCCGCCGTGGGTTGCGCGGCGGCCGTTTGGCGTCCACGATTCGCGAATCATGCGCGAGATCGTCTTCGACACCGAAACCACCGGCCTCGACCCGACCAACGGCGACCGGATCGTCGAGATCGGCTGCGTCGAGCTGTTCAACCACATCCCGACCGGCCAGACCTTCCATCGCTATCTCAATCCCCAGCGGCCGATGCCGATCGAGGCGATGCGGGTCCACGGCCTCGACGACAAGTTCCTGGCCGACAAGCCGCTCTTCGCCACGATCGTCGCCGAGTTCGCCGCCTTCATCGGCGACGCGCCGCTGATCGCCCATAACGCCGAATTCGACCTCGCCTTCCTCAATGCCGAGCTCGACCGCTGCGGCCAGCCGGCGATTCCGGCGGCGCGGATCATCGATTCGCTGATGCTCGCCCGCCGCAAGCACCCGGCCGGGCCGAATTCGCTCGACGCGCTCTGCGCCCGCTACCAGGTCGACACCAGCCGGCGGACCCTGCATGGGGCGCTGCTCGACTCGCATCTGCTGGCCGAGGTCTATGTCGAACTGATCGGCGGCCGCCAGGCGAGCCTGATCCTCGCCGACGAGCCGGGCGGCGGGTCGCAGCCGACCTATGGCGCGATCGTCCACGCCGCCGCGCCGCGCCCCGAGCCCCGGCTCTTCCGGGTCAGCGAGGCGGAGATGGCCGCCCACGCCGCGCAGATGGAGATCTTGGGCGAGAAGGCGATCTGGCGGAAGTATCTCGGGGCAGCGTGAGTCCGTTTGCGAGGGCGGCGTGCGTCCTTCGAGGCTCGGGCTCTGCCCTCGCACCTCAGGATGACGGGGGTCGAGGCTCCGCTTCGCGGACCCTGATCGAGCCGGGGGCAGGCTCTCAGGATGGCGAGGTGGGTGACTCGACGGGTGCGACACCGCCAAGACCGCTCACGCCCCGGAGATGGAAATCCTCGGGGTCAACCGAGGCCGCATGGCCTTGCCGTGGTGGCGGTTGGCGCGTGCGACTTCCTGGTGGGGCATCTATTGCCTCTTGCCTCCGGACCTACCCCTCCCAGAAACCGCAAGGGCGGTTTCGGCCCTCCCAAAAGGGGAGGGCTGGGCTCCCTCCCTGCGTCGGGTCGCGAGGTGGGACCGATCGCTACCGCAGCAGGCGGCTGACGAGCTGGGCGGTGTAGTCGACCATCGGCACGATGCGGGCATAGTTGAGCCGGGTCGGGCCGATGACGCCGAGGACGCCGATCACCCGCTGCTCGGTGTCGCGATAGGGCGAGACGACCAGCGACGATCCCGACAGCGAGAAGAGCTGGTTCTCCGAGCCGATGAAGATGCGGACGCCGTCGCCGGCCTCGGCGAGGCCGAGCAGGCGGATCAGCTCGCGCTGGGTCTCGAGGTCGTCGAAGAGATGGCGGATGCGTTCGAGATCCTCGGCCGCCGTCACGTCCTCGATGAGGTTGGCGCGGCCGCGCACGATCAGCGTCGCCGGATGGCCGGTCGAGACATCGCCCCAGGTGGCGAGCCCCGCCTCGACCAGCTTGTTGGTCAGCTGGTCGAGTTCGGCGCGGGCCTCCGCCTCGCGGCGCTGCAGCTCGCTCCTCGCCTCCGAAAGGGTGCGGCCGCGGAGCCGGGTGTTGAGATAGTTGCCGGCCTCGACCAGCGCCGAGGGCGTGGTGTCGGGATCGAGGTCGATCAGCCGGTTCTCGACCGACCCGTCCTCGCCGACCAGCACGACCAGCGCCCGGGTCGGCTCGATGCGGACGAATTCGACATGCTTCAGCCGGATGTCGGTCTTGCCGGAGAGGACGACGCCGGCGCCGTGCGACAGCCCCGACAGCGCCTGGCTCGCCTCGTTGAGCAGGCTCTCCATCGTCCGGCCGGGCTCGTTGGCGCGCATCTGCGCCTCGATGCGATTGCGCTCCTCGATCGACAGGTCGCCGATCTCGAGCAGCGCGTCGACGAAGAAGCGCAGCCCGTATTCGGTCGGCAGCCGGCCGGCCGAGGTATGCGGCGCGTAGATCAGGCCGAGCTGTTCGAGATCGGCCATGACGTTGCGGACCGAGGCCGGCGACAGCGACATCGGCAGCAGCCGGCTGATGTTGCGCGAGCCGACCGGCTCGCCGGTGTCGAGATAGGATTCGACGATGCTGCGGAAGATGTCGCGGGAACGGCGATCGAGGCCCTGCAGCGCCGAGCCTTGCGAATCGCCTGCGCCGGAGCCGATCTGGAAGTTCGACGGGGGCTGACTGGTCATCGCCAATGGTCCATGTTCATCGCTATTAAGTGTCGGTTTTCACCAAGGTTTCAAGCGGCCTTTGCCTTGGCGCCAAGTGGCGGCTAAGAAGCGACATGGAAACCACAGTCGAAACCAGCCTCCGACCCTCGAAACGCGCCCCGGCCGACATGCGCCCGGTGCGTCTGGAACGCGGCGTGTCGAAACATGCCGAGGGCTCCTGCCTGGTCCGTTTCGGCGACACCCATGTGCTGTGCACGGCGAGCCTCGATTCCGGCGTGCCGCCCTGGCTGCGCGGCAACGGCAAGGGCTGGGTCACCGCCGAATACGGCATGCTGCCGCGCGCCACCAACGAGCGCATGCGTCGCGAATCGGCCGCCGGCAAGCAGTCCGGCCGCACCCAGGAGATCCAGCGGCTGATCGGACGGTCGCTGCGCGCCGTGGTCGACCTCAAGGCGCTCGGCGAACGCCAGATCGTCGTCGACTGCGACGTCATCCAGGCCGATGGCGGCACCCGCACCGCGGCGATCACCGGCGGCTGGGTGGCGCTGCGCGACTGTATCGAATGGATGCTGGCGCGGCAGATCGTGCAGAAATCGCCGCTGATCGACCATGTCGCCGCGGTCTCGGCCGGGATCTACCGGGAAACCCCGGTGCTCGACCTCGATTATGTCGAGGACAGCTCGGCCGAGACCGACGCCAATTTCGTCATGACCGGCTCCGGCGGCATCGTCGAGATCCAGGGCACTGCCGAGGGGACGCCGTTCAGCGAAGCCGAATTCGGCCGGTTGATGGGCCTCGCTCGCGACGGCATCGCCCAGCTCGTCGAGCTCCAGAAGCTCGCCATCACCTGACGGGCGCATCGATGGCCCGGGCCTTCCAGCGCGGCGACAGACTGGTGGTCGCCAGCCACAACGCCCACAAGCTCGCCGAAATCGGCGAGATGGTCGCGCCCTTCGGCCTGTCGGTGGTCTCGGCCGGCGAACTCGGCATCGCCGAGCCGGAGGAAACCGGCGCGACCTTCGAGGAGAATGCCGGGATCAAGGCCGCCGCCGTTGCCGCCGCCTCTGGCCTGCCGGCGCTTGCCGACGATTCGGGCCTGGTGGTCGACGGACTGGGCGGCGCGCCGGGCGTCTTTTCGGCGCGCTGGGCCGGCCCCGACAAGGACTTCGCCCACGCCATGCAGAAGGTGACGGTGCGGCTCGATGCGCTTCACGTTCCCGAACCGCGGCTGGCCGCCTTCGTCGCCGTGCTGTGCCTCGCCTTTCCCGACGGCGAGCGGGAATACTTTGCCGGCGAAGTAACCGGCAGGCTGGTCGATCCGCCGCGCGGCGAGGGTGGCTTCGGCTACGATCCGATGTTCGTGCCCGACGGCTACGAGCAGACCTTCGGCGAGCTTCCACCGGAGGTGAAGGCGGCGATCTCCCACCGCGCCCGCGCCTTCGCCCGCTTCGCCGACGAGAGGCTGAAGGCATGAGCGCCGCCGATCCCGGCTTCGGCGTCTATGTCCATTGGCCGTTCTGCGCCGCCAAATGCCCCTATTGCGACTTCAATTCCCATGTCCGCCACCAGCCGCCGGACCAGGCGCGCTTCGCCCGCGCTCTCGCGGCCGAAATCGCCACCACCGCCGACCGGATGCCCGGCCGCACCGTGTCGAGCATCTTCCTCGGCGGCGGCACGCCGTCGCTGATGGAGCCGGCGACGGTCGGCGCCATCCTCGACGCGATCGCGCTGAACTGGACGGTGGCGGCCGATACCGAGGTGACGCTGGAGGCCAATCCGTCGAGCGTCGAGGCCGAGCGCTTCCGCGGCTATCGGCTGGCAGGCGTCAACCGGGTGTCGCTCGGCGTCCAGGCGCTGAACGACGCCGACCTCCGGTTCCTCGGCCGGCTGCACGATGTCGCCGAGGCTTTGAAAGCGATCGAGATCGCGCGAAAAACCTTTCCGCGGATATCCTTCGACCTGATCTATGCGCGGCCCGACCAGACGCCGGCGGCCTGGGCGCGCGAACTCGACGAGGCGCTGAAGCTCGCCGCCGATCACCTGTCGCTCTATCAGCTGACCATCGAGGACGACACGCCCTTCGCCCGGCTCTATCGCGCCGGCAAGCTCAAGGTGCCGGACGAGGATACCGCCGCCGACCTCTATGCGGTGACGCGGGAAACGGCCGAGGGCGCGGGTCTGCCGGCCTACGAGGTTTCCAATCACGCCCGGCCCGGCGCCGAATGCCGGCACAACCTGGTCTACTGGCGCTACGGTGAATATGCCGGCATCGGCCCCGGCGCCCATGGCCGGCTGCGGCTGCCCGACGGCCGCCACGCCACCGAGACCGAGCGCAATCCGGAAGCCTGGCTCGAGCGGGTGGAACGCTACGGCGACGGCCTGATCGTCGACGAGTTGCTGACCCGCGAGGAACAGGGCGACGAGATGCTGCTGATGGGGCTTCGGCTTGCCGAGGGCATCGACCTTGCCCGCTACGAAAAGCTCTCCGGCCGCGTGCTCGATCCCGAACAGCTCGCCGACCTCGTCGCCCATGGCATGGTCGAGCGGACCCCGGGCGGCCGGTTGAGGGCGACGCGCGCGGGCTCCTTCGTGCTCGACGCGGTGGTGGCGGACCTCGCGGCGTGAACTTGGGCGCGGCTTGCGCCGCTATTTCAAGAGCTGAAGCTGGTCGGGACTGATCGGGTTCAGCTGCCGGATCGAGGTCGGTACGCAGCGCCACTCGGTGCCGCTGGCCTGGGCAGTGCAGACCGCACAGTCGGCCAGCTTCCCGGACTGTTTTGGGCCGCCGCCGGAGGGGTTGAACGTGCAGGCATGCGTGTTGACGGCGCAGCTCGACCGCATCGGCCAGGACAGATCCTTGAAGTCGGTGCTGCTTCGGCAGGCGCACTGACAATACTTCGACCCGGGCGTGGACTTTATCGGGAGTGCCAAGGCGAAGGGCGAAGCCGAGAGCTGCGCCAGTGTGAAGATTGCCGCGATAAACGAAGTCCTTCCGATTGCCGACATGAGGTTTCTCCATCCGGCTCAAATCGAGAAAGTACTTGTCTGTACAAAATAGCACGGAGCGTTCGTTCTCACAATAAGAGTCGGCGTTTTGCATGCCGGTCAAAGTCGTTCGACGTTTCGGTGACTTCGGCGATGTGGGTGGCAGAGGTCCGTGTCCCTCCAACGTGATAGGGTCGAGGCGATCAGCGGCGGCGGACCGAGAGGGGGCTACCATGCCAGTCACGTTCGATTTCCAGGGTCGGGTCGCGATCGTCACCGGCGGATCGAACGGCATCGGCCGCGCGATCGCGGAGCGGCTGCGGGATGCGGGCGCATCCGTCTTCGTCTGGGATCTCGTTCCGCCGTCGTTCAGCGGCGTGGCGTTCGCCGAGGTCGACGTTTCGGACCCGGCTTCGATAGCGGCGGCCATCTTGCTTCTCACGGCGACGCACGGGACCGTCGACATCCTCGTCAACAATGCCGGCCTTGTCGGCGAGAGCGCGCCGGTTCTCGAATTCGACTCGGCACGGTGGCGACGAATCGTCGAGGTGAACCTCTTCGGCACGTTCGAGGTCTGCCGGCAGGTCGTTCCCCTGATGCAGCGGAAGGGCTACGGCCGGGTGGTCAACATGGCCTCGCTCGCCGGCAAGAACGGCACGCCGCTGGTCTCGGCCTATTCGGCCGCCAAGGCCGGGATCATCGCCTTCACCAAGTCGTTCGGCAAGGAACTGGCGGAGACTGATATCCGGGTGAACTGCGTCGCGCCGGCGGCCGTCGCGACCGAAATCCTCCGCCAGATGCCGGAGGAGATGGTGCAGGGGATGATCGACGCGAGTCCGGCGAAACGCCTCGGCACCGTCGACGAGGTCGCGGACATCGCGCTGTTTCTCTGCTCGGAGGCCTGCTCCTTCAACATCGGCGCGACGTTCGATGTCTCAGGAGGGCGTGCGGTCTACTGACTGCGGCGTTCGAGGCATGTCCCGGGAGCATCTCGTCCGATCGGAACCACGCAGCTTGAATGCCGGCATATGCCATGGCGCTCCTGAATGGCTCTAGAATCCGCTGGCAAAATTCTTTGGCGCCGGGGCGATGACGCCGAGCTGGCCGCGCTCGATCTGGTAGACGGCGAGCGCCCTCTGGTTGGTGCCGTTGGCGAGGAAGCGGAAGGCGCCGTCGACGCCGACGAAGCCGCTCCTGGTGGTCAGAACCTTCTCGGTGAAGGCCTGGGCGCCGAACCGGCCGGAAAGGCCGGCGGCGAGGCTGACGGCGTCATAGGCGAGAGAGGCGGTGCGCAGCGGGGTCTTGCCGTAAGCGGCCTTGTAGCGCTCGGAGAAACTCTGGAAGCCGGTCAGGTCCGGGCCCGGGAACCAGCCGCCGTTGAGATTCGATTCGCTGATGACGCGGGGATCGTCCCACTGGCCGCTGCCGAGGAATTTGACCTGCGACGGCCCGACGCCATTGGCGGCGAGGATCTGGGCGAGGAAGGGGGTGGCTTCACCGCCGTCGGGGAGGAACACGGCGTTGACGGTGCCCTGTTTGACGACGTTGGCGACCGACATCGCCTTCTGCTGCATCGAGGCGCGGTCGAGATTGTATTTCTCGATGACCACCACGCGGCCGCCGGCATTGGCGACGGCGCGCTGGAAGGCGGCCTCGACCAGCGCGCCATAGGCGTTGGCCGGCAGCAGCGCGGCGTAGGAGTTATTTCCCTGGCTCGCGGCGAAGCGGACGATACGGTCGACGTCGCTCTGCGGCAGGAAGCTGATCAGGTAGACGCCTTTCGAAGCGGTCGAGGTGTCGGTCGAAAAGGCGACCATCGGCACGTTTGCCGGCTTCGCGACCGAGGCCGCCGCCGTCACCGATCCGGCGAAGAGCGGGCCGAGGATGACCTGGACGCCTTCCGAGATCGCCGCCGTTGCCGCCGCCCGCGCGCCGTCCGGCGTGCCGCGATCGTCCTTGACCAGAATCTGGATATTGGCGGACTGGAATTCACGCAGGGCAAGTTCGGCGGAATTCCGCATGTCCTTGGCGAGTTGCCCGGCGTTGCCGGTGGCGGAGAGCGGCAGCAGCATGGCGACGCGCACGGCGCCGGTGCCGATCACCTCGCCGGCGACCGGTCCGGCCGGGCCGCCAACGGGTGGATTGAGGAGTCCCGACGGTGAGCAGGCGGCGAGCACCACCCCGGCGGCCACGATGGCCCAAAGCCGGGCGCGGTCCGCAACAACTCGTAACAGGCCCGACAAACGCCTCTTCCCCCCTCGCCCTGTGCAGGATTCGTGTTGGATCAACCGGAATCCGCCCCGGTTTCTCAGATTCTTCGGTCGGTCCGGGTGGAAAAGCGCATACACTTTTCCGCAGGATGCCGAGCACCCGGTAACAATGGATAAATCATAGGGTCCATCCTTGCCCTGTCAAAAGAGATGCAACGGTCTTGTCAAGTCGCCAGGAGAACACAGGCCCGGATATCGGCCGTCCGATGCGTGACGGCGGGCGGCCCGTCGAGGGCGCCGCGCCCGGTTTCGCCATCGACGGCGTGGCGTTTGCCGCGCGGCCGATCGCTGCCGGCCTCCACGTCGTCGCGACGCCGATCGGCAACCTCGGCGACATGACCTTGCGCGGGCTCGGCACCCTGGCGGCGGCCGACCTGATCGTCTGCGAGGACACGCGGGTGACCCGCATCCTTCTCAACCGTTATACGATTTCCCGGCCGTTGATCGCCTATCACGAACACAACGCGGCGGCGCAGCGGCCGAGGATCCTGGCGGAACTGGCGGCGGGCAGGGCGGTCGCCCTGGTCAGCGACGCCGGCACGCCGCTGATTTCCGACCCCGGCTACCGGCTGGTCGCCGAGGCGATCGAGGCCGGACATACGGTCGTTCCGGTGCCCGGCGCCTCGGCCATGCTGGCGGCCCTGGTCGCCTCGGGCCTGCCCACCGACGCCTTCTTCTTTGCCGGCTTCCTGCCCCAGAAGCAGGCGGCCCGGAAGAAGCGGCTCGCGGCGCTGGCGACGATTCCGGGCAGTCTGGTCTTCTACGAATCGGCCAAGCGTGTCGCCGCGGCGCTGGCCGACATGGCGGCGGTCCTGGGCGAGACCCGCCCGGCGACGCTCGCCCGCGAGCTGACCAAGACCTTCGAGACGCTGCGGCGGGGGTCGCTGGCGACGCTTGCCGCGGAGCTCGGCGGCGAGGCGACGCCGAAGGGCGAGATCGTCGTCGTCGTCGGGCCGCCGGCCGAATCGGCGCCGGATGCCAGCGACATCGACGAATTGCTGGCCGGGCTGCTCGAAACCGGCACCGTGCGCTCGGCGGCGGACGAGGCGGCGGCGCTGACCGGGCTGCCGCGCCGCGACCTCTACCAGCGGGCGCTGGCGCTGAAGGACCGGGGGGATGGCGGCGAGGACTAGCCCCGATCCGAAACGGCGGGCGGCGGAGATGCGCGGCCGCCGGGCCGAAACGATCGCCGCCTGGTGGCTGCGGCTGAAGGGCTACCGGGTGCTGGCGCGGCGCTATCGGAGCGGCGCCGGCGAAATCGACCTGATCGTCCGACGCGGGCCGACGATCGCCTTCGTCGAGGTCAAGCAGCGGTCCGACGCGGCCGAGGCGATCCTCGCGGTGAAGCCGGCGGCCCGCAGGCGCATCGCCCGCGCCGCCGAATTGTGGATCGGCAAGCACCCGGCGCTTGCCGGCCTCGACCGCCGCTTCGACGTCGTCGTCGCGGTGCCGGGCAGGCTCCCCCGCCACATGGTCTCGGTCTTCGACAGCGAGGGCCGGAGCTGGTGAGGTCCTTCCCTGCAGCGCGCTTGCTGCACCACGGTTATTGTATGCACAAAAATACTTGAGGAATTCTTGTACAAACATTATGTCCATCGAACGACAATGCCGACGCCATGGATATCGAGTTCGATCCCGCCAAATCCGAAGAGTGTCGTGAAATGCGCGGCTTCGGTTTCGAAATCGCCGAGCGCTTCGTGGCCGTTCTGGTAGCCGAGGATACGCGCCGCGACTACGGCGAGCGGCGCTTCCGCGCTTTCGGTACCATCGACGGCGAGAAATATTGCCTCGCCTTCACCCCTCGCAACGGCCGCGCGCGCGTGATCAGCCTGCGCCGGATGCACGACAAGGAGGCTCGCCGCTATGGCTTCTAGACGAAGGAAACCCGACCCCTACCTGGTCGACGACGACACCGCGCCGCTGACCGACGAGGAAGCCCGGCACCTGCGCCCGGCGGTGGAGGTGTTCGAGGAGATGGGCCTGCCGAGGCCGGTCGGCCGGCCGCCGGCCGAGAATCCCAAGGAGCGCATATCGTTGCGTGTCGATGCTGATGTCCTCGAGACATTCCGGTCGACCGGCCGGGGCTGGCAGACGCGAATGAACGCCGTCCTTCGTCGCGAGGCGAGGCGCCTGCGCAAGGCCTGAGTGTCGAGGAAACGCATCGGCTTGCGCCGGCCGCGGCAACGCCCGCTCATGCCGCCCTCGACAACCCCGTCCGGCAGGGGATATAGCGCCTCGACCCGTTGCCCGGAGAAGACATGCCCATGGCGCTCGACGTCGCTTTTCAGATGGATCACATATCGAAGCTCGCCATCCGTGGCGATTCGACCTTCGCCCTGATGCTCGAGGCGGCGCGGCGCGGCCATAGCCTCCACCACTACACGCCCGACCGGCTGGCGATGCGCAACGGCCGGGTCGAGGCGCGGGTCGAACCGGTCGAGGTGCGCGACGAGGACGGCAACCACTACACCCTCGGCGCGGCGGAAACCCGCGATCTCTCGACCTTCGACGTGATCCAGCTCCGCCAGGATCCGCCCTTCGACATGGGCTACATCACCACGACGCACCTGCTCGACCGCATCCACCCCAGGACGCTGGTGGTCAACGACCCGACCCATGTCCGCAATGCGCCGGAGAAGCTCTTCGTCACCGAATTCACCGAGCTGACCCCGCCGACGCTGATCACCCGCGACCGGCGCGAGATCGTCGGCTTCCGCGAGGAATATGGCGACATCATCATCAAGCCGCTCTACGGCAACGGCGGCGCCGGGGTGTTCCGCATCGCCGGCGGCGACGAGAATCTCGCCTCGCTGCTCGAGATTTTCGAGGACGTCTATCGCGAGCCCTTCGTCGTCCAGCAATACCTGCCGGCGGTGCGCCAGGGCGACAAGCGCATCATCCTGGTCGAGGGCGAGCCGGTCGGCATCATCAACCGGGTGCCGGCGGCGGGCGAGGCGCGCTCCAACATGCATGTCGGCGGGCGGGCCGAGGCGGCCGAGATGACGGCGCGCGACCGCGATATCTGCGCGGCGATCGGCCCGACGCTGCGCGAGCGTGGCCTGATCTTCGTCGGCATCGACGTGATCGGCGAATACCTCACCGAGATCAACGTCACCTCGCCGACCGGCATTCGCGAGGTCAAGCGGTTCGGCGGCGCCGACATCGCGGCGCTGATCTGGGACGCGATCGAGACAAGACTCGGCTGAGCGCGCCTCCTCCGACAGCAGCGCGCCGCGCTGCTCGACACCCGGCCGGCTCCGACCGATGCGATGGGCCGCGGCCGTATTCGCGCCGCCCGGACCAAGGTGAGGGCGATCCGGACGATCTGCTCGTTGTCTTCGAGACCGAAGATCGCCCCCCGAGCTTCTGCAGGGACGGATCCAGCACAGGTCTTTTCGCCATAAAAAGGCAGTATTTCTGTGAAATGGGTAAAATTCTAACTGAAAAAAGGCATCTGCGATTGGAATAGACGGCACGAATACACCCAGCGGCGGAGGAAAACATGTCAAAGCAGGACAAGAGGCCTTACCTGTTTCTCATGCAGCGTCCCTCGTTCGAAGCCCGGCGCGAAGCTGCCGAGCGGCTTCGCGAACTGTCGATGACCGTCGTGGCGCACTATGGAAGCCACGCCATCGAAGCCCTCGCGACTCCCGACCAGGCCGAAGCGGCATCGAAGCTCGGCATCTTCTCGGCCCGACTGAAAGGGGCGATGGGTCGCGAACACCTCGAAAAGCTCGACCCTGACCAGCTCGCCATCGTCCAGCAGTGGAACACGCGATTCACCGGCAAGTACCGCAAGCTGACCAAGGACGCCCTCGGCGATGTCGGCAAGCCGTGGAACGGCGACGGCAAGCAGGAACCGCTGCCCTTCAGCGCCATCGGCCCCGAGGACTTCCTGCGCCTCGTCGCCGACTACGAGAAACGCACCGGCGAGACGATCCTCGGCCCGCAACCCGGCACCACCCGCGGCAAGGGAAAGCCGCGCGAGCCGAAACCGATGTCGCCGAAGGAATTCGCCGACTTCGAGCGGCGCCTTGCCGAAATCTACGGGGACCGGACGCTCGCCTACCATCTCGCACGCCTCGCCTTCCGGCTTGGCCCCTGGTCCTATCAGGGCATTCTCCGCATCCCGAAGGATCTCATCGCAGAGATCCTGCGCCTTTTTTTTCTTGAAGCCGCCTGCTGGCGAATGACCGGCGAAATGTCGGTCGGCATCGTCTTCGTCGAATCCTCGGCCTCCGGCGGACCGAAGTTCGGTACCTCCGAACGGAACGAGATCTGCCAGGAGATACTCGACGGTCACCGCTGGCTCACCCAGCAGCATCCGACCGGCGACCTCTCGTGGGTCTACGATTTCCAGTTCGTCAAGATCAGTGTCGCCAATGGATCCGGCGATCCCGACGAGCCCTACTGGCGCGACCCGGCGATGGGCGAGGTCACCTACCACGGCCAGACCTTCTCCGCCGACTGGAGCGGCGTCGCCGACTATCGCGAGGCGATGCGCCTCCGCAACTTCTCGTCCCATGCGATGGTCATCTTCGTCACGCCCTACGCCAATTCCTGGCACGCCTATGCCAGCGGTGGCCGGATCACGCTCGCCAACAAAAACAACTGGGGCGGCTGGGGACGCGGCACCATTGATGCGATCACCGCCCACGAGACCAGCCATCTCTTCGGCTCGGCCGACGAATATACCGGGAGCGGCACACCCTGTTCGAGCTGCGACACGACGCACGGATGCGACAACATTCCGAACGGCAATTGCGGCGCCTGCAGCCATCCTCATCAGGACTGCGTCATGGACGGCAATTCCCGCAGGCTTTGCGGCTATACGCGGGGCCAGATCGGCTGGTCGCACATCTTCGTCGAGACCACGACCGCCGACGAGCTGTGGGCGGGCACCGACGACACCGTGTGGCTCGACATCGGCGATCGCGACTTCGAGCTCGACACCCCGGACCATGACGATCGCGAGCGCAACAACAAGGAAGGCTACGCGATCTGGGCACCCACGGTGCAGCGGAGCGACATCAAACGCATCCTCATCCGCAAGAGCCCGGACGGCTTCGCCGGCGGCTGGAAGCTGAAGCGGGTCCGCACCTGGCACCGTGGATCGCTGATCTGCGATGTCGACGACATCAACCAGTGGCTCGAGGACGATCACCGGGTCTGGGTCGGATGCATCTCGGACCGCGCCATCGTTTCGACGCTACGGGTGGAGATCAGCACAGCCAACGTGATGTGGGCGGGCACCGACGACGACGTCACCCTGACGCTTGCCGGGCGAAGCTGGAACCTCGACAACGAGAGCCACGACGATTTCGAGCGGGGAAACACCGACACCTTCGACCTCGATCCGGGCATCGGGCTCTACGAGTTGGATATCCACTCCGTCCGCATTCACAAGTCGTCCGACGGGATCGCCGGCGGCTGGAAGCTGAAAGGCGTCCGCATCGTCGTCAACAGCCACGAGATCTACAACAAGCAGTCGATCAACAAATGGCTGGAGGACGACGACCGAACGTGGACCGACACGATCTGACCGGCGTTCATGCTGCTCTGCCGACGCTTTGATCGCAGCGCGCGGTCCGCCATCGCCCGTCGGTCAGAGGTGGTCGAGTTCGGTATCCTCGCAGGAATAGCCGAGCATCGTCAGGCCTTCCTCGAGATAGTCGCCGAGCAGCGGCATGCCGAGCAGATAGCCGGCCGTGTGGGCGTTGTGCTCGCCGGCCGCCTCCTCGCGGACGCCCGGCCAGTCCCCGGCCTCATAGTCGCCGCGCCCGAGCCAGGCGAGCGCGACGAGGTCGACCTGTTCGTCGACGCTGAGACTGGCGACCAGTCCGGTGATCTCCTCGCGGACCGGATCGTCGGGGTGATCTTCGAGGACCGCCAGATCGCCATCGTCGGTGGCGTTCGAGCCGGCATCCGGTTCGGTCACCGCGTCCTTGACGTCGAATTCCCGCGCCTTGACGATGAGAAAGCACACCGTGTCGGGCGAGATCGTCAGCGGGATGTCCCCCGGCTCGATATCCTCTCTGGTTTTGGTCATCCGCCTTTTTCCCACGACATTCGTTATTTCGGGGCAAACTAGGATCCCGTCCAAGGGCCGGCCTTGCGGCAGATCAACTGCGACCCCGCCGGTCGGTTCCACGCGGCGGCTGCTTGCGGTGAAGCGCGGGCGGAGCCGTTCGGAATTCACAGGCTCTGGACGTAGTCGTGCATCACGGCCGCCACGCGTTGAGGCTGTTCCGGCAGCAGTGCGTGACCGGCCCGCTCGATGACGACGATGGTGACCCGCTCTCCGAAGTCGTTCTCGAGTTCGCTGCGGCGCGCGTCGGGAACGACGGCGTCCTCCGCCGCCTGGACATCGAGGATCGGGACGTTTCCCGCGCCGATGAAATCCTCCGGGGCGGTCGCCGTCTCCGCTTCGAGCTGCATCGCCCGGGTGTCCGGGTGCCAGCCCTCCAGCCATTCGGTCGGATCGTTTCCCTTGGCGAAGAATGCCCGCGTCAGATGGGTCTTGCGCTCGTGGTCCGGCAGCGACGGATCGCTGCTGGCCACGACCGAGGCATGGATTGCGGGATCGATCGCCGTGCGGCCGACACCGGCGAGAATCACGAGGGCGCGAACAAGCTCGGGCCGGTCGGAGGCCAGGGTGCGTGCCACCTTGGCCCCGAAGGCGTGACCGGCGACGACGCACGGCGCGCCACCGTCCTGCCAGATGATCGAGGCGATATCGGCGGCGAGATGATGGAGCGTGTTGCCGCTCATCGGGCCGCGGCTTCGTCCGATGCCGCGCGGTTCCGGGCGAAGGACCCGATAGCCATGCCGGACCAGTTCTCTGGCAACCTGATGGAAGTCGCCGACGCTGCGGCCGAGCGATGGCAGCAGGATGATCGCCGGGCCGGAGCCCTCGGCGCGCAGCTCGATGGCGGCGTCGTCTGTCAGCACCAGCGAAAGGCCGGTCGGTAGTGAGCCGGCTTTCTGTTGCATCGTCGCCCCCCCGGGTGCTGCCGGTAAACAGATTCTCCGGCATCCGAGTATGGATCGATAGACGCGGTCTCCGGAACCGACGTCCGCGTGCAAAATACATCATACCAATGCGCAAGTCGCGACCTTTTGTCGCGCGATGACGGGCCGGCTGAACGCATGCCGGCGCTGCCTTGCGACCGGTGAATCCGACGCCGGCTTCGATCCCGGTTGATCGCAGCCGGTCTATGTCGCGGGCGGCCGCCAGTTGATCGCCCAGCGGCTGGTCCCCGGCACCGCGATCCCGGTGTCGTGCGGGTCGATCTGCATCGACAGGAAGCCGGGCAACGCCGGCGCGACCACGTCCCGCCAGAGCTGTTCGACATCGGCGAAGGACCGCAGTCGCGTGGTCGGCGCGACGCGGTCGAAATCGGCGACGAGCGTCGCTGCCTTGTCGGCAAGGAAGCCGACCTGCCGCTCGACCATCGCCTGTCCCGCGAGCCGGCTCGCCTGATACGCGTCGGGCCCCATGGCGAAATGCGGGCCGGGGGCGTCCTTCGGTGGCAGCCGGGAGATGTCGACGGCGGACGGTTCGAGCGCCCAGAGCTGCGAGGTCTCGATCATGCCTGCGTGATCGCCATGGATGTCGCCGTCGCCGTTGAATCCGGCGGTGTCGGCCTCGAAATCGGCGAGGGCGAAGAGCCGGGCGCCGACAAAGGGCTGGACGAGATCGACCAGCGTCTTGAGGTCGAGATAGTTGACGCCGTAGTGACCGGTCATCAGTACCACCGCCTTGAAGCCGAGACGGTCGGCGATCCTCAGGTGCCAGCACACGGTCCTGAAGTGATGCGACGGCGGCACGGCCGACAGCCAGTCGCGCTTGACCTCGCCGATCATCCCGAGTGCCCAGATCGCATAGTCGCCGATTTCGTGGATATGGCCGTAATCCGGGGGCGCGACGATGCCGCCGTGGCGCCGTGCGGTCAGGCAGGCGATGGCATGGGCCTTGAGCGCGTCGAGCCCGACAGCGTTCTGCGGTCCATGCGGCTCGAGCAGCCCGTAGGTCTGGTAGAGCACCGGCCAGCTGGCGAAGCGCCGCTCGAGCTGGTCGGGGAACATCCGCTCCCACCGCACTTCGTCGAATACCGCCTCGCCGCGATCGTCGCTCACCTCCGCCTCCCCCCGTGATTGGCCTTTTCCAATCAGTGGCACGGGGCGATGGAGAGCCGCAAGGCGGGGAGCGCGCGCCGAAGCTCCGATCTTGTGATAAGACGCAACTCTCGCGATCCTGTCCTGCGAAATGGACGGACTGCAATCGGAAGGCGCCGCCGAGAGTGAGCCAGGACCCGGAAAGGCAGCATGAGTCGGAACGTCGGCGGGCAGGAAACCCGTTCGCCGGGACCGGACACCTGCTGGCGCTGATCATGTCGGGCCGCGGCGCGTCCCGGTCCGCCCTGGTCGAAGCGACGCAATTGTCCCGTGCGACGGTGGCGCAACGGCTCTCGCACCTGTTCGACGCCGGGCTGGTGAGCGAAGCCGACAAGACCTTGCCGAGCGGCGGCCGTCCGGCGCGTGCTCTCCGGCTCAACACCGATTTCGGCGTCGTCCTCGCCGCCGATATCGGCGAACACGAGGTTCGCGTCGGCTTGACCGATCTCCGGCCGGCGGTGCTCGCCGAGACCCTTTCGGACTTCGACCTCAGGCGCGGTCCGGTCGAAACCCTGGGCTTCATCGCCGACCAGGCCGAGGCGCTGCTGGCGAAAACCCGCCGCCCGAAATCCGCGGTGCTCGGCATCGGCCTGTCCCTGCCGGCGCCGGTCGACTTCGCCGGCGGCCGGGTCGTCGGGCCCTCGATCATGACCGGCTGGGACGAGTTCGACATCTGCGGCTGGCTCGGCAAACGGCTCGGCGTCGCGGCGGTCGCCGACAACGACGTCAACCTGCTCGCCCTCCACCAGCACCGCCGGAACTGGCGCGACGTCGACAATTTCTTCTTCGTCAAGGCCGGCACCGGCATCGGCAGCGGTATCTTCGCCGGCGGCGCGATCTATCGCGGCGCCGACGGCGCCGGCGGCGACATCGGCCACATCCAGCTCGGATCGGGGGAGGGGCCGCTCTGCCGCTGCGGCAAGCTCGGCTGCGTCGAGGCCCGCGCCGCCGGCTGGGCGATCGCCCGCGACCTCCGCGCCCAGGGCATCGAGGCGCATGTCGCCCGCGACGTGGTGGCGCTGACCGAGCTCAACCGGCCGGAAGCGGTCACCCTGGTGCGCCAGTCCGGCCGCGTCATCGGCGAGGCGATCTCGAATACCGTCAGCATCCTCAATCCGAGCGTCATCGTCGTCGGCGGCACCCTGGCGCGAACCCGCGACCATCTCCTCTCCGGCATCAAGGAACTCGTCTACCAGCGCTGCCTGCCGCTGGCGACGCGCAAGCTCCAGATCGCCCTCGCCAACCCCCATGATCACGACGGCCTGCTCGGCGCGGCCCTGCTGACGATCGATTCCCGCCTCGCCCCCGACCTGGTCGATCGGATGCTGGCCGACAGGGCGGGACGGCGGCTTTCCGACAAATCCGGCGGCCAAAGCCGGGATCAGGTCGCGACTTTTGCCTAAAAATAGGCAATACTGAATCAGTATTTGCTTGATTAGACGCAGAAGTTTCGGCAATGTGCGCCGGGGCAAACGCTCGTGTTTTGCCCGGGAGGTTACCGCGCGAGCAATGAGACGTGCCACCGCCGCGGGGCGCGAGCCCTGCCGGGGTTGCGGACTAACCTGAACCGTTCATTGGGAGGAACCCGTAATGAAGAAACTTCAGACCTTGAAATGGGCTTCGGCCGGCCTGGCCCTGGCTTTTGCCGCCGGCATCGTGCCGGCGAGCGCCGATGAGGTCCTGGTCGGCCTCATCACCAAGACCGACAACAATCCCTTCTTCGTCAAGATGCGCGAAGGCGCCCAGGCCAAGGCCGATGAGCTCGGCGTTCAGTTCCAGGCCTTCGCCGGCAAGTATGACGGCGACAACGACACCCAGGTCGCAGCGGTCGAGAACCTGATCTCCGCCGGCGCCAAGGGCATCCTGATCACGCCGAGCGACACCAAGGCGATCGTCCCGACCATCCAGAAGGCGCGTGACGCCGGCGTGCTGGTCATCGCCCTCGACACCCCGCTCGACCCGACCGACGCGGCCGATGCCACCTTCGCCACCGACAACTTCAAGGCCGGCGAGCTGATCGGCCAGTGGGCGGCGGCGACGCTTGGTCCGGACGGCGTCAAGAACGCCAAGATCGCCATGCTCGACGCGCTCGAGCAGCAGCCGACCGTCGACGCCGCCCGCGACCAGGGCTTCATGAAGGGCTTCGGCATCGACATCAAGGATCCGAGCCGCTACCTCGACGAGGACGACGCCCGCATCTGCGGCCATCAGTATGGCAAGGGCGCCGAGGACGGCGGCCGGACCGGCATGGAGAACCTTCTCCAGAAATGCCCGGACATCAACGTGGTCTACACCATCAACGAGCCGACGGCGGCCGGCGCCTGGGAAGCGCTCAAGGCGGTCGGCAAGGATGACGGTTCGGTTCTGGTCGTCTCGGTCGACGGCGGCTGCCCGGGCGTCAAGAACGTCGAGGCCGGCGTCATCGGCGCCACCTCGATGCAGTTCCCGCTGCTCATGGCTTCGCTCGGCGTCGAGGCGGTCGCGGAATTCGCCAAGACCGGCAAGAAGCCCGAGCCCACTCCGGGCCTCGACTTCTACAACACCGGCGTGTCGCTGATCACCGACAAGCCGGTCGACGGCGTTCCCTCCGAGACCTCGGAGGAAGGCCTGACGAAGTGCTGGGGCTGATCTTCCTCCCGACACCGTCGGCCTGACCGGCGGTGGCTTCGGGGAGGGCGACCATGAGCACAGGTCGCCCTCCCTCTTTTTCTCTTCGACTTCCTGTGCCCGGGGCGAAGGGGCGTCATCGACGCGATCGAACCATCGTCCGGGCGAGAGTGACTTCCAGGCCGCTGAATTCTGAATGACACGCAAGGGCATCCTCACCGGCGGCACCTGGTGCATCGACCGGAACCTGCTGCTCGACAACTGGCCGGCCGAAAACGGCCGGGCCGACATCCTCGAGGCCGACATGGCCGGCGGCGGTTCGGGATGCAACCTGGCCATCGACATCCGCAAGCTCGATCCAGCGATGCCGGTCGCGACGATCGCCCTGGTCGGCGCCGACGCCGACGGTCGCTTCCTCGCCAGCCTCGCCGAGGCGCACGGCATCGAGCACAGCCGGATGCAGACCACCGACCGCGCGGTGACCGACTACACCTTTGCCTTTTCCTCGCTGCCGACGGGGCAGCGCACCCACATCAGCTATTTCGGCACCAGCAACCTGCTGACGCCCGATCACTTCGATTTTTCCGGCCTCGACCATCGCATCTTCCATCTCGGCCTGCCCGGCGTCCACAAGCTCATGGACAGCCCCTGGCGGGACGACGCCAACGGCTGGGTCGCGACCCTGAAGAAGGCGCGCGCCGCCGGCCTGATGACCAACCTCGAACTCGCCAGCATCGCGCCCGAGCGGAACGCCGCCCTGGTCCGCCCCTGCCTGCCGCATCTCGACCTTCTCGTCGTCAACGATGCCGAGATCGGCGGCATCGCCGGCATCGAGACGGTGCGCGACGGCAAGACCGATCCCGAGGCCTGCGTCGCCGCCGCGCGGAAGGCGCTCGAGCTCGGCACGCCCGACCTCGTCGTCGTGCATTTCCCGAAGGGGGCGGTCGTCGCCGCCCGCGACGGCCGCGTCGTCACCCGCCCGTCGGTCCGGATTCCGCCCGCCGAGGTCGCTGGAGCCAACGGCGCCGGGGATGCTTTCGCGGCGGGATTCGTCTATGCCGTCCACGAAGGCTGGGATGTCGAGCGCGCCGTCGCCCTGGCGCATGCCACGGCCGCCGCCTCGCTCCGCCAGATATCGACGACCGGCGCCATCGAATCCTGGTCGGACTGTCTCGCTCTCGCCGACCGATGGGGCTGGCGCGAGTCATTCGAATGAAGCCGTAGCCCGGTATCCCGGGCGCGGGGAAGGTCAGGCGCGCGAAGCCCCCCGATCCGACCCATCTGAAACAACCGCACGCGCAGGAGTCCGAGAATGCCCATCCTCGACAAGAAACTCGCCAACATCCAGGCCGGCAAATACACGCCGGACGATTTCATCATCGCCGACGCCAAGGACGGCGACATCGGCTTCGGCCGCGCCGCGCCGATCGCCGACCCGTCCAAGCCCGGCCAGCACACGCCGCGCGCCACCCACCTCGAGGCGATCCGCGAGATGACCCAGTCGGGACTGGTCGACATCATGCTGATGTCGGCCTCGACCGCCGAGCGGCTGTCGAAGGAAGGCCTGTTCGAGGGCAGCGAGGTGACGCCGGCGATCCGCCTCAACGACACCACCGACATCTGGTCGGCCCGCGGCGGCCGCTACAAGGAGGAGCCGTCGCGTCATCATCGCACCGCGCGCGTCGATCAGGCCCGCAGGATCGCCGACCTCGGCCTCTATTCGATCACCTTCTCGAACCAGCGCGACATCGACGCCGAGAATGCCGAGGCCTATACCGCTTTCCGCGCCGAGGCCGCCGCCAACAAGATGCGGCATTTCCTCGAAGTGTTTAACCCCGCCTTCGACATCAAGCTGACCGGCGATGCCGACATGGGCGCCTTCATCAACGACAACATCGTGCGCACGCTTGCCGGCGTGCTGGAAGACGACTTCCCGAAATTCCTCAAGCTGCAATACAACGGGCCGCGCGCCATGGAGGAACTCGCCTCCTACGATCCCGGCCACCTGATCGTCGGCATTCTCGGCGGCTCCGCCGGCACCGCCCGCGACACCTTCGAGCTGCTCAGCCAGGCCGAGCGCCACGGCGCCCGCGTCGCGCTGTTCGGCCGCAAGATCCACCTCGCCGAATCGCCGATCGACATCGTCACGCTGATGCGCCGGGTGGTGGCCCGCGACGTCACGCCGGAAGAGGCGGTCAAGGCCTATCACGACGCGCTCGCCAAGAAGGGCATCAAGCCGACCCGCGCGCTTGGCGACGACAACCAGATCACCGAGGAGACCCTCAAGCTGGGCGCCTGACCGGACTGCGGGACCACCGATGCTCCGGTCGCGCCTGCGGCCGGGGCCGGACGCGGCGCGCCGCCGTCAGGCGGCGAGACCGCAGCCCTTGAGAATGATCCGGGTGATGGTTTCGGCGGCGCGATCATAGTCGGCGCCAGTGATCCGGCTCGACCCCAGGGCGTTGCGGGCAAGCACGTCGAAATCCGCGTAATATTGCGTCGACGACCACAGCATGACGAACAGATGGACCGGATCGACCCGGTCCATCTTGCCGGCCTTCATCCAGGCCTCGAACACCGCGACCTTCGACAGGGTGATGCCCTGCATGTGGGCGCGATCGCCGCGGGTGAGGAAGCGGCCGCCATGCACCGCCTCATTGGCGAACATCCGCGACTGGGCGGCGTGCCGGCGGGTGAAATCGAGCTTGGCGCGGATATAGCCGGCGATCGCGTCGGCCGGCTCGCGCTCGACCGTGAGATGGGCGAGCGCCTTGTCCCATTCGCCGATGAGATCGCCGATCAGCGCCCGGTAGATCGTCTCCTTCGAGCCGAAATAGTAATAGATATTCGCCTTGGGGAGCTTCGACAGGGCGGCGATCTCGGCGATACTGGCGCCGTCATATCCCTTCTCGGTGAAGACCCGGATCGCCGCGTCGAGGATGGTTTTCCGGTTACGGGCGCTGATCCGCGTCTCGGCGCTCTTGCCCGGCCGTGCTGCTGTTCGTCCCGCCATCGTGTTCCCCGTCGCCGGGAACTTCGCCGAGTCCGGTAACGGTGTCCACGAAAAAGTTGACGCAGACGTCAGGAAAGCCACGCGAGAAAATTGACGCTTTGGTCAACTTTCGGCTACGCTTGCGGTTGTCGAAGGAGACACGCCATGGGCGTTGCGCTTGAACGAGCGATGCAGGAAATCCTTGTCGGCTGGCGCGACGATCTCGACCCGGCCTGGCGCGCCATTGCCGCGGAAACCGAACTCGGCTTCGCCGACATCGATCCGACGCTGACGATCGAGGCCTGGGAGCCGGTCTTCCCGCCGCGCAAGGACCGCGTCTTCCCCGGTGCGCCAAAAGGCGCCCATATCTTCCGTGCCTTCGACGGCATTGCACCCGAGGCGGTGCGCTGCGTCATTCTCGGCCAGGACCCCTATCCGTGTCCGGCTTTCGCCACCGGCCGCGCCTTCGAGGCCGGCAACGTCGCCGACTGGCGCGAACTGGAAAAGATGTTCTCGACCAGCGTCCGGACATTCATGCAGCTGATCGCCGCGGCGCGGGTCGGCGAGCCCTGTTATGTCGGCTCGACCGCCGGCTGGCAGCGCCTGATGGGCGATGTCGAGACCGGCGGCATCGACCTCGAACCGGCGGCGACCATTGCCGACCGCTGGGTCGCCGACGGCGTGCTGCTCCTCAACTCCTCCTTCACCCTGAGCCGCTTCGCCGTCGCCGGCGATCCCCACCAGTTGCGCGGCCATCTGCCCCTGTGGCGACCCTTGATGGTGCACATCCTCCGCCATCTCGCCGCCCGCGGCACCCCGGTGGTGTTCATCGGCTTCGGCGACCAGGCCGCCGATGCCCTGGCCGAAGCCGGCATCGCCGAGGGCAAGGCCGGCCAGGTCGGCTGCGTGCTGCGCGACCATCCGGCGCGTGCTGCGGCGGTGCTCGCCCTCGAAAACCCCTTTCTCGCCTCCAACCGACTCCTCGGCGAAATGGGTGCCGAACCGGTCTCCTGGTAGGCCGTCCGATGGCTGCGACCGAGACCTACGACCACATCGTCATCGGCGCCGGCTCGGCCGGCTGCGTCGTCGCCAATCGCCTCTCCGCCGATCCCGACCGAAGGTGCTGCTGCTCGAGGCCGGCGGCAAGGATCGCCATCCGCTGGTGCGGCTGCCGATGCTGATGGGCAAGCTGATGCATTCCGGCATCTACAACTGGCGCTACCAGACCGAGCCGGAGCCGGAATTCGACAATCGCACTGTCTACTGGCCGCGCGGCAAGGCGCTTGGCGGCACCTCGACGATCAACGGCATGATCTACGTGCGCGGCAACCGCGCCGACTACGACCGCTGGGCGCAGATGGGCAACCCCGGCTGGTCCTATGCCGAGGTGCTGCCCTATTTCCGCAAGTCCGAATCCCATGTCGAGCGGCGGGACGACTTCCACGGCGAGGACGGGCCGCTGACCGTCTGCCGGGCGCGCGGAACCAGTCCGCTGTTCGAGCGCTTCATCGCAGCCGGCGTCGAGGCCGGTCATGCGCGCAACGACGATTTCAACGGCGCGGTCCAGGACGGCTTCGGCCGCTACGACTTCACCATCCGCGACGGCAAGCGCTGGAGCACCTCGCGCGCCTTCCTGCGCCCGGCGATGAAGCGCCCCAACCTGACCGTCGCCACCCATGCGCTGACGCTTCGCGTCGTCGTCGAGAACGGCCGGGCGGTCGGCGTCGACTATGAACGCGGTGGCGAAACGATCCGCGCCCATGCGGCGCGCGACATCGTGGTCTCGGCCGGCGCGGTCAATACCCCGCAGATCCTGATGCTTTCCGGCATCGGCGACGCGGATGACCTCAAGACCCACGGCATCGTGCCGGTCCATCACCTGCCCGGCGTCGGCGGCAACCTCCAGGACCACGTCGACGTCTGCCTGGTCTATGAGGTTACCCAACCGGTCACCCTCTACAGCGACCTCCGCGTCGACCGCCTGACCCGCGCAATCATCGAGGGCACGCTGTTCGGCCGCGGCGTCGCCACGACCTTTCCCTACGAGGGCGGCGCCTTCGTCCGCTCGCGGCCCGGCCTCGAGTCTCCCGATATCCAGGCCCATTTCATGCCGGCGCTGGAAAAGACCGCCAACCTCCACTGGCCGAAGCTGTTCGATCGCGCCCGGGTCGAGGACAATCACGGCGTCACCATCCGCGTCGGCCCGGTCAATCCCGAAAGCCGCGGCAGGATCACCCTTCGTTCGGCCGATCCGCGCGACCCGCCGCGGATCTTCGCCAACTATCTCGCCACCCAGTTCGACAAGGACACGACCATCGCCGGTGTCCGGATCATCCGCGACGTCATGGCCCAGCCGGCCTTCGCCGATATCCTCGGCGCCGAGATCGCGCCGGGGCCGGACAAGGCGAGCGACGCGGACCTCGCCGAATGGCTGAGAGAGGCCGGGGGCACGACGCTCCATCCGGTCGGCACCTGCAAGATGGGCAACGGCGCGGACGCGGTCGTCGACGCCGAGCTCAGGGTTCACGGCATCGAGGGCTTGCGCGTCGCCGATGCCTCGATCATGCCGATCATCTCGAGCGGCAACACCAACGCACCGACCATCATGATTGGCGAGAAGGCCGCCGACATGGTGCTGAAGGCAACGAACTAGCGGGAGAAGTATCTTGATCGTCGAGCACCGCACCTACACCTTTCGCCCCGGCACGCTGCAGCCCTGGCTGAAGAAATTCGAGACCGAGGGCCTGCCGATCCAGAAGCGGCATCTCGGCCATTACATGGGCATCTTCACCACCGAGTTCGGCAATATCCACCAGACCGTGATGCTGTGGGCCTATGACGGCTTCGACGACCGCGAGCGCCGTCGCGCCGCGATGGCCGCCGACCCGGCCTGGCAGAAATATATCGGCGAGGTCTGGGCGATGGACGCCATCCAGAGCCAGGAGGTCAAGGTCCTCAAGCCGCCGGAATCGACGCCGCCGATCGGATAGCGACCGTCACGACCTCGGCCAGCGTCCCGAGGCGTCCAACGCCGAATTGACAGCGTCGTTCGCCTGGAATACTCGTCCCCGCAGGCACAGAGACGCCTGCCGCTCGCCGGGAAAAAATCCTGTCGGTGAAGATCTCCCAGCCGGAATCGGCTGCGCAGACGTTGTGGATGACCTCTCGACCAGCGGTCTGACGGCAAGGCGAGCCCCGTTTCGAAAGGACCGTGGTTGCAGATGGGATCATCGCCATGACACCGCCACTTCACACCCGCGATCAGGCCAAGGCCCGCGCCAGGGCCATTCGCGCCGCGCTTGCCGCGGACAATCGCGACATCAGTCACTCCGCCGCGCTGGAGCGCGTCGCCGCTGAACAAGGCTTCGCCGACTGGAACACGCTGTCGGCGCGGCTTTCGAACGCGCCGGAAATCCCGCTGCAGGTCGGCGACCGCGTCGAAGGCCAATACCTCAAGCAGGCCTTCGCCGGCGTCGTTCTCGCCGTGCGGAGCATGGCCGAGGGCGGCGCGCTGCAGGTCACGATCGACCTCGACGAGCCGGTCGACGTCGTCACCTTCGAGAGCTTCTCGCATTTTCGCCGCCGGGTGAACGCGACGATCTCGCCGGGTGGCGTGTCCTATGCGAAGACCAGCGACGGCGTCCCGCATCTGATCGTCTCGCGCCTGGGATAAAAGTTGACCATTTGGTCAGGATACGGTTATCGTCCGGCTTCCGCCGACAGGCAGGGGGACGACTTCGATGCGACCTGGAACCGGGCACGACCGTTCGCCCATTCCGGCGCGCGCCTCGCGGCCCCGGCGCGGCGCGGCTGCATCTCTTCCCGTCATTGCATGGATACCGTGATGGCGGCGCTCAGCAACATCTTCGTCCAACTCGGTCGCCGGCCGGACCTCCGCGACCGCTCGCCCAACCGTAACGCGACCTTCACCCCCGGCGTGCGTCGCCGGGCCGCATGAGGACAGGAGACTCGCGCATGGCCAAACACGTCAGGGTCGATCCGGATGCCTGCCAGGGCCACGGCCTTTGCTACGTCACCTCGGACAAGCTGTTCATGATCGACGATGGCGATGGCAAGGCGAGAGTGCTGCTCGATCCATTGCCGGAGGATCTCGAAGACGATGCGCTTGACGCGGTCGATGCCTGTCCGGAACAGGCGATCACCATCGTCGAGGACGGGGCATAGGGCGAATCCCGGCGGCGGCGGATGGCGCCCCGCGGCAATCCGTAAAGTTGACGGAGGCGTCAGGTTTTGGAGCCGGAAAAAGTTGACGCTTTGGTCAGGATGCGGCTATCGTCGCTGATGCTGCGCGCAAGGAAGGACGGCTCGGTGCGAACTGATTGGACGAGCTCTGTCGCGAAGCTCCGAAATGTCTGCGGTCCGGTCTCTCCGTCATCGGCCGGCCGGTTGCCTTCCGCCAGCGACTGTCTTTTCTCCCATCGACAATTCCGGCGATCCGTGGCCGTCTGCGGCATGGATTTCGCATTCCTGAATCCGACGATTTGATCGAGGACCAACAGCGCGCGGCCTCGACGAGGCGCGCGGCAACAGAGGGGAACCAGATGACCAGTAAATTCGATATGGCGATGGGCGCGGGGTTGTCGCGCCGCAATTTCCTGAAGACATCGGCCGGAGCGGCGCTGGTCGCCGGGACGGCGGGCGGTCTCGTCCTGCCGGGGGCGGCTAAGGCCGATACCGGGCTGGTGGCGCTGGTCCATACCCAGGCCGCCGGCGACAACGGTCCGATCGATTCGATGATCGCGGCGCTGAAGAAGCTGTCGGGCGAGAAGGGCTTCCCGATCCGCACCATCTACGCGCAGGATTCCGCGACCTTCCCGTCGATCTTCGAGAGCCTCGCCGACGCCGGGGCCGAGGTGATCGCGGCGACCTTCAACGAGGTGGCGGAGCCGATCAAGGAACTGGCGCCGAAATATCCGGACACCAAATTCATCCAGATCTTCGGCGACCCCTTCGACCCGCCGATGCCGAACGTGGTGACGGTCAGCTACGACTATTATCTCGGCTGCTACCTGTCGGGCCTGTTCGCGTCCAAGGTCTCGAAGACCGGCAAGATCGGCTATATCGGCGGGGTCAGCCTGCCGCCGCTGAATGCCGATCTCAACGCGATGAAGGCGGCCGCCGCTTCGGTCGGCGCCGACAAGACGGTGACGGGGGCGTTTGCCGGATCGTTCCAGGACCCGGCCAAGGGCCACGAGATCGCCAACCAGATGTACCAGGACGGCATCGACTATATCCAGACCGACTCGGCGGCGACCGACACCGGCATCATCCAGGCCGCCAACGAGGGCGACGGATCGCATGGTCAGCGGCATCTCGCCGGAGCAGTACAAGCTCGGGCCGAAGACCGTGGCGGCGCTGGTCGCCCTCGATTTCGGCCAGTCGCTCTACAACGAGGTCGAGAAGGCGATCGGCCCCGACTTCAAGGGCGGTCATCTCTCGACCGGCCTTGGCACCGGCGTCATCGACTTCGTCCTGTCGCCGAGCTTCGTCGAGCAGGGCCCCGCCGATCTCGTCGCCAAGGCCAAGGAAGTCTGGCCGGAGATCGACCAGGCCAAGGCCGACATCATCGCCGGCACCCTGAAGGTGCCGTTCAATACGGAGCTGTGATCGCTCCGTCGGCCACGGCTGCTTCGCCGCCTCGATGACGACCGGGACCGCCACCGCGCTCGCCTGCCGCGACGTCTCCGTCAACTACGGACCCGTCGCGGCGCTGGCGGATGTCTCAGTCGGTTTTGCCGAGGGCATGATCCACGCGGTCGTTGGCCAGAATGGCGCGGGCAAGACCACCTTTGCCCGCGTCGCCGCCGGCATCGTCCGGCCTGGCAAGGGGACGGTCGCAATCGGCGGCAACGAAGTGCCGGTCGGCAATGTCGGCCGGGCGCGCGCCGCCGGCATCGAAATCGTCCACCAGAGCTTCGCCCTGCCGCCGTCCTTCACCGTTGCCGAGGCGATGGAATTCGGCGCCGAGGGTGGCCGTACAATCTATACCCGCCGCGAGCTGGATCGCCGCTGGACCCGCCATCTCGATGCGCTGGGGGTGCGGGTCAAGCCGCGCGAGCGCATTCGTGACCTTCCGGTCGAGACCCAGCAGGCGGTCGAGATCGCCCGCGCCCTGGTCACCGATGCCAGGGTTCTCATCCTCGACGAGCCGACCGCGGTGCTGTCGCCCTCCGGCATCGACAATCTGTTCGCGCGTCTCAAGGTGATGCAGGCAAGCGGCGTCACCATCATCCTCATCCTCCACAAGATTCGCGAAGTGCTGGCGATCGCCGACACCGTGACGGTGCTGCGCGGCGGCAGGCTTGTCGAGGGGCCGACCCCGACTGTCGAGACCGACGCCGGCACGCTCGCCGCGTCGATCATCGGCACCACCGACGACACCCTGTCGGAGACCGATCGCGAAGCGCTGGTCGGCGCGGCGGGGGAAGACGAGGCGGTGGCGGTCGAAGCCTCGGCCGGCGCCGGCCCGGCGATCCTCGACATGCGCGGCCTCTCCACCCGCGCCGATCCGGAAGGCCCCGCCCTGCACGATGTGGCGCTGACTGTCGGCCGTGGCGAAATCGTCGGCATCGCCGGTGTCGAAGGCAATGGCCAGCGCACGCTGGTCCGCGCCCTTTCCCATCTCGCCGACATCACCGCCGGAACAGTCGAGCTTTCCGGTGTCGAGGTCACCCACCAGCCGCTCAGCGACCGCCGCGCCAACGGCCTTCGCGTCATCCCCTTCGAGCGCAACAGCGAGGGGCTCAGCCTGTCGAGCGCTCTGTGGGAGAACTGGGCGGCGCGGGCGCTGCTCCGCGACGGCGTCCTCAGGCTGATCAGCCCGGCGAAGCTGCGCAAGGCCTGCTCCGCCGCCCTCAAGGTCTGGGACGTGCGCTTCTCCTCGCCGAACCAGCCGGCGGGTTCGCTGTCCGGCGGCAACGCCCAGAAGCTGATCCTCGCCCGCGAGGTCGACGAGGACGCCACCCTGATCATCGCCGCCCAGCCGACCCGCGGCCTCGATGTCGGCGCCACCGCCTTCGTCTGGCGGTCGCTGCGCGAGGCGCGCGCCCGCGGCTGCGGCATCCTGCTGATCTCGTCGGATCTCGACGAGCTCTTCGACATCAGCGACCGCATCGTCGTCATGCTGTCGGGCCGCATCAACGGCGAATTCGCCCGCCCCTACCATCTCGGCGAGATCGGCGCCGCGATGACCGGAGCCGACCGATGATCGGCTATCTCACCCAGGTCATCCGGGCGCTGGCCTTCGTCTTCGTCGCGCTGCTCCTGTGCGGCGTCATCTTCGAATTCGCCGGTTTCTCGGCGCCGCTGATGTTCCAGAGCATCGCCGACGGCGCCTTCCTCTCGGTCCGCGCCTGGGAAAACAGCCTGCGCTGGGGGTTGCCGCTGTTCCTTACGGCGCTCGGCGTGGTGATCTCCTTCCGCTGCGGCTTCTTCAATATCGGCGCCCAGGGCCAGTTCTACATGGGCGCGATCGCCGCGACTTTCGTCGTCGACGGGCTCACCGGCCAGCCTGCGGTCCTGGTCATTCCACTGACCTTCGCCGCCGGCATCCTCGGTGGCGCGGTCTGGGCGTTCTGGCCGGGCATGCTGCGGGTCCGCTCCGGCACCGACGAGGTGATCACCACGCTGATGGGCAACTTCATCGCCGGGCTCTTTCTGATCTACGTCACCTCCGGGCCGCTCAAGGACCCCTCCGGCACCGGCCAGGCAGCCTCGAGCCGGCCGGTCGCCGAGATCTACCGGATCAGCGCCGGCAATTCGCTCTCGCCCGCCATCATCGTCATCTGCGTGCTGGTCGGCATCGGCATGTGGGTGCTGGTCAACCGCACCTCCTTTGGCGTGCTGTCCAGCCTCGCCGGCCGCAACCCGATCATGGTCGTCTGGCAGGGCGCGCGGCTGTCGCGGCTCGGCCTCGCCGGCTTCGTCATCGGCGGCGCGCTGGCCGGCCTCGCCGGCACCATCGAGGTGCTTGGCCCGATCGGCCGGCTGTCGAGCGGCATGCTGCCGACCCACGGCTTCACCGCCATCCTGATCGCGCTGGTCGCCAACCTCTCGGTGCTGGCGACCGCCGTGGTCGCGATCTTCTTCGGCGGGCTGGCGGCGGCCGGACTCTACCTGCCGGTGCTCGCCGGGCTGCCCGCCGCCGCCATCGACATCATCAACGCGGCGATCGCGCTGTTCATCACCGCGCGCGCCTGGCCGAAAAGCCTGACCGGGCTTTTCGGCTCCCGGCAGGACGCGAGCTGAGGGCGGGCCATGGACGACACCATCATCGCCATCCTCCGCTCCGGCACGCCGCTGATCTATGTCACGCTCGCCGGCGTGCTCGCCCAGCGCTCCGGCATCTGGCATCTCGGCCTCGAAGGGCTGATGATCATCGGCGCCTGCGCCGCCGTCCTCGGCGTCGTCCAGAGCGGCTCGATCCTTGTCGGTCTCGGCATTGGCATCGTGCTTTGCGTGCTGGCCTCGGCGCTCTTGTGGTTCGTCATCGAGAAGCTCCGCGCCAATCCGATCATCGCCGGGCTGGGGCTGACCGGCCTCGGCCTCGGCGGCACCGACCTCGCCGTCCAGGCGATCTACGGCAGCCAGGCCTCGGTCAACGCGCCTTACGGCCTGCCGCGGCTCGGCCCGGCGTTCGGTCACTACGGCGTTTTGTCGATCCTCGTCGTGCTGATGCCGTTCGTCGTCATCGCCGTCTGGATCCTGACCCGGCGCACCCGGTGGGGCCTCCAGCTTGCCGCCTGCGGCGAACATCCCTTCGCGGCGCGCAGCGTCGGCGTCAATCCGGCCCGCATGCGACTGATTGCACTGTGTCTCGGCGGCGTCCTCTGCGCGCTCGGCGGCGCCGAGCTGTCGATGGGATCGCTGCAGATCTTCGCCTATGGCATGACCGCCGGCCGCGGCTTCATGGCCTTCGCCGCGGTGATCTTCGGCGGCGGCAATCCGCTCGGCGCCACCGGCGCCGCTTTCTTCTTCGCCATCGTCGGGGCGCTCGGCATCCGCGCCCAGCTGCTGTTCGGCGAGCGCGTCCCGCCCGATTTCCTGCTGGCGCTCCCCTACATCGCCACCATCATCGGCGTCTGGATCAGCGGCAAGCTGCGCGGCGGCGCCAAGGCGGCGGCGAGCTTCGGCGAATTGAAGGATTACTGATCGTGCATGTGGATACGCAGTGGTGCGTCCTTCGAGGCTCGGGCTCCGCCCTCGCTCCTCAGGACGAGGTGCGTGGTTTGCCGCCACTGGGGTCGAAGCTGCGCGCGCCCGAAATCCGGGGCACCAACCTCCTCATCCTGAGGTGCTCCGCGAAGCGGAGCCTCGAAGGGCGCAACAATCCTCGCCGTGTCCGCAATCAGGAGACCTGACCCGTGGAATTTGCCCAGCGCCATGCGATCTCGGACGTCTGCGTGCTCTGTGAGGATGTCGAGCGGTCGGTCGCCTTCTACCGCGACAAGCTCGGCTTCAAGCTTCTCCATCGCGCCGAGGGTTTCGCCGACTTCTCCGGCGCGGGGCTGACGCTGGCGCTGTGGGAGATCGACCACATCAGCCGCCACACCGGCATCGCCAACACGCGCGGTCCCGGCGCCCACAAGGTCTGTATCGCCGTCAAGCTGCCGTCGCCGGCCGAGATCGACGCCTGCCATGCGGAACTGTCGGCCAAGGGCGTCGTCTTCCAGGCGCCGCCGGCGGACTACCCGTGGAATGCGCGCTGCATCTACTTCGCCGGCCCGGATGACGAGCTCTGGGAGCTCTATGCCTGGCTCGATGGCGGCCCGGTCGGCGTTCTCGACGAAGGAAGCAGCTAGGGCATGCAGCCGCAGGAGATTATCCGCCGCAAGCGCGACGGACAGGTGCTCGATGCCGGGGAAATCGCCGATTTCGTCCGTGGCATCACCGACGGCAGCGTCTCCGAGGGCCAGATCGGCGCGTTTACGATGGCCGTCTATCTCAACGGCATGACGGCACCCGAGCGGGTCGCCCTGTCGCTGGCGATGCGCGATTCGGGCCAGGTGCTTGACTGGTCCGGCGCGGGAATCGATCAGCGTCTCCTCATAGAGAAGCATTCGTCGGGCGGCGTCGGCGACGAAAAGATCACGTTGCTGGTCGTGCCGCTCGCTGCGGCCTGTGGCGTTGTTGCTCCGAACCTGTCGGGCTGGGGTCTCGACTATTGCGGCGGCGAGATCGACATGCTCGACAGCATCCCCGGCTACGATACCGCGCCGCCATCGGAAACCTTCATGGCAGCGGTCAAGGCCGCCGGCGGCGCGATCATCGGTCCGACTCCCGATCTGGCTCCCGCCGACCGCAAGATCTTCAAGGTCCGCGACGTGACGGCGACGGTCGAGAGCGTCGCCCTGATCACCGGCTCGATCATGTCGAAGAAGCTTGCCGCGGGTCCGCGCGGACTGGTCGTCACGGTTGGCTCCGGCTCGGGCGCCTATATGGCGACGCTGGACGATGCCAGAGAGCTGGCGGAAAGCATGTCCGAAGTCGCCGCCGGCGCGGGTCTGCCAAGCGTCATGCTGCTCACCGATCTCAACGCTTTTGTCGGGACCGCCATCGGCGCCGCGACCGAGGTGATCGAAACCGTCGATTTCCTCACCGGTCGGCATCGCGATGCCCGCGTCAGTGAACTGACGCTTACGGTCACCGCCGAGATGATCGTCCTGGCCGGCCTGGAGGCCGATATCGAGGCGGCGCGGTCGCTGGCGGTTTCGCGGCTGGAAGATGGCAGTGCCGCCAGGCATTTCGGCCTGATGGTCGCCGCACTTGGGCGGCCCGGCCGATTTTGTCGAACGGCCGGCCGCCTATCTGCCAACCGCCGCGGTCGTCAAACCGGTATTCGCAACGGAGAGTGGCTTCGTCGCCGGCATGAATGTCAGGGAGATCGGTCTGACCCTGGTCGGTCTCGGTGGCGGGCGCAAGCTGCCTGAGGAAGCGATCGACCTCTCGGTCGGGTTGACCGATTTCCGCCAGATCGGCGACGAGGTCGGACCGGAGCGGCCGCTCTGCGCGATCCACGCCCGCGACGAGGCGGAATGGGAAGGCGCCGCGGCGCGGGTCCGGGCCGCGGCGCGGATTTCGGACACCCCGCCGAGCGCCCCTCGGGCCGATCGTCATCGACCGGATCGCCCAGAGCCCGTGACCTGATGTTGGAACTTCGGCAGCCGGATGATCCCCTCACCGCTCGTCCCCGCGAAAGCGGGGACCCAGTCCGGGCGGTCGATGGCGAAGGACGTCTGGATCCCCGCTTTCGCGGGGATGAGCGCCCAATGAATTGCCAGGTCCGCAAGATCGTAAGGAAATGACATGACCCGCAAGATCATCATCGATACCGACCCCGGCCAGGATGACGCCGTCGCGCTGCTGCTGGCGCTCGCCTCGCCCGAGGATTTCGACATCCTCGGCATTGTCGCGGTGGCCGGCAATGTCGGGCTGGCGCAGAATGCCAGGAATGCGCTGAAGGTGGTCGAGCTGTCGGGGCGGACCGAGGTTCCGGTCTATGCCGGCTGCGCGCGGCCGATGCGGCGGCCGCTGGTCACCGCCGAGCATGTCCACGGCCCGACCGGCCTCGACGGCCCGGACCTGCCCGAGCCGAAGATCAGGCTGCAGGACCAGCACGGCGTCGACTTCATCGTCGAGACGCTGCGCAAGGAGGATTCGGGCACGGTCACGCTCTGCACCCTCGGTCCGCTGACCAACGTCGCCATGGCGCTGGTCAAGGCGCCGGACATCGCGCCGCGCATCCGCGAGATCGTCATGATGGCCGGCGCCTATTTCGAGGTCGGCAACATCACGCCCGGCGGCCGAGTTCAACGTCTATGTCGATCCCGAGGCGGCCGACGTCGTGCTGACCAGCGGCATCCCGATCACCATGATCCCGCTCGACGTCACCCACGGCGTGCTGACCTTCCAGCATCGCCTCGACGCCTTCACCGGCCTCGGCAACAAGGCCGGCAAGGCGGTGGCCGAGATGCTGGCCTTCTCCGAGCGTTTCGACCTCGAGAAATACGGCGGCGAGGGCGCGCCGCTGCATGATCCCTGCGTCATCGCCTGGCTGCTCGAACCGGACCTCTTCCAGGGCCGCAGCATCAACGTCGCGATCGAGACCGCGAGCGAACTGACCCGCGGCATGACCGTCGCCGACTACTGGCGGGTGACGGAAAGGCCGCGAAACGTGCTCTATCTCCGCTCGGCCGACGACGAGGGCTTCTACACGCTGCTCAGCGAGCGGCTGGCGCGCCTGCCATGAGCGCGGCCGCGCCGGACATCTGGTCTATGCCGAGAATGGCAGCTCGATCGAGATGGTGATGGTCGACGGCGCGGTGGTCGTGCGGGACGGGCGCCTGACCCGGATCGACGAGGACGCGATTCTCGAAGAAGTGCGCGAGACCGTGCCGGCATGGCTGGCAGAGAAACGGGGTGAGGGGCGAGTCATTTCAGGATAGGTTTCGCCCTCACCCTGCCGGCCTAAGCGTCTCGGCCGCTTTGCGACCTGCGACGCCAAGTCCGACAGCCCTCTCCCAACGGGAGAGGGGGCGCACCTCAATACGGCGTCTCGCCGCCGTCGACGTTGATCGCCTGGCCGCGGATGATGGTTGCGGCGTCCGAGAGCAGGAAGGCGACGATCCGCCCGACCTCCAGCGGCTCGACATGGCGCTTGAGCTGCGCCGGCACCATCCCGGCGAACAGTGTCGCGGCGTCGCCGGCGCCGCCGCGTTCGAGTTCGGCGGCGACCTCGCGCAGCATCGGCGTCGTGACGCTGCCGGGACAGACCGCGTTGACGTTGATGCCGTCCGCGGCCCATTCGCTGGCGAGCGAGCGGGTCAGGTTGATCACCGCCGCCTTGCTGGCGTTGTAGGCGGCCATGTTGGGGAAGCCGACCTTGCCGGCATTGGAGGCGATGTTGACGATTGCGCCGCCCTTGCCGGCGAAGGCGCGGTGAGCGGCCTGGGCGCCGCGCATGACGCCGCCGGCGTTGACCCGGAGCTCCTGTTCCCAGCCCTCCGGCGTGATCGCGGTCGCCGGCCCCATGCGGACGATGCCGGCATTGTTGACCCAGCCTGCCAGCGCGCCGAAATGCCGGATAGCCTTGCCCGCCGCCGTTTCGAGCGAGGCGGCGTCGGTGACGTCGGCGGCGAGCGCCAGCGTCCTCTCGCCATCCGGGTCGAGCCGCGCCGCCGTGTCGGCGGCCGCCCGAGCGTCGAGGTCGAGGAGCGCGACCTTGCCGCCGGCTTCGAGGATCGCCTGCGTGATGCCGGCGCCGATGCCGCGCGCCGCGCCGGTGACGACGATCGCCCGGTCGGCGAGGGCCGTGGCGGAAAGGATGCTCATCTCCCGGTATCCTCAGAAAGACGGCGTGGCGGTGACGCCGCCGTCGACGACGAGATTGGCGCCGGTGATGAAGCGCGACGCCGGCGAGACGAGAAAGAGCACCGCGTCGGCGACGTCGAAATCGTCGCCCATCCGGCCGAGCGGCGCGGCGGCGAGCCACCGCTTGACGCCCTCCGGCCAGTTCTCCTCGATGCCCGGAGCGTGGATGACGCCCGGCGACACTGCGTTGGCGCGAATGCCGTGGCGTCCGAATTCGAGCGCGGTGGCGCGGGTGAACATGATCAGGGCCGCCTTGGTGGTGGCGTAGTGGCCGTGGGTCAGCGCCGGCTGGAGCCCCTCGATCGAGGCGATGTTGACGATGGCGCCGCCGGCGCCGCGGGCCACCATGGCGTCGGTGACGACGCGGGTGGTGTGGAAGACGCCGTCGAGATTGGTGGCGAGCATGTCCCGCCATTCGGCGGAGTCCATCTCGGCAAGGGTCGAATGGGTCTGCCGCGCCGCGTTGTTGACGAGGATGTCGATCGGCCCGAGGGCGGCGGTAACCTCGGCGAAGGCGCTTTCGACCGCGGTCCGGTCGGTCAATTCCGCAGTGGACGGCGATTGCCTTGCCGCCCGCGCCGGCGATCCCCGCGACGAGGGCTTCCGCGGCTCGCCGCGCCGCCCCGATAATGGACGGCGACGGCGGCGCCGGCTTCCGCCAGCCGCTGCGCGATCCCGGCGCCGATGCCGCCGCTCGCGCCGGTGACGACGGCGACCTTTCCGGAGAGGTCGAGCAGGCGGTCGACCGGGATCTGTGGGGACTTCATGGGTGGGTCCTGACTCGGGAGTCTTCTCGGCCGCCATCATCGCCGACCTCGTCGCCGGGGCCAAGCGACGGCCGGGGCATGGCGGTCCGGCCGTGCCTCCTATGAGGGTGCCGCCGGTTTCCCGAGCTCAAACGCGCCCGACAAGACGATGGCGAAGCCGGCGTCGTACCCTGTATGATCGCGAGCCGTCTCACCCGGCGCGGAGCCGCCGGGATTCCCGTTCCCATACCATGCGAGCAGGGCCAGCGAATCGCCCGTCCGCCGTCCGAAGACTGAAAGCGCTGAATGGCCTCGCCCGAAATCCCCGCCCATAACGCGATGCGGGGCATCATCCTCATTGTCCTGGCCGCTTCGCTTTTCGCCGGCGTCGACGCCTTCAGCAAGCTGCTCGCCGAGACCCAGTCGGTCGGCCAGATCATATGGGCGCGCTATACGATGGCGCTTCCCGTGCTCTTCGCCACGACCGCGCCGTCTCACTGGCCCGGCCTGTTTCGAACGACCCGGCCGGTGTCGCAGCTGATCCGCGGCTTTATCCCGCTCGGGACGAGCGTCGGCATGGTCATTGGCGTGCGTCACCTGCCGCTCGCCGAGGCGACGGTCATCCTCTTCGCCGCGCCCTTTCTGGTGGTGATGCTCTCCGCCACGGTTCTCAAGGAGCGGGTGCCCGCGGTGAGCTGGTTCGCGGTCTTCGTCGGATTCGCGGCGGTGCTGCTCGTCGCCCGTCCCGGATTCAATGCTCTGACGGAATACCTGATCTTTCCGCTGATCGGCGCGCTCTTCTACGCCCTTCTCCAGCTTGTCACCCGCTGGCTGCGCATGCGCGGCGAAACCGCCCACACGACGCTCGCCTGGACGCTGGTCACCGGCGCGGTCGTAGCGACGCCCCTTGCCATTGTCACCTGGGTGCCGGTCAGCACCGAAGGGTGGCTGCTGATGGCGGGCCTCGGCCTCGTCTTCGGCGGCGCGCAGGGGCTGTTGGTCCGTGCCTTCGCCTACGCGCCGGCAGGTGTGCTGACACCCTTCACCTATGTCCAGATCGTCGCGGCGGTCTTCCTGGGGATGATCGTTTTCGGCGTCTTCCCCGACATCTGGTCGCTGATCGGCATCGTCATGATCATACTGGCGGGTATTACCGTCGTCCGGGCGAAATCCACGCCGTGACGGGCAGCGGACTACCCGGCGGAGGCAGTCCGTGCTTTGTTGCCGGCCGCACCGAACCGGGAGGACGTCTACGAGAATGCTGGACTTCGACATTCCGCGCTTCATCGGCATTCAGGCTGGCGCCGTGGCGCTCGCCGAGCGACTGGACAGGACGATCGGCGATCTCCTCGATCGCGGCGCGAAGAACATCTTCTTCCTTGGTGCCGGTGGCGCCGCCATCCTGATGTGGCCCGCCGCGCATCTGCTGCGGACCCGGTCCACCTTCCCGGTCTTCTGCGAGAATGCGGCCGAGCTGGTGATCGGCGGCCACCGTCACCTCGGGCCGGAGTCGATCGTCGTCATTCCATCGCTTTCGGGGACGACCAAGGAGAGCATCGAGACGCTTCGCTATTGCCGGGCGCGGGGCGCGGCGATCATCACCCTCGTCGGCCACGCGGCAACGCCGCTCGGCCAGGGCGGTGACCATGTCTTCGTCAACTTCGCCGAGGACGATACCTCCTGCGAATCCTTCTACATCCAGGCGCTGGCGATCGCCCTGTCGGTGATGGCTCGACGCGGCGAGTTCGATGGCTTCGCCGCTTTCGCAGCCGAGGCGAAGCAGCTTCCGGAGGCGCTGGTCGCCGTGAAGGAACGCTTCGAACCGGAGGCCGAGGCATTCGCCGAACGGATCCGGGACGAGCCCTATCACATCATCACCGGCGCCGGATCGACATGGCCGGAGGCCTTCTACTATGGCATGTGCATTCTCGAGGAGATGCAATGGATCCGGACCCGGCCGGTCCATGCCTCCGACTTCTTCCATGGTACGCTCGAGCTGCTCGAGCCGGGCGTCAGCCTGATCGTCCTCAAGGGCGAGGACGAATACCGGCCGCTCGCCGACCGGGTCGAGGCGTTTGCACGGCAGCACACCGACAAGCTGACCGTGTTCGACGCGGCCGATGCCGGGCTGTCGGGGATTTCGGCCGCGACCCGCGCGATAATCTCGCCGGTGGTGCTCGCCACAATGCTCGAACGGGTCAGCGCCCATCTCGCGGTCAAGCGCGACCATCCCCTGACCACGCGCCGCTATTACCGGCGGGTCACCTATTAGGCGGATGAGCGCGCCCGCCATCGCCACGGTCGGCGACAACTGCATCGACCGCTATCTCGCGCTCGGCCAGTCGACGGTCGGCGGCAATGCCGTGAATGTCGGCGTCCATCTTTCCCGCCTCGGCCTCGGCGTCGCTTACTACGGCGCGGTGGGCGCCGACGGCGAGGGCGAGCGGGTTCTCGCCGGGCTCCGCGACAACGGCGTCGATACCGCCCACGTCCGGGTGCGGCCGGGAGTCACCGCCTATACCGACATCGCGGTCGACGAGGCCGGCGAACGGATCATCGCCTTCGAGGAATTCGGTGCCTGCGACGGCTATCGGCCGACGGCGGTCGAGCGCGACGAATTGCGGGTGTTCCGCCATGTCCATATCGGCTGGCTCGACGACGGCGGCGCGCTCAAGGACGCGCTCGCGGCCTCCGGCACCAGCATCTCGCAGGACCTGTCGGTCAGCATGGCGCCCGATCATCGCCGCAGCGAGGGCCTGGCGATCGCCTTCATTTCCGCCGGTCCGTCCATCGCCGAAGCCGAGCGGCTTGTCGCCGAGGCGCTTGCCGGCGGCGCCGAAACCGCGGTCGTCACCTGTGGCGCGATGGGGAGCCTCGCCGCGAACCGGAGAGAGACCGCGCGGACCGGCGTCCTGCCCGTCGACGTGGTCGATACGCTGGGCGCCGGCGACACTTTCATCGCTGGTTTCGTCAAGGCGAGGCTCGACGGGAAGTCGCTTCAGGAATGCCTCGAGGCCGGGCGCGACGGGGCGGCGGCGACCTGTCGGCATCTCGGTGGCTTCCCGCAGGGACCCATCCGTCTGGCATGAGAAGTTGTGCGGAAAATCCCGCGCGTGGAAGGGTTGCGATAGCCGTATCGTTGCGGGAATTCCGCCATTCCAGATTGCCGTAGCATGTTGAAATGGCTAGTGTCGGGTCGGGAGTCCTAATCTCCACGAAAGAAACTTTGTTTTGTCCGTGTCGGGCAAGTTTGCGCCTGCGCCTCGTCGCGCCGGGGCAATAATGGGAGGAGTATCCAGATGAGCATGAAACGCGTATTGGCCGGCGCTTCGGCGTTGTGCCTGCTTGCCGGCGTGGGCGCCGCCCAGGCCGCCGGGGAGTTCGATGGGGTGACGGTCAACGTCATGACCCAGACCGGCGCCATCCAGGAGCCGCTGCAAAGGCGCGCCCCGGATTTCGAGAAGATGACCGGCGCCAAGATCAACATCATCGCCGTGCCGTTTTCCGATCTCTACCAGAAGGTGCTGACCGACTGGGCGAGCGGGACCAACTCGGTTGACGCCGCGGTGTTCGCGCCGCAGTGGATGGTCGACTATGTTGCCGGCGGATATCTTGAAGACATCACCGATCGCATCGCCGCCGACAAAGGCCTGAACTGGGACGATATCGGCCTGTTCTTCCGCGATTTCTCGGCGAAATACGGCGGCAAGACCTACCTGGTCCCGCTCGATGGCGACTTCCACATGCTTTACTACCGGAAGGACGTGCTCGAAGCTGCCGGCCTCGAGCCGCCGAAGACCTGGGACGACTATCTCGCCATCGCCAAGGCGGTCAACGGCAAGGACATGAACGGCGACGGCACGCCGGACTTCGGCTCCTGCATCGCCAAGAAGCGCAATGCCCAGAGCTACTGGTTCGTCACCGACGTCGCCGGCTCGATGATCCAGTCGCAGGGCACCTCGCAGGGCACCTTCTTCAACACCAAGGACATGACCCCGCTGGTCGATAACGAGGCCTTCGCCAAGGCGCTCGACTTCCTCAACGAGACCACGCAATACGGCCCGCCGAACGAGCTCAACATGGACGTCAGCGACACCCGTCCGCTGTTCACCTCCGGCCGCTGCGCCCTCAATCTCGACTGGGGTGACGTCGGCACGCTCTCCGTCGATCCGGCCACCTCGAAGGTGATCGGCAAGTGGGGCGCGGTGATCATGCCCGGCTCGAAGGAAGTCCTGAACTGGGATACCGGCAAGCTCGAAACCTGCACCGCGGACAGCTGCCCGAATGCGATCGATGGCGTCAACCACGCTCCGTATGCGGCCTTCGGCGGCTGGAGCGGCGGCGTCAATGCCAAGTCCGACGACAAGGTCAAGGACGCGGCCTATGCCTTCTTCTCCTATATGAGCCAGCCGGCCCAGTCGAATATCGACGTCACCATCGGCAAGACCGGCTTCAATCCCTACCGGATCTCCCAGCTCGACTATAACGACGACTGGAAGAACGCTTCGATGAGCGAGTCCGAGGCCAAGGTCTATCTCGGCGCCATCAAGGACAGCCTGAACAGCCCGAACATGATCCTCGACCTGCGTATCCCCGAGAACCAGAAGTACCAGCAGGTCGTTCTCGACGAGGCGCTGTCGCGCTTCCTGTCGGGCGAGATCGATCGGGATACCGCGATCCAGACGATCGCCAGTGGCTGGAGCGATCTCAACGACGAGATCGGCGTCGACCAGCAGCTCGAGTTCTACAACAACACGCTCGGCGTCGAGCGCTAGAACCGGCTTCGTGTAACTCTCCGGCGCGGAGCGATCCGCGCCGGATTCCTGGCAACTGCCGCCGCCGCGATTTCCGCGCCGCGGCGCGACGGACCGACCGGACAAGAATGGCGAATGTTGAGGGCGCATCCCTGAGACCCTGGTCGCTGGCCGGACTCGGCGAGCGGATCGACCGGAATTCCGGGCGGGTCATGGTTCTCCCCGCCGTTCTCGTCCTGCTTGCCTTCGCGATCTTCCCGCTGATCGTCTCCGCCTATCTCTCGCTTTCCCGCTTCGCGCTGGCGCCGGGAGGCTTCCGGCTGACCTTTCGCGGCCTGTTCAACTATGACCGGCTGATCTTCGGCTCGCAGCAGTATCACCTGATCGGCACCTTCAAGGCCTTCGGCCCGCTCGAGTGGATCCTGCTCGCGGCGACGGTGGTCCTCATCCTTGTCTGGCTGGCCCGCTACATCAGGACCAGCTTCACGTCGTCGGCTTCATCGGCCGGCTGATCTCCTCCGCCTTCGCCTTCGGCATCGTGCTGGCCATCCTCGCCACCGTCTTCGCCGGCGGCGTCCCGGGCACGATGGTGACGACGCTGCTTTACGTGGCGATCGGTGTCTTTCTCCAGTTTCTCCTCGGTCTCGGCCTCGCCCTGCTTTGCGCCCGCCCGATCCGCGGCCGCAACTGGTTCCGGGTGATCTTCTTCATTCCGCTGATGGTGACGCCGGTCGGCATCGCCTACATCTTCCGGATGCTCGCCGACATGCAGAAGGGCCCCTTCGCGCCGATCAGCCAGCTCTTCGGGCTTGGCGAATGGGCCTGGTCGACGGAGCCGTGGTCGGCGCGGATGATGGTCATCCTCGGCGACACATGGCAGTGGACGCCCTTCGTCTTCATCGTCCTGCTCGCCGCGATCGAGAACCAGCCGCGCGATCAGGTCGAGGCGGCGCGCCTCGACGGCGCCGGCAACTGGCAGATCTTCCGTGACATCACCTGGCCGTCGATCATGCCGATCGCCGCGACGGTGGTGCTGATCCGACTGATCGAGGCCTTCAAGATCATCGACCTGCCGAATGTGCTCACCGCCGGCGGGCCGGGCCTGGCGACGGAATCGATGACGCTGCACGCCTTCATCCTGTGGCGCACTCAGGATCTCGGCAGTTCGGCGGCGGTCGGCTACCTGCTCCTGTTCGTCTGCACCCTGACCTGCGTCTCCTTCTTCAACTATCTGGTCAAGCCGGCGCGGAGGCATCAGGCATGAGCACCGTCGATTCGCGGCCGCTGATCAAGCGATTGTTCGAGCCGAAGACTCTCGAGGAGCAGGCGCCGGCGCCGAAGGTCGCCACCTATGCGGTTCTGTTCTTCTGGACCCTGGTGGTGCTCTTCCCGCTCTACTGGGTGGTGGTGACCTCGCTGAAGGCCCAGATCGTCGTAGACACCGGACCCTTCTACCTGCCCTTCATCGACTTCCAGCCGACGCTGAGTGCGTGGGATTTCATGCTCTTCGAGAACAACACCGTCGGGCCCTACATCAATTCGGTGGTCGTCTCGCTGGGCAGCACCTTTCTGGCCGTGCTGATCGGTTCGCTCGCCGCCTACGCGCTGGTGCGCATCCGTTTTCAGGTAAAGCTCGCGGCGGTGGCCTGCTTCATCCTGTTGCTTGCTGCGATCATCGTCGCGGTCGCGGCTTTTTCCGTTCCCTGGCAGATCGCGGCCGTTTCCGGCCTGGTGCTGTTCCTGATCTTCCTGACCACGATCGGCCGGCGCTTCAAGCTGGCGCTGGGCAACACCGATATCGAATTCTGGATCATCTCCAACCGCATCATGCCGCCGATCGTCGCGGTGCTGCCGATCTATGTGATGTTCCAGCAGCTCAGGCTGCTCGATACCCAATTCGCCCTGATCGCCACCTATACGGCGGTCAACCTGCCGATCGTCGTGTGGCTGACCCGCGACTTCTTCGCCGGCATCCCGCTCGACCTCGAGGAGAGCGCCGAGATCGACGGCGCCTCGAAGCTCCGCGTCTTCTTCACCATCGCCCTGCCGCTGGTCCGCTCCGGCCTGGTCGCGACCTTCCTGCTCGTTCTCATCCTGGCGTGGAACGAATATCTTCTCGCCCTGTTCCTGACCAACGCCGACGCGCAGACCATGCCGGTCCTGGTGTCGGCGCAGAACACCACCCGCGGACCCCAGTGGTGGTACATGTCGGTGCTGATCGTCATCATGATCGCGCCCGTCGTCGTCATCGCCACCTTCCTGCAAAAACACATCGCGCGAGGCCTCCTGGTCGGCGCGGTCAAAGGCTAGATCGCATGCGCGTCACGCTCTCCGACATCTACAAGTCCTTCGGCCATGTCGAAGTGGTCAAGGGTCTCGATCTGGAGATTTCCGACGGCGAGTTTCTCGTCCTGCTCGGGCCGTCCGGCTGCGGCAAGACGACGGCATTGCGCATGGTCGCCGGGCTCGAGACGGTGACCTCCGGCGCCATCTCGATCGGCGATCGCGACGTCACCGAGGTGCTGCCGAAATACCGCGACGTGGCGATGGTCTTCCAGTCCTACGCGCTCTACCCGCACATGACGGTGGCCGCCAACATCGGCTACCCTCTGAAGCTCCGCAAGGTGCCGAAAGCCGAGCAGGACGGTCCAGATCCGCGAAGCGGCGGAGAAGGTCCATCTCGAGGATTACCTGGATCGCTTCCCCCGCCAGCTGTCCGGCGGCCAGCGCCAGCGCGTCGCGCTCGCCCGCGCCATCGTCCGCCGGCCGAGCGTCTTCCTGATGGACGAGCCGCTTTCCAATCTCGACGCCAAGCTCCGCAGCTACATGCGCGCCGAGCTGAAGCGGCTGCAGAGCGACCTCAACATCACCACCATCTACGTCACCCACGACCAGATCGAGGCGATGACGCTGGCCCACCGCGTCGCGGTGATGAACAAGGGCGTCGTCCAGCAGATCGCGACGCCGCGCGAGATCTACGATAACCCCGCCAACCTCTTCGTCGCGGGCTTCATCGGCTCGCCGCCGATGAATACGCTGACCGGCGCGATAGCCGACGGGGCCTTCACCGCTCCGGAGGGCAAGGTCGCGATCGGCAACTATGCCCCGCGCGACAAGGTGGTCTTCGGCTTCCGGCCGGAGGATGCGCGGGTCGTCGATCCGGCGACCAGCGACATCCGGGCGACGATCTACGCCTGCGAGCTGACCGGCAACGAGACCATTGTCACCTGCCAGATGGGCGAGTCGCAGGTGGTGGTGAAGATGGACAAGAATTTCGACATGCCGCCGGATTCCGTCGTGGCGCTCAGCATCGACGCGGAGAAGGTCTGCCTGTTCGACGCCGAGTCCGGCGAGAAGATCGCCCGCCCCGGCTGACCGGTGGCGGATCAGGGCTCAGGCGCCGACCCGTCGCAGGAAGTCGCTGACGGCTGCCCTGAACTCGGCAACGTGGCGCGCCCGGTCGACCGATTTCGACGTGATCGTGATCAGCGCTGCTCCCGGGATGGTTTCGGCCAGCGTTTTCGCGAAGCCAAGCGGATGGACGATGTCCTCCGCCGTTGCCGATCACCAGCGTCGGCACGGCAATCGCACGCACGTCCGCCGCGCCGACCCCGGGGCCGTCGCCGGGCAATCGACGAGAGCAGGGCGGCGGTCGTCGCCGGCTCCGGGCGATCGAAGAAGCCCCGCAACGAGGCAAGATTGTCGGGCGCCTCGCGGCCGGCGCGGGCCGCCGTCTCGGATCGATCGAAGGCGTCGCGGGCCGCTTGAGGGTCGTGGCGGGCGAGCAGCTCGGCGATCTCGGCGAACGGGCGCATGTTCTCCGGCGCCGGCCCGAACAGCCACGCCGGTCGCGCCAGCACCAGCGCGCCGACGAGATCGGGGCGCCGGACCGCCAGCCTGAGGGCGATGGCTGCGCCCATCGAAATGCCGCCGACGACCGTCGGGCCGGCCCCCTGCCGTTCGGCGAGAGCGGCGACGTCGCCGGCGAAGGTGGCGATCGAAAGGTCGGCGTGGGGACCTGTGTCGGAGGCGCCTTGCGCACGGCATTCCAGTGTCAGTCGGCGCGTCGGCGGTTCGTCCGGAAAAACCTCGGCGACCTGCGCGGCGTCGCCGCCAAGGCCGTGCTGGAAGAGGACCGCCGGTCCGCTGCCGACATCTTCGTAGCGGAGAGAAACCCCGTCGCGGTCGAGCGTGTGGAAGGTCATGCGATGTCGCCTGTCGCTTGAAGGGTATCGCGAGAAACGCCGCGACACCGGCCGCGTCGGCGGCATCCAGCCCGTGGGCGATCAGCGCGCCATCGAATCCGACACGCCCGTAACGCCGAGAGATAATGCGGGTAATCGAGGACGCCTTTGCCGGCGGTCGCGAAGCCGCCCTCCGCGTCGCGATCCTTGGCGTGGGCGATGACGATGCGATCGGCGAGGAGATCGAGGGCATCCGAGACGACGATGCGCTGCGCGGCCAGGGTGGCGCGCTCGAAAAGGTTGGCGGCGTCGAAGACGATTTTCACGCGCGGACTGGCGATCTCGTCGATCAGCCGGCGGGCGAGGGGCGCGGACGACACGACATTGGCGAGTTCCGGCTCGACGCCGAGATCGATGTCGTGGGCCTCGGCGATCCGGATGGCCGACTCCATGCTGGCGAGGAGATCGCGCCAGGCCTCCGGCGTGCCGTTGTCGGGGTGGGCGCGCCACTGGTCCTGCGCGTCGCGCGTCCCGGTGCAGAGCGTGACGAGCCGCGTCCCCATGGCGCGGGCCGCCGGCGCCAGCACGGCGAGACGCCGAAGTCCGTCCGATCGCACGGCAGGGTCGGGGTGGATCATGTTGAAGGTGCCGGAGAGCGCGGCGATCGTCACGCCGGTCTCTCGCGCGGCGGATCGCACGGCGTCGGTCGTCTCGGCGTCGATCGAATCCGGCAGGGACGGCAGGCCCGAGCAGGCCATGTTGTACTGGGTCGCCGCGAAGCCGGCTTCGGCGACTGCTGCCAGCACCGTGCGCGGATCGTTGCCGGGGAAGGTCTTGGCGAAGAGTCCGAGCTGCATCAGACGGCGCCGGTCGCCTCGGCGAGGGCGACCGGCCGGCCCTCGCGAACCGACCGGGCGATGGCGACCATCGCCCGGACCGAGGCGACGCCGTCCTCGGCGGTCGCGCCGCGCGCCGGTCCGCCGGTCAGCACGGCGTCGGCGAAGCCCTCGACCTGACGGCGGTAGAAATGACCATCGGCCGCAAGCGGGCGATAGGAGGTCGCGTCGCGTTCGCGGAAAATATCGACCTCGCTCGACTTGAAGTACCAGGGGTTGAAGGTCTTGGCGACGATGCTGCCGTTCTCGCCATAGGCCTGGAAGCCTTCGTGCCAGTCCATGCGGACGGCGACGGTCAGGTCGAGATGGCCGAGCGCACCATTGGCGAATCCGACATCGACGAACCAGCAGCGGATGCCGCTGCGTTCGCTGTAGCGGGCATGGACCGTCTCGATGTTGCCGAACAGGAAGCGGGCGGTGTCGACGAGATGGCTGCCATGGGCGAGCATCAGGTAGCGCTGCCGGTCTGCCTTCGGATCGCCCGACGGGCGGCGCGACCGGGCGCTCTGCACGATGGTGGGCTGGACGGCGTCGGTCATCACGTAGCGGTGGGTCGAATCGCAGTACCAGGCCTTCAGCGCGATGAGGTCGCCCATCTCGTTGTCGATGAAGTCCCTGGCCGCTTCGATGCCGCCGTCATAGCGCTTCATGTGGCCGACATGGAAAACCAGGTCGGTTTCGGCGACGGCGGCCCTGACGCGCTCGGCCTCCTCGACCGACATCGCCATCGGCTTCTCGCACAGCACATGCTTGCCGGCGGCGAGCGCCTTCAGCGACGCCTCGACGTGGAAGGGATCGGAGGTGGCGATGATCACCGCCTCGAGATCGGGGTCGCCGAGCATCGCGTCATAGTCGGTGAAGGTCTGCCGCGGCTGGTGCATCACCGCCATGCGCGCGAGCAGGTCCTCGGCCACGTCGCAGATCGCGTAGAGCTCGGCGTTCTGCGCCTTGACGCAGGATTCGAAATGCGCCGCCTGGGCAATCTGCCCGGCGCCGAGAACCCCGATGCGCAGCCGTCTTCCGTCCGTCATGAAGCCTCCGGGCTTGTGGCAAGCAATGCGTCGATCGCAGCAACGCGCGGCATCGCGCCCATCGCGCCGGAGACCGTCGCCATCACCGCTCCGGCCGCGCAGGCGCGGCGGCCGATCGCCCGCGAGCATTGCCGCGTCGAGCCGCGACAGGTCCGAGGCGAGCAGGCCCGCCAGCAGGCTCGCCGTGAAGGCGTCGCCGCAGCCGACCGTATCGACGACGTCGACGGCGAAGCCTGGCACGGTGACATGGGACCCGGCAGTGAAGAGATCCGCCCCGCCAGCGCCGCTGGTCACGGCCATGACCTTCAGGCGCGGATGCCACAGGGCGCGGACGGCCGCGCCGCGCTCTTCGATGCCGGAGAGCGCGGCGAGCTCCTCTTCGCTGATCTTGACGATATCGGCGGAAGCGACCGCCTCGCGGCCGGTCGCCAGCATCGCCTCCCGGTCACGCCAGACCGCCGGCCGCAGGTTCGGATCGGCGGAGATCAGCGCGCCGGCTTCGCGGGCGAGCGCGATGGCAAAGCGCTGGGCCTCCGCCGAAACCGGGGTGCCGAGCGACAGCGAGCCGACATGGAGGAGCCGCGAGCCGCGGATGACGGCGCGGTCGATTTCGCCGGCAGCCAGGCTGGCGTCGGCGCAGCCCTCGCGATAGAGGGCGAAATCCCGCTCGCCGCTGGCGTCGAGCGAGACGATGGCCAGCGCCGTGGTCTCGACCCCGGCGCGAAGGATAGCCCGGGTGTCGACGCCGGCCCCGGCGAGGGTTTCGATCAGCAGTTCGCCGAGCCGGCCCGGCCCGACCTTGCTGACCATCGCGGCGCGAAGCCCGAGCCCGGCGATCCCCGCGGCAACATTGCCGGGTGCGCCGCCCGGCCGGGCGGCATAGAGCGCGTCGGCTCCCGATCGACCTGCCGGGATCATGTCGATCACCAGCTCTCCCAGCGCTGTCACATCGAACCGCGATGAGAGGTCGTCGTCCCTCATGGAGATTGTGCCCAAAGGCCGGCCCGCGTCGGCCCCGCCGGCGTCACGCGAAGTTGGGGTTGTCGATGAGGGCCGGTTTCCCGCCCTGGTCGACGACCAGCTTGCGCATGCCGCGCTCGCGGATCGTGCCGTAGTCGTGGCCGGCGTCGGTGGCGCAGAACCAGACGAAGACCAGCTTCTCGTCGCCGGTGTTGATGCTGCGATGCGCCCATTCCGGGGGGATGAAGGCGCAGACGCCCGGCTTCATCTCGACGGTCCTGACCTCGCCGTCGCGGGATTCGAGGAGGAGGAGCCCCTCGCCCGACTGGGTATAATAGCCCTCCGCGCATTCGGGACGTTCGTGGAAATGGCCCCGGGTCATGAAATATTCGGAGCCGACCTTGCCCGGCATCATGATCGTCGTGCCGAAGGCGATGTCGCTGTCGGCCTTGCGATAGTCGAGGACCTCGTAGGCGACCGGATCGCCGGCGGTGACGGCCTGGTCGAAGGCCTCGCCATCCTGGAACAGACCGCTGAGCTCGCTGAGCTTCTTCGTATAGTGATGGGTCGACGGGCTGACGTCGCCACTCGCGCCGTCGATGACGACACCTTCCGGAAACAGCATGGAATCCCTCTCTTGTCTTTGGGCTATGGGCTAGGACCGGCGGGTTGCCGTGTCAACCGACGGATGGGCGGTTCGGGGCCCGGACTACAGCGCGATCACTCCGGCGTCGTTCAGCCGGCCGATTTCAACCTGGCTGAAGCCGAGGACATCGGCGAGGACGGCTTCGGTATCCGCCCCGAGCCTCGGGGCGGTTCCGGGTGGCGGGCGTGCCGCGCCGGCGAAGTCGGCGGCAGCACCCGGCGTCGGATAGGCGTGGCCGCCCGGATGGGAGATCGTCGGCATGTCGTCGGCATGGACGGCGAAACGGTCGGTGGCGAGCGCCGCCTCGCGGACGCTGCGATAGGGCGCCCAGCAGACGCCGGTCCCTTCGAAGAGTGCGGCGAGTTCGGCTTCGCTGCGGGCGCCGATCGCTTCCTCGAACAGGGGAAAGAGCGCGGCCCGGTGGCGATAGCGCTCGCCCTCGTCGGTGGCGAAGCGCGCGCCGAGCGCTGCTTCCAGTGCGGCAACCCTGTCGGTCAGGGCGAGGCGTTCCACCAGGTCGCGCCATTGCCGCGGGGTGATGGCGACGATCATCAGCCGCCGCCCGTCGGCGGTGGTGAAATCGCGGCCGAAGGCGCCGAACAGATCGTTGCCCTGGCGAGGGCGATCTTCGCCGGAGAGCAGGACCTCGGCGAGCTGCCCGAGATGGCCGAGCGTCGCCGCGGCGAGGTCGCCGAGCGGCAGGCGGATTTCGCATCCCTCTCCGGTTCCGCGACGGGCATGATGGGCGGCAAGCAGCGAGAAGGCGCCATAGGCCCCGGCCATCAGGTCCCAGGTCGGCAGGACGCTGTTGACCGGCACATCGCCGAGCACCGCCGGCCCGGTCATCAGCGGAATGCCCATCGCGGCATTGACCGTGTAGTCGACCGCCGGCGTGCCGTCGTGCCAGCCCATGATGCGGAGCGTGATGATGTCGGGCCGCAGGGCGGCAAGGCGCTCGTGGGAGAGGAAGCCGTCGGCCGGGAAATTGGTGACGAAAAGCCCGGCGCCGTCGCCCGCGGCCGTGGCGATCCGCTGCGCCAGTTCGCGGCCTTCCGGCTGGCGAAGATCGAGCGCGACCGATTTCTTGCCCTTGTTGAGGCCCTGCCAGTAGAGGCTTTCGCCGTCGGCGGCCTGCGGCCAGCGATTACGGTCGGGGCCGCCGCCGATCGCGTCGATGCGGATGACCTCGGCGCCGAGCTGGGCGCAATGCAGCCCGCACGAGGGCGCGGCGATGAAGGACGCCGCCTCGACGATGCGCAGGCCCCTGAGCGGCGCGCTCATCAGCCGAGCGCCCGTCGTTGCAGCTTGCCGTTGACGTTGCGCGGCAGCGACTCGACGAAGAACACCTGCCTCGGGCGCTTGTACGCCGCAAGCCGCCCGCCGGCATGGGCGAGCACCGCGTCGCTGTCGATGTCGCTGCCCGGTCGGCGCACGACGAAGGCCGCGATGATCGACAGCGTCTCGTCGACGCGATGTTCCGTCACCGCCACCTCGGCGATGCCGGGGCAGTCGGCCAGCGCCGTTTCCACCTCGAGCGGCGAGACCCGGAAGCCGCCCGCATTCATGATGTCGTCCGCCCGTCCATGATACCAGACATAGCCGTCGGCATCGAAGGCCGCCAGATCGCCGCCGACGAACCAGTCGCCGCGCGTGGTGGCCGCGTCCTCGTCCGGGCGGTTCCAGTAGCCGAGCATCAGGCCGGGATCGGAGCGGTGGATCGCCAGCAGGCCGATCTCGGCGGTCGGGAGCGGGGTGTCGCCGGTCTCGACCGGCAGGATGGCGATGCGGCGGGTCTGCTGCGGCTTGCCGGCGCTGCCGGGACGCACCGGAACCGTCGGGCCGCTGGAGATGAAGGTCGAGCACTCGCTCATGCCGAGCGACTCGTAGAGCTCCCGGCCGGTCGCCGCGCGCCATTGCTCGAGGATCGAGGGATGCATCGCCTCGCCGGCGCAGAGGCAATGGCGGATGGTCGCGAAGTCGGCCCGGTCCAGCGCCGCGTGCTTCAGCATCTGCCGGTAGAGAAGCGGCACCGCGGCGAAGAGCGTCGCGCCGGTCATCCGGATCAGCCGCGGCCAGACGGTGATGTCCTTGGCGCCGTTATAGAGGACGGCGGCCGCACCGACCGACCAGGGATCGAGCAGGCCGACGCCGAGCGTATAGCTCCAGTTGAAGGCGCCGGCATGGAGCATGGTGTCGCCGCCGCTAATCGCCTGCCAGTCCCGGTGCATCGGAATGCGGCCGAGCGCAACCCGCTGGGCATGGACGACGCCCTTGGGCCGGCCGCTGGTCCCCGAGGTGTAGATCATGTAGGCGGGATCTTCCGCCGCCGTGTCGGCATAGCCGGGACGCGGGGCGGCGTCCTTGAGGCGGGCGATGGCCGCGGTATCGAAGACGCGGACATCTGGATCCGTGACCGGCACGGCGAGGTCGTCGTCGAGGGCGATGCCGGCAGCACCTGAATCGGCGAGGAGGAAGGCGATATCGGCCTCGGTCAGCATCGCCGAAACCGGAATCGGCACCAGCCCCGCGGCGATCGCGCCGAAGAAGAGCAGGGCATAGTCGCTGTTATTGGGCAGGCGCAGCACCAGGCGCTGCCCGGGGGCGAGCCCCTCGGCCTGCAGGCCGGCGGCGACACTGCGCACCGCCCGATCGAGCCCGCCGTAGGTCCAGCGCTCGGCCTGGTCCGCGCCGGCATCGACATCACCGACCACGGTCAGCGCGATCTTGTCGGGCTCGTCGCGGGCCGCCTGCTCGAGACAGTGGCGGGCGAGGTTGAATTGCTCGGGGATCGCCGGTCTTTCGGGCATTCGTCTAGCCGGAGGCTTTGGGCTGCAGCCAGTCCGCGATATGCACCATCCCCTGCACCGTCCAGCCGCCGTCGACCACCAGGGTCTGTCCGGTGATATAGCTGGCGCGGTCGCTGGCGAGATAAACGACCGGATCGGCGATTTCGCGCGGTTCGGCCAGCCGGCCCATCGGGATGCGCTCGACCTGCCATTCGCCGCGGATCGAGCCGTTCTTGAGGCCCTCTTCGATCAGCTTGGTGCGGGTGGAGCCGGGCGCCACGGCGTTGACGCGGATATTGGCGGTCGCCGTCTCGGTGGCGTAGACGCGGGTCAGGCCCTCGACGCCGGCCTTGGCGGCACTGTAGGGCCCGCGGCCGGGGATGCCGACGATGGCGGCCACCGAGGCGACGTTGACGATCGCGCCGCCCTTGCCGCGGGCGCGCATCCGCCGGATTGCCTCGGCGCAACACAGAAACGTGCCGGTGAGCTGGATATTGATCACGAAGTGCCAGTCCTCCGGCGACATGTTTTCGGCGAGGTTGACCCGCTGGACGCCGGCATTGTTGACGAGGACGTCGATCTGTCCGGCTTGCGCGTCGATCTGGCGGAATGCCTCGGCGACACTTGTCGCATCGCCGACGTCGGCGGTGAGGTAGGTGACGCCGTCCCGCGGTTCGTCGGGGTCGCCGAGGTCGAGGGAGAAGACGCGGGCGCCTTCCTCGATCAGGCGCGTGGCGATGGCGTCGCCGATGCCGCGCGCGGCGCCGGTGATGGCGGCGACCTTGCCGGAGAATTCGCCGGGCATGCCTGTCTCCCTTTTGCGGGCGTCAGTACATCAGCCAGCCGCCGCTGACGTTGATGGTGGCGCCGGTGATGTAGTCGGCGTGGTCGGACGCCAGAAATAGCACGGTGCCGGCAAGCTGCGACGGCCTGGCCATATAGCCCAGCGGAATCTGGGCGGCGACCGCGACAAGACCCGCCTCGTCCATGCCGCTCCGCATCATCGCGGTATCGGCGGCGCCGGGCGAAACCGCGTTGACGGTGATCCTGTCGGGCGCCAGCGAGCGGGCGAGGCCCCGGGTCATCGAGACGATACCGCCCTTGGTCGCGGCATAGGCGACCGAGCCGCCATAGCCGCCGCTCTGCCAGCCCTGCGAGGTGAAGTTGATGATCCGGCCGCCGGTTCCCTGGTCGCGCATCGCCTTGGCCGCCGCCTGGGCGAGGAAGAAGCCCGCCTTGAGATTGATGTCGTGCTGGAAATCCCAGTCGTCCTCGGTGACGTCGAAGACCGAGGGACGGCGGACCAGCACCGCCGCGGTCTGGACGAGAACGTCGAGCGTGCCGAATTCGGCGATCACCCGCTCGACCAGCGCGGCATGACCGGCGACCGGGCGGAGGTCATAGGCGAGCGCCAGGTGCCGGCCGCCCTCTATCTCGGCCACCACCGCCTCGACCCGTCCGGCGTCGAGGTCGACGGCGGCGACGCGCGCGCCGGCCGCGCCGAAGGCGAGCGCCACCTCGCGGCCGATACCGCCGGTGGCGCCGGTCAGCAGCACCGACTTGCCCTGAAGCCCCGCTCCGAGATCGAATGTCATGTCTTCCTCCCCTAACGCCCGCCGGGCGGCGCCACCACGGTCTGCTCCTCGACGAAACACGACTGTGCCTCGCCGATGAACAGCTTGCGATCGGCGATCAGCATCGACAGATACGGCTCGGTCGCGAAGGCTTCATGTGCCGCCTCGATCGAGTCGAACCACACTTCGCCGACCCCGTCCCAGGCAGCCTCCTCCGGCGTCCAGCTCCGGACCCGGCCGAAGCGCAGGCCACGCAGCCCCGGCAACTGGCGGACGATCTCCGCATGCGGGCCGGTCCAGTGCGCGAAGAAGGCCTCGCGGTCCATGCCCTCCTTGCGGCGGAGGAAGCTGACGCGCTTGATCATGACGCCTCCTTCGCCGGCGCGGGCTGGTAGAATTCGAGCGTGATCCCGTCGTGAATGCGCAGATACGCCACCCGCGCGCCCTTGTTGGGGCCGGCGTCGACGTCGACCGGGCCGTCCGGCACGATCGGCCGCGCCCCGCAATCAACGGCCTTCCGCCAGGCGGTGGCCGCGTCGTCGACCTGGAGGCAGAGATGGACGTTGCCCGGATTGGCGGTCCGGTCAGGCACCTGCACCCGGTCGGGCACCTGATAGTCGAGCAGCTCCAGCGTGTTGCCGCCCGGCAGGTCGATGAAGGCGGCGCGAATGGCGACGCCGGGATAGCCGACATGCCGGCCGAGATAGGGGCGGTCGAGCAGCGTGCGCCAGCGCGCCGGCACGCTCGAGGAACGCCTCCCAGAACGCCAGGGCCGAATCGAGATCGGCGACGCTCATGCCGACGTGGTGCAGCCCGGTCGCGCTCGCCGCTTCGCCGGCGATGGCCATGGCCGCGGCCTCAGATCCGGAAGATGCGTTCGGCATTGGCCGAGAACATCTTGATCTGGTCGGCGCGGGGGAATCCGGAGATGATCTCGGCATAGGCGTTGATCACATCCGGGTAGGAACTGAACATCCGGTCGACCGGCCAGTTGGTGCCGAACACCACGCGATCGACGCCGAAGGCCTCGATGCCGCCGAGCACATAGGGCCGGATTGACTCGACCGTCCACAGCGGGTCGCCCATGCCGAGGCCGGAGATCTTCATGGTGACATTGGCGTTTTCGGCCATGATATCCATGGCGGCACGCCAGCGGCGGAAGGACTCCGGATCGCGACCAACGGGAATCGCGCAGTGATCGACGCAGATCACTGTCTCGGGGAAGGTTCGGGCGAGGTCGGCGATGTCGGGCGCGAGCTCGACCCGGGTGTCGATGCAGGAGACGAGCTTGCGCGGCGCCAGCTCGGCGAAGCCCCGCCGCCATGCGTCATCGATCAGGTAGCGGCCTTCGCCGAAATTGCGGATGCCGCGAACATTGGCGAATTCGAGATGACGGTCGAGCACCTCGGCCGCGTCGGGCCGCGCGAGATGGCACTCGGCAACGATACCTTGCGGATAGCCGGTTTCGTTGGCGAAGGCCTGCAGCCACGCGGTTTCGTCGACCGGGTCCGGGGTGTTGACCGCGGCCTGGACGTGGATCGCCTTGGGCACGTTCGCGAAGCGGATCTCGGCCAGGTAGTCCTTGATGAAATAATGCTGCGATTTCAGCGGGTCGGTGTCCGCCAGAAAACCGTGAACCGCATCCGGCTCGAGCCACCCGTAGCGAAGCGTCGGGTGTTTCATGTCGTGCAGATGAAAATGGGTGTCGACGAATGCCAGTTCAGCCATCAACGGATACTCCGCGGCGCAACCGCCCTTGCCCGCGTATCGCCGTCAGACGCGGCAACACGGAAAGCAGCCGGACATCCTCTCACCGCAGGTCGCGCGGAGCCAGCATGGGCAAATAATATCGTTTCAAATACTAGCAGCGGATCGGGCGCGGTTCAAGGCCGCCACGCCCTGCCGGTAGCCGCCGACGGGGTCGCCGCGAGGGAGCGGGTTGGCGCGCGGCGATGCGAGCGTCGGCACGGGGCTGACATCAGCGATCCCGGCATGGATGCGATATCGGGATTGCAACGCCGCGACACCCTGCGAGGCCCGCGACGATCGATTCGAAAGACAGCGAATTCGCGCATTTTGATTGGCGTGAAAAGTCCTGCCGGCCGCGGCGATGGCCGATCGGTGACAAGCCAGCCGCGCTTCCCCTTGAACCCGCGCCGCCCGCCCGCCGCCATCGGGAGGCAGGACCAGGCGTTCATCCGCGGAGCGCAAATCGCGTCGCGACAGCCGGCGGTTGATGTGGGTGAAAACTGCGAAACAAAAGGGCTTGCGCGCCGCGATAACGTTTCAATATAGTCGGATCCATAAAAAAAGATGGGAGCATCGATGGGGGAGGAAACCCGCAAGCGTGCAGTGGTCACGGGTGCCGCCAGCGGCATCGGGAAAGCTGTTGCGCGGCGGCTCCTTGCTGAAGGCTGCGAGGTGCTCGCCGTCGACGTCGACGGCGAGCGGCTTGACGGGATCGCCGCCGAGGGCTGCGCGACTCGCGTCGTCGACGTGGCCGATCCAGACCAGCGCCAGGCCCTGGCGGAAGCGGCCGACGGCTTCGATTACCTGGTCAATTCCGCCGGTATCATCCGGATCAAGCCGATCCTCGAAGTCACGGTCGACGACTGGCGGCAGGTCCAGACGATCAATGCCGAATCCGTCTTCTTCCTGTGCCAGCAGATCGGCCCACGCCTCAAGCCGGGTGGCGCGATCGTCAATCTCTCCTCGAGCTCGGCGAAGCTCGCCACCTCGACCGACGTCGCGCCCTATGCCGCGTCGAAGACGGCGATCCTGTCGATCACCCGCTCCTTTTCCTATGCGCTGGCCGGTCGGCCGGTACGGGTCAATGCGATCTGTCCCGGCATCGTCGAGACGGAAATGCAGGAGCGGTTCCTGGAGAATGTCGCGCGCCACCGCGACATCGACCGCGGCCGAGTTCGATGACCAGCGCAAGAAGGGCGTGCCGCTCCAGCGCGGCGCCAGCGCCGAGGAATGCGCCGGGGCGATCTGGTTCCTGCTCTCGGACGAGGCCGCATACATGACCGGGCAGGCGATCAATTTCACCGGCGGCCTGGTCAACTGGTGAGGATGAGGAGGAAACCATGAAGAAGCCGACAGTCACGCGCGCCACCGGACTGGGACATCCGGAAGGCCCCTACGAGCTCGACGACGGGCGGGTGATTTTCGCCAACACCTATGCCAGCGAGATCGGCTACTGGGATCCGAAGACCAACGAGCAGGGCACCTACGCCTTCGTCGGCGGCGGACCCAACGCCTGCATGCTGGGCACCGACGGCGCCGTCTATTCGACGCAGACGCCGAATGTCGGCGCCTGGGTCGCGCCGGAGCACCGCCCGCCGTCGATCCAGAAGACCAGCGCCGACGGCAAGGTCGAGATTCTGGTCACCGAGGCCGACGGCGTGAAGTTCGACGGTCCGAACGACCTGACCTTCGGGCCCGACGGCAGGCTCTACTTCACCGACTCCGGCGACTGGGCACCCGACACCAAGCATCATCCCGGGCGCATCGTCGTCGTCGAGACCAACGGCGTCGCGAAAATTCTCGAAGAGCTGGACTTCGTCTATCCGAACGGCATCGTTGCCGAGCCGGACGGCTCGCTGGTCTGGGTGGAATCCTATACCCGGCGGGTGGTGCGACGGAAGCCGGACGGCAGCAAGTCGATCCTCTGCACCCTGCCGGAGAACCACATCCCGGACGGCTTCAAGATTGACGAGAAGGGCGACTTCTGGATCACCACCGTCTCCTCGGGCGGCGTCGACCACGTCGGCAAGGACGGCACCCTGATCGATTTTCTCGAGACCGGCGGCACGCCGCTCAACTGCTGTTTCGGCAAGGGCGGCAAGCTGTTCGTCTGCCGACATGGGGCCCTTTGACGTCACCGGCGCGGCGATGACCGGCCAGCTGCTCGAGGTCGACCGTCGGTATCGAAGGCATGCCGCTCTTCCGCGGCGCAATCGGATAAGGCCAGCACCATGAAGATCGCCAAAATCGAGGCCATACCGGTCAGCTATCCCGAGCCGAACGATTTCAACGCGTTAAGGCATCTTTGCCTCGCCAAGATCACCGCCGATGACGGGCAGGTGGGGTGGGGCGAGTCGATCACCCAGTTCCCCGAGGCTAATTTCGCCGCCAAGGCGATCATCGAGGGGATGGCGCCGAACCTGATCGGCAAGGACCCGGTCGAGACCGAGGCGCTCTGGCGCCAGAACAAGCAGCAGGCCTGGTGGTATGGCTATCACGGCGGCATCGCCTCCTATGCCACCGCCGCCATCGACATCGCGCTCTGGGACCTCAAGGGCAAGGCGCTCGGCCGCAGCGTCCTCGATCTGCTCGGCGGCTGCGTCCACGAGAAGCTGCCGGCAATCGCCTCCTGCCATGCCCACTACGAGTCGATCCCGGAAATGGCCGACGAGACGGCCGAGTGGGTCTCGACCGGGCTGCAGGGGCTGAAGACCGGCTTCGGCAAGCGCGGCAGCGCCAATCTCGGCTACGACCACGATCGCGACGTCGCCTATGTCAAGGCGATGCGCGAGGTGCTCGGTCCCGACCGGATGCTGATGATCGACAACGGCATCGCCATCAAATGGGACGTCACCGACGCCGTCCGCCGCGCCCGGGCGATGGAGGAGTACAACCTCGACTGGATCGAGGAGCCGCTCGGCGCCTGGGACCCGGAGGGCTACGCCAACCTGCGCGCCAAGACGACGACCCGCATCGCCTATGGCGAGCGCGAATGGACGCTCGACCAGTTCGAGGCGTGTGCTCGCCACCGGCACGGTCGATGTGGTCGGCGTCGATCCCGGTCGCGCCGAAGGCATCACCGGCTTCAAGAAGATCACCGAGCGCTGCGAGTTCTATCGCCGCCAGGCCAACGCCCATGCCTGGTCCTCGGCGATCGTCACCGCCGCCAGCCTCGCCATCTCGTTCAATTCGCCATCGTGCAAGCTGTTCGAGTTCAAGCCGCTCCGCAATCCGATGCAGCACGACCTCGTCGAGAAGCCCTTCGAGCATGTCGACGGCTGGGTCTATCCGCCAAAGGGGCCGGGCCTCGGCATCGAGGTGATCGAAGAGGTGGTCGACGGCTACCGCAGCGAGAAGGTGCTTTCGAAGTAACACACGCGGGGCGGCAGGCCGCCCGGCATCAATCCATCAATGGGAGGATATGAGATGAATGGAACGATGAAACGCAGCATCCTGGCGGCGGTTGCCGCCGGCGCCGTCGGTCTTGCGACCGCGGCAATCGCCGAGGACATGTCGCAGATTCCGACGACCGGCGAGAAGGTCGACGGAGCGCCCTTCGAGGTCAAGCGCGACTGGGGCACCTTCAAGCTCGCCGACCGGATCGCCGCGAAGGTGAAGGCCGGCGAGTCGATCAACTATGTGTTTTCCTACCAGGCCTCCGGCATTCCGCTTTTCTCGCCGCAGTATCAGGCCGGCTTCGAGGCCGGCTGCAAGCTCGGCAATGCGATCTACCCGATGGAGTGCTCTTCGATCGCCCCGGTCCAGACCGACGCCAATGCGCAGGTCTCCCAGATCGAAGCCAAGCTCGCCGCCGGCGACATCGATTGCATTTCGATCGAGCCGGTGACGTCGGATTCGACGACGGCGATCGTCAACAAGCTGATGGACCAGGGCATCCCGGTCTTCACCGCCGGCGTCACCTCGCGCGGCCACGAGTTCACCAACTTCACCCAGGTGCCGATGCTCGAGGGCGAGACCGCCGCCAAGATCGTGCTTGACTGGATGAAGGCCAACAACAAGGACCTCAAGGTCTTCGCCGTGTCCGGCGGCGACCCGACGCAGTTCTGGGCGCAGGGCCGCATGAAGGGCTTCCACGACACGATCATGGCCGCGATCCCCGACGCCACTTTCGTGACGACGGAAGAGAACGGCCTCAACGTCAGCTATGACCCCGGCCAGACCTACGACGCCTATCGCACCTTCCTGTCGGCGAATCCCGACGTTCAGTTCATCGAGAATGTCGATATCGGCGCCGAGCATGCCAATCGGGCGATCGAAAGCCTGAACAAGACCGGAAATGTCTTCACCATCGGCTGGAACGTATCGAAGGGGCAGCTCGACGGTATCGAAAAGGGCATTCAGGTTGCCGCCCTCGATCAGCGCTGGTCCGACCAGGCGGCGTTCGGCGGACCCGCCTGCGCGCAGTTCCTCAAGAACGGCGTCATCCTGCCGAATACCCAGACGCTTCTGCCGGTGATGGCTGACGGCGTCGCCGCCGCGCGCGAGGAACTCGATCGCATCCTCAGCCAGCAGTAGCATCGATCAAGCTGCGGGGCCGGATCCGGTCCGGTCCCGCCATCGTCCCCAGTCGACAAACGGCCCGAGTATTTCATGACCGCCGAATCCCGCGATACCGCCGTCGACGGCCAGGAACGCCAGGCCTTCTCGGCCGCCGGCCAGGCGACCTTCGATATCGCGCTGCGCATGGGCGGGCTCTTCCTCGCCATCATCGGCGTCGCCGTCCTCCTGTTCATCCTGAAGCCGAACTCCTTCAACATCGACGTCGGAATCTCGGTGTTGAGAGCGATGAGCTCGGTGGCGATCATGTCGCTCGGCCTGACCCTGGTCATCGTCGTCGGCGAGATCGACCTGTCCTTCGGCGCCATGTACGGGCTCGGCGCCAATGCGCTTGCCGTGATGTGGATCGTGGTCGGCATCCCGATCTATGTCGCGCTGCCTCTGGCGATTGCCGTCGGCGCCGTGGTCGGGCTGTTCAACGGGCTGCTGGTGACCGGGCTCCGCATCCCGTCATTCATCGTGACGCTGGGCAGCTACAATCTTCTCTACGGCGTGTCGCTGTGGATCACCCACACGTCGACCTTCAATCCGGTCTATCCGCCCCCGGGCATGGAGATACCGGCGAACCAGCTCGATTTCTTCACCGGGCTCACCGCGAGCTATGGCTCGCATCCGATTTCGCTCGAGGTCTTCTGGATGGTCGTGCTGGCGGTGGTCGTCGGCTGGCTTCTGCATCGCTCGCTGTTCGGATTCCGGCTGATGGCGATCGGCGGCAACCCCGTCGCCGCCGAGCTCGCTCGGCTGCCGGTCAAGAAATACAAGATCCTCGCCTTCGTGCTTTGCGGCATGCTGGCGGCGATTGCCGGCATTCTCGATTTCTCGTTCATCCAGACCACCCAGCCGAATATCGGTCTCTCCTACACATTCCCGGTTTTCGCCGCCGTCATCATCGGCGGCGCCAGCCTCTCCGGCGGCAAGGGCACGGTGATCGGCACGATCGCGGGCGCGTTGCTGCTGGCCGAATTGCAGCAGGGCCTTGCGCTTCTCAGCCCCGGCCCGCACGTGCAGCAGCTCTTCCTCGGCTTCGTGACGATCGGAGCGGTGGCGCTCGACCTCGCCCTGACCCATGTGCGCAAGCGCCGGGCGGCCTGACCGTGCCCGCCTCCGACGGCATCCGGATCCGCGACCTGCACAAGCGCTACGGCAGCACGATCGCGCTCGCCGGCATCGACCTCGACATCAATCCGGGGGAGGTTCTCGGCGTCGCGGGACCGAACGGCGCGGGCAAGTCGACCCTGGTGCGCATGATCGCCGGCGAGGAGCGCCCGACACTCGGGTCGCTGACCTATGATGGCCGCCCATGGTCGCCGTCGGTCGAATGGCAGGCGGTCGCGGTCGTCCACCAGGAGCCGCAGCTCTTTCCGAATCTCACCGTCGCCGAAAATGTCATGGTCGGGCGCGAAGGCGCGACCCGCGGTCGCCCGAAGCTCTCCAGCGCCGATGCCGCGGTGATGGACGCGCTGGGCATCGGCGATCTCAAGAACAAGGTGCTGGCGGATTGCTCGCTCGCCACCCAGCAACGCACCGAGATCGCCAGGGCCGTGGCCCGGGATTCGAAGGTCTTCCTGTTCGACGAGCCCAATTCGGCCTTGACCGCCGACGAATCCGACGAACTGTTTCGCGAGATCCGCAAGATCGCCGATACCGGACGCATCGTCGTGCTGGTCACGCATCGGCTGGAGGATCTCGTCGCCCATTGCGACCGCGTTGCCATCGTCCGCGACGGCAAGCTGCGCACGATTCTCGAGGGCGCGGCGCTGACCGAGGAGGGGATCGCCCGTCAGCTCGTCGTCGACAGCACGATGACCGCCGCCACCGCGGTAAGCGACGGACCGAAGCGGGACCCTGACGCGCCGCCGGTCTTCACGGTTCGGGACTGGACCCTTCCCGGTGTCTTCCACGACGTCGAAATGGAAGGCTTGCCGAACGCGATCATTGCGCTGATGGGGGTCGAAGGGTCCGGCGCCCGCGAATTGCTGCGATCGCTCGCCGGTCTCGATCGCTGCAGCGGCCGGCTGACGATCGGCTCCCTGTCCGGCATGGAGGCGGTCGACCGCTACACCGCCTATGTTCCGGCGACCCGTCAGCTCAGCCTCTACTCGAATTACTCGGTCGGCGAGAACCTGCTGGTTCGCCTCGGCCGGCCGGAAATCGCGGGTGCTACCTTCGCCCTCAGGAAGCGGCAGATGAAGATCCTCGCCGAGAGCGCGGTGAAACGCTTCATGGTCAAGGCCGGGTCGACCACGCAGCCGATCCGCTCGCTGTCCGGCGGCAACCAGCAGAAGGTCGCCATCGCGCAGGCGCTGAACTGTTCGCCGAAGCTGCTGCTCCTCGAAGAGCCGACCCGCGGCGTCGACATCCATTCCAAGAGCGAGATCTATCGACTGCTGGAGACCTACGTCGCCGAGGGCAACACCGTGGTGATGTTCTGCACCGAGGTGCTGGAAATCTACGAGGCCGCCCATCGCGTCCATGTCGTCTCCGACGGCCGCCTGTCGCCGCCGCTGACGATCGCCGACTACGACCACATCGAGCAGCTGGCGACCGACATCACCCGGCTCGAGAGCGAGCAGCGCGGCGCCGCCATCGACGCCGCGGAATAGCGGTCGAGCGCCGTCGTTCAGGGCTCGGCGGCCCGCACTTTTGAATCGATTTCAAACACGGACTTTGGCTGAAATCCAAAGACAAGGGCAAAAAGACTTCCAGCTTGACTCAAGTTTTGGAAACGATATTTTCGATCTGAGCGTAAGTGAAATGATGCCCGCAGAAGGCATCGACGGCCGTCAACGAATGGCCCGTCCACGCCGGGGAGGAAGAGCGGATGCGAGGCCTGAAGGGCAAGGTGGCGGTCGTGACCGGCGCGGGGTCCGGCATCGGCCGGGCCGCGGCGGAACGCCTCGGCGCCGAGGGCTGCCGGGTCGCCGCGCTCGACTGGAACCAGGCCAGCGTCGAGGAAGCGGTCGCCGGAATCGTAGCTGCCGGCGGCGAGGCGATGGCTCTCAAGGTCGATGTCAGCGATGAGGCGGCGGTCGAGGCCGCCTACAAGACAATCATCGAGCGCTTCGCCCAGGTCGACATTGTCTGCTCGAATGCCGGGATCTTTTCCGCCGAGCGCGACGGCAAGGTCGACGAGCTTCCGAAATCGGTCTGGGACGAGATCGTCGGCGTCAACCTGACCGGCATGTTCCACGCCTGCAAATACGGCATCGCGGCCATCAAGGAGACCGCCGGCAAGGGCGCGGTCGTGTTGACCGGATCGCCGACCGGTATCCTCGGCTGCACGCCGGCGAGTACCGCCTACAGCTCGAGCAAAGCGGGCGTCCACGGCCTCGCGCGGGTGATGGCGGTCGACTATGCGCAGGAAGGCATAAGGGTGAACGTGGTGATCCCCGGCTTCACGCTGTCGCCGCTGGTGCGCGAGCTGGTCGCCGATCCGGAAGTCTACGAGTGGAACGTCAAGAACATTCCGATGCGGCGCGGGGCCGAGCCGGACGAGATCGCAGGCGCGGTCGCGTTCCTCGCCTCTGACGACGCGTCATACATGACCGGATCCTTCATCACGGTCGACGGTGGGCTGACCGCGGTCTGACCGTGGGAAAGACGTCGGCGAGGCGGTGTGCCGCTCCGCCGGTGGTAACGGGAACAAGCACGACCATCAACACTCGGGAGGAACGACGTGAATAAATTCAAAGGACTGCTGGCGGCAACCCTGCTCGCCTCTGCCGCTGCCGTTGCGCCGGCCGCCGCCGACGACATCACAATCGGATTCGTCACCCACGCCCAGGGCAACCCCTTCATCCAGCAGATCATCGATGGTGCCCAGGCCGCGGCCAAGGACCTCGGCGTGAAGCTCGAGGTCGCCCAGCAGCCCGGCAACCAGGCGGAGGCCCAGCTCAAGCTGGCGCAGAACTTCGCCAATGCCGGCGCCCAGGGCGTGGCGAGTTCGATCCCGGGCGAGTCGATTGCCAAGGGCCTCAACGAACTCATCGATTCGGGCGTCGGCTTCGTCCAGTTCAACACCCTGTCGACCGCGATCAAGGCACCCTATGTCGGCGAGAAATCCGTTGAGAGCGGCCGCGTCCTCGGCAAGATGATCGTCGAGAAGCTCGGCGGCGCCGATGCCAAGGGCACGGTGATCGTCGGCATCTGCTTCCCCGGCGTGCCGGTGCTCGAGAACCGCTCGAAAGGCGTCCAGGAATCGCTCAAGGCCGCGCCCGGTCTCAAGGTCCTCGGGCCCTTCGACGTCAAGGTCTCCGAGGTCGAGAACTACAATCGCTGGGAGCAGCTCTACGCCGCCAACCCGGAGGCGGTGGCGATGATCGGCCTCTGCGCGCCGGACATCGCGAGCCTCGGCAAGCTGAATGCCGCCAATGGCGACAAGTTCGTCGCCGGCGGATACGACCTGACCGAGCCGAACCTCAAGGCGATCCAGGACGGCCACGCCTTCGTCTCGATCGGCCAGAGCGCCTTCGTGCAGGGCTACCTGCCGGTCGCGCTGCTGGTGAACTCGATCCGCAACGACAAGCCGCTCGAGCCCGGATTCTTCAACGCCGGCGCGCAGATCGTCACCGCCGATTCGGTCGACATGGGCAATGGCCTTCCCGCGATCAGCTTCGACGAGGCGATCAAGCTTGCCGGCGACCCGGCTGCCACGGCCGAGTACTACAAGCCCTGGACGGAAAAGGTGAAGGCCGACCCGACGGCGGGCATGCAGCCGATCGCGGCCGAATCCGAGTAGTCTCGGGCTGATCCCCGCGGTGCAATTGGGGAGGGCGATCCAACGGATCGCCCTCCTGTCATGAGGACTGACCCGATGCCGGGCGACATCCTGATCGAGGTTCGCGAGCTGACCAAGCGCTACGGCGGCGTGGTGGCGCTTGCCGGCATGGATCTCACCGTCGAGCGCGGCACGGTCCACGCCGTGGTCGGCGAGAACGGCGCCGGCAAATCAACGCTGATGAAGATCCTTGCCGGCGCGGTCCGTCCGGACTCCGGCACCATCAAGGTCGCCGGCGAGACGGTGACGCTCGAATCGCCCAACGCCGCGCGCAAGCGCGGCATCGGTATCGTCTACCAGGAACTCAGCCTGTTTCCCGAACGCTCGGTGCTCGCCAACCTCTACATCAATCGCGAGCCCTCGACCTTCGGCGTCGTCTCGACGCGGGTGATGGAGGCGGAAAGCCGCGACCTCCTCGAACGGCTCGGGCTCCATGTCGACGTCCATGCGCCGGTCGGACGCCTCACCATCGGCGAGCGCCAGCTGGTCGAGCTCGCCCGCGTGCTCCTCGAGGAGCCGCAGCTGATCATCCTCGACGAGCCGAACTCGGCGCTGAACGAGCGCGAGACGCAGCGGCTTTTCGCCGTGCTCCGCCAGCTCTCGGCCCGCGGCCACACCATGCTCTACGTCTCGCACCGGCTCGAGGAGGTGTTCGCGATCTCCGACCGGGTGACGATCACCCGCAACGGCCGCGACGTGCTGACCAAGGACCGCGCCGACCTCACCATCCCCGAGGTGATCGAAGGCATGATCGGCGTGCAGCACGATGCGATGTTCCCGCCGCCGCTGCCGGTGGTCGCGGGCCGCGCCGAGGAGCACATCGTCATCAAGGGGCTGAGCGGTGGCCCGCTCAAGAACATTGACCTTTCCGCGCGCTCCGGCGAGGTGGTGGGGCTGGCCGGGCTCGAGGGGTCCGGCGTCTCGGCGCTTCTCGCGATCCTGTTCGGCACGCAGAAGGCACATGCCGGCGACGTCACCTTCCCCGACGCCAAGGGGTTGCCCCGCAGCCCGACCGACGCGGCGCGCCGCGGCGTCTGCCTGGTTCCCGCCGACCGGCGGCGGAACGGCCTGATGCTCGAGAAGAGCATCCTCTTCAACATCAGCCAGGTCTTCGTCGGCGCCCAGACCGGCGGTTCGTGGCTGTTCCGCAACGGGCCGGCCTATGTCCGGGCGCAGCGCCAGATCGACAACCTCAAGATCAAGGCGCGCTCGCCCTGGACGCTCGCCAACCAGCTTTCCGGCGGCAACCAGCAGAAGGTGGTGATCGGCAAGTGGCTCGAGATCGGGCCGAAGGTCTTCCTGCTCGACGATCCGACCCGCGGCGTCGATGTCGGCGCCAAGCGCGAGATCTACGGGCTGATCCGGAGGATGTCGGCCGACGGCGGGATCGTGCTGTTCTCTTCGACCGAACTGCCTGAGCTGGTCGGCCTCTGCGACCGCATCGTCGTCTTCTACCAGGGCCGCATCGCCGGCGAACTCTCCGGCGTCGACGACCATACGCTCCTCCACGTCATCAACACCGGCGAGATGCCGGCCGCAGCAGAAGAATCCGAGGCCACGCCATGACCGATCCCGGTACCGCGCCGGCGCAATCCGCCTCTCCCGAACGCCGGCGCTTCCGGATGCCCGAGGAGATCGGCGTCATCGCCGCGCTGGTGCTGATGATCCTCATCATCGGCATCGCGCGGCCGCGCTTCCTCAACCCGATCAACCTCCTCACCATCCTCAGCCACACCACCTTCCAGGGGATGCTGGCGGTCGGCATGGTCTACCTGCTCGCGATCCGCGAGATCGACCTCTCGGTCGGCTGGATCTTCAATTTCTCCGCCGTGTTCTCGGGCCTGCTCATGGTGGCCGGAGTCGACCCGTGGATCGCCGCCGTTGCCGGCGTCGCCTTCGGGGCGCTGCTCGGGTTTTTCAACGGCGCGCTCGCCGTCGCCCTGCGGCTGCCGGCGATCATCGTCACGCTCGGCACCTACTCGATGTTCCAGGGCCTGTCGCTGGTGGTCAACGGCGGTCGCGCCGTTGTGCCGCCCGACCAGGAGTCGAGCTACTTCAACGCCGTCTCGACCAAGGTCTTCGGCATCGTGCCGGTGGCGGCGCTGGTATTCGTGGTGCTCGCCATCGTCATGCACTTCGTGCTTCACCGAACCAAGTTCGGCTATCGCGTCCAGGCGGTGGGCAGCAACCCGGAGGCGGCCGAACTCGCCGGCATCTCCAATGCCGTCGTGCGGCTCCAGACGCTGGTGCTGATGGGGGCGATCTGCGGCCTGTCGGGGGTGATGTATATCGGCTTCCGCGGCGCGATCGATCCGCAGGAGGGTTCCGACTTCGTCCTGGTCGTGGTGGCGGCCGTGATCATCGGCGGCACGCCGCTATCCGGCGGCTTCGGCACGGTCATCGGCGCGGTGGTCGGCATGATGATCATCCAGGTGATTTCGAGCGGCCTGATCTTCTTCGGCATCGACGCGACCTGGTCGACCTTCGTCACCGGCGCGGTGATCGTGCTGGCGGTCTCGCTCGACGGGTTGATCAAGTTCCAGCGCGCCCGTCGCGCCAATCGCATCAAGCTGGATCTCGACGAATCGACGGGACCGTAGGCTTGGGTGATGGGGTCAGTCCCCCGCGCGGGCCAGCGTCGCCAGGGCGCGCCGGTAGACGGGCTGGTCGATCATCCGCCCGCCAATCGCGATCGCCCCCTGACCGTCGCCGGTAGCGGCCTCATAGGCGGCGCGGATCGCCCGCGCCTCGTCGATCTCCGCCGCGGTCGGCGTGAAGACCGCGTTGACGATCTCGACCTGGCGGGGATGAACGCAAAGGGCGCCGCTCATGCCGAGCGCGCGCGCCGCCCGGGCGATGGTCGTGAACCGGTCGATATCGGCGATGATCGACAGGGATCCGGGCAGGCCGAAAGCCGGCTTTCCGGCGGCACGCGCCGCCATCGCAACCTGCTGCGCCGGCATCGCCAGGCCCTCCTCCTCGGGCGGAATGCCCATGTCGAGCGAGAAGTCCTCGGTGCCGAAGGCGAGCGCCGCGACCTTTTCGTGGGCGCCGGCGATGGCGAAGGCGTTGAGCACGCCGAGCGGGCTCTCGACCAGCGGCACGATCGCGGCGTGGACGATCCGGTCGGCGATCACGGCAACGGCTTCCGCCCGGTCGGCCTTGGGCAGGACGATGCCGGCAAGCGCCGCGCCGTTCGCCGCGGCGAGATCGTCATCGATCAGGTCGGGGGCATTGTTGATCCGCACCAGAACCCGCTGCCCCGCCGCGACGAGGCGATCGACGGTTTCGGCGAGCGCGGCGCGGGCGCGGGCCTTCGCCTCCGGCGCGATCGCGTCCTCAAGATCGAGGATGATCGCATCGGCGCCGCGGCCCGGCGCGCCGGCGATCAGCCGTTCCTGGAGCAACGGCACGAAAAGCAGCGAACGAATCCGCGAGGCGTCGAAAGGGGAAGAAATCGGATTCAATTCAGGGCACCCTTGGCAGAGGTGACCGCACGGCGGCAGCCGGCGACTGAAAGGGCATGGCGATGACGGACTGGTCGGACTGGATCGGGCGAACGCGAACCACGGAGGATGTCGTCACGCCGGCGATGGTCGCCGGGCTCAACGCCACGCTCGACGCCGACACCGTCGACCAGAGGACCGGCGACGCGCCGCAGTCGATCCACTGGCTGCTCGCCAATCCGCACACGCCGATGCGGGATCTCGATCCCGACGGCCATCCCCGGCGCGGCGATTTCCTGCCACCCATTCCCCTGCCGCGGCGCATGTGGGTGGCAAGCGACGTCACCTTCGTCGCGCCCATCGTCATCGGCGAGCCGCTGACGGTCGCATCGGTGGTCGCGTCGGTGACGCCGAAGACCGGGTCGACGGGCGCGCTGGTCTTCGTCGAGGTCGACCACACGGTCGAGGCGCGCGAGGGGCTGCGCGTCCACGAACGACGGACGATCGTCTATCGCGAAGCGGGACCGAGTGGCGAGGCGAAAGGGCGGGCGGCCACCGCCGCCTCCGATTTCGCCCGCGAGGTCATGCCCGACCCGGTGCTGCTCTTCCGCTATTCGGCGTTGACCTTCAACGCCCACCGGATCCACTACGATCGTGTCTATGCACGCGAAACCGAGGGGTACCCGGACCTCGTCGTTCACGGGCCGCTGACCGCCAGCCTGCTGATCGACCTCTGCGCGCGGCAGCTTGGGCCCAACCGCCTGGCGACGATCGCCGTCCGCGCCGTGAGCCCCGCCTATGTCGGCCAGACATTGCGCCTTGCCGGCCGCCGGACGGAGGCCGGGCTGGACCTCGAAGCGGCCGCGGCCGGGCAAGTCATCATGCGCGCGACCGCGACGCTCAAATGAGCGGCTCATGGGGCGACGGGCGCGCATGAGCCGCCGAGGATCAGCCGGGTCGGCAGGGAGATGCGCTGGGCCGGCCGTTCGTCGGAGGTGCCGAGCCGTTCGAGCAGGAGGTGCGCCGCGGTTCGCCCTATCTCCTCGATATTGCGATCGATCAGGGTGATCGGCCCGGGATAGAGGAGGGCGAGATCGGTCTGGTCGCAGGCGATCAGGGACACGTCGCCCGGGATCGACACCTTGTTCTGCTGGATGATGCGCAGCACGCCGACCAGGATGCGGTTGCCGGCGGCGATGATCGCCGTCGGCCGTTCGCGCTGGAGGAGCGTCGAGGCTTCGCGAAAGCCGTAATCGGCGGAGAGGCTTTGCGAGCGGATGAGATCGGTCGGCACATCGAGCCCGCGGCGCCGGAACGCCTCGACGAAACCGCGGACGCGCTCCCTGCCGGGCCGGATGTCGCGGCCCCCGGTGATCAGGGCGATACGCCGGTGACCGAGGCCGAGGAGATATTCGGTGGCCTGCTGCATGCCGATCGCGTGATCGGTCAGCACCGCGTCGATATCGAGGGGAATGTCCCGGTCGAGCAGAACCGAGGGAATGCGCAATTCCTCCAGGCGCTTGAGGGTCCCGGGATCCTGCTCGCTGTTGATGGTCATGATCACGCCGTCGGCGCGGCCATGCTGCAGCATGTCGATCGCCGCGGCTTCGTTCTCCGCGCCGCCATTGGTGTTGACGAGGTAAGGCGAAAAGCCTCGTTCGCGCATCACCGTGCCGACCGCCTTGAAGGTCGTGGCGTGGAGCGGATTGCCGATATCGTCGACCACGAAGCCGACGGTCATGGTGTGGCGCCGCCGCATGACCTGCGCCCGGCTGTCGGGCTGGAAGCCGAGCGCCTGGATCGCCGAGCGCACCTTGATCAGCGTCGCCGGCCGCACCGATTCCGGTGCGTTGAGGCTACGTGAAACGGTTCCGACAGATACACTTGCGGCGCTGGCGACGTCACGAATTGTGATCGATCTCCCGGTGCGTTTCTTCATCGTGTCGATCCGCCCTCTTGTCCACCGCAAACCCAAGCGTCCTCATGGGGAAACACTATAAATGCTTTTGCGCGAAGGCGCGAGTGGAACCGGCTCGCCAGTCGCGGGGCCGACTCCTCTTGACCGCCGCGAGGCCTGCGGACTATTGTTGGAAACGTTTCGAAAAACGAGTAGATCCGAGGCATTTTCACGTGGCTCCGCAGTTGAAGATCGAGCGCATCGAATGCGTGCCCCTTTCCATGCCGCTCCCGCGCACTTTTCGCGGCAGCAACTATTTCATGACCCATCGCTGCACGATCATAACCCGCGTCTACACGTCGGAAGGAATCGTCGGCGAGATATACAACGGCGACGAATTCGAAACCCAGGCCGAGGTCGTCAAGATCATCCTTGACGAAATCCAGCCGCTGCTGATCGGCATGGACGCCTTCAATATCGAAGGCTGCTGGGAGAAGATGCGCAAGCCCTCCACCAACATCCTGCGCGACCGCAAGCTGGCGATGTGCGCCCAGGCCGCGGTCGACAGCGCCCTCTGGGACGCGGTCGGCAAGGCGCTTGAGGTTCCGCTCTACAAGATCTGGGGCGGCCACGCGGACAAGCTGCCGGTCATCTGCATCGCCGGCTATTACGAGGAGGGCAAGACGCTCGCCGATTTCGGCCGGGAAATGGAGCAGATCCGAAAGGATGGCTACATCGGCTGCAAGTTCAAGGTCGGTGGCCTGACCCCGAAGGACGACGCCGAGCGGGTGCGCGCCGGGCGCTCCGCCGTCGGCGACGACTTCGTCATGATCGTCGACGCCAACCAGGGCTTCAGCCGCGCTCAGGCCATTGAGTTCTGCCGCCATGCGGAAGAACTCAACATCCGCTGGTTCGAGGAGCCGGTGCATTGGCAGAACGACCGGCTCGACATGGCCGCGACGCGGGCGCAAGGGGGGATCCCGGTCTGTGCCGGCCAGAGCGAGATCAGCCGCGCCGGCTGCCGCGACCTGATGATGAGCGGCGCGATCGACGTCTGCAATTTTGACGCGAGCTGGGGTGGCGGGCCGACCGAATGGCGCCGGGTTGCTGCCCTTGCCCAATGCTTCACGGTCGAGATGGGCCATCACGAGGAACCGCAGGTCTCGGCGCAGTTGCTCGCTTCGGTTCCGAACGGTACGTATCTAGAAACGTTTCACAAGGACCGCGATCCGATGTTTTATGCATTGGTCGCCAACCGGTCTTCCTTCGATAACGGCTACTACGCGGTCCCTCAGGGACACGGCTTCGGCATCGAGATGGACAAGGCGACGATCGAGAAGCACCGCGTCTAGGTCACAATCCGACAGCAAGAACAAAGATCAGGGTGGAGCGCGCGAAATGGCCGCCAGGAAGAAACCGTCGAAACAGACCAACCAGGTCCCCAATCCCCTGACCGACGAAGACCGGGTCGAGCTTTATCGCTCGATGGTCGGTATCCGCGAGTTCGAGGAGCAGGTCCAGCGGAGCTACCTCGAAGGTCTGGTTCACGGGACGACGCATCTCTGCAACGGCCATGAGGCGGTGTCCTCCGGCGTCGCCAAGGCGCTCAGGCCGGACGACTATGTCAGCTACACCTATCGCGGCCATGGTCATTGCCTGGCGCGCGGCATGGACATGGAAGCCGCCTTCGCCGAGCTGTTCGGCCGCGTCGACGGGGTCTGCGGCGGCATCGGCGGCTCGATGCATCTGACCGATATCGACAAGGGCCTGATCGGCGCATTCGGCATCGTCGGCGGCGGCCTGCCGGTCGGGGTCGGCGCCGGGCTCTCCGCCCAGCTCCACAACAAGGAGCAGGTCTCGGTCTGCTTCTTCGGCGATGGCGCCGCCAATATCGGCGCCTTCCACGAATCGATGAACATCGCCCAGGTCTGGAACCTGCCGGTGCTTTTCGTCTGCGAGAACAACCTCTATGGCGAGTTCACCCGGATCAACCACACCACGCCCTACGAAGACCTCGTCATCCGCGCCCGCGGCTACGCGATGGAAGCGGTCCAGGTCGACGGCAACGACGTCGAGGCGGTCTACGCGGCGGCCTCGGTCGCGGCGATGCGCGCGCGCGGCGGCGGCGGCCCGACCTTCATCGAGGCCAAGACCTATCGCCATCGCGGCCATTCGCGGACCGACCCGGCCAAGTATCGCGATCCGGCCGAGGTCGAGGAATGGCTGAAGCGGGATCCGATCGTCCTCTATCGCAAGGAGCTGATTTCGAAGGGTCTGCTCGACGAGGCCGGAGCCGACGCCATCGTCGACGAACTGCGGTCGGCCGCCAAGGCTGCCGCCGACGGCGCCGCGGCGTCCGAATGGCCGTCGGCCGACCAGGACTTCATGGCCAAGACATTCGCCTGAGAAAGCCGTGGCTGGCGCCTGAAGGCGGCCAGCCCAAGAACGGACAGGACTGGGGACGGAGACCGCCGCAATGGCCATGCAGGAAATCACCTATCGCGAGGCGATCGTTTTCGCGCTTCAGGAAGAAATGCGCCGCGATCCGACGACGCTGATCATGGGCGAGGACATCGGCGAGTCGGAAGGGCCGTTCAAGACCTGTCAGGGGCTCCTCAAGGAGTTCGGCGCTGCCCGGGTCCGCGACACGCCGATCGCCGAGACCGGCTTCGTCGGCGCTTGCCTCGGCCTGTCGCTGACCGGCTACCGGCCGATCGCCGAGATCATGTTCGCCGATTTCCTCGGCGTTGCTTTCGACCAGATCGTCAACGGCATCGCCAAGCACCGCTTCATGTCCGGTGGCAAGGTCAAGACGCCGATCGTCATCCGGGCCATCGGTGGCGCGGGCCTGCGGTTTGGCGCCCAGCATTCGCAGACCGCGGAATCGTGGATGCTCTCGGTGCCGGGGCTCAAGATCATCTGCCCGTCCAATCCGGAGCAGGCCTATCTGATGCTCAAGGCGGCGATCCGCGATGACAATCCGGTGCTGGTGCTCGAACACAAGGCGCTGTTGTCGATGAAGGGTCCGGTGCCGGTGGGTACGGAGGACGTGGCGATGCCGACCGGTCCGAAGATCCTTCGGGAGGGCTCGGACGTCACCATCGTCGGCAGCCTCGCCATGGTCGGCCGGTCGCTGGCCGCCGCCGACCTGCTCAAGGCCGACGGCATCGACGCCGAGGTGATCGACGTCCAGGTGCTGCGTCCGCTCGATGTCACGGTGATCGCCGACAGCGTCAGGCGGACCAACAACCTGGTCGTCGTCGAGGAGCAGTCGCCGACCGGCGGATGGAGTTCGGACGTGGTCGCCGATGTCCTGACGCAGGCCTTCGACTACCTCGACAGCCCGCCGGTGCGGATCACCCTGCCCGACCACCCGCTGCCCTACAGCCCCGGCCTCGAGGACGCGATGCTGCCCTCGCCGGAGAAGATCGCCGCGGCGGCCAAAGCGCTGCTCGAATAGGAGAGACCGAGGCATGGATTTTCTCCTTCCCAAGCTCAGCGCGACCATGGAAGTCGCCGTCATCGGACGGTGGCTGAAGGCCGTCGGCGATACGGTCAAGACCGGCGAGCCGCTGGTCGAGCTCGAAACCGACAAGGCGACGATGGAAGTCGAATCGCCGGTCGACGGCACGGTCGCCGAGCTGACGGCCGAAGCCGGCGCGGAACTCGCGGTCGGCGCCGTTCTCGCCCGCTTCCGCACGGCAGGCGAGCCGGCCAATGCCGGCCCGTCCGAAGCCGCGCCAGTCGCCGCCAAGGCGTCACCGGCCGCGCCGAAACCGTCGGCCGCATCCCGCCCGGCGCCGGGCACCCGCCTGCTCGCCTCGCCGATGGCCAGGCGGCTGGCCGGGCTGCACGACGTCGATCTTTCGACCCTCACCGGGTCCGGCCCGCATGGTCGGATTCGCGCCCGCGATGTCCTTGCCGCCGCCGGCGGCACGTCTTCGGTGCCGGCAGCGCCACAGCTCGTCGATTCGCCGGCCCCGGCGATCACGCCCGCGCAGCCGCTACCGGCCAATGCCGAGCCCCTGTCGCCGATGCGGAGCCGCATCGCGACGGCCGTCAGCCTCAGCCGTCGGACCATTCCCTCCTTTGTCCTCGATCGCTGGATCGACACGACCGCGGTCGCCCGGGCCCGGACGATGTTCGCCGCCGAACTGGAACAGTCGGGCGGCGGCAAGCTGACCTTCACCGATTTCCTGATTCAGGCGCTGGCCGATTGCCTCGCCCAGTCGCCGCGGATGCTCGTCCGCCATGCCGGCGAGGGCGCGCCGCCTGCGCTTATCCGGTCGACGTCGGTCGATATCGGCCTCGTCGTCGCCGTCGAGGATGGCGTGATGATCCCGGTGCTCCGCGATCTCCAGGGCAAGTCGCTTGCCGCGATCGCCGCCGCCCGCCAGGCCGCCGTCCAGCGCGCCCGCGCCGGCCGCCTGTCGCAGGCCGACGGCGAGCCGGCCTCGCTGTCGCTGTCGAATGTCGGGCGGGCAGGCGCCGATCGCTTCGAGGCGATCATCCAGCCGGGCGAGTCGAGCATCATCGCCATCGGCCGCGAGCATGAGCGAGTGGTCCCGCGCGCCGGCGGCATCGCGGTCAGCAGCGGCATCAACGCGACGCTCTCCGTCGATCACCGGCTCATCGACGGCGTCACCGGCGCCGCGTTCCTCGGCAGCCTCGCCGACCGGATCGAACTCGGTCCCTGGTCGCTGCGCTGATCCGACGATATTCGTCGCCGCCGCGGCGAGCAGGGCGAAGGGTGCCCTGAATCGCGGCCCCTGCCGATGCATCCGAAGGTGCGGGGTTGTTGTTCAAGCGATTATACTAGCATAGTAAGCCCTATCCGCTCCTCCCGGCGGCCGGGCATCATTTCTGATTCATGAGCCAGAGATTCGTCAGCCTCGATAGCTTGCCCTCGCGCCAGCTCGTTCGGACCAACGGCCCGCTTTACCGTCAACTGGCCGACATCCTCAGGACTCCGATCGTCGACGGCCGGTTCCCGGTCGGCGCCAGCTTTCCAAAGGAAGCCGAGATCGCCGAGTGGTTCGGCATCAGCCTGATCACCGTCCGCCAGGCGCTGCGCGAACTCGCCGCCGATGGATTGATCCGCAAGCGCTCGGCCAAGCCCGCCGTCGTCGCCGCCCAGGCGCCGCCGATGCGCCTTGGCTGGAACCTCCGCAGCTTTGGCGATATCGCCAAAGCTACCGAGAATGCCGAACTCGTCATCAAGAGCTACCGGCGCGAGGAATCGGTCGAGGCCCAGGCGATCTTCGGTCTGGCCGAAGGCGAAAAGAGCTATTGCCTGCGCGCCGTCCTCATCGCCCGTGGCCGCGCCGATACCCAGGTGACGACCTACTTCCCGCCCGAGGTCGGAAAACGCCTGACCAAGAGCAATTTCGACGACGTCCTGATCTTCCGTTCGGTGCAGAAACACCTCGGCCTGCGGCTCGCGGCGGCAAGCATCACCGTCAAGGCCGAACTTGCCGATGCCGATCTTGCCGCCGACCTCGACTATGAGGAAGGGGCTCCGGTTCTGGCGGTCGAAATGCTCTATCGCTCGGTGGACCAGCAGCCGATCGAATTCACCATCGCTCGCCATTGCGCCGACATCTACACGCTCACCTACGACGCGCCCAACGACATTCCCTGAAGGCGAGGACCGGCCACGCCGCCTCGTCGGGCGGGGCCTGTTCTTGTGTTCGAGCCCGTCAGATTGGCGTGGACGGCGTTCAAAAATTATAATAGCATTATACCATATCGGGGCGACCTCCCTGTGGAGGATATCCGGAGGGCAAAAGGGCCCGACGGATCGAGTGGGTCGACCCCGCGTGACGGGAGGGGCACCGCGCAAAGCGTGGGCCTTAGGAAAATCAGGCCGGAGTGCCTGGAACAGGGAGGAAAGCTGGTGAAACGCTACGCTGGATTGCTTGCGTCCGCGGTCTGCGCGACCGCGATGCTGGCCGGCAGCCTCGGCTCTCACGCCGCGGCCGCCGACAAGAAATACACGATCTATCTCTCCAACAACTTCATCGGCAACGACTGGCGGCAGCAGATGGAGCGTGTCGCCGACGTCTCGGTGAACAAGGGTCCGCTGGCCGGACGCGTCGATCTCAGGATCGAGAATGTCGAGAACACGGTCCAGGCCCAGATCAACTCGCTGAACAACATCATCCGCGCCAAGCCCGACGCGATCCTGATCGACGCCGGTTCGGCGGAAGCCCTCAATCCGACGATCAAGAAGGCCTGCGACGCCGGCATCGTCGTCATCAGCTTCGATCAGGTGGTGAGCGAGCCCTGCGCCTACGCGCTCGAGTTCGGACTGGAATCGCATTCCCGCGGTGCTGGCCGAATGGATGGCGGACCAGCTTGGCGGCAAGGGCAAGGTCTTCGTCGACCGCGGCCTCGCCGGCGCGCCGATCTCGGGCCAGCTCGAGAACGGCTATCTCGACGTCCTGAAGAAGTATCCGGACATCGAGGTGATCGGCAATTACAACGGCGAATACGCCCTCGGCCCGGAACAGGCGGGCGTTGCCGCCTTGCTCGCCGCGCATCCCGAGGTCGACGGCATCCTGACCCAGGGCTACGGCAGCGGCGCCATCAAGGCGCTTGAAGACGCCGGTCGTCCGATGGTTCCGGTGACCGCCTTCTCCTACAATGTCGCGGCGACCACCTGCGCCCAGACCGAGGGCGCGAGCTGCATCCTCGGCTCGAACCCGGCCTTCCTGTCGTCCGAGGCGATTCGCATGGCGGTCGATATTCTCGACGGCAAGCCCAAGCCGGCCGACCGGCATATCCTCGTCAACGGCGACTTCCTTGCCACCAACGGCGGCGAATGGAAATCGAAGTTGTATCCCGACGCGACTATCCAGAAGATCGAGATCGGCGTGAACGCCTGGCCGGATCGTCCCCCGGGACTGACCCTGCCGATCACGCCGGACTGGGTCGATATCACGGCTGAAGAGGCCGCGGGTTCGTAAGGCTTCCTCCCGGCGGCGCCCCTGCGGCCAGGTTGGCCAAAGGGGCGCCGTTTCTTTTAAGCGGATGCATTTGGGATGGAAATGATCCAGGCATCGGCGGTGTCGAAGCATTTCGGCGGCATCGCCGCCCTGTCGCGCGCCGAATTTCATGCCGACGCCGGCGAGGTCCATGCGCTGATCGGCGAAAACGGCGCCGGCAAGAGCACCTTCATCCAGATCCTCGCCGGTGCGCTGCGCCCCGATCGCGGCACGATTCTTCTTCGTGGCCAGCCCTTCGCCGCCGCCGACCCGAGCGCTGCCCAGCGTGCCGGAATCTCGGCGGTGTTCCAGGAGCTGTCGCTGATACCCGACCTGACGGTCGAGGAGAATGTCTGGTTCCGCCGCGAACCGCTGACGCCGCTCGGCAGGGTCAATGCGCGCAGGATGCGGGCCGATACGCTCGCCCTTTTTGCCCGCTACGATATCCCGGTCGCCCGCCCCGACGTCGAGGTCCGGCGGCTGTCTCTCGCCGAGCGCCAGGTGGTCGAGATCGCCAAGGCGCTCGCCCGCGATCCGGCGGTCCTCATCCTCGACGAGGCGACATCGGCGCTGGCGCCGCGCGAGACCGAGTGGCTGCTCGATCTCGCACGCCGCCTCGCCGATTCGGGGATGCTGGTCATCTACATCTCGCACCGCCTTGCCGAAGTTCGCCATCTGGCCAAGCGCATCACCGTCTTTCGCAACGGCATGACCGTCGCCACGCATGACACCGCCTCGGTCAGCGACAACGAGATCATCGCCGACATGCTCGGCCGCCGCCTCGACCGGCTCTATCCCGAGCGGAAACCGACGGCGACCGATCGCATTGCGCTGAGGATTCGCGACCTTTCGGTCGACCACCGCCTGCAGGGCGTCGACCTCGACCTGAAGGAAGGCGAGGTGCTCGGCGTCGGCGGCCTCCAGGGTCACGGCCAGCGCCAGCTGTTCCAGGCGCTTTTCGGCATCGGCCGGTCGAAAGGACAGGTCGAGCTGTGGGGCAAGCCGATGAACGCGCGCTCGCCGCGCCAGGCGCTGACCGGGCGCGACGGCCTTGCCCTCGTCCCCGAGGATCGGCGGGGGCAGGGGCTGCTGCTCACCAAGACGGTGCGAGAGAATCTGACGCTCTCGGTCATTCCGCGCTTCTCGCATCTCGGCCTGCTCGACCGCCATCGCGAGAACGCGCTGGTCGACGAGATGGTCAAGGTCCTCAGGATCAAGGCGGGAACCCCGGAACAGGTCGCCGGCACGCTCTCGGGTGGCAACCAGCAGAAGGTGATCTTCGGCAAGATGCTGCTGACCGAGGCGCGGGTCCTTCTCCTCTTCGATCCGACCCGCGGCGTCGACGTCGGCACCAAGGGCGAGATCTTCCAGCTGATGCGCGACCTCGCCGCAAAGGGTTACGCCATCCTCTTCTATTCGAGCGATCTCCCCGAGCTCGTCCATGTCGCCGACCGGGTCGCGGTGATGCGCAATGGCCGCATCGCCGGCATTCTCGAAGGCGAGGCGATCTCCGAGGAGAACATCCTCAGGGCCGCGATGGTCGAAGGCGGCGGGTCGCACTGATGGCCGACGGATCGTCTTCGAGCGCCGGTGCCAAACCTGCCGAGTGGCGCACGACGCTCGTCGATCGCGGCCCCTTTCTGGTCGCCTGCGTCATGCTGGTGGTTCTGGTCGCGGTCTATGGCTCGCTGCGCGATGGCGTCTTCACCCTCGAGGAGCTGAACATCGATACCGCGGCGGCGATGACGCTGCTGCTCGCCGCCACCGGCCAGACCATCGTCCTGCTGCGCGGCGGCATCGACCTGTCGATCGGCGGCATGATCTCCTTCGGCACGGTGATCGCCGCCACCCAGTTCGGCGACAGCTGGGTAACCGCGACGGCCTGGGGCATTGGCATCCTGCTGATCGGCTTCGCCGTCGGCGCGATGAACGGCCTCCTCATCTCGATCCTCCGCCTCCAGCCCTTCCTGGTGACGCTTGCCACCTGGTCGATCCTGTCCGGCGCGGCGCTCCTCATCCTGCCGACCGACGGCGGCCGCTTGCCCGGCGGCTGGATGAGCTTCGGCAATGGCGGTTTCCTCGGTCTTTCGACCTCGGTCTGGATCCTGATCGTCCTGTTTCTCTTCTGGGTCTGGTTCCGCAAGACCCGGCTCGGCATCGCCATCCGCGCCACCGGCTCGAACGAGAAATCGGCCTTCCTCTCCGGCGTCTCGCTGACCCGGATCAACGTGATCACCTACGGGCTGTCCGGCGTCTTCGCCGCCATCGCCGCGCTCTATCTGACGACCCAGACCGGAACCGGTTCGCCGACCATCGGCAAGGATTACATCCTGCCCTCCGTCGCCGCCGCGGTGATCGGCGGCATCAGCCTGTTCGGTGGTCGTGGCGACCTGGCCGGAACGATCATCGGCGCCTTCATCCTCACCATCATCGGCAACCTCGTCTTCGTCCTCTCGGTGTCGAGCTACTGGCAGCCGATCGTCTCCGGTGTCATTCTGCTGATCGCGGTTCTCGCCAGCTCGCTTGCCGAGCGATCCGCCCGCCGGAGCCTGGCATGATCAAGCTCTCCCGCCATCGCGCGATTCTTCTCGCCTATTTCGGCATGATCGTGCTGCTGCTGCTGACCAGCTTCTTCTCGCCGGGCTTCCTCGCCGGTTCGCACCTTCGCTCGATGTCGGTACTGGCCGCCTTCATCGGCATCGTCGCCCTCGGCCAGACCTTCGTCATCATCGGCGCCGGCATCGACCTTTCGGTCCCCTGGGTGCTGAATTGCGCCGCCATCCTGATGTCGCTGATCGCCGGGGGAGAGAACGGGCCGCTGCTCTGGGCGATCCCGCTGGTGCTGGCCGCCGGCATGGCGATCGGCGCGATCAACGGCATCGGCGTCGCCTTTTTCGGTGTGCCGCCGATCATCATGACGCTGGCGATCAACGTCATCCTCCAGGGCAGCATCCTCGTCTATACCGGCGGCGCCCCGCCAACCACCGCGCCCCAGCTCATCCAGTACCTCGCCGTCGGACGGATCGGCTTCTTCCCGGTCGTGGTGATCATCTGGGCGGTCCTCGCGATCGCCGCTTCGATCCTGTTGTCGAAGACCGCCTTTGGCCGCCAGCTCTACGCGGTCGGCGCCAACGCGACGGTCGCCGAATTTTCCGGCGTGCCGATCATGCGCACCACGATCGCGACGTATGTCATTTCCGGCTTCACCGCGGCGCTGGCCGGAATGCTGCTGACCGGCTACACCGCCCAGGCCTATCTCGGGATGGGTGACCCCTATCTCTTCACCTCGATCGCGGCGGTCGCGATCGGCGGCGCCTCGATTCTCGGCGGCAGCGGCCACTATATCGGCACCATCGCCGGTGCCTTCGTCCTCACCATCCTCACCGGCCTGCTGCCGGCGTTGAACCTTTCCAACGGCGCCCTGCTGATCGTCTATGGCGTCGTCATTCTCGTCACCGTGTCGCTGGCCAGCGATGCCCTGTCCGAGGTCGCCGCGGCGATCCGGGCCGCCCTTGGCCGGCGAGACGAACCACCGGAGCCCAGGGAGGCGGATGCCCAATGACCGAGATCACCTGCGTCGTCGATTCGAAGAGCCTTCTCGGTGAAAGCACCTACTGGGATACGCAGGAGCAGGTCCTGTGGTGGATCGACATCTATGGTCAGACCATCCATCGCTATGACCCGAAGACCGGCCGCGACACCAGCTGGAACGCTCCGGAATATCTCGGCTGCCTCGCGGTCCGCGAGAAGGGCGGTCTCGTCGTGACGATGGCCAGCGGCTTCTATTTCTTCCATCATTCGACCGGGACGTTCGAAGCCATCGGCGATCCCGAGGCGGACATCCCCGATACCCGCTTCAACGACGGCAAGACCGACCGCCAGGGCCGTTTCTGGTCCGGCTCGATGTTCGAGGCGGAAGGCAAGCCCGCCGCCAAGATCGGCTCGCTCTACCGGATGGACGCGGATCTCGGCATTCATCGCGTCGTCGAGGGCGTCGGCTGCTCGAACGGTCTTGCCTGGAGTCCGGACAGCCGGGTGATGTATTTCACCGACAGCCACACGGCCTTCGTCTGGGCCTATGATTTCGATGCCGCCACCGGCACGGTCGCCAACAAGCGCGTTTTCCTCGATCTGACCAGCGACGGCTATATCGTCGACGGCGCCACGGTCGACGCGGATGGCAATTACTGGCTGACCGTCCCCTTCAAGGGAAAGGTCCTTGCCTATGACCCATCCGGCCGGCGCATCGAGACGATCGACCTTCCCTTCGATCTGCCGACCTGCTGCGAATTCGGCGGCGCCGATCTCGACGTCCTCTACGTGACCTCGGCGACGCTGCGCCGCGACGAGGCGGAGCTCCGTGGGCAGACCAAGCCCGGCGGGCTCTTCGCCATCGAGGGGCTCGGCGTCAAGGGCCTGCCGCTCGTGCCTTTCGCAGGCTGACGTCAGTCGGGGCCGGCGACGGCGGCGGCCGGCGATGCTGGCGCGCCCTTGCCGAGCGGGGTGGTGCGCACCCTCTGGACGAGCAGGCGCCGCTCGAGTGATGCGCCGAGCAGCGACAGCGGCCAGCACAGCGCGAAATAGATCACCGCCACGGTGCCGAAGACCAGCGCCGGCTCGAAGGTCACCGTGTTGATCACGGTTGCGGTGCGCGCCAGTTCGGTCAGGCCGATCAGCGATGCCACCGACGTGCCCTTGACGATCTGGACGGTGAAGCCGACCGTCGGCGGCAGCATCAGCCGGAAGGCCTGCGGCAGGATGATCAGCCGCAGCGTCGGGACGAAGCGGAAGCCGAGCGCCCGGGAAATCTCCCATTGTCCGCGCGGGATCGATTCGATCGCGCCGTAGAAGATCTCGCCGAAGAAGGCCGCCGAATTGAAGATGAAGGTGAGGGCGGCCGCCGACCACGGATCGGGGCTGAGGCCGATGAAGGCCGTGCCGTAGAAGACCATGAACAGCTGGATCAGCAGCGGCGTGCCCTGGAAGAACTGGATATAGGCCATCGCCACCCGCCGCAGCACCGCATAGGGGCTGACCCGCAGGCCGGCGATCACCAGGCCGAGCAGCCCGCCGCCGAGGAAGGCGATGACGGCGAGCAACACCGTCCAGCGCGCCGCCAGAAGCAGGAAATAGACTTCGTTGAGGGTGAAATCGCGAAGCATGGCGGGCTCAGACCTTCCACCGGAACAGGAGCCGTCCGCCGAGCCGGAACAGCAGGATGAAGGCCTGCACCACGACGAAATAGATGACCGCGACGACGATATAGATCTCGAAGTTGCGGAAGGTCTGCATGACGAGGTTGTTGGCGACCGCGGTCAGCTCCTCCGCCGCGATCGCCGAGACGATGCTCGAGCCGAGCAGCTGCAGGATGAACTGGCCGCCGAGCGCCGGATAGACCGCGCGGATCGCCGGCGCCAGAACGATGTGGCGGATGATCTGGCGGCCGGAGAGGCCGAGCGCCTTGCCGGCCTCGATCTGGCCGGCGGGGATCGAGTCGATTCCGGCCCGCACGATTTCCGTCGCATAGGCGCCGAGATGGATCGAAAGCGCGACGATGGCCGCGGTGTCGCTCGACAGGCGCAGCCCGATGAAGGGCAGGGTGAAGAAGATGAAATAGAGCTGGATGAGGAGCGGCGTGTTGCGGATCAGCTCGACATAGGCGCCGGCGAGCGCCGCCACCGGGCGCGGCCCGAAGGATTTCGCCACCGCGCCGAGAATGCCGATCGCAAGGCCGAACGCCATCGACACGATCGACAGTTCGAGGGTGCGCGAAAGCCCCCACAGAAGCAGCGGCCACTGGTCGAGCACCGCGCCGAAATGAAAGACATAGTCCATTCCGAAGCCTCGCTCCCCACGCCTCCGGACGAAATGGGTCCGGGCACACGGCCCGAACCCAAGGCGTCGATCAGATCAGAAGACCGGGAGTTCGGGAAGCGGAGCGCCCCGGTTCTTGAGGGACAGCTCGTTGAGCGTGCCGTCGTTCTTGAGTGAGTAGATGAAGGTGTTGAGCCACTGCAGCAGCTCCGGGCTGTCCTTGCGGACGCCGATGCCGAAGAAGAAGCTCTTCAGGATGTATTTCAGCTCGAAATCCTCACCGTTGACGCTCTTTTGCAGATACATGTCGCCGTAGTCGCCGCCGCCCATCGCATCGATCTGGCCCGACAGCATCGCCTGCGAGATCGAGGCATAGTCGTCGAAGCGCAGGATCTCGATGCCGGGATATTTCTCGGCCTGCTTGGTGAGAAGACCGTCCTCGCCGGTGCCGCGGGTGACGCCGACCTTGAGGCCGACCAGGTCTTCCGGCCCCTTGATGTCGAGGCTCTTCGGCGCCAGCACCACGGACGACTGGCCGGCATAGGGAATGCTGAAGGCGACCTGCAGCGCGCGTTCGGGCGTGATCGAGAAGATCGAGATGACCATGTCGACGCGATTGGTCAGCAGCGACGGGATACGCCCGGGCGAAGTGACGGTGACGAATTCGACCGGCACGCCGAGCGCCTCGCCGACCAGATGGGCGACGTCGATGTCGAAGCCGGATGGTTCCATGTTGGCGTCGACCATGCCGTATGGGGCGGTCGTCGTGTCGATGGCGATGATCACCTTGCCGCGGCTGATGATCTCGTCGGTGGTCACCGCCTGCGCCGGCGCGAGGCCGAGCGAGACCATGACGAAAAGGCCCGCGAAAAGTCCGGCAAACAGTCGGGCCGGGTTAAGTCCTTTCATGTGCATCCTCCCTGGGTGTCTCGACGCATTCTTCGATGGCGACTGCGGACCTGCGCCCCTTCCGCAGCAGCGAATCGCGTTGTCAGAACAGCCTTGCCGTCATCCCTCCGTCGGCAACGAGCCCCGATCCGGTGATGAAGGAAGAGTCCTCCGAGAGGAGGAAGGCGATGGCGCGCGCGATCTCGGCGGGATCGGCGATGCGCGCGATGACGTTCTTCGCGAAGCTGAGACCGAGCTTCTCGGCGCCGCCGCCGGCATCGAGGCCGGCGCGTGTCATCCGCGTGTCGACCGAGCCGACGATCAGCGCGTTCACCCGGATGAAGTCGATCGCATAGTCGAGCGCGAGCTGGCGCGAGAAGGCGAGCACGCCGCCTTTCGAAGCCGCATAGGCGGGAACGTTCGGAATCGTGGCGAGCGCGTGCACCGACGCGATGTTGACGACGCTGCCACCACCGCCCTTGCGCATCTCCGGCAGCGTCGCGCGGCAGACCCGGAAGATCGCGGTGAGATTGACGTCGAGCGTCCGATTCCATTCCTCGTCGGTGAGGTCTTCGACACGCTTTCCCTGGGTGTAGATACCGGCACAATTGACCACGCCGTCGATCCGGCCATGCGCGGCGAGCAGCGCGGCGACGGAGTCGCGGACGTCGGCTTCGCGCGTCACGTCGGCTTCGCGGAAGGTGACCTGCCAGCCGGCTTTGGCGGCCTTGTCGGCGAGTTCGATTCCGGCCTCGGCGTCGAGACCGATGCCGAAGACGCGGGCTCCCGCCGCTCCGAGATGTTCGGCGGTCGCCCGGCCGATGCCGGTAGCGGCACCCGTCACGAGGATCGATTTGTCCTTCAGGGAGGACGGGGCGCCGGTCATGCTGGCTGCCTCGGCGCGAGCAGCCGCGCCGTCTTCTCCGCCTGCGCCGCCGCGATCGACCGCAGAAAGCGTTCCTCGGTAGCGTCCGCCCGGTCGTATTCGTCGACCAGCCGGCCGTCGACAATGACCAGGCTGCGGTCGCAGAGACCGATCACCTCCTCGAGTTCCGAAGAGACCACGATCAGGCCGACGCCGTGGTTGGCGAGATCGACGATCAGCCTGTAGATTTCATGCCGGGTCGCGACATCGACGCCCTTGGTCGGCTCGTCGAGGAGCAGGATTTTCGGCGCGTTCATCAGGACGCGGGCGAAAAGCAGCTTCTGCTGGTTGCCTCCGGACAGATGCGCGACGGCGGCGGCGGACGAGCGCGCCCGGACCTTCAGCTCGCGCATGGCAAGCAATGCCGCCGATTCCTCCTTCCGCCGGCTGATGATCCCGCTCGAGGCGAAAAGCGCGAGATTGCCGATAGTGATGTTGCTGCCGACGGGCAGATTGAACAGCAGGCCGGATCCTTTGCGGTCCTCGGTGAGAAGCGCGATACCATGGGTCCGCGCGGCGCGTGTCGAAGTGATTGCCGCCTCGCGGCCCTCGACAAGGATGCGCCCGCGATGCGGGATGCGGCCATAGATGGCGCCGAGCAATTCGCTGCGCCCGGAGCCGAGCAGACCCGGCGATGCCGAGGATCTCTCCAGCGCGAAGTTCGAGATCCACGTCATGTACGCCGAGATGGAATCCATAGCGCTCCTCGACGGACAGACCCTCGACCTTGAGGACGGTCGGCGCGTCGACGGGCGTATCGTGACGGGGATAGAGGCGGCTCATGCGCTCGCCGGACATCGAAGCGATGATGCGCTCCTCGTCGAAGCCGGCCCGATCGAGCTCCGCGGCAACCCGGCCGTCGCGCAGCACCGTCGCGCGATCGCAGAGCGCGATCACCTCCGGCAGGCGGTGGGTGATGAAGATCATGGTCGTGCCCGCCGCCTTCAGCCGTTCGAGCAGTGCGAAGAGCAGCGTGACTTCGGCGCCCGACAGTGAGGCGGTCGGCTCGTCGAGCATGAGCACGAGGGGCTTGGTGGTCAGCGCCCGGACGATCATGACGAGATGGCGCTGCGCGGCGGTCAGGGTGGCGACGAGGGCGCCGGGATCGAGCGCAAGTCCGAAATCGCGGAACAGTTCCGCCGTCCTTGCCCGCAACTTCCTCTGGCTGATGACGACGCCGCTGCCGAGGTTGGTCCGGCCGGCGAAGACATTCTCGGCGATCGTCAGCTGTTCGAAGACTTCCGTTTCCTGCGGCACATAGGCAATGCCCCGGGCTCGCGCCGCGCCGGGCGTGTCGAATCGAACCTCCTCGCCATCGACCCGGATCGTCCCGTCGTAGCTTCCGGCGGCGTGGACGCCGTTGAGGATCTTGACGAGAGTCGACTTGCCGGCGCCGTTCTGGCCGAGCAGGGCATGGATCTCTCCGCGCCGAACGCGGAAATCGACTCCGCGCAACGCCTGAACGCCCGAAAAGCTTTTGACGATCTGCGTTGCTTCGACGACGTAGTCGGCGTCTGCTTCCGGCATCTTGTCTCCCGATCGCCTCCGGACAGTCCTGCGACCGTCCGGAGGCTGTGCGTTTGCGTCCGGGGTTACTGGCCGGCGTTGTCGAGGATCTTGTAATACGGCCCAAGCTCGTCGGCGGTGATGACCGGAGCCGGGAGCGGGTTCATGTAGTCGACCGGCTTGCCTTCGGCGAGCGCCGCGGCGAGCTCGGCCGTCTTGGCCCCTTCCTCGAACAGCGGCTGGGCGACAAGGCCATAGGCCCCTCCGGCTTTGATGATGTCGAGATTCTGCCGGATATAATCCATGCCGATGATCACGATCTCACGGTCGGCCTTGCGCGCCGCGCCGGACCAGGTCTGGATGCCGTTGCCGGTCGTCGAAAACGCGGCGACGATGTCCGGGTTGCTCTGCAGGATGCCGACCGCCTTGGCTTCGGCGGCGGACGGTTCGAAGCCTTCGAGTTGCGTGTCGAGCACGGTGATGTCGGGATAGTTTTCCGCGATCGCGGCGCGGAATGAATCCGCCATCACATTCTCGGTGTCGTTGTAGCTGCCCTGGGTCAGGGCGATGACGCCCTTGCCACCGAGCTTCTTGCCCATCACTTCACCGGCATTCTTTCCCGCCGCCGCGATATCCTCGCCGGTCGCGGCCTTCAGGCCGGGGATCGAGCCTTCCTTCGGCAGGACATGCCAGGTGACGACCGGCAATCCCTCCTGGCCGAGCTTGGTGATGTAGGGATAGATGTCCGGGCCCGGCCCGTAGACGGCGACGGCGCCAAAGTCGGTGCGCGCGAGAGCGGCTTCGGCGAGCGGGATCGAGGCGGCCACGTCGTAGTTGGTCGAGCTCGGATTGCCGACGACCTCGCACTGGTAGCCGAGCTCCTTGCACTTGGCGAGGAAGCCCGCCTGCATCAGCCGGTGGACCGGATGATCGCGCATCGGCTGGACCCACAGCAGGGCCTTTTCCGCCGCGACGCCGGGACTGGCCGTGGCTACGACCGCGGCGACAAGCGCCACCGCACCCAGTTTCAATTTCATCGACATTACGTCCTCCCTTGAATGGCCGGCACGTCCGCCGGCACTGCTACAATCAGTTTCAGCCTTGCGGCACCTCGGGCACCGCAATTCCATCCGCGCTGGTCTGGGTCTTCCCATCGCTGCCGGCGCCGCTGTTCCGCCGGCCGCCCCCGGCGATGAAGAAGCGACGACGCAGAATGTCGAGGCCGACGGCGAGCACCATGATCACGCCGACGGCGATCTGCTGCCAATTCGAGTTGACGCCGATCACCACGAGGCCGCTCTGCACGATCTGGAGAAGCAGGATGCCGGACAGGCCGCCGGCCATGGTGCCGGCGCCGCCGAACAGGCTGACCCCGCCGACCACCACGCCGGCGATCACGGCGAGTTCCCATCCGCTGCCGATCGACGTCGTGCCGCTGGCGAGATCGGCCATGACGAACATCCCGGCGATCCCGGCGAGGACGCCGATGAGGACGAATGCGGAAATCTTGTAGAGGCCGACATTGATGCCGACGAGGCGCGCCACTTCCTGGTTGCCGCCGGTCGCGTACATGTTGCGTCCGATCACCGTGCGGCGCAGCATGAAGTCGGCGACAAACGCGGCAATGATGAAGAAGACGAAGCTCCAGCCGAGGCCGAAGAACGGCTTGGCAAAACCGATAGCGCTGACGCTTTCGGGCAGCGGATAGATCGGATGGCCGTTGGTGACCACCTGGATCAGCCCCTGGCCGATGAAGAGCATGCCGAGCGTCTGAATGAAGGCGGGGATTTTCAGCCGGACGACGACAAGGCCGTTGATCAGGCCGACGCCACCACCGACAAGCATCCCGCCGAATATGGCGACGGGCACCGGCAGGGCCACCGCGGTCATCAACTGCGCGCTGACCACCGCGCCGAGGCCGGCCACCGAACCCACCGAAAGATCGAACTCGCCATTGACCAGGAGAATCGTCTGGCCGATGGCGATGATGCCGACGAAGGAAACGACCGTCAGGATCGCACGGATATTCCGCTCGGACAGGAAGGCCGGTTCGAGAATGTAGAAGAAGGCAACGATGATGACGAGCGCGGCAAGCACGCCGACTTCGCCGACCGCGAAGAGTCGCACGAGGCGGTCTGCCATCGGCCGTGCGCCGATCGCGTCTCGCTCGTCGGCGGAATTGCCTCCCATTTCGTCCTCCCGTCGCAGCATCCGGTTCTGTCGCCGGCTTGGCACTGCCTTATAGCATTATGCTATTATAATTCTTGGTCTGACACCAGCGTCATCGGCCCGGCGGGTGCCTCTTTCTTTCGACATTGGCGAGAGCGCCGGAGGAATCGATACGGCGCTCACGGCTCTTTCCCCGCCGCGTCGTCGCGTCCGGTGCCGAGCCGCTTCTCCCAGCCCTCTTCGAAGATGTTCAGATAAGCCTTCGGGTCATACGGATGGGCCCGCGCCACCTCGACGTCGAGGTCGATGCCGAGGCCGGGCGCGTCGGGCAGGGACAGATGCCCGTTCGCCGGATCGATGGTCGGGTGCCAGGTGACCAGATCGTGCGTCCACGGCTCGTTGAAGGCGTCGAAATGCTCCTGGATCAGGAAATTGGGCACGCAGGCGGCGAGTTGCAGGCAGACCGCCGTCGCCACCGGTCCGCCGCTCTGGTGCGGCGCGATGTAGCTGCCGTGGGCGAGCGCGACATCGGCGACGGCGAGCGTGTTGGCGATGCCGCCGAGCGACATCGGTTCCGGCTGGAAGATGTTGACGCCGCCGCCGGCGGCCAGCGTGAAGAACTGGCCGACGGTGTCGTACATTTCGCCGGTCGCGACCGGGATCGGGCTGGCATGGCCGACGGCGTGAACCGTCTCCTGGCGGTCTCGCGTCGTCGGCTCCTCCCACCAGTAGAGATTGAGCGGCGCCAGCCGCCTGGCGGCGCGAATCGCCTCGACTTCGGTGAAGCGGGCATGGACGTCGATCAGGATCAGGGTGTCGGCGGGGAGTTCGCGGCGAAGGGTGGCGAGGATGTCTTCGGCCAGCGCCAGTTCGGGCTCGCTGATGAAGCCTTGCGCGGTGCCGAAGGGATCGAGCTTGAACGCCTTAAACCCTTTGGCGATAACGGTTTTCGCGGCCTCGAGGAAGGCTTCCGGCGTGCGCTCGGTGCGGTACCAGCCGTTGGCGTAGCCGAGCACCGATTCGCGCATCCGCCCGCCGAGAAGCTGGTGGATGGGCACGCCGAGCGACTTGCCGAGGATGTCCCAGCACGCCACCTCGATCGCGGCGATGATGGTGCGGTGGATATGGCCGCCGTCGAGCGAGACGCTGTCCAGCATCCGCCTGGCAAGTGCCCGGACTTGCAGGGGATTTTGGCCGATCGCCAGATGTGCTTCAGCTCGTGGATCCCGGCCTCGGTGGTGTGGATGAAACCGTTCAGCGTGCCTTCGCCGATACCGTGGATTCCGCTGTCGGTATGGACCTTGACGAACAGCCAGTTCTTCCAGCCGGCGCCGACGGCGAAGGTCTCGATCTCTGTGATACGCATCCGGTCAGCCCTGAAACGTGTCGCGGTTGCCTTTGGATCGCCTATGGACGGGTCTTGAGATGCTGTTGGTTGACGCAGTTCATCAGTGTCCCGTCGCGGAGGTAGGCGACGCTGACCTCGATCGCTTTCCGCTGCATGTCGTCGAGCGCCGACGGGCTGTAGAAGGCGGCGTGCGGCGTGATGATCAGCCGTCGCCGCACCCAGGGTTCGCCGGCAAGCCAGGCAGCGATCAGCGGGTGGGTGGTGTCGGCCGGTTCCTGCGGCAGGACGTCGAGACCGGCGCCGGCGATGCGGCCTTCGCGCAGCGCATCGGCCAGCGCGTCGAGATCGACGATCGGTCCGCGCGCGGTGTTGATGACGATCAGTTCCGGCTTGGCGAGCGCCAGCGTCTTCTCGCCGATCAGACCGCGGGTCTCCTCGGTCAGCGGGGTGTGGACGCTGAGGATGTCGGCCCGCGCCATGAACTCCTCGAGGCTGCGCACCCGCTCGTAGCCGACGGCGAGTTCGGTGCCGTTCGAGAGATAGGGGTCGTGGAAGATCACCTTCATGTCGAAGGCCGCTGCGCGCCGCGCCGTCGCCAGGCCGATACGGCCGAGGCCGAGGATGGCGAAGGTGGCGCCGCGCAGCCGCCGGACCAGCGGCGCCGTCTTGTAGGTCCAGTCGCCGACCGGGTCGGCGCGGAGCGCCTCGTCGTATGAGCCGGTGCCGCGGGTGAGGGCGAGCGTCAGCGCCAGCGCGTGGTCGGCGACCTCGGTCGTGCCGTAGTCGGGGACGTTGCAGACCGGCACGCCGCGCGCGCCCCAGCCCTCGAGGTCGAGGTTGTCGTAGCCGACGCCCTCGCGGACGACGATCCGGCAGCGCTCGAAGGCGTCGATGTCGACGCCGATCGGCAGCGTCGCCGCACAATTGATGACCGCGTCCGCGAGCCGGCACGATTCGATCGACGGAGGATCAGTCGCTTCCGAACCCGACCGGTGGATGTCGAAGGTCACGTCCGGCCCGAAGGCTTGATAAAGCGGGCTGTCGGGTGCGTAGGTGTTGACCTTCAGGATACGCATAGTCTCTCCCTTGGAGTACAGTTTTCGAGTTTGGTGGGCTTGGCGAAGCCGTTTGTCAATTGTAAACAGTCATCATGGAAGACAACATCATCGACCAACCAGTGCAGCCCCGACGGCGTCGCGTCCTGATGGACGACGTCGTCGACGCGATCCGAGAAGCCATCCTCTCCGGCAAGCTGGCGGCCGGCACGCGGCTGATCGAAGACGATCTCGCCCAGATGCTGGATGTCAGCCGCGGACCGATTCGCCAGGCGCTGTTCAAGCTCCAGCAGGAGGGACTGGTCGTCCACGAAACCCATCGCGGCGCCACGGTGGCGACGGTTTCCCCGGACGATATCGAGGAGATCTACAGCCTGCGTACCGCGCTCGAGCGCCTTGCGATCGAGCATGCCTGCCAGCGGGCGACGCCGGCCGACCTCGCTCCGCTCGAAGCAATTCTCCTGCTTTTTCAATCGACTCCGCGCGAAAACATCACCCGGAAGAAGGTCGCGGAGTTCGATATCGACTTCCATGACGCGCTGTTCCGGGCGGCCCATCACCGACGGCTCTACCGGGCCTGGGAGGGGCTGCGGTCGCAGGTCATGGTCTTCCTGCTGCTGCGCGACGCGCTGCCGGACGATTACCTCGACAGCTGGCATCGCGACCACACCAGGTTGCTCGCCGCCGTCCGCAGCGGCAATGCGATGCTGGCGGCCGCCACCATCGAAGAGCACATCGGCGGCGCCTATGAGCGCCTGCTGGCAATGCTTGCGAAGAATAACCGCCTCCCCCCTCAGGAGTAGCCCTGACAGCGGCTTGACAGGGTTTGTGCCGCTCTCTACGCTCGGATTGTAAACAATAAACAGCGAGAGGCGCAACCAGTCATAGCGCCCCATTTCGAGAAAACGCCGAGAACCGTTGAGGAGGAGAGACCGTGACGACCAAAACCGATCCGCGCAGAACCGCGTCCGCCAAGGCGGCCGATCTGCTGAAGCCGACGCGCCGGCAACTGCTGGCCGGGGGCGCTGCCCTTGGCGGCGGCGCGCTCGCCGCGTCGTTGACCGGGCGACGCGCCTATGCCGCCGGCCGCAAGACCCTGAAGGTGATGAGCTGGGAGCAGTTCCAGCCGGGCGAGAAGGACGGCTGGAACGCCCTGTTCGACAAGTTCAACCAGTCCCAGTCGCAGTATCAGGTCGAATGGACGGGCTGGCCGGCCGGGCAATACATCTCCAATGTGGTGATCCAGGCCCAGGCCGGCGGCATCGATGCCGACGTGCTGATGGCGATGCCGGACCTCGCCGCCCAGGTCATCCGCAAGTTCAAGCTCGCCCTGCCGCTCGATTCGATCGTCTCCGACCTCGGCATCACGCCGAGCGGCGGACACGATTTCCTGCGCCAGGACGGCAAGCTCTACGGCCTGTCGGCGATCGACGTGAATTTCGCGCTCGTCTACAACAAGGCGCTTTTCGCCAAGGCCGGCCTCGAACCGGCTACCGATCAGGACGGCTGGGTCAAGACGACCGCGGAGCTGACCCACCGCCCGGACCAGTTCGGCATCGCCCTGACCAACAACATTTCGGACGGCGGCGAATGGTGGTTCCAGCTCCAGAACTTCTGCCTGCCCTATGACGGCATGTGGGCCGAGGGCAAGACGCCGCTCGCCAACTCGCCGGAAACCGTCAAGGGCATGGAATTGTGGAAAGCGCTCTATGAGGCCGGCGTGCCGCAGGGCACGGCGCAGAGCGCGATCATGAAACTCGCCGCCGACGGGCGGGTCGCCCAAGCCTGGGGCGTCAACCCGACGGTCGTGGTGCTGCGGGCGACCAATCCCGACATCTATCCGGACCTGCTTTCGGCCGCGCCGCCGTGGCCGAGCAAGCGGTCGCTCGACCGCATCCATCCGCTGATCGCGCTGACGTCGAGCAAGAACCAGGACGGCGCGATGGAATTCATCAAGTTCGCCATGCAGCCGGACATCATGGCCGCCCTGATGGAGACCAACCTCTATGTGATTCCGCCCTACGACCTCGCGGCGAAATCCGAGAGCTTCAAGAAGTTCCTCGCCGACAAGCCGTGGGTGACCGGTTTCCAGGAAGCCAAGCAGGTCTCGCCGATCGATGTCATGGGCGACTTCGCCTATGTCGACGACCAGTTCGGCCGTATCGTCATGCAGAACTTCCAGCGCGCCCTGCAGCCGGGCGGGTCGGTCAAGGAGGCCATGGACGCAGCGCAGAAGCAGCTCGAAGCGCTGGCCGCCAAGATCTGAGGGCGAAGATCGGAGATCGCTATCCGCAAGACGGGGGTGGGCCCGTTCGGGCCCCTCCCTGAACCCGGAGCCGGCATCGTGGCACAGGGTCGCCCAACGCCAGGTCGGGTACCCCTCTCCCGGATTTCCAACGCCGATTTGCTGGCGCAAATCGGGGAAATCCGACCTCCCCCACAGGGGGGGAGGTGAGGCGCTGTGGCGGCCCATGCGATAGAAATATCCGGTGGCCGAACCGGGGAGGGTGGCCTTGAGCGTAACGAGCGGACGGTCCTTGCTCGCGGAGCGACAGCGGTCCTCCGCCGCTATAGTGAGGGCAGGATGAGTTCCGCCGCGACGGTGGCGAGCGCCGCGGGCTCCGGCCGCCGCTTCCGGCGGAACGCCTCCGGGAGCGGCGCCGCCTATTGGCTGATCCTGCCTCTCCTCATCCTCGAAGCCGTCTTCCTGGTCTATGCGATCTTTCGCGGCATCGTGGCGAGCGTCGAGGGCCCGGCCGGCGGCTTCGATCTCTCCAACTTCGAGCAGATGCTGGTCGATCCGGATTTCTGGCGGATCATGAGCCGGACCCTGGTCTTCACGATCCTGGTCGACGTCATCATCCTGATCAGCGGCCTCGGCGTTGCGCTGCTGATGAACTGGCAGTTCCGGGGACGCGCCGTGGTGCGCGGCCTGCTGACGATCCCCTGGGCGATTCCGGAAGTGCCGGTGGCGATCACCTTCATCTTCATGATCGATCCGACCTTCGGCGTCTTCAACCTGCTCGCCCGGCTCCTCCCCGGCGTCACCGAGAATCCGCAATGGACGCTGAACCCGACGCTGGCGATGGCCATCGTCATCATCGTCACGGTGTGGAAGGGCTTTCCCTTCTATTCGCTCGTGCTGCTCTCCGCGTTGCAGGCGGTGCCGGAGGAGCTCTACGAGGCGGCGCGGCTCGACGGCGCCGGCGCCTTCCGCCAATTCATGCATGTCACGCTGCCGGGTATCCGGCCGAGCATCGCGCTGCTCGCCGTCCTCGCCTTCATCTATTCGATGCAGCAATTCACCCTGATCTGGCTGATCACCGGCGGCGGGCCGGTCGACGCCACCATGACGCTGGCGCCGGCGATCTACATGCAGGCCTTCCGCTTCTACAATTTCAACTATGCGAGCGCGATGGCGGTCGTTGGCCTGGTCTTCGCGGCGGTCGCCACGGTGGCCTTCATCGCCGTCCAGCGCCGGCTGACGAGTGAGACGCCATGACCGCGACCTCGCTCGCCGACCGGCAGCCATCGCCACGCACCGCGTCGGATCGCGCGGCGGCGATCGGCGCCATCCTGCGGGCGGCACTGATCCTGATCGTCTGCTTCATCGTGCTCTTTCCTGTCTACTGGATGGTGCTCAACGCCATCCAGCCGGGCGAATTCTCGCTGACCTGGCCGCCGAGCCTGATCCCGCGTGGCCTCGAATGGTCGAACTTCGCCCGGCTCTTCGGCGACAAGCCGATCGTCGACTGGCTGCTGATGTCGAGCTACGTCGCGGCGATCGTCGTCGTCGTCACGCTGATCGTGGTGATCCCCGCCGCCTATGCCATGTCGCGCCTGCGCTGGCGCGGCCGCAACATGCTGGGCCTGTTCCTGCTCTTCACCCAGATCATGCCCGGCGCAATGATCGTCGCGCCGGAACTGACGCTGTTCCGCGCCTTCGGCTGGACCGACAACCTGACGATGCTGGCCCTCCTCCACGCGGCCTTCGTCGTGCCGCTCTGCACCTGGATCCTCAAGGCGTCCTTCGACGCCGTGCCGCGCGAACTGGTCGAAGCCGCGCTCGTCGACGGCTGCAATCACTGGCAGACGCTGGTCAGCGTCGTGTTGCCGCTGACCCGTCCGGGCCTCGTCGCCGTCAGCGTCGTCGCCTTCTTCTTCTCATGGAACGAATACCTGTTCTCGTCGGCGCTGATCACCCGGAGCAGCCTCTATACCGGCTCGCTTGGCCTCGCGACGCTGATCACCCAGCTCGACACGCCGCTCTTCGTGCTGATGGCGGCGGGAGTGACGTTCTCGATCCTGCCCATTCTCTTCTATCTCGCCATCCAGCGACACATCCTGCGCGGGCTGACCGCCGGCGCGGTCAAAGGCTAGATCTCAGTCACATGAGCCAAGACAGCGACACCGCGATCCCTCCCCGGAACGACAGGGCAATCGCATATGGGTTTGTCTCCCCTTTTCTCCCCCTCTCCCCTTGTGGGAGAGGGCTTTCGGCCTTTGCGTTGCAGACCGCGAAGCGGTCGAAACGCTTAGGCCGGAAGGGAGAGGGGTGCCCCGTCGGGCGGATGCCGCCGCGTTCACGAAGCCGGCCGCGCCGGCGAGCCCGCAACCCCGAGACCTCGCGGGCGCAGCCCGCTTCGACGAGGAGTGAGCGAGATGCCCGGCGGGGCACCCCTCTCCCCGTTTCTCTAAGCTCGCTCGTCGCTCGCCAAGAGAAACGGCCCTCTCCGACAAGGGGCGAGGGGGCGCCTTTCCTCATAGGCGCGATCTCTCCCCGGTTCGGGGAGGGATAGGCGCGTCCAAACGAGCGAATCACATCTGGCAAAGTTGATACCGGGGAAAAAGCCATGAAGATCACCAAGGTCGAGACCATCTGGTTTGAGGCGTTGCCGCAGGCGGAATGGGCGAAACAGAACGCCACGGCACGGCAGGCGCTGCCCAACAACCTGTGGGTCCGCATCCACACCGATACCGGCCTGTCGGGGCTCGGCGAGAGCTACTACCTGCCGCGCGCCGTCGCCGCGATCGTCCACGACGTCTTCGCGCCGCTGCTGATTGGCCGCGATCCGCGCGACATCGAGAATCACTGGAGCAACATGTTCGCGCTGGTGAATTTCTGCGGCGCGATGGGGGCCGAGATGCGGGCGATCTCGGCCGTCGACGTTGCGCTCTGGGACCTGCTCGGCCAGATCGCCGGGCTGCCGATCTACGCGATGCTCGGCGGCAGGAGCCGCGACCGGATTCCGATCTACAATACCTGCGTCGGCTACGGCAGATATCCCGACCTCGACGCCTGGATGAACGGCCGCGCCGGCGAGCTTGCCACCGACCTTCTGGCAAGCGGCATCACCGCGATGAAGATCTGGCCCTTCGACCAGTTCGGCCCGACGCTGGCCGGGCCCGGCAGGGAGCGCGAACAGGTGATGGTCTGGGGCGCGGTGACGGCGGCCGGCACGCTCGGCCACCACATCTCCAACGACGACCTCGCGCGCGGCGTCGCGATCGTCGCGGACATCCGCAAGGCGGTCGGCGACAAGGTGGCGATCGCCATCGAAGGCCACGCCCGCTGGGACCTGCCCTCGGCGACGCGGATTGCCCGGGCGCTCGAACCCTACGATATCCTCTGGCTCGAGGAGATCATGCCGCCCGACAATGTCGACGCCTATGTCCGGCTGAAGGCCGACACCACCATCCCGATCTGCCAGAGCGAGCGGGTCTTCACCCGCTTCGGCTTCCGGCCGTGGATCGAGAAGAACGCCGCCGACATCATCATGCCCGACCTCTCCTGGGGCGGCGGGCTGACCGAGGGCCGCAAGATCGCGGCGATGGCCGACACCGCCTACCTGCCGCTGACCTGCCACGACACCATCGGCCCGGTGGCGCTGTGGGCGGCGACGCACCTGATGCTGCACGCGCCGAACGGGCTGATCATGGAGACGGTGCGCGGCTATATCGACGGCTGGTACGACGACGTCGTCACCGACCGCATCCCGGTCGCCGACGGCCATCTGGCGCTGCCCGACCGGCCGGGGCTCGGCACCCGGCTCCACGACGATTTCACCCGGCGGCCGAACGCCCGGGTCGAGATCACCAGCGAGGAGAACCTCAAGGCATGGTGAGCACATCCTCCTTCCTCGCGGGAGACCCCTAGCCATGCCGCGTTTCGAGATCCGCTATACCGGCGACTACCTCGACGAGGCCGGCGCCATCGGCGTCGGCGACATCGCCCTCGACCGCTACGACGGCGTGCCCTTCGTCGGCTACGACTTCCTGCGCGACCAGAGCCCCGCCCCCGGCGACGCGACCTACTGGGACCGGCTCTATTCGCTGGAGATCGAGCCGCACCATGTCGCGGCGGCGAACGGCATCGTCATCTTCCGTCCCTGGGTCAAGGCGTCGCGCCTTCGCCAACGGCGCCGACAATCTCGTCGTCATCGGCCGGGCCGGGGCCGGCACCGACAAGATCGACATGGACGCCTGCACCGCCAACGACGTCGCCGTCTTCAACGCCCCGGACGCGCTGACCCACGCCACCGCCTCCTCCGCCTTCCTGCTGATGCTGGCGCTCGCCAAGCGGCTGCCGGAGCAGGAGAAACTGGCGCGGACCGGGCGCTGGGACCTGCAGACCGTGACGATGGGCGCCGACCTGCCGGGCCGGATGCTCGGCATCGTCGGCCTCGGCGCCAGCGGCCGTGAGCTGGCGCGGCTCGCCCGGCCATGGGGAATGGAGGTGATCGCCTATTCGCCGCGGGCCAGCGTCGGCAAGCCGCCGCGGCGCTTGGCGTGACGCTGGTGCCGACGCTGGAGGAACTCTTCGCCGCCGCCGATTTCGTCAGCCTCCACAACCGCCTCGAGCCGGCGACGCGAAACCTGATCGGAGAGCGGCATTTCCGGCTGATGAAGCCGGGAGCGTATTTCGTCAACGTCGCGCGCGGCGAGATCGTCGACCAGGCGGTGCTCGCCCGGGCGCTTCGCGAGCGCTGGTTCGCCGGCGCCGGGCTCGACGTCTTCGAGCACGAGCCGCTGCCGCTCGACGACCCGCTGCTCGCGCTCGACAACGTCATCCTGACGCCGCACTGGCTGCCGGCGACGCGCGACGCGGCGCGGCTGGCGGTGCTGGCGATGGTCGAGGGGATGCTGCGGGCGGCGACCGGCCTGGTGCCCGCCAACGTCGTCAACCCGGCGGTGCTCGACCGGCCGGGATTCCGTGCCAAGCTCGCCCGCTTCCGCGCCAATGCGGCCGGTGGATGACCGCCCCGACGCTCCCCCATCAAGGAAACCCCCCGTGTTCCGCCCCAACCGATTGAAAGCCCGGACGCTTGCCGGCGAAAAGTCCTTCGGCACCTGGCTGCAAAGCGCGACGCCGACCTTCGCCGAGATGGCGGCGATCGCCGGCTTCGACTTCTTCATCGTCGACCAGGAGCATGGGCCGGGCGACCTCCGTGACGCGATCGACATGATGCGGGCGGCCTCCGGCGGGCCGGCGACGATGGTCGTCCGGGTGCCGTCGTCGGACCCGGTCTATCTCAAGCGGCTGGTCGATGCCGGCGTCGAGGCGGTGCTGGTGCCGATGGTCGAGACGGCGGACGAGGCGCGGGCGATCGTCGCCGCCTGCCGGTTTCCGCCGCGCGGCACCCGCGGCAACGCCTGGGACATCACCCGCTCGTCGAGCTACGGCTTCCAGGCCGACTATTACGGCCGCGCCGACGACAACCTCCTGATCATCGTCCAGATCGAGACGGCGAAAGCGGTCGAGAACGCGAAGGAGATCGCCGAGGTCGACGGCGTCGACGTGGTGTTTATCGGCCCGACGGATCTCTCCGGCAGCATCGGCCTGCCGGGCCAGACCGGCGCTCGGCAAGTGACGGCGCTGATCGAAACGGCGATGAAGGCGGCGACGGACGCCGGCAAGCCGCTCGCCAGCGTGCCGCGCATCGGCCGGAGCTGGCAGCAGGTCTTCGACGACGGCTTCCAGATCGTCGCGACCGGCAGCGAGATCTACTACTACCGCCAGGCGACGACGGCGCTGATCGGCGAATGGCGGGCCTATCGCGGCGACGACGGCGCGCCGGCCGACGGCCCGAAGGGCTCGTATTCCGGCTGAGCGTTTTCGCCGAAAGCCGACCGGTCAGAGCATGTAGCCGGCGGTCCAGCCGCCGTCGACCATCAGCAGGTGGCCGGTCATGTAGGAATTGTCGGGGGCGGCGAGGAAGAGGATGCCCTCGGCGATCTCCTCGACGCGTCGCCGGCCGGCCGAGCGGGATGTGTTTCATGAAGGCCGCGGTCTGGGCGCGGAACGAGCCGTCCTCGCCGTAGAAGAGCTGGCGCGTGCCCTCGGTCATCACCGAGCCCGGCGCGATCGAATTGACGATGATCCCCTTCGGCCCGAGCTCGAGCGCCATTGCCCGGGTGAGGTGGATGACCCCGGCCTTGGCGGCGGCGAAGGCGCATTGCAGGCGCATGGCGGTGACGCCGACCACCGAGGCGACGTTGACGATGCGGCCGCCGCCTTGCGCGATCATCGGCTGGGCCGCGGCCTTGCTCATCAGGTAGAGGCCGTCGAGGTCGATGCCGACGATCCGCCGCCACTCCTCGGACGGGAAGGCGTCGATGTCGACGCGGTCCTTGAAGGTGTTGACCCCGGCATTGTTGACCAGGATGTCGAGCCGGCCATAGGTCGCGACGGTGGTCTCGACGGCGGCCGCGACCGCCGCCTCGTCGCGGATGTCGACGGTGGCGGCGATGGCGCGGGGAAGTTCGGCGGCGACCTCTCTAGCTCCGTCGCCGTTGACGTCGGCGACGACGATGGCCGCGCCACAGGCGGCGAGACGATGCACGGTGGCGCGGCCGATGCCGCCGGCGGCGCCGGTGACGAAGGCGACCCGGCCGTTCAGGTCAACGTCCATGTCCCCTCCCGAATCCAAAAGCGTCCATGGTCAGAAATCCCGCGCATAGCCGATCGACCAGCCGCCATCGACGGTCATCACATGGCCGGTCGTATAGGTGTTGGCCGGATCGGCGAGGAACAGCGCCGCGTTGGCGACCTCGGCGGGCGTTGCCGAGCGCTTCAGCGGCGAATGGGAGACGAGCCGCTGCCCGCTGTCGCCGACCGCGCCGACCGCGAGCGCGTTGACCGCGACGTCGGGCGCAAGCTCCATGGCAAGCGCGCGGGTCAGCGCGCCAAGCGCCGCCTGTCGCGCCGAGAAGGCGGCGGCGTCGCGGAGCGGCACCACGCCGGCGGCGGAGATCACGGTGACGATGCGCTCGACCGACGGCGCGAAGGCGCGCGCGGCAACGGCGAAGCGGTCGAGTTCGTCGTCGCCGCCGCCGGTCTCCTCGAAGTCGGCGTCGACGCCGGCGCTGACCAGGACGAGCAGGAAGGGGGCGCCGGACGCCGCGACGAATTCGGCGGCGGATCGCGCCGCGGCATCGGGTGACGAAAAATCGAGGCCCGTGCCGCCGGTCGCTGCGATGACCGTCGCGCCGCTTTCCGACAGCGCGGCGACGATCGCCTGGCCGACCGGCCCCTGTCCGCCGACCACCAATGCGGTCCTGCCCTCGGCCGAGATCTTCATTCGACGGATGCCTCGTGTGCGGAGATCGTGTCGGACGTATCGCCGGCATCCGGGATGGCGACGCCGTATCTGGCGGCCGAGGCCGCCATCGCCTCCCAGGTCACCCGGTCGATCGGGATGCCGTTCTGCCGCCTGCGCTTTGCTTCCGCGTGCTCGGGGTCGCCCGGCGCCATCACCTTCTGGCCGGGATGGGCGGGCTCGTTCCGCAGATCATGGAGGAAGGCGGCGATGCGCGCATCGAAGGCGGCGAGCGCCTGGAAGGTCGCCGGATTGAGAATGAGAAAGAACTGGCCGATCGGGATCGCCTTGCTGAAATCCGGCCCGCTGAAGGGGGCCATGGTGGCGCTGTGGCCCATGCCGGTGAAGGCCGAGCAGAGGATGTCGACCATCGCCGCGAGCCCGGCGCCCTTGTAGCCGAAGTGACCGCCGCCGAGCGACTGCAACGCCACCGCCGCGTGGGGGTCTTCGGTGAAGACACCCTCGGCATCGACGGCGACTTCCGGCGGCAACGGGGTTCCGGTGGCGCGCCGGAGAAAGACGCGGTTATAGGGTATGGCGCTGGTCGCCATGTCGAGGAGGATGGGTTCTTCGCCGGGCGCGGGGACGGCGAAGCTGATCGGATTGGTGCCGAAGAAGGCCCGGACGCCGCCATAGGGGACGACGGCCGGATCGGCGTGGGTCATTCCGATCGCGGCGAAGCCCTTGCGCGCCGCGTCGAGGGTATAGACGCCGGTCGCGCCGTGATGGGTGGAGCGCCCGACGGTGATCGCCGCGATGCCGGTCTCGGCCGCGATGGCGCAGCCTTCCTCGACAGCCCGGAAACTGGCGCGATGACCGAAGCCGTCGTCGGAATCGACATGGCCGACGGCTGGCGCCTTCCGTTCGAAGGTGACATTCGGATGGAGGTTGATCCGGCCGCCTTCCACCATCGTCAGATACCAGGGCACGAGCCTGATGCCGTGGGTGTCGACGCCGCGCGACGACGCATCGATCACCGCGCGCGCCACGGCGCTCGCGCTCGGCTCGTCGGCGCCGGCCGCCGCGATCAGGTCATGGACGTAGCGGACGAGGTCTTCCGCGCTGCCGAGCTTGCCCTCGATCCGTTCTATTGCCATTCAGTCCCCCGAAACCCGCTTTCGCCATCGCCTCGATCAGGCAATCAGCCGAAGCGGTATCTCCATGGCGACCTTGAAGGCGAGGAGGAAATCCGCGGCGGCGGTGTCGTCGATGCGCGCCGGATCGTAGCTGAAAAGACACTCGGCGCGATTCGATTCCGTATTGCCGACGATCATCAGCCGCGCGACGGCGCCCTCCGGCATCGGCATGGCAACCGGCCGAAGGCCGGCGCGATCGATCCAGGACACGACGAGCGCCGCGCCGTCGTGCGCGATGGTTTCCGCGCCGGCTTCCTGCCGCATCGCGGCGATGGCGCCGAGCGTCAGCCGCTCGAGCCCTGCGAGCGGGCGCGACCCGAGGGCGATCGTGGCGTCCGCGAGGGCGGCCGGCGCACCCCGCTTCGCCGCCGACGTCGCCTTGAGGCAGACGTCGACGAGTTCGATGGCCGGGACGACGTCGTCGAACTGGGGGAGGAGTTCCAGGATCGAATCGAGCGAGACCGTCGCGGCGAGCGCCGCCGGCGAGGCGAGGGAGGTCGCCGCCGCCGGCGATACGCCGCGCGCCGGTGCGCTTTCGGAGGTTGGAACGAAGCCGGTCACGTCCCTGCCGGTCAGGCGTCCGTTCGGACCCGTCCCGGTCAACGCCGAGAGCGGGATGCCGCGTTCGCGGGCGAGGCGGCGGGCATAGGGTGTGGAGGGAAGGCGGGCGCCCGGTTGGGCGATCGGCGCGAGCTTCGGCGTCACGGCAGGATCCTCCAGGGTCGTCGTCTTGTGGTTCGCGTCAGGCCGGGCTGACGACGCCGATCCGGCCACCCATCGGCACCACGGTGCCCGGCTGCTGTTCGATGGTCAGGCGGCCGGCGGCGGGCGCCTCGATCTCGACCACCGACTTGTCGGTCTCGATCTCGGCGACAAGCTCGCCGGACTCGACCGGGTCGCCATCGGCCTTGGCCCAGCGAACGATCTTGCCTTCGCTGATCGTCAGGTCGCCGAAAGGCATGGTGATCGGCTCGCCCGGGGCCGGCGGAGAGTCCTGGCCAGGGGCGGGTTGCGGCGCTGCCGGCGTGCGCGGGCGGCGTCGCCGCGACCTGGCGGGCGGCCGGGGCCGTCGGGGCGGACGCGCCGTCGATGGCGGCATAGTGCCAATGCGTCGGGACGGGCGCCTTGCCGTCGATCAGTCCGCGCGCGGCGGCGACGATCTTGTCGCCGTCGACCAGCATGGCGCGTTCGAGCGAGGGCGCCAGCGGATGGGTCATCGCGCCGGTATGGAGCCGGGCGACCGGCGCGTCGAGATCGTCATAGGCGATCTCGTTCATCGCCTGGGCAAGTTCGGCGCCGACGCCGCACATCGCCCAGGCCTCGTCGACGACGAGCAGGCGGTGGGTCTTCGCCACGCTGCGGGCAACCGTCGCCACGTCGAGCGGCATGATCGTCCTGAGGTCGATGACTTCCGCCTCGATTCCCTGCGCCGGCGAGCGTCTCGGCCGCCTGAAGGGCCTGGCCGACCAGCTGGCCGGCGGTGGCGATGGTCAGGTCGCCGCCTTCGCGGGCGATGCGGGCGACACCGAAGGGGACGAGGTGGTCGCCGACCGGAACCTCGCCCTTGGTCGCGAACAGCGCCTTGGGCTCGAGCATCAGCACCGGGTCGGACGCGCGGAGCGCGGTCTTCATCAGGCCCTTGGCGTCGGCCGGGTTCGAGGGCACGCAGACGATCAGGCCGGGGACATGGGCCCACATCGGATAATAGGCGCCGCTGTGATGCGGCCCGGCGCTGCGGACCGCGCCCATGCCGACGCGGATCACCATCGGCGCGTTCATCTGGCCGTTGCTCATGTAGCGGAGCTTGGCGCCCTGGAGGACGATCTGGCCGGCCGCCTCGAACAGGAAATCCGCGAACATCAGGTCGGCGATGGTCCGCGCGCCGGTCGCCGAGGCGCCGAGCGCCGCGCCGGTGAAGCCCTGCTCGGAGATCGGCGTGTCGACCATCCGGGCGGCGCCGAATTCCTGGTAGAGGTTCTTGGTATGGGCGAAGGTGCCGCCGCGCTCGCCGGTGCCCTCGCCGAAATACATGATGTGCGGGTCGCGGCGCATCTCCTCGGCGATGCCGTCGCGGACCGCGTCGAGCCAGCTCAGCTGGACCGACGAGTCGACCGCCGCCGGGCGCAGCGCCTCGGCTGGATTGAGTGGCTCGGCATAGACGTGATCGGCGACTGTCGCGGGATCGGGGTCGGTGGCATTGCGGGCGAATTCAAGGGCTTCCTGGGCGACGGCCTCGACGCGGGCGTCGATCGGATCGAGGTCGGCGGCGCCGATGGCGTATTCGTCGATCAGGCGGGCGCGGAAGAGGGCGATCGGGTCGCGCTCCAGCCAGCGATCGACTTCGTCCTGGGTGCGATAGGTGCCGACGACCGGGTCGCCCTCGTGGTGGCCGACGGTGCGATAGGTCTTGGCCTCGATCAGGGTCGGGCCGTCGCCGGCGCGGGCGCGCGCCACCGCGTCGCGGGCGACCTTGAGGACGGCGAGCACGTCGTTGCCGTCGACGGCGACGCCGGGAATGCCATAGGCGGCGGCCTTGGTCGCGATCTCGGGGTTGAGCGTCGCCGAGGCAAGCGGGGTCGCGGTCGCGTAGAGGTTGTTCTCGCAGACCAGAACCACCGGCGCCTTCTGGATGCCGGCGAAGTTGGCGGCCTCGTGGAAGCCGCCGTGATTGATCGCGCCGTCGCCGAAGAAGGCGACGCCGATATCGTCGCGTCCCTGGGTGCGGGCGCTGATGCCGGCGCCGACCGCGTGGCCGATGCCGGCGGCGACGATGCCGTTGGTGCCGAACAGGCCGACCGATCGGTCGTAGAGATGCATGGTGCCGCCGCGGCCGCCGCAGCAGCCCTCGGCCTTGCCGTAGAGCTCGGCCATCAGGATCTTCGGATCCATGCCCTTGGCGAGCGCATGGCCGTGGCCGCGATGGGTGGAGGTGATCCAGTCGGTCGGTCTGAGATTGGCGCAGACCCCGACCGCGGTCGCCTCCTCGCCGATATAGAGATGGAAGAAGCCGGGGGTTTCGCCCTTGCGGCAGGCGGCCTGGGCGAGCGTCTCGAAACGCCGCAGCAGCATCATCTTCTCATAGAGCGACAACAGCTCGGCGCGGTCGAATTCCTGCTTCGGCGCCGTCGACTTGCGGCGGCCGGCCTTGGGCTGAGCGGGCATGCGTTTCCTCAACGATCGTTGGCGTCCGGCGACGCGCTTTATTGGGGCAGAGACATATAATATTATAATGTTATCGCAGCACGCTCCCCGCTGCCAAGGAGAATTGCGCGAGCGCGAGGCGCCGGCCGTCGCGCAAGCGCCGGCGCGTGCCCCGGAGCCCCGCGTCACCGCGGCCGGGGACGGCGCATTGAGAATGGATGGATTTTTGCTTGTTTAGGTTTATAGTTCCGCTATTGCGTGGCTAACTTTCCGGCGCTCAAAAAGGACTGCGATGCGGCTCAGCAAGCTTGGTTATTACGGGGATTTCGTCGTTTATCCGGTGGCGATCGCGGGGGTGGCGACGTTCGCGCTATGGCGCGCCTCGCCCGGGCAGTTCGCGACGACGGTGACGACATTCGTCGTCGGCCTCGGCATCTGGACGCTGGTCGAGTATATCCTCCACCGCTACGTGCTTCATCACGTCCCGTACATCAAGGACATGCACGGGAGCCACCATAACGACCAGACGGCGCTGATTGGCACGCCGATCTGGCTGAGCCTCGCCCTGTTCGTCTGCCTCGTCTATCTGCCGCTGCAACTGGCCGTGCCGACGCTCGCCGGCGGCCTGACCGCGGGCTTCATGGCCGGCTACCTGTGGTATGTCAGCGTCCACCACCTCATCCATCACAATGGCCTCGGCCACAGCGCCTACGCGGACCGGCTGAAGCGGCGGCACATGCTGCATCATCATTTCGACGACGAGGGCAATTTCGGCGTCACCAGCGGCTTCTGGGATCGCGTCCTCGGGACGGACATCCAGGTCCGGGACGCCGGCGCGTCGCGGACCAGTCGCGGCCGCTGAGGCCGAATCGGCGCCCGCTGAACCCGGCGCCGGAGGATCAGACGACGAAGAAATCGGCGCTGGTCAGATCAAGACCCTTGGCGATGACCGCGAACACGGTCGCACCGCCGTCGCCCGTGCCGTTCCCGTCGTAGGAAAGCGCGCCCGTCGAATCGTCGTAGACGATGCGATCGTCCGCCTGATGCGCGCTCGCGCCGATGTGGAACGCGCCGTCGTCGAGCGGACCCTTGGCAAGCAGCGTGAAGACCTTGTGATGCAGCGCGATCGTGTCGTGGCCGGGCGCGAAATCCCGCACGACGTCGGGCTTGCCGGCCAGCTTGGCGCGGAACAGGAAGGTGTCGTCGCCCGAGCCACCCCGCAGCACGTCGCGCCCCTTGCCGCCGTCGATCACATCGTCGCCGCTGCCGCCCTTGAGCCGGTCGTGTCCGCCCCGGCCCTTGAGGACGTCATTGCCGGCGAAGCCGCGGAGCACGTCGACATGCGGGCCGCCCCGGATCGTCTCGTCACCGGAGTGGTCGACCGAGAACGGCGTCTGGTAGCCGGCGAACAGGGACAGATAGTCCGTGACCGTCGTGTTGTAGGCGTCATGAGGGATCTGCTTGCCGCCGGAATTCAGGAAGGCGGCGACACCGCCCGCGCCGGCCAGATGGGCGCCGCCCAGGAGGCCGGAGATGGTGATCCTGAGCCCGTCGAGCGTCTGTCCCTCGTATTTCCACACACTCTCCAGATACGACCACTGGAGCTTCATATAGGCGTGGATCGCCTGGTCCTGGGCGCTGTGATCGGAGAGGAAATCGCCTTTGGAATGGATGCCGTTCTTGCCGGTCCAGTACGCGGGTTGCCAGTCGTTGGCGGATGTCTGGTCGGCTGAGTAGTAGCCGACGTCGATCAGTGCCAGTTCGCCGAACTGGTACTTTCCGAGATAGCCGAACGTGTTGACCGCACCGTAGTCGCCACCGGATTCGCGCTCGCCGAGCGCGTCGAGGAAATCGTCATAGGTGAGAGCGGCCAAAGCCCCGGTTCCCCTGCCATCGGAATCGTGTCCGACCCTGCGTCCGCACGGTTGGACGAAACGCAGTATCGCCTGGCGGTTACCGGTTGGCTAACCCCGGTGTTTCCCGCCAGGCCACGAGGCAGGGGTCGGAAGAGCAAGACCAACCCGGCCCGACCCTCCCGCTCCGGCAACTCAAACGATTTCGGTCCTATGCCTGAGCCGTTCTTCCACTTCCGACGCCAGCTCATTCACCAACGTCTCGTATTCGATCAGCCGTGCCGCTCCCTGCGGGGACGGCGCGTTTGCCAGTCGATCCCGAGCCGCCTCCGCATCGGCGAGATCGTTACACAGTGACCGGAACGAATCGTCGGCAAACGCGAGACGCGTGATTTCCTGACCTTGGAGCGGGAAGCGGCGGACCGCGGCAAGCAGCCCTCTTTCCATTTGACCCTCTCGGAAACGCGAGATTGCGTATCCGGAGTTTTGCCTTTTTTCAGAGGCAAGCGTGACGTAGCGTACCGTAGGAAACGCGCTGTTAGGGTATGGGCTGCTGCAACCGGGGCCTTTTTTTGTTCGATATGCGAAACGCAATGGCCCTTCGCCTGTCGGGTGCTATAGTCCGCAGCGTTGGAACCTGTGCGTGCGGGCTTGATCAGACGTCTTGGCAGAGAGTCGATCGGTAAGGATGACTGCGGATGTGTCCTTTGGCGCCGATAATGTCGCGCAGGCCGAATCGCTGTCCGCTGACGCAGTTCGCGCTGAAGTCGAACGGGTCGTCGCCAGTTCCGATTTCACCGCATCCGAGCGCGCCTGCAGATTTCTGCAATATGTCGTAGCGGAGACGCTCGCCGGCCGGGCAGACCGAATCAAGGCATTTTCGGTTGCAGTCGAGGTTTTTGGCCGCGATGAGACCTTCGATGCCCAGAACGACCCGGTCGTCCGGATCGAGGCCGGGCGTCTTCGCCGCGCCCTGGAGCATTATTATCTCCTCGAGGGCAAGGACGACCCCGTGGTCATCGAGATTCCAAAAGGCGGCTATGTGCCGGTTTTTGGGGTCAGGAAGCAGGATTCCGCGATAGCCGAGCCCGAGCCGGCGGCAACGGGAGTTCCCGAACAACCAGCGCCGGATGCCAGGCGATCATGGGGCCGGCCGTTCCTGTTCGGCGCAGTCGTCGCGCTCGTTGCCGGGGCGCTGACCTGGTACGCCACGGGGACGTTCGGGCCTGGCGGCGGTTCCCGCGCGGGGTCGCTTCCGGCCGGGCCGAGCCTGCTGGTTCTTCCCTTCTCGGACCTCGGTGACGGGCCGATATCGGCCGTTTATTCCACGGGGTTGACCGACGAAGTCGTCTCCGAACTCGCCCGGTTCAAGGAGATCACCGTCTACGGGGTGCAGACCTCGCGATCGGTGAAGACCGAGACCGATCTTGTCGCGATACGCAAAACCCTGGACGTTCAATACGTCCTGGAAGGGAGCGTCAGGACGGATTCGGACAGGATCTATGTCAACAGCCGTCTGCTGAATTCCGAGACGAGCGCGGTGCTCTGGTCGCACCAATACGAATACCCACTGACGGCGGCCGGTCTCTACGCCATCCAGATCAAGGCCGCGCAGGAAGTGGCGACGGCCATTGCCCAGCCCTATGGCATCGTTTTCCGGTCCGAGGCCGCTCGCCCGCGTTCAGACCCGCCCGACAATCTCGAGGCCTATCTCTGCACCTTGCGTTACTACGCCTATCGCGCCGCGCAGAGCGCGGCCGGACACAAGGCCGTCCACGATTGCCTGCAGCAGGCCGTCGCCAGTTTTCCCTCCTATGCGACGGCCTGGGCGCTGCTCAGTCTGATCTATGTCGACGAGGTGCGCGCCGGCTTCAATCCTGAGCCGGATGCGGAGCAACGCGCCCTGGATGCGGCGAAGGAGGCCGTGCGGCTCGATCCGGAAAACGTCCGGGCGCTCCAGTCGCTGGCTATGGCTTATTCGTTTGCTCACCTGCCATCCGAAGCCTTCGAGGTCGCCGAGAAAGCTATCGACCTTAATCCAAATGACACGGAACTGCTCGGACAACTGGGGATTCTGATCGGTCTCTCAGGCCGGACAGACGAGGGTCGGGCCCTCCTCGAACGTGCCCTCGAAAAGAACCCTGGGCATTCGAGCTTCTACCGCGGTGCGCTCGCGATGATCGCCTACATGCAGCACGACTACAAAAAGGCGCTTGCTGAGATCGACACGGTCGATATGACCGGGCTGCCGATTTACTACGCCGTCGCCGCGATTGTTTATGCGCAGAACGGATTGGACGACAAGGCCCGGGCGATGGCCGTGCAGTTCCAGAAGATGGCCCCCCGTTTCGTGCCCAATCTGTGGGCGGAACTCGCCGTTCGTAATATCCCCTTCGACGCGCAGCTCGACATCGCCGAAGGGCTCCGCAAGGCGGGCGTGCACGTCCCGCCGGCGCCCGCGGATAGATCGGTCGGCAAGGCCCCTGCCTCAGCGGATTCGGACTCCAGAACATAGAGCCTACCTGATCCTACTGGCAGCGATCGCCGTCCTCATCTAGAAAGCAATGACAGCCGTTTCATACGAAATATGGTCCGTCGCGCGAGACCGTGTGGTGGCCCGCCTTGGCTGTCGGCCGGCATTTGCAGCATTCGCCGAGGATCAAGAATGAACCTTTCCCGCCTTATTGGAGCCGTCGTCCTTTCGGTGGGCCTCGACGCCAGCCTGCGGTCCACGCCACGCCGGTCTTTATTGACCCGACTTCATTGACCCGACTTCGAAACACAAAAGAGGAAAGAGAGAAAACCCATGAGGCATCCCCTGAAACTCGCCGCCGGCACCGCCCTGGCGACCCTCCTGATCGCCGGTCCGGCCTTCGCGGTCAGCGGCTATTCGACCGCCCACCTCAACCTTCGCGCCGGCCCGGGTACGCAATATCCGGTGATTGGCGTCATGGAATACAATGTCCGGTCCCAGATCACCGGCTGCCTTGCCGACTATTCGTGGTGCAGTGTCGACGTTGCCGGCCTGGCCGGTTGGGCGTCGGCGCAGTATCTTGTCGTCGACGAGGGCGGCAACATCCAGCAGGTCGACTCGGCCGGAGCGGCGACAGGCATTCCGGTCGTCGCGGCGGAAGGCGTCGCCGAAGTCGTGGCAGGGCCGACCGTCGGTGTGGTCGTCGGTCCCGGCGGCAACGTCGATGCAATCGTGCCCGAGCCCGCCGTCATCCAGTACATCACGGCGACCCCGGTGCCGGCCGTCTCGGTGGAGGGCGAGATTGTCGTCGGCGCGGTTCTGCCGGCCGAAGTGCAGCTCTATGAGGTTCCCGGATCCGTCTACGGCTATGCGGTCGTCAACGGCGTGCCGGTTCTGGTCGACACCAACGCCCGCACCATCGTCTATATCCATCGGGCCTGATCGGCATCCGACGCGACAGAATCAAACGGGCCGCTCCCCAAGGGGCGGCCCGTTTCACGTTCTGCAGCAGCGGCCACACGACCGGAACGATCGTGCGCGAGATCGTGTTCCAGTTTTCTCCGAGCGGTATGAGAGTCACCGGCTGAACGGTGGTGACCATCTGGTAGCCGTCGCCCTTGGCTCCGTATCCTTGATTATAGCCGGTCTTGATCGGAACGCTGATCAGGTTGGCGAGAGGATACGTCAGCTGTTGCGCCCGTTGGGAATCATCGCTCTGCGCCCGTGTCGCCATGACGGCAAACGCGAAAAGTCCGGCCAAGGCCGCGCCGACGATCAAACCGGCCCTTTTGTGACTTTTTCGCCACCCACGCTTTGCAAATCGTAGAGGCCACGACGCGTGAGCGCTTAAAATATTGACGGCCGACGTCGTTGGCACGAGGTTCGGTGTGGTTCGAGCCTGCATTTGCGCAAGACGCTCGGCGGCGATCAAACGGGGCTTAAAATGGATTTCTTTCGTCTCACTCTGTTGATCGCGGTCGCGGGGGGCAGCCTTGCTTCAACAGCGCGCGCCGAGGATGCCGGCGATCTGTCGAAGCAGCTCGCCAATCCGATCGCCAGCCTGATCAGCGTCCCCTTCCAGTTCAACGAGATTTGGGGGATCGGGCCAGATGGCAAGGGCCAGGTGTCGGACCTCAATATTCAGCCAGTCATTCCGCTCCACCTGAATGAAGACTGGAACCTGATCTCGCGTACCATTTTGCCGGTTGTCTACACCCAGGATATTTTCAAGCACGATTTCGGCGGCCTCGGCGACACCACGCAAAGCTTCTTCCTTTCACCGTCAAAGCCTGGTCCTGGCGGTCTCGTCTGGGGTGTCGGCCCGGTCTTCAACCTCCCGACGGCGACGGACCCTCGCCTCGGCACCAGCGAATGGGGGGCCGGCCCGACCGCAGTGGCGCTGATCCAGAAGGGTCCCTGGACCGTCGGCGGCCTCGCCAACCACGTCTGGACCTTCGGCGATGGCGACATCAACCAGACCTTCCTGCAACCGTTCTTCACCTACGGATTCAGCAAGGGCCAATCGGTAACCTTCACCTCGCAATCGACCTATAACTGGAACGCGGAAGAGTGGACGGTGCCGGTGACCCTTACGTACCAGAAGGTCTTTGCGCTCGGTAAGCAGCCCATGCAGTTCCAGATCGGCGGCACCTACTATGCCGACAAGCCAAAAGGCGGACCGGACTGGGGCGTCCGCACGAGCTTGACCTTCCTGTTCCCGACCAAGAAATGAGCCCGCATTCGCACGCCTCTCTCTAACGCTGCGAACGCCTTCATGAACCCCCTTCTGCGATGCTGACGCGTCGCACGTGGGTCGGTGCCCGACCGGATAAGTTTCAGCGTGTCCTTGTCACCAAAGCATCGGGCTGATTTCGCGGCGCGGTAATCGTCGCGACCGCCAATTGCGTATCTATTGCCACACTGTTGCAATCCGGTTGCGCAGGTCCCAGGCCAAACGCCCGGCCCGGGTGGAATGTAGGATACGGTTTTTCTGCCTCGACCGTCCGGCCGGCTTCCACCGGCCATCATTCGCTGTCTTCGGCGGTCCTCCGTGGTTCTCCGCGAGGGTCGGCCGGTCCCGACGCAGGCGGCCGGCACCGGCGGTCGGCCCCCGGTTGCATGGAGGTTACCCGAACCTACAAGCCAGAGGGTGGCGAGAGCACTAGGCTCCGGACATCGATCAAACGGGCCGCCGACCAGACGGACCTTTGCGCGATTGAAACTTGCACGCTAACGGTGCCGCTGAGCGGCGATGCCGCTCCCCCCTTTTCAACCAAGAGAGGATGCCAATGTTGCGAATCACAGGGAGAAAGCTCGCGAGCGGGGTTTCGCTCGGTCTCCTGGCCGCAGGTCTGGCCGTTATGTCGGCCGGCAGTGCGACCGCCGACGAGACCGACGCCAAGAACCTGCTCAAGGCGATGTCGGACTACATGGCGGCGCAGAAGGCCTTTTCGTTCCGGTTCAACAGCGACCTCGAAGTCGTCACGACCGAGGACCAGAAGCTCGGCTTCGTCAGTTCCGGGACGATGACGATCAACCGGCCGGACAAGGTCCGGGCGACACGGACGGGCGGTTTCGCCGATCTCGAGCTGGTTTTCGACGGCAAGACGCTGACCCTGCTCGGCAAGTCGGCGAACCTCTACGCCCAGGCCGAGGTCCCCGGCTCCCTCGACGACCTGATCGACACGCTGCGGAACACCTATCACCGGCCGATCCCCGGCGCCGATCTCCTCGGCTTCCGATGTCTATGACATTCTCATGGACTCGGTGACCGACGTCAAAGACCTCGGCAGCGGCGTCGTCAACGGCACCGAGTGCAACCACTTCGCCTTCAGGGCCGACGAGGTCGACTGGCAGATCTGGATCGCCGTCGGCGACCAGCCCTATCCCTGCCGCTACCAGATCACGAGCAAGAAGATCGCCGGATCGCCGGAATACACGGTCGAGGTCTCGGACTGGAAGACCGGCGGCGATGTGATGGCCGACGATTTCGCGTTCAAGGCGCCGGCCGATGCAAAGGAAGTCGCCGTGGCCGACCTGCCGCCCATGGACGAACTTCCGGCCCAGTACACCCCAGGAGACAAATAATGACCTTTACGAAGCGACTCACAATCGGCGCGATTGCCATTGCCGTAGCGCTTGGCGGCCTCGAAATCGGCGCACGCCTTGCAATCCCCGGCATTTCAAGCCCGGTGTCCACGGCTGAAGCCATCATCGGCCGGCCGCTGACCCCGGTCAGTGTCGCCGGCGTCGCCCGGCGCACCGTCCGGCGCTGCGCGGTCGGCGTCTACTACTGCTAAACTCGCCTTTGGCGCGCGGCGCGCCAGATAGGAACGGCGACGATGGCCCGCCGGTGCGGGCCGTCGTCGATCCAGTCGAGACAATATGGAGAGCCTGAGAGATGCGTGTGTTGATGAAAGTCCTGGGTGCCGCCTCGATAGCGGTCCTCGCCGGTGCCTGCGCTGCCCAGGCGGAGGTGTCCGAGGCGACGCTCCAGTCGCTTGGCGCCCCCGACAAGATCGAGACCAGCGCCGGAACGCTCGAGTTCAAGGACGGCGTGCCGACCGCCGAAACCGCGCAGAAGGTTTACGATACGCTCGACTTCACCCGGGCGCTGAACGTCTACAACAACAGCTTCCGCGGCGCTTCGGCGCTCGCCATCGTCAAGGGCTTCCAAGGCATCGGCGCCCAGCCCGGCGATGTCGCCATCTTCTCGGAGCTGATGGATTCGAGCTCGCTGTTCCTGACGGCCAATGCCGACACGGTCTACTACCTGACCGCACTCGATCTGAGCAAAGGCCCGGTGGTGGTCGAGCAGCCGTCGAATGCCGTCGGCACCATCAACGACATGTGGTTTTCCTGGATCATCGACATCGGCGGGCCGGGACCGGACCGCGGACTCGGCGGCAAGTACCTGATCGTCGGCCCCGGCTATGACGGTCCGCTGCCCGAGGGCGGCTACTTCATCGCCCATTCGAAGACCAACCTCGCCCTCTACGCGGCGCGCGCCTACCTGGTCGACAACGACCCCGCGCCGGCGGTCGAGAACATCAAGAAGACGATGAAGATCTACCCCTACCAGGCGGGCGCGTTCGGCTCGAGCATCGCCCAGGCCCTTGGATGGAACGGTCCGGATCGCGGGCGAGCCCAAGATTCCCGAGACCAAGTTCATCGAGGTGACCGGGAAGGCGTTCAACACCATCCCGCCCAGCGACTACGGCTTCTTCGAGCTGATCAACGAGAACGTCCAGAACGAGCCGGCCACCAGCTACGACGTCGAACTCGCCGGCCAGCTCGCCGCGATCGGCATCGTCCACGGCAAGGAATTCAAGCCGGACGCGCGGATGAAGAAGATCCTGTCGGACGCCGCCGCCTTCGGCCAGGCGACCGGCCGGGCGCTCAACTGGCGCTATGCGATGCAGCACCCGGACTGGGCCTATTACGACGGCTCGCAGTGGGGCAGCATGCTCTGGGAGGGCGGCGCCTTCTTCGAGACCCCGCCGCCGCTTTTCGAGAAGGGCATGTTCAAGCCGTTGCCGCCGACCGGCGCCCGCACCCTCGATTCGCGCGCCGCCTTCTACTACGGCTACACGCTCGATTCGCCCGGCATGATCATGCGGATCCCCGGCGTCGGCTCGCAGTACCTGATGGGCTTCCTCGACGCTGACGGGAACCCGTTCGACGGCGCCAAGACCTACAAGGTGACGCTGCCCAAGGACGTTCCGGCGGCAGGCCTTCTGGTCGTTCACGCTCTACGACAACCAGACCCGCTCGATGCTGCAGACACCGCAGAAATACCCGCGCGCCGGCAGCCAGAGCTATCCCTCGCCGGCGGCCGAGGCGGCAGCCGATGGATCGACCACGGTCTATTTCGGCCCCACCCAGCCCGAAGGCGTCGCCCGCGGCAACTGGGTCCAGACCGACCCGAAGAAGGGCTGGTTCACCATCCTGCGCCTCTACAGCCCGCAAGCCGAGCTTCTTCGACAAGAGCTGGCGGCCGAGCGAGGTCGAGCTGGTGCAGTAGCAGGATCAACGATCCCGGCCCCTCTCGCGGCCGGGATCGATTCTCCAGGGCAGTCAACTGACCACCGGCGCCGAACCGGCCGATCTACATGGTGATGCGAATCAATTGGCCGGAGACCGACGCGCCTCCGACGTTGCCAGCCCTCGCGGAAACAGCCCGACCGTTTCGCCGGCGAGACTGAGTTAACAAGGCCGGTCGGCATGGCATTCCAAGAACGTCTGAAGGAGACGATCCAATGAGTATCCACGCAAACGTTCGAAGCGCGGTCGTTGCGACCGCCGTCGCGATTTCGGCAACGACCGCCTCGGCGCAACCGACCGCCGAAGAGATCAAGTCGATCTCGGAGGAGGCCATCATCTATGGCCTGCCGATGTCGATGTACTACAAGATCATGAACCAGTACGCGATCGACAAGGATTCCGGCCAGTACAAGGCGCCGTTCAATCAGATCGCCAACGAATCCAAGGTCTACACGCCGGCCGACACCGCGATCGTGACGCCGAACAGCGACACGCCCTATTCGTGGCTATTCCTCGACCTGCGCGCCGAGCCGGTGGTGCTCTGCGTGCCGGAGATCGAGAAGGATCGCTACTACTCGGTCATGCTGACGTCCCAGTACACGTTCAACTTCGGCTACATCGGCAGTCGTGCGACCGGCAACGACGCCGGCTGCTATGCCGTCGCGGGTCCGGGCTGGACGGGCGACACGCCCAAGGGAGTCAAGAAGGTCTTCACCTCGGAGACCGAGTTCGCTCTTGCCGTCTACCGGACCCAGCTGTTCAATGCGGCCGATATCGACAACGTGAAGGCGATCCAGGCCAAGTATGAGGTCAAGCCGCTGTCAGCCTTCCTCGGCGAACCGGCGCCGGCGGCGGCGCCTGCCATCGAGTGGCCGGCGATCGACGGGGCAACGGAGAAGAAGGACGTCCTCAGCTACCTGCCCTTCCTGCTCCAGTTCGCCCCACCGACCGGCCCCGCGGCCGTCGAGGTCCCGCTCCGCGAGAAATTCGCCACGATCGGAATCGAGACCGGGAAGACCTTCCCGACGATCGAACTGAGCGACGCCGACAAGGCGGCGATGGCCGAGGCCGGCAAGGCGGCCGAAGAGGCGATCAAGACCAAGATCGAGAAGATGGGCAAGCTGGTCAATGGCTGGATCGTCATTACGTCGGGGATCGGCGACCGCGCGGTCTACAACGGCGACTGGGCGCAGCGCGCTGCAGTCGCTGTTGCCGGCATCCTGGGCAATGACCCTGCCGAGGCGGTCTACCCGCTCACCCGCAACGACGCGGACGGTCAGCCGCTTGATGGCAGCAAGTCGAACTACACGCTGACTTTCCCCAAGGACGCGTTCCCGCCCGTGAACGCCTTCTGGTCGGTGACCATCTACGACGGCAAGACGCAACTGCTGATCAAGAACCCGATCGACCGCTACCTCGTCAACTCGCCGATGCTGCCGGACCTGAAGAAGAACGCCGACGGGTCGCTGACCCTGTACATCCAGAAGGACGAGCCCACCGACCCGGTTCAGAAGGCGAATTGGCTGCCGGCGCCGGACGGGCCGATCTACATGGTGATGCGCCTTTACTGGCCCAAGGAAGCGGCCTTGAACGGTTCGTGGTCGCCGCCCGGCATCGTCAAGGCGGAGTAGCGGCCCGGGCTGCCGGGCGCCGGGAGAGCCGGCCAACGAAAGTGGCGGGTCCGTCGGGTGACGGGCCCCCTCTCCGGGACGACCCGATCCAGTCGAACCGGTCCAGAACTGACCTCGACCGCCAATCCAACAGGAGCATAATTCGTCAATGAAGCGAAATCGGACTTTCCTGGCGATAGCCGCTGCCGCGGTGCTTTTCGGCCCCGCCACGGCGTCGGCCGAGGACGCCATCAGCGCGCCCGCGTCGAAAACCATCGGCGTCGCGAAGACGCAGATCGAGCCCGCGCTGATCGTGCTGAATTCGGATGGCGCCACCCTCGACGGCAACACCCTGACGCTCACCGGGGTTTCGCCCAATTCGATCATCTTCGCCGACCGACCGGTCCGTTCGGCCGGTCACGCGCTCACGGCTCACCTGCTCGAGGAATGGGCGGGCGGCGACAGCTTCGCGAAAGACCCGCCGAACGCCACCGTCTCGGTCTTTGGCGAAGGCGCGGCGAGCGTCTCGGATGCGGTGGTCGTGCTGAAGAATCCGAAGCTCGACGGCGCCAAACTCACTTTCGATGTCGACGTCCTCGAAGGCAGCCTGACCGGTGACGGCCCGGCCGCCGTCTTCATCGACATCATCGGCCTGCCCTTCACGCCGCTTTCCTATGCCGGCGTGGCGCGGCGGACCGCCTATCGCGGCGCCTTCTATGCCGGCGCAGCCGCCGCGGCGGCGCCCCCTTATTACGGGCCGCCCCCGCCTTACTACCCGCCGCCGCCCTGCGGCTACTACCCGTATCCGCGCTGCTATTGAGCGACGCCTATGCCGCGATCGCGGCACGACGATTGGGCGCAGGCGTCCCTTTCGAAGGGGATGCCTTCGCCAGGGATCGGCCACTGGCCGATCCCTCAGACCGAAAAGTCATTGCAACTCTTACGATAGCGGGCGACAAGTTCGCCACATTACCACAGCCAGAGCCCAGACGATCAAGGAGACCAGAGACATGTCCAGGAAGACCCTCGTTGCCAAGGGATTGGCCATTGCCGGCGCGATTGCGATGTTCGCCGGCACGGCGACGGCGCCGAATACCGCAGCCGCCGCCGACCACATCAAGGTCGGCGTCCTGACCTGCGCCGCCGGGCCGAGCATCGGCCTTCTCATAACCTCGGCGGAGAGGATCAATTGCAGTTTCCAGCCCGACACCGCGGAAACCGAACACTACAGCGGTCGCATCCGTGATTTCGGCCTCGACGTCGGGGTCACGGCGGCAAGCGTCATCGTCTGGGCCGTCTTCGCGGCGCAGAGCGACTACCAGCCCGGCAGCCTCGCCGGCGAATATGTCGGTGTTTCCGCCGAAGAAACCGTTGTCGTCGGGCTTGGCGCCAACGCGCTTCTCGGTGGCTCGCATAATTCGATCGCCCTGCAACCGCTCAGCATCCAGGCTCAGGCCGGCCTCAACCTGGCGGTCGGCGTCTCCCGCATGACTCTGGAAGAGCGCTAGACCCGGATCGACAAGAAGAACAGGCTCCGGCGGGCGGCCGTCGCTCTGCCGGAGCCCCGAAAAGCTGGCGACGCGTTCCCTGCGAAGCGTTGTCTCGCCGCCTAGGCTGTCGCCTGCGGCGCCTCGGCCGGATCCGTCGCCTCTCCGCCGCGTCGACCTCGGATTTCCGCCTCGATCCGCTTCTTGGTTGCCTCGTCGATCCCCGTGTCGCGGGCGAGATAGGCGGTCTGGCTCGGGAAGGCGAAGCCGGTGCCGGCGTCCGCGACGATCCGCATGATGTCGAGAATGAGGTCTCCCTGGATGGCGAGGAATTCCGAATAATCCGAGGTGAGAACATAAGCCCGAAGCTCGATGTCGATCGAGGAATCGCCGAAGTCGGTGAGGACGACGCGCGGAAAGCCCGGCGACGTCTCGACCATCGGATGGTCGCGGAGGCGCCGTTGCAACGCCGCGATGAGCCACTCGAACTGCTCCGGCGAGGTTTCGTAGCGCAGGCCGAGCTTGTGCAGGAAGAGGCATTTGTTGCGTCTTGAGTAGTTGGTGATGTGCATCTTGGCGAGGTCGCCATTCGGCACCGTGATCATCGTGCCGTCCAGAGCCCGGACGCGGCTCGACCGCGGACCCACTGCTTCGACCTGGCCACCGCCGTCGCCAAACTGGATATGGTCGCCGACCCGGAACGGCCGGTCGGCGAAGATCGAAACGCCACCGAACAGGTTCTCGACCGTCGATTGCGAGGCAAGCGCCAGCGCGAAGCCGCCGACGCCCAGGCCGGCGACAAGGCCCAGCGCCGGGATGCCGATGTCGTTGGCGCCGTAGACGATGATCGCCCCGGCAGCGAGAACCGCGCCGACGCGGGCGATCAGGCGAAGAAGGTGGGCGTCGTAGCTGTTGTCGGGAATACTCGGTGAGGCAATGATCGCCTCGACGATCAGGAAACAGGCGATCCAAGCCGCCCAGGCGCCGGCGACATAGAGAAGCGCCGCCGCGAAGATGTTTTCGCCGATGCCGAAATCGCCGGAGACGTTGACCTGATCCTGGATGAAGATGTCGGAAAGATAGGTGAGGCCAGCCAGCAACAGCGGCGTCGTCAGCCGCCAGAAGAGGCCGGCGGCGTGTCCGGCCCGACCGGCGACACGGCGCATCAGCATGGCCCAGACGCCGGCGATGACCAGAATGGCCACGCCGATTGCCGATGCAAGGATGACCTTCCAGGCCGGGGTGTCGAGAACGGCCCGCTGCAGCGGCTCTGGCAGCGACCGGATCAGCGAATTCGGGAAGAATGGCCCGGTGAGCCGCGCCGCTTCATTGTGCCAGTTGAGAGACTTCGTCGGCCGAAGCGGCGGCTCGGCGATAATCAGCGCGTGGAAGGCCGGCAGGCGCTCGACGCTTGCGCCGGCGAACAGATAGTCGCCGGCGCGGGCCCCGTCCGCGACCCGGACGATGGCGATTTCCGTACCGGGAATCTCCCATTTCGACGGCAGCTTGCCCCAGTCCTTGCCGGGCGCACCCGGAATCTCCGCCGCCGGAACCTCCGGGATGCGGATCAGGATATCGGCCAGGTATCCGAAGGCGGCGTCTCCGATCTTGGTGCGGGTTGCTGGCGGCAGGCCATCGAGATCGAGCAGGCGCCGCATGCGATCGACGCTGGCGACCAATTCCGCCGCCTTGGCCGAAGTCTTGTCGGAAACGTAGTCTGCGTAGCTGGCCTCGATCTTGGTCGCCTCGGTGACGAAGGACTGATAGGTCGCGCTCGGGCTCGAGGTGTCGAGCGGAGCCAGCGGATTGGAGGGCTGCGCCGCGGCCCCCTCCGTCAGCAGCACCATCACAATCGCGAGAATCCGAAACCGTATTGCCATACTGATCCCTGCCGTGAATGCCTTGATGAAATATCGCGGTCGCCCTGGTGGGTTTGCCGGGACCGGCAGCGACCCGCGATGCGGTCGGGCCGCATCCTGACGTTAGCGGGTTAGCGTTTCCGTGGCCAAGTATCTTCCGCGAGGCTCCATGTTGGCGGAGAATGACGGTCCCCGAACTGTCGCGATTGACCCAACCCCAAGGCAGATCCGTGGCATCCGGTTTGCGATGCGGGGACAAGGCGGAAAATCATCGGGGCCCAAGCAGTTTTGCCTGCGCAATCAACAAGGAAACGCCATCGCGGTCCCCGGTCCGAGGCGGTGTTGCGGGATTGCCACGCTGCACGTCTGTTTGAATCGACGGCTCGATATCAATGGCTCGATTTTGCACCTGCGTGATAGCTTTGAGTCTCACCCGATTGGTGATTTTGTTTGGGGCGCACAACGATCATGATCAGACATTTCCCGACCGCCGCGGCATGTTTTCTTGCGGTGTCATGCTGGGCCGGAGCGCCGGCAAATGCGGCCGACAAGAGCGCGGCGCGGGATGTCGACTTCAGTATGGCCGATGAAGTTCCGCCGCCCACCGGATGGCAGTTCAGCGTCACGCCGTATGCTTGGATAGTCGGCGTCAGCGGCGAGATCACCGCCCGCGGCCAATCGGTCGATGTGGACGCGAGCTTCTACGACATCCTCACCAAGAGCGACTACATCATCCCGCTGATGGCCTATCTCGAAGCCAGAAACGGTCGCTTCTCGATTTTCGGCGACCTTTTCTACACCGAGATGAAGTTCTCCAAATCGGATGTCAGGGACTACTCGGCGCGCCGCCCCAACGTCGAAGCGTCGCTCACCGTGAAGGGCAAGGCCGGCGTCACCCAGACCCTCGCCTTTGCCGAGGCCGGAGCCGCATACGAGATAGCGCGGCACAACGGTCCGATGGGATCGACCGGCCTCGAGATCCTCGGTGGCGCCCGCTACTGGTACGCCTCGACCGACGCGACCCTGAAGATCAAGAGCACGCTCGATCTTCCGCGGCTGGGGCTGCAGAAGAAAGGCAAATACGCGGTTGCCAAGTCGGGTGACGTCGACTGGGTCGACCCGGTGGTCGGCATGCGGGTGAAGCAGGATTTTGGCGAAGGTCGCGAGCTTCAGTTGCTCGGCGATATCGGCGGCTTCGGGGTTGGCAGCCAGTTCTCCTGGCAGGTCTACGCGGGATACAGCCACACCTTCCCGGTCGGCAAGGCAATGATGGCCTGGAATCTCGGCTACCGGGCGCTGGCCTTCGACTATGAGACCGGCTCCGGAGACAATGCCAAGACCTTTGACATGGTCCTCCACGGCCCGATCGCGGGACTGAGCGTCCGCTGGTAGGTCGGTTACCCGACAGGGGCCTGACGGGCGCACGCGCAGAATCGCGCGACGGCTCTCTGGCGCGCGCATAGACTTGCGACGAGATGCCGAGCCCGCAGGGGGAGCCGATGGCTTCCGCGGCTTAGGGGCTCAGCGATGCTCCCAGCCCTTGCAGTGGGCCTTCTCGTGGACGAGCACCTGAAGCCTGGTCAGCGGCGCCGGGTTGCTTTTGATGTAGATGTCACAGCGGGTGGCGCTTCGCTTCGAGCAGCCGACCGTGCGCAAGCCGCGATGGCTTCCGCAAATGCCCGCCACCGAGGACACATAATGGACCCGGATCGGCACCCTGGAAAACGTGAGGCTGTAGCCGAATGGTGGCCGGACCTTCGTTTCATAGGCCGGGACCCCCGGAACCTGGGCGACGAGGACGATCAATGTCGTCGCCATCAGCCAGCCGATGTGGCGCAAGGTTCGGTCTATTCTCATTCACGTCCACCTGGAAACCGCTGGCGACTCCCGCATCTTTGTGGGGCATCACCGGCGTGATAGCGGCAACACCTATCAGACCTGCCGCCAGAGTCGCCGAGGCGATTTGTCCAGCGACCTGAAGGATCGGACGGGGCCGATACGAACCCCGGATGTCATGCCTTAACATCGAATGGCGAATAGCCGGCGAAAAACCGATCCGGCGGCGAGGCGCGCGGCTTATTTCGACCCCAGCATCGCATCGTGCAGGCGGCGATGGGCACGAGAAGTCGTGGGCCTCAAAGAAAGGCCAACCGCTGCAACAGCCAGAACGCGCCGAGCGAGCCCACCAGGTAAGCCGGCACCAGCTCGGCCCGGCGAGGCCAGGTGATACCGAGCAGCCGGATCGCATAACCCGCCAGCAGGACCACCGACACGAAGGCAAGCTGCCCGAACTCCACGCCGATATTGAACGAAACGAGTGCGAGCGGAACATCCGTGGGAGGCAGGCCTGCCGCCGACAACGCGCTTGCGAAGCCGAACCCGTGCAGCAAGCCGAAGACAAAGGCCACGACCCACGGGTTTCGGATCGTGAAGCTTGTCCCGCCCTGATCGGCGCGGACGATCTCGACTCCGAGAAAAAGAATGGACAGGGCGATCCCGGCTTCTATCGGTTGCGCGGGAGGCTGGACGTAGCCGAGCGTCGCCGCCGCCAGGGTGATGCTGTGGGCGATCGTGAACGCCGTGATCGTCCTCACCAACATCCAGGGCGATCGAACCAGCAGGAGCAGCCCGAAGACGAAGAGGAGGTGATCCCATCCCGACAGGATGTGGTCAAAACCCTGCCTGAGGAAATCCCAGGCGACGGCGAACAGCCCGCGTGAAGCCTCGATCTCCACCCACGGCTGCGACGGACGGGCAATGCCCATCCAGCTTCGGCCGTCGAGCAGTTTCGCCCGCACCACCACATCGGTGATCGTGAGTTCCAGGCCGGGAAACCCAATGCGCTCGCCGGTCAGGCCTTCGGGACCGGCGTCGATCCAGCGGCGCTCCAGAAGCGAGTCGCTGAGTTGCTGGACGACCGGCTCCTGCGTATTGCGGACGCCTTCGGGAAGGCGCAGGACGACGGGCAGGGGCAGGCTGCCGAGCATCGGGGTGCGCCACCGCAGGTCATACTGGCCGGGCGCGGTCTCCTCGATCTCCAGATAAGCCGGACGCGATTCGTGAGCATGGCTCGTCGGGATGACGGCGAGCCATGCCAGCAACGCCAGGACGGGCACCAGGCCAAGGGCGATCAGGGCCCGCTTCACAGCGGCGCTCCGTCGTCTGACACGGCGGCACTGGCCGCGGGGACCGCCCTGGACACATCGGTGATCGCATCCTCCGTCGGGACGGGAAGCAGCACGGTGTATTTCGCCCGCATTCCGTCATAGGCCTTCTGCCACGCGGCGGCCTTCTGTTTGCCGAGCCACGCGGTCTTCACCTCGTCGGCAATCTCCCCGAACGCGGGCACCCGGCCGGGGATGAGCTTGTCGACATAGACAAGGTGCCAACCAAGGCCCGACTGCACCGGTCCCTGCCAGCTTCCGGGAGGCAGCTGGGCAACGGCCTGCGCGAATTGCGGTCCGAATTCTCGCGCGATCGACTGTGGCGTGCGCTCGCCGTAATAGTCCTGAAACATGAACCGGTCGCCGGGTGCTGTCCCGTCCGGCAAGGTCTCGGGCTGGCCGGCGAGGCTCACCAGCGCCGCCTCGGCATCAGCGCGCGCGTTCTTGCCGCGACGGTCGGGAGAGAAATAGAGGTGCCGGAAGCTCACCCGCGGAGCCATCCGGAAGAGGTCGCTGTTTTCGGCGAACCACGCCTTCAGCTCTTCGGTCGTCGGGGCGTGCGCAGCCGCCGTATCCTCGGCAATGAACTGCATCTTCTGCGCCATGCGACGCATGACGATCGTGTCGTCCTTGTCGAGCCCGAGCGCCAGCGCCTCGCGGTAGAGGATGTCCTGGCGTACCCGATCCTCGACCAGGGCATTGAATTCCTCCTGGGTCGGTTGTCGGTTCCACTGCGCCTCGAATCCGAAGATGAGCTGGGCGACGTCGTCGACGGTATAGCGGATCTCGGTTGGCGAGGCAGGCGCGTCGGTCTTGTCCTGCAGCAGCGCGAAAGCGCCGAACATCACCCCGCCGAGGATGACGAAATGGACAAGGGGGTCACGGGCCACGCGACGCATGGCCCGTCCGATGGATGTGCTGGACACGTTCAACCTCGCGGCGTCACGTCTACCTCTTGATATCGAGGTGCAGGTAGTCCGGCTGCTTGTCGACCGGGATATCCTGGTCCGCCTTCGGCAGATCGACCAGGTCTTGCGGCCCGCGAAGCAGGATCTCGTAGTTGGCGTAGCCGAACTCGTTGCTGCGCGCGCCGTAGTAGGTGGCCTGGGTCTTGGCGGTGTTGCCGGCCTGGGAACCCTTGGCCTTGTAGACCTTCATGCCGATCGGGGTCTTGGAGATGAAGGTGTTGATCTGCCCGTCGGCGATCGTGTAGGGCCTGGCGAGGACCTGGTAGGAATCGAGCGGCAGGTCGCCGGAAAGGCTCGGCAGGATTGCTCGGGCGCCGACGTAATTCACGTCGAAGGTGCCGGTCTTGTCATAGTGCACCTTCATCACGCCCCCGGTCACGTTGTTGCGGACCCAGATCGCCTTGTCGACGATGAGGTCCTTCAACTCGTCGTCGGTCAGCGCCTGGGCGCCGCTTGCTTCCAGGTCGGCCACCGTGATCCCGTTGGACGCGGTGTCTGCCGGCCGGCGGCGCGTACCAGATGGGCGAGCTCCAGGCGCGTTCCTGGACGGCTGCCGGCACGACGTCGGGAATCTCGATGCCGAGTTTCACCGCCTGGACCGTGGTCCAGCGCGGCGTCGGGATTTCCAGCACGCGGGCATAGTAGAAGGCGCGCAGCTCCGGATCGAAGTCAGGGTCGGTCCAGACGGTGGAAAGCTCCGTCGCCCCGTATTCATTGGTATAGGTGGCGGTCTTCAGGTCGACGGTGCTCTGGATCGGGGGAACGTGCCCGGTGTCCACCGCGGGCTCGCGATCGCCAGCCCAGACCACGTCATAGACCTTCTCGAAGCTCTGGCCGTCCTTGGTCCAGCCCTTGACGATCTGAATGCGGTCGAGATTGCCCGATTCCGGGTCCTTCACGGCCCAGACGACGAAACTCGGCGCCTTGGCTCCGGTCGGTGCCGCGGGCAGGTCGGCGCCCATCGTCGTGCCGCCGGCATACGCCTTGGCCACCCAGTCGTCGTCCTTGAGCAGGTCCTTGCTGTAGTTCCAGCCGCCGAACAGCCGGACCTGGATCCACACGCCGCTGGTGCCGAAGGTCTCGCGCCGCTGCATGGCATCCCAGAGCGACGCGCGCGTGTTCTCCTCGGCCCAGATGCCGGTCAGGCCGGCGGTGCTTTCCTTGCGGACATCGAGCCCGGCGAAGATGCGGCCGCCGAGCCGGGTCTGGACCAGGCCGTCGTTGACGCCGTGGCCCGCATAGGCGTTGTTGGTGCGGTAGGGGACGCCGGTGTTATGGCTGTCCGAGCCGCCGACGAAGCCGAATATGTAGGGATTATAGCCGCGAGCATCCTGCATCGCGAGGCCGTCCTTCAGCGCCTGCCGCGCGTAGGAGCCGACGATGCCGGGAACCCGGCCGGAGTCCTCCGGCAGGCCGATCAGGAAGCTCATCAGCTCGTAATTGGCGAATTCGTCGTTGGGCGACAGCAGGGGATGCGTTTCCGATTGCCCCTTGAGCTGCTTGATCTCGATCAGCCGTTCGTTGCGGGTCCGCGCATCCGCCCAGGCCGCGTCGATCGGCCGGCCGAGGCTGTCGACATCGGTCGGATACATCCAGCCGTCCGACAGGTTGGCGTTGTGCGAGATCGCTAGGAGTTCGTTGCCCGCCTTGCGCTGCTCGTCCATCCATTTCCAAAGATCCTCCGGATGCCAGGAGAACAATGCCGAATAGGGCTGTGAGGGCACCTTGTCGCAATCGCGGAAATAGATGTTCCGGTGGAGGTTCCGGAAATCGTATTGCGACGTCCATTCGTAGGAGCAGAACGCCGTGAACTCGCCCGGCTTGTTGTGCGCGTTGGCGATATCGATGTTCTCTTTCCAGACGGAACCGGCGACTTCCGGGGTCATGAAAGCCTTGATCGGCGGCTTGCTGACGAGAGACACGAGATAGTTGAATACTTTCTGGACGTCGGCCGGGTCATTCGGATCCTTGAGGATCAGCGGCTGCGCCTCCGGCATCTTGCTGACCGCTGAGCCGGGTGTGTTGGCCTGCTTGGTGATGCCCACGTATTCGGAATGGTCGGTGACGCCCATCCAGTCCAGCGGCCGGTCGATGGTGATGTCGTAGCCGAGCGGATGCTTGATCGTCTTGCCCTGAGCATAATCCAGGGCGTCGCCCGGCCCGGTGATGTGGTTGCCGAACAACCAAGCGTCCACCGACCAGCTCGTATGGACATGCTGCTCGCCAAAATAGGCCTTCCGGCTCGCCGGGTTGTCCTCGGCCAACGCTGCAGGCGCCGCAAGAAGCCCCCAACTCGCACAGGTCGCGGCGCCCGCCAGAGCCACCAAACGGATACGATCTATCATATCAATCTCCCGTCAAATCCATCGACGAGGCCAGTCAGCCCCCCAACCGGTCTCCCGGCACCATCTTCACCCGAGGTAGCCGGATCGGCCATGCGAGACTTGCCGATCACGGATCCAAGTCCGAAACTGCGTTGTTCCGGGACTTATCAAGCGGGATGCCCTTCGATATTACTTCTGGTGGCGATGGGTTTTTTCCTTCTCGCGCCACATCGGGCCGACGCAGCATGCCGGCAAATGACAAGGGGTCAGTGCGGGCATGACCAAGACGACGCGGCATTTACACCATCAGGTTCCGTTGATCCGCGCCGGGGCGTTGATCCCCTTCGTGCGCTGGATGTACGTCAACCATCGTCCGCTGGAAGCCCGTCTCGAGGCCGCCGACCTCTCATCGCTTGTCTTCCATGCGCCGGATCACCCCATAGCCGTTTTCAACGCTGCGCGGTTCCTGCGGGAAATGGAGCGCGCTGAGGGGCCCGATATCGGTTGTCGTGTCGTGACACCGACGACGGTCCTCGAAATTGGAAAGCTCGGCAGAATGGCGATCGGGGCCCGTACGCCACGTCAGGCGTTGGACCGCATTTCAGCCAAGATGGACCTGCATTGCACGCATGAACATTTCCTCGTGACCGAAGAGGATAACGCTGTCGTCATCAGAGAGTTCTTCACGGTAGACCTTGATGACGAGACCCTCCATATCGAGCAGCAATACGTTGCCGCGATTGTTCAGTCGCTCTGTGCCCTGGCCACAATCGACGCGCCGCAGCTTGAACGGATCGAGCTCGTTCCGCATCCGGAATACGGTCTCGATCACTTGCGACCGTGGTTCAACACCGAGCTTGTGCCATCGAGCACGCGTGGCCTGGTCTTGTCGATTCCGCCCGACGTTGCGGACCGACGGTTTTCGGCTGTTGCGAGAGGCCGCCGGGACGATACGCCGCCCATGGACTGGCGGCCCCTGTCGGAAGACGGAAGCTTCACCGGCACTGCCCGCATCGTCGTCGCCGAGATGCTAGACAACGGAAGTCCGACCATCGGGCGCCTGGCCCGGGCCGCGGGCCTTAGTACGCGGACGCTGCAGCGCCGCCTTGCCCAGGAAGGGATGACATTCTCCGATCTGCTCGAAGACGTGCGTCAGCGGGAGGCGTTGCGGCTGCTGAAAAGCCCCGACGTATCGATTGGAGAGATTGCCGCGGCGGTCGGTTACCAGCGGCAGTCGAACATCTCGAGAGCGGTTCGCCGATGGACCGGAATGACACCGCGAAGCGTACGATCTTCCGGCTCGGGGTAGGTAGGACGGGGCGTCCGACCGCTCAAGGCTGCAATCACCTCGGATCAAAGCGGCGCAAAGCCAGGCAACAGGTCGCCGAGCACGATCAACCGCTTCTTCCCGGTTGCTCGCGGATCAGCAGAAGGGCGCCGAGAAAGAAGCACACGGCACCGCCGAACGTTCCCGCATTGGCCGGGAATGGCGCGATCACGACACCACCGGGATCGACGAAACCGGCAATCCCCGAGATCATGAAAAACACAGAGCCGAGCATATTGAGCATGACGACCCACCACGAGAGCTGACGGGGCCGGAAGGCGAACCAACCGTGTGCATACTCCATGATCGCTAGCGGGCTGGATGCGAGAAAACACGCGCAGCCGACGATGTCAGGCTTCCACACGAACAAGTCCTGCTCCCACCACCTGGAAGCTATCGCTCGCCCCTGACGATCGGCCGATGCCGACCGTCAGGGGCGACGTTCGGACCGTGGTGGTTTCGTGCTGCTACTTCTTCTTGAAATTTCCGATCGAAACCGTGGACCCCTTGGCCGCGACGGTCGCGGCGGGCGCGGCTTCCTTCTTCTTCTTCGGTTTCCGGATTTCCTTGTTGCCGTGCATTTGACCTTTAGCCATGGAGTCCTCCTGGGCTGACCAAGTCAGCTGTCTTGGGGTAAGGGAAGATCCGGCTTGCGAGACGGGCCATGCGCCAACGCGGCGTGAGGGTTTCCGTCGAACGCACCGTCGAGCCTCGCGCGACACTGCGCGGGGAAGATTCGCCTCCGATCAGGCGATTGCCTTGAGGGTGTCGGCCGGCAGCGGCGCCGGGCCCGGATTCAGATGTCCGGGGACTGGATGATCAGGCGGTAACACGAGAGGCGGCGAGACAGGAATTCATAGCCGGCGCCCCAGAGATAGAGACGGAAGCGGCGATAGTCGAACTCGCCGAAACGGGCGATCACCGCGTCGCGATTGCTGTCGAAGTTACGCGCCCATTGCCGGAAGGTGAGAAAATAGCTGACGCGATCGTTGAAGGTTTCCAGCACTTCGAGCGGCGTCTCGGCGAGCTTTTCGAGGAACTCGTGGAGCACCATGAAGGAGTGGTTGCCGCCGTAGATGTATTTCACCATGTAGGACGAAAGTTCATACTTCCTGGTGTCGGCGCTGCCATCGAGGAAGATCCTTCCGCCCGGCTTGACCAGGCGCTGAAACTTGTCGAGCACCTTCCTGTAGTCCGGCAGATGCTCGATCACGCCCATGATGACGATGGCGTCATAGGTGCGGTCGGTCTCGTAGGCGAGGAGATCGACGTTGATCAGTTCCCAATCGTGGCCGAGCTGCCCGGCTCGTTCCTTGAGATAGTCGATCGAGACCTGGGAAATGGTGATGCCGGTGCATTTCACCCCGCGCTGCGAGGCATACTCGAACCACGCGCCCCAGCCGGGACCGATTTCGAGGATGTGGTCGCCGGCCTTGAGGCCGCATTTTTCGAAGCAATAGTCGAACTTGCGGCGGGTGGCGACGTCGAGCGTCTCGTCCGGCCCTTCGTAAACGCCCTGAGTGTAGCAGGGGGTTTTCGGATCGAGGAAGCTGAGGAAGAATTCCGGGTCGAGGTCGTAGTGGGCGGCGATCGCCTGTTTGTTGGTGTGGATCTGGCCGAAGAGCAGCGGCTGCAGGAAACGCCAGATCGTCGTGACCAGGTGGAAGTCCTTCATCTCGCCACGCAGGGCGAAGGGGGCGAGCATGTCGCCCTCGATATCGAGATCGCCTGCCAGATAGGCGTCGCCGATGCGGCCCTCATCGAGGCTCGCGAGCGCGCGAAGAGCGTTGTTGTTGTTGAGCGTGACGTCGAAACGAGGCTCGCTCTTGCCGAATGCCTGAACCGACCCGTCGGGCAGGATCACCCGAAACGACACTGCGGAATCCTCGAACTGGCGTGCGAAGCGGCCAAGCATGGACCGCGTCCACCCGGTTACCGCGGGTGGGGACTTGGCCTTCGCCCGTTCAGCCGTATCGTTCATGCGCCCACTCTTTCCTCAGCCGCTATTCTTTGGACGAACGACGCTCAACCGCGGAGCAGGGGGAATTCTACAGGAACCGGTGGCAGATCGCCAGAATTCAGCCTCGATGATGGCTTTCCGCGGCCTGCTGGCCGTCGGCAGCACGGACCGTCAGTCCGCCATCGCGAAGAAGGCTCGCATCGAGATCGACCGGGTCGATGAGGTGAACCTGAGAGACGCCGGCGCTTCGCAAGTGGATCATCGTCGCCACGCGACGCCATGCAACGAAGGACAGATCATCGATCAACTCCTCGTCCGTTTCGACGATGTAGCTGCCGGGCGGCAGCTCGCCCTCGATACCCGATAATTTGAACGGCTGTGTGAACGTCACGGTCTTGCGGTTGGTTCGTGTGTTCATCGGGCGCCCTGGAACTGGTCTGCGGCGAGCGTGTAGAAGCTCCGATGCTCGCGGGGCCTGTAAGCCCTGGTCGCGACGGCACAAATCAATTCGCGCGCGGCATCGAAGGCCTCGAGTATCGCCGCCTCGGTGGTCTTGGTCTTCGGATAAAGGACAAAGAGCGCGTTTTCCTCAAGGAAAAACGGGACTTCCATCGCGCTGTCGTGTCCCCAGAAGCGGATGCGATGCCGATCGGGATCATAGCTGCGGCTGAGATTCGGGAAGCTGAGGGTCATGTTCGACCTCCTGCGGCAGCATTCGCCGAGCGCAATCCGCGCCCGGACATGCTGCGGCGATGTCTTTTGTCGACGCTTCGGCCTTTTTCGGCTCCGGCTTGTCGGCCGTGACTGCCTGGCCCGTGGCTTGATCGCAGAAACCAGCGCTCGTCAATGACATGTAGTCCACGCGATTTTTATTACAAGATGGAAAGAAAAATTCGGCGGATTTCAGATATTTTTCTGTCTTACAAGTCTCCGACGCAAATAGCGTTCGAATAATTTCTTGACATGAACTTCACAGGTTCCTAGATCACGGGCGGCTTGGCACTCGCCCTCATAGAGTGCCAGCGGGCATGCCCCCGACGTCCCGGCGCCGGGCCGCGCCCCTCACAAAGGAAACACCGATGAAGTTCCGACCTCTCCACGACCGTGTCGTGGTGCGCAGAATCGAAGCCGAAGCGAAATCCGCCGGCGGCATCATCATACCCGACACCGCCAAGGAGAAGCCGCAGGAAGGCGAAGTCGTCGCCGTCGGTCCCGGTGGCCGTGACGAAGCCGGCAAGCTCATCCCGCTCGACCTCAAGGCCGGCGACCGCGTCCTGTTCGGCAAGTGGTCCGGAACCGAGGTCAAGGTCGACGGCGAGGAGCTCCTCATCATGAAGGAGTCCGACGTCATGGGTGTCCTGCAAGCCAGTGTCGCCGCCCGCAAGGCCGCGTGACCTCTCAGGTGCCTGCAACTCAACGCATTTTCGAATAGCAAAGGATTCCAAGTCTCATGGCCGCCAAAGACGTACGTTTTTCAACCGATGCGCGCGACAAGATGCTGCGCGGCGTCGACATCCTCGCCAACGCGGTGAAGGTGACCCTCGGCCCCAAGGGCCGCAACGTCATCCTCGACAAGAGCTACGGCGCACCCCGCATCACCAAGGACGGCGTCACCGTCGCCAAGGAAATCGAGCTTGAGGACAAGTTCGAGAACATGGGCGCGCAGATGGTGCGCGAGGTCGCCTCGAAGACCAACGACATTTCCGGTGACGGCACAACGACCGCCACCGTGCTCGCCCACGCCATCGTGCGCGAGGGTGCCAAGTCGGTCGCCGCCGGCATGAACCCGATGGACCTCAAGCGCGGCATCGACATGGCCGTCGCCGAGGCGGTCAAGGACCTCGGCAAGCGTTCGAAGGCGATCAAGACCTCCGAGGAGATCGCCCAGGTCGGCGCGATTGCGGCCAACGGCGACAAGGTGATCGGCGCAAGATCGCCGAGGCGATGAAGAAGGTCGGCAACGAGGGTGTCATCACCGTCGAGGAGTCCAAGGCGCTCGAGTTCGAACTCGAAGTCGTCGAGGGCATGCAGTTCGACCGCGGCTACCTGTCGCCGTATTTCATCACCAACGCCGACAAGATGCTCGCCGACCTCGAGGACCCCTACATCCTGCTCCACGAGAAGAAGCTCTCCAACCTGCAGGCCTTCCTGCCGCTTCTCGAAGCCGTCGTGCAGACCAGCCGGCCGTTGCTCATCATCTCCGAGGACGTCGAGGGCGAGGCTCTCGCCACGCTCGTCGTCAACAAGCTCCGCGGCGGCCTCAAGGTCGCTGCCGTCAAGGCGCCGGGCTTCGGCGATCGTCGCAAGGCGATGCTGGAAGACATCGCGGTGCTGACCGGCGGTCAGGTCATCTCCGAGGACCTCGGCATCAAGCTTGAGAACGTGACCTTGCAGATGCTCGGCCGCGCCAAGAAGGTTTCGATCTCCAAGGAGAACACGACGATCGTCGACGGCGCCGGCAAGAAGAAGGAGATCGAGGCGCGCATCGGCCAGATCAAGCAGCAGATCGAGGAGACCACCTCGGATTATGACAGGGAGAAGCTCCAGGAGCGCCTTGCCAAGCTCGCCGGCGGCGTCGCCATCATCCGGGTCGGCGGCGCGACCGAAATCGAGGTCAAGGAAAAGAAGGATCGCGTCGATGACGCGCTCAACGCTACCCGCGCTGCGGTCGAGGAAGGCATCGTCCCCGGTGGTGGCGTCGCGCTGCTGCGTTCCAGGAAGGCGGTTCAGAAGCTCACCTCCGACAATGCCGACGTCCAGGCGGGCATCAACATCGTGCTCCGCGCGCTCGAGGCGCCCGTCCGACAGATCGTCGAGAACGCCGGCGTCGAAGGGTCGATCGTGGTTGCCAAGGTCCTGGAGAACAAGTCCGAGACCTTCGGCTTCGATGCCCAGGAAGAGACCTACAAGGACCTGGTGTTGGCCGGCATCATCGATCCGACCAAGGTGATCCGCACCGCGCTCCAGCATGCCGCTTCGGTTGCTGGTCTCCTTGTCACCACCGAGGCGATGATTGCCGATCACCCGAAGGGTGAAGCGGCGCCCGCCATGCCCGGTGGCATGGGCGGAATGGATTATTGAACACCGTCTTCTGAAGCACGAATGGAGGGCCGCCGCGAGGCGGCCCTTTCGCTTTCAGGCGGGGACAGGCGCGACGCGGCCGCGGCCGGGAACCGCACAAAAGCGACAGATCCGCGGTTCAAGGTTCGTGTTCAGCGCCCGAGGATATTGGATTCGACGCTTCGCAGATGTTTCCGCATCGCCTCCCGTGCCGCATCCGGATCCCGACGAAACAGGGCGTCGACAAAGACCTGATGCTCGCGGCAGTAGTTTTCCCGGCGCTCCTGCGAAAACGACCGCTTCTTCATGTCGAACCACGGGTTCTGGTTGCGCAGGACCCGAAGAATATTGTGCAGGTCGCGCAACAGCTCGTTGCGGGAACAGGCGAAAATCCGATGATGGAGTTCGGCATCCCAATGTTCGAAGTCCGGCATTTCCGTCGCGGCCGAGGCCCTTTCGTGCGCCTCGGCAACGTGGGAAAGCTCACCGGCGCTGGCGTTGGTTGCAGCGAAGGCGGCGGCGGTCGGTTCGAGCAACTGGCGAATTTCCATCATGTCGGCCGGGCTCGACCCCTCCATCCGGGCGATGATCTGATGGAGCGACGTCTGACTGCTGCTTTCGAAGAATGTGCCGCGCCCGACCTCGCGAGAGATCGGGACCGAGGCGCTCAGCATCCCGATCGCCCGGCGGACGGTGTTCCGCGCCACCCCGAAACTCTCGGCGAGTTCGCGTTCCGGCGGCATCTTGCTATCCGCCCATTCGCCGGATTCAATCCGCGCTTTGAGGGATTTCGCGATGCCGGCGGCGGCAAGTCGGGGCATGGATGTCCCTCTATCTGATCCAATAATGATCCAATTATCATCTTGGACCGCTTTCGTCCAGACACGGAGCCGTGATTAATAGCCTAGACCTTTCCGGTGTTCCGGGCATCGGCGGCGTTTCAGAGAGACGGGTTTTTCCTCGAATTGCTTCTGATCCAATTTGCCGCTATTGGTGGACCATAATGGGCGGAAAGCCCGCGTGGGAGGAAAACACGGGATGAGGGTGGCGACATTCACCGTCGGCGGCGAGCGGCGTGTCGGGCTGGTTGACGCGGCGGGGACCTCGGTCGCGCCCTTCGACATTCCCGCCGACGAGGCGAAGGACGGCGTCGTCGCCATCATTCGCCGCGAAGGCGCGCTTCCCGCCACCCTTTCCGCTTATCCACTCGACCGCGTCTCGCTCGAAGCGCCGATCCCGGTTCCGAAACGGAACATCTTCTGCGTCGGCAAGAATTACCACGAGCACGCCCACGAGTTTTCGCGAAGCGGCTTCGACTCGAGCGCCGCCGCTGGAGCCGTCCCGAAATTCCCCATCGTCTTTTCGAAAGTGCCGGAAACCGTCGTGCCGAACGCGGCCAAGGTGATCATCGATCCGAAGGTTTCGACGGCGATCGACTACGAGGCGGAACTCGCCGTCATCATCGGCAAGCCCGGGCGCGGCATCAGGCCGGAAGATGCGTTCGACCACGTCTGGGGCTATACCATTATCAACGACGTCACCGCGCGCGATCTGCAAGGCCGGCACAGCCAGTGGCTGATCGCCAAGTCGCAGGACACCTTCTGTCCGATGGGCCCTTTTGCCGTGAGCAGGGACGAGATCGACATCGCCGACACGGCGATCCGCTGCTTCGTCAACGGCGACATCCGGCAAAGCTCCAACACCAGCCTGCTGATCTTCGACATCGCGTCGATCATCGCGACGATCTCGGCCGGAGTGACGCTGCGGACCGGCGACATCATCGCCACCGGCACGCCGGCGGGGGTCGGCATCGGTTTCGATCCGCCCCGCTACCTGAAACACGGGGACGTCGTCCGCGTCGAAATCGACGGAATCGGCGCCCTCGAAAACACCATCGAGGAGGTGCGGGCGTGACAACCGTCACCGTGAACGGTGTCTTCGCCGACGTCGATGGCGAAGGATTTCCCGTGGTCATGATCCATGGCCTCGGCGGTACCTCGAACACGTTCCAGCCGCAGATCGAGGCGTTGCGGTCCAACCGCGTGATCCGGGTGGACCTGCCCGGCAGCGGCCGTTCGGCGGCCCGCCCGGGGACGCCGACGATGGGGCAATTCGCCGAGGCGGTGCTGGCGGTCGTCAGTCTTCTCGGTGTCGGCCGTGCGCATTTCGTCGGCCATTCGCTGGGCACTCTGGTCTGCCAGACGATTGCCGCCGACCGGCCGGATCTGGTCGCGTCGCTGACCCTGTTCGGCGCGCTCGCGGAGCCGGCCGAGGCGACCCGGAAGGGGCTTGGCGGCCGTGCCGAGATGGCGCGCCGCGAGGGCATGGCCGGGATCGCCGACCTGATCGTCGCCAACGCGCTTTCGGCATCGACCCGGGCAAATCAGCCGGCGGCGGTCGCCTTCGTCCGGGAGTCCCTGATGCGGCAGGATCCGGAAGGCTATGCGAGGACCTGCGAGGCGCTGGCGACGGCCGAGGCGGTCGACCCGCGGCTGATCGCGGCGCCGGCGCTGTTGGTCACCGGCGACGCAGACACGGTCAATCCGCCGAGCGTCGGCCGCGACCTGGCTGATCGCATTGCGGGCGCCAGGTTCGTCAGCATCGATCGGGCGGGCCATTGGCTGACGGTCGAAAAGCCGGTCGAATCCAACAGGTGCATTGCCGAGTTCCTGAAACAGGTCGAACATTAGCCGCGACCGGGAGGCCGCTCCGGGATCGGAGCGGAGGTCGCGCCAGCTGCAAGGGAGGATGGAAATGGCCGAGAACGGATACAGCGCACGCGGAGGCGTCAACGGCAGGGAGTCCGACTCCGTCCTTTTCACCAACGTCCGGGTTCTCGACGGGACAGGCGAGTATCCGTTCACCGGCGAAGTGCTCGTCCAGGGAAACCGCGTCAAGCAGATCACCCGCGGGAGCTCGCGCTTCGCCCCGACGGGTTCCGGCGCCACGGTCATCGACGGGATGGGCGCGACGCTGATGCCGGGGATGATCGACGCGCACCTGCACCTCTCCTGGAACAATGCGCCCGGCATCGATCCCATCAACATGATGGAGGTCGAGGAGCACATGCTCGTCACCATGGAGATGGCGAAACTGGTCCTCGATGCCGGCTTTACGGCCGGACGCGGCGCCGCCGCCGCCAAGGCGCGCCTCGATGTCGTCGCCAAGCGCTTCATCAACGAAGGCCGCTTCCCCGGTCCCCGCTACCTCGCCGCCGGGCCGGAGATCACGACGGTCGGCGGGCTGGGCGATTCCGCGCCGTCGCACATCCCCCATCCCGGCCTCAATCTCGGAATCGTGGTTTCGGGACCCGAGGAGGTACGGCGCACGGTACGGACGCTGATCAAATACGGTGTCGATTCGATCAAGCTGAACCTCTCCGGCGAATCGATCACCGGCATGGCGGCCGAGGAGACGCCGATGTCGGAGGAGGAGGTGGCGATGGCGGTCAGCGAAGCCAGGTGCCGCAACAAGGTCGTCTCCGCGCATGCCCGCTCGTCGGGGTCGGTGAAACAATGCGTCCGCCACGGCATCGAGAACATCTTCCATGCCTCCTTCGCCGACGAAGAGGCGCTCGACATGCTGGAGGCGGCGAAGGACAAGCATTTCGTCGCGCCCGGCATAGCCTGGCTGATCAACACCGCGCGTGAAGCCGCAGAATGGGGGATCATCCCGGGCTCGCCGCTGTCGCTCGAATACGAGCGCGAACTCGAGATGTGCGTCGAGACGATGAAGAAGATGCACCGGCGCGGGATTCGCGTCTGCATCGGCGGCGACTACGGTTTCGCCTGGACGCCGCAGGGCACCAACGCCCGCGATCTCCAGACCTTCGTCGAGATGCTCGGCTTCTCGCCGATGGAAGCGATCCTCGCCGCGACCAAATACGGCGGCGAGATCATGGGCATGGGCGACGAACTCGGCCAGATCAGGGAAGGGTATCTCGCCGATGTCCTTCTCGTCGACGGCGATCCGATCGCCAACATTCGCGTCCTCCAGGACAAGGACCGGCTGCTGGCGATCATGAAGGACGGCAAGTTCCACAAGAAGCCGCAGATGCAGGAAGCGAGGCGGCGGCTGACGGCGTGAACGGCGTCGGGCACGGCAGAGCGATGGAGGAAGGATGAAGTCGCCACTCCTGGCAGTCCTGATCGGGCTCGCGGTCGCCCTGCTCGTCTGGCTGTTCTTTGCCGCCTGGCCCGAGTGGCTGACCGGCGCGATCGGCGCCAAGAAGCTTTTCGTGACGACGATCTTCAACGGCGTGACGGTCGCCGGGCTCTATTTTCTGGTGGCGAGCGGCTTCACCCTGGTCTTCGGCCTGATGCGCAACGTCAACCTGGCGCACGGCTCGCTCTTCCTGTTCGGCGCCTATGTCGGCTTCACGGTCGCCGATGCCACCGGCTACTGGCTGCTTGGGGTCGCGGCCGGCTTCCTCGTCGCGGCCCTGTCGGGGGCGCTGATGCAGATCCTCGTCTTCCGGCGGATGGAAGGCGACGAACTGCGCCAGAGCCTGACGACGATCGGGATTTCGATCGTCGCCGCCGACCTCATGCTGGCGATATGGTCGGGCAACACCTACCAGTTCATCCCGCCCGAGTGGCTGGACGGGGCGATCAAGACGCCGATCATTCTCGCCGTGCGTTCCAACGGCACGCCGGTGCCGATGGCGTATCCCCTCTACCGGCTGGTCGTCCTTGCATCGGCGATCGTCATTGGCGTCGGCTTGTGGCTGGTCCTCAACCGGACGCGGATCGGCATGATGATCCGGGCCGGCGTTGACGATCGCGCCATGCTGTCGTCGGCGGGCGTCAACGTCCATGTCGTCTTTGCCATCGTGTTCGCCATCGGTGCCGGCCTCGCCGGTTTTGCCGGGGTCGTCGGTGGCACCGCCCTGTCGATCGCGCCCGGCGAGGACGTCCGCTATCTGCTTGCCTCGCTGGTCGTGGTCATCGTCGGTGGCATGGGCTCGATCACCGGGGCGGCGATCGGCGCCCTGCTCGTCGGGCTCGCCGAACAGATCGGGCTCGCCTATTTCCCGACCTACGGCATCGTCTTCACCTTCGTCATCATGGTCGTGGTTCTCGCCTTCCGGCCGCAGGGGATCATGGGAAGGACGGCGCTGTCATGAGTTCTTGCGGCAACCACCTCGGGGATTCCGTGGCTGGCGCGGGCAACGAAGGTCCAGCCCGTCGTCTGGCTGGTGGCCGCGCTGCTCGTCGTCTACCCGCTGATCGCCAGCCCGTTCTTCACCTTCCAGGTCGGCGCCTATGCGCTCATTCTCGGCACCATCGCCCTGTCGCTGATGTTCCTTGCCGGCTATGGCGGCATGGTCAGTCTTTCCCAGATGAGCGTTGCCGGCCTTGCCGGCTATATTGTCGCCATGGTCGGGCAGAATTCGCTCGGCACCGGCCTCGATCTGCCGTGGTGGCTTGTCGTGCCGCTGGCGACCGGAGTCGCCACGCTGTTCTCGATCGGCACCGGGCTCCTCGCGGTGCGGACGGAAGGCATCTATACGATCATGATCACGCTGGCGATCGGCGTCGCGCTGTTCCTGCTCGCCCAGCAGAATTACGACATCTTCAACGGCCACAGCGGTTTCGCCGGCATCGCGCCGCCGGTGATCTTCGGCGTCGACTGGCGCAGTCCCGTGCCGTTCTACTATCTCTCGCTGTTCGTCGCCGCCGCTTTCTATTTCGCCGTTGTCTACATATCCCGTGCACCCTTCGGCCTCGCCCTCCAGGCGATCCGCGACAATCCGCGGCGCATGCGGGCACTGGGATTCCATGTTGCCGCCCACAGGATCGCCGCCTACGCGGTTTCGGGCGTCATCGCCGGGCTTGCCGGCGTGCTGCTCGTCTGGTTCAACGGCCGTGTCTCGCCGGGCACCATCGGTGTCGACAGGCTGATCGACATCCTGGTCATCGCCGTGGTTGGTGGTACGCGCCAGCCGGCCGGCGCCTTTCTCGGGGCGATCTTCTTTGTTCTCCTCGACACATTCGCCATCGACGTCGTTGGAGCGGAGCGCTTCAACACGCTGATCGGCGTCCTGTTTCTGTCAATCGTCCTGTTTTCGCCCGATGGGCTGCTGGGCCTTTGGGAGAAAGCCCGCCGTTCCCTCTCTCATGAAAGGGAACGATCCGTAGCTGTCAAAGCAACCTGCATCGTCAAAGAAGCCAAATGGCCGTCATCAAGGGCGGTCGCCGATAGGGAGGAATGAGAAATGAAGATCACAAGACGCACGGCACTGACCGCGGCCGCGGGATTCGTCCTCGCCGCGCAGATGTCGTCGGCCCAGGCCGAGGACACCTTGAAGATCGGACTGCTGGCGACGTTCGAAGGCGCCTTCACCGTTCTCGGCGAGGACAGCCAGCGCGGCGCGGAACTCGCCCTGCAGCAACATGACGGCATGGCCGGTGGCAAGAAGATCGAATTCGTCATCGGGTCGTCCGACGCCTCGCCGGACAGCGCCATTCGCGCCGTCCGCAAGCTCGTCGAGCAGGATGGCGTCAAGATCGTCATCGGCCCGCTTTCCGGCGACGAGGGCCTTGCGGTCAAGGACTATGCCAAGACCCAGCCCGACGTCGTCTTCGTCAACGGGACATCGGCGGCGCAGGACACGACGCTGCGCGATCCGGCACCGAACTTCTTCCGCTTCTCGACCGACGGCGCCCAGTGGATGGCGGGCCTCGGCACTTACGCCTACGACAATAAAGGCTACCGCAACGTCGCCACCGTCGCGGAGGATTATTCCTTCCCCTATACCCAGGTCTTCGGTTTCATGGCCGAGTTCTGCAAGGCCGGCGGCCATGTTCCGTCCAAGGCCTGGGTGCCGATCGGCACCAAGGACTATTCCTCGGTCATCGCCGGCATTCCGGCCGATATCGATGCGGTCTACGTGGCTCTCGGCGGCGCCGACGGCGTCAACTTCCTGACCCAGTACGAGCAGGCCGGCGGCACCGCGCCGCTGATCGGCGGCTCGATCACCGTCGACCAGACCGTGCTCGGCTCCAAGGGCAAGCAGAAGGACTATATCATCGGAACACCCTCGGCCGGGCCGATCGCCGATACCTGGGACGACCCGCGGTGGACCGCCTTCGTCGACGCCTACAAGACGGCGTTTCCGGACGGCTTCCCGAGCCCGTCGCTCTTCGCCCACGGCTACTACGTCAACACGATGGCCGTTCTGCTCGCCCTCGACGAGATCAACGGCGATCTCTCCGACGGCGGCGCCAAGCTGCGTGAAGCGCTCACCAACCTCAAGTTCGACACGCCGACCGGCATGGTCAGCCTCGACAAGAACCGCAACGCGATCGCCGATATCTTCGTGACCGAAGTGGCCGAAGGCGACGACGGCAAGCTCTACAACAAGGTCGTCGAGGTGAAGAAGGCGGTCAACCAGACGCTGGGGCAGCCCGAGGACGAGTTCCTCAAGCTCGGCGTCGTCGGGCGCGACAATCCCAGCTGCCCGTAGACGGAAAGACCAGAAGCGGTGGCCGAACCAGTCAGAACTTCGCTCGGAGACACGGGGGCCTACGCCCTCGAGTTGACCGGCGTCGGCCGCCGCTTCGGCGCACTCGCCGCCCTCGCGGACGTCACCATGTCCGTGAGGGCGGGCGAGCGGCGCGCGGTGCTCGGCTCGAACGGGGCCGGCAAGACCACGCTCTTCAACACGATCACCGGGGACTTCCCGGTGTCGAGCGGCGCCATCCGTTTCTTCGGCGAGGACATCACGCGCTTTCCGACCTATGAGCGGATCCGGCGCGGCCTGCGTCGCACCTACCAGATTTCGCTGCTGTTCGGCGGTCTCACCGTCATCGATTCGATCTTCCTCGCCTGCCGGGGCGTCTCGCGGCGGCGATTCTCATTCGTCAGGCCGCGGGCCGACGATGCCACCATGGAGCAGGCGACGCGGATCATGCGCGCCGTCAAGCTCGACGACGAAGCCGGGACCCGCGTCGCCGAACTCAGCCACGGCCAGCAGCGCCAGCTCGAAATCGCGCTGGCTTTCGCCGGCGCGCCGCGCTTCATCCTGTTCGACGAGCCGGCAGCCGGCCTGTCGCCGCACGAACGACGCGACCTCGTCGATATCCTGACCTCGCTGCCGGCGCATATCGGATACATCATCATCGAGCACGATCTCGACGTCGCGCTGCGCGTCTCGCAACGCGTGACGATGATGCACAATGGGCGCATCCTGAAGGAGGGGACGCCGGAGGAGATCGAGAACGACTCCGAAGTGCAGGAAATCTATCTCGGTGGCGGACATGGCTGACGGCAACGGCGGCAAGGCGATCCTGAGAATTCGCGACCTCCAGGTCTACTACGGCGAGTCGCACGCGCTGCAGGGCGTCGAGCTCGCCATCGAGGACCGCGTCCTCTCGATCGTCGGCCGCAACGGCATGGGCAAGACGACGCTCTGCAACACCATCGTCGGCCTCAAGCGGGCGCGAAGCGGCTCGATCACCCTGGCCGGCAAGGAAATCTCGCGCCTCGATCCCCATGTCATCGCCCGCCTCGGCGTCGGCTACGTGCCGCAGGGGCGCCGGGTGTGGCGCAGCCTGACGGTCGATGAGCATCTCCGGCTGTCGATGCGCAACGCTGACGGCGCCTGGACCGTCGATCGCGTCTACCAGACCTTTCCGCGCCTGGCCGAGCGGCGAACCAATCGCGGCTCCCAGCTTTCCGGCGGCGAGCAGCAGATGCTGGCGATCGGTCGCGCCCTGCTCGGCAACCCGCGGCTCCTGATCATGGATGAGCCGACCGAAGGCCTGGCGCCGATCATCGTCGACCATCTCGTCGAGACCCTGACCCGGATCGGCGAGGACGACGACATGTCGATCCTGCTCATCGAACAGAATATCGGCGTCGCGACGACGGTCGCCGAGCACGTCGCGATCATGGTCAACGGCCGGATCCATCGGGTGTTGCCGGCCGCCGAACTGGCGGCCGATCGCGCCCTCCAGCAGCGCCTCCTCGGCGTCGGGCGCCACGACAACGACGACGAGGCCGAGGAACTCGAGGATCTTGCCGAAACCGAGGCGCGTGTCGCCGAGATCTTCCAGGTCGTGCGCGGCGGAAACGGCCACTGACGAGGGGGCGGCCGAGGAAACGTCCGGCAATTTCCAGCTGGCGCGCTCGCTTCCCAACCGCTGGGCGCTGAGCGACACCGATCTCGGGCGCAGTCTCCGTCCGTCGCCCGCCGCCGTGAAACCGGCCGCGGCGGCGAGCGAGACGAATGTCTTCGACATGCCGATCGCCGAGCGGCACGGCCGCACCGCCCTCGTCGTCGGAACCTTCGACACCAAGGGGCGCGAGCTGAAATACATCCGCGACGCGCTTCGCGACCTCGGCGTAAGGACCCGGACGGTCGACCTCTCGACCTCGGGCCGGCCGTCGAGCGCCGACGTGACGCCGCAGGAGGTGGCAAGCGCCCACCCGCGTGGCGCCAGCGCCGTCTTCTCCGGCGATCGCGGTCAGGCCGTCGATGCGATGGCGAGTGCCTTCGAGCGGTGGATCGTGCGACAGCGCGACGTCGGCGGGGTGATCTCGGCCGGCGGCTCCGGCAACACCTCGCTCGCCACCGCCGGCATGCGCCGCGTGCCGGTCGGGGTTCCGAAGATCATGATCTCGACCGTCGCCTCCGGCGACGTCGGCCGCTATGTCGGCGCCAGCGACATGATCATGATGCATTCGGTCGCCGACGTGCAGGGCCTCAACTCGATTACCGAGCAGATTCTGAGCAACGGCGCCCATGCGCTCGCGGGCATGATCGCGCGCCTGCCGACGGCGGCCGAGCGGGCCGCCCGGCGGATGGCCACCAACCCGGCGCTCGGCATCACCATGTTCGGACTGACGACGCCCTGCGTGCAGGCGGTTACGGCGGAACTCGAGGCCGACTACGATTGCCTGGTGTTCCACGCCACCGGCATCGGCGGGCGCTGCATGGAAAACCTAGCCGAGTCCGGCGTGCTCGCCGGCGTCATCGACGTCACCACCACCGAGGTCGCGGATCTTCTGGTCGGCGGCGTCTTCGCGGCGACCGAAGACCGCTTCGGCAGTTTCATCCGGCGGCCGATACCCTATGTCGGCTCGCTCGGCGCCCTCGACATGGTCAATTTCGGCCCGCTCGACAGCGTCCCGGAGCGCTTTCGCGGCCGCAACCTCGTCGTCCATAATCCCAACGTGACGCTGATGCGCACGACGCGCGACGAAAACGCCGCGATCGGCGCCTGGATCGGCGAGCGGCTCAACCGGATGAGCGGTGCGGTGCGCTTTCTGATCCCGGAACGCGGCCTGTCGGGGCTCGACGTGCCCGGCAAGGCCTTCCACGATCCGGACGCGGACAATGCGTTATTCAGTGCGCTGGAGAAGACGGTGCAGCAGACTGGCCAGCGGCGGATCGTCCGGGTGCCGGCCGCGATCAACGAGCCGCGGTTCGCGACGGCGCTGGTGGAAGCGTTTCGCGGCATCGCAGCGCCCTTGCGGAAGCGGGCGTGACCGGGCAACCGGAGTAATGGGGAGTGTGTCGCCTGATCGATCGAGACAGGCGACCGTCGGGAGGGAGTGAATATGGGAAACGAAGTCATCGGCTCGGTCGTGCTCTGGCTGATCGTCCTCGCGATCATCGTGGTGATCGCGGTCTATCTGCTTCGCTGGCTTTACCGGCGCTCGACCAAGGAGACCGCCTTCGTGCGGACCGGTTTCGGCGGCGAGAAGGTGGTCATCAACAGCGGCGCCTTCGTCATACCGGTCCTCCACGAGATGTCGCCGGTCAACATGAACGTGATGCGGATCGAGGTCCGGCGCGGCGAGGCCAACGCGCTGATTACCCGTGACCGCATGCGCGTCGATCTGATCGCGGAATTCTTCCTGCGGGTGCAGCCGACCAGGGAAGCCGTCGCCCTCGCGTCGCAGACGCTGGGCCGTCGCGCCATGCAGCCGGAGGGCATTCGCGACCTCTTCGAGGGCAAGTTCGCGTCCTCGCTGCGCGCCGTCGCCTCCGAACTGACCCTGGAGGAAATGCACGAGCAGCGCACCCAGTTCATGGAGCGGGTCCGCAACCAGGCCGCCGAGGCGCTGGCGCAGAATGGCCTCGTTCTCGAGACCGTCTCGCTGGTCGATGTCGACCAGACCAGCCTCGAATTCTTCGATCCGTCCAATGCCTTCGACGCCGAGGGCCTGACCGCGCTGACCGAAACGATCGAAACGCGTCGCAAGATGCGAAACCAGATCGAGCAGCAGACGATGATCGAGATTCGCAACCAGAATCTCGAATCGGAGCGTCGGGTGCTCGAGATCGAGCGCGAGAGCGAATATGCGCGGCTCGAACAGGAGCGCGAGGTCGAGATCCGCCGCGCCATCCAGCGTTCCGAGCTGGTTCGCGAACGGGCGCTGCGCGAACAGGAAGCCGAGCAGGCGCAGATCGCTTCGACCGAGGCGACCGAGAAGACCCGGATCGCGCAGGAACGGTCGCTTGCCGAGACCCGCATCGTCAACGAGGAGGAGATCCAGAAGCGCGAGATCCTCCGACGCAAGGTCCTCGAGATCGCCGAGTTGCAGACGCGCGAGGAAACCGAGCGCGAACAGATCGCACTGCAACTCGCCGTCGAGCGCGATCGGATCGAGCGCGAGCAGACGCAGGAAGAACTTGAAGTCTCGCGCCGCAAGGCGGTCGAGATCGCCGAACGCGAGCGCGAGATCGCCCTTTCGGCCAAGGCGGCGGAGGTCTTCGCGGCCGATGGCGCCAGGCGCCAGGCCGAAATCCGCGCCGAACAGGACGTCGAGAAGGCGCGGCTGGCGCGGGACCGGGTCATCGACGAAAGCCGGATCGAGCGCGAACGCGCTCTCGAATCCCTCGAAATCGCCAAGCGACAGGCCTTCGAGGAGGCCGAGATCGCCTCCGGCGAGGAGGTCGAGCGCGCCCGCATCACCACCGAGCGCGGCATCGCCGAGGCACGGCTCGTCCGCGACCGCGACATCCGCCGGCTCGACATCGAGAAGGACAAGGCGATCGAGATCGCCGAGATCGACAAGGCCATCGAGATCGCCTCCCGCTCGACCGAACGCTCCAAGGCGATCACCGAAGCGGAGGGCGCGCGGGCCAAGGCGGTGCTGGCCGAAGAGCAGGCCTTCACCACGCGCGAGCGCGAGATCGCGGAACGGCGGAAGGCCGTCGACCTCATCGCCGCCGCGCGCGACGCCGAACGCGAGCGGCTTCGCCTGACCTCGAAAGCCGCCGCGGAGAAGGAGGCGGCAACCAGTTTCGGCGATGCCCAGCGCATCTCCGCCAAGGCGGAAGCGGATGCCGACGTGATCCGCACCAATGCCGCCGCCAAGCGCTACGAGGTCGATGCCGAAGGCCAGCGCATCTCCAACGAAGCGGAGAACATCCTCTCCGACGCCGCCCGTGCCTCGCGCACCCGCCGCATTCTCCTCGACAAGCTCGAAGGCATCATTCGCGAAAGCGTCAAGCCGATGGAAAAGATCGACAACATCAAGATCGTCCATGTCGACGGTCTCGGCGGCGGCAACGGCGGCGACGGCGGACGCAAGAACGTCACCGACGAGGTGATCGACAGCGCCCTCCGCTACCGCGTCCAGGGGCCGATGATCGACGAACTGATGCGCGAGATCGGCATCGAGGGGTCGAGCCTCGGCCGCATGTCGGACGTCATTCGCGACGCCAAGGACCTGACCTCGATCGCGCGCGATACGGCCAAGGCGAAACCGCCCGCCGACACCCAAGAGCGCGACGACAGCGACGATTGACGGAGCCGACGGTTTGGCCAAGGTCTTCATTTCGACAATCGTCGACGCGCCGTTGGCCCGTGTCTGGGCGGTGGTCCGCGATTTCAACGGACTGCCGTCGTGGACGCCATTCGCGGTCGACAGCCGGATCGAGCAGAATGCCAGGGCCGACCAGATCGGCTGTATCCGCAACTTCCGGCTCGCGGCCGGCGGGGTCATCCGCGAGCGGCTGCTGGCGCTTTCCGACTACGATTTTTCGATGACCTACGCGATCCTCGAAAGCCCGATGGCGGTCGAGGATTACGTGGCGACGCTGAAATTGCTGCCGGTCACGGACGGCGAGCGCAGCTATGTCGAATGGAGCGCGGACTTCGCATGCCGGGCGGAGGATGAACAGAAACTCGTCGGTCTGATCGGGCGCGACACCTTCCTTGCCGGCCTGCGCGCCCTGCAAACCCGCTTCGCGCATCGATGAACGCCATCGTCCGGGTGTCGCGGAGCACGGTGATCGACGCCCCGGTCGACACCGTCTGGCGGCTGCTCCGCGACTTCAACAGCCACGAGACCTGGCATCCAGCGATCGCCGCCAGCGATATCGAGGCCGGACAGCCGGCCGACGCCGTCGGCTCGGTGCGCGCCTTTCGCCTCGACGACGGATCGGAATTGCGCGAACAACTCATCGCCCTCTCGGATCGCGACCACGAGCTGACCTACTGCCTGCTCGAAGCGCCGATACCGCTCATCGACTACGTGGCCACCATGCGGCTGAAGCCCGTCACCGACGGCGATCGCGCCCTGCTGGTCTGGGAGTCGCGCTTCCGCCCGCCGGCCGATCGGGCCGAGGCCCTGATCCGACTGGTGGCGGAGGGAATCTACGAAGCCGGCTTTGCCGCGCTGCATGCGCGGCTCGGGCATCGGGCTCCCCGCCCGGCGCCGGAGCCGGCGAAGGTGGAGATCGCGCGGCCGGCTCGTCCCGCAGCCGTGGAAGCCGCCGGCGAGAGCGAGACGACCGCGATCGTCGTCGAACGCTATGGCGGGCCCGAGGTCATGTCGGCGACGACGGTCAGGGTCATGCCGCCCGGCCCCGGCGAGGCGCGGCTTCGCCACACGGCGATCGGCGTCAACTTCATCGACGTCTATTGCCGCACCGGCTATCTGCCGCTTCTGACGCCGCCGGGCATCCCCGGAATGGAGGCGGCCGCGGTCGTCATCGATGTCGGGCCGGGCGTCAGCCATATCCGGCGCGGCGACCGGGTCGCCTATGCCTGCGAACCGGTCGGCGCCTATGCCGGGGTCCGCACCATGGACGCGAGCCTTCTCGTGCCGCTGCCCGACGACATCGATGACGAGACGGCCGCCGCGATCTTTCTCAAGGGATTGGCGGCGGAGTTCCTGCTCCATCGGGTTCATCAGGTCCGGGCCGGCGAAACCGTTCTCGTCCATGCCGCGGCCGGCGGCACGGGGCTACTGCTTTGCCAATGGGCGAGTGCGCTTGGCGCGCGGGTCATCGGCACCGTCTCGAGCCACGACAAGGCGACGCGGGCGCTGGCGGTCGGCGCCGAGCGGGCGATCGTCTATACCGAGCAGGATTTCGTCGAAGAGGTGCGGGGCCTGACCCGTGGGCGCGGCGCCGACGTGGTCTATGACGGTGTCGGCGTCGCGACGTTCGGCCGCTCGCTCGAAGCCCTGGCCATTCGTGGACATTTGATCAGCTTCGGCCAGGCTTCCGGGCCGGTGGGCGACTGGAACATCGACGCGATGGCGGCGAAATCGGTGACCCTGTCGCGCCCCAATTTCGGCCATTACACGACGGATCCGGCGGAACTCGGCGCGATGGCCGGGCGCCTCTTCGACGCCTTGCGACGCGGCGTCGTGCGACCGACGATCGACAGCCGGTTTCCCCTCGTCGAAGCCGCCGCCGCCCACAGCCGCCTCGAGAACCGCAAGAGCAGCGGCGCGATCGTCGTGACGCCGCGATGAACCCGTTATCCGTCGGCTTGCCGATGTCCTGACGTCGTGCTGCGACAGATCCGTTCAAAAGCGCTCAGCGGCCCGTCCGCCACGCTCTCAGCCGCTCGAATATGCGAGGGATGGATATCACCGCGATCAGCAGCGCGCCGATATAGACGCTGATGACCTGCCCCGGGATGTTGTTGAGCGCCATGCCGAACGTCACCAGGCCGAGAACGAGGACGGCGAGAAAGACGCCGAGGATGGAACCGACGCCTCCGGCGATGGAAACGCCGCCGAGAATGACCATCGTGACGATATCGAGCTCCCAGCCGACCGCGATGTTCGAACGCATCGAGCCGAGCCGCGCCGTCAGCAGCGCCCCGGCGAGGCCGGACATCATCCCGGAAAGCGCGAAGAGCAGGAAACGCAAACGATTGACCGGAACGCCTGAAAAGCGTGCGGCGACCGGATTGGAGCCGATGGCGAAGAGCTGGCGGCCGACTGCCGTCTTGTGGAGAACGATGCCGAAGATCACGGCAAGGACAAGAAAGATCAGAAACGACAGGGGTACCGGCGGCACGAACAGCCAGGATACGCTTGTCTCCGTCATCGGGATGAAATAGCTCTGGCCAAGGTCGAGAAAGCCTTGCGGATAGGTTCTGAGCGCCTGATCTCCCAGGATCACCTGGGTTAGTCCGCGAAACAGCGACATGGTGCCGATGGTAACGACGATCGAGGGCAGCCTGAACCGGGTCACCAGCGCACCGTTGAAGACGCCGCAGAGCAGCCCGATCCCGATGCCGACCGCAAACAGCGTCATTGGGCTCCCGCCGGCCTCGGCCGCATAGCCGATGCCCATCGATGCCAGCGCCACGATAGCGGCGACCGACAGGTCGATGTCGCGCACCAGGATGAGGAGCGCCATGCCGAGCGCGATAATCGCCTTCTCGGAGAAGTTGGACGTGGCGTCCGCCAGATTGTAGACGTCGAGAAAATAGGGCGAGACGAGTGCGTTCACGATGATCGTCAGCACCAGCAGAATGACCAGGATCACATCCCAGCTCAGCAGCACGTCGCGGACCCGGCGGGGTGCGGTATCGAGGACCGTATAGCGGTCCTGCTGGTCGGGCGGCATCGGCGCGTTCACGCTTTTACCCTCCTCAGCCAGCCCGTATCCCTGCCGAGACGACGCGCCTCGGGGAGGATGAGCTTGTCCGGACGGTGCTCGGCGCGCGCGTTGATGACGACGGCCGCCAGAATGACCGCGCCGGCGATCGCCATCTGCCAGAAGGGCGAGATCTGCAGCACCGGAAGCGCCGTGTTGACGATGCCGAGGAAGAGCGCGCCCAAAAGCGTCCCGGCGACGGTGCCGACCCCGCCGCCGATCGAGACGCCGCCGATGACGCAGGCGGCGATGACGGTGAGTTCGTAGCCGCTGGCAATTTCGGAATAGGCCACGCCGTAGCGCGCAACCCACAGATAACCGCAGAGCCCGGAGACGGCGCCCGCGATCGAATATGCGAGAAACTCCTGCTTGCCCTGGCTGATGCCGCAATAGCGCGCCGCCACGGGATTGCCGCCGACGGCGTAGAGACCGCGGCCGGTGCGCGTCAGATTGAGGAACAGCCAGAAAAGAATCGACACCCCGATGGCGATCCAGATCGGTGTGGTCAGCCCGAGGATGGTTACTTTCGGGAATGCCTGGAACCCGGCGCCCATCTCCGAGGCATTCACCTGATCGCCGCCGGCCAGGATGATGATCATGCCGCGATAGACGGCGAGCGTTCCGAGCGTGACGACGATCGGCGGTATGCCGAGGAGCGCGACCAGGGCGCCGTTGATCATGCCGAGCAGCAATCCGACCGCGACGCCGGTGGCGATCATCAGGACCAGCGGGACTTCGGGATAGTATTGGCTGACCAGCGCCGCGACGAATCCCGAAAGGGCCAGATTGGCGGCAACCGAGAGATCGATGCCGCGGGTGAGGATGACGACCATCTGTGCCAGCGCCAGCATGAACAGCACCGACGTCTCGGTGAGCAGGTCGCTGATATTCTGCCATCGGACGAAGACCGGGTCGTACGACCCGATGGCGACCACTGCCACGGCGAGGATCACGGCAAGGATGAGCTCGCGCGATTTTAGGAGCGAGGTCACGCGGCCGCCTTTCGCGCGCCGGTGGCCGCGCCGACGATTGCCTCGGCACTCCAGCGGCCGCGCTGGAATTCTTCCACGATGCGGCCTTCCTTCATGACGATCAGGCGGTCGGCGAGCCCCATGACCTCCGGCAGCTCCGACGAGATCAGGACGACCGCAAGTCCTTCGCTGGCAAGCTCGCCGATGAATTCGTGGACGGCCGCCTTCGAGCCGATATCGATCCCCTTCGTCGGCTCGTCGAGGACGATCACCTTCGGTCGTGTTGCCAGCCATTTGGCGATCACGACCTTTTGCTGGTTGCCGCCGGAGAGCTCGGCCAGTCGCTGCTCCCAGTTCGATGCCTTCACCGCGAGACGCCGTCCGAGGCGTCGCGTCTCGTCCAATTCCAGGGGGCGAGACAGGAAGAGGCCGCGCACATACTGGCCGAGACTGGCGAGGGTGACGTTCTCGCGAATGCCGAGCGACAGGATGGTGCCCTGGTCCTGCCTGTCCTCCGGCACGTAGGAGATGCCGGCGGCGATCGCGTCGGCCGGCGAGGCGACCGACAGCGGCATGCCTTCGAGCGTCACGGTGCCCCGCGTCGGCGGCGTGATACCGAACAGGCCTTGCATCGCCTCGGTGCGGCCGGCGCCGACCAGGCCATAAAGACCGAGGATCTCGCCCTTGCTGAGGTCGAACGAGATGTCGGCATATTCCGTCGCATTGGACAGGTCCTTGACCGAAAGCACGACTTCGCCGATCGGCACGTCACGCTTCGGGAAGACCTGGTCGACGGGGCGCCCGACCATCATGCGCACGAGTTCGGCTTCGGTCACGGAATCGACCGGCCCCTCGCCGACCTTCTCGCCGTCGCGGAGACAGACGAAGTCGTCGGCGATGCGGAAGATCTCGTCGAACTTGTGGCTGATGAAGACGACGGCGTGGCCCTCGGCCTTCAGCTGCGCGACGATGCGGAACAGATCGTCGATCTCGTTGGCCGAGAGCGCGGCCGTCGGCTCGTCCATGATGACCACCTGTGCGTCGTGCGAAAGCGCACGCGCGATTTCCACCAGGTGCTTCTGCGCCACCGACAGTCGCTTCAGGGGAAGGCCGGGCGGGATCGGGGCATCGATACGTTGCAGCAGGTCGGCCGAGCGCGCGCGCATCCCGGCCCAGTCGACGACGCGCGACGACGCGACCGGCATATGGCCCATGAAGATGTTCTCGGCGACGGTGAGCTCATCGAACATCACCGTTTCCTGATGGATCGCGGCAACACCGGCGGCCCAGGCGTCGCGTGGCGAAGAGAAATGCCGGGCCTTGCCATCGACGCGGATCTCGCCGGTGTCGGGCCGGTATATTCCGGTGAGAATCTTGACGATGGTCGATTTGCCGGCGCCGTTCTCGCCGATCAGCGCCGTTACCCGCCCGGATTGGAGGGAAAGGCTGACGTCATGAAGCGCCCGCACGCCCGGAAAGCTCTTCGACACGCCAGACAGGGTGAGGACGGGATCGGGCATGGCCATCAGCGGCGGAGATTCAGAAGTGTGGCCATGACCGGACTGCTCCGGTCATGGCCCTGGGGATGGAAACGAAATCCGCGATCAGAAGATCTTCGCGAATTCCTCGACGTTCGACTTATCGAACACGAAGGGCTCGCCCATGATGCATTCGCCGTCCTTGCCGACGGTGGTCTCGCCCTTCTTGCCCATGGAGAGCTTCGAGCCTTCCGTGGTCGCCGCACCGTTCAGGATGTCGTTCATGATGAAGGTCGAGGCATAGCCGTACTCGACCGGGTTCCAGATCGCGAAGGTGTCGCAGGCACCCGCCAGCACATAGTCCTTCATCTCGGAAGGCAGGCCGAGGCCGGTGATGTAGACCTTGCCGACGAGACCGCCATCGACGATCGCCTTGGCGCCCGAACGGATGCCGATCGTGGTCGGCGAGATGACGCCCTTCAGATCCGGGTGCGACTTGATCAGGCTCTGCATCTCGCGATAGCTCTTGTCGTCCTGGTCATCGCCATAGACGGTCGCGACCAGCGGCATGTCCTTGTATTCCGGCTTCTTCCACTCCTCCTTCATGGCCGCGATCCAGGCATTCTGGTTGGTCATGGTGGAAGCGGCCGAAAGGATGGCGACCTCGCCCTTGTAGTCCAGCGTCTTGCCGATCATCTGCACCTGCTTCGCCCCGATCAGCGGGGTCGAGGAGGCCGACAGATGGACGATGCGGCCTGCCGGCGCGATGGCCGAGTCGAAGCTCATGACCTTGATGCCGCGCTGCATGGCCTTCTTGCCGACCGGCACGAGGGCGTCGGCATCGTTTGCGGAAACGATGATGCCATCGACCTTCTGCGCGATCTGCGCGTCGATCACCGCGATCTGGTCCTCCGCGGTCGGCTTGGCCGAAGCGGTGTAGATGATCTCGATGCCGCCGATCTCGTCAGCAGCCTGCTTCGCGCCATTGGCGCAGGCGTCGAAATAGCTGTTGCCGAGATTCTTCACGATCATCGCGATGCGCTTGTTGTCGGCGGCGCTCAGCGACGTCGTCAGGATGGACGGCGCCGCGGCAACCAGTGCCGCGCCGCCTACGGTCTTCAACAGAGTACGACGTGTGGTCTTCATGATGAAATGACTCCTCCCATGCCAAAGGCGTTTTTGGACGTTTCTTGGTCAAGTGCGCCGAGCACTATCGCCCGGACTCATGCAGCTTGCCGACACTTTGGCAAGGCGAAAACATGCGCATTCCGCATGGAAAGGAAACTTCGTCGCCGTCGACCGGTGATCGACGAGGTTCTTGACGTTCGAGACATGCCATCGGCCGCCGCCCGCGCTTGAAGCGGCCCCTGTCCTCGCAGCCGAGGTCGTGCGCTTCACCGATCCACGATCCTCAACTCCTGGCGATCAGCCCTTGATGCCGGCCGAAAGCGTGATCGCCTGGGTCACCCGGCGCTGGAAGATCAGGTAGACGGCGGCCACCGGCAGGCCGGCCAGCACCGCGCCGGCAAGCAGGCGCGCGTAGTAGACGCCGAAGGCATCCTGCACCTCGGTGATCCCAACGGTGACCGTCATCATGTCCTGGGTCTTGATGGCAAGGAACGGCCAAAGGAAGGTGTTCCAGGCGCCGATGAAGGTGATCAGGGCGAGCGCGGTCGTCACGCCCCAGTTCATCGGCAGAAAGACATTGAACAGCAGTTGGAATTCGTTGGCGCCGTCGATCACCGCCGCCTCGCGGTACTCCTTCGGGACTGAATCGAAGAACTGCTTGTAGACGATGACTGTCACGGGTGCGATGAGCTGCGGCAGGACGACACCCTGGTAGGTGTTCAGGAAACCGACGCCCGCCATGATGATGAAGTGGTTCACGATCAGCGCCGGGACAGGAACCATGAAGCTCGCCAGGATGACCCACCACAGCGCAGTACGGCCGGGAAAGCGAAGCTGTGAAATCGCATAGCCACAGCTCGCACCCATGATGACCACCAGGCCCGTGATCGAAACGGAGACGATCGTCGAGTTGAGATACCAGACGAGAAGACGCGAATTCGTCAGCATGTAGATGTAGGCGTTCAGCGTCGGGTTATACGGCCAGAGCTCGACGGTTTTTCCGACGACGTCTTCCTCGAACTTCAGGCTGGTGACGAGCGCCCAATAGAGCGGGAAGAACCAGATCGCTGCGCAGATGACGGTAAGGATGGTCAGCAACACCCCGCTGATGTCCCGGATACGGCGGGTCTTGATTGAGGCGGCGAGGAGTTCGGCGTCCGTCGCGGTCATCGATAACCTCGCACGCGAAGCACCTGATACTGGAGCACGGAGAACACCACGACGATGACGAACAGCGCCACCGCGACCGTGGCGCCATAGCCGCCTTTGTTATGGACGAACGCCTGGTCGAAAATATACTGGACGAGGACCATGGTCGGCTGGGTTCGCGCGTTCAGCGAGAACAGGTAGACCTGATCGAAGATCTTCATCTGCAGGATCAGCTGGATCGTCAGGCAGAGAACGGTCACGGGCCAGATCAGCGGCCAGGTGATCTTCCAGAACATCTGCCATCGGGTTGCACCGTCGAGCGACGCTGCCTCGTAGATTTCCTGCGGGATGTTCCGCAGTCCGGCGAGGAACAGAAGGATGGAAAAGCCGTTGGTCCACCAGATCGTGACCAGCGCAACCATCGGCATGAACCATGGAATGTCCCGAAAGACGTTCACCGACCGTCCGACAACCGGTCTGATGATTTCCTGCAGGATGCCAAAGCGCGCGTTGAGCATCCAGTCCCAGAGCAAATAGACGACCGTGACCGGCAGCACGAATGGCAGGAAGAAGGCTGCGAGGATCAGGCTCTGGGTCCAGCCGCGCAGACGGCTGACCATCAGCGCAATGCCAAGCGCGACGGCGGTTCCCGGAGCCACCGTCAGGAGAACGAAGTAGGTGGTGTTCCAGACCGCGCCCTTGAATATCCGGTCGTTGAGGAGACGGACGTAGTTGTCGACGCCAGTCCAGTCGCCCGCCCCGATCAGCGGCGCGTTGGTGAAGCTCAACCCCACCATCTGGATCGTGGGATAGATGAACAACCAGCCGTAGATACCGACGAAGGGCGCGATAAGAACGGCCGCCGCGAGTATCTCGTCACGTCTGCTTTTTAGCATCCGGATCCGACTTCCCTGCGCAAGGGACCGGCCGGCGCGCCGAGGGCGCCGGCCAGCCCGGTGTTGCGGGGGATTACTGAAACTCGTCCAGCGCGGCCTTCATCTCCTGAACCGCTTCGGTCGGATCAACTTCCCCGTTGATCGCCGCGGTGAAGGCGTTGCCGGCAGCTTCGAACAACGGCGAGGCGACGCCCGCGTATACCGACTTCGGATCGTAGATCATGTTGGCGGTCAGGGTGGCGTAGGTCGCCTGCGGCTGCATCGCCTTGTACTCGGCCGAGTCGGTAACCGCCTTGTTGGCCGGGATGTGACCCGCCGTGGCCCAGAACAGCGAATGCTCTTCCATCCACTTGATGACCTCGAGCACCGCGGCATGCTTCTCCGCCGTCTGCTCGTTGCCGACGTTGTTCGGGATCGCGAAGCTGTGCGAGTCCGAATAGGTGCAAGGCTTGTCGAAGAAGACCGGGAGCTCGATGGCGCCCCACTCGAAGCCGAGCTTGCCCTGGCTGGCAAGGTCGGTCATCGTCGGGACCTCCCAGACGCCGTTGATCATCAGCGGCGCGTCGCCCGAGGTGAACAGCGCGACGGTCGACGGATAGTCGGTGTAGGACGGGTTGTAGCCGTCGTTGACCCAGTCGGCGATCACCGCGACCGATTTGGCGAGCTTCTCGGGGTTGTCGCCGGTGAGCCACGCGCCGTCCGATCCGATCGAGCCGCCCTGCTGGCAGAGAAACGAGTAGATCGTGCGGAACGAGAAGGTGCCGTCGGCGGTGACCGTGGAGATACCCCACTCGCTGCCACCATCCTTGAGTTTCTTCAGGGCCGCCTTGAAGTTGTCGACGCCGTTGAGGTCCTTCGGCAGCCCGTCATCACCGATGAGGCCGGCTGCGGCGAGCTTGTCCTTGTTGTAGTAGAGCACGATCGGGTGCGTATCGAACGGCACGGCGTATTGCTTGCCGTCGACATGCACGGCATCCCAAGGCGCCGGGGCGAAGCTCGCCTCGCTGAGGCCGAGCGTCTTCATGTCGTCCGCTGTGATCTCGGTGAGCGTGCCCTGGCTCACCGCGAGCGGAATGCGCGAGGCGTGATAGGTCATCACGTCCGGGCCCTCACCGACCGCCGCCGAGGTCTGGACCTTGGCGTAGAAGGGCACGCCCCAATCGAGGGTCGTGCCCTGGATCTCAATCTCGCCGGCGTGCTCCTTGTTGAAGTCCTCGATGAGCTTCTTCATGCGGACGCCGTCGCCGCCGCCGAGGAAGTCCCACCAGATGACGTTCTCCTGCGCCTTGGCCGCAACACCGGCGCTCAAGGAAAGGATGGCAGCTGTCGCCAGCACCTTGATGATGGTCGTCGTCATTGTGTTTCCGTCTCCTCCACACGCTTCTGACTTCGAGACGCTGCCTCATGCGGACAGGTCTCGGCCTCTCTGACCAGACGGGAAGGAGGGGGGTTTTTTGCGTTGCGTACGTCATCGCTGCGACGGCAAGCCGCTCAGTCGATGCGCCGATGCTCCTCCCCTCGGACGGGGCTCAAGCCCCGTCTCATCTTTTGTACGACGATACATGGCGCGAAAAGGCCGGTCAACAAACCCGCACCACAGGTTGTGCGTCGCCCGACCGGTCACACCGCGACGCGGATGACGTGGTACGACAATGGCGGGACTTTACCGCGGATGCGACCGTCACGCAGGGACAGCCCCTTTCCCTGTGCGGGCTTGACCTGCTCCGGGTCGCCCGCCGTGTTGACCGCTGTCAGCGACGGATGCGCGATGGCGATGTGCTCCTCGATCTTCGAAGCCTTGAAGCCATCAAGAGCGAGATCGAGGGCGAGCGCCTCGTCGGGGTGACGGTTGACCACGAAGAAGGTCACCGTATTTCCCGGATTCTTTACGGCGGCGATGTCGAGATAGGGCACGTCGTCCGCCACCTTCGCGTCGTAGGTCGCGACGTCGACGGCCACCGACAGGGCTTCGCCGCGGCCGTGGAGCGAGGCGAAGTAGAGCGGATAATAAGTCGTCTGTTTCCAGGCCGGACCGCCGTTCTCGGTCATGATCGGAGCGATCACGTTCACCAGCTGGGCGATGCAGGCGATCTTCACCCGGTCGGCCCGGCGGATGAAGGCGTTGAGGATGCAGGCAACGACCAGGACATCCTCGAAATTGTAGACGTCCTCGAGGAGTGGCGGCGCCACGGGCCAATCCCAGGTCCGGATGTTCTCGGCGTCGCTGCCGCGATTGTGATACCAGACGTTCCACTCGTCGAATGAGATGTTGACGGTGTGGCTGGAGCGCGTCTTGGCCTTCACATAGTCGGCCGTGCCGATGATCGTGTCGATGTAGCGCTCCATCACGACCGGCTTGGCAAGGAAGTTGGCAACGTCCTTTTCGTAATTCTCGAAATACATGTGCAGCGAGATGTGGTCGGCGATCTCGTAGCACTGTTCCAGGACCTCCCGCTCCCACGACGGGTAGGTCGGCATGTAGGAGTGCGATGAGCCGCAGACGATCAGTTCGAGGCTATCGTCGAAATTCTTCATCGCCCGGCCGACCTCGTTCGCCACCCGCCCGTATTCGTAGGCGGTGCGGTGGCCGATCTGCCAGGGGCCATCCATCTCGTTGCCGAGGCACCAGACGCGAACGTCGTGCGGCGCCTTCGTCCCGTTCTTCCTGCGTAAATCGCTCCAGTAGCTGCCGCCCGGGTGATTGCAATATTCGAGCATGGCCAGCGCCGCATCGAGTCCGCGGGACCCGAGATTGACCGCCATCATCGGCGCCGTTGCGGCCTTCTTGCACCAGCGCATGAACTCGTCGGTACCTACGACGTTGGGCTCGGTCGTTCGCCACGCATAGTCCAGTCGGACGGGGCGCTCGTCCCGGGGGCCGATGCCGTCCTCCCAATTGTAGTTGGAAACGAAGTTGCCACCGGGATAGCGGACCAGCGGGAGGTTCAGATCCTTGACCAGAGCGAGCACATCGCCGCGGAAGCCATCCTTGTCGGCGGTCGGATGGTCGGGCTCGTAGATGCCGCCATAGACCGCGCGTCCGAGATGTTCGAGAAAGGCACTGTAAAGACGATCATCTATTGTTCCGATCTTGAAATCTCGATGAACCGTCGCGCGCGCTTTCATTGGCCAGTTCCCCCCTTGCAACCAAGCATTATTTTGACTTCGATTTGGCGCGAACCTTCGAGACCTGTCAACGATGGCTGGCTGCCCGGCGTCGGAGAACAACATTGCCGCCGCTCAAATTTGATGCGCGACTATGCCTTAAGCATCAGCGGAATGTTTCGGATTAGGCAACTCGGCCCGCGGGGGCCGATGTCCCCGGACGGATTCCCCGGCGAATGACCGTCGGCTCGGCGCACCTGACGGGGATCGTCTGGCTCGCCGCGTCCGACACGCCGCAGCTAGCGGCCCGGCTGACGAGCGTCCGGGCTGTCCTCGCGGAGCGAGAGCAGATGAAATCGAACATTCTCGGCGGCGTGCGGGCGCGCTACTTGACCGCGCCGGCCATCAGTCCACGAATGAAATACTTCTGGAACAGGATATAGAGGATGAGCATCGGCGCGCTGGCGATGACCATTCCCGCCATGGTGAGCGGGATCTGGTTGTTGTAGCGCCCCTGGAAGACACTGATACCGGCCATCAGCGTTCGCTTGGCGTCGTCCTGCAGGAAGAGGATCGCGATCAGCAGGTCGTTCCAGACGTAGAGCGAGTTCACCACCACCAGCGTGACAACCGCCGGCAGAGACAGCGGCAGCGCGATTTTCAGGAGAATCAGCAGGTCACCGGCCCCGTCGATCCGCGCAGCCTCGAACAATTCCTCCGGCAGCGTCCGGAAGAAGGTCGTCAGCAGGTAAACCGAGAACGGGGTGATCAGCCCTGCATAGATCACGATGGCGCCCTGGTAGGTGCTGATCAACGAAAGTTGGGTATAGAGCACGAAGAGCGGCACGATCATCACGACCGGCGGCACCGCCATCAGCGCGGTGCTGATCGAGAACAGGGCATCGCGTCCCTTGAACTCCATGCGGGCGATCGCGAACGCTGCCGGGCAGGACACCGCGGCGCTCAGCAGGACGGCGCCGATCACGAGGATCGCGCTGTTGGCCATCCAGGCAAAGAACGGACTGTCGAAGATCACGCTGCGGAAGTTGTCGAAGACGACGGTGCCGGGAAGGCCGACTTTGTCGATGGCGTAGTCGGCCTGGCTCTTCAGCGATGTGGAGATCATGAAGAGCGTCGGAATGAGGGCCAGGATGCAGGCCACCCAAAGGACGGCGTGCTTGAACGGATTATCGACGCCCAAGGGAATCTCCCGCTGCTGTATGGCGACACCGGGTCGAGATCATCACGCTGTCTCGTTGGCCTGACGACGGGAGCTGAACAGGGGGAAGATCAGGACAGCAGAGACGGCGAGCAGCATCACCGAAACGGCGGCCGCGATCCCCGGCAGGCTGGTCCGGATCAGCGCATTGTAGATGTAGATCTCGACGACCATCGTCGACGTCCCAGGTCCGCCGCGACCGCCCCCGATCATGTACACGTAGGCGAAGACCGCCGAGAGCAGGGTGATGACGCTGATGACGATGAAGAACTCGATCACCCCCTTCATCTGAGGCAGCAGGATGTGGAACACCCGCTGCCACCAGTTGGCGCCTTCGATCTTGGCGGATTCGATCAGGGACTCGTCGAGGCTGAGGAGCCGCGCGAGGAAGAGGATGATGCCGAGCGCCGATTCGCGCCAGATGATCAGGAGCATGACCGTCCACAGCGCGACATTGGAGGACCCGATCCAGTCCAGGGCCATGAAGTCGAGGCTGAGCCAGCGCAACACCTCGTTCACCGGGCCGTTGAACTGGAACATCTTCTTCATCACCACGGCGATGATCGGAATCGCCAGGATGTAGGGAATGAAAATGATGACGCGGTAGGCCTTCCATCCCCTTAGCCGCTCGTAGAGCAGGATCGAGACGAGCAGCGACACCAGCACCATGATGGGAATGGCAAGGAGCAGGATCAGGTTGTGGCTGACCGATTCCCAAAAGAGCGACTGGCCGAGGACGAGTTCGTAGTTCCTGAGCCCGATCCACGGTCCGTCGATGCCACGGACCATCTTGAAGCTGAATTCGAAGTTGCGGACGACCGGATAGCCGAAGACGAAGGCAAGCAGCGCAACCAGCGGCGCCACGTAGAGATAGGGTACGAAACGGCTTCTCTTCATGGGGCCTTCAGGACTTCGGGATTCCGCGAAAGCAAAGAGGGCCGGGACACCCCGTGAGGCATCCCGGCCGATCGGACTTGATTCAGGAGAGATCCTTCGCCCAGGCCTGGTAGCTCTCGACCAGATCCGGGTTGAAGTCGCGCCATTCCTTGACGATGCGGGCAGCGAGATCGCCGGCTTGCTCGCCGGTCATGTCGCCCTGGACGATCTGCTGGGCCGCGGGGATCATGGCCTGCTCATAGAACTGGCCGGGGGTGAGGTTGGCGACGTACGGAATGTTCGGCGCCAGCGCCCAGTTCTCCCACATCGACTTGACCGAGGGATCGGTGACCACGCTGGTGTCGAAATTGGTGTCGGAGGGGATCCAGCCCGTCTTCTCCCAGAAGGCCTGCAGGCGCTCGGGCGAATGCAGGTACTCGAGGAAGGCGGCAGCCGCCTCCGGGTCTTTGGAATCGGTGGATATGCCGAGGCCCTGGGTGTCCATGATCGGCTTGCCCGCGAGCTTGCCGCTGCCGTAGACCGGCATGACCATCACGCCGATCTTGCCGTCGGTGGCCTTGCTATCGGCCGGCAAGCGGGTGCCGATTGACTTGCCCATGGCGAGCTTGCCGGCGACGATGAGGTCGATGCCGGGATAGAGTTCCAGCGAGGACATGCCATCGTTGAGGAAGCCGGCCTTCTTCAGTTCCTCCAGCTTCGACCAGTGCTCGTAATACTTGGGCTCGCGGAAGTCGCGCTCGCCGATGAAGAGGTCGAGCGCCTCGCCGACGGTGTCGAGGTTCTGCGGCAGCGCGTGGCCGAGATACCATTCGCCCCAGTAGCCGTCCTGGATGCCGCCACCGACCGGGGTAATGCCGGCCGACTTCAGCGCTTCGCAGGCGGCGAGGAACTCGTCCCAGGTCTTGGGTGGGGTGTCGGCGTCGAGGCCGGCTTTGTCGAAGAGATCCTTGTTGTAGTACCAGAGCATCGGGATCGGGTACCAGCCGACCCGGTAGACGTCGCCGCCGTAGCGGCTGAGGAGGGTCGGATTGGACGCCTCCAGCACCTTGGCGTCGACGAGGCCGTTGAGCCCGCGCAGGTAGCCGAGCCAGACGCTCTCCATGTGGTAGATGCCGTTCCAGAGATACTGGATGTCGGGAGCCTCGTGGGCGGCCGCGGCGGTCTGGAACTGCGAGATCACCACCGCGGTATCCTGCAGCATCGTGTTGACCGTGGCGGCCTTGTAGGCGGCAACACTTTCGTCGAGGAAAGCCTGCAGGCCGGGCAGTTCCTGCTCGCCCCACCACCACATTTCGAGGGTCTTGTCCTGGGCCTGCGCCGACAGGCCCGGCAACAGGCCCGTCAGCGCGAGGCCGCCGGTCCCGGCTGCCGCGCCCTGCAGGAACCTGCGGCGTGAGAAGTTTCCGCTCCATCTGTTGATCGTCATCGTCTGATCCCCTTGTTGCTTGTATCGAAGTCTTGAAGAACGGCGACCGGGCCAATTCAGAAGGTGCTGGTGAGGCCTCCGTCAACGACGAGCGTCTGCCCGGTCATGTAGCGGCAGTAGGACGACGCCAGGAAAACGACCGTTCCGGACACGTCCTCAGGATAACCCGTCCGACGGAGCGGAATCTTGCCCTTGGCAACGTACCATTCCAGGAATTCCGGTGTCTCCGTTTCATTGACGCCGTCGATGATCGACATCGGTGTCAGCATGAAGCCGGGCGCGACGGCATTGACGAGGATGTCGTATTCACCGAGTTCGACCGACATCGACTTGGTGAGGCCGGTGATGCCGCCCTTGGCGGCGTTATAGGCGCCGACGAACCCACTCGAGACGAAGCTCTGGACGGATGAGATATGGATGATCCGGCCGTATTTCGCCGCGGCCATATGCGGCGCGACCAGCTTGGACCCGACGTAGACAGCCTCGAGGTTGATGGTGATGGTGGTGCGCCAGTCGTCGATTGTGTCCTCGAGGATCGTCCTCGTCGGAGGATTGATCGCGGCGTTGTTGACCAGCGCATGGACCGCGCCGCGCTTCGCGACAACGTCCGCGACGACTTTCGAGTAGGCGTTGTGATCGGTGACGTCGAGTTCGTAGGCGTCCGCCTGTCCGCCGTTGTCTTCGATCTCCGAAAGGACCGCATGGAGTGTGTCGGGATTGCGTTCGATCAGGACAACCCGGGCGCCTTCCTCTCTCATTTCAAGAGCGATCGCACGACCGAGGCCCTGCCCTGCACCGGTGACGAGGCATACCTGACCGTCGAGCAAAGCCATCGGCTATTGCCTCTCCTCTCGAACCGGACCGGTGCGGGGAGGTTCACGAATCCACGGAGCGTTTCCGTAAGGGCCGTCGAAGCTGTCCCCCTGCCAGCCGCGGACACCCAAGGGAGTCGTCTCGATCTCGGTGATCTTCATGCAGTCCCCCAGGCTCGACAAGTCTTGTATAAATGGCCGAAATATAGGATACAAGTCCAGAATACCGGAATTGAGAGGTGAGCCCTTGCTTGACAGGAAAACATCCGCAGGCAGCAGGACACGGGACACCGGCGGATCGCGAGCCGTTCGCCGCGCTCTCGGCATCTTCGAGCTGATGATGGAATTGGGCGGGCCGCTGACAGTTGCCGACATCATCAAGCGTCTCGGCATTCCGAAGTCGACGGCGTATGATCTGGTCAACACCCTGAGCGATACCGGATACATCGAGCCGCAGGGCAGGGACAATCGCCTGTTTCTCGGACGCAAGCTCTTCGAGCTTGGATCGGCCTACCGGAACCAGGTTGACCTCATCAAAGACGGCGGCAAGACGATCGAGGATCTGCGCGACCTGACTGGCGAAACCGTCCAGCTGTCGGTCCTCGACGGCAACATGATGCTGGTCCTGGTCAAGGAGGAGGGGAACAACCCGATCCGCATCGTCAGCCAGGTCGGTTCGCGGGTGCCGGTCAACTGGGCCGCGTCCGGCCGCCTCCTGGTGTCTGATCTCGGGGACGACCAATTGCGGGATCTGCTGACGGGTACCGTCCGTCAGTCTCCCTCGGGGCGGGCGAAGCTGGACGTAGACGTCCTCATCAGGGAAATCCGACAGGTGCGCAAGCGGGGCTATGCCACCGAGGTCAACGAGACCAACGAGCATGCCGGCTGCGTCGCCGCGCCGGTCTTCGACAACACCGGGCGCTGCGTTGCCGCGATCAGCATCGTCACGCCGACGACGCGGCTGACTGCAAACAACCGGCCCCGGCTCATCGCCGCGGTCACCGACGCGGCCCGTCGGCTGTCACACAGGCTCGGTGCCCAAGCCTAGACGCCTACCCGCCGCTTCCCACGGGCGCCAGTCGCCCTTCGGCCCTTGACGACCGGACAGCGCCACGACTAGGCTCGAATTCCAAGAAACGAGACCGCAGTCCGAATGTTCGGAATAGCAGAATCCTCGACGCCGCGTAAGGCGGCGCCGAAATGATGCTCAGCGGCCTGCAATGGATGCCCCTTCCATGAAGATCGAAAGCGTTGACTTCTTTTACGTCGCCATGCCCGAGGTCACGACGGCGGCCGATGGCAGCCAGGATGCGTTGGTCGTGCGGGTGACGGCCGGCGGCCATGTCGGATGGGGCGAATGCGAGGCAGCTCCCCTTCCGGCGATCGCCGCGTTCTGCTGTCCAATGTCGCACGGGGCATGCCAGCCGGTGTCCGCTTCGGTCCTCGGCAAGACGCTTGGGGGACCTGACGACATTGCGGCCATGGCGGCCTCGGTTGCGTATAACAGCATGGACCTGCTCCAGGCCGTCCATACCTGGTCAGGCGTCGAGATGGCGCTTTGGGATCTCCTCGGGCGGGCGCGCGGCGTCCCGGCGTGGCAGCTTCTCGGCTACGAGAAAGCCTACCCGAAGATCCCCTACGCCTCCGCCCTGTTCGGCAAGTCGCCCCAAGCAGACGCTCGAAGTGGCGAAGGACATCAGGTCCCGCAATTTCCGCGCGGCGAAATTCGGATGGGCACCGTTCGGCGAATCCCTCCAGGGCGACATCGATCATCTCCAAGCGGCTCGCGAAGGCCTCGGCGACGACGGTATCCTGCTCATCGACGCCGGCCAGATCTTCGGTACGGATGTCGAAGCCTGCGCCAGGCGCATCGAGCCGCTCGAGGCCGTGCACGCCACCTTCCTGGAAGAGCCGTTCCACGGATTCGCCTACGAAGCCTATGCCGCGCTGTCCGAACGGCTGTCGTCGGTCGGTCTCGCGGGCGGCGAGGCCTCGCACAACGCCCACATGGCGAGGCACCTGATCGACTTCGGCAAGGTCAACTATATCCAGATCGATTGCGGTCGTATCGGAGGTCTCGGCCCGGCGAAGGAAGTGGCCGATCACGCCGCCGCCCGTGGCGTTACCTACGTCAATCATACCTTCACGTCCCACCTCGCGTTGAGCGCCTCCATGCAGCCATACGCTGGTCTCGAATCTCATACGATCTGCGAATTCCCGGCCGCGCCGAAGCAACTCGCCGTCGACCTGACGACCAATCACATCACCCCGGACGACAACGGAGAGGTGCACGTTCCGGATGCGCCGGGACTGGGCATGGAGGTCAATCCCGATGCACTGCGCCAATACGCCGTCGACATCGAGATCAGGGTCAACGACGAGGTCATCTTCTCGCCACCGGTGGCCTAGGATCCGACCAATGGCAGGCTATGCGAGCGGCCCTGCCATTGTCGCGCGCCCGGCCGCATCGACCCCGTTCACCGGCCCCTCGGGTCGAAAGACGTGAAGCCGGATCCAGGTGGCGTATCGGTGATCAGGACGGAGTTCCAGAAGCGGTGCTGACCGCTCTCGGGCAGCGGCAAGGCCGATGGCCGGCCAGGTGGTGTTCGGCTCAAGTCCGATCAGGTTGCACCGTCCATACCAGGGCGGCTCCGGCGTCCCCGCCAGTTCCCACCAGAACCACGCGCAAGGGAACATCTCGCCGTCCCAGGAGAGTGCCGCGCCGACGGTATCGTCGGTCCGGCGGATCGACGCCCAGGCGCTGGCGAAATCGGTGAGATAGGACAGAGATGCCGCGGGCGCCATCGGCCGGGAGAGATCGCACGGTCCGGTTGCCCCGGGCACCGTGGGCCACGTGCCGGATGCTCCCGGGGGAAGCTGATTTGCCGGTGGATCGTAGTCTGGGTCGACCGAGACGCCGCGGGCGCCGGTCTCGACGACGAAGTCCCCTGCCAGGAGATCCGATCCGAAGGTGGGATGATGGCCCCAGATCACGCGAACCGGCACAGGGCCGTGCATATCGACCGTCTCGCGAATGGAAACCACGTCATCCTCAACCCGAATGTCACGCGTCATCTCCACCGGAACCGTGAAGAAACGCCGCCTGAGTTGCAGGGCCGCCGCGTCCCGGCCCGTCACCTTCCAGGACGAAATCGAGGCTTCACCATGGAAGCCGTGGCGGATACCGTCGACCTCACAGGCCTCACCTGCATTGGGGAAGAGCAGCGGCCATCCGCCGGAGTAGCGGGTGAGCCACGTCGGTTCATCGGCTGCCGCAGCATTGGGCTCGGGCTGATCGAGGGTGTCCCACGGAACGGTGCCGAGCACGGAAGCATGGAGGTGCTTATGCTCGATCGACGTGATCGACCCGCCAACCCGGGGCGTGATCACCACGCGAAGACTTGCACTCTCCAGCGTGATGGCGCGGTCGTCGTCCATGTACCCTCCCGAATCCGTCGGTTCACCATAGCAGCGGCCGGGGGACGCCGAGAAGGCGCGGGCCACCCACGCCGCAATGCGACCCCGGAGCCGAACGCTCCAACGAGACTCAACGGACGCGGGGTCTCCGGCGGCCTTCCTCCGAATGGCAGAAGCTCAACTCTTTCCTGCGAGGAAGAGTCGAAGTTGTGGATTTCGAGTAAAACGGTGCTCTTCCTGTTGTGAGATGGTCGGGCGTGGCATCCAAGTATGGATGAGGGCCATGAGCATCGTAGCCATCCTTTGTCCGAAGACGGGCCAAACGATATCGACCGGTGTTGAAATGACGCGGTCGGCGTTTGACGCAATGCCCTTTTCCACGCAAGTCGTGGATTGCTGGGTGTGCGGGGGCCGTCACCCTTGGTCGCGCCGCTGGGCGACCCTGGTAACGGGCGACAGCTCTGAGATCACGCAAGCCGGCTTGCCAATCTCGCCATATCATCCCCTGACCGCCGACTGACATTTCCGTCGGGCTGACCCCGTGGGTGATGAGTCACTCATCGCTCGCGAGAGACAAGAGCGATGTGGGCCTCCGCCACACCGTGGCATCACCCCTCCCGGTCTGCTTCGAACAGTCGTTGACGGAGTCGCGGTGTCGGATGGATCATCTAGATGTAGCCATATGCGGTCCACCCGCCGTCAACGCCGAGGATCTGACCGGTAATGTGGGATGCCTTGTCGGTTGCCAGGAAGAGAACCGCTTCCGCGACGTCCTCCGGCGTGGCGATGTGACCTTGCGGCGTTCTCCGGTTGATCGCCTCGAGATCGAGCTTGCCCGCTGCTTCCAGCTCGATGACCAGCTGCGTGCGGACATAGCCGGGTGCGACCGCGTTCACCCGGATGCCCGAGTTCGCCCATTCGATCGCGAGCGACTTGGTCATCATCGCGACCGCCGCCTTGGTCGCGCAATAGGCGAGCCGGTTCGGCGCCGCGACGGTCGAGTAGATGGAGCCGAGATTGATGATCGTGCCCTTGCCCTCGGGGATCATCACCCGGGCGCATGCCTGGGCCGTGATGAACACGCCGTTGAGGTTGATGTCGACGACGCGGTTCCAGGCGTTCAGGCTGAGCTCGAGGGTCGGGCTGTTGGCGCTGACGCCGGCATTGTTGATCAGGATGTCGATGCCGCCCCATTCCTTCACGACCGCATCGACGGTCCGCTGAACGTCGTCGGGGTCGGCGACCGACCCGCCGATCGCGACCGCATCGACGCCGGCCGCGCGAACCTGGGTTGCCGTCTCTTCGGCCGCCGCCATATCGATATCGAAGACCGCAATCTTCGCGCCGGCGCGCGCAAGTGCCAGGCAGGTCGCTCTGCCTATTCCCGCGCCGCCGCCGGTCACCAGGGTCCTGCGGTCGAGAAGGTCGCCGTGGCCAGCCATCGAAATGTCCCCCCTTATCGTATGGCTTCCTTTCATTATCAGACTAAGATATGCAAGCCATATATTGATGAAAACCATAACGACTGACCGATCCGGGATCTGATCATGAAACTGACAACGCTGCGAGTTGCCGAATGCCGCGTGCCGTTGCCGCAGGAAATCCGCCTCGGCAACACGCGCATCACGACACGCGATTTCGTCTGCCTTCGGCTCGAGACAGACGGTGGCATTCATGGCGAGGCGTTGGGTTACGTCCGTGGAACGCCGCTCTTCGTCGTGCTCGAGAGTCTGGCAAGGCGGATCGTTGGCGCCTCCGACCTGGAGATGCGCAACGCCTTGATGGTCGCCCTCCAGGATTCGAACCAGCCGGGGCGCGCGGCGTTGTCGCGGGCATACAGCCTTCTCGATATCGCGCTTTGGGACATCATGGCGAGGACGGCGGGCCTGCCGCTCTTCCAGATCCTCGGCGGGTTGCGCCGGTCGGTGGGCGCCACCGCGGTCGCCGGATACTATCTCGACCGGCGCACGATCGATGACGTTGCTGACGAGGTGGCGCGGCTGCGCGACGAGGGATACGAGCGCGTCAAGATCATGCTGAGGGGCTATGACCCGGCATTCGATCGCGCGCTTATCGAGCGTGTCACGCGACAGGCGCCCGGGCGACTGGCCGTCGACTCGCACTGGTCCTGGCGCGATATCAATGCGGCGAGGCGCGACTGCCTCGGTCTCGACGACTTCGGGCTCGAGTTCATCGAGGATCCGTTCTCGACGGTCGACGTCGATCTGATCGGTGCGCTGAGGCGGGCCATCCGGACTCCGATCGCCGCCGGCGAGGACATCCACGGTACCCGCGTCATGCGCAACCTTGCGGCCGAGGTCGACATTCTGCGCGTCGACGCGACGACCTGCGGCGGGATCACCGCGGCGGTCGAAGCGATCCATCACGCCGACGGTGCGGGCAAGACCGTCTTCCCGCATGTCTTCCTGCCGCTCCACGTCCATCTCGCGGCCGCCTTCCCGGGCATCGAAGGCGTCGAGATGATCCCGGAGGAATTGGGCGCCGATCCGCTCGAGAAACTTCTGCGCCGGCCGATGCCAATTCGCGACGGCGTCGCGCGTGTCGACGAGGAGCCGGGCGTCGGCATTGCGCTGGATTGGGAAGCGGTCGATCGTTATGCGACCCAGTCCGCAACGGTGACCGCGGAAACCTGACATGCCTGACATATCGTCGGCTCGGTCGATTTCCTTGTTTCGCCCGCGTCCGACGACATGCCGGCCAACGTCGGATCATCGACGGTCGGGTGATCATGCAATAAACGGAACGCGGCACCTTGTTCGAGACGGTTCGTCGATTGCAAAAAACGAAATTTGGGAGAGCCATGTGACATCAGGGATCGGGAACAACCCACGGATCGCATTTCTGGGCACCGGCGCTCAGGGGGCCTCCGTCGCCGCCGACTTTGCCCTCGCGGGGCTTGACGTGACCTTCATCGACCAATGGCCCGCGCATGTTGAGGCCATGCGCGAGAAGGGCCTCACCGTCCATCTGCCGACCCGAACCATTCACACCGAGGTGAAGGCGCTCCATTTTTGCGAGGTCGCCGAGATCAAGGAGCCGTTCGACGTCGTGTTTCTGGTGGTCAAGGCCTACGACACCAAATGGGCCTGCGAACTCATCAAGCCGGTCCTCGCGCCCGATGGTTTCGTTGTCGGGCTACAAAATGGGATGACCCACGAGGATATCGCAAGGGTCGTCGGGCGCGAGCGGACAATCGGCGCGGTAATCCAGATTGCCTCCAACATGTGGGAGCCGGGGATCACGACCCGCCAGAACGACCATGACGAGTCCTGGTTCACGATGGGAGCGCTTGATCCGGCAATGCAACACAGAGTCGAGGGCGTGGCCGACCTGCTACGAAATTCCGGCACGGTTGTGGTGACCGACGATATCCGCTCGGCCAAGTGGATGAAGCTTGTGGTGAACGCCGCCGAACTGATCCCTTCGGCGATCATCAACACCTGTCTCAGGGATGCGGCCAGCGCGCCCGGCATGCTCGAAGTCATGCGCGCTGCCGGATACGAGGCAATGCAGGCGGCCATGGCCGATGGGGCCACGATCATGCCGATCATCGGGATGCCGCCGGTGATGAGCAATCACCCCGACCGCTATGTCGACCAGATCTTCGAAAAGGTCCTCACCACCTTCTCGCGCGACGACACGTTGACCACTTCGCTTCAGGATTGGCGCAAGGGGCGGCGCGCCGAAGTCGACGACGTGAACGGCGTCGTCGTTGAAACGCTGAAAGCGCATGGCCGCGACGCGCCGATCAACAGGCGCGTGGTCGAAATCGCGCTCGATATCGAAGCGGGGCGGATCGATGCAAAGCCGCAGAACGCGGAACTGATGGTCACTGCATATCAACGAAGCGATTGGAACGCCTGAATTGAAGCGGCTCGGCCCCATTTTCGCGGCGTCGAACAACACCAAAGGGAGGAGAGCCCCGATGTCAGTACAACTTCCAGTCATTGCCCGTCGCTGAAGCAGCGGTCCCGATGCGTGCGTTTGCCCCGTCGCGAAACTTCCGCCACGACCGGGGACATACCAATTCGTAAGCTGGCGGTGCCCCTGAACGCGGAACGCGGACTATGGCGGCTACGGCCGGTGCGTGGCGTGGGACATCGGCGAGAAGAAGCGACAAGGACCGGGACACCAGCATCGGCCCTTGCCAGTTTTCACGGACGAGGCTCTGTCGGCCTCTTTCGTTCGGTTCGCCCCGGCCCCGCCGAAGCCGGAGGGCAGTCGATTGTTCGGCCTATTCGGGCTTCAGCGCGACGACATCGAGGCGACGATGGAAACGCCCGAAGCCGAAGGCGACTGCCGTCGCCGCGACGATGGCGCCGAGGATGACGAAGAGCAGGTAGCCGCCCGGTATGGAGATGGTTTCCGGCGGCGGGTCGAAGACCCCGGACAGCATGACGACCAGCATGATCGCGACGCCGAAGCCGGTCAGAAGACCGAAGACCAGCCCGCTCGCGGTGACCAGCAGCGCCTCGCCGTCGAGGAAGGCCCGGATCTGGCCGGCCTTCGCGCCGAGCGCCGTCAGGATCGCGAAGGTGCGACGCCTTTCGGCAAAGCCGAGGCCGAGGACGAGGCCGGCCGCGGCGGCGATCAGCAGGAGGCCGTAGACCAGTTCCAGCCGGGTCAGCGCGCCGAGATTGACGGCGGTCAGGCTCGACGAGATCAGCGACTGGACCTCGCCGAGCGCGGTGACCTTGAGGACCGGATCGGCCTTGACCGAGGGCCCGCACGGCTTCGGCCGCGGCGGCAGAATCCGCGGCCTTGGCGAGCACGACCTCGCGGGCGTCCGCACCCGTCACCTTTGCCAGATAGCTCGCATTGGCGACAAGGAAGGAGTCCTTCGGGGCGGTCGGGAATTCCCGCGTCACGCCGACGAAGGTGAACGGCACGCTGTGATACTGATGATCGCCGGCGAACTGGAGGCGGAGGTTCACCGTGTCGCCCTGCTGCAGCTGGAAGTCCTTGACGGTCTCCTCTGAGACGAGGACGCCATCCGGCGTGGCGGCAAGAGCGGCCATCGTCGCCGCCGCGTTGCCATCGACGAAATAGGCGTTGGCGATCGTCGTCGCGTTGCCGATGGTCTTCGGGTCGACGCCGTAGATGTCCTGCAGGTCGTTTCCGACATAGGCGTAGCGGTGCATCATCGGCTCGGCGGCCGTCACCCCGGCCACACCTCGGATCTGCTCGAGCCTCGCGCCGGCGGGATCGCCGGTGGTGCCGGTGACGTTGACGTCGGCGCCGTTCGTCAGTTCGGCATCGACGCGGGACTGGCCGTCATAGGTGATATTGAAGATCGCGATCGAGACGGCGAAGGCGATCGCCAGCGCCAGCAGTCCGACGCCCCGCGACAGCCGCGAACTCTGTCGTGACAGCGACGCGCCGACCGTCGAGGAAAGATCGCCGGCGACCGGTGCCAGCGCCCGGCGCAGCAACGCCGGCGCGCGGATCAGCCCGAGCCGGGAAAGTCGCACCCACAGAAGCCCGAGCCCGGCCCACAGCGCCAGCGGCGCGAGGAAGGTCTCGTAGCTGACCGATGTCTGCGCCACGCCTTCGGCGGCCAGGACGATCTGGTAGCCGGCGCCCTGGGCCCGCCAGAAGACGATCGCCGCGACGGCGAGCAGCGCCACGTCCAGCCACAGGCGCTCCCAGAGCCGCCGGCCGGGCCGATCGACGTCGGTGCGCACGCTCGTCACGGTATCGTGCGACGCGGCCCTCGCCGCAGGTACGAGGATCGCGCCGATCGCCACGCCGAGGCCGAGGATCGCGCCGGCCGCGGCCCACCAGAGGCCTCCGGCGCCGGCAGCGCTCGCGCCGATCAGCATCAGCGCCAGCAGGCCGAGCAGGATGCCGGCTGCCGAGCCGGCCACGCCGACGATCGCGGCTTCGACGGCGGCCCTCGACAGAGCCTGGGCAGAGGCTTGCCCCCCTGACACGGAGCAGCGCCTGCTCGCGCCGCCGCCGCGATGCGCCGGCATCGGCGATCGCCACGGTGATCAGGATCGCGAGGACGACGCCGGGCGCGCCGAGGAAGAAGAACAGTACTTTGGCGTAGAGCGCATCCGCGCGAACGCCATCGAGTCGGGCGGCGAGATTGTTGGCGACCGCCGCGCTGCCCGCAACCCGGGCCTCGAGATTGTTGGCCATTTCGCGGACGGCCGTGAAGGCGCCGACGGGATCCGGTGGCAGGAGCGAGCGGTCGAGCCGCACATGGAGTTGCGTCCGCAGCGAGTTCGGGATGCGCGGCCGCTTGCGCGTCGAACAGCGCGTGCCATGTCTTCTGGGAAAGGATGAGGACGTTGTCCGGCGGCGATTGCGGCGCCATGCCGGGCGGCACGCCGACCGCCTGGAAGATCGAATCGATGTTGGGCATCGCGACGATGCCGGCGACCGTGACGGAAACCGGCCCGGCGCCCGGGCGCTGGATGGTGACGGTGTCGCCGAGGCCGACATGGAGGTTCGCCGCGGTCTGGGTGAAGATCATCGGGCCGTCCGCCGAACCGCTCAGCAATTCGATCTGGCGCGGGAAGGTCGCCTGGTAGTCGCCGGGCAGACCCAGCACCTCGCCGGCGCCGGTAACCTGCTGGGTGCCCCCGGTGGTGGCCGAAAAGCCGTCGACCCTGGCGTATTCGACCGTTCGCACGGTCCTTGCGACGCCGCTGTCGGCCAGGGCCTTCTCAACCGTCGCCTTGTCGGCGCCCGGGGCCAGTTCGATCTGCCAGTCGACGGGGACATTCTCGATCGCGCGCGCCGTCATCGTGTTCCCGGCCGAGACCACGAACATGCCGAGCACGAGCAACAGTCCGACCGCGAGCGCTATGCCGAAGGCGGTCGCCGTCATCCGGCCGAGCGTCGTTCTGAGAAGGCTCTTGAGCCAGAGGAAAATCATCATGCCGCGATGTCCACGGTTCGGGTTCGAAGACGCCCATGCTCGATGGTCCAGGTGCTGCGCATCCGGGCGGCGACCGTCTGGTCGTGGGTGGCGATGAGGATCGCCGTTCCCGAGGACGAGACGTAGGCGAGAAGCGTGTCGAGGACCGACTGCGCGGTGCTCCGGTCGAGCTGGCCGGTCGGTTCGTCGCCGATCAGCAGTTTCGGCCGGTGGGCGAGCGAGCGGGCAATGGCGACCCTCTGCGCCTGGCCACCCGACAATTCGCCTGGCAGGTGATCGGCGAAGGCGGTCAGCCCCATGGCCTCGATCGCTTCGGCGACGGCGTGGCCGTCGTCGGGGCAATGCCCGAGGCGGAGCGGCAACGCCACGTTTTCGGTCACCGACAAGGTCGGAACCAGCGAGGAAAACTGGTGGATCATGCCGATGGCGAGTGGCCGCAATTGATCGCGGCCGCCGAGATCCGGCCAGGCGATGCGTGCCCGACGTCGGTTCGTCGAGACCGGCGACGAGATTGAGCAGCGTCGACTTCCCGCTTCCCGACGGGCCGACAAGCGCGATCCGGTCCCCAGCTTCGACGGCGAAGCTGACGGCGTGAAGGGCTTCGACGGCGGCTTCGCCGCTGCCGAAGCGGCGGCCGACATCCCTCGCCTCAATGAGCGCGCGTGTCATCGACGATCCTCCCGTCGGCGATCTGGATCACCCGCGAGGCGGCATCGGCTACCGCCATGCTATGCGTCGCGACGATGGCCGCCGTCCCGCCGTCGCAATGGCGCTGGAGGATCGCAAGGAGATGGCCCTCGGTCACCGCGTCGACCTCCGCGGTCGGCTCGTCGGCGAGCACGACTTCGGGTTCGAGCACCAGCGCGACGGCAAGGGCGACGCGCGCGGCTTCGCCGCCGGAAAGTTCTCCGGAAAGCGCAAGCGCCCGGGTCGCCATGCCCATCACTTCCAGTAAGCGCGAGACGCGCCCGTCGTCGCGCTGCCCCGCCATCAGCAGCGGCAGCAGGACGTTCTCCTCGGCGGTCAGGTCCGGAACGAGGTTCCGCGATTGCATCAGGATGCCGATGTGCCGGGCACGCTTTCGCGTCCGTGCGGCTTCATCCAGCCTTGCGATCCGTTCGCCCATCAACTCGACCTGGCCGCCGTCGGGCACGTCGAGCCCGGCGAGACATGCGAGCAGCGTCGACTTGCCGCTTCCGGAGGGGCCGACGAGCGCGACGAACTCGCCGGAATCGACCGAGAAGCTGATGCCTCTCAGCGCCCGCGTCTCGTCGTCGCGCGTGTGGAAGAAGCGATAGACGTCGTGCGCCGCGACGGCCGCCATCACTGCCACCGGAAGCTCTCCGACATCAGGGTCCACTGGTCGACATTGTCGGCGCCGGCCGGGGCCGACAGATCGAGAATCGCGAGCTTGCCGTCCTTCCAGAAATAGTAGCGGTCGTTCTCGAGGCGGATCGCCTTGTTGGTGACCGGATTGGGATCGGAATTGGATCCGTACGAGACGACGATCGCGTTGCCGGCAGGACGCTCGATGGCCCTGACCTTGGTGACGGTCACGGCGCGCGCCTCCTGCTTCAGCTCCGGAACGAGCTCGGACTTGGCGGTTGCCATATCGGGCGCCGACGGCATCTGCGCTTCAGTCACGACGATGCGGCCGTACTTGTCTTCGAAGACCGCGCCGTCGGCGCGGTCCTGACGCGCCCAGCCCTCGGGGACCTTGAGGCTGAAACCGAGCGGCGAGACGTAGTCGATGAAGACCTGGTTGTCGGGGATGTCGCCGGGCGGATTGCGCTCGGGCTTGAGCGGCTGCTCGATCGTCGGCAGCGGCTTGTCGGCCGCGGCCGCGATGTTCGGGGCCAGGCCGCCGAATACGGCCACGGATGCCAACAGCGGTGCGATCTTCAATAATCTTGCGTTCACGGTCACCTCCTTGAGGATCCGGCTTTCGTCGCCGGACAGGGGATGAATGTGGCATCCGCAGGTTGTCCGCCCCTGTCCGTCGACTTACCCTTTGGTAAGCCGCGACTGGCCTTGCTGGCTGGAAACCAGCGCGATCCACCGGAAGCAGCGATGTCGGATCAGTAGAGTCCGGGGACCAGTCGCCAGATGGTGCGGGCCCGATAGGCCGCATAACCCGGCAGCCCAATCGTCAGGAAGGCTTCCTCGCTGGTCAGGCGGACGACGATGATCGCGGCCATCGGCAGCCAGAGCAGCAGCCCCCAGAACGAGCCGAGGGCAATGGGGATGCCGAGCTTCATCAACAGGCCGCCGGCATACATCGGATGGCGGACATAGCGGTAGGGGCCGGTCGCGACGACCTGCTGCCCTCGCGCGATCTCGATACTTGCGGAGGTGAAGCTGTTTTCCCGAAAGACCATGAAGATGACGAACAGACCGACAATGACGAGGACATTGCCCGCTAAGATCGCCGAGCCGGGAAGCTGGGCTCCGCCCAGGCGATGTTCGACACCGGGAAACATGACCAGCATGACGAAGAGAAGCCCGCCCAGAGCCTGTATGACCATATGAATACGCTGTCGCTCGGCGCCCGGCCCGGTTCTCAGACGGCGCTCGATCAGCAGCGGGTCGGTCCTGAGGAAGTAGGCGGTGATGAGGCCGAGCCCGGCGCCGAAAACCAGCAGAAACACCCACGCCTGCCACCAGGCGAAGGACCAGGCGGCAACGAAGAGCATGGCGGCCATCGCGGCGAAGAACTGGAGCAGTCGATGGAGCGCGCGTGCTCCCAACCTCGCCGATACTGTCACGCCCTTCCCTCCCGTCTTCGAACCGACGCACGGGGGGGATCAGACCTGCCGGCGCCACGAAAGAAGTCGACACGAGCGGGTTTGCCGGGGGTTGGCCGGATTCATACGCTTTCGTAAGGAAATTCGGCGCCGGGTGACGGACCTTGGGGTCGCGGCCCTTTCGGCCGAGACGCACAAGCCTATGAGGACCGCCGCGCGGACCGAGATCAACACGTCAATGGCGAGGCACCATCAACGAATAGCGGTCGGTGAAAAGCGACGGGATCCACAAGGAGGCGATCAGGACCCCGGGTACTCGGAACCGGGCCGCAGGGGAAAGGCTATCGCAACCCGCAGCCCCGGGGCGTTGTCGGAAAGCCGGATCGCCGCGCCGTGCAGGTCGGCGACCGCCTTGACGAGGCTGAGGCCGAGGCCCGATCCGTCCGTCGTCCGGCTCTTCTCGAGGCGGTAGAGCCGCTGGAAGACCTTGTCATGCTCGGCCGCGGGAATCCCCGGTCCGTCGTCGGAGACGACGATCTCCGGACCACGCTTTTCGGTCGCAGGCAATCCCTCCAGCCTGACCGCAGTACCCGGTGGCGAATGACGGATCGCGTTATCGATGAGATTGGCAAGCAGCTGCAAGAGCAGCTCCCGATCGCCGCGGACCGTCATCGGTCGCTGATCTGCGAGAATGAGCGTCAGCTTGCGTCCCTGTTCCTCGGCGACCGGCTCGTAGGCGTCGAATACGGTATCGAGGACCGCGGCAAGGTCCACCTCGGTAAAACGGGACTTCCGCGCGCCGGCCTCGATCTGCGTGATCCGCAGCAGGGCGTCGAAGGTGTCGTTGATCAGCTGCGCCGCGGCAAGCGCGTCGGCGAGCTCCGTCGTGGCGGACTGACCCTGGCTCGCCCGGTCGACCGCCGTCTCGATCGCGATATGGAGGCGGCTGATCGGCGTCTTGAGGTCGTGGGCGATATCGGAACTGACCTGCCGCATGCCCTCCACGAGACGCTCGAGACGGTCCATGGCCGCGTTGATCTGGGTGGCGAGGTAGTCGATGTCGTCCCGTGCCCGGGTGATCGGCACGCGCGCCGCGAGGTGCCCCTCGCTGATGGCGTTCATCGTGCCGGCGATAAGTTCGATACGCCGCTGGGCGCGAAAGGCGACGAAGGCGCCACCGGCGATCGCCAGGGCGAGGACAGCGAGCGTAGCATAGGCGAAACTGGTCGATGCGGTTTCGAGGATTTCGGCGGTCGTCTCGAAGCTTGCGCCGACCGTGACGCGCAGGTCCCCGATGTCGGCCGAATAGACCCGGAACTGGAGGTCGCTTTCGGCAATGCCGAGCTTCGGGCCGTAGACCGTCATCCAGCCGGTTTGGGCGGGAACCTTCGGAATGTTCCCGGCGAGCGGCGGGCCGGCCGGCGGGCCGACCGAATAGACGCGGTCATGGTTGCCCGCGGCGCCCGCCAGCCGGGCGATCGTCGATTGCAGATCGGTCGTGTCGTTCTTCTCGTATAATCCCGAAAAGGCAGTGAATGTCTCCGAAATCTGCCGGTCGAGACGCTGGCCGAGATCCCCCTTCATCGTCAGATAGGCGGCGGCGCCGGCGGCGAGGAAGGCGGCGACGAAAAGCAGGGAGAAGGTCAGCGCCAGCCGGAGCGGCGTGCTCTTCAGAAACCTAGTGGGGTGCATGGAGGCTGTAGCCGATGTTGCGCACCGTATGCAGCAGCGGCTCGCCAAAGGGCTTGTCCATTTTCGCGCGCAACCGACTGATATGCGTATCGACGACGCTGGTCTTGGGATCGAACTGGAAATCCCACACCCGTTCGAGCAGCATTGTCCGCGTCACAACCCGCCCTTCATTCCGCATCAGGACCTCGAGCAGGGTGAATTCCCGAGGCTGCAACTCGATGGTCTTTCCGGCCCGCCTGGCGCTGCGGCGGATGAGATCGAGTTCGAGGTCGGCAACCTTCAGGACCGTCTTCTCCGACTGGACCGGCGGGCGGCGGAGGAGCGCGTTCGTTCGCGCCAGGAGTTCCGAGAAGGCAAAGGGCTTGACGAGATAGTCGTCGGCGCCCGCCTCGAGCCCTTCGACCCGATCCTCGACCCCGCCCATCGCCGTCAGAAGCAGAATCGGCATCTTTCCGCCCGCCGCGCGCAAGGCCTTCACCAGGGAAAGACCATCCAGCCCGGGAAGCATGCGGTCGACGATCAACAGGTCGAAGGCTTCCTGAGTGCCGAAGGCGAGCGCCTCGCGGCCGTTGGCGCATACATCGACGACGTGGCCCGACTGCGAGAGCCCGGCCACGATGTAGTCCGACGTCCTCTTGTCATCCTCGACGACCAGAATTCGCATGAGCGAGCCTTCTTCTCGGGGGCCGGCCCCGTACCACGGCAACCGTCGCCGGTACCGGCGTGCCGCATCCTTCGGCGCCTCGGCATCGGGCAACGGTACAAGATCGTCAACTAGCCCGCCAATCTGTCGCGCAGTTGGACGGAATCTTACGGACTGGAAAAGTCGGGCAGGGATGCGGCCTCTATATCGGCCGAAGGATGCTGCGCCAAAG
>CAWEUQ010000020.1:0-112459 GCA_963812275.1 uncultured Alphaproteobacteria bacterium | reverse complement strand
GCGGAGCGAGCGGGGGCAGAGCTGCCTCCGAACGACGAAAATATTTGCCGACCCACACTGCTTTCAGGAGAGGTGCCCCGTCATTGCCTGACCTCCCACACTGACCGGAATCAGGGATTCGGGACCGATCATGCGCGTTACCGCCGACGTCAGCCGAGCGGATCTTCAAAATTTCCTGTTCGAGCTGAGTACTGGTGCCGGCAACAGGATTCGAACCCGTGACCCCCTGATTACAAATCAGGGTCCCTAACCTTTCCAAAGGTTCATCCTTCAACACCCTCTAGCCAAAAAGCATAGACATTCCGCTACTTTGGGGCTACCGTTCATTCCATCGTGTTTACCGCTGTTTCCCTGATGTGCGGCGACACGGTGGCGACACGGACGGGAAGGCGGCAAGTCATGGCAACCCGGAAGCTGACCGCGCGAACGGTCGAGGCGGCCAAGCCGGGCGAGCGCGCGTCCATCATCTACGACACCGACCTGAAGGGCTTCGGCTTGCGCGTCATGCCATCGGGCTCGAAAAGCTGGATAGTCGAATATCGGCCAGCAGCCAGCGGGCGCACCGGCAACAAGAAGCGAATGAGCCTCGGTTCCGCCAGCAGCGTGACAGCGACACAGGCGAGGACAAGGGCCAAGGACATCCTCGGGGCCGTCAGAGGCGGCGCCGACCCCCTTGGCGACCGCGCTACGGATCGGGCAACCGCGACCGTGGCCGAGCTGATCGAGCGCTTCCTTGCCGATCATGTCGAACGGCGCCGGAAGCCTTCAACCGTTTCGCTCTATCAGACAATAGCGCGGCTCTACATCGTGCCGGCGATCGGCCGGAAGAAGGCGATCGACGTTACCGAGTCGGACGTGCTGAGAACTACACGGGGCGCTGGTCGACAAGCCGACAATGGCAAACCGCGTGGTGGCGGTTTTGTCGAGCGCCTATGGCTGGGGGGGCAAAGCCGGGCATATCCCGAAGGGCTTCAATCCAGCCGCGGGCATCGAGCGTAATCGCGAGAACAAGCGCGAGCGGTATCTGACCCCGGCAGAGATTGGCCGGCTCGGCGAGGCGTTGCGGGAAGCGGAGACAACGGGCATTCCACAGGACGGCAAAGCGCCGTTCGTCGCCGGGCCGCATGTGACGGCAGCTATCCGCCTCCTGATCCTGACCGGATGTCGACTGCGCGAAATCTTGCGCCTGCGATGGGCCGACGTGGATCTTGAGCGCGGCTGGCTTTGGCTGCCGGACTCCAAGACCGGCAAGAAGCCAGTTGCCCTCAATGCTCCGGCGTGCGGCGATCCTCGCCAGCCTCGACCGCATCGGCCCTTTCGTGTGCCCTGGTCGACCAATGACAGGCGGCGTGGAGAAGCCGCGCAACGACCTGAAACGCCCTTGGGCGGCGATCCGCGATCGTGCCGGGCTAGAGGGGACGCGCATTCATGACTTGCGGCACAGCTTCGCTTCGACCGCCGCCGGGGCCGGGATGGGCCTGCCGGTGATCGGCAAGCTGCTCGGACACAGCCAGGCATCGACGACACAGCGCTATGCCCACCTTGCCGACGATCCGCTCAAGCGGGCGTCGGAAGCTATCGGCGCGACCATCGCCGCGTCCCTCGACAAGCAGGAGGGCGGCGGCGAAGTCGTCGGCATCGACAAGGGCAAGCGGCGAGCGTGACCCAACCGCGCGGGATAGGACGGCCATCCGACAAGCCGGGACAGCATCACCCGGTTTCCCGCGCGACCCCAATGATGCAAGGCGAAAGGTGCATCGCTATGACCGGCGGCACAAACGAGGATCACAGGGCAGCACGACAGCGCGCCAATCTACTACGCTACGCAATCGAAGAGTATCAGGCGCGGATGGAAGGATGGAGGCGCCTCGACGCCGAGGTCTTCCGCTTCTGGGCCCAAGGTAGCCGGGATTGGCCTCGCCGAAACCCGGGATACGTCTTTCTCGGCGAAGCCGTTCACAAGCTAGGCAAGGCATACTTTCCGGATGCATGGAACGGCATTGAACCGATGGTCAGCGCCCCGCCAGAGCCACCAAGCCCGGAGGTTGCCGCAGCGATAGCGCGTAGCAAAGCACTGGCCGACATTCTTGACCCGGGCGGCTCGCCCCCCCAAACACAAGACAAAAACGAAGGGATGAGGCTGACGGATGCTGACCGCGCAGCGGCGGCGGATCGCTTCACCCATCTCAAGCTGTTTATCGCCAACCTCGCGGCCCGTGGAGGGCTACTTACCGCGACACGAGCAATTGCTGGCGGCGAGGTCCGACCAATGCCGGCGAGCTTTTGGAGTACAGAGCAAATCGACCAACGCTTTCGATATTGCCAGATCAATCCAGCCAACCCCTTCGCCCCGGGATTCGCTGGGGATGGATTCCAATACATTTTCGTCAGTGAGGAAAGTCTGAGAACCGCCATAGCCGGGATTGATCTCGCTCACAGGAGGGCACGAGGCGAGCCCGACCCGGAACCACAGCAATCTCAATCCAAGGCTCACAAATCCGGCCGGGGGAGGCCATCGGCGCGAGACATGGCCCTAAAAGCGGCGCAGGCACTTCTCGCGAAAGTGGAGGATGGATCGTTCTCGATGCCGGTGAAAAAAATCGACTTCGCAAGAGAAGCTCTTGCCGAGGCGAAGAAGTCGCCCGAAGCTATCGCCTGGATGGAGCGACGCCAGACGGACACCCTGATGAAAGCCGAAATCAGTTGCCGATCTCCCGCGAATTTACCAAACTTTGGAAAGGGCGCCCCGATTAATTCCCCGATTAATTTCCCGATTAATTACCAAAGGTCCCGATAAACCCTATCGCGGCGCGCTCGGCAGCCCGATTAATTCCCTCGATCTACCGATAAAATCCCCCGAAAAACTATAAAATCGCCGTGAATATATAGGTTTTGACTGTTCGCCGCTCCCTGACCATCTTTCGCGAAAGTGCACGAACTAGCACCGAAAGCGAAGGAGAATCAAAGGATGACGGCAGGCGCGATCAGTCTCCGCACGACACCCCAAGCAAGCGACCACCTGCGCGACCGTCATAACATCGAGCGGGCACCGAGCACCCTTGCGCGACTACGCTCCCAGGGTGGCGGCCCGCGCTTCAGGATGGTTGGCCGGCGGGTTCTGTACGCCGAGGAAGACCTCGACGACTTCGCGCGGCAACTGATCTCGACGGAAAGCTTTGCCAGCACCGCCGAAGCGCAGCGACGCTATTTCCAACCCCTTGATCGGGGGGTCGCCGCATGACGATCGACCAGCCGCTCTATTTCAGAACACCGCCGGCCAGCGTCTACCTGTTTGAGGTTTGGGGCATCCGTCGATCGCCTCGGACCTTGGCGAAGCAGCGCTGCGTCGGCGGCAACGGCCCGCCATTCAGAAAGGTCGGGCGGGACGTCGTCTATGAGCGCGGCGCTCTCGACGGCTGGGCCGCCCTCCAGATTTCCGAAACATCATTCCAGAACACGGCCGAAGCCAAGGCCGCTGCCGGCGAGACGACGCCGGTCAACAAGGCAACCCGAGAGGGCACGCGGGCGGCTGCTTAGGGCCGCCAGTCTGCCACCACAACCAGAGGACAACGCATGAAATGACCCCCCAGTCATACCGCGACCCCGAAGCGCGAAAGCGCGACGGGGCCGGGGATTTTCAACAGCTTGACCGGCTGGTTGGATGCACCCCGGAAAATAGACCATCCCTCCGCGTCTTTCAAGCCGAAACCCTCCGCAGGCGTTTCGCGATTCCACTCACCCTGGCTGGCGTCTTGGCCGATCTCCATTTCGGTGGGAGGGGGCTATGAGCGAGGATCGCAGCAAGAAGCGACCAGTCAGCGGCGATCCGTCCTGCTCGTTCGACGACGGGCAAATGGCCATCGGTCATGTCTTCGACCGCCCCGGCGGGTGCGCCGCCACCTTGCAGGACCGGATACCGCTCGGCTCTTTCAAAGACTGGAAGGAGGCGCGAGCGGCCATCCTTGAAGCATGGCGCGCCTTGAAGCAGGAGGCGCAATCATGATCGCCTGTTCAAATGATTTCGATTGGGCCGATCCGGAAGCGGTGACGATCCCCGAGCAAATGGCGCTCGCGGTCTACCCAAACCGGAAAGGCGTCGTTGTCGTCAGGCAAGAACGATCATGGGACGAAGACAGCGACACGCTGGTTTTCGTAGATCCTTCTCACGCCCTGACGATCGCCGAAGCCATCCTCGAAGCGGCCGGAATCGACGCAACGATCACCGAGGCCAAGAACGAGCGGACCAATTCTCCGGCTCTATTGCTGGCTCCGCGCAGGATCGTCCCGCAAGGCAAGGATAGGCCATGCCCGAGTTGCCGCGGCCCCCTGGACGACGGCGGCGTCTGCCCCGCCTGTAGCGGCCAATCCCCAAAGTCTTGCGAGGTCCAAGAGGATTTGCTCGGCGGGAAGGTGGCGTGAGGTCTGATGTCGAGCAAGCGCAACAAAGGCTTCATGCCCGGACAAGGCCCCGGTAACGGCAGGCGGTTCGGAAACGGGCCGCCGGCCGATGAGGGCTGGATATGGTTCACTCGCGAGATGCTGGCAAGCCCGGCATGGCGGGGCCTGACCTTGAACGCTCGGAGGGTCATCGACCGAATCCTGATCGAGCATATGTCACACGCAGGAACCGAAAACGGGAACCTTGTCGTCACCTTCGACGACTTCGCCGTTTTCGGGGTTCGCCGGCAATCGATCCATGAGGCAATCGAGGTCGCCAAGGCTCTCGGCTGGATCGCTGTCACCCGGAAGGGCGGGCGGTCGATCGGAGGGATCAAGCGCCCCTCCGTCTATCGGCTCACGTTCCTGCCGCAACACGACGGCTCGGCGCGAACGAACGACTGGCGCCGGATTGTCGACGACCAAACCGCCCGGCGACTGGTTGACGCCATCAGGCGCGAAATGACCCCGGCCAGAAGATCATCCCTCTCCCAAGATATAGATAGGAGGGGCACTTTCGCCCCCAGGGAAGAACCTAGGCTGGCTGTCGTAAACGGTACTTTCCCTAGTGGCGAAAACGCCCCCGGCAAAGTGTCAAAACTGCCCCCGGTGGCGGGGGCGAAAGTGCCCCCGGGGAAAATCCAATGATGGGCCGCCGCGCTGGCAAGAGGGTGGGCGTCGAAATCAAGTCGTCGCCGAGTCGAATATCAGGTTTTCTCAACCCCGGCGGTGATCCTGTCGGAACGCGATCGGCCGGCAATGCCGATCGGTCAGTGCGTGGATCTTGGTCGTGCGCCCGCCGCGCGATCGACCGATGGCCTGATTGCGCTCCCCCCTTTTGCGCCCGAGGCCGAACGATGAGCCTTCACGGCGGAACTGTCGATGAGGACCTCGGCTGGTGGTCCGCCGGCGCTGGCCAGCGCATGAAAGAGATCGACCCAAACGCCCTTGGCGGCCCACCGGACGTAGCGGTTGTAGAGTGTCTTGCGCGGCCCGTATTCGGGCGGTGCATCGATCCAGCGCCCACCTGACTTCAGGACATGGACGATGCCGCTGATTACCCGGCGGTCATCGACACGCGGCTTGCCGCGAGTGTCCCGCGGCAGAAGCGGCTCAAGCCGACCGAATTGAACGTCTGACAGCCAGAAATGATCGCGATTCATCGGTGATCTCCTTCGAAGACCGTGAAATCACAAAACCACTGCCAACGGAATCCCCTTCTCAAACGCGCTCTTAACACCGTCGGTGTCGTGCAAGCCTGATGTGGACACCGATCGTTCAGATATCCAATCCCTGAAAGAAATTCTGAGATTGAGCGGGCTATTAAATAACTTATATCAACAATTTGAAAAATATTGTTCGGAATTCTTTTTTAGTTATTGAGTTACTCTCTCTTTTCGTGTAATATACTTCCAACAAATCCGAGTTATCTGTTGGTATCCCACTGTTCGACAGAAGAAATTTTGTGCAGAAGGTGGCTTATGTCTAATTTTAGCATAATTCAAGACGTTAGTCTTGAACTACGCAGGCATATTGTCGAAGTTCTAGAGATGACTTCCGACACAAATTTTAATATTAATGGAGATGTTGATAAGATTTCATTGCTTTCGCCTGGCGAAACGCTCGAAAATTCGGTCATTGCAAGCCTATACCTCTACCATCTTGACATAGACAAGCATCTTAGAAACCAACGCCCGCTGCCCGACCCGAATGCGGACGATCTTTTCCACCGGCCGCCGATTCCGCTACAGCTCCGCTATCTGTTCACCCCGGTCGACGACAGCGAGGCGACCAACCAGTTGCTGCTCGGCCGGGTGATCCAGCATTTCCACGACTTCCCGAACCTGGCGACGATCGCGGGAACGCCGATCGGCGACAGCTTCGGCGGGGCAAGCCCCGAACTCCGGGTGCGGCCAGACATGCTGTCCCTCGAGCAGCTGGCGCAGATGTGGAACGCCTTCTCGGCGCCGTTCCGGGTGTCGCTGTCGCTGCTGGTCGAGGTGGTCGCTATCGACAGCGGCCGGCCGCCGATGCAGGTGCGGCGGATCGACCAACTCGTGCCGGCCGTCGGACAGATGGGGAGGGAGCGTTGATCTTGCTCGCCGACGATCGCGTTGCCCTGCGTCAGGCGCTGGTGAAAGGCCGGATGTCGGAGACGATCACCGGACGCGGGCTGGAGATCGCCGACGCCGCACTGGAGAGCGGCCAGGACGGGCAATCGGCGCCGATCCCCGCGAAGCTGGTGACGAAGCCGGGCGGCTATTTCGCGCTCCAGCTCGATCCGGGGCGTGACATGCCGGATCTTGCTGGCGGCGGCGCAGTGACCTTGACCATGCACCTCATCCTCAGCGGCCGCGATCCGGTCGAGGTTGCCCGGGTCGTCCATCCTGCCGACCTTGCCGTCGCTGACCACGAGGTCACCGCGGCGGGGCGGACGGTGACGGTGAAAACGGTCGCCGGCGCTCCACTTGACTTCTCGACTGCGCTGCCGCCTGCCGCGGTTGCGCTCGCCGGTACCTTGCTTCGCGACCACGATCCCTCCGATCCGATCACCGGGGTCGAGGTGCGGGCCGACGGCGGCGCGCCTGCGGTAACCGACGCAGGTGGCCGCTTCTTCATCGCCGCGCTGCCGGTCGCCGAGATCGTCACGCTGACGCTGCGCGAAGGCGCAGACGAAACCAGCGTCCCGTTTCGCCCGGACTACGCCCTTCGGATCAACACAATCACTTTGTCGCTCGATAGCTGAACGCGCGCCAACCAGGAGGACTGACATGCCCGAATATCTTGCTCCCGGCGTCTATGTCGAGGAAATCCCCTCCAGCAACAAGCCGATCCAGGCGGCGAGCACGTCGACCGCCGGGATGGTTGGCATGACCGAACGCGGGCCGATCAACCGCCTGACCCTGGTCACCAGTCTCGGCGACTATAACCGCCAGTTCGGCGGCGACCTGAACCCGCTGGCATTTGTCGGCAGTCGCGACGCGCTGCCCTACGCAGCCGAAGGCTTCTTCGCCAATGGCGGCAGCCGGCTCTACGTTGTGCGCATCGTCGGCGCCGCCGCGAACGAGTCCGAGCTCGCCCTCGTGGCGCAGGACACCGCGATCGCGGCGTCGCCGATCATCCTCGCCAATGCCCGTGCCAACGACACCACCCTCCTGGTCGATAATCCGGGGGCGCTCGCAGCAGACGACCGCGTCCTTGTCGTCGACGGAACCGCCAGCGAGGAGGTGGTCATCGACGCGGCGGCGTTTGAGCCCTGGCTCGCGATAGGCGGCGGTCTGGCCAACACCTTTCCGGCGGCGAGCACCGCGACCGTACAGACGCCGAACGCGATCGCCGGCGTCCTGACCGCGGACCTTGCGGCCGGCGATACCGACATCGTTCTTGACGACGTCACCGGCCTTGCCAACGACCAGGTGCTGCTGCTCGCCGACGCCGCGGATCTCGACGAGTTCGTGACGATCGCGGCAATCGACGTGCCGACCGCGACGATCACCCTGGCGGCATCGCTGGCGTCGCCCCATGCGGCCGCGTCGGTGCTCAACCGCCTCGACGATACCGCGACCGTGGCAACGCTGGACGACGGCGTCAATCCCTCCGCGGCGGCCGTCTTTGCCGATGTCGACAGCGCGGCCGGAATTGCGGTCGGCGACGTCGTCCGGCTTGACGACAACGCAGGCACGCAGGAATTCGCCTTCGTCACGGCGCTGCCACGCCTGATCACGCTGGCCGACCCGCTCGCCAACGACCATGCCCCCGGCGTACCGCTTACCCCGGCGGCGCCGGTCCTGACCGTCCATGCGCAGTGGCCGGGCGTGTGGGGCGACGCGCTGCGGGTGACAGCCGGCGCCGCAGCTCTGGTCGAGACAGTGACCACCGCGATCGCGCCTGCGGGGGCGACCACGGTGACGGTCGCCACCGCCTTCGGGCTGTTCCCCGGATCGGTCATCGTGTTCGACAACGGTATCGCGGCAGAGGTGGCGGACGTCGATACGGTCCACGGGATCGTCACTCTGGCGACCGGTCTCACCGACGAGGTCGCCCTCGGGGCGGCGGTCACCAGCCAGGAATTCTCGCTGACGGTCGAGCGTATGCGCGACGGCAAGGTGGTGGAGAGCGAGTTCTTCGACCGGCTGTCGATGTCGTCGGAGCATCCGCGCTACGCCCTGAAGATCGTCGGGAGCTGGGATCCCGGTGCCGATCGTCCCTCCGACTCCGGGGCGTCCGACCTGATCCGGCTGTCCGACGAGGCGGACGCGACCACCCGTCTGTTACCTCTGATCCCCGGCGTGCCGCGGATGCTTGCCGGTGGCGACGACGATGTCGGCGCCGTCAACGGCGCGTCCTACGTAGGCAACGCCGCCGTCGATCCCGACGCGCGCACCGGCATCCAGGCGCTCGAGAACGAGCCGACGATCAGTATCGTTGCCGTGCCCGGCCAAACCGAGGTGACGGTGCAGAAGGCGCTGATCGCCCATTGCGAGAAGATGCGTTATCGGTTCGCCGTGCTCGACACGCCGCTCGGCACCTCGCTCGCCGGGGCGCGGACTCATCGCCAGAACTTCGACACCACCCGCGCCGCAGTATACTACCCCGGCCTGGTCATTGCCGATCGGTTCGGCGATCCAGGCGACCGGCGGGCGATCGCGCCGTCGGGCCACGTGATCGGCGTCTATGCTCGCACCGACATCGCCCGCGGAGTCCATAAGGCACCGGCCAACGAGGTCGTCCGCGGCATTCTCGGCTTCGAGACCGCGCTGACCAAGGGCGAGCAGGACATCCTCAATCCGATCAACCTCAACTGCATGCGCGACTTCCGTTCGGAGAACCGCGGCCTGCGCATCTATGGCGCACGGGTCGTCACCTCGGATCCGGAATGGAAATACATCAACGTCCGGCGCCTGCTCCTGTTCATCGAGCAGTCGCTCGATACCGGCCTGCAGTGGGCGGTGTTCGAGCCCAACGAGCAGCCGCTCTGGGACACGGTCAAGCAGTCGATCACCGGTTTCTTGACCACGGTCTGGCGCTCCGGTGCGCTGGAGGGGGCGAAGCGGGAAGAGGCCTTCTTCGTCAACATCGGCTACGGCGTCACCATGACCCAGGACGACATCGACAACGGACGGCTGATCGTCGAGGTCGGCGTGGCGCCGGTCAAGCCGGCCGAGTTCGTCATTGTCCATATCAGTCAGAAGACCCGCGAAGCGACCGCGTAAGCGCACGACAAGAGGAGAGCGTCCATGCGCAACGATCCCTATGCCCAATTCAATTTCCTGCTCGAGATCGAGGGAACCGCGGCCGCAGGCTTCACCGAGGTGAGCGGCATCACCGCCGAGAGCGACATCATTGAATACCGCGAAGGCTCCGATCTCGCCCGGGTGCGCAAGCTGCCGGCGCTTTTTAAGTTCGGCAACATCACCCTGAAGCGCGGCTACACCCAGAACCGCGACCTGTGGAACTGGCGCAAGACCACGCTCGACGGCGCCACCGAGCGCAAGCAGGGGGCGATCGTGCTTCTCAACGAGGCGCGCGAGCCGAAGCTGCGCTGGGAATTCTTCGAGGCCTGGATCTCGAAATATGAAGGGCCGGCGCTGAACGCTACGGCGAACGAGGCGGCGATCGAGTCGATCGAGATCGCGGTCGAGGACGTGCAGCTGGTCGAGTAGCCCGCGATGACCACGCTGCTTACACCTGGCCTGTACCGGCAGCTCGTCGAGCCGGTGCGCACGGCCGGCCGACTTGCCCGGGGCGACATCCCCGTACTGTTCGGCTACGCCCGGCGCGGACCGGTCGGCGTGCCGGTGCGGCTCTATTCGCTCAGCCAGTTCGAGGACGTGTTCGGCGCGGCGATGGAGCACGGGTTCCTGTGGCACGCGGTCAAGGGCTTCTTCGAAACCGGCGGGCGTACAGCTTACGGCCTTCGCATCGCCGAGCCGACTGCGCGGAGCGCTGAAGTGGTCCAGAAGGATCGTGTATTTACTTGGCGCGCCCGGGCAAGCTTCCCCTGGGTGATGATCGATCCGCGCAAGCTCAACCGCAGCGAACGGGCCGAGGCAGCAACCTGGATCCAGGTGTTCGAGCGGCAACTCAGCGAGGCGGGCCCGAGGAGCCCGGATCCGGGAAGCTGGGGCAATACGCTGTCGTTGAGCATCCGCCGCGCCGCCCGGATGCGGTCCGAGACCCTGCCAGAGGTGGTAAACGACGGCTTCGCCAGCCGAGTGGTCTCGTTCGCCGGGCTCGAGCCGGTCTCGATCCTGGAGCTGACCCAGACCGACGAGATCGTCGAAGACGGCGAGATCAAGTCGGTCACCCGGCAGGGGGTGCGGATGCCCGCCGCGATCGACATCGCCCAGCGCCTGCTGCACTGGTCCGCGCCGCTCCGCGCCGACGGCTTCGATCCGTTGCGGCCGATCCGCATCACCAGCGTCGAGTTCGATGTCGAGGTCTATGCCGAGGGCAAGCTCGAACAATCCTTTTCCGCCCTTTCGCCGCATCCCAATCATCCCTACGCGATCGGCCGGGTGATCGGGCCTGGGTGCCGGGCGCTCGATCTCGCGCCGGCGGTGCGTCGCGCGGTCGACGGCGTCTGGATCGACGAGAATCCGAACCTGGCAGCCGAGGTGCTGGCCTCGGTCGACTGGACCGACAGCGGCGCGTGGCCGGTCGAGGGCGACTTCGACCTCTCCGGCGGCATCGACGGTCTCGAACATGTGACCGCACGGACCTGGCTCGACGCCTTGCCGGCCGTTGCCCGGGTCGGCGACGCGGCGCTTCTGGCGGCACCGGACCTGGTGTTGCCTAAAGCCGGGCTGCCGCCGGCCGAGAGTGCGCCGTCAGCCGGGACCGATTGCTCCGACCTGTCACCGCCGTCGCTCGGCTATCTCTCCGGCATCGTCACCTATGTCGACGAAGACGGCGCCGAGCAGCCGATCCCCGGCGTCGCCGTCGATATCGCCGGCCCCGGTGGCGTTGCCACCACCGACGCCGAGGGGCGGTTCGCCGTGTCGGGGATCGCGAGCGACCTGGTCACGGCGCGGCTCGCCAAGCCGGGCTTCGTGCCGCTCGAATATCTCGTCCAGTCGTCGCCGTTCGCCTCGACCCCGCCGGTGCGGTTCGCCATGGTGCTGATCACTGCGCCGCGGTCGCTGGTCGAGGACGAGGTGCTGCAGGTGCAGCAGGCGATGGCCAATCCCGATGCGGTCGGACCGTACAAGGTCGCGATCGTCGATCCGCCACGCGCCGATACCCGACTCGACGATCTCGCCACCTGGCGAGCGCGGCTCGGCGACAATGCCCGGCTCGGCTACTTTGCCCCCTGGATCACCGTGCCGGCGGCGGACGAGGAGGGCGGACTGCTCGCGCTGCCACCCAGCGGCCATGTCTGCGGCGCGTTTGCCGCGGCCGAGGCGGCGGTCGGCATCCACCGCACCGGCGCGAACTATCCGTTGCGCTATGCCGAGGGGACGACGCTCGCGATTTCCGACTTGGACCAGGCCGGACTCAACCCGATCGGGGTAAACGCGATCCGGGCCTTTCCCGGTCGCGGCATCCGCGTGTTCGGCACGCGGAGCCTCTCGTCCGATCCGGAATGGCGTTTCTTGACGGCGCGCCGGATCGTCGATGCGATCGAGAAGACGTTGGAGCGGGTGCTGCAATGGATGGTGTTCGAGCCGAACACGCTGGTGACCCGGCACGCGGTCGCGACCACCGCGGCGACGCTGCTCAACCGCCTGTTCCGGGACGGCGTACTCGCCGGGCCATCACCGGAGGCTGCCTATTCGGTCAAATGCGATCTTGAGAACAATCCCGACGAGGGCCGCGAGGCCGGCCAGCTCGTCGCCGATATCGCGGTGGCGCCGACCAATCCGTACGAGTTCGTGCTGTTCCGGCTCGGCCATGCCTTCGATGCCGTCCAGGTCACGGAGCGCGCGCAATGATCGACCTCGGACCGCTGCCGGCCTTCAACTTCTATATCGCGCTGATCGAGAACCCGGGCTCGGTGCTGTCGACGGCGGTGAGCGTGGCGGCGGCGTTCCTGCTCGGCGGCTTCTCGGAATGCCAAGGGCTCGAAAGCGAGATTCAGATCGAGGAATACCGCGCCGGCGGTCAGAACGACCGGGTGTTCCGCTTCCCGAGCCGGGCAGCCTTTCCCAACATCACCCTGTCGCGCGGGGTCGGCTTCTCCGAGGATCTGTACCTCTGGCACGAGGGATTCCTCAAGGGCGAGGGCAAGCGCCGCAACGGCCTGATATTCCTCGCCAACGAGATCCGGATCCCGATCAAGGCCTGGACCTTCGAGAACGGGATTCCGGTGAAATGGTCGGGACCGTCCCTGAACGCGGGCACGTCCGCGGTCGCAATCGAAAAGCTCGAGATCGCCCACGAGAAGCTCACCCTCACGCTCAGCCCCGGCAAGGCGGTGGCTGCCGTGACCGGCGCATTGGGATTGTAGGCCATGCCAGTGGACATGCACATCGGCACCGTAGAGACGAAGCTCTCAGCCGCCGATCCCGAAACCTTCACGACACCGCAGTTCATGGCCGAACTGGTGCGGCTGGTTAAGGAGGAGCTGGCGCGCGACCAGGAGATCAAGGAGCGCCGCGCTGCCGACCGGACGCCGGGCCGGCAGCCGGCGGGTCGGGGGCTCTGAGCCATGGTCCAGCTCACCTTCCAGAAGATCAATCTCAACGGCGACGCGATCGGCGACCCGATGACGGTGGTCTATGCGCCGTCGGAACTCGCCTTCTCCAAGGCGGCGCAGTTCGCCGATGTCGCAATTCCGGGGCTGGAGCAGCCGGTGATCCAGTTCGTGCGCGGCGAGGCCGAGACCCTGGCAATAGAGCTGTTCTTCGATTCGACCGAAGAGGGGACCGGCGGCGAAGCGGCCGCGGTGACCGACCAGGTCGAGGCCTTCCATAAGCTGGTGTCGGTCAAGGGCAGCCTTCACACCCCGCCGCTGGTGCGGGTGTTCTGGGGCGAGGACTTTCCCGGCACGGCGATGGGCGAGATCGAGACCGCCGGCCGCAACTTCACTGCGGTGGTGCTGTCGGTGGCGCGGCGTTTCACGCTATTCAACCCGGACGGCAAGCCGCTGAGGGCAACCGTGTCGCTGTCGCTCAAGCACTACGCGACGGTCGCCGACCAGATCGCGGCGATCAACTACCAGTCCGCCGACCACACCCGGCTGCACATTGTGACCGAGGGCGAGACCCTGCCGCTGATCGCCTACGACGCCTATGCCGATGCGAAGAAGTGGCGGGTGATCGCCGACTACAACAATCTCGAGGACGTGCGCGACCTCGCGCCGGGCGACCGGCTCGAGCTGCCGCCGCTGGTGTAGCCATGACCGCGGAACCCTTCTACGTCGGCCGCAAGTTCCTGACCGCGGCCTTCCGGATCGAACTGAACGGACGCGACGCCGGCCGCGAGGTGATCGCCGACGTGCTTGAGGTGTCGTTTACCGACGACCTCGCCAATATCGACTGCTTCGAGTTCACCCTCCACGACTGGGATCCGGTGGCGCTCCGGCCGAAATATTCGAGCCCGTGGGACGAAAACGGCCATCCGTTCCACCTGTCGGAGGGCGGGCCGGAGGTGCCGAACTTCGAGCCTGGCGCCAAGGTCTCGCTCTATCTCGGCTATCTCGAGGACGGCGACCTGCCGTTGATCATGGAAGGGGAGGTGGTCTCGCTTACCCCAGCCTTCCCGTCGAGCGGCGTGCCGACCTGCCGGGTGCGGGCGCTCAATGCCTTCCTGCGCCGCCTGCAGAAGACCCATGTCGAGGGCAACTATGCCGGCACCGCCAAGGCGATCGTCGACCAGCTCTGCCGGGAGAACGACGTCACCGTGCGCTGGGCGACCCTCGACGAGGAGGGCGCCGAGCAGGACCGGGTCGAAATCGAGGGCGTGCTCTACGACGAGATCGCCAAGCGGACGCAGGAATACGGGCTGTCGCTGATGACGGTCGCGCCGGAGGAGGCGGGAGACGATCCGGTGCTGTACCTCGCCCGGCCGTCGGAGGAGAGCGACGCGCCGGTGGCGGAGTTCACCTGGGGCCGCACCCTTGTCTCGTTCTCGCCGGCGCTGTCGGCGGCGGGGCAGGTGTCGGAGGTAGTCGCCCGCGGCGGCGACCCGGCCCAGTCTGGCGGGGACCGGGCGATCGAGGTGACCAAGACTTGGTCGGATATCGGCTTGTCGCCGAGCGCCCTCGGCCCGGCCGGCGCCGCCGACATCGAAACCGCGGTGGGTGGTGTCCGCGAGATCATCAAGCCGGACAATGTCCACACGCGCGAGGATGCCGAACGGGCGGCGCTGGCGCGGCTCCGCGAGCTCGCCGCGACCTTGATCACCGGATCGGGCTCGTCGGTCGGACTGCCCGAGCTCCGCGCCGGCAAGACCATCACCATGACCGGGCTAGGTGCGCGCTTCAACGGCGTCTATCGCCTGACCCAGACCACCCACGCCATCGGCGGCTCCGGCTACGTCACCAACTTCCAGGCGCGGAAGGAGGTGCTCGAATGACCGACAACCTCGCGCCGTCGCTGGTGCTCGGCATGGTCACCGAGACCCAGTCGAGCGTCGACGGGCTTAAGGTTCGACTGCAGCGCCTCGACCGCGCGGGCGGGATCGAGACCGACTGGATTCCGATTGCCTCGCCGGCCGCGGGCAACAAGGCCGGCTTCGGCTTCGTTCCGGAAATCGAAGATGTCGCGATCGTCGCCTTCAACGGCACCCGACCGATCGTGCTCGGCTTCATCTATGGCGGCGGCATGGAAGCACCGTCGACCGATCCTCTCGAGCGGATCATCCAGTCCCGCGACGGCAATGCGCTTGTGTTGATCGACGGCGACAAGAGCGGCATCACGCTCCGCGACAAGCACAACAACGAAATCACCATGAACAAGGACGGGATCACCATCAAGACCGACGGCGACCTCAATCTGACCGCGTCGGGCACGACAACGATCAAGGGCGCGACCGTGGAGCTGAATCCGATGATCGTACAGGTTCCCGACGATCAGGCCTATGGCGCGGCCGTGCTGACCGGATGGACACGGGCCACCCAGGGCGGGACGGCGCGGGAGAGCGGCGCGGTCGTGGTCAAGGCCGCCTACGACCTCGTCGCCGCCGCCGGCGGATCCCGGCAGATGGTGCTCGCCGGCGACCCCGAGCGCGCGGCGATCGCCTATGCCGACGAGGAGGCGACCTTCGGCCCCGACGGCAAGCTGATCGCCTTCGACCCGGTCCGCGAGGCCGACACCGCCATGGAGAAAGCGCGCACCGACATCGTGGTGGCGAGGCACGTGGCCGGTGCAACGGGCGGCGCCGTTCGCATCGACGGCGACGTCTGGATCCGGCGGACGGACAAGCCCGCGGGCGCAGGAGACGACGTCGACACCAACCTGTTCGGCTGGCTGCCGCGCGGCGAGAACCCGCGTGCCATAAAAGACGATCCCCCCTTCGACAAGGACATCGACGTCCTGCCGGCGCAATACTGGGCAGGTGTCAACAACTTCCACCGTCGCGGCGGTGCCTTCTCGACGCCGGGTGGTCACATTGGCGCCTCGCTTCCCTCCGGTGGCGCGGTCGAGATCTTCCAGACCGCCGACCAGAGCGACACGGCCTACGCCTTCACCCTGCCGGACCTGCAGCTGGTGGTACGGCTCCGGGTCTATTGCGGCCACGGTGCCGACGAGGCGCCGCATTGGCGGATCGCGCAAGCGATCGCCATGGACCCCGACACGCTGATCGTCGCGCCGGACATCGGACAGGCCACGATCCTGTGGCGGGCCAACTGGCCCTGGGCGATCGAGCCGGCCGACACCTACCGCAAGCTCCAGGTCCTCAAAGTCCTCAAAGGGAGCGCTTGATATGGCCCAGCCGATCGCGACCACCCAGGGCATCTGCTTCGCGTTTCCCGACGTGTTGCAGACGCCGGCGCCGAGCGGCCAGGTGCCGATGGCCTATCCCAACATCGCGCAACTTTCGGCCACCCACGACACCGCGACCAATGTCAAAGCCAGCGGCAAGCCGGTGATCCTCAAGTCCAGCGCAATCGACAATTCCTCGGGCGGTGAGCCCGGTACCGGGGGCGGCGTCACCAGTGGAACCCATCTCGGGCAATGTACCTTCACCACCGCCTCCACCACGGTGAAGGCCAACGGCCAAGGCGTCGTCCGCCAGGGCGACACCACGTCCCAGAACGGCGGCAACGCTATTGGCCATGTGATGGTCGGACTGCCGACCGTCCTGGTTGGGGGCTGACGCGATGGCCACCTTCCTCGGCAAGGGCTGGAAATATCCAGTGCGGGTCAACGCCCGTGGCGGGCTCGACTGGTCCGAGGGCGAGACCTCGATCACGGAGGCGATCTGGATCGTGCTGTCGACGCCGAAGCGGTCGCGCGTCATGGAGCCGGCCTTCGGCTGCGGCATCCACGACTACGTGTTCGCCCCGAACAACGCGGCGACCCGTGCGGTGATCGAGGCAGAGGTGCGCGACGCGCTGGTGCGCTGGGAGCCGCGGATCGACGTGCTCAGGGTCACTGCCACCGCCCACACCGACGCGCCGAACACGCTGATGGTCGAAGTCGATTACCGCACACGGGCGAACAACGCCGTCAACAACATCGTCTACCCCTTCTACATCAATGAGGGGCCGGCATGAGGAACGAGCCATGAGCCTTCCAGCTCCTGTCCTGGACAGCCGCCGCTTCGACGACCTGGTCCGCGAGGCGCGCGAGCGCATCCCGCGCTACACGCCGGAATGGACCAATCTTAACGACAGCGATCCGGGCCTGACCCTGGTCAAGCTCCATGCCTGGATGACCGAAACGATCCTTTACGAGCTGAACAGGGTCCCCGACCTCAACTACATCAAGTTCCTCGATCTGCTAGGCGTGACCCCGATGCCGGCGCATCCGGCACTGACCGAGCTGTCGTTCACCCTCGATAAGCTGGAGGAGCCGAACGACCCGCTGGTAGTGCCGGTGCCGCTGGCGACCAAGGTTGCGGTCGACGACCCGGACCTGCCACGCGAAGTGGTGTTCGAGACCGACCGGACACTGCCGGCACTCAACGTTCATGTCGGGGCGATCTTCGTCCACTCGGACGACGCCGGCCTCAGCCGCGAACTGGTGACTCGATACGACGCCGGCACCACTTGGCTGCACACCTTCGATCCGTTCGACCCGGGCTTCACCCCGAACACCGTCCTCTATCTCGGGCTGCTGCTGCGCCCCAACGTCAAGCCGCCGCTCAACCGCTATATCGACGACAGCCTGCCGGCCGGCCCGCTCGACCTCTATGTCGACGCGGTCCAGGTGTTCGACAAGGATCCCGCCGGCGCCGTGATCGAGGGACCGCTTTCTCGCCGCTGCGCCGATCCGGCCGGCGCCGGCATCGAGCCGGTCAAGCATATCGATTGGCAGATCTTCACGGGGGCCGAGGGTCAGCCCGACCTTTTCGCCGACGACAACGATAGCGGCTGGACCAACCTCGCAGTTTCGTCCGACGGCACGATCGGATTGACCCGGTCGGGCCATCTCGTCCTCGAGCTGCCGGCGGGCGCGACGCCGGTGAGCCCGGTCGCGTTGTCGGTGGAGTTCTGGGACTCGTTCGGCCAGCCCAAACCGCCGCAGACCCAGGACGAGCTGATCGCCGCGCTCGAGACCGGCGAGCTCGACATCCTCGAAGGGCTCGCCGACTACTGGGAGGCGATGGGTGTCGAGGACGAGGCCGATCTCGCCGCGTTCGCAGCCTGCGGTGAGTCGGTGCCCCAGACGGTCGACAAGATCAAAAAGCTCGCGACACCGCTCCAGCCGAAGAACCTGACGCTAGCCGACTGGATCGGCATCAACGAGGGCTTCGCGGTCGACCTGCCGGTCGCCGAGGACGATCTCCGCCGGCTCTACTGGATCCGGGCGCGGATCAAGACCGGCTACGGCATCGACGACGACCGCCCGTCGGCGCTCCGTGCGCTTCACCTCAACACCGTATCGGCGACCCAGGCCTCAACCCGGCTCGACGAGGCGCTCGGCCGCTCGACCGGCAGGCCGGTGCAGGTGTTCACTCTGCCCAAAATTCCGGTCCTGATCGACCCGCAGACCGGGACCGCCGATCTGACACTGACCGTGACCGCGGCCGGCGTCGCCGAGACCTGGGAGCGGGTTGGCGACTTCTTCAATTCCGGTCCCGACAGCCCGCACTACCTGCTCGACCCCGGCGCCGGGCGGATCACCTTCGGTGACGGTCAGCGTGGCCGCATCCCGGTCGCTGACGCTGCAGTCACCGCCACGCGGTACCGGGTCGGTGGCGGGGCGATCGGCAACGTCTCCGCCGATACGGTGACCAAGATCAAGGGCCGGATCCGAAACGTTACGGCCGCCACCAACATCCGCGCCGCCCACGACGGCAGCGACGAGGAGGCGCTCGACGACGTCAAGCTGCGTGCCCCGCACGACCTGCGCGCGCGGGATCGGGCGGTGAGCGCCCAGGACTTCGTCGACCTCGCGATGCAGACGCCGGGGGTCGCCCTGCACAAGGCGTTCGCTCTCGGCCGCAAGGCGGTCGGCCCCGTGGGTGCGCTGGTCGACCGCGACGGGTCGGTTACGATGGTGGTGCTGCCGGACAATGCCGAGGCGACGCCGCAGCCGTCGGAGGCGCAGCTCTGGGCGATCTGCCAATGGCTTGAGCCGCGCCGCCTGATCACCACCGAGCTCCATATCATCGGGCCGGACTATGCGGCGGTGACCGCGCTGTCGGCCCGGATCACGGTGCGGAACGGCTACGATCTCGCTGCCGTGTCGGAAGGGGTCTACGCCGCACTTCTGGAATTCCTCCACCCGATCCGCGGCGGGGCGGATGGTACCGGCTGGCCGTTCGGCGACGACATCTATCACGGCGACATCTACGAGGTGATCCTTGCGGTCGATGGCGTACGGCGAGCGTCGGCGCTGAAGATCAATGTCGACGGCGCGCCCGGCAGCTCGGTAACCGACATCACCGTCTTGCCGGACGGCCACCTGCCGGTGCTCACACGTGATGTCATCGAACTGCTCGTGGCCTATGAGTAGCGTCAAGCCGACCTGGCCGCCTTTCCTACGCTTCAACGCCGCCACCGGCTGGCCGCTCGGGCCGCCGGAATCGCGGCCGGGTATCCCTGATAGCGACGGTCCGCTGATGCTCGCCATCGCCGGCAGCAGCCCGATCAGCCTGTCCGAGCCGTTCGGCAGCTTCGGCGGCCGGACGCTGCCGCGCGGCCTCGCGATATCCGGGGACGGGCGCCTGTTCCTCGCCGATCCGGAGCGGCACGTGATCCTGACCGCGCTCGCCGGCGCCCTGCCCGAAGAACCGCCGGCCGACGCCGACCCGCTGTGGCCGTTCGTGCCGCTGTGGCCGGCGCGGCCGCTGCCGCCGGAACCCGGGCCGCACGATCTGGCCGAGCCGCCGGCGTGGCTGCCCGACACCTACACCCTTTCCCGCCCGACCGACGTGGCGATCGCGCCGAACGGCGACCTGGTGATCGCCGATCCCGGGGCACGCCGGCTGCTGGTGATCGCCTTCCCGACCGCGCAGCTTCGCCACGTGATCACCATCCCGGCCGGCCGGCCGAGCGCGATCGCCTTCGACGGCCATGGCCGTGCATATGTCGCCGATCCTGAACGGGTCACCGTCCACCGCTTCGACCGCAACTGGCGACGCGACGAAGCCTACCCCCATCCCGCGACCTTGTTCACCGCACCTGAATACATCGCGGCGACGGCATCGGAGCCCGGCAGTGTCTGCACCTGCGGCTGCGGCGGTGAACGGCCGTCGCATGCCGCGGCGGTCTACGTCCTCGACGCCAAGGACCTGGTGGCGCTGGATGAGCGAGGCAGGGCGGAGAAGGTCGGCGACGCCAAAGGGGTGGTGTTGACGCCACCAACCTTGCAACGGTCCGAGGACGGGGCGCTGCTCTATGCGGATCCCGCCCGGTCGGGTTACCGGCCGATCCGCATACCAGCGCTGAGCCTCACCCGCGACGGGCGCCATGTCGGCAGCGGCCTGGCGCTGATCGCCACCCCACGGCGAATTCTAGTGCCGCGTTCCGGGCAGTTCGTCACCGTCGCCCTGGACGGGGGCCGGCCCGGCTTCGCCTGGGACCGGATTACTTTCGACGCGACCGTTCCGGAGAACGCGCGGCTGCTGGTGCAGACGCTGACCAACGACAGCTTGATCGAGTTCGACCGCCTCGATGTGCTACCGGCCGAGGCGTGGTCGCGGCCATTGCCGATCGAGCACGGCGAGGAGCCGGAGATCCTGGTGCAGAGCGTCGCCGGACGCTACTTGTGGCTTTCGGTCGAGCTCTTCGGGGACGGGTCAGCGACCCCGGCCATTGCCGGGATCGACATCTACGGGCCGCGACGAAGCGCGATGCGCCATCTGCCGGCGAGCTACCATCAGGATCCGGAAAGCGTTCGCTTCCTCGACCGGTTCCTCTCCTATTTCGACGTTGTCTTCGCCGAGATCACCGCGCAGAACCGCGACGTTGCTGCGCTGTTCGATTCGGAGGCCGCGCCCGAGGGCGTGTTCCTCAACTGGCTCGGCTCATGGTTCGATCTGGAATTCCTGGCGGAGTGGGATACCGCGACCCGGCGCCAGATGATCGCCGAGGCGATCTCCTATTACCGCCAGCGCGGCACCGTAGCCGGCCTCAAACGCATCCTGCAATGGCATCTCGGGCTCGCCGATCCGATGCCACAGGTCATCGAACACTTCCGTGTGCCTGCCGGTCAGGTGTTTCCGATCGGCGGCACGCCGCTTGAGCTCGAGCCGGCGGTGCACAGCGCCACAGTGGTGCTACCGGCGTCGTCGGTCGCGGACGCGGAGGCGGAAGCGCGCCTCAGCCGCCTGATCGCGGCGAGCGTGCCGGCGCATGTGCGCATCCATCTCCGTCTGATCGAGGCCGAGATCGCGATCGGCTTCCAGTCGACGGTCGGGGTCGACACGCTACTTGGCGGCCTGGCGCCGCAGGGTCTCGGCAGCGCGAAGCTCGGACAGGATCTCAGAACCGCGGGGCCGGCTGCGTTGGGCACGCTGGCAAACCAATCCAATAGATTCCAGAGGAGTCAGTCATGCTAGACGCCAAAGCGAAGTCCTGTCTCCCATGCGGTCTGCATCAACCGGTGCGCAATTGCTACTTCGACGGCAAGTTGCTGGTGAGCCGGGATTTCATCGACGAGCAGGACTACCACCGCGGCCACCGGCAGATGCACAATGCGCTGCTGCACGGCACCGGGACGGTGTGCGGGCTGAAGCTGATCCAGCACCCGTCGCCCGACTGCCGGCGCGACTTCGTCGTAGTCGAGCCCGGCATGGCGATCGACTGCTGCGGCCAGGAGATCATCGTGACCGAGCGCACGCTGGTAAGGGTGCGCCAGATGCTCGACGACGACCCGGACCTCGCCAAGCAGCTCGACGGCACCCGCCATCTGGTCGTGTCGATCAAGCGCTGCGACACGGGAATCGAGCCAATGCCGCTGATCCTGCCGTGGTGCGAGGGCGAGAGTGGCGCAGGCGAATTTGGCCGAATCGCCGAGGGCTTCGCGTTCGAGCTGTCGGCGCGGAAGGAGAGCGAGATTAAGCCGGTCGACGTGCCCTACAGCCCGAAGCTTGAATGGGTGCACACGATCACCTTCGGCGCACAGGAGCCGAAGGGCCTCCATATCAACGAAGGCGCGAGCCTGCTGCAGGCGGCTGCAGACAACGACGCCGGCGGGTCGCATCTTCATCTTTTCGACCTCGCGACCCAGGACTTGGTCTCCCTGCTCGAAGGGCCGGACGGCGCATACGACACCGCGTCGAGCCGGGTCGCCGGTCTGATCTTTGTCACCGGCACCGACTTCACGATCGGCGGCAGCGAACTCAACGGCATCGGGGTCTGGCGCGCTGACGACGTGACGGTGTCGGCCGACCCGATCGCGGTAATTCCAACCGAGGGACGGTTCTCGCGGATCGCGGTGTCGCCGACGTCGGGCGCCCTGTTTGTGCTCGATGCCAAGAGCAACGCCGCATCGAGCCTGACCTCGTATTCGGCGGAGGCGGTAAACGGGTGGCTGTCGGGGGTGCCCGCGCCAGGTTCGGCACCGGAGAAACTGCAGACGCTCGATTTCGACCACAGCTTCGGCACCGAAACCGACGCGCCGCGCCGCGGCGCGGCGATGATGCAGTTCTCTCACGACGGCGATTTTCTCGCGATCGCCTGCCCGGTCGGGCGGGCGAGCAATCGCCTTTATCTGATCTCCGTCTCGGCCTTCAACGCCGGCGGCATGACCCAGGACGACGCCCTGGCCAAGGGCTACACCAGCCCGGCCAACGAACGCCACTGTTCGCTCGCCTGGAGCCTCGACGACGCGTTCCTCATTCTCCTCACCCGGCGGAACGTCGACGGCGGCCAGTGCTTCGTCAACCGCTACGCCCTGACGCCTGCCAGCAACACACTGGAACAGCAGGGCCAGGGCGCAGTGATCGAGGGCAATCCGCTTGATTTTGCCCTGGCGCCGACCGAGACCCGTGCCTACGCGCTGATCGAGGACCGCGAGGGGCACACCCAGGTCACGACGGTCGACATGGAAATTATCAAGGCGCGCACCGGCAGCGAGGCGGCGCCGGTGCCGCTGTCGGACGATGCGATCCGGATCGATGGGGCCGGGCGGTCGATGGCGTTGTCACCGAACGGGGCCCGCCTTTATGTCGCGGCCGCCGATGCGGAGCCGGAGGGACTGCCGGCCCGCGGGCTGGTCGCGATCATCGACATCACCGACGACGATTGCGGGGTCCATATCGACCGACAGATCGACGGCTGTGCCTCCTGCGAGGATGACGGCGATCACGCCGTCGTCCTTGGCCATCTGCCGAACTACGACGCGGGCCAGGAGCCGCGGATGATGGACGCCGGCGAGGCGGGCGAGAACGACGTTGCGATCGACAAGCTGACCTACCGGGAAATCATTCCGTCGGCGGCCACGCTTCGTGAAGTGGTCGAGTGCATTCTGGCCCAGGGCATTGCCGAGGGGCCCCCCGGCCCCCGTGGCGATCCGGGCAAGGACGGTGTCGACGGTAAGGATGGCAAGGACGGCAAAGACGGCAAAGACGGCAAGAACGGCCTGAACGGGACCAACGGGCAGGACGGCAAGGACGCTGAGCTGCAGCCGGTCAACCCGATCGTCGGCCTCAGCTGGGTGCACGGCGACAAATACCCGAACCGGACCGACGACAACTTCTTCGCCGAGCTTGCCAATAAGGGGATTGCGCTCGCCTTCGAAAAGCCGGTGCCGTGGCCGCAGTTCACCGGAACGACGAGGGCCGGACCGACCATGCTGGTCGAGCTGCAACGCCGCCGCCTGGTTGATCGTACCACGTTCCACTGGGTGACCCTGGATCCGCTCTTCGTCTTCCCGATCACCGACATCCAGCGTTCCGACGCCTTCATCGAGGATTGGACCGAGTTGCCGGATGCGCAGGAGGCGGAAGGCTTCGTCCTGCGCTCGCCAGACGGGCTCGACGTTGGTGTCGACGGCAAGGAAATGCTTCGCTTCGTCTTCTACGCCGATTTCGTCATCGACGTCGCGGATCAGCCGGTGGACGGGAGCCACATCGGCGGCAAGCTGCCGACCGGCAGGGGCATGCCGGGCGACACCTTCCGCAGCTGGTTTTCTATCGCCTAGCCGGCAGGAGGAAAAGGGACATGGCCAGAAGCGCCTGCACGGTTGTCGCACAATCGCCGAACGGCGTGGTTTCGCCGCTCTATTTCGACCGCCAGATCGTCCGTGCCGAGGACCTGACGCTCGACCGCAGCAGCCACGATGCCGAATTGATGCGCATGCGGCGGCTGTTGCACGGCTGGGGAATTGTCGCCGGCCTGATCCCGGTGACCGACGGCAAGACGCTGACCGTGACTGCCGGCTATGCCATCAGTCCGAGCGGCGAGGAGGTCTACCTCACCAAGCCGCTCCGGGTCGACGACGTGATCGAACGGATATGGAAATGCTGCGGCCCGGACGCTCCGGGCTGCGAACTCGACGCCGGCGACAAGGAACGTGACGCGGCCGACACGGTCACCGCCTGGCTGATCGCCCGTCCGACCAGGGCAGAGTTGGACCTTCGTCCCGGCGTCCCGGCCGGGTGTGCCCATCCGGCGAATAGCCTGATGCCGAGCCGGGTGTGCGAGGGGGTGGGGCTCAACCTGATCTGCGATCTGCCTGAACTCCATCTGCCGAAACGGGTCTCTTGCGCCGACCTCAGCGCCTATGTCTGCGGCAATCCGAAGACCGGATTCGAGCCGCTGCCGATGCCGGCGCCGGTCGCGCCCGAGGACGACTTCGTTGTCATCGCCCGAATCGTCGCCGGCCACGAAGGGGTTGTGATCCATCTCGACGAGCGCCGGGCGCTCTTGCCGGTGTCGATCCTTCAGGACTGGCTGACCACCTGCGTCTGCGGCCTGCTGACCCGCGCGTCAGAACCGACCCCGTCTGAGCCGGCCGAGCCCGAGCCAACCCAGCCCGAGCCGGGCCGGGGCGGCCGCGATATCGACTGGACCGACTTCACCGATAGGCTTCGCGAAAACGGCGTGATTATCCAACCGGACCCGGGGGTGGTCGACCCGCCGCCACCCGACGTCCTGCTCGAGGCCGAGACGATAAAGCAACTCACGGAAGCCGGGATCAGCGGACCGGTCGCCTTCCTCAATGAAGACCCGGCCCGGATCGCCGAAGTGACCGGCCTGAATGCTGACAAGCTGAAGGACGTCCAGAAGAATCTGGAGGTTCTGCGGCCCTTTATGAAGACCGGGACGTTCTAGCGGGGGATTGAATGGCCGACCATGCGATGAGCATCGGAACGCTGCGCACCGACTGCACAGTGCTTGCCGACCCGCTGCACGCCACAGCCCTGCGCGGCCGGCTCGACCGCGCCGTCTCCGCCCGGCTACCGCAGCTCATCGCCGAACTCGCCGAGCCGATCCTCGACGGCCATGACGGGGTGATCAGGCTGCGGCGCCTGCAACTCGACCTGACGCTGGCCGGGCCGTTCGATGAGGGCACGCTCGCTCGCCTGCTCGCGGCCCGGATTGTTGCCGCACTCCGCCAGGCTCTAGCTGACGCCCGCCGCGAGTTGCGGGTCTGGAAGAGCCATCAAGCGTACATGGCGAGCTACGTGGAATCGCGGCTCGGCTACGCCAGGGCGCCCGACTGGGCGTTTCCCGACTTCGCCGCGCTGGCGCTCTTGTCGCCGTCCGAAGCGGCGGTCGAGATCCTGCGCACCCGGCCGGAGGTGCTCGTCGCCCTTGCGCGGAACGGCGCTGTCGACGGCATGCCCGAACGGATCCTTACCCGCCTTGACGACGACGGCTGTGTGGTTCTGCTGGCCGCGGCGCTGCAGCCTGCGCATGGCCGCCTGGAATCGACGCTGACGCGGCTGATCGAGGAGCTTGTCGCGCAGCCGGATTTCGGCCGGGGAGCGGTGTCGGACCAGGCGCCCGCCCGGGCCGCCCTGGTCATGATCATGCGGGCGCTCGCCACGGATCCGGCGCTGGAGCTCGCTGTCGCCGCTCGCGCCGCGGCGGTGATCGCGGAACTGGCGCGGCTGGCGCGCCTCCACGCGGAGGTGGCGGGCGGACCGCTAACCGGGGCCGATCTGGAGGGGGCCGCGGCCGCCCTTCCGACCGGGCGACATTCTCCGTTTCACGCCGAACTGATACGCGCGATCGGCGACCGCGAAGTCCGGGCCACACTCGCCGCGCTGCTTCCGCGGCTGCGGGAACGCGGGTCGCCGGGAGACTCGCGGGAGCCCGAGATCGCCGAACCGGAGGGACGGAAACGGCGGATGACCGTTCGCAGCCTCCACTCGCCGGTGGCGGGACTGGCGCTCCTTCTGCCGGGGATCGTTGCGGTCGCCGCCCATCGTCATCTCGGCCCCGAGGCGCTGCGGCAGGCGGTGCTCTCGGCCCTGCCGGAGGAGGCGTGGCGCGGTGCCCGGACCGATCCGCTCCTGGCCGCCCTGTTTCCGGCCGATCCGCGCGAGCCGGTCGGTGACGTGCCGCCGGTCCCGGCCGGCGCCATCGCGGCGATCGCACCAGAGTCGCGGCATCTGTTCACCGATCGACGCGGCGCCGATGGCTGGGGCGATCTTGTGCTGGCGCGGTTCGCGGGCCGGCTGCCGGGCCTGCGGGCAAGCTCGCGCGGCTACCTGCAGCGGCAATTCCTCATCGCGTCGGGGAAGCTCGATATGAACGACGAGACGATAACCGTGGCCCTCGACGGTCCGCCGCTGGCGATCGTCCTGCAAATGGCGGGGCTTTCCGGCGCCCAGATGGCAATTCCCTATCTGCAGAACCGGGTACTGATGCTGACGCTCAGGCGGGTGCGGTGAACGCCCCGACCTTAACCCGGCTGGATCCCGCGCTGTGGCTGGAGCGGGCGCTCGCCGTCCTTGCGTTGCGCCTCCGCCAGGAGGTCGCCATGACCCGGGCGCTCCGCGGTCCGGATCGCCAGGAGGGCTTCCTCGGCCTGTTCCTCTCCGACGAGGAGGCTGAAGCGATCCTCGCGGAGGCCTCCGGCCGTCTCCAGGCGTCCGGCACGGCGGAGACGGCCGACGGGATCGAACAGCTTCAGCGCGAGCTTGCCAACGCCCGCAACGCCGATCCACACGCCATCTGGCGCCGGCTCGCCGACGTTTTCGACCTGAGCGAGGCCGAACTCGATCTGATCTTCCTTGCGGCGGCGCCAGCGCTTGATCCGCGCTTCGGCCGGGTCTACGGCTACCTCAACGACGACATGGCCCGGCGCCACCTGACCCCGGCGCTGGCTCAGCGTCTCCTCGATCGCCATGACATCGACGCATTGAGCCTCCGCCGGATACTGGCGCCGGATTCGCCGCTGGTGACCGGCCGGCTGATCCTGCCCGGTGATGAACGGCCGTTCGTCGAAACCGCGCTCCGGATCGACGAGAGCCTGCTCAACCGTCTGCTCGGGAATGATGCCGCAGACGGGCGGCTCGACCCGTTCCGCGACGTTGTCCGCGTTCCCGTCCCGGGCGGCGCGGCGTCCGGCAACCTGTGGCTGCTGGTGAGCCGTCCGCCGGCCGATCCCGGCCCCTTCATCTTTGATCTCGCGGCCGGGTCCAGCGGTCGCGTCATGGCGATCGACTTCGGTCGCTTCGCCGGACTCGACCGGCAGGCGATCGTCGCCACGGTGGGCGACTGCCTCCGCGAAGCGCGGCTTGATGGACTGCTTCCGGTCCTGACCGGTTTCGACCTCGCGGGCGACGGCGAGCGCCGCGCGGTGGCCGGACTGCTGGCTTCGCCGGCGGTCCTGGTCACCGCGAAACCGAAGTCGTGGGAGGACGCCGGGCTGTCCGCTCACCATGCGCGGGTCGAAGCCCTCGCCGCCGCGGCACGAAGCGCGTGGATCGAGCGGCTGCTCGAAGGCCATCCCGCCGACAGCCCCGACCTGCGGGCTCAGGTCGCCAGGATGCCGCGGCTGGGATTGCTGCCGCTCGCCCTTCTTCTCGCTCGGCATCGGGACGCCGACCGCCTCAAGGCGGCGGTTGACGAGCGGACCGTCGGTGGCCTCGCCGGACTTGCCCAACCGATCACATCCGAGTTCACGCTCGACGACTTGGTGCTGCCGCCGAAGGCGGTTGCAGCGCTGCGCGGCCTGATCGCCTGGCAGGAGACGCTGGCGACCGTGCTCGCCGACTGGCGGTTCGGCCGGGTGTTCGGCAAGTCGGCGAGCACAACCGTGCTGTTCAAGGGACCGTCGGGCACCGGCAAGACCATGGCGGCGAGCGTGATCGCCAACGCGCTCGGGCTGACCCTGTTCCGAGTCGATCTCGCCGGCCTCGTCTCTAAGTATATCGGCGAGACCGAGAAGAATCTCGACAAGGTGTTCGAAGCCGCCGAGACGGCCGATACCATCCTGTTTTTCGACGAATGCGACGCGATCTTCGCCCGCCGCTCCGAGGTCAACGACGCCCACGATCGCTACGCCAATCTCGGCACGTCCTACCTATTGCAACGGCTGGAGTCGCACGAGGGCATCTCGATCCTCGCCTCGAACCTGCACGACAATATCGACGACGCGTTCCTGCGCCGGATCGACAAGGTGGTCGAGTTTCCACCGCCGGGCGTCAGCGAACGCCTGGCAATCTGGCAGCGGATCGGGGCGACGGGCGCGCCGCTTGCCGACGACGTCGACCTCGACCTTCTGGCCGAGCGCCATGACCTCACTGGTGGCGAGATCCGCAACTGCATGCTCGAGGCGGCACATCGGGCGGCGTGTCAAGACCGGCCGATCGCGATGGCCGACCTTGTGGTCTCGGTAGGCCGCGAGTTCGGCAAACAGGGCAAGCCGATCCGCAAGACCGATTTCGGTGCCTTCTACGCGCTTCTCAGGAGCGAGGAGGGAGCGTCGTGACCGACTTCTTCGCCGGCGACCTCCTCCATGGCGAGGAACCGCAGCCGCCGGTGGGCCGGCAGCAGAAGGAAACCGAACAGCGCGCCAAGCTCGCCGCCGGCAACGGCGCACTGGTCGCCGAGGCGGCGCTGGCGCGCCGGGAGACGGTCAAGGCCGAACAACTGCCCGAGCGGAAGCCGGAGGCCGATGCACCGGCCGAGCCGAAGGTGGCGCTGGAACAGGCCCGCCACGCGCAGGAGACCGCGGTCCCGGCCGCCGACAAAGCCGAGGCAAAAACGACCGCAGCGCCGGCCAAGCGCCCGGAAGCCGAACCCGCCGCGCGAAAGCCAGAGCCGGCGCCCGAACCGGCGGCGCCGGCGGTGGAACCGGAACCGGTGACGCCATCGCCGGAAGAGGTGCGGTCGGCGCTCCTGATCGAAACGCTGGCGATCCTCGCCGCCCGACCGGAAGTAGCCCTCGTCGGCAAGCTGATCGCCGCCTATGGCGATGCGCCAAAGGCCGAACTCGCCGGCGCGGCTCAGGCGATCACCGCGGTGTTTCTGCGCGCCCCGGCCAAGCACCGGAAGGCAATGCGCGAGACGATTGCCGCGGCGATCAAGGCCGACCGCAAGGGACCGCTCGCCGCGATGGTGGCGGTGCGGCTCGGCAGTGCCGTCGCGCCGCATCCCGCACCGCCAGTGCCGCCAGCGCCGCCGGGAGACGGCTGATGGCCGATCCGGCGCGCACCACAGACGCCGCACTGGCGCCGACCCAGGCCCCGGCAGCGCCGCAGACCGCGCCGGCGACCGATACCGGCACGCCCGGCTCGGTGTTCGGCCTGCTCGCCGACGGCAGCTTCCTCGCCAGGCTCGGCAGCGGCGTCCACCTGTCGGCAGAGGAACTCGCCGAGCGCGGCGTCAGCCTCGAAGACAAGCCGCAGCCGGTGCCGGGGGTCCGCTTGAGGCGGGCAAGCTACTCTCGGGGCAACCGTCGCTTGACCCTGACCGGCGACCTTGCAATTCCCCATGTCGCCTCCGGCCAGTTCACCATCCGGGTCGACAGCGAGGGCAGGGCGCAGGTGCAGGGCCGGCTGGAACGGGTGATCGCCGTGCCGGCTCTGGGCAATCCGCATCTCCGCGTCTCGATCGACGAGAGCGGGGTGATCGCCGGCTCCGTCAACATCGAGGGCGCCGACCTGGCGCCGCGCCGCCTCCGCGGCCTGACCGCGACCGGCTCCGGCACGCTGATGATCTCCGCCGGCCGGCTCTCAGGCAACGGCACCGTGGAGATGGCCTACGACAAGCTCGGCGCCGCGACGATCAACTTTCGCTTCGCCGAGAATGGCGACTTTGCCGCCGACGGCACGGTGCGGATTACGCCGCCATTCGCCAACGAGATCACCGGCAACCTCGCGGTCGATTCCGACAACAATCTCGCGGCCGAGGTGACGGTCGACGCGAGCGCCCAATCGTCGCCGATCCCTGGGCTGACGCTCAGCGCTGGCTCGATCACCGTTGGCTACAACAACGGTCAGCCGAGCGCGGCGCTCGCCAACTTCGAGGCGGACTACAGCGGCCTCGGCAAGGTGACGATCGCCACCGCGGCGTTCGACCGCAACAACCACGTCTCGGGGAGTGGCTCGTTCGCGCTGACCGTTCCGATGATGGACGAGGTGTCGGGCACGGTCCAGCTCCGCAACGGCGCCGTCTCCGGCTCACTGACCATCTCGGCGTCGGAGTTCCCGGAGGGGTTACCGGTCAGCAACGGTCGGATCACCGCGCGTCTGTCCGAGGCCGGCCAGGTTGGTTTCGACGGGACGGTCACCGTCAACCTCGGGCCGGCCGGCACTGGCGAGCTCAGCGCCAGCTACACCGAGGCCGGCGTGTTCTCGATGGGCGCCGAGGTCGATCTCACCGTCCCCGGGCTCCAGACCGTGCATCTTTCAGTCGCCTATCGGGAAGGCCAGATCGAGGGCGAGATCGGTATCCCGGTCAACAACGAGCTCATTCCCGGCCTCGACGGTCAGGTCATAGTCCGTTTCGCCGAGGGGCGCTGGTCGGGCGAAACCACGCTCGCCTACTCGGCCGAAAACGGCAAGCTGTCCGGCTCCATTACCGTCACCGTTGGGCAGAACGAGGAGGGGGCACTCGAGCTGGGCGGCAGCGGCAGCGTGACCGCTCAGCTTGCGCCGCGGCTCTCCGGCACCCTCACCGCGACGATCCTGCCCGAGGGCGGCGTCGACGTCTCCGGTGCGATCGAGGTCACCGAACCGCTGGAGCTGTTCCCGGAAAAGCGGATGGACAAGGAGCTGTTCAAGTATTCGCAGAACATCCCGCTCTGGGCGATCCTAGTGGCGGTGATCCGGGTTCGCGCCGGCGTCCGCGCTGGCGTCGGTCCGGGCGTGTTCCGCAACATTCGGGTCGAAGGGTCCTACACGCTCGGCTCCGAGGAGGCCGATCCGAGCTTTTCGATATCGGGCGAGATGTACATCCCGGCCTTCGTCGAAGGATACGTCGCCTTCGGCGCCGGGCTCGGGCTCGACGTGGTTCTCGGGTCCCTGACCGGCGGCATTGAGGCCGTCGGCACCGCCGGGCTCTACGGCGCGATCTCAGTGGTGCCGGAGCTGTCCTATGCCGACGGCGACTGGGAAATCGAGGGCACCGCGACGCTTGCCGCCGGCGCGCGGCTCAAGCTCGGCCTCAACGCCTGGGCCGAGGTCGAGGCGTTGTGGATCACGGTGTGGGAGCAGGAGTGGAAGCTCGCTGAATACGTGATGCCGGTCGGCCCCGACCTCGGGCTGCAGGCGCGGATGTCTTACAAGTTCGGGCAGCCCGAGCCGCCGGTGATCGAGATGAACAGCTCTGACATCGACACCGAGTTGCTGATCCAGGATGCGATGCCGAAGGATGGTCCGGCCGGGTCGGGCGCCCGCGAAGCGCTCGAGAACAAAGCCGAATGGCAGGGGGCGCTGCGCGAGCGCCGGAAGACGCCGGTGCCGCCGGAGGTCGCCGCCGAGGCACAGACGCCGGCGACGCCGCCCCAGCCGGCGCAGCAGAAACCGGCGCATCCTGCGGGGCCACCGGCCGGCGGCGCCCAGGCGCAAGGCGAGGGTGCCAACCAGGACCCGGGCGCCCAGCCGACGCCGGGCAACGAGCCGGCCAGGTCCGATGCGGTCGACAATGCCGCGGCGCCGGATCCGTCGGCGGCCGGCACGGTGCCGGATTCGGAGGTACCCAACGCCGACCAGCAGCGCTATCCCGGACCGATTACGCTGGCCACGCTCGACGAGCCGCCGGCGCCGATGCCACGGACCCGGACCCAGGAGGGCGAGGATATCGACGCGGCGAAGCAGGCGGTCGACCTCGCCAGCCGCGAGGCGTCCGACAGCGACGCGCTCGACAACTATTTCCCGCGGATCAAGCGGCGGTTCGGCCTGTCGTCGCTCGGTTACGAGGGCGATTTCCAGCGCGGCTTCCAAGTCGTCGGGAAGATCAATCCCGAGTTCAAGGATACCGTCAAGGAGCCGCTGAGCGGCACCGGACTGCCGAGCAACCTGCCGCAGGGACACATCTCGAAGATCGAATTCCAAGGATCGAATCTGGCGGGACAGCCGGTCGGGATCAAGATGACCGCGTCGCCGCTCGGTCCCGACCATCCACTCGGGTCCGAGCCGTCGGGACAGACCGTGCTCATGAACATCCTGCCTAAGGCGGGCGACTATCCGGAGAAGGAGCAGCACTATATCCGCGGCCACCTGCTCAACGCCCAGCTCGGCGGCCCGGGCACGCCGGTCAACATGTTCCCGATCACCGGCTACGCCAACATCCGGCACCTCAGCGGCATCGAGAGACAGGTCAAGGACTGGATCAACATGCGGCGGCTCTGGGCGACCTACACCGTCGAGATCAAGGGCAAGGACGAGATCGCCACCACCGCGTCCGGCATCAAATACATCAACGCGACCCTGGTCGCCAAGGCATCGGTGCTCGACACCCAGCTCCAGCCGGTCACCAATCTCACCCGCGAGGTCTCGATCGCCTCCACTTATGGCGACAAGGCCGAGGCGCTTCCGGACGTCGAGGAGTTGGAGGCGGTGTTGAAGGCCCAGACCGCGCGGCCGGAGGACGTTCAGGCGCAGGTCCAGCTGCTTCCGGAATCCGCTGTGCAGCGCGACATGACCTTTCCTCAGGCGATGGAAAGCGTGCTCAAGGAGCGGATCGCTGCCCGCGGCCGGTCCTGGGTCGCGGAGAAACTGCGCGGATATACCGGCTTCGGGGACAAGTCTGAGACCGTCCTGTTCAAGGCCTATGACGAGGTTAAGCGGCGCCGCGACAAGACGGTCAACGGTCTCACCCCTGACGAGGTGCCGGTGTTCTCGCGGGTCCGCAATGCTTGGGGCGAGCTGTCCAAGCTGCTGTAACGGCGCCGATGTCTGGCTCGGCAATTCCAGCCCGTCGAAGTCGTAGTCAGAGGACGGCGGGGCGCGCCTGCCGAGAAAGGACCGAAATCTGCTCGCCGAGCGAGTCAACCGACTATGCATGTGTTGGCCAAAGTTGACGGGTATGTGCGGAGAGATGGGAAGCGGTCAGGGCCAGACAGGACGCCAGCGCGATGCTGAGGCAGTCATCTTGTGTCCACGATGTAGTCAGGTCGCCGAACGCATGCGCACCCACCGGGAACGTCGCCGATGGGGCTTGCGCTGCGTCACGGTCGAAATACGCCAAACCGAAATTGACCTGCTCGTCGGCCTAGGCCTGTTAAGCCCCGGAGCCGGTCACGCTCGTCCGTGGTCGTGCCAGCCCGCATGCCACTGTCGCGCTCGGCCTGCCGGACCCAGCGCCGCAGCGTCTCCGCCGTGCAGCCAATCTTCGCCGCGATCGAGCTGATCGCCACCCATTGCGACGCGTGCTCGCCCGGATGATCCAAAACCAGACGGACCGCCCGCTCGCGAACCTCCGCCGGATATCGTGTCGAATGTGTCCCATAACGGCTCCTCCTTCTCAAAGGTTAGAGCCTCCGGGAAAGACGGAGCGGTTCAGGACGCAGCGTACGTTTTGCTTGGGCGAGGTGGATAGTCTTCGGACTCCGATGTTTGTCGGTTGGTGCGGCACGAGCCGCCACTTACCTGAAAGGGCTTCCGTCGGAAGTAAACTTCGTCAACTGACTCAACGCTGGAACCGTGCGCCAGCTTCACCAGAGAATGACCGGTTTCCCACGCAAACACTGGACATATCGCGCGCGTTGTCGCAACTTCAGCGGGTAGCCATCGTTTCCATCTTTCGGGGCGGCGTTGGCCCCGGACTGATGCGGAGCCCATCGCATGAAGACGACAGGCATTCTCGTCAAGGTTCGCGGTGACGGAAAGGCATTTGCGGAAGCGGCCGCCAAGTCATTCGGCGTGTCGACATCAGAGGTCGAAACGATCCTCACCCTTCCGCCTGACCCGAGCGCTGGATTTGGACTCGCGAAGAGCGGCGCGACTTGGCTGCGGATTGGTCGTCCGGACGACGCCGACGAAGCCTGGAGTTGCGCGCATGCTATGGTCACCGCCAGGGGTAGGCTCGGCATTGCAGGCGCCGACGAGATCATTACAGCCGAGCCGGATTTCGAGCAGGCATGGGACACCGGTGAGAGACAGCCGCCGGGCGCTCCTGCCATGGCGCCTGCCGCGGGGCCAGCGTGCACGTTCAACAACCAGGACGGGTCTGGTGGCAAGGCCGTGGGGCCGTCGGTCGGCTGGAGCACCGGCGCTGCTTACAGTCAACTTACGGACGCTGCTGCCGTGGTCAGCGATGCCAAACAGAAGGCCATTGTCATCGCCCATCTCGATACTGGCTTCGACCCGGGACACCACTCCAAGCCGGTGAACCTCGACCTCGGCCAGCAGCACAACTTCATCGCCGGCGAGAACTCGAACGTTGCGGTCGATGTGACCCCTGTGGGCGCGCTGAAAAACCCCGGCCACGGCCCAGGCACGATCGGAATCCTGGCCGGCGGCAAAATCAGCCATCCGGATTGGGCAGGTTATTCCGTTGCGATCGGTGGAGTTCCGTTTGCCACCGTCGTTCCGATCCGCATCGCCAACAGTGTCGTGCATTTCACCACACGCAGCATGGCGAAGGGCTTCAACTACGCCGTGTCGATCGGCGCGCACGTGCTCACCATGAGCATGGGTGGGCTGTCCTCGGACCTGCTGGTGGATGCCGTCAACCTTGCCTACGACAACGGCGTGTTCCTGGTGGCGGCGGCGGGCAACAATTTCGCTCACACTCCGATGCCGAGGTCGATCGTATTTCCCGCGCGCTACCGTCGCGTGCTTGCTGCCTGCGGCGTCATGGAGGACGGGCGCCCTTATTGGGGGCTGCGGGGATTCACGATGCAGGGCAACCATGGCCCTGCAAGCAAGATGGACACAGCTCTCGGTGCCTACACGCCGAACATCGCCTGGCCCGAGCGCGGCTGCGCTGACAATGTCGATATGGACGGCGGCGGAACGTCGGCAGCGACGCCGCAGGTCGCCGCCGCGGCGGCGCTTTGGCTGGCTCAACACTGGAGCGCCGTGAAGAGCTATCCGCCTTGGGCGCGCGTGGAAGCCGCGCGGGAGGCGCTGTTCAGGAGCGCCGGCAAGTCGACCGCCCATATGAATGCGTCGGAAACGAAGGAGTTCATCGGTAACGGCGTGATGCAGGCGCATGCCGCGCTCAGTCAGCGGCCGCAGGCGATCGCCAAACTGAGGAAGCTGCCGCCGGCGAAGCCGTCGTGGCCATGGCTTGATCTTCTGACCGACGGCGGCGTGAGCTTCGGCCCACGGTCGAGAGCACAGGAGCGGCAAATCCCGATGCTGAAGCTGGAGCTAACGCAAATGGCGCAACGCTTCGCCAGCATCGACGGCGCGATCACCGACCCTGACCTGCCGGCGGAGGCGATCCCGGTCTACGAGCGGCTTCGCTATCTTGAGCGAGCGCTTGATGAAGGCAATCCCTCAAGGCCGCTTCGCCAGTTTCTCGAGGGCTTCCTCGGCAAGGCGGCGAAGCCGAGCAAGAGGAGAGAGGCGCAGAGGCCGATCAAGCGGCTTCAGCGACAGCCCGCGCCGCCCGCGCGACGGCTGCGCGTCTATTCGCTCGATCCGAGCCTCGCCCAGAGCAATGACTTCTTCACGATCAACGAGACGACCCTTTCATTGCCTTGGGATGATACGCCCGACCAGCCTCTCGTGCCGGGACCGATCGGTGAATATCTTGAGGTCGTCGACGTCGATCCCGCCTCCAATAGAGTGTACGAGCCGGTTGATCTGAACGACAAGCTCTTGCTCGCCGAGGACGGGCTTTCGCCCTCCGAGGGCAACCCGAAGTTCCACCAGCAGATGGTCTACGCGGTCAGCATGCTGACCATCGGCACGTTCGAGCGCGCGCTGGGGCGCAAAGCTTTATGGGCGCCTCACTGGAAGCCCGGCATGCGACACCAGGAGCCCGTGCGCCGTCTGCGCATCTATCCGCATGCGCTGAGGGGCGAGAACGCTTACTACAGCCCCGACAAGCGGGCGCTTCTTTTCGGCTATTTCCAGTCGTCGGAGGAGACGAGCGGGCTCGTCGCGTCGGGCACCATGGTCTTCACCTGCCTGTCGAGCGATATCATCGCCCACGAAATGTCGCACGCTCTGCTCGACGGCCTGCATCGCCGCTTCACCGAGGCGTCGAATCCGGACGTGCCGGCCTTCCACGAAGCGTTTGCCGATATCGTCGCGATCTTCCAGCATTTCACCTTCAAGAACCTCGTGCGCTTCGAAATCAGCCGCGCGAGAGGCAAGATGACGGCCGCCACTCTGCTTGGAGGGCTGGCGATGCAGTTCGGCCAGGGCAGCGGCAGAGCCGGGCCGCTGCGCAACTATTCTGATCCGAGCAAGGGCGAGTACACTTACGAGAATACCGAGGAGGCGCATGACCGAGGCTCGATCCTGGTCTTTGCGGTCTACGACGCCTTCCTCAAGATCGTCGGTCGACGCACCGCCGATCTGATCCGGCTGGCGACAGGAGGGACGGGAATACTCCGACCGGGAGTATTGCATCCCGATCTGGTCGAGCGGCTGACCGACGAGACCTGCAAGGCAGCCGAGCACATCCTCAAGATCTGCATCCGAGCCCTCGACTACTGCCCGGCCGTCGACATCACGTTCGGCGAATATCTACGCGGCCTTGTCACGGCAGACGTCGACGCGATGCCGGAGGACCCCTGGGGCTATCGTGTGGCCTTCATCGAGGCGTTTCGCAACCGGCGCATCCTGCCGCGCGACGTCAAGACCATCTCAGAGGAGACGCTCACTTGGAACACCTACTTCGATGAGCATGACTCCGGATGGATCGAGGATGCCGTCAAGTCACTCGATCTCGGTTGGAATCTCGACATGGATCGCGACCAGGTGCTCGAGGTCAACGAAAGGAACCGCTGGAAATTCTGGAATGCCTTGAACACCGCCTTCAAGAAGGATCCGGAACTGTTGAAGCAATTCGGCCTTCAACGCGGCGTTCCGCGCTACAATCAAAGAGGCGGGGTCGTCAGCAGCCGCAATCGCGACGCTGCAACCACATTCGAGGTCTACGGCGTGCGGCCTGCGCGCCGCGTGGCTTCGGACGGCTCATTCCGCACCGAGCTTGTGGCCGTTGTCCACCAGCGGCAGCCGATCTGGTACGACGAGAAAGATCACTCTCGCGGCTGGTTCTGGTTCAGGGGCGGAGCGACCCTCATCGTCGATCCGCGGCCCGGCCATATCGCGGTCCGCTACAGCATCATCAAGAACTCAATGTCAGGAACCCGCCAGCAGCGCCAACGTCAGTACGGCCGCAATATGGGCCTGTCGCCGCTGCGCAGTCTTTATTTCGCCGGTGAGGAGGCCGAGCCGTTCGCGATGATGCACAGCAAAATAGGCGGGTACTGACATGGCTCGGCAGCCGGTCATCACGATCCGCCACTATTGTCAGGGAATCGGCGACAGCCACCTGATCAAGTTCCGCAAGGACGACGGCTCCGATTTCTTCATGTTGATCGACTGCGGCGTACATACGTCTGTGTCGGGAGGCACCAAAACCATGGCGCGCGTCGTGGAGGACATCGCGGCGGCGACGAACAAGCGGCTCGACGTCGTCGTTGTGACCCACGAGCATTGGGATCATGTGTCGGCGTTCCTGACCTCCGGCGACGCCTTTAGGGAATTCAAGGTCGGCGAGGTCTGGATGGGCTGGACCGAGAACCCGGACGAGGAAGCCGTCAAGGAGCTCGACAAGTTCAAAGGGCTGGCGGGGGAGGTGTCGAAGAAGGCCGCGCTCGCTCTATCACCGAAGGCGAAAGGTATGTCGGAGACATTGCGCAATGGTCTCGTCGCGCTCTCCGGGTTCTATTTCGGCTTGAAAGGTGAGCGCGTCCGCAGCGCGCGCGATGCGGCGAAGGCGCTTGTCAAAGACGGGCCGAAATACCTCGAGCCAGCGACGAAGCCCTTCACTCTGCCCGGCGTAGACGGCGTGCGCATTTACGTGCTCGGCCCGCCACGAGACAAAGATCTGCTGAAGCTCACGACGCGGGAAAGCGAGATGTATCACTTCGGTCTCTCAAGCGCGCTCGGACTAGCGAACGGCATCGCCTCGGCGCCGGGAGCGGCCGATCCCGACGACGGCATAGATATGTACGCGCCGTTCGATATTGAGCAGGGGCGTCGGTTCGACGAAGCGCTGCAGGAAGGATCAAGCGCCGGCGATGCCGCCGCCGAAATCTTGACGAAGCGCTACTCGGACCCGGACCAGTCGTGGCGGCGCATAGACGACGACTGGCTCTACGCGGCCGCGGACCTCGCGCTCCAGTATGACAGCCGGACCAACAACACGAGCCTCGTGCTCGCGTTCGAGTTCGTGAACAGCGGGCGCGTCGCCTTATTTGCCGCGGACGCGCAAGTCGGCAACTGGCTGAGCTGGCAGGGCCTCGAATGGGACGTCGACGGCGACACGGTCACCGGCCCGGACCTGCTTCGCCGTTCCGTCTATTACAAGGTCGGCCATCATGGCAGCGAGAACGCCACGCTCAGCGCCAAAGGGCTTGAGCTGATGACCAGCCCAGACCTCTCAGCCTTCATTCCGACCAATGCCGAGGACGCGAAAAATGTCGGCTGGGGCCGCATGCCATTCGATAAGATTCTCGACCGCCTACTGGAGAAGACGTCGGGCCGCGTTATCCGCTCCGACGACCCTTGGGTTGGAAAAGCCGACAAGAAGGAGCATAGCTCGCTCGCGTCCGGCTCCATCGTGTCGCTGTCGCACAAGCCCGGCCTTTGGGTCGAAGTCGGGATCGCGTAAGGACCCCCCACCGATGATCCCCGCGAGCCTCGTTCCGACCCTTGCCAACGACGCGGACCTTGCGATCGACCAGGTGCTTCGGAACGGCGTGCCGCCGCTTGGTTTGGGGCCTCCCAAGTCGGAGCCCGCCTTCGTCGCAGCATTCGTGCTTGGAGCGGTGGCGGACATTGCAGCGCGATGGCGTGCGCATCTGAGGCCACTCGGCATGCGGATTCGAGCAACCGGCGTATTTGTTCACGGAGCACCAAGAGTTTCGTTTACCGATTCATCCGGCGGCCGCAAATCGTGCGAGCTCTCCGACCTTTTGGTCGTTCTCGACGATGAGAGAGCCGGCAAGTTGATCGATCGGCAAGCAGTGCTCGTTCAGGCGAAGATGGCCCCCGGCGGCACCACAACGCTGACACGGCCCGGCGATCTCACGCAACACGACCTTATGAGCGGCTGGCCGCCTTTTACGTTCAATGCTCGGAGCTACCGCCCGCACGCACGCGACTTCTCGACGTGTAGACACTCCGGGGCGACCATCGACTGCGGGCGCTACGGGCTGATCGATAACAAGCCTACGACTCCGCAATGGTACCAGCATGTCCCGTCAGCGAAGTTCGCAGTTTCTACTTACACATTCGGCAAGTTCATGGGAGATATGACGGGCCCGCGGTACCCCACCTCTGGACGTCCGGCCCTCGGCCGTGCTGACGATTGGTCGGATACAGTCGAGGAACTGCTGCAGGTAACGCGCAGCAAGACCTTCTCTTTGCGGCGTGCTTTGCCAGGACGACACGACCGCCAGAAAGATGCTTTAGCGATGATCGAGGTGTCGGAGCAGCATCTACCGATCTTCACTTACGGCTCAGGTCCTCCGCCGCCTTGGGAGGATCAAGGAGAGCCAGAGGACGAGGGCATTAGCACGGCGCATGTCGTTATAGAGCGCGAAACGCGCGACTAAACAGACCCCGTATCATGGCGATGGAGGGCGACGACAATCAGGGTTATATGCTTTAGCTCTCAACCCAGGTCGAAGAAACCAAACTTGTAGTCAGCCGCCCGGTTTGACGAAGGGGAGGCTGCCGTAAACATGGCGCGAAGGCGCGCCTGCCACTGACCGTCCGTGCGAATGCCGTGGATCGTGATCAGGAGCTCCATCTTTCTGCTCCCTGTCGTCTCCTTTGACCAAAGCCATTTGCGCTAATTGACACCAACCGTCATTGCCAATGTGCGTAATACCTCGAATCGGAAAATCGATAAGTGCGGTGGGTCGGCTGATTGACGCCAAAAAATGACGCCCCACTCCCCGCAGCGAACCCTCTTTCAATTCGTGTACCGAGGCGCGATTATGAGACAAGTCGACTATGAGCCACGCGGCCATTCTGTGCTGCACATGGATGCCCGTAGTCACGGCGACACAAAGATCGTCCCCACAGACCGGGCCTCGGCGCCAGCGGCGTCGCGGATCGACAGCGCGAAACTCACAGCGCCGGTCTTTTCAACCGTGGGTAACACGAACTGCACCTTGATTACGCCGTCACTGCTAGTGCCAGTCTTGTCCAACTCCTGCGTCGGCACCGCGCCGGTCGGATCGGAGAAGTGGATCTCGTAGGTATAGGGTGCTGTCCCGCCGATCGCGATTGCAGACACCTCCGTGCTCTTGCCGGCGGTCACCTGTGTGCTTGGGGCAAGGACGTTGGCGAGGAAAAGCCGGTTTCCGTCGGACGTCGACAGCGATCCGAAGTAGAAGCCAAGTATCGTGCCGAGAATGCCTATCATCAGGGTGAGGAGATCCTTAGCGCGCTCAAATCGATCGTTAACCTCGTCCTTTTCCATCCAGAATGTGGCGATGCCTGCTAGCACGAACATTGCCATCGTTGAAAAGGCAAACAGGAACGTAATCAGACCTCTGGCCCGCTCCGGTTTCGAGATACTCTCGAGCAAGTTGCCGCTGAAGATGCCATACGCAATGACAAGCGCAACGATCACCCCGAAAACGCCAAGTAAGATGGTGCCTCCACGACTAGAAACCCGTTCCAAGACGCCAGGGCGTTCCTCCGCGACCTTAATATTGGTCTGCTCTAGCCAGCGCCTGTATGCTGCATCCAAGGAACTTAGGATTTCGTCTTTCTCAGCGGCGGTGGCAGCGTTGTCGCTGATGACTTTGAAATAGGCCGACGGCTCATCGCGCTCGTAGGGCCACTTGTCGGCATTCTTCTGTGCAAAAGTCTGCAACAACTGGATACCGGGCTCGTCTGCCGGCTGCGTCTTTACCCAGACAGCAAAATTGGACATCACACTGCTCTCGATTACAGCGAGGCACGTAAACGTCGTTATCTTTGCACGTTTCAAGTGCACCCGCAATGAGCATGTCTCCCCGCGGGCGACAGATAGACAATCGTTGCAAGCACGGCAGCGCACAATTTTTTTGCGGCTTCTGCCCCGCATTGTGCAGAGTCACCTCCTGGTGTATTATATGATGATTACAACTGATCTTTGCTGCGGTCACTCAACCCTCAAAGGAGGCCACGGTGTTCAGTAAAACGGAGCTGAAGGCGCTTTATCCACGTGGTTCTGACGCTCACATCGCCAATTTCAGTAGTCAATCGAAGAAACTGTTTGACGAGTTCGGGATTGGCGGATCCCCAAATCGCTGGCAGTTCTTTCTTGCTCAGATCGGCCATGAGTCCGGCGGACTGTCGGTTTTGGTCGAGAACTTAAGCTACAGCGCCGAGCGCATACTTGTGGTCTGGCCAAATCGCTTCAAGACGCTCGCCGACGCGAAGCCCTTTGCCCGGAATCCCGAGCGGCTCGCGAACACCGTTTACGCGGACCGAATGGGCAACGGGCCGCCCGCGAGCGGCGACGGGTTCCGTTTTCGTGGACGCGGCTACATCCAGATCACAGGTCGCGATGGCTACGAGCAGATTGGGAAGCGGGTGGGGCTGGACCTCATCAACAATCCGGAACTCGCCGTCGCGCCGGAGACCGCGCTACGCGTCGTCTGCGGCTTCTGGAAATGGAAGGACCTGAACCCACTCTGCGACACCGGCGACTTCGCCGCCGTCACGCGACGCATCAACGGCGGCATCACAGGGTTCGCCGACCGCAAGGCGTGGCTGGACAAGGTTCGCCGGACCTTCGCAAAGCCGCCGGTGCAATCCGAGCAGCCGCCTGTCGCCGAGGTCATCGACCTGCAGCGCCATCTTCAACAGGAGGGCTTTCGGGAGATCGGCGCGGCCGACGGCGACGTCGGCCCACGCACGATTGCCGCACTCCAGAACGCCGAACAGAGGGGCAAGCTGCCCAACGAGGGGCCTCTGCGGAAGCTGATCGTGGCGCTGGGAATCGGCAAGAAGAAGAGACGGCCATAGTTTCTTTGGTCGAGAGCGCCGCCGCTGCGGATGGGTGGCTGCGTCGTCCGCCGTCGCCTCGCGTCTGGCCCTGAACGGTACCGTTACGGCGGCGCAGCGGTGCGGATGGTCGCGCCGGGAAGGAGGGGGCTCTCCTCGTCGAGCCCTTCGAGGTCGACCCCGAGCCGCTCCGGCAGGAGCCCCAGCATGGCGTTCAGAGCATCGGCGGGAAGTGGCGCGTCGCGCACGAACCTGCAGGCCGTTGTATCGACCGTCACGGCGTCTTTAGTCGATACAGACACCGACTGCGGCGGCGTGAGGCACGCTCCGATTTCCGCGAAGCCCACCCCACGCGTAAGAAAGCGCCCGTTGCCGCCGTCGACAAGGCGGAGCGCGGCGTCGGTGTTGGCCGCTATCAGGCTCCCGTCGGCGTTTGTGGCCAGATGTACGCTCGGCTCTCCTTCGAAGCCAAGGGTAGGGAGTGACCAGCGCGTGACAATGCCGCTCTGGCCGACGGCGAGGCCGCGGAGCGATTGCGGCGGAAGGAAAGCCACGATGCCGTCGCTCTTGGCGAAAAACACCGGGCCTGGCTGTTGGTCCGATGCGGGCACCGTCCCGCCGGACTCGTAGGTCCTGGAGGTGACGAAGGTCGGCGCCGCCGTGTTGCGATAGAGCCAGAGGCGGTAGGTATGGTCCGAGCTAGGGATGCGGGTGGCGAGGAGCGCGGTGTCGGTGGCGTCGTCGAGGACGCCTGCGAGGATGGGCATGGTGGGGGACCGGTCGGGCTCTTTCCCCGACAGGTCGCTGAGATCGATCACGCGGAATGTTGCCCCTTCGTCCTCGCCCTCGTCCTCCACCTTCAGGATGAGATGCCGCCCTAGGGTCGACTGCCACATCCGGCCGCCGCCTTCGGAAGAGAAAGAGAAGGTCCGGCACGCCTGGACGACGGTGCCGTCGAGCCGGCAGATGTCCCAGGAGCCGGTCCACAATCCGTCGACGTTCAAGGTGATGAGGAAATGCGCGCCGCCGTTGGCTGTGAAGGAATAAGCGCAGAAGTCGTTCGAAACGAAGCGGTCCCGCATTCTCTCCCGGCGCTCTTCGATCGGCCCCTCGTAGTCGGGAGAAACCGCCGCGAGTTCGACCGTAGAGAAATCGAGCACCGCGACGTCATCGACCCTTGTCTCTCCTGTGAGGCCATCGCCGCCGATGTCGCCGATATCGGTGCAGTCGGGGAGGGGCGCCTCGCCGGTGTCGGTCGACGCGGGACGGTCAACGCGTTGCCACAGCGCCGCCTCGGCAAGGCTGGCCGGGAAGCCCAGCGACGGCAGCGGGCCGACCGCAATCTGGTCGCCGCAGTCCTCGAGCCCATTGGGGAACCGGGCGGCCACCTCGCTGTCAAAGGTCTCCTGAGGGCCCAGTTCTCCCTCGGGAAGCCTGGCGACGGGAAGGATATGGGCTTCTTCGTCATCGTCGTTGTCCCAATCCTCGACGGCGATGGTCTGGCAGCCTGCATCGAAGTGGAGGTAAGCGGCGCCTACGTTGTGCCATCGCCGTCCGACGGTGTCGATCGCGAGGTACTCGGCCTCGCGGTCCTCGTCTTCCGGGTAGAACTGCAGGACCCTAAGGATCAGCAGCCGATCGTCCGGCGGGCTGCCCAGGCTCCACAGCTCCATGTCGGGATCGATGACCGGCTGCGTCTTGAAGTCGAAGCTCCAGGGCTCCCCCTTGGCCGCGGGAAAGACGTAGGCCCGGGCCGCCCTGTCCACAACGAAGGCCGCATGCACCCGGGCCAGCGGGGCGTGGGCGATCGGCTCCTCGACCGGCAGGACGGTGAGGCCGTCGCCCTTGAGGTAGACTCGGTCGCGCCACCTGAAGACGGACAGCGCGGGCAGCGCCTCGAGGACGGCCGGCAGCGGCTTGAGCCTCTGGAGCGCATAGCGGAGCAATTCCCGCGCCCGCGGCGCGCCGTTGCCTTCCGACAGACCCTGGTCCTCCGCCAGTGCGGCGAGGGCCCCTGTCGCTTCGGGCACGCCGACGTCAGCGCCGAGCAGGCCAGCCGCCGATTCGAAGGCGCTGCGCTGGGCCTCGAGGCGCGCCATTTGCCGAGGCTGGATATAGCCGAAATAGGCCGCCAGCAGGATCAGGCTTCCGTACAGGGAGAGCTTCAGTGGATCGGCCACCTGCATGAGCGCGTAGCCGATGCCGGTGAGGACGCCGCCCGTGGCGCGCGGCTCCCCGGGCAGCGGCTCGTCTTCCGTGGTCAGGAGTCGGGTCCAGTACTTCTCCATGAATGGTGAGGTGCCGTCAGGCCCGTCAATGAAGTAATGGCTGTGCCCGCCTGGGTGGAAGCGGTTAATGACCTCGTCGCTGGTGAAACCGTAGAAGCCAACGCGCCCCGCCATTCCAGTGAACAGGATGAAGAGCTGGCTCAGAAGCAGTACGTTATCGTCGGTGCCGCAGTCATTGACGACTTGCCGCACCTTTTCCGAACGGAGCAGCCGCTCGAAGTTGAAATCCGAGCGCAACACGCTGCCCGCCAGCACGAGGCGATGGATGCTTGGCAACTCCTCTGGCTTCAGCCCGCTGAGGCCCCAGGCGGCGATATGGGTCCCGAAGCTGTGGGCGACGATCGCGAACTCCGCGCCGGGATGGCTGCGCACCAGCGCCCGGAACCGCTCCCGGAATCGACGGACCACGATCCAGCGGAAGATCGGGATTATGAAGGCGAGGATCGAGAAGTAGCCGTAATAGTAAGTCTCGACCTGAATGGGGACGCCGGTCTTCGTCAACAGCTCGGCAAGGCGCGTCTGCCATTGGCCGAACGTTCGGATACCGTGGATGGTGACCACTATCCTGGGCGGGCTGGGCGGCGGAGGCTCGAGTTGCGCAGCGTCGACCATCGCCGACTTCACCTTCGAGAGGGGTTGCGTGTGTCTACCGCCGTCCGATACGGCGACAGGCCGGGGCGGTCGGGGAACTCCAATTGATGCGTTCCCGACCTATCCGACGACTGTGCCGCGCCCAATGCAAGAAATTTCCCATTGCAGCGTTGACGATTAGCTCCGCAATGGGCCTTCACGCTCGCCGCAGCAGCCTACAAGGTCGTCCGATTGCCAAACTCATCGTCGACCCGGCTGCTGGGCATGTCACGCCTTCTCCGCAGCCATTTCAGTCCTCCGTTCCATGCTTACGCGTCGGATCGTAGACACCTGGATTTGGTCGAACAGATCATGCTTGGCGTCGGTTCGGGGTCGTGTCCCATTGAGTGGTGTAGCTGACGGCTGATGGCCGCGCTCTCCGGCAGGGCCGGGTTGATCAGCGCGCCACGGCTGGCATGGACCGCCCTCGCTCCGGCCCGGCGCTGTGGCAGGGTGGCTCATCGCAACAAGAGGAGCACGCCATGACTGTCATCACCATCGGTCTCGATCTCGCCAAGTCTGTCTTTCAGATCCACGGTATCGCCCAGCCGACGATACGGCGTGAGAAGGCATCCAGCACAACAGCCAGATAGAGGAAGCCCGCCCAAGTCGGCACATAGGTGATGTCGGCGACCCAAAGCTGGTTCGGGCGGTCGGCATGGAAGTTCCGGTCGACCAGATCGCAGGCCGGACGGACCCGCTCGTCGCGGAAGGTTGTGCGGGTGCCTTTGCGTCGGCTGACGCCAGCCAGGCCGGCAGCTTTCATCAATCGCTCGACCCGCTTACGGCCGACACGGATGCCCTCATCGATCAGCTCCGCATGGATACGTGGCGCGCCAGGTCTCTCTCGAGGCCCGGTGGATCGACCTGATACGATCCGTCAGATCCGCATCAGCACGTGAGCGGGCACTCGCCTGACGGCCGAGCCACGCATAGTAGCCGGCGCGCGAGACACCAAACGATCGGCACATCGTCTGGATCGGGAACATGGCCTGGTTCGCCGTCATGAATGCGAAGACCGAGACGACATCGCGTCGCTCTGAGCAAACCAGGCCGCGGCCTTTGCCAGGATATCGCGCTCCTGACGAAGCTGACGGTTCTCACGGCGCAGGCGGCGAAGCTCTTCCTGCTCCTGACTGGTCAGGCCGTCGCTGCGGCGACCGCCGTCGCGTTTGGCCTGCTTGACCCAACCATGGATCGTCGCCGCGCATGGCTCGAACTCCCTGGCCAGGTCTTCGACGCTACGGCCCGCTTGGGCCAGCGCGACGATCTGCTCCCTGAACTCACGTGGATATGGGTTCCTCGTTCTCGGCATTTGAACACTCTCCTCTCTCAACTCGGATTGTGTCCATCAAACCGGGGGAACTCCAGTCTTGAGGCTAGATTCCCAAAACAAGTGCGACACCGGCTATGTCCGGGATCGCCATGGGAACACAATGCGATCACCTCGCTCTTGCAAATGCTTCCCACACCGCCTTCAACATTGCCCGGGGCAGCCCCAAGGGCTATTGTGGCGCCAGAAACTGGCATTCATCCGGGAAGTGTCGCCTGGGGATGTGCGAGTGTCAGACTCGCGGATCCACTGCGAGGCCATCTGGAGGTTTCGGTATGCCGAGAGTCTCTGCTTCGAAAGCACTTGATTTTGTCAGAGCTGCTGAGCTTCCAACGATTTGGAGGGCCAAGGGCGTAGCCGGAACAGAGACAGCGGTCGCCAAATTCGATTTCAACAAGGACAAGGACCAAGCCATCATGGTTGGGTCTGAAATTGTCTCGTTCGTTCGAGGTATATCCGAGGAACGGCGCTCGGACATCGTCAACTCCACGCTCCTTGCTCAACTGGTCGCGAAGAAGAATGTCGGCGATGCCAGTTTGGTGTTCCCTTGGTACAAGTCCTATTTCGACACCCTAACCAACATCGGGTGGGTGATCCAGGATCGCCAATTTGTTGACCACAGCGAGCAGAGTTCAAACGTCGATGCGCATGAGGCAATTCTTAACGTCGCGACGTCACTGCTCGGACCGGCGACCGCGGCGCTTCAGGTAGTCAAGGCCACACTTGACGCGCTAAAGTCAATGGGCGCCGATAACCCGTTTATCACGCTCTTCAATCGCGAAAGCCAGCACGCCAACACTGCGCGCTTTCAGGTCAGCCTCGCGGAGGACGATGAGAATGGCCAATTTCTTGTAACTCTCATGGCTTTCGCTCTGTCAGCCCAATCGGACCTCACTCAGGTCCTTTTCCTGCGCTTCCGCAATAACGATGTTGAGATAAAGCACGCCTCAGGAAAAGTGACGATCAACGCCGAGGTTCTCTCTGCCGTTCGGAATTCCATACAACAACGGCTGATCGATTTTACAGCGGACTATATTAAGAGCTTGCCCGATCTTGGATGATCCAGAAATACCCGGAGTTCTCAGGCTTGGGATGCTGCCGCGCGCCCCACGACCAGTTGGCGCAAAGATTGGTTAGGCGCTCGTACCGCGTCAAAGTTGGCCAAAGCTCTCCGCTTGAGCTGGGAATCACTCCTTCAAATTTAACGGGCCAAGGACGGCCAATCTGACGGCTCGCGATCGGTTGTGATACGAATCTCGCGGTGGCGGGCTACCCGCAGGTTTGCGCGATCTTTTGGAGAAATCTCGTCCTCCATTTTCTGTCCAAGAGCGTTTCGTTCGCTCGCGCTTGGACCGTTACAATCGTTATCCATTGTAATATTGTAGTATCGCTGCAATATACGCTTCGTTGTTGAAAATAACTCGATAGCATTCGCGGCTTGATCCGATGATGTGCACTGCCTACTAACAGAAATGGCGCGGTTTAAGAAGTTGGTAGATACTCCGCAATGCTCTAGACGTGCGTCAATCATGGCAAAGAATTTGATCCGGAAGGTCGCGTAAGCGATTTTCTCTTTCGGAGGATCTTTGTCTAGCATGGCCATAATAGAATTGTCCAGATCCGCTGCGGGGTCACTGCTGGCACTACTGGGGGCCAACGATGGGCCGGCTAGGTTCGACTTGTACCTTATTTGCTGCAGCACGCCGAGCAGGCGCCAGCGGGACGACGCTCCCGCACTAGCAAATCGGAACAGCAATTCCTGTCCAACGCACGTACTGTCCGGAATAAACACCTCTATGGTCTTATCGTCTTTCGCCATCTGAATGCCGTTGCAACCTTCGACCGGGGCCGCGCCAGAAATTGTAAATCGGCTCTCGACGCGGTCATACTTTTCAATCCAAGTCTCGTCGTAGAGTCGCGACCAATATCTCCACCCCTTGGGATCAGCGTTGTAGTACCACCAGAAAGAAGTCGGGAGGCGCCCCGCAGTCTCGGCCCGTGCCTGGACCGGGAGCGACGAAATCAGGGTCAATAGAACAGCCACTGCACGGATTGAAGCGAGGCAAATCATCTGGTGGACTCCTCCGCTCGAGAATCTGAATTTGCGACTATGGCGACAGTCATTCCAACGACCGCGCCCAGTATCGCTCCGCAACAGGAACCAACAACCAAGCCTAACGTGATCAATACCGGCCACGGGTCGTAAGCCTGAAACTTTCTCAGAGCTCCCAGAATTAGTTGCCACGTTGGTCCGAAAACTATTGCACAAAATACAGCAACGGCAAGCGTGCTCAGAATCACTGCGACGCCATTCTTTCGCAATGTCCGATAGCTTATTCGCTCGACATCATAAGAGACGATTGAAAAAACGACTATGGCGATCCCGAAGAGGCTGCCCGGAAAGACGATCAGTGGAGACACAGGAGGGCGATCCAGGCGGCCAAAATACCAAAGAAGCGCGGGCCCCATTCCGAGGCCCCCGATGAGGCCGCCCACAATTCCTCCTAAGAGTGAAGTGAACCAGGACGAAATCCAGCGTACCGAGAGCTTCAACTGGCTGCCGAACCGTGCACACACAAAACTGCTTGCTCCGAGTGCAGCGCTTGTAAGCAGTGACCAACTGGTTATCTCGCTTAAGACAAGTCCAAATTTTGGTCGGAAAAATACATATCCGACAAAAAAACGAAATTTGTCTGGTTGGACCACGCGAGGTAGTAAGAGGAAGCGATAATTGGCGCTGCCAGCACGCCACCGAAGAACCCACCAAAGACGGCGCGGGTCCACAGTCCCGAGCCAGCCGGCTCAAAATCGCCGCGAAGGAAACGGTAGGAGCGGTTGAGACCCAGGATGAACAGAGTAAGGGTTACGAAAAACACCACCGCCGGCAAACTAGCCCATCGAAAACCACGATTACCGGCGACGTAAAAAGAAATTAGCCACGCCACCACCACGGCAATCACACCTATTAAATTCGACGTCAGCCACATGAACGAGCCAGGACTAAAGTAAAACGGCTTGGTCAATGAAATCACTGACCACGGCTCCGCCGGCCCTCAGTATGTTCTTGAACGTATTGGCTGACGCGGAGCATAAGGTGATTTAGTGACAAGTCAGTAGTTTCAATATGCGCAAGCAGTCCAGACGTAAAGACACTTAGAACGAGGCTAGAAGTCTCCCATGCGACTTTGCCGGGAGCGGCAGCGAAAGCTACGAACGTTTCGTTACCAAGATTATCTTCGACGCTACCAAAGTCTGCGAGGCCTCTGGCAACTTGTTGAGGTGCCGGGGTAATCCCTTTTGCACGGTCACTAGGAGCCCGTTTCTCGGCGAGACGAGCGACAAATGGATTATCTCGGCACGCGTCTAAGAAGATAAGAGTTGTCGAGGACTTGTCGGAAATGCTTTTGATTAATGTTTGTAAGGATATTAAATCGTCCATTGGTGCCCCGGCAGACAGATCCCAATCAACCGGAACGATATAATTGGTGTCTCTTTATCTGCACACCGTGGCCGGAGTAGTAAAGCAAGGAGACATCGGGGTTGCCTGCGCTTGATAGGAAGCTAGAAATCATCTGTTTGGTTGTTGCCGCATCCAGATTTACGGCAGAGGTAACTGCGAAGCCCATTTGAGCCAAAGTAGCGCCCATGGCTTCTGCGTCTTGACGGGGTTTGGAAAGTTGATCAGTGTTTTTGTAAGTGCCATTGCCCATCACCAAGGCAATGCGCCTCTGGGGACCTCTGGCGGGGCTAATGGCCATGGCAACATCCTGAACGTACATTGCGGTCGGTCAGAACTCGGAGCGAGCCACGGATGAACGCACGCTCGCCAACATGGTGGTCCTCGAAGAGGACCCGCGCGCCCGTCGAGCCCACACAATCTCCGACATCTCAGTCAGCGAAAGATGTATGAATGGCAACAGAGTCTACACGAATAAGCCAACATCCACCCAAAGAAAGCGTTCGTTCGAGTGATACTGCTCTCGTCAGTAGAAATCGGCAAGCTCGGACCATCGACAAGGGCACGGGTGTAAGCCGCGGAGACAAAGTCCTCCAGTGAAGCGGCCGGATTGCCCGGTGCAAAAGGCCGGCAGGTGCGTGAGGCTGTTGTGGATCCATGGCTCTTTGGCGCCGCCTTGTCGCTGCCTTTCGATCTTTGCTGCTCGGCGCGCCAGACGAAGGGTTTCGGGTTTCGGTTGTGCTCGTTGACGAAACGGTTGATGGCAGCCTGAAGGTCGACCACGGAGTGGAACTCGCCGCGCTTCGGGCGCCGGCGGGTGAGCTTGGCGAAGAAGCCCCCACCGCATTCAGCCCCGAGCTTCAGGGGGAATCCTTGCCGGAACTCTTTCTTCCAGTCATTCCACAAGCACCGTGAGACCGTTAGACATTCCATACTGCGCTTAATGACGGCGGCGGCTCTCGGCATGAGAGCAGGGATAGTCGTCAACGTCACGCCGGACGATCTGCCGAAGTGGACATCCAGAAGCGACACGGCGTGTGTCCCCCGTGTGTCCCCATCTTGCAGGAGATCCAAACCAAGGGGAAGGCGTCTTAAAAATTCTTTTTATATCAGTGACTTAATGGCGCATCCGACAGGATTTCGAACCTGTGACCTCTGCCTTCGGCAGGGCATCACCCATTCCCTAGGTCAAGATTGGTTTATTACGACATCGTTGCGACGGGTGATGCCGGCACACGCGCACAAGATGATCTGCTTCCGTTAAATGCCCTCGAATCGGCTTAGAGTTTTCCGCGCCATTTCCTGGCTGGGAGAGGAGCGGAAGCGATGAAGGCATGGCAATTTTCGGACGCGCAGAAGGCGTTCATCATCAAGCAGGGCGAAGACGGCACACCGGTAGCGGATGTCTGCCGGAAGGCCGGGATAAGCCAAGCGACCTACTTCAACTGGAAGAAGAAGTATTCCGGCATGATGCCGTCGGACATGAAGCGGCTGCGCGAGCTGGAGCACGAGAACTCCCGGCTGAAGAAGATCGTAGCGGATCTCAGCCTCGACAAGGAGATGCTGCAGGACATCGTCCGCCGAAAAATCTGAGGCCTGGCCGGAAGAGAACGCTGGTCGATGCGATGCGATCGGACTGGGCGATCTCGATCCGCCGTGCCTGCGCGGCGATCCTGTTCGACCCGAAGACCTATCGATACAAATCGCGTCGGCCCGACCAGGCCGCTCTGGAGCAGCGGATCAGGGAGATTTGTCAGACCCGTGTGCGCTTCGGCTATCGACGCGTGCATGTCCTGCTCAGGCGGGAGGGATGGTCGATCAATCAGAAGAAGACGTATCGGATTTACAAGGAGTTGGGCATGCAGCTCAGGAACAAGACGCCCAAGCGCCGCGTGAAGGCAAAGCTGCGTGAGGATCGCGCGGATGCCGTCGGACCCAATGACGTCTGGGCCATGGACTTCGTGCATGACCAGTTGGCGACCGGCCGCAAGATGCGGGTTCTGACGGTGGTCGACACGTTCTCGCGCTACTCGCCGGTGCTCGACCCACGGTTCAACTACCGGGGTGAAGATGTCGTTGCCACGCTGGAACGCATCTGCTCACGCACGGGATATCCGAAGACAATCCGGGTGGATCAGGGATCGGAGTTCATCTCTCGCGATCTCGATCTGTGGGCCTATCAGCGAGGCGTCACGCTTGACTTCTCGCGCCCGGGCAAACCAACCGACAACGCCTTCATCGAGGCATTCAACGGCCGGCTGCGGGCGGAATGCCTGAGCGCTCACTGGTTCCTGAGCCTTGCGGACGCCGCGGAAAAGTTGGAGGTTTGGCGTAGAGACTACAATGAGCAGCGACCACACAGCGCAATCGGGAACAAGGTTCCGGCCGCGCTCATGAAATCGGCACACGCTGCCAGCCCGTGTTGCTGATCAAGGCCGGAAAACTCTAGCCCCTGCCGAGGGCGCATTGGGGAGCGGTCCAGAACGCGAACAGAGCTAACTCATAGGCGGGGACAAGACGGGGAGCACGTCAGGGGATATAAGGTTCCTGGGCATAGAAAGCAGGCAAAATCCTTCTTCAGCCCGGCCCGGCTAGGCGGGTTTGATTCGCGGCAGGCGCACGCAGAGTCCCGCCAAGTTTCGATTGCATCCGGGCGCACGATAAGCGTCAAGCCGCCGCTTGCTACACCGGCTAAACGCTTCATAACTTCAAACAAGGATGGGCCAGATCCTCCCGATCGAAAATCGCTCAAGCGTCCCAAATCATTCGATGACGGACCGCTGGCACACCGCGACTGCCAACACTCTCACCTATCGACTCAAGGGAGCTGATCTCTGAAAAATCGGCACGAGCCACGCGTGTCGACAATGAAGTTGTTAGGTGTTGTTGTGTGTGCCCGATCCACAGAAGGCAGCCCAAGCCTCCATGAGATCACGGCGTTTCTCCAACGCTGTCCCTCTACGATAGGCGGCTTCAGTTTTGTCGACCAACCTATGGGCAAGTGCCGCTTCAGCGACATCGCGGGGGAAGTCTGTGCAGTCACCCGCCCAGTCACGGAAGGTCGATCGAAAGCCATGAGCGGTCACCGCCACCTTCATCCGACGGAGAAGCATTAACATTGCCATCTGCGAGAGCGGCCGATCCCGCCGTTGGCCCGGAAAGACAGAGCCCGTCGAGTTGTCGTCGCCGGACTTCATGTCCAGCAAGATTTCCAATGCTCGATCCGACAGCGGCACGCGATGTTCAATCCGCGCCTTCATCCGCTCTTTCGGCACTGTCCAGAGACGTTGGTCGAGATCGATCTCATCCCAAGTCGCGCCGATGACTTCGCCCGTGCGGGCCGCCGTTAATATAACAAACTCGAGCGCTCGGGCCGATGCCGCCTCTCGATCCCGAAGTTCCGCCATGAATTGGTTTACTTCCCCATAGGGCATCGCCGCTAGATGCTCCTGCGTCGCAAGTTTTGGATCAGGAAGAAGGGATTTGAGATTCCCTCTCCATCGCGCAGGATTTTCACCGGCTCTGAGTTTCTTCGCACTCGCAGCATCCAGGATACGCTCGATTCGACCGCGGAGGCGGGAGGCCGTCTCTTGCTTGGTCAGCCAGATCGGTCGAAGGACGGCGAGAACATCGTCGGTTCCGATCTCGGCGACCGGCTTGTCTCGAAGGGAAGCAGCATATGTCTGCACTGTCGCTCGCCACTGGTAGATGTGCTTTTCGTTGGAAAAGCCCGGAGCGATCTCCTCAATGAACTCGTCTGCAAACTGGCCGAAGGTCACGCCGGCGCGTGCAGCCTCCAGTGCTATCGTTTGACGGTGGTCGATTGGATCGAGTCCGCCGCAAGAAGCCTCCGGCACCGGTCGGCTTTTTCACGGGCTTCCAAGAGCGAAACGACGCTGGTCCCACCAAGACCCATCTCTCGCAGCCGGCCATGCTCGCGGCTTCGGTATATGAAGGCCCACCTCTTCGCGCCATTCTTATCGATTATAAGGTAGAGGCTGTTGCCGTCGGCATAGCGGCCTGGCTTGCTTTTGGTCGCAATCCCTCGAGCCGATAGCCTATTGATCTGCCGCGCCATAACAACCCCAACTTTCACCCCAACATATGTCGCGGATTGACACGGATGTCAACGGATGCTCTTGGACACAAAAACAAATAATATCAAGTACAATCAGATAGATCGAAGATAACCTCGAACATCAATGGATCTAAACGGACAGGCAGTTCGACGGACCTCGGCTCCACCAAATCGAAATCTCCCGTCCGGATTCCGGCTAAGACTCTGAAAGACAAGGTCGGAATCGCGGTTCGACATCCCTGATATCGGTCATAGGGAAGCCGACCAGCAAAAAGCCAGTCGGGGGACAATCCGGCGCTCGTCCAGACGGCCGGAAGCCTATAGTTTCCCAAGGTTTGCGAGAAAATTCCAGGCGGTTCGAAAGGCTTCGTCGAAGGTTCTGGTCGGCTGCTTGCCACGAGCCGCCAATTGCGCCTGGTCGGTTCCCACATCGGTCACTTCGTGGGCGACGATCAGATAATTAGAACCATCGGATCTGGGTGGAGCCCCTATTGCCCCGCGCTGCTGTTCTCGACTTCCAGCAAATGCCGGACCGTGCCATTGTCGACCGCGGTCTGGATCTCCTCGGCAAAGCCCGCCCGCAACGCGCCGCATTCGGATTTCTTGGAGAAGGCGACATACATCGCCGACGATAACAGCGCCTTGGGAAGGAAGGTGATCTTGTCGGCGAATCCAAGCCGTTTGGCTTCGTCGCGGCCGGGATAGAGGCCGATGATCATGTAGTCGGCCTGATTTGCGAGCAGCGCGGCAAAAGTCTTGTCGACGCCCGCCGCGCGCGCGACAGTCAGGTCCTTCGCCATGAAGGCGTCGAACACATCGCCGTAGCTCTCGCCGGCGTTGGTCACGCCTTTGCGGCCCTTGAGATCGTTCCATTCAGAAAAGGCAAGAACTCTCGCCCTTGCGCACCACGATCGCCACCGGATCGGCCATGAAGGCCGGCTCGATGAAGTCGAGATAGCGCGCCCGCTCGTCGTTCTTGTAGATGCCGAAGATCACGTCGGCCTCGCCGTCGCGCACCGCATCCTGCGCGCCCTGCCACGACCCGAAATTTTTCGACACCACGTCCTCGACGCCGAGCTTGGCAGCGATGGCGCTTACCAGCGCGGGTGCAGCGCCGACGATTTTGTCCTGCGCAGCCCAGGCGACTGGCGGATAGGATGGATGGCCGGTGATCACCAGCTTCGCACAAGTCTGTTCGGGTGCAGCTTGCGCGGCCGCACCATTGAGCGGCGCTGCTGCAAGCAGCGGTAAAGCCAACGCCGGCACTGAGAGCCACGACATCAGGCGCATGTTCATCACCTTAACTCCCGCGCAGCCGAAACGGCGAAGCCGCGTCGCTCCGACGCCAACGTGAAACAGGAACCGTCTTGGTTAGGATGGCTCCGGTCAATTTTTCCATGCGAAGTTACGGATGATTTGAATCAAGCCCCGCTCAATAAAATCCAAAGGAGTATCCAGATCCCATCGTCCCCTCGAAGGCGATCGAGAAGGTCTTCCCAGTCACCCGCCACCAGCGCTGTTGGGTTCACAAGACTGAACAAGGTCGCGCGATCGGTCCAGGTCAACATCAAGGTGGAATTCCGCGAGATCTACGGCGCGCCGACACGTCAGCGACTGAGGCCGTCGGCGCGACAAATGTTTATTTTCGCTCTGCTTGGTGGCATGGACCACCGACAGGACATTCGTACCGTGCAATGAAAAGGCAATCGGTCTTTCAGGGAGATGCACGGTGCGAAGTGCTAACGGCTGGCGCAAGTACGAGTTGGAATGCCTGCGCTTTGCGTCAGACTGCAGGCAATTGGCCTGCGACGCTCCTACCCCGGAGTGGAAGTCCCACTTTGTGCGGATGGCTAACGTCTGGCAAGCGCGGGCCGAGCAGAACGCAGAGCTCCCAACAGACACCGAACAAGCAATCGAAACCCAGTACGTTCAACGAACTCACGCGGGGATTTGACGAAGGCCCTGACGCTTGAACTCGATACCTTCGGTGACAACGATATGTGAACTCGTGCCAATCCGTCTTGTGAAGGCATGGCCAAGCCGATCGTTCGACTTGGACTGCGCCGCCGATCCCCTGCAACTCCAGCAGACCTCTCAGGTCTTGCGTCGCCCGCTGGTATCACCCTGGACCGCAGTTTGCGGCGGCGTCAGGAATGCATCGAACCGCTCCTTTACGATGGCGTAGCATTCGCACGATGCCCTTTCGAGGCCGGGACGATCGACAATTTTGATCTTTCCCCGGTGATAACTGATAAGGCCAGCCGTCTGCAGTGATTGCGCCGCAAGCGTGACCGATTTTCGATTGGCACCCAACATGTGCGACAAGAACTCGTGCGTGTAGGGGAGCACCTGGCCTTCTGCGCGATCATGCATCATCAGAAGCCATCGGCACATTCTCTCTTCCGTCGTATGCAAGGCGTTGCACGCGACGGTCTGCTGAACTTGCGAGAGAAGCGTCTCCGAGTAGCTGACGAAGAGATTGCGCACATGTTCACTTTGCTTGAACTCCGACTGAAGCAATTCGATTGGGCAGCGAACCATGCCGCCCTCCAGTTGCACGAGACAGCGATTGAAGGAGACGCGGCTGTACATGGCGGCGAAGAGGCCGAACGCCCCTTCGCGCCCAATGTTGGCGGTCTCGATCGCTGAGCCGTTTTCCAAAACGGTCAGCAGCGATAGCACTGCACCCTCTGGGAAATAAGCGTGCCTGAGGAGGCCCCCTGCCTCACAAACGACCACGCCGAGCTTGAGCTTGGTCCGCTCAAGGTGGGGAGCAATCCGCTCAAGGCTCGCAGGCTCCAAGGCTCCAAGTAACCTATTGCCCCACGCAGATTGTATTTGGCCTTTGAACATCAGCGTTGATCGTGCTCCGCCAACGAGCCGAAGTTCTGCCGCGCAGAGAACGGCACAGCTAGTTGCCTATGTTTCTTGTTTCCGGTTGCTCATGCAAAACCAGATCCAACAGGGAACGGTGAACATGGATTTTGCCGTTGTAGTCTATCAGGCCCAATCGGCGAAATTTGTTCATAAAGAAGTTGATGCGGGACCGTGTGGTGCCGACCATTTCCGCCAGAGTTTCCTGGGTGATCGGCTGAAGCACCGGCTCGGGCACATCTTCACCACCAAATTTCGCAAGGAGGAGGAGTATTCGGGCCAAGCGCTTTTCGCTCGAGTTGAATAATTGATCTATAAGATTCTCTTTAAGATGACTGTTGCGATTCAAGAGGTGCGAGATGAACAATTCGGAAAACGCTGGCTCCTCGTGAATGATCCTGCTGATCACCGCCTTTGCGACCCGGGCGATCAGGCAGGCCGTTAGGGTGGTGGCCGCCGATTCGCGTCGAATCTCCTCATGCAGGCATCCTTCGCCGAAGAACTCGTCAGGGCCAAGAACGGCGACCACAGCCTCCTTGCCTTGATTCGAGGTGACGCTGAGCTTGATCTCGCCGGTCAAAATGTAAAAGACCAAATCCGCCGGCTCTCCCTGCCGATAAACAACTTGGTTTTTCTTGTAGTTGGATACGGTTCGTCCAACCTCCCCTTTTGAAAGAAAGGCTTTGGGATCGAATGACGAGTTCTTGTGGCTGTGCTCCATGACGCCCTCATCCGGCATTCGTTCAGGGTTACAGCACCGAGTTGCGTATAGCATCGAGTCGAATGCCGACCAACGCCCTTTGTCGCGACCATTGTGCTGTTCATTCTGATCTATGTTGAGACGGCTTTGCTGTTTGTGCACTACATCGCGTGGGTCACGTGCGCGACCGCACCCGATTTTGCTATCTGGCGCCTTTCAATTCTTCGGCGACACAAGGCTGACGAGGACGAACAGCGACCATGTCGTCGGCCCGGCTTCGACGGGACTGGCCGTAACCTTCGATCGCAAGTTATCCCTGATCCGATCGGGTCCCTCTCGGAGCAGATCATCGCGGGGTGGGTGTAGCTCCGCAACCTGACCGACGTCGCCCGGCGAACGCTGACCGTCGCGCCGATCTGCGGGGCAAATCCTGCGATCTGATAATTGGCGCCACCTCTGTCATCTGCGCACCTTGGTGGAAGGGCAGTACGAACACGGCACCCCCGACGAGGTCGGGCAATCGGGTAATTTGATGGGGACAGCTTGGGCGCGGCCAGACGATCCTCATCGAATGCGAAAGGATCAAACGACAGACCATCGAAAACCGTCGCTCGCTGCATCGTCGGCAAGTCGCATACCATCAGCAACCAGGCGAGCCAGAGCCTCCCTTCAATGAAGCCGCTCACTATCCAAAAAACTCTGACGACGCACAGACCTTGGTGGCAGGAGAGTTCGCGCAGGACGGTCGAGCTGGTCCTCATTCTCGATGCCCTCAGCAACTACGGTTTGTCCAAGGCTCCGCCAGAATCGAAAACTGTCTGTCGTCGTTGTCCCTGCTGCACGCGTCCGCAGCCGGCCGATGTTCAATCGAAGGCGTCGAAGCGGATCCTGTTCATGACAGGTTCTCCGCGATGAGCCAGGCGCGCCGGCGGCCGTTCGTTTCTTCAATGGCGATGACGCCGCGGTCAACGAGCCCGTTGACGGAGCGCTCGTAGGCGCGAGCGCCACTTGTGAAGCCCCACGGACGTGGCTCACCGCTGGAGCCCGGCCGGGGGACGGTGACCGGGCCGACAAGCCGGTCGCCGGCCAGGAGTCGCCGCACGACGAAATCCATGTTTGGAGTGCCCCGGTATGGTTTCATGCGCGTTGCTCCCCCCGCATAGTCCGATAACTATCTCTTAACTATCTTCGCGCTTTCCTTGAGGTGGCCGATATCTCGAATTGAACAGGCCGGTTCGGCATTGAGCACCATGTGCCGATCCTGAGCCCCTCGGCTATATCGCCGATGTCCTCACCAGGATCGTCAACGGACACTTGAACCTCGCCGGCGGGCCCCGGGGTCGTGGATCGCAGAATTTGCGGGCGATCACTTCGCCACGGTCACCATGGCGTTGTCGGGCACGATCATCGGCTGGAAGGTGAAGACGTTGCGCGACGCCGGGTCGACCAGAACCTTGATCCAGTGAATGTTCGGGCTGCCGAAGGTCTCGACCCGCGTCAGGTTGGGGATCATGTGGAAGGCGTCCGACAGGGGCTTGTCGATCTTGAAATAGTGCGTGTCGCCGTGGACGATGACCACCTGCCCGTCATAGCCGCTCGCCTGTTCGGCCAGGGTGTCGAGGAAGGCCGCATAGCCGTCGTGATCGGGCAGCCGGCTCTCGTCGTCATCCTCGGTCTCGGGGACATCGAAGCCGGGATCGCCCTGGAAGACGATCATGACGCCCTTGTCGCCATTCGCCCTGGCCTTGTCGAAGGACTCCTCCAGCCAGGCGATATTGGCGGCGTCGCGCTCGGCATATTCGGCGTTGTCGGCGGCGCATTGGTCGGCGGTCCGCTCACTCTTCTTGGTGCAGGCCGCGTCGTCGTTGACCTTGTTGTTGTTGGAGCCGGGAATGTTCAGCCCGACGAACATGGCGCCGCCCTTGGAAATGCGCATGTTCTCGACGAACTTCTCGCCCGGCTCGCCCTGCCGCTCCGGCGTCATGGTTTCGATGCCGAGGCTGTCCGGGGTCGAGAACATGACCTTGCGCAGGTGATCAAGCCGTTCGAGGTTGTCGTAGCCACCATTGTTGGTCCGGTGGCAATCCGTCCACTCGTTGTCGCCCGGGATATAGAAAACCGGCTTGTTGAGACTGTCGAACATCGCGATCGCCACGCCATAGATGTCGTCGGTGCATTGAGAACTGCCGTCCTTGATGTCGCCGTCATAGAGCGAAAAGGCGATGTCGGACGCGTTCATGTCGGCGATCAGCGCGGGGATATGCGGCGCGTCATCGGCCTTGGCATAGGGCATGTCGCCCCATAGCGCGATCGAATAGGGCGCGTCCTGGGCCGACGCCGTCGCACCGGCAAGAAGCGCCAGCGCCAGCGCAGCGGCCGGGACGCAGAATGCGGAATTTTCAGTTGGCATGACAATCTCCAATGCACCTGCCTGCGCCGATCGCAGGCAGGGCTGGATACGCCGCCAAGATGACAGTTCGATATGACCGCTGTGGACCGTCATGGCAGCCCCCCGGGCCCGTCTGACGACGCTCCCGAACGGCCTCCCAAGACGCCCCGCACGGTCGGCGACGGGTGGCACCCGTCTTGCTCCTTCGAGCGCCACGAAAACCTGTCGAGAAGCCGCTGAAACGTGGAACCGGAGCGGCCGACCGCGCGTTCTGCATACGACCTTCAGGGAGATCGTTTTCATGGCCAGCTCAAAGGCGCCGCGTCACCGAATCAGCGGGTGCGCTTCCCCGCGGAAAAGGGCGCACGGACCCCACCTCATCTACTCGGCCGGCGTCGGCCCCGTCAGCGAGACCATTCCGTCCATCAACGCCCTTGTGGCCGGCAATCGAAATTCCCTCGCTTCCATCCGGGCGACAACCGCTCAGACCGGCGGCCTCAAGCTTCCGATGCCCGACGACAGCCAGACCGAGACTTCCCGGCGCCACTGAAAATGCCGACGCGCCTCGAACGGGCCGGCCAGCCGTCCCGTCGGCAACCGGGAGTCATTCGGGGCAAAGTGCGCTAGTATTCGCTGAGTCTTTTTCGATCAGGCCGACGTCTCGATGCGCCTCCTGTCCGGACTGTTGACGAAATTCATCCGCAACGGCCGCCTGCGGCTTTACGATTCCGCCGGCGGTTCGCACGACTTCGGATCGGGCGAGAACGGTCCTTCCGTGACGGTGCGACTGCACGACCGGGCGCTGGAGCGCAGGCTCGCGCTCAACCCCGAACTCGTCGCCGCCGAAGCCTACATGGATGGCACCCTGACACTCGAAGACGGTTCGACCGTTCACGACTTCCTCGAGCTCTTTTCGGTCAACCGCTCCGGCCTTGCCTCGGCCGGTTCACAGAAGCTGCTGCGCCGGGCATGGCGCGGCGTCAAACGCTGGCAACAGGCCAATCCGCTTGGCGTCGCGGCCAGGAATGTCCGCCACCACTACGATCTTTCGACCGACCTCTTCCGCCTCTTTCTCGACGAAGGGCTCAACTATTCCTGCGCCTATTTCCGCGATCCCGAGACGGAGATCACTCGAGGAGGCGCAGCAGGCCAAACTCGTTCACATCGCCGCCAAGCTTCGCCTGGAACCCGGCATGAGCGTCGCCGAAATCGGCTCGGGCTGGGGATCGCTGGCGATCCACCTGGCCAGCCAGTGCGGGGCAAGGGTCACGGCGATCAACGTCTCGCCGGAACAGCTGAAGATATCCCGCGAACGGGCCGAGCAGGCGGGCGTCGGCGACCGGGTGACCTTCCTGGAACGCGACTATCGGGAAGTCGAGGGGCGCTTCGATCGCGTCGTCTCGGTCGGCATGATGGAGCATGTCGGCGTCGGTCATTTCGACGCCTATTTCATCAAGGTTCGCGACATGCTGGTCGATGACGGCTTCGCGATGATCCACGCCATCGGGCGCATGACCCCGCCGGGAACGACCGGGCCCTTCATCCGCAAATACATCTTTCCCGGCGGCTACGTGCCGGCGCTTTCGGAGGTGTTCGCTTCGCTGGAACGGGTGGGGCTCTGGGTGGCGGACAACGAGATCCTGCGGCTGCATTACTACTATACGATCAGGCAATGGCGCCAGCGTTTCGCGGCGAACCGGGCGGCGGCGGAGAAGCTCTACGACGAGCGCTTCTGCCGGATGTGGGAATTCTACCTTTCGGCGGTCGAACTCGGATTCCTGCACGGCTCCAACATGGTGTTCCAGCTCCTCCTGTCGCGCCAGCGCGACGCCGTGCCGATCGTCCGCGACTACATCGTCGACACCGAACGGGCGATGACGGCACCGCCGACAAAGGCGCGGCGGCAGTCCGCGGGATAGGCGCCAATCAGCTCGCTGGCGAGGCTTCGCCCCGTAGCGGCTCGGGCAGGCGGAAAAGCCAGCGCGACGCCACGACCGCGAGCCCCGCCCCGACGAACTGGACGACGATGAAGGCCGGAGCATGGGCCGGTGCGATGCCGGAAAACGTATCGGTCAGGGACCGCGCGACGGTGACCGCCGGATTGGCGAAGGACGTCGACGAGGTGAACCAGTAGGCGGCGGTGATGTAGAGCCCGACCGCATAGGGGATGGCGGCCGGATTTCGCTTCACCAGGCCGAGGATCGTCAGGACCAGACCGAAGGTGGCAACCAGTTCGCCGAGCCACTGCGCCGGTCCGGTCCGGACGATGGTGCCGGCCTGGATCGGCGCGAGGTCGAACATCAGATGGGCGACGACGACGCCGACGACGGCACCGGCGAGCTGCGCCGCGACGTAGAGCAACGCGTCCTGCCGTCCGATTTCGCCCTGTAGCGCGAAAGCCAGGGTGACCGCCGGGTTGAAATGGGCGCCGGAGACCGGCCCCAGCATCAGGATCAACACGACGAGGATCGCGCCGGTCGGCAGGGTGTTGCCGAGGAGCGCGAGCGCGACATTGCCGCCGGCGAGCCGCTCGGCCATGATTCCGGATCCGACCACCGCCGCCAGCAGGAAGGCCGTGCCGATGAGCTCGGCGGCCAGACGCCGCGGGACCGTCGCTTCGTTCATGCCTCGCTTTTCGCTCTGGAGGTCGCCCCCTCCCCGCCACCGATCTCGCGAAGCCTGTTCTGGAGCGAGAGACGGTCGAGCGCCGCCATCGGCAGGGAAACGAAGATGCCGATCCGTGCATTGAGCATGCGGAACGCCTCGCTAAAGGCAAACGCGATCTCCGCGGGATTTCCGGTCGCCCTGGCCGGATCCTCTATCCCCCAATGAGCGCTCATCGGCTGGCCGGGGAAGACCGGGCAGGTCTCGGCCGCGTCGTCGCAGACGGTGAACACGAAGTCCATTTTCGGCGCGTCGGGCGTCATGAATTCCTGCCACGACTTCGATCGAAAGCCGCTGACATCGAAGTTGAGCCGGGAGAGAAGCCGGAGGGCGTTGGGATTGACCTCGCCTTTCGGATCGCTGCCTGCGCTGAAGGCACGGAACCGCCCCTTCCCCTCGCGATTGAGGATGGCCTCCGCCATGATCGAACGCGCCGAATTGCCGGTGCAGAGGAAAAGGACATTCAGCGGTGATTCGGGATCAGGCATCGGAAGATTCTTTCCTGGAGGAGAGATGTCGGGAGGAGCGGGTCAGATCGGCGAGCAGCGGCCCGCAGAGCTCGGGACGTCCGCCACAGCAGTCATCCGTCAGGAAGGCGACCAGCGCCCTGACGCCCTCGAGTTCCGCGCGATACCGAATGACGCGCCCATCACGTGTCGACGAGACGAGCCCGGCGCGCGACAGGACGGAAAGATGCGTCGAAAGCGTGTTATGCGGCACGTCGAGGAGTCGGGCGATCTCACCAGCGGGAAGGTCGGACTGCCCGGCGGCGACGAGCTGCCGGAAGATGTTCAGCCGGGTCGGCTGGGCCAGCGCCGCGAGCGCCTCAATGGCTGTTCGATCGTCCATATGTCGGGACATACCGACATATGGTGACAGCCAGATGACAGTGGCAAGGCTGCCGAAGAACCGACGACGGCGCCCGCCCCGGCGCCGCCAGGGACTCTTCCGCTATTCCACCATGATCGGCCGAGTTGCCAGCACGGCCTTGAAGTCACCGTTCCAGTAGCGAAGGGTATAATTGCCCGGCGCCTTCGGCGCCCTGACCTGCACCGTGCGGGCATCGAGATCGCCGCTCGTGAGCCGCTTACCGGCGACCGACTTGCCGGTTTCGGGATGACCCGACATGACGTCGATCGAATCGTAGCGGGCGCCGGGACCGACCCATTCGACCAAGAACGGCTGGTCCGCGGGAACGCTGTCCGGCGCCGAGATCGTCACCTCGGTTGCGACGACCTCGATGGGCGCCGTCGCCAGTGCCTGCTTGCCATTGCCGTCCCAATAGCGGAGCACATAGGTCTTCGCCTTGATCGGCGCGATGAGCTGGACGGTCTGACCGTCGAAGTCATCGTTCGACAGTCGCTTCGAATAGACCACCTTGCCGTTGCCGTTGTTGCCTTCCGGGTCGAAGACCTCAAGGGCGTCGTAGCGCCCCCCTGGTCCGACCCAGGCGACCTTGAAGGTACGGCCCATATCGACCGATTCCGGACCTGACACCGAGACCTCTGTCGCGACGACGGTGATCGGCGCGGTGGCGAGCACGGTCTTGCTGTCGCCGTTCCAGTAGCGGAGCTGGTAGTCGCCCGGCTTGTTGGGCGCAACCAGCTTGACCGTGCGAGCCTCAAAGTCGTCACTGGTCAGGCGCTTGGAGGTGACGACCTTGCCGTCACCGTTGTCGCCCTCCGGATCGTAGATCTCGATGGCGTCGTAGCGGCCGCCAGGCCCGACCCAGGCGACCTCGAACGTGCGACCCATGTCCACGGACTCCGGCCCCGACAACGAAACTTCGGTTTCGACCACCTCGATATCCCGGGTGGCAAGGACCGACTTGTTGTCGCCGTTCCAGTAGCGAAGCTGATAAGGGCCGGGATCGGTCGGCATGACGAGCGTCACGGTCCGGCCATCGAAATCACCGCCGGACAGACGGGCCGACCGCAGAACGTCACCCTCGCCCTGCTTGGCCTGCGGATCGTAAAGCTGGATTGCGTCGTAGCGGCCGCCGGGACCGACCCAGCCGACCGTGATGGTCGACCCCATATCCGCGGTGGCCGGCGCTTCGATGCTGACCTCGGCCTCCAGTACCTCGATCTGGCGGGTGGCCAGCACCTTCCTGTCTTCCCCGTTCCAGTAGCGAAGCTGGTAAAAGCCCGGATCTGTCGGCATGACGAGCCGCACCGTGCGGGCTTCAAAATCGCCGTCGGACAGCCGCCTTGAGCGCAAAACGGAGCCCTCACCCTGTTTGGCTTGCGGATCGAATATCTCGATCGCGTCGTAGCGGGCGCCGGGGCCAACCCATCCGACCGTGATCGTCGTGCCAATAGCGGCATCGGCGGGCGCCGACAGGGAAACCTCGGCCTCGATCACCGTGATCGGTCGCGTTGCGATCACATCGTGCCGGCCACCGTATTGATACTGAAGCTCATAGTCGCCGGGCGTAACCGGCGCGGTCAGGCGTACGGTCTTCGCGTCCATATCGCCGTTGTTGACCCGCAGTGCGCGGACCTCGCGCCCTTCGCCGTTGTTACCCTGGGGATCGAAGAGAACGATCGAGTCGTATCGCTCGCCCGGCCCGTCCCAGCCGACGACCAGCGGCTTGCCGATTTCGACCGAATCCGGCGCGTCGAGGCTCGCCTCGGGCAGTTCGGCGACCTCGGCCGGTTCTTCCACCGGTGGCGGCGGTTCGACGACTTCGGCGACGGTCTCGCTGAGCGCCTCGCTGAGCGCGTCGGCATCGTCGGCCTGGAAGTACTTGCCGCCGGTCTCCTCGGCGAGGCAGGCGACCTGCCGGCCCTCTTCGGCCGAAAGCCCGAAGCCGACGACATGGGCGGTGAAATCGACGCCGTTCGTCTCAAGCTGGCGCCCGAGGGCGCAGGGGTCGGCGTTGCAGGTCTCGAGCCCGTCCGTGATCAGGATCACCGTGGCTTTCTGCTCTGAATATTTGAGGATTTCGGCCGCCTGACGCACGGCTTCACTGAGCGGTGTCTTGCCCTTCGGGCTGATCGACTGGGCGGTATCGACGATCTGCGCCGCCGTGTTTGGCGCGGGAGGAATTATCAATTCGATGTCGGAACAGTTTCCCTTCTCGCGATGCCCGTAGGCCAGCAGCCCGAGGGAGAGGTCGCCGGGAATGGTGGCGAGAACGTCGCCGAGCACCTTGCGCGCGATACTGATCTTCGGCGTCCCGTCGATCTGGCCCCACATCGAGCCCGACCCGTCGAGAACGATGATGGCGCGCTCTGCGGCGACCGCCGTTGCGGCGCTGACGGTCAGAGCCAGAAAAATCATCATGCGAGAAACGAGATGCATCGAAACCTCCGTTGGCCGCGGCAGGGTAACGGCCGACCTCCCGATTGCAAGGCTCGATTGTCGAGCACCGGCGAAATGCGCCGGTGAAATGTGCCGGATGGCGCTAGACCCGGCTTTCCAACCCGGCCGCCAACGTCGCCAGTTCGGACGGGGCGATCTTGCCGATGACCATGTAGCCAATGCCGCCGGCATTCCAGAAACCGACATTCCAGTCGTTCTGCTTCTCGAATGTCAGCGGTATGTCGGGCTTGCCGTTGGCGATGATGCAGAAGGCGACCGGGCCATCCCCGGGGGAAAGATAGGCGATCTGCGCCAGCGGCATGCCCCGGAAGTCGAGAAGCTCGGTGCGCTTCAACGCCATGCCGGGGAGCGCCACGATCTCCGGCGTCAGCCGGATCGAAAGCCTGTCGCCGGCGGCGGCAAGTTCCGCGCTTCTCAACGACGGGTCGTCGGGAATCATGGCGAGCGTTTCGTCGGTATAGAGCCCGAGATACTCCGCCACCACCTGTCGCCAGTTGGCCGGTGTTTCCTCGACCACCTGAACCGTGGGCGGAAAGGCAAACCGGGCGACGCCGAAACCGGCGGCGATCCCGGCGACGATCAGGACGAGCGCCGCCGCGACGGCGAAGAGCGGATTTCTCCCGCGGGCGCGCCGCGGCCCGCTCGCGGCCGCCTCAAGCATCGCCGCAAGCCGGTCTTCGGGCGCCTCGTCGAGCAGGAGAGCGAAGGCGGCGGCATCGGGCCTGCCGGCCGCCAGCGCATCCCGTCGTTCCCGCAGCGACAGGTCCGCCGCGAGGCGAGCCTCCAGCGCCAGGCGTGCCTCGGGGTCGAGTTCGCCGTCGAGATAACCGGTGATTTCGATGTCGACCGGCGTCAGGGATTCGAGGGAATTCATGTCTTTGTCTGCCGAACGTGCGATCCGCTTTCGTCGAGTCCGGACAATTTTGCCCGCGCGGCGGCCAGCCGGCTCATGATCGTGCCAATCGGCACATCGAGCGTCTCGGCAGCTTCGCGATAGGTGAATCCTTCGACATAGACCAGAAATACGGTTTCGCGCTGCGCCTCCGGCAGGGCCTGCACATGTTTCAACACCTGAGCCGCCGAAATATTCGCCTCGATGGCACGGGCGCCGTCAAAGATCAGGACCGATTCGGCGTCGACCAGCCCCTGGCCCCGGCGGTAACGGGCGGCCCGCAATTCGTTCAGCCATGTGTTGTGGAGGATGGTCATCAACCATCGATCAAGCCGCGTCCCCGGCTGGAACTGGTGTGCGCGCTCCAGGGCCCTGAGACAGGTCGTCTGGACCAGATCTTCCGCAGTGTCGCGGCTGCCCGACAGCACCAGCCCGTAACGCCACAGCCGCGCGAGGTGCGACCTGAGCCCGAGCTTCACGGCATCGTGACTGCTTTCCGTCATGGCAATGCGAATACGACTAGGGCGACCGGTGTTTGTGACTTGCAACTGTAGACGACCTGCCCGACGCGGGCGCAACACTTTTCCGGGAGATGCCTATCATGAATCGAATCAGACTGTTCAGCCGAAGCGCCCTGACCGCCGCATCATTTGGAGCGGCGATGGCGATCGGCGCCCTCGCCGGCCCGGCCCTGGCCGCAAGCGGTGGCGGCAGCAGCGGCGGAAGCGGCGGCACTACGGTGCAATGCAACGCGGGCTGGGTCTACGACAAGCAGAAGCAGGTCTGCGTCCGCAAGGACGCGGCCAACGACAGCGATCTCTACGAGCAGGGACGCGCGCTGGCGGTCGCCGGTGAATACGAGCGCGCCCTCGATCTCCTGACCGCGGTCCGCAACCAGAACGACTCCATGGTGCTGACGATGATCGGCTACTCCAAGCGCAAGATGGGCGCGGTCGACGAAGGCATCGGCTACTATCACAAGGCGCTGGCCATCGAGCCAGACAATGTCCTGACCCGCGAATATCTGGGGGAGGGCTATGTGATGATGGGGCGTATCGATCTCGCCCAGGCCGAGCTCAATCAGATCGGGACGATCTGCGGCGACCAGTGCGAGGAATATCGCGACCTGAAGGCGGCGATCGCCGGCGATCCCGACTGGTAACGTCGGATCGGTTCGTATCGACCGTATCGAGGCTGGAAGCGACTGGACGGGGAAGGCAAAGCCGGGGGTCGACGGCTTACCTTCCCCGCCAGGTCTCGCTGACTACGCACAACCAGAAGGCCAGCGTAGCCCTCCAGTGGCAAGGGCCCTGCCATCCGGCCCCCCACCATCACTGGTGGTCCGTTGAATCTGAATCGCAATGTATTGAAAGAATTAAGCTTTCAGTAACCGTCGCTGCGATGCATTCTGCGAAAGCCTTCGCAAATTGCAAAGACCGGCACGCCGGCCGCCTCAGCCGCGGGCCAGCCGCCTGTCGCTGGCGAGCCAGTGGTCGATGAAGGTTTCGAGGAAGTTCATCGTCTTCCAGTCGTGGAGGGCGCGCCCGGCGAAATGATCCGCGGCGTCCTGTGCGCCCGGCTGCCGGGCACGCTCGCTCATCCGCCGGGTCCAGCGACCGACCATCGCATTCGTCAGCTCGATATGGAACTGGATCGCGAAGGCCGAAGAGCCATAGGAGAAGGCCTGGTTGCGGAATTTTTCACCCTCGGCCAGGAGAATGGCGCCGGCCGGCAGGTCGAAACCTTCGCGGTGGAAATGATGGACGCGATCCGGCCACTCCATCAATCGCCGTCCGGCTGCGGTCGGCCAGAGCGGATAGTAGCCGACCTCGACGCTGCCATCGGGATTGGCGGTCACCGCCGCGCCGAGATGGCGGGCCATCATCTGCGCCCCCAGGCACAGTCCGAGAAAAGGGGCGCCCTCGTCGAGCGGCACCTTGATCCAGTCGGTCTCCTGAAGGATGTAGTCGTCGGGATCATTGGCGCTCATCGGCCCGCCGAAGATCACCGCGCCAGCATAGTCGGCAAGCGACCCGGGCAGCGGATCGCCGAAGCGCGGCCGGCGGATATCGAGCTGGTAACCGCGCTCGACCAAGCCGCAACCCGACGCGCCCCGGCGTCGAATGCTCCTGATGCAGAACGACGAGGATCCGTGAACGATCAGCTGGCGTCATCGGGACGAACGGCCTGCTTCAGCCGGATGCGGGCTTGCGACGAGACGCCGAGGAGCTCCGCCGCCCGCCACACGAGATTGTCCTCGAATTCGTGGACAGTGCCGTCAGCGAACACCAGTTCCCACATCATCTCCACGATGCGCTCGCGATCCTTATCGTCGAGCTGTCGCTTGAGTACGCTGGTGAAGGAATAGAGATCGACCGCTTCCCGGTCGGCGGCCTCAGCTTCGACCATCAGTTCGTCAACATCGTCGTCGTCCAGTTCGAAGCGCTGCTTGAGAAGATCCCGCAGGGTGACTTTTTCCTCGGCCGAAACGACGCCGTCGATGGCGATGACATGGAACAGCAATGCCGCGGCGGCGAGCCGGCAACGATCCTCGCCGAGATTCTCCGGCTGCTTGTCGCCAGTGAGGTCGGCCAGAAACTGCTTGAGCGCGGATATCATTCTCATCTCCTTCACCCGGATGGTAGCCCCCGGGCAGGTGATGGACCAGCCACCCACAAACGAAACCGCCGGCCACTGGCCGGCGGTCTCATTCAGGATTTTTTTCGAACCAAAACAAAGGTTTCGTACAATCTTTCGCCCGATCAGAAAAGCCGGACCGATAACTTCCGAATAGACCTTACAACATAACTACGTTCACTGGTCTCCACGCAATGCCTCAAATCAGAGGCCGCGGACGACGCGCCGACCAAACGGCCGCGAATCATCGTCTGAACTCAATTTATAAAAACCGGGGCGGACGGACAAGCGAAAAGAATCGCCGGATCTCGATTTGGTAAATAGCGCCCAAGGTGGGCGGTATCCCGGGATTCACATGACTTCGGCGACGCAGAAACTGCCGCCCTGGTTGAGATCGACCCGGTCGTCGCCGGTCTTGCCGTCGTCCTTGGCGAGAATCTCCTCCGCATAATCCTCGGATCGGTCCAGCGGACTATAGCCGAGCCGCGCGGCATTGCTGTTGTCCCACCACGCCCGCTTGTTGTCCGACATCCCAAAGACGATCTCGTGACGGATATCGGGATGTTCCAGTCCGATGCGGATGAGCTGAACCAGATCGCGGGGGCTCAGCCAGATCGCCAGCCGCCTCCGATCGACCGGCCTCTCGCCGACATGCCCGATCCTGATCGTCAGAACCTCGGCGCCGTATTTGTGGCCATAAAGAGCGCCCAGCGCCTCGCCGAAGGCCTTGCTGAGGCCGTAACGGGTATCCGGCCGCACCGGCGCATCGATTCCGATCGTCTGCGAGCGCGGATAGTAGCCCACGGCATGATTGCTCGAGGCAAAGACGATGCGCCTGACGCCTTCGAGTCGCGCCGCCTCGAAGAGGTTATGGCAGCCCACGATATTGGCGGCGTGAATCGTCTCCCACTCGGCCTCGACGGAATAGCCGCCGAGATGGATGATGCCGTCAACCCCGGCGATTGCCGCGCGCAACGCCTCGATATCGGCCAGATCGGCCTCGACAACCTCCTCGCCGGAGACGACATCGGGCACGGGCCGACGGTCGGTGAGCCGGAGGCGATAGTCGGCGCGCAGCAGCGGTCTGATCAGGGTCGCGACCCCGCCCGAGGCGCCCGTAACGAGAATGCGTTTCATGCCCGTCTCACTCCCTTGACCGCGCCTACGTGCAGGCCGCGAATTCATGCACGCGCGTATTGTCCGGCGCGGTGTCTGTGCTATGGTGACTGAAGTTGTACGACAAATTCAAGGACAGGGGAAAACACCTGCCATAGTCGTATGGCCTAGGCAATGGGAGGAAAATCATGACCCGATATACCCCGAACCGGATCGGCGCCACAGCCCGATTCCTGGGCGGAATAGCTGGCGCCGCGATGCTCGCCGGCCTGACCGCGGCCCCCGCCGCCAGCCTCGAGATCAAGACCAGCGACGTGCATGGCGAAGGTTACCCGACGACCGAGGCCATCAGCTACATGGGCGATCTGTTGTCCAGCTGGACCGATGGACGCATCACCGTCAATCTCTTCCCGAGCATGCAGCTCGGCGGCGAGAAGGAGGCCCTGGAGCAGGTCCAGCTTGGCGCGCTGGAGATGACCCGCGTCTCGGTTGGCGTGGTTGGCCCGATCGTCGACGACTTCAACGTTTTCAACCTGCCCTATGTCTTCCGCAACCTCGATCAGCAGCACGCCGTGGTCGACGGCGAAATCGGAACCGGCCTTCTTGACAAGCTGGCGCCGGCGGGTCTGATCGGCCTCGGCTACATGGACGCCGGCTCCCGCTCCTTCTACGTCAAGGGCAAGTCGATCGAAAAGCCGGGCGATCTCAGCGGCATGAAGATCCGGGTGATGCAGAACCCGATGTTCGTCGACATGGTCAATGCCATGGGCGGCAATGGCGTACAGATCGCCTATAACGAACTCTACACCTCGCTGCAGACCGGCGTCGTCGACGGCGCCGAGAACAACCCGCCGTCCTATGACGAGGGCAAGCACTACGAGGTCGCGCCCTATTACACCCTCGACGAACACCTGATGGTGCCCGAGATCTTCGTCTTCTCGAAGAAGGTTTGGGACGGTCTCGACGAGGTCGACCGGCAACTCATTCGCAAGGCCTCGGCGCTTGCCGTTGTCAAGGAGCGTGAGTTGTGGGCCGCCAAGGAGCAGAAGGCGCTCGAAGACCTCAAGGCCGCCGGCGTCACCATCATCTCCGACGTCGACAAGACCCCCTTCATCGAGGCGACCCAGCCGGTGCGCGACAAATACGGCGCCAAATACGCTGACCTCCTGAAGCAGATCAACGCGGTCAAATAACACGGCATCACAGCCGGACGGCACCCGGCGTGCCGTCCGTCGCCGTTTGGCGTCATCGCCACCGCGGGCGAGTTGTCCCGCGGTGGCGGCGGCGCTCTCGGCGTCTCCGGCGAGATCGAGGACCGCCCATGCGATCGCCCTACGTCCGCGTCATGGACAAGCTCTATCTGCTGTGCATCGTCATTGCGATCGTCTCCGTCGTCGCGATGACCTGCCTGATCTTCGTCGGCGTGATCATGCGCTATGTGTTCTACGCGGGCGCGAGCTTCGCCGAACCGTCCTCGATCTTCTTCGCGGTGCAGATGTCGATGTACGGGGCCGCCGCCTGCTACCGCGCCCAGTCGCATCTTCGGCTGCAATTCTTCGCCGCGATGCTGCCTGAGCGACTGCACCGGCCGGTCGAGATCTTCGTCCACCTGCTGATGGCCACGATCGCGGTCGCGATGATCTATTACGGTCTGAACCTGGCCGAAACCACCTGGTTCCAGGCCTATCCCGAATTCGACTATATCCGCGTCGGCCTCGTCTATTCGGCGATTCCGGGCTCCGGCCTGGTGACGCTGCTCTTCGCCATCGAGGCCATCTTCTACCCGAATGTCATGGTCAGCGAGGAAGAGGAGGAGATCCGCCGCGCCGCCCTCCATGCCGACGAGGAAGCCCGCAAGCTCGGCTTCCTGGAAAAGGGATAGAAAATGGGTGGCCCATTCGCACCGTTCGTTCTGCTCGGCAGTTTCTTCTTTCTCCTCGTGCTCGGCATGCCGGTCGCCTATGCGCTCGGCATGGCGGCCCTCGCCGGCGCCGTGTTCGTCGGCCTGCCGCTCGAGGCGATCTTCCTGAAGGTGTCGGACAGCGTCGACGACTTCGCCCTGCTCGCCATCCCCTTTTTCGTCTTCGCCGGAGCCCTGATGGCCGAAGGCGGCATGGCGCGCCGGCTGGTCGCCTTCGCCAATATCTTCGTCGGCTTCATGCGCGGCGGCCTGGCGATGGTCAATGTCCTCGCCTCGATGTTCTTCGGCGGCGTCTCCGGTTCGGCCGTCGCCGACACCTCGTCGATCGGCTCGATCATGATCCCGATGATGAAGAAGCAGGGCTATGACGACCATTTCGCCGTCAACCTGACGATCAGCGGCGCGACCCAGGGCATCGTCATCCCGCCGAGCCACAACGCGATCATCTATTCCTACGCAGCCGGCGGCGCGGTTTCGGTCGCGCAGTTGTTCATGGCCGGTATCATCCCCGGCATCATGGTCGGCCTGTCGCTGATGGTTCTGGCATTCATCGTCTCGACGCGGCGCGGCTACGCCAAGGGCGAGTTCGTGCCGCTTCGCGCCGCGCTCCGCATCACCTGGGAGGCGTCGGCCGGCCTCCTCACCGTCGTCATCATCGTCGGCGGCATCCTCGGCGGCGTCTTCACCCCGACCGAGTCGGCGGCAGTCGCCGTGGTCTGGGCCTTCTTCGTCACCATGTTCATCTACCGCGACCTCAAATGGCGCGACCTGCCCCGGGTCCTGCACAACGTCGTCCGCACGGTCGCGATGGTGATGATCGTCATCGGCTTCGCCGGCAGCTTCGGCTACATGATGACGTTGATGCAGATACCGGCGAAAGCCACGCATCTCCTGCTGGAACTTTCCGCCAACAAATATGTCATCCTGGCGCTGATCAATGTCCTGCTTCTCGTTCTCGGCACGTTCATGGACATGGCGCCGCTACTGCTGATCTGCACGCCGATCCTCTTGCCCGTGGTCGCGGCGATCGGCATCAGCCCGGTTCATTTCGGCATCATCATGATGCTCAACCTGTCGATCGGCCTTGTCACGCCGCCGGTCGGCACCGTTCTCTTCGTCGGCTGCGCGATCGGCAAGATTCCGATCGAGCGCGCGACGCGTCATCTCTGGCCATTCTGGCTCGCCATGCTGGCGGTGCTGATGCTGGTGACCTATTTTCCCTTCTTCGCCATGTGGATTCCAAGCCTGAAATATCCGGGAATTTCATTTTGACCAATGCAGCGACATCCCGGTCGACGGGCGGCGCCCCGCAACCCAACCTGACGAGCACCCTCATCACCCGGCTGACCGACGAGATCGTCGCCGGCAAGCTGCCGCCACGCACCCGGCTGCCGACGGAGCGGGCCCTGATGGAAGCCTATGGTGTCAGCCGCACCGTGGTCCGCGAGGCGATCGCCGCGCTTCGCGCCGAGGGTCTGGTCGAAACGCGCCAGGGTTCAGGGGCTTTCGTCGCGGCCGAGGTGCGCAGCCGCCCCTTCCGGATCGACCAGCGGGGATTGAAATCGATCCGCCAGGTCCTCGACGTGATGGAACTCCGGCTTTGCGTCGAGGTCGAGGCCGCGGGCATCGCAGCCGACCGTCGCTCCAAGGCCGACGTCACCCGGATGACCCGGCTCAATCGCGCCATGGCACGGGCGATCGCCAAGGGCGATCCGGCCACCGATCTCGATTTCGATCTCCATGCCGCGATCGGCGCGGCCACCGGCAACGAATATTTCTCGTCCTTCCTCGATTTCATCGGCCGGATCATCATTCCGCGGCGCACCGTGCTGATCGACGAGCACCAGGCCAGCGAGCCTGGCCCCTATCTCGCCGGCATCCTTAAGGAGCACGAGGAGATCATCGCGGCGATCACCAACCGCGACCCCGATGCCGCGCGAAACGCGATGCGGACCCACCTCGTCCAGGGGCGCGAACGCTATCGCTGCCTGGTTGGCGCCGACAAGCCCGGACGCTCGCGGCGGCTATGAGCCTTGGCCGCGTCACTCTTCGTCGGGATAGGATCTCAGGAGACGCAGTTCGGCGAAATACCGCTTCAAGAGTTCGCGTAGCGTCATCGGTCGTGTGCCGAGCGCCCGATTCTCGGCGCCGACCGCATAGAGGTTCTTCCAATGCGCAAGGAGCCCCCCATAGGTCGCAACGATGCTTGTCCGCGGGTCCCAGATATGCGTCGGCTCGCCGCCCGCGCCATTATACTCGACGATGGTGAACCCCTCGCCGCGCTTCAGCGCTTCGAGCGAGGTGTACCGTACGTCGAAACGGCCGACAAAGAATCCCGGCACCTCTTGCACGATGGTTTCGAATACCTTCTGCACCGCCGGGGTTATATGCGCCGACCCGTCTTCGAAAGCAGAGCCCCGGACATGGTTGCCGACGGAAACGATTTGATAGCCCTCCCCTGACGGGATCACCCGATCGAGGTTCTTGTGGTTGCGCTTGAAGTAGAGATCCGCGAAGGCTCGGGCGCGCCGATCCCGCAGGATAAGTTCCCGCAAAGTCGATGTCCCGTCTCCGATCACTTCGGGGAAATGCTTGATGGTGAGGAAGAGAACGCGCCCCTGCTCTTCCGACGGCATGCGCAGGTAGGAAATGGCGGCTTCGCCCGGGCCCGCCGCATAACGCTGGATGAGGAGGCGCACGCCTTCGGGAAACTTGCCGAGGTGATCGGCGAGCTCCTGCTCGTTCCACACCGCCTTGACGCCGAATCCGCGCCTGCCTATGTCCGGCTTGGCCACGACCGGAAAGGAGAGGCCCGCCGTCTCCATCGCGCGCCTGGCCTCTTCCACCATCCGGGGTCCGGTACGTATCGTGACAAACGGGGCGAGATGAGCCCGGCCGACGGGTCCGAGCAGTTCGAAAAGGCCGGCCTTGGATTCGTTGGTGAGGCCGCTTCCCTCAAGCCCGGGATTGGCGGCGGTGGGGAGCATGATGCCCCGAAAGCGGAGCATCAGATAAAGGGTGTAAGGCCCGTGAAGCGCATAGATGACAAACTGCGGTGCCCGCTCCATGAGCGAGAGGGCGCGAGACGTGGGAGGTAGCCCGGTGGGTTCGAGGTCTGTAGCAAGTCGATCGATCATCGCGAACGCTCCGGGCGGCCCGCGGCGTTCGACCCATCGGTCCGTGTCGGCGGCACCGCCTCCGAGTTCCTTGGCACGGTTTTGATGACGATCGGCATTTTCAGCCAAATCGTCTGCTGTGGAGACGCCCAGACCATTTTGCACGCTTCTCTCGCCACCTGGCCTCTTCCCATCGCGCCGTCAACAACTCCGTGGCTCGTGGCGCTGGCGATCATCGCCGCGACTTTCATTCACGAAGACATCGCCACCGTGGCCACCGGCATATTGGTGGCCGATGGCGTCACCAGCGTCGGAGTGGCTCTTCCCGCTCTTTACATCGGGATCGTGGCAGGTGACCTGGGACTCTACGGATTCGGCCGGCTGATCGCACTCAACCGCATTTCGAAGCGATTCGCCGATGGCCAGCGTTTTTCCGCTTTCAAGGTCTGGCTCGACGAACGCCTCGTTGCGGGAGTCTTCGTTGTGCGCTTTCTCCCGGGTCTGCGCATGACGGCCTATACGACCTACGGCTTCTTCGCCATGCCCTTTCGCCGCTTCGTCGTTTCGGTCATCCTGGCGGCCAGCATCTGGACGACCGGGCTGTTCTACCTCTCCTATCAGTTCGGAGCCTTGACCGTAGAATGGCTCGGCGCCCTGCGGTGGCCGATCATTATCATCGCGGCGGTTGTCCCGCTTCTGGCTGTCGAACGGCTCTTGCGGCGCCGGGTGTCGCCCGCCGAGCGTGAGAAGGACCGGCCTTAGCCGTGAGGCGGCCCGGACGTGCAATGGGACCATAGGCTCAGCCGACCGCGCGTTGAGTCATGGCGTCGACCTCGTGCAGCGCCGATCGGGCGGCCGCCACGATGTAATCCAGATGGGCCTGCTGAAGCGACGAGGACAGGCGCATATCACATGTGCTCTCGATCGCTTTCCTGGTTTGCGGCAGGTCGGGCATCTCCTCGCCGAGATAGTGCCAGTTGAAGAATGCCCGGGCGTTGCGCCGCTCGGCGAACCCCGCCAGCGGAAGCCCGCTTTCCCGCATCCGATCGAGGAAGGATTGCATCTGCACGGCATCGTAGCCGGGCACCCTGAACTGGATGGAATCGGGAATGCGCGTCTCCTGCGGAAATTCCTGCGGAAATGCGATTCGGTTCGTCGCGGTCAGTTCGCGCTTCAGATATCCGTACATCTGCCGGTAGCGCTGCCCTCGGTCTTCGAGAAGACCGATCTGGGGACGCGCGACGGCGGCGGCGAGGTTGGTCATCCGGTTGTTGATCTGAGGAAGCGTTTCCGCGAATTGCTCGAACAGGGAACTCTGCGTGAAATGCTTCTTGTAATTCATCTCGTAGGCGCCCGAGAGAAATGTCGCCTTGACGATGATCTCTTCATTGTCGCTGGTGAGCATGCCCCCTTCGCCGGCGTTGATGACCTTGTTGGACTGGAAGGAAAAGCAGCCGACCATGCCGAGCCCGCCGACCCGTTTACCTCTCCACCTCGCACCCAGCGCGTGCGCCGCGTCCTCGATGAGCGTCACATCATGCTCCACGCACAGTCGCTGGATCGCGTCCATGTCCGAGGTGTGCCCGCGCATATGCGACAGGAGAAGGACGCGGATCTCTGGCGTCATCTTGCGCTCGAGGTCGTCGATATCCAGCCGGTAGTCGTCGTTACATTCCACGAAGACCGGGATCGCCCCCAGTGCGACGATCGCGCTCGGCACTGCCGTGAAGGTGAAGCCCGGGACAAGGACTCGGCTGCCCCGCTCCACGCCACAGGTCTTGAGCGCCAGTTCGATCGCGGTGGTGCAGGAATTGACCGCCAGGGCATGCCGCACACCCAGGTATTCGGCGAAATCGCGTTCAAGCAGGGCAACTTCCGAGTCTTCGGCGTCGCGATCACTGTAGCGGAACATCTTGCCGGTCTGCATGATGGCAACCGCCCGGGCGATCCCCTCGGGTGGGACGGGCTCGAAGCGCGTGAAGTCCGCAGGCTGGATCAGCCCGTCATTCCATCCGTTCATTGGCCGATGCCCGCCCATTCGTTTGTCCCCACCCTTCTATGAGATTCTCGTGAAAGCGTCCGGATATTTTTGGGCCCATTGCGGGTTCGACCGCCGGGCCAGGGATCAATTAGCGCGACATTTTGGCTAAATCAGGCGCTTTTTGGGCTATCCCTCTCCCCGCGCCACCTGGTCGCGGGGACCGCCCGGCGCAAATCGGCTTGCAACGGGATGCTCCGAGATATTTCAGCAAGAGAACAGTCTTCGTCACTCATGGGTCCGGCCAGCCATGCTCACACGGCAGCGAGACTACCCAAAGAAGCATTTGAATTCTATGGGAAATCCAGATTCCCATCATCCTGTCGTGAGATTCTTCGCCTGTTCCGTGTTCCGCGGCGCGACCGTCACGCGGGTTGGAGGTCCTTGATCGCCAGCCGCCGTGCGTCGGCCGCCGTCAGGGGCGCCGGCCGCTCCGTCGTTGAGCGAATCTTGACGAAGCTCCGGTCCGCCGCCGAAACCAGCATCGACTCCATGACGTCGACGACGTGCGCCGCCAACCGCCCCGAACAGCGGGGCTCGCGATCCTTGTTGGCCGCGTCGATCAGGTCCGCCACACCGAGCATCCGGTAGTTCGACCGCTTCGGCGTGCCCGGGCGCCCCTCCCAGTTGCCGGCGCCGAATGGCACGGACGCCGAGTCGGTCTCGACATAGTCGCCCTCCCCGTCCGAGCAGGAGACAATGCCGCCGAAGAAATTCGGATCCGGCACCAGCATGGTGCCCCTGGTGCCATAGAGCTCGATCGGATTGGCATGGCCGTGCTTCCACACATCCCAGCTCGTGCCAATGGTCACCTGCGCGCCGGAGCGGAACTCGAGGACGCCGTTGAGCGTGGTCGGCGTCGTCACCTTGATCGCCTTGCCCTTCATCGGACCCTCGGCGGAAACGATCCGCTCGGCGAAGCCTTTCTTCGCCATCGCCGCGACCGTCTTGACCGGGCCGAGCAGGTTGACCAGCGCGGTCAGGTAATAGGGGCCGATATCGAGCATCGGCCCGCCGCCCGGGCTTGAAGAAGAAGGTCGGATTCGGATGCCAATGCTCCATGCCGTGGCTCATGACATGGGCCGAGCCGGCGACGACATCGCCGATCGTCCCCTTGTCGAGAAGCTTGCGCGCGGTCTGCCCGCCGCCGCCGAGAAACGTGTCCGGCGCCGCCCCGAGCTTGAGGCCGCGCTTGTCCGCCTCGGCGACCAGCGTCTTCGCCATCTTGTAGGTGAGCGCCAGCGGCTTTTCCGAATAGACATGCTTGCCGGCGCAGAGGCTCTCGTGACTGACCTGGTAGTGGGCGTTGGGGACGGTCAGGTTGATGACCGCGTCAATTGCGTCGTCCTTGAGCAGTGCATCGACCGACAGCGCCCGGACCGAATATTGGTCGGCCTTCGCCTTCGCATAGGCCGGCGCGATATCGGCGCAGGCAACGATCTCGACGCCCTTGAACAGGGGCGCGAGCCTGAAATAGGTGTCCGATATGACCCCGCATCCGATGATGCCGATTGCCGCGCTTCGCGCCATGACCAGCCCCTATTTCCTGCCGGTGAGAGCAGTGAGGAATTTGAAGGAATTCTCGGCGAAGCCGCGCCAGTCCGACGGCGCGTCATGCTCAAGGACCAGGAGATCGGTGCCGGCGGATACGATCGTCGGCCAAAGCGTCTGCCAATCGATCGTTCCCGCGCCGATATCGGTCCAGCCGTCGTCCTCGGTCACGCCTTCCGGCGCGACATCCTTGATATGGAAGGCGGCAAGCTTGCCGGGGAACTTCGCGAGCTCGGCCTGAATGTCGCAATCGCCGCGGACAATCCAGCCAAGGTCGGCCTCCCACAGCACATTCTGACCGGCGAGCAGATGCTCGATCGGGCGCGACCCGTCGGAAAGCGTCGCATATTCGAAAGCGTGATTGTGCCAGGCGAACTTCAGCCCGCTCTCGCCAAGCGCCACGGCATGAGCCTGCAGCCTTGCGCCGAGCGCCTTCCAGCCGTCAGCGTCGTTGGTCCGCTGGTCCTGCGGTATCGCTGGCACGATCACGGTCTCAAGCCCGAGGATCTTCGCGGTGTCGACGACCGCGGCACGGTCGGCATCAAGATCGGCGAGGCCGATATGGGCCGTCGGACAGGCCAGGCCGAAGGCATCGAGCTTCTTGCGAAAGCCGGCGGGATCGTCGCCGTAGGCGCCGCGATAGGTCTCGACGGCGTCGAAGCCTATTGCCGCCAGCGCCTCGAGATGGGTCTCGACGGGAGGAAAATTGCGCGCACTGTAGAGCTGGAACGATATCCGATAGTCCATCATCAGTCCGATCTGTTGAGATGTGTCAGAGACGAGCGCCGGTTTCGGCGTCGAAAATGGAAGCGTGGTCGGGGAAGAAATGGCCGGTAACCGTTTCGCCGACCGAAAATTCGTCGTCGGGCCCGATACGCACGGAAACAGTATCCTTGCCGACGCTGCCCCAAAGGAGACTGTCGGCGCCCATCGGATCGATGAGCGAAACCTCGATCTTGAAGATTCCGGAATTCGTCTCGCTCGGCTTGAGCTCGACCTGCTCCGGCCGAACGCCGAGAACCGCGGGGCGGCCCTCGCCGGGCGTCCCGCCGAACTGGTAGCCGAGCAGGTTGATGTCGGTGCCATCGAGAAGACGGAATTCCGGCGAGCCGTTGCCGCCGACGAGCGTGCCTTCGACGAAGTTCATCGCCGGCGAACCGACAAAGCCGGCGACGAAGCGATTGACCGGCCTGCGATAGATCTCCTTCGGCGAGGCAAGCTGCTGGATGACGCCGCCATGCATCACGGCGATCCGGTCGGCCAGCGTCAGCGCCTCGATCTGGTCATGGGTCACATAGATCATGGTCGAGGCGAGTCGGTTATGCAGCTTCTTCAGTTCGACACGGAGTTCGGTCCTCAACTTGGCGTCGAGGTTGGACAGCGGCTCGTCGAACAGAAAGACATCCACATCGCGCACCAGTGCCCGGCCTATCGCGACCCGCTGGCGCTGTCCGCCGGACAATTCCGACGGCCGACGGCCAAGCAGCGGCTTGATCTGAAGCAATTCCGAAGTCCGCTCCACCCGCCGCGCGATCTCTTCCTTGGGTATCCGCGCAACCCTCAGCCCGAAAGTTAGATTCCCCTCCGCCGTCATCCGCGGATAGAGCGCATAGGACTGGAAGACCATGCCGATGCCGCGGTCCTTGGGCTCCTCCCAAGTGACATTCTTGCCGCCGATCCACACCTGGCCGGCATCGACATCGAGCAGACCGGCAATGGCGTTGAGCAGGGTCGACTTGCCGCAGCCGGACGGGCCGAGCAGCACGACAAACTCGCCCTCCTCGACCTCGAGGTCGAGGTCCCTGAGAACCCGGAGGCTGCCGAACGAGACGCCGAGTTTCTTGATGGAGACGCTTGCCATCGCTTATCCCTTAACCGCCCCGGCCGCGATGCCGCGGACGAACCAGCGACCGGAAATGAAGTAGATCAGGAGCGGGACCGCCGCCGTCAGGATGGTCGCGGCCATGTTGACATTATATTCCCGCACGCCGGTGGTGGTGTTGACGATGTTGTTGAGCTGCACCGTCATCGGCCAGTTCGACCGACCGGCGAACACGATGCCGAACAGGAAGTCGTTCCAGATTCCGGTTACCTGGAGAATGACAGCGACCGTGGTGATCGGCACCGACATCGGCACCATGATCCGGAAGAAGATCTGCCAGAAGCCGGCGCCGTCGACGCGCCCCGCCTTGAACAACTCGATCGGCACGCTGGCGAAATAGTTGCGGAACAGCAGCGTCAGGATCGGCATGCCGAAAATCGTGTGGACGATGATGATCGCGGCCAGCGTCGAGAAAATGCCGGCCTCCCGCGCCGCGATGATCAGGGGATAGATGACGACCTGGTACGGCACGAAGGCTCCGAACACGAGCAGACCGAAAAAGATGTTGGCGCCCTTATAGCGCCAGAACGAAAGCGCGTAGCCGTTGATCGAGGCGATCACGATGGAAATGATGACGCTCGGCACGGTGATCTTCACCGAGTTCAGAAACCCCGGGCTGAGGCCGAAACAGTCGCGGCCGGTGCAGGCATGAAGCCAGGCATCGATCCACGGCTGGACCGTCATTGTCGCCGGCAGGTTGAAGAGATGGCCCAAGCGGATTTCCGGCATTCCCTTCAGCGACGTCACCACCATCACATAGAGGGGAATCAGGAAGAAGGCGGCGGAGATCACCAGGAACCCGTAGATACCGAGGCGCGCCGGCGAGAAGCGGCGCGGCTTCACCCCACTCGGCTCGGCGCCCCAGCGTGCGACCGCGGCAGCATCGGTCAACGTCGCGTCGCCGACACTCATGCCCCTGCTCCCGCGCGCCGGTTTCTCCGCCACATGGCCAGGCCACCGATCGCCAGAACCACCAGGATCGGCAACAGCATCATCATCGCCGCGGCCATCCCCTGGCCGACGTTCTGACTGCTCGTGATCATGTCGATGACGTAGACCGCCGGCATGCTCGTGGAAATTCCGGGACCGCCGCCGGTCATGGCGACGATCAGGTCGTAGACCCGCACCACGCCGACACATTGCAGGACGAAGGCGGTAGCGAGCGCCCCGCGGATCATCGGCAGGGCGATGAACAGATAGGCGCGCCAGGTCGGAATTCCGTCGACTTTCGCCGCCTTCCAGATTTCCGCGTCAACGCCGCGCAGGCCGGCGAGAAGGATCGCCATGGTTACCCCGGAACCCTGCCAGATGCCCGCGAGCACCAGGCCGTAGATCGCGGTGTCGGGATCGACCAGCGGCGAGAAATGGAAACTTGTCCACCCCAGACCGTGGATGGTGTTTTCGATGCCGAGATTGGGGTCCAGCATCCATTGCCAGATGAGGCCGGTGACGATCAGCGACATCGCGAAGGGGTAGAGGAATATGGAGCGAAACAGGTCTTCCTGCCGGATGCGCTGATCCATGAACACGGCGAGCAGGTAGCCGAAGGCCAGGTTGAAGACGATCAACAGCCCGCCGAAAATCCAGATGTTGTGGACCGCGATCAGCCAGCGATCGCTGGACCACAGACGCCGGTATTGATCGAGGCCGACGAGGGTGCTGCTGGGAAAAAGCTTGGAATTCGTGAATGACCAATAGAACGTGAAGGCGATGCCAATGACGTAGACGCCGACCCCCACCGCGATCATCGGGAGAGTGCCGATCACCGCCTGAATCTTGAACTTCCGCCTTCGCGCTTCTGCCATCGCTCAGCCATTCTGCCTGAAGCCGGAACGTGATGCACCTTTAGCGGATTCGGCCCCGGGCCCCGCGTGCCTTGCGCGACGCTATCGGTCCACGAACAGCAACGTCTGCTGGAAGATCAACCGGCGCCCCGATCCCCTGATGCGGAAAAGGCGCCGCCCAACCGGGCGGCGCCTCCGATCGGCATACCGTTACGTCGCGTTCTGCAGGATCGCGACCCACTTCGCCTGGGCGTCTTCCGCGGTCATCGAGTCATCGGACCAATACTGCGTGACGAGCGAGTTCAGCTCGTTCGAGGTATCTTCCGTGATGAACCGCTGAACGCCGCTGGCGATCTCGTCCGGATTCTCGACGGCCTTCAGCGCCTTCTGCATGCAGGGGTCGGCGGTCGCCATGTCGACGTCGCCGCGGACCGGCATCGAGCCCTTCGCATTGTTGAAGGCGACCTGAACCGCGGGACTGATCAGCAGCGCCGCCAGCCGCTTCTGCGCGGCTTCCACGTCGGGATCGCTCTGCTTCGGGAACACGATCACGTCGCCGTCGGTGCTGACGACCGGGCTGGCTTCATTGAGGCCGATCATGCAACCGAAGTCCTTGACCCCGGTCATGCCAGCCGCCGAGAACTCGCCGCGGGCCCAGTCGCCCATGATCTGCAGTCCGGCCTTGTTGGTGATCACGAGGTTGGTGGTGTCGTTCCAGTTGCGGTTGGCATAGCCGTCGTCGGTGTACTGCTTCAGCGCCTTGAGTTCCTCAAGCGCCTTCAGCATGTCCGGACCGCCGGCGATCTCCAGATCCTTCTCGCCGTACATCTTGTCGCGCTGCTCGATGCCGAGCGCTTCCAGCAGAATCTGGTCGAAGGCGCCCTTGATCTGCCAGCCGTTTCCGTCGCCCCCGATCGCCAGCGGAATGATGCCGGCTTCCTGCAGCTTGGGCGCGGCTGCCACGAACTCCTCGAAGTTCTTCGGGTTCGGGACGCCGGCCTTGGAGAACGCCTCGTAGGAGTACCAGCCCCACGGCCAGGAATGGATGTTGACCGGCACGCAATACCAGTGGCCGTCGACGAGGCAGGCGCTCTGGATCCGCTGCGGACGGATCACCTCGGCCCATTTGCCCGCCTCGGCGACGTCATCGAGCTGAAGCAGCAGGTCGTTCTTGATCAGCTCTTCGTATTCACGGCCCGGATTGAACTGCGCGGCACCGGGCGGGTCGCCGCCGAGCACGCGCTGCATGACCGTGGCACGCGCGGTCTGGCCGAGCGCGATCGCGCTGTCGACCCAGTGGTCGCCGGCACCGTCATTGTCGAAGGCTTTGGCAAATTCCGACACGGCGGCGGATTCGCCCTTGGATGTCCACCAGTGGATAACCTCCAGATCGGTGGCCATTGCCGGCCCGCCCACGAGAGCTGCCAGCGCAGTCGCTCCGAGCAACCGCATTGCGAAATGCTTCATTCCGTTCCTCCCTTTGGCAAAAGCACAAGCGCTTATTGCACTGCACCATCACGATCACAGAAACATCCTCCCAGATGTTCAGTCCTGTAATCGTTTACATCAACATTATGGGAAGATGATAACTTGTCAACTCCCTCACTTCATTCCTCCACCGCAAGGTGAAAACGTTTACATCTATTCTAGCCTAGCGCAAACTGGTGTCAACGATCCCCGCGCAAAATGATATAGGGGGCCGGAACCAATACGTCTGGTGCTGGGAAAGACGGGGAAATGCCAGGGAGCCATGCCTGAACGAGACAATCCCATCCGCGGTCGACCGATGCGACGCGCAACGATTCTCGACGTCGCCAAGCGCGCCGGCGTCTCGACCGCAACCGTCAGCCGCGCCCTCACCGACCCGGATCGCGTCGCGGAGCCGACCCGCAGCAGGGTGATCGCCGCGATCGCCGAGACTGGCTACACGCCGAACGCGACGGCGAGGAACCTTCGGGCGCGGTCGACGAAAATCGTCCTTTGCCTGCTTCCCGGGCTCGGCCACTCCTTCTGGAACGTCATCATCAACGCGGTCGAGGAGGTGCTGACGCGCGCCGGCTATGGCGTGATCTTCGGCGACACCCGCAACGACCCGGTTCGCGAGGCCCACTACGACCGCATCATCCGGGCGGGCCAGGCCGACGGCGTGCTGCTTTTCAACGGCAGGCTTCCGGGCGCGGATTTCGCCCAACTCGATCGCGAGGTGCCGATCACCCTGATTTCGAACGACATTCCCTCGAGCGGTCTTCCGGCTTTCGAAGTCGCGAACCGCGATGCCGCCCGGATGATGGTCGAATATCTGATCGCCACCGGACACCGGCGCATCGCCCATGTCACCGGCCCCGAAGGCAATGTCGAAACGGGCGAGCGCCTCAAGGGATATTGCGATGCGCTGGCCAATGCCGGCATCCCCGTCGACGACTGTCTGATCTGGCCCGGCAAATTCAATTTCACGGCCGGCGTTAAAGCCGCGCAGTTCTATCTGACGATGCGGGACGAGCGACCGACGGCTGTTTTCGCGGCCAGCGATGAATTGGCGATCGCCTTCATCAAGACCGTCAAGGATGCCGGCCTGCGCGTTCCAGAGGACCTGTCGGTGGCCGGGTTCGACGGTATCGAATATTCGGCGATGTACGATCCCGCGCTGACCACGATGCTGCAGCCGCGGGCCGAGATGGGCCGGCTCGGCGCTGAGAATCTGGTCCTGCGCATGTCTGGTGCTCCGGTGGAATCGCGGGGCGCCCGCCTGCCCTGCTCCCTGGTGATCCGCGACAGCGTCGCGCCGCCCGGAACAATAGACAGGGGCTCGACTTCTCGCGAACCCCGACAGCCGGTTCGCACCGAGGAGAGTGCCGGCTCCGCCTGATCGACGAACCGAGCGTGAAGCGGTCAGCCCGTGCCGATCATCGTTCCGACGAGGATACCGGCAATCGCAACATAAGTGAGATGGTGGGCCAGTTGATCGGCGCCGATCGCCCACCAGAATGGGCTTTCGTCGGCAGTATAGCCGGCCCGTCGGATGAAGTTAGCCTTGGCCCAGTCGATATGATAGTGAACGAGGAATTCGCCGACAACGATGGCGGCGCCAAGCGCCAATGTCGGCGTGACAGCGATGAACGCCACCATCGTTCCGAGCGCCTGGATGCTCGAATGGATGATACCGCCGGGATGGCCGTATCTGCCTTTGTTCTTCAACTGATAATGCGTCTGCAGCGGATAATCGCAAACGAAGTGCTTGACTTGCAGAATCGTGAAAACCACGAGTAACGCAGCAAAACGTGTCGTCACCTCGGTACCCCCAAATTCCAGCCCCCCGGAATGCCGCCGGCAAAGCGTGCCACCACGCGGTCGTGGTCGATATGATCTTGGTCACACCACGCTATCTCAAGCTCGCGGCATCGGCGCCGTCCCAATTTTCCGGCGGCGCAATCTCCCGCGAGGTGGCGATCCGGGTCCGATAAAGGGTGTAGAGCGTCACCAGTCCCTCGACCCCGAAACTGCGGCACTGCTCGAGAGCCGCTTCCGCACCGTCCCAATCCCCGCCGCGATAGCATGTCACCATTTCCGCATGCACCGGCGCGAGCCGATCGAACGTCGCGGCCTCCGCTTCGACCGCATCCGCCAGCGTGAAGAGCCTTGCGGGCCGCTTCCGTCCCTTGACCCGAACCAGATCGAGTTCGAGCACGCGCGGATCGGACATCCGCTCGACGGTCGCTTCGCCGACTACCACGCCGACACCGTAGATATCGGACAGTCCCTGGAAATACGCGGCAAGCCCGACATCCCCGCCGATCGCCGAATAGTCGAATCGCTCGCCGCCGCCGAGATTGCCGACACAACAATTGCCCGTGGCAATGCCGATGCCGAGCGCCACCCACCCGGACCGGCGCCCGGCCGAGACGGCGTCACGACGGTTCTCCGCATCGAACCGCCGCATCTCGCCAAGCATGGTCACCGCCGCGTGACAGGCATTGGCCGCGTGCGCTTCGTCGTCGAGCGGTGCGTTCCAAAAGGCGAGAATCGAATCGCCCATGTTGCGGGCGATGGTGCCGTGGCTGGCGAGGATCGCCTGACTAAGGGGCGCATAAAGCCGATTAATGAAGCCGACCAGGTCCTGGGCTTCGAGTTGTTCGGCGATCGCGGAAAAATTCCGGATCTCGCAGAACATCACCGTCAGCTCGCGAGTCTCGCCGTCGAGTACCAGACGCTCCGGATGATGGAGCACCGCTTCGACCGCGGCCGGCGAGAGCGAGCCGCCGAAAGCCGTGCGAATCTCGCCGCGGCGCATTTCGAGCCGATGATGAAGGTAGAGGGCGGCCAGGGCCGCGAGCACCCAGATCGACAAGGCCGGCCATGTCGGATCGAAGACCAGTCCGAGATCGCGATAGGCAAACCAGCCGGCTGCGACAATCGCGGCAACGCCGACGATACTCGCAGCGACTCCCGCGACCAGACCAAGCCGCGGCAGCAGCCATCCGAGAAGCAGACCGAGCAAGACAACGACGGCGATCTCGACGGCGAGCGCTTCGCCTGGCCGCGTAACCGTCCTGCCGGAAAGAATATGTTCGATGGCTTCGGCCTGAAGCTCGACGCGCGCGATCGACGGCTCCAGGGGCGTCGCTCTGAAGTCGCCGAGCCCCTCTGCGGTGATCCCGACGACGACGATACGCCCGGCGATCCTCGCCGCGTCGTCCCCGCCTTCCAGCACGCGCCAGGCCGGAATATGGGCCTGCGGATTCGACATCCGCAGATCGAGGCGCATCCCGCCATCCGGATCGGTCGGCATGGAAATATCGCCGACCTCGACCCGAACGAGACCTGGCGGACGCCCAAGCGGTTCAAGCCTGTCGCCGTCCGTGGCTGACAGCGTGTAGGTGCCGGCCCGCTGGGCGACCCGCAGCACCTCGAGCGCCAGCGCCGGGAAGATGTTCGCCCCGACCCGCGACACCAGCGGCAAACGCCGGACCCGACCATTATTCTCCGCGGATCGAACGATCGCGCCAAGTCCGGCCGCGGCCGCGTCGAAGGCCGGGCTGTTCGTCGCCACATTGGCGAAAGCCGGGATGAAAGGCAGTGGATTGGCGCCGGAAATGGCGAATTCCGCTTTCGGCGGCGGCGTCGGATCGTCGGCCGGCAGGTCGGTCGGGACCACCGGCAGGACCACTGGCGATGCCGCGATTGCCTTCGCGAAAGCCGCGTCATCGTCCTCGCCGTTTTCCGGCAACAGCATATCGAAGGCGACCACCACCGCGCCCTGGCCGGCGAGGGTCGTCAGGAGTTTCGCGAGAATGTCGCGGGGCCACGGCCAGGGGCCGATTCGTTGGAGGGATTCCTCGTCGACAGCGACAATGCGGACCGGGGTATCGTCGTTATAAGTCGTCGGCGCGAGTTGCTGATAGGTGTCGTAGGCAAGCGATCTGAGGGCCTGCAGAAAGATGGGATCGGCTATCCTGAGCGACACCGACCCGGCCAGCACGGCCGCGACCAGAAGCGCATAAAGCCACCCGGTACGGATTGTCATCCACCAGCCCCGACCCTTCCCACGCCACCCATCCTGCACCAGGAGTATCGCGGGCCCACGACATGGCTTCAAGCCAGTATCGATCACCGCGACTGGAGAACCATCGATACGCCTAGCATGATACCGACCGTCGCGGTGCAACATCGGCTCCGGAAGCACGCGCCCGAATCCCCAGTCGGAGACACGAATCATGCCCGATCAGAAACTGACCACGAGGTGCTGCATCGCCGGCGGCGGACCGGCCGGCGTCATGCTCGGCTTCCTGCTGGCTCGCGCCGGGTGCGATGTCATCGTCATGGAGAAGCACGCCGATTTCTTCCGCGACTTCCGCGGCGATACCATCCATCCCTCGACCCTCGAGCTGATGCATGAACTTGGGCTGCTCGACGCCTTCCTGAAGCTTCCGCATCAGGTCGCCCACCGTTTCAGCCTGCATCTCGGCGATACCGAGCTCGGCGCGGACTTCACCCATCTGCCGACCAGGTGCCAGTACGTCGCGATGATGCCGCAATGGGATTTTCTCAACTTCCTGGCGGAACACGGGCGGGCCTATCCGGGGTTCCGGCTGTTGATGAAGACCGAGGTCACCGACCTCATCGAAGAGGATGGCCGGGTCGTCGGCGCCAGGGCGACCGGCCCGGACGGGCCGATCGAAGTCCGGGCCGACCTCGTCGCCGGCACCGACGGCCGGCACTCGACGGTGCGCGAGTGCGCCGGGCTTGCGGTGGAGAATCTCGGCGCGCCGATGGACGTTCTCTGGATGCGGTTTCCCCGCCAGCCGGACGACGGCGACGAGCCCGGGCTGATCGCGAAAGCCGGCCGTATCCTCGTCCTGATCAATCGGGGCGACTACTGGCAAAGCGCCTATCTGATCGCGAAAGGCGGCTACGACGACGTGCGCGCCGAAGGCCTGCCGGCGTTGCGGGCGAAACTCGCGGCGATCGCACCCTTCGCCGCGGACCGCTTCGACGCGCTCAAGGACTGGGATCAGGTCAGCCTGCTCACCGTGCGGGTCGACCGCCTGAGCCAATGGTCGCGCCCCGGCCTCCTGTGCATCGGCGACGCGGCCCATGCCATGTCGCCGATCGGCGGCGTCGGGGTCAATCTCGCCGTCCAGGACGCGGTGGCGGCGGCCAATCTCCTGGCCGATCCGCTCCGCGCCGGCCGCGTCACCGCAGACGATCTCGCGGCGGTACAGAGGCGCCGCGAGTTCCCCGCGCGGCTGACCCAGCGCCTGCAAATCATCGCCCAGGACACCATCATCCGGAAGGCACTCGCCAAGGGCGGCGATTTCCGCCCGCCGCTCGCCCTGCGGATAGCGAGCCGATTCCCGGCGCTCCAGCGGCTGGTCGGGCGCCTCATCGGCATCGGCGTCCGGCCGGAGCATATCCGGACGGCGGACAGCACGGCGTCGCCGGCAGCCCCGGCTTAGCCGGCGAAACCGCCCCGGAGGGGATCATTCGCCTGTTTTGTATGCAAGGGTTGACGCGTCGCCGGCTTACAGGCCCAATCCCGCTGCGGACTGGCACGGAAATTGGTTGTTTGCTTGGGTCGCGGCCGGTATTGCCGTGCCAGCAACGAGGTGTGAGCAGAGCGAATGGACGCCAAAGCGCCGGTCGGCGCCCTCTCGGCGATCGGGCCCATCGACCACTATCTTGCCGAACTCCACAAGCGCATCACGGCGATCACCGATGGCGACATCGCGACCTATATTCCGGAGCTCGCCCGGGTCGATCCCGAGCTCTTCGGGATCGCGATCGCCACCGTCGACGGCCGCGTCTACACGGTCGGCGACGCCGACTATCCCTTCACCATCCAGTCGATCTCCAAGGCCTTCGTCTACGGCTACACGCTGGCCGAATACGGCCGCGATTTCGTGCTGTCCCATATCGGCGTCGAGCCGACCGGCGAGGCCTTCAACTCGATCGTCCTCGACGAGGTGCATAACCGGCCCTACAACCCGATGGTCAATGCCGGCGCCATGGCGGCAGCCGAATTGATCAAGGGCGACACGCCGGAAGCCCGCATCGCGACCATGCTCGGCACACTTTCCAAGCACGCCGGCCGCAGCCTTCACATCGACGAGTCGGTGCTGCGTTCGGAACAGGCGACCGGCCATCGCAACCGCGCCATCGCCTATATGATGCTGAACTCCGGCATGATCCACACGGCGCCGGAGACGATCCTCGACATCTATTTCCGCCAGTGCTCGGTGCGGGTCACCTGCGCCGACCTGGCGGTCATGGCGGCGACTCTGGCCAACGACGGCGTCAATCCGCTAACCGGCGAGATCGCGCTCGAGAAGGACTATATCCAGGACGTCCTGACGGTGATGAACAGCTGCGGCATGTACAACTACGCCGGCCAGTGGTCCTACGAGATCGGCATGCCGGCCAAGAGCGGCGTCGCCGGCGGGATCATCGCCGTGATCCCGGGCCAGATCGGCATCGGCGTCTTCTCGCCGCGCCTCGACGCCCACGGCCACAGCGTCCGCGGCGTCCGCGTCTGCGCGGAAATCTCGGAGACCTTCGGCCTCCACGTCTTCCGCAACCACACCAACAGCGGCGCGGTGATCCGTCGCGAGCTGAGCGGCGTCGTTGTGCGCTCGAAACGCGTCCGCTCGCCGCAGGAACGCAAGCTCCTCGACGAAAAGGGCGACCTGATCGCCGTCGTCGAGGCCCAGGGCGGCCTGTTCTTCGGATCGACGGAGCGCCTGGTGCGCCGGATCGACGCCATCGCCGCCGAATCCGAATTCATCATCCTCGACCTCCGCCGCGTCCATGACGCCGACAAGGCCGCGCGGCGGCTGCTGCTCGATCTGCTGGCCTGGCTGCGGGCGCGCGGCCGGCACCTGATCTTCGCCCACCTTCCCAGCGACGGACCGCTCGGACCGCTGCGCGCCGCGCTGACCGAGAATGACGAGGTCGCCGAAATGGTCTTCGATCATCGCGACCAGGCATTGGAGTGGTGCGAAAACCGCCTGATCGCGGAGTTTGACGACAATCGCGACCGCACCAAGTTCTCGCTCTCCCAGCTCGACATCTTCGCCGGCCTCGAGCGCGAAGACCTGCGCGTCCTCGAGGGTCTCGTCCGGCCGATGGTCTTCGAAGCGGGCCAGACCATCGTTGCCGAGGGCGACGAGGCCAATCTCTTCTTCGTCGTGGCGCGCGGCACGGTCACCGTCCAGCTCCGCCTCGAGACCGAGGACGGCAGCGAGCGCATCGTTCGGGTCGCCTCGATGGGCCCCGGCGTTTCCTTCGGCGAAATGGCGCTGCTCGACGGCGGCCACCGCTCCGCCGACGTCATCGCCGACGAGCGGGTGGTCTGCTACGGTTTCTCGGTCGACGAATTGCGCGAAGTCGGCCAGACCCATCCGAGGCTCTTCACCACCATCCTCGGCAACATGATGCGCGATTTCTCCGAGCGCCTGCGCCGCGCCAACGACGAAATCCGGGCGCTGGAGCAGTAGTCAGCGCCCGCCGAAGAAGCGCCTGATCCGCGCCCCGATGGCGTCGGCGCTGGCGTCGGCGCCGGCCGCGATGCTGTCGAGTTCGCTCTGGCGAACCGCAAGTACCTCGCTGAAGCGGTCGATAAGCTCCGGCGCACGAGTGAACATGTCCTCAATGGTCACCTTGGTGATTTCGAGGGCGGTGACCTCATCGCGGGCAACCGCGGTCGCCGTGCGCCGCATGCCGGTGAGCAGCGACATTTCGCCGACGACCTCGCCGACGCCAAGCGTTGCCACGCCATGCTCGCCGCCGTGCTTGTCCTGCAGTGACACGACCACCTCGCCGTTGACGATCGCATACATGGCGTCACCGAAATCGCCCTCGGCGAGCAGCACCGCGCGCGGCGGATAAATGACGAGTTGGCATTGCGCGGCGAGATGCGCGAGCTGCCGGGCATCGAGGGTTTCGCCGAAAAGTGGGATGGCGGCGAGAATTGCGCCAGCGTTGGGTGCTTCCATTGCCGTCCTTCGGACAAGGGCTAGCGGGGCGCCAGCTCCGCGATGAGGTCATTGACGGTTGTCGCCATGCTCATGGCGGCCGTGAAGTTGAACTCGTTGATGGCCACGAAAGCGCCGATATTGCGGGTCGGCGCAAAAGCCGCGTAGACGAACATGCCCTGCAGGCCGCCAGCTTTCTGAAGAATGAGTGGGCGATCGCCCGCGGGCTCCATGACGATCCAGCCGAGACCCATCGCGTCCATGCGGCCGGATTCGTCGAAACCGTAGGCCGGATCGAGACCGTCCCGCTGCACATAGGCGGCGTGGTCGAGGAGCCGCGTCTCGGCGTCCTTCGCCGAAAAGCGGTCGAGATGCCAGTCCAGCCATTTCAGCATGTCGTTGGTGGTCGAATAGAGACTGCTGGCGCCGGCCATGATCGGCGTCGCCGCGATATCAGGCAGTGGCGAACCGTCGAAATTGTGTCCCTGCATCAGGCGGTCGCTGTCGCCCTCGCGCAAGGTCAGAACCGTATCGTCAAGCCCGACCGGATCGAGGACGCGCTCCTTGAGAAGGTTTGCGTAAGGCTTGCCCGCCGCGTTCGACAAGGCGGCCGAGAGGACGTCGAAGGCGAAGTTGGAATAAAGGCCGCCGGTGCCGGGCGTGAAGAGGAGCGGGTCCTCGCCGAGCGCCTTGGCATAGGTTTCCGCCGTCAGGGTGCTGAACGGATCGTCCGGCGGACCCGGCTTGCGCTCGACTTCGCGCGGCAGGCCCGAGGTGTGGGTCGCCAGTTCGACAAGCCGGATGACGTGTCCGTCGCGCTGCGGCACCGTGACGTTCCAGTCGAGATGCTCCTGGAGCGGATCGGCGAGACCGACCGTGCCGTCCGCCAACAGGCTCGCAAGGACCTGGCCGGTGAAGGCCTTGGTCACCGAGCCGATGCGCATCAGCGTGTCGCCGTCCGGCTCCTTGTCCGAACCGTCGGACATCTTGCCGTAGCCGAAGACCGCCTTTTCGCCGTTCCGCGTCACGCCGATGACCATGCCGGGCACGTGGCTCGACAGGAACATCACCGCACCGGTGAAGCCGACCGCCTCGTTGAGGAGCTTGTCCTCGGCGCGCGCGGCCGGCGATGCGAGAGTGATCGCGACACCCATGGCCGAAACCAGGCCGATCCCGAGCAGATCTCCGATCCGACGTCCCATCCGTCCCTCCCCTGTGCCCAGGCGGAGAACCCCGCCATTTCCATGTCCAGGCCGTCGACCGTGGTCCGAAAGTCTTACCAGCGCGTGAACCCGCCCGGCAAATGCAGTCCGGATCACGCCACGATATTCCGCGGAACGCCGCCCCAGAACGCCTCGATATTGTCGATCGTCTGGTCGGCGAGCGCCTGGCTCGCCTCGCGGCTTGCCCAGGCGACGTGCGGCGTCAGGATGAAATTCGGATGGCCGGTCAATGCCATCAGCGGATGATCGGCGGCCGGCGGCTCCCGGCTCGCCACGTCGAAACCCGCGCCGGCAATCCGGCCACTCTCCAGCGCCTCGCCCAGCGCCTCCTCGTCGACCAGCCCGCCCCGCGCCGTATTGATCAGGATCGGGCGGCGCTCCATCAGCGCAAACTCGGCAGTGCCGATCATCCCCCGCGTCTGCTGAGTCAACGGCACGTGCAGGGTGATGACGTCGCTCAAGCGGAGCATCGCGTCGAAGGGCACCCGCCCCTCGCCCGGCGCCACGCCTTTCCGCCCGGCGAAAAGCACATTCATCCGGAGCGCGCACGCGAGATCCCCGACCGCCTGTCCCAATGCGCCGCCGCCGATGATGCCGATGGTCGAGCCGGCCAGATCGCCGATCGGATGGTCGAAGAAGCAGAATTGCGTCGCCGTCTGCCACCGCCCCTGGCGGACCGAGTCGTGGTAGGCGAACAGGCTCCGCCGCAGCGCGAAGATCAGGGCGAAGGCATGTTCCGGCACGGAAGTCCGGGCATAGTCGCGGACATTCGAGACGACGATCCCGCGCGCCGCGCAGGCCTCGAGGTCGACAATGTCGGTTCCCGTCGCCGCGACCGCGATCAGCCGGAGATTGCCCGCGCCGGCGATCGCCTCGGCCCGAACCGGCACCTTGTTGGTGATGACGATGTCGGCGGCGGCGATCCGCGCCGCCACCTCGTCCGGCGCGCTGCGCTCGTGGGCGACCATCCGATGCGGAAAGCCCGGCGACCGCAACACCGTTTCCGGTGGCAGCGACTCGCGGTCGAGGAAGACGATTTCGGCGGAGGGCGGGCGATCCGTGCGGCTCATGTTTCGAAGCTATATCCCTGCGATATCGATCTCAATCGGCGGCGAACCGCCGGGTGAAATTTAGGTATGCTCGTGCTGACCGGCGACATTGAAACCGACAGGACCCGATGACCGAACTCGACATCAGACCGGCCTCGCGCGACGACCTTGCCATCATGACCGAATGGGCCGCGGCAGAGGGATGGAATCCCGGCCATCACGACGCCGACGCCTTTCATCCAACCGATCCGGAAGGCTTCCTCATCGGCTGGCAGGGGGACCAGCCGGTCTCCTGCATTTCCGTCGTCTCCTATGACGACACCTACGGATTCCTCGGCTTTTACATCGCCCATCCCGAGCACCGTGGACAAGGCCACGGGCTAGCGACCTGGCAGGCCGGGATCGCCAGGCTCGGCGACCGCACCATCGGCCTCGACGGAGTTGTCGACCAGCAACCCAACTACGAGCGATCGGGTTTCGTGCTGGCGGAACGCAACGTCCGCTATGGCGGCATCCCGACCGTCGGTCCGGCCGGCGACCACCCCCTCGTCGAACTGACGGACTTGTCGCCTGCCCTCGCGGCCTACGACGCGGCGATGGTTCCTGCGCCGCGCGAAGCCTTTCTCCGCCACTGGGTCAACCCCGACCACCGGCGGACACTTGGCTACGTCGAGGATGGACAAATCCGCGGCTACGGCACGATCCGCGCTTGCCGCGAGGGCCACAAGATCGGGCCGCTCTTCGCCGATACCCCGGCGATCGCCGAAGCGCTGTTCAACGCCCTGGTCACACCGCTTGGCGGCCAGCCGGTGGCGATCGACGTGCCCGAACCGAACCGCGAAGCTGTCGCGCTGGCGACCCGCCACGGCCTGACGCCCGTCTTCGAGACAGCGCGGATGTATCGCGGGCGCGCGCCGTCCCTGCCCCTCGACCGAATCTATGGCATCACGAGTTTTGAACTCGGTTGAACGCGGATTTGGTCGCCGGCGCGGAGTATGAGATTTTCGGCAGACCGGTCACGCAACAGACGGACAAGCATAATGGCAACCGACGAAGCACGCTCGCCCAATACGATCTCCGTACCGAAACGCGGGGCGGTCTGCCTCGCCAACGATCACGCCGGTTTTCCGATGAAGGCATTCATTGCCGGGCTGCTGGCCGAGTATTGCGATGAGGTCATCGACGTCGGCGCCACGTCCGCCGAGCCGGTCGATTTTCCAGACATCACCGACACCGCGGTGTCGCTGCTTCTCAACGGCAGGGTGGAGAGGGTCGTGCTGGTCTGCGGCACGGGCGCCGGCGCCTGCATCGCAGCCAACAAGGTTCCCGGCATTCGCGCCGCCGTCGCGCACGACACATTCGTCGCGCGCCAGGCCGTCGAACATGACAACATCAACACGCTATGCATCGGCGCCTGGATCATCGGCCCCCAGATCGCCGCCGATGTCGTCCGCTCCTTCCTGGCGTCCGACTTCAGCACCGAGGAACATTTCCGCCGCCGCGTCGACAAGCTCACTGAACTCGAACGGCGGGCTGCCGTCGGAAGCAACCGGACCCGCTAGCGTTCGTCTTCCTGTTCGTCGAGGCGATCGGTGGCGGGCGGCGGCGTCCGCGACAGAGCCGAGATCTCGCGACGCAGTTCAGGCGTCATCTCGACGTCCACCGAGTCGAGCGAAGGCGCCAGCTGGCCGACATTCCTCGCGCCGACGATCGGGCACGTCACGGCCGGATGCGCGCCGACCCAGGCGACGGCCAGGCTGATCGGGTTGAAGCCGCGCTCGCGGGCGAAGGCAGTGAAGGAAGCGGCGACCTCGCGCGTCCACTCCTCGCGATAGCGGCTGGTATACATCGGGTTGGTCGCCAGCCGACCGCTGGGAGCATTGCCATCGCTGCTCGTGTATTTTCCAGTGAGCAGACCGCCGCCGAGCGGGCTGTAAGGCATGACAGCGAGGTTTTCCGCCTCTGCAAGCGGCAGGATCTCGGCCTCGGCCTGCCGCTTGACGAGATTGTACATCGGTTGGAGAACGTCGAAGCGCGGCCAGCCCCGGCGCTCCGAAATGCCAAGCGCCGTGGCGACCTGCCAGGCGGAGTAGTTGCTGGCGCCGAGATAGAGGACCTTGCCGTCGGCAACGAGCTTCTCAAGCGCCCGGAGGATCTCCTCGAGTGCCACGCTCGCGTCCCACTGATGCATGAACAGGATGTCGAGCCGGTCGGTCCCCAGACGCTTGAGGCTCGCCTCGACCGCGGTGGCGATGTGGCGGCGGTTGGTGCCCCGGTTGTTGATATCGTCGCTCATCGGGTTGAAGCATTTCGACGAGATAATCAGGTTTTCGCGCTCGCTCGCCATCAGGCGGCCGAGGATTTCCTCCGACCGGCCATTGGAATAGGCGTCGGCGGTGTCGAAGAAATTGATCCCACGATCGCGGCATGCGGCATAGAGACGGGCCGATTCCTGCTCGTCGGCGTCGCCCCCGAAGGACATCGTGCCGTAGCAGAGCTGGGAAACCTTGATGCCGGTGCTGCCGAAAGCTTTATATTTCATCACTCGGATTTCTTCCTCTGGTTATCCGGTTCGCAATCCGGATCGATTCGATGTCTTTGCCGACGGAGGCTATGCCTCCAGCGGAACTCGGCTACCTGCGCCTGAAGATCGACAAGGGCCCCTTTTTCGTCGCCGCGGGAGCCGTCGCGCGATTGGATTCCGTGAGACCGGGCAGCGGCCCGCCCGGAACATAGGCCTCGAATTTCCGCGCCGCGCCGAGAAGGCCAAAGTGTTTCTCACTGCCGTCGACCTCCAGGATGGCGGAGAGGTTTCCGTAGCGCGCGTAGAACATGCCCTGCCGGTTGTTCGGACGGAAGATGCCCTTCACACCGACCTCGACCGGCTCCGCCTTGGCCATTGCATAGGGGACGACGATTTCATTCGGCGACACCTTGATGGTGGCATTGCCACGGACGTTCTTCAGGCTGAGAACCCGATCGAGCCACTTCTGCTCCTTGCGATGGTCATTGAAAAAGGCCGCCAGCGGACGCGCGTCGGTCATGCCGATACCGCCGGTAATATCGAGGGTCATCGGTTTCTTCCAGATCACCCTGCCCTTGCTGATGTCGACCCGTCCGCTCCAGTTGCCCTCCGTCGGCAGTTCACCGGACACCCGCACGCCATCGAGCGTCAGCGACGAGCCGCCGATGTCGAATGTCTTGGTCTGCGCCGAACCGCCACCGATCGCGACGTCGAGGCCGATCATCCCCGATATGCGGTCGCCGCCGACATCGGCCTCGACACGTGAGGTCTTCATCTTGACGAAACCGCTGGCGGAATTCTCCTGCATGTCGAGCTTGGCAGACACGTCCGCCGTGCCACCGAGGATCCGGATCGGCGAGCTTTTCGGAAAGTAGGTGTTGTAGGCCGCCATGTCGGTAATCTTGGCGGTCGGGATGTTCATCTCGACGGACTTGACCGCGCCGCCGTCCTTGAGCGACACCCCCTTGGCCCGCGCGGTAACGGCGAGTGTCATCTGCTCGACCACCGCGGCCTTCTCGTCCTCGAGCCGGAACGAGGCGTTGGTCAGGTTGGCGTCGAGGCGGATGTCCGGCGACTCGCCGCCCTTCTCCACGACGAGGTCGAAGCCGCCGTCGCCCTCGGCGACGTAGTCGAGGATCTCGACCCGAAAGTCGCGCGACGGCATCTTCACGCTCGACCCTTCCGCCAGCCATCCCGACTGAACGGTCACGTCCGCCTCGACCTCGGCCGAATTGTAGATCGCCAGGGCATAGGGATTCTTGAAGAAGAGGTTCACCCAGTTGAGGTCCGAGACGGCCAGCGTCGCCTTGAGTTGCCCGTCGACGGTCGCCAGCATCGCCTTGAGGTCCTTGTCGTGGAACAGGCTCCAGAAGCCGACGAATCCGGCCGCCGCGTCCGTCTGATCGGGAAGGCCGAATTCGGCTGTTCCCGTCGTGATGGCGAGATGGGTCTGCCAGGGGTCCGAATCCTTGCCCTTCTGGGTCTTCACCCGGGAATCGTCGAGGTCGAGATGGCTGCCTGAAAAATCGACCCGCGCGATCTTGTCCGTGGTGTCGCCCCTGGCCTTGATTGCGAACTCCAGCCCGGTCGTGAAGGAATCGTCACGCAGCTTGACCTCGGCATCGTCGGAACGCAGCGTCAGGTCGAAATCCAGGTTGGCCGCCGACAGGTCGGCATGGCCGTCAAGCGAACCGCTGCCGCCCAGCACCTGCGCTTTCCATTCATCGGGCACGTAGCGCTGATATGCGCTGATATCCGGCACCGTCATGTTCGGTATCGCGATCGCAACCCGATGCGGCACCTTCTCCTTGACGCCGCCCGGCAGGAGCCGGCTGGTCCGCTCGACGTCGATTCCCAGATCCTTTCCGGTAAACAGCGTCAGGTTATCGGGCTCACGATAGGCATCGAGGGTGGTGAAGCGGAAATTCGCATCGAGGAGGTCCGGCGTCGCGGAATCGACCGAAACCGAAACCGAGCCGGCGCCTTTCGCGGAATAGGGTGCGAGCGCGACCTTCAGGGCGTCGGCGGTGATGGTCAGGTTGGTGCCCGCGCTCAGGTCGCCCTTGGCGAAGGCGACGTGGCCTTTCAGCCCGCCAGTGCCGCCGAGATCGAGGCCACTCACCGTCTTGAGGTAGATATCGAGGAACGCGAGGTCCTTGACCGGCAGGTCGACGTCGGCATCGAGCGTCAGGAAACCGAGTACCTTGAAGCCGCGATTGTCCTGCGGCATGTAGGTATCGGTGCTGAAGGTGCCCTTGATCGATCCCTTGTCGGTGACCTTCTGGCCGGCGATGGTCAGCCCCTCGACCGCGACGTCGGCGGCGCCATCCCTGACCGTCAGAGGCCCGTTGAGATTCTGGCGGTCGACGATCACCCGAACGTCACCGGCGAGCGTCATCTGTGCCGGCCCGAGCCAGACCTTGTTCGAGCCGCTGATCTCGGCGATGTCGTAGATCAGCATCCAGCCTGGCGTCTGCGTCGGCACCGGATCGGCAACGAGACTGGGATCGCGCCCCTCGATCGTCGGATAGAACGGGCGAAGTGCCGCATCCTTCAGATCGGGGCTCGGCCGGGGCCGGAAGCGGATGTCGATATCGGCCGTCGTCACATCGTAGAGATGCGCCGTCCTGGAGAAGAGCGGCAGGATGGCGATAGACAGGGAGACCGAAGGCGCCGACAGCTCGAACTGCTGCGACCACGACTGGCCGTTGAGGATCAGGCCGGTGGCATGGACGCGGAAGGGAAACCAGCTCCACGCCCGGTCCCAGTGATAGGTGATGCGCTCCGGCCGGAGCTGGTTCACATAGGTCTGGGTCGCCGGAAGGTTGAGCACGACGTTGACCACGGCGAGATACACGACCTCGACGATCGCCAGAATCACGACAATGCGTATGAGCCACCGTTTCATCCGACAATCACCTGTCCGTCTCCCGCCGCGCCCGGGGTTGATGTCATGGACACACTGGCATTGGCAACCTTTACACCGTCTCAACCCCGGCCATTCGAGCGTTGGCGCCAGTTGATTTTGCGAAGACAGGCATCCGCCGTAGCCGGCCCGGTGATCAGATAACCCGCCAGACCGCGGCCACAAGCGTCCGGCGCGAGGTAGCACGCGGATCGATGTCGTTCGGGATCGCGTCACCTTCGTCTATCTCGGCCTCGACAACATCGAACGGCGCACCCTGGTGCGCTTCGATCCCTGCCCGGAGAAGATCGACGACCGTCACGCGGTCTTCGACCTCGACCTCGGGCCGGGCGAGCGTACGTCGGTCTTCAGTCTGGTCTTCTGCGAGGAAGGCGACGTCCGCACGGATCCACGATCTCGCTGGTTTTCGGGATCAATGCGCGAGGCGCGCCGCGCGCTTCGCACGGCGATGGGCCGGGCGGCGTCGGTCGAAACCTCGAACGAGGTCTTCAACGAGGTTCTCGGCCCGGCGATGGCCGACCTGCACATGCTGGTGACCGACACCGAGCACGGCCCCTACCCCTATGCCGGCATCCCCTGGTTCAGCACGGCCTTCGGGCGCGACGCGATCATCACTGCGATCGAAATGCTGTGGATCAACCCGGCGATGGCCAAGGGCGTTCTCGACTACCTGGCCGCGACCCAGGCGACGGAGCCCCGTCCCGACGCCGAGGCCGAGCCCGGGAAGATCCTCCACGAGGCCCGCTTCGGCGAGATGGCCCGGCTGGGAGAGGTGCCCTTCGCCCATTACTACGGCTCGGTCGACAGCACGCCGCTCTTCGTCCTGCTGGCCGGCCTCTATTTCCAGAGGACCGGAGATCTCGCTACGATTACCGACTTGTGGCCGCATATCGAGGCCGCGCTCGGGTGGATCAAGACCAATGCCCAGCGCAACAGAGGCTTCACCGTCTATCACCGCGAGGACGGCAAGGGGCTGGCCAATCAAGGCTGGAAAGACTTGGCCAACTCAATATTCCATGCCGACGGCACCGACGCGCTCGGCGCGGTCGCCCTCTGCGAGGTTCAGGGCTACGTCTACGCGGCCAGGCGCCTTGCTGCGACGATGGCCGCCGCGATGGGACTGGAGAAGCGCGGCAAGGATCTTCTGCGCGACGCGAACCGGCTGAAGGCCCAATTCGAGGCAGCCTTCTGGTGCGAGGCGCTCGACACCTATGCAATCGCGATCGACGGGGACGGACGCCCGTGCGAAGTGCGATCGTCCAACGCCGGCCAGTTGCTCTTTTCGGGCATGATCGCAAGCGACCGCGCCCGGCGCGTCGCCAACCAGCTCATGAGCCAGACATTCTTTTCCGGCTGGGGCATCCGAACGATCGCGGATTCGGAAACCCGTCACAATCCGATGTCCTACCACAACGGCTCGGTCTGGCCTCACGACAACGCCCTGATCGGCCTGGGTCTTGCCCGGTACGGCTTCAAGGAACACCTGTCGAGGCTATTCTCCGGCATGATCGACGCGGCGACCTATATGGATCTGCGCCGGCTGCCGGAGCTATTCTGTGGCTTCAAGCGGGTCGTCAGCAAAGGGCCGACTTTCTATCCGGTGGCGTGTGCACCACAGGCGTGGTCGAGCGCGGCGCCTTTCGCGCTCCTGCAAGCCAGTCTCGGTCTCGAGCTCGATTGCGAAGCGAACACGGTGCGCTTCCGACAACCCCGGTTGCCGCCGTTCCTCGACGAGGTCAGGATCCGCTCGCTCGTCATCGGCGACAGCCGTCTCGACCTGCTCTTGCGCCGCTACCGCGGCGACGTTTCGGTGAATGTCCTGCGCCGGGACGGTGATGCGCGGGTCGAAGTGACGCTTTGATCGGGCGCACCTACGGCTCCCGGACGCGAAGGCGGTAGGAAGCGTAGACACCACCGGACAAAATCGTTTCATCGCCGAAAAAGGCCGGAGACCAGGCATTGCCAATGCTCGCTCGTGGTCACAATCTAAAACGTGCCAAGGTCAGGTCATTCGGGTAAGGACGCCGCCGGAAATCGCCACGGCCGGGAATGGACAGGAGAGGAAGAACGATGCCGGGAGCACGCGCCTACTACGAACAGAGCCCCGCCGAATGGGCAGCGATCCGCGAGCGTCTGGACGCTGCCGGACCCGACGACCGCATCCTGCTCAAGGGTGCGACGGTCATCTCCATCGATCCCGAGGTCGGCGATTTCGACGCGGGCGACGTTCTCATCCGCGGCAAGCGGATCGAGGCGGTGGGCGCCGATCTCTCCGCCGCCGCCGGCAACGGCCAGGCGATCGTCGTCGAGATGGGCGGCATGATCGTCATGCCCGGCATCGTCGATGGTCATCGTCATTGCTGGCAGAACCAGTTCCGCCGCGTCATTCCCGACGCCGACCTTTCCGAATATGTCCGTACGCTGCACGGCGACTTCGCCGTCGAATATCGCCCGCACGACATGTATGTCGGCAACCTGCTGACCATGCTGACGCTGCTCGATTCCGGCGTCACCTGCATCACCGACTGCTCGCACAATTCACGCAGCCGCGCCCATGCCGACGCTGTCTTCCGGTCCTATATCGAATCCGGCATCCGCGCGGTCCATGCCGGAGCCCCTTGCTCGACCGGCGTCTGGGAGGAGCACCTGCCGGAGGACCTCAACCGTCTCCGCGAGCAGTATTGCTCGGGTCCCGACGCCCTGACCTCGGTGCGCATGATGATCGACATGCGCCGGGTCATGCCGGCGCCGGACCTCTTCGCCTATGCCCGCGAGCACGGCTTTGGCATCACCATGGACGGCGTCATGGGGCAACGCTGCGAGGAGATCGTCGAACTTGGCCGCGCCGGGCTTCTCGGCCCCGACCTGACGCTGATCCATTGCAACGCCATGCCCGAGGAAGGCTGGCAACGCATTGCCGACGCCGGAACGAAGATCACGCTTGCGACCACTTCCGAGCAGCAGCTCGGCCTTGGCGACGGCGTCCCGGTCATCCAGGAAGCGCTCGACCACGGCATCCGCCCCTGCCTCAGCGGTGACGTCGAGGTCTGCCTCGCCGGCGACATGTTCAGCCAGATGACCGCGACCCTCAATACCCAGCGGATGCTCGCCAAGAGGCGGAAATACCGTGGCGAGGAGAACGCGCCGGCCCTGATCGACCATCGCGACGTGCTGGAATTCGCCACGCTGCGCGCCGCCGAGTCCTGCGGGCTCGACAGCCAGATCGGCTCGCTGACACCGGGCAAGTATGCCGACCTCATCGCCATTCGTGCCGAGGATCTCAACAACATGCCGGTCAACAACGCCTTCGGCACGATCGTGCTGGCGACCGAGAGCCACAACATCGACATGGTCTTCGTCGCCGGCGGCTTGCGCAAATGGCAGGGCAAGCTGATCGGCCACGACATCGATGCGCTGCGCACCATGGTGCGCGACTCGCGTGACTACATCGCCTCGAAGGTTGGCTTCGACATCCGGCCAACGAAACCGATCCGACTGAAGCACGACGAGATCCAGCACCGGCACGAAGGCGACTTCGGGTCGATCGACGACCTGTTGTCGCGGGGAACCTGAGCGGTGCGGAGCGAATGCCGGCCGGACGAGCCATGGGCGCGCCGCGGCCCTTCGCGAGGCTGCTAGTCGAGGAGCGACCGCAGCAGGTCGGCGTTGGACGGATCGGCCTTGAGTTCGCCGCTCTCGATCTGGTGCGCGATCTCGACCAGCCTTGTGTTGATCGGCGCCTCGCCGCCGAGCCTCGTCTGTTCGCGCACGACCAGGCCGTTGATCTCGTCAGCTTCCGCGTGGCGCCCCTTGGTCCAGTCCTGGAGGACGGTGACCAGGGTGTCGGGACGGGTCCAGCCGGTCAGCACCGCATCGAGGAGCAGGGTCGCGTAGTGGTCGGGGTCATTCGCCTCGACCCGCTTCTCTCCGAGGATCGGAACCAGTTCGTGGCCGAGCGCCAGCGCCGTCCTCACCGCTTCCCGGCCCGACGCCATCATCACGTCGCGAATCTTCGGCAGCTTGACCGCCTCGGCCAGCGGCAGGTTGAGGATCGACGACGGCAGGAATTCCGAGGCGTTGACGACGAGCTTCATCCACTTGGCCGAGCGGATGTCGTCCTGGATTTCGACCGCGCCGGCGTGGCGCATGATCGCCGCGACTTCCTCTTCGCGGCCGCGCGTCGCATCGTCATAGGCGCCGATCCCGAACCAGGTTCCCGACGGCGGCGTCTGCCGGACGACGACGCCGGGCTCGAACATGTAGCCGGCCACTTCGATGACCGCGCCGATCGTCCGCTCGGGGCCCATGATCGACGCGACGTCGTCGATCGTCATGCCGTTCTGCAGACCGACGACCAGTCCGTCTTCGGCGACCAGCGGCTTGATCAATTCGCAGGCCCATCGCGTGTCATAGGCCTTGACCCCGATCAGGACGATGTCGAAGGGCTCACGCATCGTCGCCACCTCGCAAAGGTGGAACACGTTGACCGGAATGGTGAATGTCTCGTCGGGCATCTCGACCCGGAGGCCGTTGGTGCGCATCGCCTCGACATGAGCCGGCCACTGCTCGATGAAGGTGACGTCGAGCCCGGCGCGGATCAGGTCGGCGCCGAAGGCCGCTCCGTTTGCCCCGGTCCCCAAGACTGCGATCCGCTTGCCGGCCATCCGTTCGTCCCCTGTTGGTCGTTTCAGTCATGCGTCGAACCCACCGCGGTGGGGAAATACCGATCCGCCTTCAGTCGCTCTGGTACGACTTGCTCATGGGCCGTCTCGAAAAGCTGCAGGTCGAATGAACGCCGTCGCCTACCGGAATTGTCCGAAATAGGCAGAGCTCGACAGGAGGTTGAAGTCGACCTCGCGGTCGCCGCACTTGCCGGGCATCAGCTGCCGCAGTTGCCAGCGGCCCGACGCGAGGTGGTCGGCATAGCCCGGCCATGACCGGGCGTTGGCGAGCCAGCAATAGTCGGCGAGCCCGCGGTCGAGGATGGCGCTGCAGACCTGACCGCTGCCATAGACGCCGACCCGGTAGTGATTGCCCTTGGTCGCGACGGTGCGGCGCACATCCGTGAAATAGCGAATGATATCCGCCATGTCCTTCGGGTTCGACCACGGACCGTCGACGGCGAAGTAGATGGCGCTGCCGATCGGCTGCCCGACACCGTGGGCGAGGTTCAGGGCGCGGACGGCATCCGAGGCCCCTCGGGTGCGATCGCGGAACGTCGATATCCGCTGGCCCCAGTGCTGGAAGACGACAAGAATATTGAAGCCCGAGGCGGCGATCTCCATGCGCTCGTTGAAGGTCAGCGTCTTGCCCGGGATCGTCTCGTTCTCATGGTCGAAGTACCGGATGATCGTATGGACGCCGACTTCGCGCATCTTCTTGAGGAAGGCGGGAGTCACAGGCTGCGACGTGTCGGCGGCCATCACCCCGCTTCCCGCGTGGCAATGATCGGCCGACTCGTGCGAACTCGAGGCGATTGCCCCGCCGCATGTGGCCACCGCAAGCAACGCGGCGGTGAATGAAGAACATGCTCGACTGAACACGCCAGCCCCCGCAAGAACGTGGACGGTTTTCCGATCCAATTTGTCGAAAAGATAGCGCCCGAGCGGTAACACAGGGTTAAGAACGCCACCGCCAACCCGTCAATTGGCTGGAGCGTTCCCTTGTGCCCTGCCGCGCTGACCCGCGCCGGGCAATCCTTGTGACCGCAGGGCAGCATGGAACGCGTTTCGGTGGCGGAAAATAAACGGCACGCCGCATTCAAAAATCTCCCGCGCCAACCCTGCTCCCTCTGTCCAACAAGCTCGCAAGACGGGTTCGTTCCCCCACCTTTTGGCCGCCTTCGAAGAAGGCAGAAGACATTCGGAGCAAAGTTTGGGTTGCACACACAAGGACAACGCTTACCGTCACCGCGAACGGCATGGAACAATGGAGGACTCTCGATGCATCGGGCCCTGTTTGCAGCTTTCGCAGCGATTCTATTCACGGTCGGCGCGGCCGGCACGGTCGTCGCGGCCGATCCCGCCGCCATCAAGGAAAGTTGCGTCAAGAACACCAACTGGTCGGAGAAGGCTTGCCAGTGTCTGGCCGACAAGGCGTCGTCCCTTTCGCCGGCCCAGCAGGACTACCTTGTCGCTATGCTGACCGAGGACACCGCCGGCGAAACGAAGGCCGAGGCGGAGCTTTCGGTGACACAATTCGCCAAAGTGAGCATGTTCATCGTCAATTCGGCAGAGGAGTGCCAGGGCGACTGACAGACGTGGGACCCGCCTTCGAAGAGGAGACAGAGGCAGAGGCTTTGGGTCAGTGGATTTCCGGGGGCATCGACGACGGCTGCCAGCCTCTGGCGCATGGCGGTCCGCGCCCCGCCATGGCCACCGGCGCGCGCGAAATCGCCGTCCGGATCGAAGGCAAGCGAGAGAAGATCAAGGACATGGCCCTCGACGAGATCGGCAAGCGGCCGATCCATGCCTTCCCGGCGTTCGGTGAATAGAGCGAGATAGCTGGCAAGCAGCCCTGGCGCGGCAGGATTCGACGGCATGCGACCGGCGGCCGCATCGGGGTCCCGGATCGCCTGGCGCGAGGACTCGCGGGGAACGACCAGCGATAGCTCGGTGTTGTCGCCGCAGGCGACCGTCCCGCCCTGGACGTAGTGAGGGATCAGCACCGCCCGCCCGGACGAGAGCGGCGCGCCGTCGCCGTCAGGTCCGACCGCGTGGCCGGCGCCACTCGTGCACAAGACGAGGCTGAAGTCATCGTCGCCGTCGCGCAGGAGATCGGCGGTGCGGCTGATGCTCATCGGTCCAAGATCGAAGGCGATGAGACGCATGGCGTCGAAGTTGTGGACGGTTGCCGAGGCTCGGAACCGTTTCGGGTCCGGCGTTTCGATATCCACCCGCGCAAGGGCGAGGCGAATGTCTCCCGCCAGGCGTCGAAGCGGCCCGCGTCGTCAAAGGCGTATTGCCGGGGCCTATGACCGCGCGCCGGAACCGACCGGCCTGCGCTCCAGTCCAATCGCGGCTGCGCCCCAGTCCAAGACGCTGCCGCGCATGCCGGCATAGCTTTCCGGCCGGATCGCGACTGGACGCAGCGGACACGCATCTCGGAACAGAGGGACGGAGAGCATGACGACACGACCCGGGACCGACACCGCGTCAATCATGGCACCCGGAGATGCGCGTGCCGACTGGAAAGGCACCTTCGTCACCGTTTCACCAGCGCTGCCGCAGCGGAGCGGCAAGCGGGCGCGCTGACGGGACCGCAACACGCGGCCGAGAGGAGGCAAGATGGTCAGTTTCACCGCATGGACGCCTGAGAATATGCGACATCTCCGCGAGCTTCGTGGGATCGGCAGTGAGGACGCCGACGCACGCTATGCCAACATGGAGGTTTCCTATATCCGCCACGTCCACGGGCACAGGATTGTCGTCGATCTCGACGGCTCCTTCACCTATGACGGCGGGCTCCCCAGCGGCGGCCTCGTCGATTCCGTGACGGTGAAGGTCGACGGCAAGGCAGCCTACGCCTTTGCCGGCATCGGCAAGGGCATCCTGCCCTTCCTCGAACAGGCCGCTCTTTACCGGAGCGATCCAACCGGGACGCTCGCCAAGCTGCTTTCCGGCGACGACGACCTCACCGGATCGCGCAAGGGCGACGTGCTGATCGGCTTTGCCGGCGACGACGGCCTCGAGGGCCGTGGCGGCGGCGACAAGCTCTTCGGCGGGAAGGGCAAGGACGTCATCGACGGCGGCCGCGGCAAGGACGTAATGTCCGGCGGCGCCGACAGCGACAGCTTCGTCTTCTCAACACCGCCGAAGGCAAAACATGTCGACGTGATCCGCGATTTCGATCCGGGCGAGGACGCGGTCCTCTATGAATGGGACCCGTTTAACAACGTCGTCGCGGCCGACCCGGACACGCCGCAGGTCGTCACGCCGGACCAGGTGCATGTCGGCCGCCACGCGACGACGCTGACGCAGCGCTTCATCTACGACCTCAGGACCGGGATTCTTTCCTACGACCCCGACGGCAAGGGCGGGGCCGACCAGACCCCGATCGTCAAGCTCGCCGGCGCACCAGCGCTCGATTACGCCGAGCATCCCTTCATGTTTGTGATCTGAACCGGCCAACAGACGGAGAAAAAGGACTTGGCAACATTCAAGGCGAATTCGGGTGTCGACCTCGGCGCGCTCGACGAACTCGGATTCCTTATCGACTACACGGACCATCCGCCGCTGGTTACATCCAACGAGATCACGATCGCCGTCACCGACGACGCCGTTGAAGTCCTGCTCAACATCCACGGGCATGACTTCACCAAGAACGGGCTCGGCCAGATCGACGGCGGCACGATCGAGGGTGTCTACCTCGGGAGGGAGGACACCCTGGAAATCTACGGGTTCACCGACATCAAAATCGACATCGTGCCGCTGCTGCAATTCCTCAAGACCCACACGGTGGACATCGGGAGTCAGGCGAGCCAGCGCCTCCTCAACGGACCCGACACCGTCATCGGCTCGAAGGAAAGCGACGTGCTGTTCGGCTTCACGGGAAACGACGACATCGACGGGCGGAAGGGGAAGGACAAGCTCTTCGGCGGCGACGACTCCGACATCCTGAACGGCGGTCGCGGACGGGATCGCCTCACCGGCGGCGACGATGCCGACACCTTCGTGTTCAGCTTCATCGGTCGCAAGCATGCCGACAAGATCACCGATTTCGAGGTCGGGGTCGACCGGCTCGCCTTCGATCCGGGCGTCTTCACCAAGTTGCGGAGCGTCGGCGACGACGACGGCCTCGCTCCGCGCCAGTTCCACCTGGGGCATCACGCGACCAAGAAGGGGCAGCGGATCATCGTCGATAACGACCACCACAAGATCTTCTACGATGCCGACGGCAATGGCGCGGCGCATCAGATCCTGGTCGCGAAGTACACGGGGACGATCGGCTTCTACGACGCCTGCAGCCCTTACCTGCTCGATACGTGACGGCGACGCGGACGGTTAGCCTGCGCCTCTGAGCGCGCGCCGGAAGCTGTCTTCGAATCGGCCGTCGACACGGATGCTGTGAACGAGCGTATCCGGCACCGGGTCGTAGCCGTGGTACTCGGCGCTCGGGTCGAACCAGGCGCAGTAGGAATTGACGAATTCCTTCTCGTCCCGCTTCGGATCGTAAAGGAAGAACCGTTTCTTGAGATTGGTACGGAACCAGACGAACTCTGGCCGTTTGCGCGACAGCGGATTGTCGAGATGGGTGTCCTCGCGATTGCCGTCGAAGTCGTAGATGATCAGCACCCTGCCGATCTCGGCGAACGGCAACCGCTCGATCCAGCGGGTCAGAAACCCGAAGCGGTTCCACCAAGGCGTCGCGCGGGTCCGCTGCGCCGAGTCGATGCTCAGATACGATACGCCCCGCCCCGTCGGCTCGCGCAGATAGATCGTCCGCACTTCGTTGCTGCGCAGCGAAAGCTTGTTGAGACGAAACGGCGGCAGGGACGGATAGAAGTTGGTGACCTCCTTCTCGCCGTCGACCTCGCGGATGGTCGCTTCCAGCTCGGCGTCGATGGAGCGCAGGTAGTCCACGTCGAGATGGGTATCCAAGTCGGTCCAGTGCGCCATTTACGCCTCGAAAGCCGTTCAAATGCACTTTACGTTTAATACGTTTAATCCGACCAGTACCAACACTTGTTGATAGAGCTCAAAGCGCCCGACGTTCTCGTTGACGTTTTATCCCACCAGCCGCTTCCACCAGGGCCGCGTTGGCTACGGGTGCGAAATCACTGGCCCGCTGCTATCCGAAATAGGTGATTTGCGGCGAGATGGTGGCGACACGGCTAGGAGGAGTAGTGCGCCCTCATGCGGCCGGCCCTGCAGCCGATTGAAATATGGGGATAGTAGTGGTGCCCGCGTGACTCGAACACGCGACCCCGTCATCGCAAATGATACACTCACCACCCGATTTTCCTTGCTGAACGCCTTCCTGCACGAATAACTGACCCTATGGATGAAGTGGTTCTTCCGGTTCCCGATCTCGCGGTAATCGTGCTGGCGCTCGGCGCGCCGGAGGAGGCTGTCGATGCGGTCCGGTCCCTGCTGACGCAGGATCCTCCCGTTGAAATCCTGGTCGTGAATTCCGGAGGTGGCGGGATGGCCAAGCGCCTCGCCGCCCATGGAATTGACGTCCCGGTAATAGAGCGGGAGGAGCGACTTTTCGTCGGGGCCGCTCGCAATGTCGGCATCAGGGCGACTAGAGCGCCCTACGTCGCCTTCCTTGCCAGCGACTGCCGGGCGAGCCCGAAATGGGCTCGCAATCGCATGCTGATGCATGATCGCGGCTTCGCCGCAGTCGGAAGCGCGGTGGTCAACAGCCATCGGCGAAACCCATTCGCCTAGGCGTCGCATCTCACCCTTTGGCCGTGGCGGCAGCCGAAACTCAAGATGCGCGGCCTGGCTTTCGGCGCGTCCTACGACCGCCGGCTGTTCGGCGACTATGGCTATTTTCGCGAAGACCTCCGGATCGCCGAGGATACCGACTTCAACGGCCGCCTGCCCGAGGAAAAGAAGCCTGTATGGCAGCCGAACGTCCGCACTATCCATCGCAATCCGACCAATCCGGTGACCCTGCTCGCAGACCACTTCGCACGCGGCACCCGAGCCGCCTGGTCCAGCGTCGAGTTCGCGGCGCCAACCATGCCCTTCGGTCTCGCCGGCTGGTGGCGGAGGACCTCGGTGGCCTTCCGCATGTCACGCTACACCCACGAGAGGGATCGGCTATACGTCCGCATGGCGCTGCCGATCATTCCCCTGGCGACGGCGGCCTACTGCCTCGGAGCCCAGTACTGGATACTGTCCGCGGGACGGCGCCATCGGGAAGCGCCTGCCCCCGTCGCCGGCATGCCTGAATCCGATACAGCCGGAGCGGAGCAGCGGCCCGTCACGCCGACGGCGGGCGCCGACCTCGGCATCGGACTGCCCCTTGCCGCGACAGGTCTTCCGGAAACACCCAATGATCATCCGCCATCATTTCTCTAATAACTGGCTCCCGCGCAGATTGCGGCTGAGACCCGGCGTCATTGCACTTTTTTCGTTTCGCTACGACGCGCACCTTGTGCCGGACCTGATCGAGAATCTGCGACCGATCGTCGATGGCTACGTCGCGCTCGATGATCGCAACGCCGACGCCACCGACACCTTCAGTTCCGAACCGCGGCGACGGCGTCGGCTTCTGCGTGCGGCCCGGGAGATGCGGGCGAAGTGGGTCCTGTTCATTGACCCCGACGAGCGGCTTGAGCGGGCCGCGGCCGACGTCCTGCCAGGGTTGATGATCGATGAGAAGCCGGTCGTCATCGGTTTCCGGTTTCGCGAACTCTATGCGAAGGACTCGTACCGGGTCGACGGTCGATGGGGGACCAAGGTCCGCTACCCACTGTTCCCTTTGCTGGAGGGGCAGAAATTCCGGAAAGAGCCGCTTCACGCGCCGGCCCATCCACTCGGTTATCCCCGCCGGATGACCGATCTCAACATCTACCATCTCAAGATGATCGCACCAGAGCGCCGGATCGCCCGTCGCGACCTGTATCAACAGCTGGATCCGGAGAACGCCTTCCAGAACGTGGGATACGACTACCTCGCAAACGAGACCGGGGCGGAGTTCGAGACAATCGCGCCGAACCGCGGCTACTCGCCTCCCCATCACGACGACGGCGGCTTGTGGATGGGCGACATCGGACCGCGGCTCCCGGCGAGCGGCAGCTTGGCATGACGAGGCCCTGCGGGCCGGCGCAAGCCGCAGAAACTTGGAAAGCGTGCGGTTGACGCGGCGCTGCCCAAAGATCTGCGATATGTCCTTTGGGGTTCGGAGCTGTCCGGCTTCGGCGTTCGCATCGAGCCCACCGGGCGAAAAACCTTGATCGCCCGATATCGTGCCGGTGGTTAGGGGGGGCGGCAGGCTCAGGCAGGCGACCGTATGGCCCCGTGACGACCGACGAAGCTGGAGCGAATGCCCGGAAGCGTCTCGGCGCTGCCGCCAGCGCTGGCGATCCCGTTGGCGATCGACAT
>CAWEUQ010000019.1:0-12662 GCA_963812275.1 uncultured Alphaproteobacteria bacterium | reverse complement strand
CCGGTTCGATGCTCCGCGCCTCGATCCGGCGCGTCAGGCCATCCTCGATACGGGTGACCAGGAGGGTGCGGGTGACGCCGTCCGCCGTCACGTCGCAAATGTCGGCCGGTTCGAGCGACAGCGTCTTCCCGGTCAGCGACAAGGTGTAGGTTTCGCGGCCGGCCCACAGGTCCTGCAGCACCGTCTCCGCCAGACCCGTGGCGACGCCATGGCTCATCGCCGCGCCGGTTGCCCGCGACTGGCTGCGGCCGCTGCCGGTGACCAGCCGGCGCGCACTCGCGTCGGTGGCGCGGAAATCCGCCAGCGGATCGTCGAAGCCGATCGATATCTCGGCCGGCAGTTCGGTTTCCTGGGCCCGGCGCACCGTCACCAGCGGCTGGTCCGAATCCTCCGCCAGGTCGTCCTCGCCGAAAGCCGCCGTCGTCTTGCCGCCACGGCGCACGAAACGGACGACGTCGGTCGATTCCAGCGCCTCGAACATCAGCAGCGCGGCGAGCGGCTCGAGCGCATCCGCGCGCCGAGGTGATCGCGTCGATCAGGTAGCCGTCGACCACCCCGTCGAGCTCGCCGACCGCGACATCCGTCGATGCCGTAGTCGGCGAGGATCTTGGCGACGAGATCGGCGGCAGGGGTCGCACCGAGCCGGCCCGTCAGCCAGTGGCCCTTGGTCCAGTTGTCGCCGTCCGACCAGACGTCGCTGAGGTAGGGAAAGGCCGGATAGGGCCGCGCATCCCAGGTCCAGAGATGGGTCATGCCCTGCTTGACCATCCGGCCGCCATAGACCGACGAGATCGGATTGCTGTCGATCACATAGTCGGAATCGTCGGGGTCGAAGAATGTCAGCGCCGCCTCGAGGAAGCGGCGCTGGACGAGGTCGTCCCGCGCGCCGGTCGAATAGTAGGGAATGGCGCTCGCCGAGGACTTCGGGTCGGGGAAGACATTCGGCTGGTTGGCGCCCTTGTCGACCGCCGGGCAGCCGAGCTCGGTGAACCAGAACGGCTTGCTCTCCGGCACCCAGTCGGTCGGGCTCGCCGCTTCGACACCGCCCGGGCGGTGATAATGCTGGTTCGCCCACCAGCTCTTGAGGTCCTTGTAGCGGAACACCCAGGGCTTGCCATAGGCGCCGTCGGTGATCGCGCTTCGTGTCTGGTCGTCGCGGTCGGCGTCGCTGGCATAGTACCAGTCGAAGCCCTCGCCGGCCGCGACATTGGCGCGGAAATAGGCCGCGCTCCGGCCATTGTCCCACGTCGCCGCGTCGAGATGGTCGCTGCCGTCGCGCCAGTCGGCGAGCGGCATGTAGTTGTCGATGGCGACCGCGTCGATGTCGTCGCTCGCCCAGAGCGGATCGAGGTGGAAATGGACGTCGCCCGAGCCGTCGGCGGGCTGATGGCCGAAATACTCGCGTCCAGTCGGCGCCATAGGAGAGCTTGACCGACGCGCCGAGGACGTCGCGCACGTCGGCGGCGAGGTCGACCAGCGCGTCGACGAAGGGATAGGTCGAGGGTCCGGAGCGCAGCGTCGTCAGGCCCCTCAGCTCCGATCCGAGCAGGAAGGCGTCGACCGCGCCCGCCGCCTTGCAGAGATGGGCGTAGTGGAGGATCAGCCGGCGAAAGGACCATTCGTCCGGCCCCGAATAGACCACCGTATCGCCGGTGATCGCAAAATCCCCCGGCACCGCCGTTCCGACGAAGGCTGGCGATCTGGTCGGCGGCTGTGCTCGTCTTGTCGGGCGATCCCGACACCCCCGGCGCCCGCGACCCGGTGATCATCCCCCGCCAGGGATAGGCGCCCTGCTCCGCTCCGCCATAGGGATCGGTCAGGCCGTTGTCGTCGGCGATATCCATCATGATGAAGGGGATGAAGGTGACCTTCAGCCCCCGGTCGTCGAGGTCGCGGATCGCGGCGACCACCGTCGCGTCGCTGGGGGTGCCGCCATAGGCGGGCTTGCTTTTGTACTGGCTGACCAGCCGCGCGGTGGCGCGGGTCAGGCCGGCCGCCTGCCAGGTGACGGTGGTCTGCAGGTCGCGGGTGGTGACGCCGGGTTTCAGCGTGCAGTGGTTGGCGCGGAGGTCGTCGCCGAACCACGCCGAGACGAGCCCGACGCGGTCGAGATTCGGGCAGAGCCCCTTGAGTTCGCCAATCGAGGCCTTCCAGTCGGTCTGGTCGCGGTCGGTGTGGCGGGTGAGCGGGACGTTGTGGCCGGGCGAGACGATCTGCTTGACGGAGGTCGGCGAATATCCGAATTCGGTCGCGCCGGGGATCATCGTCACGGCGCGTATCTGTTTCTCCAGCTTGCCGACCGCGCGGATGACCTCGAAGGAGAACAGCGGTATGCGATTGCCGAAATCCTCCAGCGGCAGCCGCTCGAAGACGATATAGGCCGTGCCTCGATAGGCCGGCGCCTCGCTCGCCGCCCTGCTTCGCCTCGATCAGGCTGTCGCGATCCTGGACCTCGCTGCCGTTGTAGATCCGGTAGTCGGCCGAGACCATGTTGAACGGCTGGCCGTCGGCCCAGACCCGGCCGATCCGGTCGATCCTGCCCTCGCAGAGCCCGACCGCGAAGTTGGCGAAGTAGCTGTAGGTCTTGACCGTCGTGCCGCCCGACCCGCCCTTGCCGCCACTGGAATTCTCCTTCGAGACCTCCTCCTCGAGGTGCGTCGCCCAGATCACCTGGCCGGCGATCCGCATCCGTCCGTAGACGCGCGGGATCGCCGCGCCCTCGCTCGAGGTCTGGATGTCGAGGTCGGCAAGCCGGCCGCTTTTGACCGTGCGCTTGTCGCCGAACAGCGACTGGTCGATGGCATAGCCGGCGATCGCGCCGGCCGCACGCCCGAGCGCGGCGCCGACCGGGCCGAACAGCCCGCCGACGGCGGCCCCGGCCGCGGAAAGAACAAGTGTGGCCATGAGATGCTCTTTTTTGTTCCCGGTCGCGGCTACGCCGCTCCTCGCCTCTTGTCGTCGACTCCGGGAAACGCGAACGCGAACGCCGCCCGCCGACGCCACCACGGCGTGAAGGACGCCGTCGCGACCGCCGCGCCCTGGTGGGCATGGACCATACGGTCGGCGGAAATCAGGATCGCGGCATGCTTGGCCGGCAGGTTGTCGCGCCAGCGAAAGAGCACGACGTCGCCTTCCCGCGCTTCGCGCGAGTGCGACCGGATCGAGATGCCTTCCGGCCGCCGCCGCCAGCGTCTCGGCGCCGCGCGCCTCGGCCCAGTCCGGCGTGTAGGCGGTCATCGGCTCGGGCTCGGCCCCGTAGAAGCGCCCGCCAGACGCCACGCACCAGCCCGAGGCAGTCGCAGCCGACACCCTTCAGCGATGCCTGGTGACGATAGGGCGTGCCGATCCAGCTCATCGCCTCGGCGACGATCGCGCCGCGATTCACTTGACCACCGCCTTGCCATCGTTGCCGTCGCCCTGATGGGCGTAGGACAACGTGAAATCGTTGCCGGGCATGTGCGGGAAGCCGCGAAAGTTGGCGGTATTGTCGAATTTCTTCCGGCAGGTGGCGAAGCGCTTGTCGCAGCCGGCGCTGATGGTGAAGCCGTCGCCGATGGCGATGTCGAAAAAGACCGGCTGCCAGAGTTCGATGCTCGCCGCGCCACCGGCCGAGCGGTGGCTGCGCACCTCCGCCCCGCGTCCGGCATTGGCGCCGCTCGTCCAGACGAACCGGCCGCGATCGAACCAGGCGTCGTCGAAGCCGTCGAGTCCGCTCGCGGTGAACCGCCGACGGTCGCTGACCGCCGTCACCGTGCCGCTCGCCGTATAGTCCGCGTCGTCGAGATCGACACCGCAGCGCGCGTCGCCGAGATCGGCGTCGCAGGCCGGGCGAAAGGCCCGGCCGCGGGTCTCGTCGAGCTGCGCGGCCAGGCCGCGCACTTCCGCCCGGAAGGCGCCGTCCTCGCGGATCACCTCGCCGATATGGCCGACCCGCAAGAGCTGCCGCTCGGACGATGTCGTCCAGTTGACCAGATAGACCTTGACCTCGGCGTTGTCATAGAGCCCGGCGGCAAGGTCGGCCGCGTCGAGCCGGTCCGAGGACAACGCTCCGGACACCTCCAGCCCGCCGACCGCGAAGCCGGTCGCGCCGACATCCTCGCTGGCGTCGAAGCCCGCGACCGGCTCGTAGTCGGTCCCGTCGAAGGTGAGCGTCCGGTCGTGATCGGTGAAGCCGAGCACGGTTCCGTCGGTCCGCGCCACCCGCCAGCAGCGGGCAAGCGTCGTCACCCCGCCGGCGATATGCGCGGCGAGGCCCGCATCGATCTGTCTCATGTCAAAGCCGGATCTCGACCAGCGGAATCGCCGGGATGTCGCCGGCGGCGAAGCTGGTCAGGTTGATGTCGAGCCGATCGGTATCGAAGCGCACCGGGACGTCGAAGGTGAAACCGGCCGTCACCGCCGCGCCGACGCCGGGCACCGAGCCCGGCACGAACGTGACGATCCCGGTGGTGACGTCGCAGGTCCAGTCGGCGATCTCGGTCAAGCTCGACCGCGTCGACCGCGACCCGCACCGTGCCCGACACCGGCTTGGCGATCGTCCGCTGATAGGGCGCGTGCAGCGCCCCGTAGGTCTTGGCGAGCTGAAATGTCGCCGTCGCGCCATCGCCCGTCCCGATCGCCTGGTCGGTCGGCGCCACGGCGGTGGATGGCGCGGCCGAACTGAAATCGATCCGGTCGCGCCAGCGGAAGCCGTAAAGCCGCCCGCGCCGCTCCTCGAAGAAGGCGATCACCGTATGGAGGTCGTCGATCGAGCGAATCCCGTAGCCGGCATTGTAGCGGCGGCGCGAATCCGCCCAGCGGCTGTTCCTCTCCTCGTGACCCGAGCCGAGCGTCACCACCTCGGTCAGCCGCTCCGGTCCGCCGGCCGATCCGAAGGCGATCTCGGTCGGGAAGCGGACCTCGTGAAAGGCTGTCAGCGCCGGCATGTCAAAGTCCCCTGCGGCCACGGCCGACGGCGCGGGCGAGCATCGCGGTCACCTGCGCCTCGGACTTGCGAAAACCGTCGGCGTCCGGCGTCGTCACGTTGACGTTGACGACCATCGGCCGGTCGCCGCCCGTGGCGACGCCAAGCCGTCCGTCCGCACCGCGGGCAAGCGGCAACACCGCTTCGGCGCCCGCCTCCCCGGCCAGTCCGAGGCCGCGGCCCAGCGGAAACACCGTCGGCCCGGACAACACGCCGCCGCGGGCAAACGGCTTCAGCCGCCCGCCGGCGATGATCCCGCCATCGGCCAGGCCGACCCCGGCGAAGGCGCTGTCGATCGCACTGCCGATGGCGTTGGAGATCGGCTGCAGCGCGCTATCGAAGGCGAAGCTCGAGATCTTCTGCGCCAGTGTGTTGAGTACGCCCTCGAAGCTCTGGCCGCCGGCGACCGCCGACTTGAAGGCCGAGGTGATCGTCGACGAGAAGCTCGACGCCCGTTGCGTCAGATCGGCCAGGCTCTTTTTCGCCTGCGCCGTGTCCGCCTTCACCTCGACCGTCAGTGTATCAACCGGTGCCGGCATGGTTCGCCCTTTCGCCGTCGGGATATCGCTGCATCAATGACTCGAGCGCGGCGCGGCCGGGCGGCACGTCCGGCACGCCGAACGCCCCTTCCACCGCCGCCGCGAGCTCCCGCGGCGTCATCGCCCAGAAGTCGCGGCTCGGAAGCCGCAGCCGGCCAAGGCCGACCGCCATCATCTGCCGCCAGGGGAAAGTATCCGGGTTGTCCATTCGTCGGCTCCCGCCTTTCCGCGCTCCCTGCCCCCTCATGCTGAGGCGCTCGGGCGAAGCCCGAGCCTCGACGCACGCACCGCGTCATTCGGCGCCTGGTGCCGCCCCGCCCCCGAACGTCGCCGACAACAGCTCGGCGACGATGCCGACATACCCCGCCGCCCCACCGTCCGCCGTCATCCGCGCCACTGCCGCGTCGTCGATGTCGTTGCCGGCACCGCGGAGCCCGGCGCCGATCACCTTGATCGCGTCGCCGGCGGAGAGCTCGCCCGCCTCGAAGCGCCGCGCCAGCGCCATCAGATCGGGAGCGCCGAGCGCCGCCTCGAGTTCGGCAAGCGCGCCGAGCGTCAGGCAGAGCGTCCATGTCCGGCCGTCGAGGGTCGCGGCGATCTCGCCGCGCTGGCGGTTGACCATGGTCAGGCCGCCGTGAAGGCGATGGCGCCGGCCGATTCCAGCGCCAGCTCATAGGCGAGCTCGCCGTTATGCTCGCCGGAATATTCGAGCGCGGTCACCTGGAACGCGCCCTCGAGCGTGCCGAAATCCGGGACGACCACCTGCCAGTCGCGGATCGTGCCGTCGAAGAAGACCTGGCGCACCGTCTCGTCGGTCGAAGCGTCCTTGAAGATGCCGGAACCGGCGACGCTCGCCCGCTTGACGCCTGCCCCTTCGAGCAGCTCGCGCCAGCGTCCGGAGGACTCGGCGTCCGTCACGTCGACGCTCTCGGCGTTGAAGGCGATCTGCCGCGAGCGGAGGCCCGCGACCGTCGTGAACGCGCCGGCGCCGGTCGTGTCGATCTTGAGGAGAAGGTCCTTCCCCTTCTGGGCTGTCATGATCATGTCCTTTCTTCAACTGCCCGCTCATCTCCCCGAAGCTTGCCCCCGACCAGATCGGGGGGCGGGGACCCAGCAGGACGAAGGGGTGCGCGCGGCCATCTGGAGTCCCGCCTGCGCGGGAATGAGCGGCGGCGGGTTGACCGGGTGGCGTGCGAGCCCCGATCAAGCCGGCTCGGTCACCGCCCGGAACCGCGCCACGCCGTGCCAGGTGATGCCGTCGGGGTCGCGCCGCGTCTCGGCCGTCTCGAAGCGGAGGTTGACGAGTGCCTGGCCGTCGAGCGTCAGCGCGGCGTCATTGAGAACCGCCTGGATCGCCTCCAGCACCGCCCAGCATTCCGCCTTGCCGCGCTCGCGCGACCAGACATCGAGCGTCAGCCGGTGCTCGGCGCCGTCTTCGGTGCCGGTGCTCCAGTCGCTCGCCCGCGCCTCGCCGAAGCTCGCGTAGGGAAACGTCGCGTTGCGTGGCGGCGCGTCGTAGATGCGGTCGCCGATCAGCGCGCCGACGCCGCTGTCGGCGACGAGCGCGGCGAATACCGCCTTCTGAAGGGCAAGCGAAGGATGGGTCATGGCGCCTTCCCCGCGTCTGCCTCGGCCGCGACCGCCGGCCCGATCACCGGCTCGGCCGCCTGGTCGATGCTGCCGAACTCGCGCGCGAACAGCCCCGGCCCGGAAACGGTGACGACGGTGCCGCCGTCCTCCCGGCCCTCGGTCGTCGCGGTAACGTCGGGCGCTGCGTCCTCGATCCGCCGGGCGAGCGCCTCGGCCCTCGCCCGCACCGCCCCGTCGACGGCCGGCCGCAGCGCGCGGATCAGGTCGCGGCGGGTCAGGTCGAGTGTGTTCATGGTCCCTGCTCCTCGGCCCTGGCGACGATGAAGCGCCGGCTCTCGTCGGCATCGCTGACCACCAGCAGCCGCAGGATCCGGCCGCGATGGAGCACGCGCATGCCGCCGGCGATGTCGTCGCGATAGCGCATGGTGACCGTATGGGTGACGACGCCGGAGAGATGTCCGGCGACGATCTTCTCGCCGCTGGCGACGGGCTCGATCCGCGCCCAGACGGTGGCGTAGGTGTCCCAGGTCACCGCCTCGCCGCCCGCCCCGTCCGGCGCGCCGGCCGCCGACTCGACGACGACGCGGTGGCGCAGCCGGCCGGGATCGAAGCTCGGTCGCGCTCATAGCGACAGCAGCCGGTAGGGCGCGATCAGCGCCTCGAAGCCGAGCGGCGCGACCAGCACGGCGAGGTCGTGGCCGACCGCGCCGCGATGCTCGTACCAGTGGGCGACCAGCATCAGCACCGCCTGGCGGAGCGCCGCCGGCACGTCGACCGATGTCGCGCCATAGCCGGCGGTGACGTCGATCTCGATGCCGTTGACCGCCCGCCCGACCGGCGCCGGCGCGGTCGCGGCCAGCACCATCCGGGCCGGCGACGAGACGACGTCGGCCTCGTAGTCGTCCGGGTCGACCACCTGCGGGTCGCCGGCGAAATCGTAGATCGTCACCGCGTCGACCGAGATCAGCGGCGCCACCGGCAGCCGGAGGAATCGCTTGCGCGGCCAGGCGTCGAGATAGATGCGCCAGGCCTGCTCGATCAGCGCCCGGCGCGTCGCGCTTTCGACATGGACGCGGGCCGAGACGATCGCCGCGGTCAGCAGCGCGTCCTCGTCGTCGGAGTCGATGCGCAGATGCGCCTTGACGTCGGCGAGCGCAACCGGCTCCAGCGCCGGCCCGGTGATCAGGGCTGCGGTCATGGTTCTGTCCTCGATGTGGTTGGCGTAACGTCGCTGTCGCGGTCCACGAGAACGGCCCTGACCTACGGGCTCTCGCGTACTGCAAGGGGCGCCCCTCTCCCCTTGTGGGAGAGGGAGGGCGTCCAGCTGCGTGCAGGAAAGTCAGGCGGCCCCGCCCGCTCATGCGAAGCGGGACCGCCCTATCGGCACGTGTCCTGGGGAGGGACGCGGGGGCTCAGGACGTGCCGAATTTCAGGAGCTTGATGGCGTCGAAATCCTGGACGCCGCCGCCGACCCGCTTGGTCGTGTAGAAGAGCACGTAGGGCTTGGCGGAATAGGGATCGCGCAGCACCCGGACGCCGACCCGGTCGACGATCAGGTAGCCGCGGCGGAAGTCGCCGAAGGCGATGGCGAATTCGTCGGCGCCGATGTCGGGCATGTCCTCCGACTCGGCGACCGGGAAGTTCATCAGCGTCGCCGTGCCGCCGGCCACCGCCGAAGGCTGCCAGATGTAATTGCCGTCGGCGTCCTTGAGCTTGCGGACCGCCCCTTGCGTCGAGCGGTTCATCACCCAGTGGGCGTTCTGCCGGTAGCCGGATTTCAGCGCATAGACCAGATCGACCAGCTCGTCGGAGGGGTCGGAGGCGGCGAAGCCGGCCGAGACGCCGGTGACCAGGTAGCCGATCTTGGTCCACGCCCAGGAAGCCTCGGCGACGGTCGTGTAGGAGAGGAAGCCGGTCGGCTTGTTGGTGCCGTCGCCGGTGACGAAGGCGGTGCCCTCCTGGGTGGCGAAGGCGGTCTCGACCTCGTCGGCGATCCACGCATCGATGTCGACGGCGGTGTCGTCGAGCAGCGTCGCGGTCGCCGCCGGCATGGCGTAGAGCTCCATCGCCGGAAACGACAGCTCGGCCAGCGTCGGCGCGCTGGTCTCGGCGCGGGCGTCGGTCTCGCCGACCCAGCCGGTCGCAGCACCAGTGATGGCGAAGGGCTTCTTGTAGACGTTGGACGAGACCTGGCGAAGGCCGGAGATCGCCCGGATCGGCGAAACGCTGGCGAGCCGCCGGCCGATCTCGCGTTCGGTCTCCTCCGGCACGATGTAGCCGCCGTCGGAGCCGACCGCGAGCGCCTTCTGCTCGAAGCGCCTGAGCGCCTCCTCGCTGCCATTCCGCACATAGCTCTCGAACGCCGCCTTGTGCTCGGGCGAAGCCACCAGCCGCGACCCGCCGGTCTCGAGCGGCGGCCGCCGGCCCTTCAGCACCAGCTGGTCCATCGCCCGCTTCTGCTCGTCGAGCGCCTGGTTGATGCGGTCGACCTTCTCTTCCGTCACCACGTCGGCGGTCTGCTTCCGCTCGATCTGGCCGAGCCGGTCGTCGTTCTCCTGCCTGAAGGTTTCGAAAGTGTGCTGGAAGCTGTCGAAGGCGCGGGCGAGCTCGGCATCGCCCGACTTCACCTCCGGCGCCGCCTCATGGACGTCGGTCATGTCGTTGGTCCTTTCGTTTGGATGGTCGTCACGCGTGTTCGTCCGGCCGCCGCCGGCCGCGCCGGTTACGCGGGGTCGTCAAAGAGGTCGATGTCGCGAGGATGATCGAGCGGCCCGCGCTCACGCGCGCCGAAACCAGAACGGCCGGGCAAGAACCCGGCCGCGAAACGAAGACTGGCGATTGATCCGTCAGGAAGCGCGCTTCATCCGCAGCTCTCCGACGATAGCGAAACCATGCCAGACCAGCGTCACGCTGTCAAGGAATTTATTCCTCGCTGCAGCCGATCGTGACCCTTTCGTGGCCTGGTTGCCGTCGGTCCAGATCCTGACACGCGTGCGCTCCGGCACACCACTCATTTCGAGGACAGCGACGGCGAGAACAGTCTCCACGACGATCGTTCCGCTTGGCGTGGGCAACACGCCATCAAAGACCAACGCAGCGTCCGGGCTGACCTCGTCTTCCCATCCGATCGTAATCGTGGTGTCTCCGTCGCAGTCAGGCACGCAGCCGACCGCAACCGCGGAGTCGCTCGACCACACTCTCCCGATCCCATCGATTTCGAGCCGATCAACAATCGTCGGATCGCGAACAAACACCAGCGAGTTGAGGACCGGCACGGAGATAGACTTCATCGTATAAACTTGCCCGGCCCCAGCCGACAGTGATCCTGTCCGTCCCAAACCTTTCGGCGGTCGGCGACTTGATGGCGAACGCTGCGGCAGGCCACTTTCTTCATCCGAAGTGCTCTCGTGGTGCACCGGTCAAAGCCGAAACCTCGATCACTCAATCCGGCCGATAGACGCCATTATCGAGATTTCGTAGCGACATCCCGGCCTGCATGGCCTGCGGCATCCACCGCGACTCCCGGATGGCGAGCAGCAGCGCCCTGGCCGCCTCCGGTGCCACCGCGAGCGTGGCGTGGGCAGCATTCGAGTCGGACCTGCATGTTGGGGTGGTCGTACAACTTCATCAGTGCCGTGCGCTGATCGCCGGCTCGCGACTTCAGTTCAGCTTGCGCCGCGATAAGGTCATCGACGAGGCGGTTGTATTTGCGGATGTTGTCGTTGTCTTCCGCCTCGTATTGATCAACGCTTATGGCCACGTATCGTTCGACCAGTTCATCCACCGACAGCTTGGTGACATCGACCTTCCTCATCGATCGAGAACTCCCACCTCTCTGAGGCCATCCAAACCAAGTTCAAAACGCACGTCCCAATCCTTGCCGCGGGCATGCTGCCTTGGCGTCAACCCGCCATAGGCCTCGTTCTTCGTCTCATACCAGCTGTTGAGCTCCCGTCGAGCATAGCGGCGAGCACGTCTGCGTAGCGGTCATATTCGTCACGGGCCGCCGGCTGGTCACGAACGCCAATCGGATCCCAGGGCGACAGAGGGACCGTCTTCGCCCTCTCAAGACACGTTGGGCCATGGCTCAACCATCCGTTCGTGTTCCACAGACGCCCGGCGCGCCCGATGGCGTGGCGCTAGCCTAGAAAGACCCCGTGTTTTTGGATGTCTGCGTCGATCTCCGCCTCAAGTTCCGGATGCGATGCAATCGCCTTGCCCAGCAAGCCTCTGTTCACGCCGTCAATCGCTGCGGCAATGCCACGCGCCAGATCGCGGTACTCGTCCTCGGAGCACCCCTCCCTTAGTATCGGCAACATTGCCTCAAGTTCGCCCGACGCCTTGAACGCGGCCCGAACCATCTGTCGTCCCAGATCGATATCCACGTGGTTGCTCCTAGGCATCAAGCCTTTGACCGAGACATGTGCTCATGCACCTGTGAAAGTCCCACTTGTTGCGGTCGCTGCCGGCCCCTTGATATCGCTCCAGGAGAGGATAGCACCGGTCCAAACATCGTAGATACTCGTCTGAATAGGGCTCTATGCTCAATTGCGAGACATGACTTGGCGGTACGCCTTCGTCAGCACGACCACCATCCGTCCATCGACCACCGTCGGGATTGCCGCCCGGCACGCGGGGCTGCGAGGCCCAATCCGGATTGTATCGACGCTCGAAGTCGCGTGCGGCCAGAAGGTGGCCGAGCCGGTCCATCGCCTTCTGAAACCGTGTCGAAGCATTGTCGGGCAGCATCGCCGCCGTCGCCGCATGGATCGCGGTGATCAGCGCGGTCCGTTCGGCGGTCATCGCGTCTGTCATGCCGCCGCCCCTACCCCGCCCGCATCGCCGCGGTTGCGCGGCGGATCGCGTCGATCAGCATCGCGCGGTCGCGGCTCTTCACCGCCTCGACCCGCGCCTCGGGCAGCATCGGGAAGGTCACCACCGAGATTTCCCAGAGGTCGACCTCGATCAGGCTGCGGATGCCGGTCTTGGCGTCTGTCCGCCCGCGCACCGTCCGGTAGCCGATCGACAGCCCGTCGAGCGCGCCCGGCCCGCATCAGGCTCGAGCACCTCCCGCGCCTTGGCAACGCCGGTGGTCAGCCGCCCGCGGACGAAGAGCCCGCGCCCATCCTCGCGGATCTCCTGCCAGACGCCGATCGGCGTCGTCGGGGTCGTGCTGGAAGAGCATCTTGACGCCCGCCGCCCCGCGCCGCTTCAGCGACGCACGCAAAGGCGCCGGGCAGCACCACGTCGCGGCCGAGGTCGGCCTTGCCGAACAGGCTGGCATAGCCGGCAAAGGTGCCGTCGGCCTCGACGGCGAGTTCGGTCGGGGCGAATTTCCGTTCGGTGGCGGTCATCGCAATCTCCGAGAGGTATCGTTCGCAGTTTCGATGCAGCGGTGGCGGTCCGGGGGAGTCGCCTACCCCTCCACCGCCCGGACGCGCACCTGCGGCCGATGTGGCCGGATCACCCGGGCCAAACTCTCGGCAAAGGCGTGGAAAACGGCGCGGTGGTCCGGCCCGCCGCCCGCCCCGATCAGGGAGAGGATGCGTCGCATGGAAGAGTCCTTTCAG
>CAWEUQ010000018.1:0-196360 GCA_963812275.1 uncultured Alphaproteobacteria bacterium | reverse complement strand
GTTGACCACCATGCCGGACTTGAATTTCTTCACCTGACGGACCTGCTCGGCCTGTTCCTCCGGCGAGAAGTTGCGGTGGATGACGCCGAGACCGCCTGCCTGCGCCATGGCGATCGCCAGCTTGGCGTCGGTGACGGTATCCATCGCGGCGGAGATGATCGGCAGGTTGACCCGATCGACCGGGTCAGCCGGGTGCGCACGTCGGCATCCGCCGGCAGCACTTCCGAATAGCCCGGCGCCAACAAGACGTCGTCAAAGGCGAGCGCCTCGTGGACAAGGAAGGATTCGATCAGATTGGCCATCGCCAACTCCCGGAAATGGGGGCACCGCCGGCCAGAAAGGACCTGGCTCGGATGCGGCGCTCCGTTGGAAAGAATTGGCGCGGGTCACTAGCACGTCCCCGACGATTTGGCAAAGCGGCAGTTGTGATCGGATCCGGTCAATTTGACCCACTGCAGAAAGAAGGAGGGGCGGGATCGCTCCCGCCCCTTATGTCCGCCACCCTCAGTTCGGCTCAGCCGTCTTGCTTGGGGCCGGTCCGCCTTTCGGACCGTCGCCGTTTCCGGGGCCATTGCCGGGTCCGCCATTGCCGGTTCCCTGCCCCATGCCGGGGCCATTGCCCGGACCGTGGCCGGGGCCACCCGGACCGCCCGGACCGCCGGGACCGCCGCGCGGACCATGAAGCTCGTTCGCATCGAGGACGCCGTCGCCGTTGCGATCGAGATTGGTCATCATCCGGTCGAAGCGCTGGCTGTATTCTTCCAGCGTCACCTGGGCGTCACCATTCGGATCGAGTTGCTGGAAGTCGCGGACGATCCGCAGGTTCATGGTATCGGCCCAGAGCGCCTTGAACTCGGCCAGCGACAGTTCGCCGTTGCCATCGGCGTCGTATTTCTTGACGCGCTCGGCATTCACCGTGGCAATCTCCTCGGCGGTGATCTTTCCGTCCTTGTTGACGTCGAAACGCTCGATGAGGATTTCGCTCATGCCCTCGCCGGGGCCCTGGCCGAAACCGCCCGGGCCGCCGGGGCCGCCGGGACCGCGCGGTCCCTGTCCGTCACCGTCCCAGTCGCCACCATGGTGGCCCGGGCCGCCGCGACGGTCGTCGTCGCCATGGCCGCGGAAGGCCATCTGCTGCGGCTGCTTGCGCATGCCATTGCCGGAATTGGCGAAGCTCGGGGCCGCCGCGACGCCGACGGCCGAAGCCATCAGGGCAGCGACCAGGATCTTGCTGCGGGTTTTCATTGTCGATTTTCCTTCCTTGTTCGTCCGGGTGTGGACAGACCCACAGATAGGTACGATCGGCCGGAGGGGTGTGGCTGGAATTCGCCTCTTTGTATCGAGTGTTGGCAGGATGGCGTGCTGATACAAAGCGTTACATCTTTTCCGATATGCGGAGACCCGGCGGCCTCGCAAATGCCCGCCTGAGACGCGATTAAGGAAGCCATGGAACCCTCGCCCCATATCCTGATCGTCGACGACTCGGCCGATATCCGCGAACCGCTGGCGAAATACCTCGCCAAGTCGGGAATGCGGAGTTCGACGGCAAATGGCGGCGTCGAGATGCGACGGGCCCTCAAGACCAATGCCATCGACCTCGTCGTCCTCGACATCATGATGCCCGGCGAGGACGGGCTTTCGCTCTGCCGCTGGGTGCGCGAGACCACCGACCTGCCGGTCATCCTGCTGACGGCGATGGCCGAAGACACCGATCGCGTCGTCGGGCTGGAGATCGGCGCCGACGATTACGTCACCAAGCCCTTCAATCCCCGGGAGTTGCTCGCCAGGGTCAAGGCGGTGCTCAGACGCTCGCGGGCATTGCCGCGGCAGGCGCAACAGCCGGAGAATACCGAGCTTCGCTTCGACCGCTGGACGCTCGACACGGCGCGGCGCGAAATCATTGGCGAGGACGGCGTCGCGGTGCCGCTCAGCACCACGGAATACCGGCTGCTGACGGTGTTTGTTCGCCGGCCGCATATGGTGCTGTCGCGCGAACAGCTCCTTGATCTCACAAGCGGGCGGTCGCTCGAACCCTTCGAGCGCTCCATCGACAACCAGATCAGCCGGCTCAGGAAGAAGATCGAGACGGATCCGAAGTCCCCGACCATCATCAAGACGGTCTGGGGCGGCGGCTATGTGCTGGCATGCGACGTCGAGGAGCGTCCGAAATGAAGTTCCTGCCGAAAAGCCTCGGCGGCCAGCTCGTCGTCCTCCTGATCGGCGCGCTGGTGGTTGCCCAGGCCGCCAGCTTCCTGCTCTTTACGGGAGACCGCGCCGACGCCGTGCGGGAGGCCAACCGTGCCGGCCTGCTCGGCAACATGGCATCGGTGGTGCGGGTACTGGCCCGCTCGCCCAAGGACAAGCGGCCCGCGTTGGCCGACGCTGCGGCATCGCCGCGAATCCGCTACTGGATCAGCGAAATCAGCGCCGTCAAGGAACCACCGGAACGGCGGGGTGCGCTCGCCAATGCCCCCTTCGATCAAATGTTCCAGATGCCGATGCGGGAGCCGCCGCGGATCACAATTATCGACGCCAATGGCGAGCAAGCCAAAGGGCCGCATCCCGAACTCCGCCGCGGACCCGGCCACGACCACCCCTTCACCGACCAGAATTTCGACGTGCTGGCCTCCGTCCCCTTCATTGACGGCGGATGGCTCAACGCCCAGACGCGGATCCGGGCCGAGCCGATCCCCTTCCCGTGGCCTACGGTCATTTCCGCCATCCTGATGGCGGCGGGGGTCCTGCTCGTCATCGGCTTCACCGTGCGGCGGGTCACCCGGCCGCTGGCCGCGCTCGCCAAGAGCGCCGAGGCTTTCGGCCGCGGCGGCCCGTCGAAGCCGCTACCGGAAACCGGCCCCAACGAAGTGCGGCGGCTGACTTCGGCCTTCAACCGGATGCAGGACCGGCTCGAAAGGTTCATCGCCGACCGCACTCGGATGCTGGCGGCGATCGGTCACGACCTGCGCACGCCGATCACCTCGCTCAAGCTGCGCACCGAACTCCTCGACGACGAGGAGGCACGGACGAAGATGAGCGCGACCCTCGACGACATGCAACGGATGACCGAGGCGACACTCGCCTTCGCCCGCGACGACGCGGCTGCCGAACCGGTCCGTTCGGTCGATCTGGAGGCGCTGCTGGAAAGCCTCGCCGAGGACCAGTCGAGCATCGGCCATGAGGTGACATTCGCCGGTCGGGGACGCCTGCCCTATTCGTGCCGTCCGACGGCGCTGAAACGCGCCATCGCCAACCTGCTCGAAAACGCGGTCCGCTATGGCAAGCGCGCCCGGGTCGCGCTCAGCGACACCCCCGTCGGGCCGATCATCACCATCGACGACGACGGACCGGGCATTCCCGGAGATCGGTTCGAGGAGGTCTTCAAGCCGTTCGTCCGGCTCGAATCGTCGCGTAGCCGGGAGACCGGCGGGGTCGGCCTCGGCCTCTCGATCGCCCGCTCGGTCATCCTCGGCCATGGTGGCGATGTGGAGCTGTCGAACCGCCCGCAGGGTGGGCTCCGCGTCGAAATCCGGCTGCCGCCGGCAAGCGCGTCAAGCTGAGCCTCGGCCTTCCCGTCCCCTCGGGAAAGCTCGCCAGCCGCTAGGCCGCTGCTCTGGCGGCGCCGCCGTTGGCGAGCCAGGCGGCACACGCGGCCCCAAGTTCCTCCTCAGCGCGTTTTTCGTAGGCTGCGATATCCGCCGGGGTCAGCATGTCCCGCCAGCGGCCGTTGACGCCCTTGTTGATGAAGGTCTTGCCGCCGCCGTGCCACATCGCCCCGCCGCGCGGCGCGATTTCATCGGCGTGGGCCTTCATGTAATCGAAGCTGCAGTGATCGAGGATGCGCGGCATGACCGCGTCGTCGATCCCGATATCGAGGAACGCGGCGATGTCGCGGATCGATCCCTCGAGATCGGCTTTCAGATCGTTGAAATGGATGAGCTTGACGTTGGGCAGGGAGCGGATCGCCCACCAGGAGCGGATGTTCTCCCAATAAGGCCAGATCGGATAGCCGTCGCCCTCGAACCACGACCGGTAATATTCGTCGACGGGCTGCGTCACCGGAAGGATCGGCGGTCCCACGAGTCCGGGCGTGTCGTTCAGCGTCTCGAACCAGTGTTCGTTGGCATTGGCATGGTGGTTGTAGAAGCTCCACGCCGCATCGCGCCCATCGCGTCCGATGTAGAGATATTTCGCCTTCGGCGAGAAGACCAATGCATCGACCGGGAGATGGGTCTTGATGAAACGCCGGTGCGCCTGGTCCTCCAGACCACGGATCGCTTCCGGCGGCATGACCCGAAGATCGACCCAGGGCGAGAGCATCGCGACGTTTATGTCATCGGCTCCGTTGAAGATAAGCTGCGCGACGATCTGCTGGGTCCAGGTCGTGCCGGATTTGGCATAGGTCGCGATGATGATGTCGTCATCGCGGAACTTGAAATCGTTCCACACCGTGGAATCCATATGATGGTTGTGCATCTCGCGACGCTTGACGGGATACGATACCGATGCTTCGGACATGTTCGCTCTCCGAGCTTGCCGCGGGCAATCTACCCCCGGCCAAGAGTGTCCAAGGTGCGCCTCTTCCGACCCACCGACAAGCGGCGATGACTGGTGCTGCATGAAAGCGACGCTCTTGCCGATGGCCTGCCTGTTCGGATTCCTCGTCCTTGTCCTGGTCGCGCCTCTGGCCGTGGCCGGGACGCCGACGCCCGACGGCAAGCCCGAGCCGGAATTGCCGCGCCTGCTGGCGAGCGCCAGGACGGGCGAAACCACCGAGCTCCTCCCTGGTCTCGAATACCGGCTGATGGTCCTCCCCGCCGACGGGCTCGCGATCCATACCTTCGCCTTCGACGTGGGGCGGTTTGGCCTTCGTACCGCGCAACAGAAAGACGAGACCGGCGACCATGCCGCCGACTTCCTCCGGCGCCCCGAAGACGTCTTTGCCATTGATGGCGGCTTCTTCGAGCGCGACGACGGCGGGCGCCTCTCGCCGAGCGGGCTGCTGGTCGTCGAGGGTGTCGAGGTCGCGCCGGAGCATGAACGCGCCGGCTCGGGCATCCTGCATGTCGACGAAACCGGCGTTTCGATCGCCTATCGGGCCGAGGCTCCACCTGCCGGAACCCTCGCCAGCGCCGTCCAGGTCGGTCCGGTCCTGGTCGATCCCGGCGGCCAGGTCGGTATCCGCAGCCCGGGCGTCCGTGATCGCCGCAGCGCCATCTGCCTGCGGCCCGGCGAAATCGTCGCGATCGTGGTCGACGGCGACGGCCTCAGCCTGTTGCGGCTGGCCGAATTCCTCGCCGCGGCAACCACGGATGGCGGCGTCGGCTGCGATATCGCCATCAACCTCGACGGCGGCCCGTCGACCCAGGCGATCTACCGCGGCGCCGGACCGGAGATCGTCATTCCCGGCAAATCCACTGTTCAGAACGCTGTTGTGCTATCCATCCTGCCGCAATAGCCGCAGCGCCACTGGAAGAGTGGCGGCGGCCGGCCACAAACGGGGAGAAGACCGCGATGCCGATGGTCAAGATCACTTATGTCAGGGAGAATCTCGGCGACGACGCCGAGGCTCGCAAAACCGCCGTCGCCGACCGCGTATCGCAGGCGCTCGCGGACGAAATGGGCGTGAAGGCAACCGCTGTCTGGGTGGTCTTCGAGGACGTCGGCGCCGCCGACTGGTTCGTCGGCCCTGAAAGCGTCAAAGAGATGCGCAAGAAGAAATCCTGACCCCTCCCGACTCATTTCCGTGGTCGGGCGGGCCCTCCGCCCGGCCGCCGCCCGCCCCTCGCCCGTGATCCATGCCCGACCGCATTCTCCTGCCGCTGATCGTCGCCTGCGCGCTGTTCATGGAGAATCTGGACGCGACGGTGCTGTCGACGGCATTGCCGGCGATCGCCCGGGATTTCGGCGCCAACCCGATCCACCTCAAGCTCGCCCTGACGTCCTATCTGCTGGCGATCGCGATCTTCATCCCGGCTTCCGGATGGCTCGCCGACCGCTATGGCGCGCGCCTCGTCTTCCGCACCGCGATCCTGACCTTCGTCCTTGGCTCGATCTGGTGCGGGCTCTCCGGATCGATCCCGGAAATCGTCGCCGCGCGGATCGTCCAGGGGATTGGCGGGTCGATGATGGTGCCGGTCGGCCGTCTCGTGATCCTGCGCAGCGTCGCCAAGCGCGAACTCGTCGGTTCGCTGGCGTGGCTGACGGTGCCGGCGCTGCTCGGCCCGGTCATGGGCCCACCCCTCGGCGGCTTCATCACTACCTACTTCAGCTGGCGCTGGATTTTCTGGATCAATGTTCCCGTCGGCGTGCTCGGGCTGATCCTCGCCACCCTCTTCATCCCCGACATCAGGGGAGCGACCCGCACCCGCTTCGACAGCAGCGGCTTCGCACTGGCGGGCCTCGGCCTTGCCCTGTTCATGAGCGGCTCGACGACGCTCGGCCTCAATCTCCTGCCACTCGGCTATGTCTTCGGGATGCTGTTCGGCGGCGCGGCGCTGCTGGTCGCCTATGTCGTCCACAGCCGCCGGATCGAATCGCCGCTCGTCGACCTGTCGCTGTTCCGCATCCACACCTTCCGGACCAGCATGATCGGGACCATGCTGTTCCGTATCGGCGTCGGCGCGACGCCGTTCCTCCTGCCTCTCCTCCTCCAGATCGGATTCGGCATGACGCCTTTCCAGTCGGGCATGATCACCTTCGCGGCCGCGATCGGCGCGCTGGCGATGAAATTCGCCGCGCCGCCGATCCTGCGCCGCCACGGCTTCCGTTCGGTGCTGGTCGCCAACGCGATGGTCGCCGGGCTGTTCGTCATGCTGCCGGCGACCTTCGTGCCGACGACGCCGATCTGGCTGATGACCGCCCTGTTGCTGATCGGCGGCTTTTTCCGCTCGCTCCAGTTCACCAGCGTCAATGCGCTGGCCTTCGCCGACATCGCGCCGGAGCGGATGAGTCGGGCGACGACGCTGACCAGCGTCGCGCAGCAATTGGCGCTCAGCATCGGCATCTCGGTCGGCGCCATCGCGGTTCAGGTGACGAGTGCGGCAACCGGCGGCGTCATCACCGCCGCCTCGTTCTGGCCGGCCTTCCTCATCGTCGGCCTGTTGACGATCGCCTCGACCATTCCCTTCATGCAGCTGGCGCGGGACGCCGGCCACGAAATGTCGGGCCACCGGCGCTACGCGCCGGACGCCGTCACCACCATGCGCGAGCGCTGACTAGGGTTCCTCAGGGGGGCCGCGAAAGCCCCGGGCGACGAGATAGAGCTCGACCGAGCCCTGGCGGCTCGCCGGCGGCTTGACGTGGTGGACGCTGGCGAAGCGCCGCTTCAGCATCGCCAGCAGATCGGCCTCGGCGCCGCCCTGGAAGACCTTGGTGACGAAATGGCCGCCGGGCCTCAGCACCGAGACGGCGAAATCGGCGGCCACGTCGCAAAGGTGAACCGTGCGCAGATGATCGGTCTGGCGATGTCCGGTGGTCGGCGCCGCCATGTCCGAGATCACCACATCGGCTGGATGCCCGCCAAGCGCCGCGCCGATCACCTCCGGCGCGTCGTCGTCGAGAAAGTCCTTGCGGATGACGGTAACGCCCGGCAAGGGCTCCATTTCCAGATAGTCGATGGCGACGACATGCGGGTTGGCGTCGGTGGTCCCGACCCGCTCGGCCGCGACCTGCGACCAGCCGCCGGGCGCCGCGCCAAGATCGACCACCCGGCCGCCCGTCTTGAACAGGCCGAACCTGTCGTCGATCTCGATCAGCTTGAAGGCCGAACGGGCGCGATAGCCTTCGGCCCGCGCCCGGGCGACATAGGGGTCGTTCAGCTGGCGTTCCAGCCACCGGGCGGACGAGGCCTTGCGTCGCCTGGCGGTCTTGACCCGGACCTTGAGCTGTCGGCCGCTGACGCCGCGGCGTTTTTCATCCATGGGCGGCGCCGGCATGGTGTTGGCTCCTCGGCCGGTGCCGCCAGGCATCGTCCTCGGCCATCAACTCGACCAGCAACCCCTCCCGCAACCCCCGATCCGCAACGCGCAGGCGCTCGACCGGCCAGCGGCGCCGGAAGGCTTCGAGAATGGCGCAGCCGGCCAGCACGAGATCGGCGCGCTCGCGGCCGATGCAGGGATTGGCGACGCGGGTGTCGTAGTCCATCGCGGCGAATTCGGCGACCAGTTCGGCGACCCGGCGCCCGGAAAGCCACGTTCCGTCCACCCGGCGCCGGTCATAGCGGGGGAGCCGGAGATGAACGCCGGCAAGTGTCGTCACCGTTCCCGAGGTTCCGAGCATGTGGACCGCGCCGGCGGCGACGGCCCGGTCGAGATTCGCGACCTCCGGAAAGGCGTGGAGCAGTCCCGCGACCTCATCGACCATGGCCTCGAACTGCGTCCTGGAGACGTCGCGCCCGCCATGCCGCTCGCTGAGGTTGACGACGCCGACCGGCAGCGACATCCAGCTGCGGACGCGATCGGCCATCCGCCGGCGCTTGCCGTCGCCCGGTTCGGCGAGGTCGATCCAGACCAGTTCGGACGACCCGCCGCCGATGTCGAAGAGGACGACCCCCGACGCCCTGGGATCGACCAGCGAGGCACAACCTGCGACGGCGAGCCGAGCCTCGGTCTCCTGCGAGACGATCTCGAGGACGAGACCGGTCTCGCGTTCGACCCGGTCGATGAACTCTGCGCCGTTCTCGGCGACGCGGCAGGCTTCGGTCGCGATCAGCCGCGCCCGCCTGACATCGCGATAGGCGAGCTTGCTGGAACAGACCTTTAGCGCCTCGACGGCGCGGTCCATGGGGGCTTCGCCCAGCCGGCCGGTCTCACCGATCCCCTCGCCCAGCCTGACGATGCGGGAAAAGGCGTCGACGACGCGGAATCCATGCTCGCGCGGAATCGCTACCAGCAAGCGGCAATTGTTGGTGCCGAGATCGAGCGCCCCGTAGAAGGGCGCAGGACCGCGCGACATCTGTGGGTCGGACGATGGCGACACCGCCGCGTGATCGCCTGCCCGAGGAGTCTCGCCGCTGCCGTTGGAGCCACCCTTTGCGTTTGGCCCGGTACCGGGGGCATAGACCGGCCTCCCTCGTTTCCGACGGCGTTTCCGCGATTTGCGATGTCCGGGATCGGCTTTCTCGGCGACAATAGACGATGCCTCCGGAGGATCGCCCGGCGCCGGCCCTATGTCCCCGCCGGCCCCATCCAGGCCAGCAAGCATTTGCGACGCCGCGTCCAGCGGATCGCTGCCCGTCGTCTTCACCTGTCTACCCAGTGACCGCGCGCCGGCCCTTGGGCGGCGGCGCGGCTCCACGTTTCTTTTTCGCCGGCCAGTTTATCAGGTGTCCGGGGACTGGCAAGCAGGCCGGCGGTTGACGGGTTTCGGAGCGCTGCCTATAGGATAGGCGACCGATCGGTGCGAAGCCGGCTGATCTCACGATTTGAGAGAGCCCGCCAAAGCCTTGGTCCGATTGGGGCATCGTCTAACGGTAGGACAGCGAACTCTGACTCCGCCAGTCTAGGTTCGAATCCTAGTGCCCCAGCCAACCATCTGCTCACATTGGTTATTTTGTTGCGCATCGGCGCAGACAACGGTCGTGCGGTTGAGCCATGCTCGTTGGATGCGGTCCGTCCGATTTACCATCGTTCACCCCTGAAACACCCGATTGCCGACAATCAAAGGTCGCAGACCGGTTGCCGGCGATGTGTGCAAGTCATCACGTTCAGGAATGGCATCCAGCTCTTCGAGATGCTACCAACCACGCCGCTTGCTCGGCCGCGTCTCTCTGTTCCGGGACAGCTCCCGGTGAACACGGTTATCTGCTGAGGATTCGGCTGAATGAAATTCGAAGAAATCGCGGAGCCTGTGCGGGCTCCATTGGTGGCCCGCCCGGTTGAGGTCAGCGTTTTCGATCGCGTCGGCCAATGGGTCGAAAAACAGCCGGACAAGCTCCTCTACGCGTTCCTCGACAGGCGCGGCGATCGGATCGCGCACTATACCTATCGGGAATTTTCCGAGCGCATCGCGGTCGTTGCCAGCCATCTCGCCTCCATCCCCGAGCTCAAACCCGGCGATCGGCTGGTTCTTCTCTACAAGCCCGGCCTTGAATCCATCTGTGCGCTGTTTGCCTGCGCCAGGGCCGGGTTCATCGCCGTGCCGGCTGCGCCGCTGACCTCGCACGGCTTCCGGTCCGGTGTGTACCAGCTCTCCCACATCGTCGAGGACAGTGGTGCTGCCGCCATCCTGATGGACGGCGAGACACGGCATATGCTCGACGAGACCCTCGGCCACGACGAAACGCTGGTCGCCGCGGGAGTCGAACAGGTATTGTGCGGCCCGGACTGGATCGTGACAGACGAGATGCGGGAGATCGCGCCGGAGGCGCCGACCCGGCAGCCCCACGAGATCTTCTTTCTGCAATACACCTCCGGGTCGACGAGCCAGCCGAAAGGCGTGATCGTCACCCACGAAGGCATCCTGCATAACTGCGGGCTGGTCGTCGACCACGAGACTCCGGTGACCGTGACCTGGCTGCCCCAGCATCACGACATGGGCCTGATCGGCTACTACATCTATACGGTGCTGACCGGCGGGACGACCCACGGCTTTTCGCCGGCGACCTTCATGCAGCGCCCGGCGCTGTGGCTGGAGACGATCTCGAAATACCGCGCCACCGCGTCCTCGGCGCCGAATTTCGCTTTCGACCTTTGTCTTCAGGAACGGCGCATTCCCGACGCGCTGCTTGAGGATCTGGACCTGAGTTCGCTGACATTCCTGATGGCGGCAGCCGAACCCATCAAGGTCGATACCTATCGTCGCTTCATACAGCGGTTCGCGCCCTGTGGGCTCAAGCCGGAGAGCTTCTTCGTCGCCTACGGACTTGCCGAATTCACCCTCGCCGTCACCAACTATGGGCGCGACTTCCTGCGGCTGAACAAGCGCCACCTCGCCGCCGGGCTGGTCCGGCCGATCGAGAACGCCTCGGAGATATCCGACGCGACGGATCTCATCAGCTGCGGGCGACCGCTTGGCGATACAGTGCTGAGGATCGTCGATCCCGACAGCCGCGAGGCTTTGCCCGAAAGCCGGATTGGCGAGATCTGGATTGCCGGGAGGAGCGCTTGCCGCGGCTACTGGAGCAAGCCCGAGTTGACCGAGGAGGCCTTCCACGCCCGCGTCGCCGGTCTCGGCGGCCCGGCTGGCGGTTTCGTGCGCACCGGCGACATCGGCTTCGTCCATAAGGGCGAGCTTTATGTCTGCGGGCGGCGGAAAGCCATGATCATCATCCGCGGCCAGAACCACTATGCCGAGGACATCGAGCGCGTCGTCGAGGAGGCCTTCCCGCAACTGCGCAAGGGCTGCGTCGCCGCCTTCGAGATCGACGGCGACGAGACCCAGGGGGTCGCCCTGGTCGCCGAAATCTCGAAGCGAAGCGCGCTGCCCGAACCACGCGAAGTGACACGAACGGTCTGGGAGTCCCTCAACGTCCCGATCACCCGGATCGCTTTCGTCCCGCCGCGCTCGGTGGTCAAGACCAGTTCGGGCAAGATCAGGCGGTTCAGGACGCGTGAGATGCTTCTCGATGGCAAGCTCGACCTCATCGCCGACCACACGATCGAACCGTCGGCGCCGGGCTGCGGTCTCGAGGACGATCTCTACGAGCTGACCAGGCTCAAGGAGCGCTACAACCTCACCGGCGAGGAGGATTTCACCCTTCTCGACGCCGGTATCGATTCACTCGACCTGGTGGTCTTCCTTCACTGGCTCAAGGAGACCGTGGCGGCGAAGGGCGCGGGGCTTCTCTCCGAGAAGATCGACGCCAAGCTGCTCGGCGCCGTGACCATCCGGCAGATTTTCCAGATGGCCCAGCTCCTCGAGGAACGCCACGAGGCGGCAATCATCGAAATACGGGGCTTCCTGCTCGGCCGCTACCAGAAGCATCTGGCACGTGAAGCCGAGATGATGCGGGCCGATCGAATGCTGAGCTTCACCCCCCGACCGCTGGTGGGCGGCCGGTCCTTCGGCCCGGCCAAATCGGTCCTGCTCACCGGCGGCAGCGGATTCCTCGGCCCGTTCCTGCTCGCCGGCCTGCTCGAACAGACCGAGGCGAAGATCCATGTCCTGGTGCGTGCCCGGGATGAGGATCATGCGATGGAACGCATTCGCCACGGCATGGCGACATCGATCGGTGAAAGCTTCGATCCCGCCACCCTGACCGATCGGGTCGTTCCCTTGTGCGGCGATCTCGAACAGCCCGGGCTCGGACTTGGCAGTGACAGGTGGGACGCACTCGCCACCGATGTCGACACGATCTATCACAACGGTGCGCTGGTCAATTACCTGCTCGACTACCGGCGCATGCGCGCCGCCAATGTCACCGGCGTCAACGAGATCCTGAAGCTCGCCTTCGCCGGTCGGCGCAAGCAGTTCAACCACATCTCGACAACCTTCGTCTTCGGCTGGGCGACCAAGGATTATCTCTACGAGACCGACAACAACGAGGACATGGCGCATCTCGACTTCGGCTACAGCCAGTCGAAATGGGTGTCCGAGCAACTTGTGCACGATGCCCGCCGCAAGGGTCTCGCGGCGCGCATCTTCCGGCCGGCCCTGATCACCCCTTCGGTTGACGGCGGTGGCGAGAATCTGGATATCACCATCCGGCTGCTGTCGTTCATGATCAAGCACGGCATCGGCGTGACGGCGAAGAACCAGGTGAGCTTCATGCCGGCCGACGTCAGCGCCAAGAACATCGTCTCGATCGCCAACGACCCGGACTCGATCGACGGCGTCTTCCACGTCGTGCGCGACGAATACGAGAACATGACCGACATTACCGACCTGATCACCCGGAAGACCGGGCGTCAGTTCGAGAAATTCGACATCAAGGACTTCGTTCCGGAGGTGATCCGCCGCTGCACCCGCGAGGACCTTCTGTTTCCGCTCCTCGATTTCCTGATCGGCTCTGTCGACAACATCTCGTCGATGGAATTCAAGCTCTACGAGAGCAGCGGCTACAAGGCGGCGCGCCAGAAAAGCGCCTGCGGTGTCGCCGACCCGCCTCTGGAAGAGATCGTGGATGGAATTCTACGGTTCCTCGACCGCAACAAGATCCTCTGATCGGCGGGCCGGAGGCTCCGGTCTTGCAAATCTTTGTTCATAGGCATCGAGGTCGAGGCTGGCCAACGCGCGGCGAAACCCGGCGTTGAGGCCGGGAAAAACCGTGACGTTCCTGCCCTTTCGGTCGAGGTACCAGCTCTTGCAGCCCGTGCCCCATACGGTCTTGCCGAGCCGCTCCTGAACCTGTGCATTGTATCGGCGCTGAACGTCGGGCTTGACGTCGAGGGTGGCGCCGGGGCCGAGGGCGTCGAGCGCTTCCAGATACCGCATCAGATAGCGGAGCTGGGATTCGACGATATGGACCACCGATGAGTGGCCGAGCCCGGAATTCGGCCCGAGCAGCATGCCGAGATTGGGGAAGCCGCTGATGGTCGTGCCCATGTAGGCGGCGGCGCCGTCCCGCGTCCACACCTCCTCCAGCGAGCGCCCATCGGCCCCGATCACCGGCAGGTAGCCATCGGCATCGGCGACGACGAAGCCGGTCGCATAGACGACGGCGTCGACATCCCATCGCGTCGTGTTGCCGCAGACCAGCCCGTCCCTGTCCATCGCGGTTATCGGGTCGGTGACCAGGGTGACGTTGTCGCGGTTGAAAGCCGGATAGTAATCGTCGGAGACCATCGCCCTCTTGCAGCCGATCATATAATCGGGCGCGAGCCTCGCGCGTAGCTCAGGATCGCGGATCGCGCGTCTGCGTTTCCACCCGGCGACCGCCATCAGGATCCGGTTGATCAGCCCCTGGCGGATGAAGCCGAGGCCGATGAGTTCGTGGCTCCAGAAGATCAGCGAGCGCTTCAGCCGCAGCGTCCAGGGCAGACGCCTGAAGGCCCACCGCTCGAAGCGGGTGTATTGGCGCTGGCCGCGCGGCAGGATCCACGGGGCGGAGCGCTGGAAGACGTAGAGATGCTCGACCTCGGGAGCGACGGCCGGGACGATCTGCACCGCGCTGGCGCCGGTCCCGATGACGGCGACCCGCTTGCCATGAAGATCGGCGTCCGCGGGCCAGCGCGCCGAGTGAAAGGAGACGCCAGCGAAGGTCTCCTTGCCGGCGAAGCGCGGTTCGACGGGCCGGCTGTGCGGGCCGAGCGCGAGCAGGAGACAGCGGGCCGTGACCTGCTCCTGCCCGTCGAGCGAGATGACCCAGTGGCCATGTTCGGACGAGAAACGGGCGGCCTCGATCCGGCAATCGAACCGGAAATGCTTCGCGCAGCCCGTCCTCGTTCGCAATCGCCGTGAGGTAGGCGAGGATTTCGGGCTGTCCCGGGAAGTTCGAACTCCATTCGGGATTGGGGCGCCGCTCCAGCGAATAGAGCTGGGACCTGATATCGCAGCCGCAGCCCGGATAGGTGTTTTCGCGCCAGACGCCGCCGACACCGCTCGCGCGCTCCAGCACCAGGAAGGAGTCCCGGCCGGACGCCTTCAGTTCAAGCGCGGCCGCGATGCCGCTTATACCGGCCCCGATGACGCAGACGTCGACAGCGTTGTCGGCTGGCAAGCAAGGCTCCTCTCTCGCAATTCAACAAGGGGGCACGTGTTCATGGAGACAAGAGGGATCGGGCCCCATCGCGTGGTCCTCCGGGAATGTTAGTGGATTGACGGCGGCGGCGCGAACGTTTGTGTACCCGGCGGCGGAGGCCGGCGTGTCAGAGCTGGATGATGCCGAGCCGGGCGGCGTGGGCCACGACGTCGGTGCGCCCGACCGCGTCGAGCTTGTCGATCAACGAACGGACGTGGAACTTGGCCGTGTGGACCGAGATTCCGAGCCGCAGCGCTATCGTCTTGTTCGCGGCACCCTCCGCCAGAAGCGCCAGCACCTCCATTTCGCGGGGCGTCAGCGCGGCGTCGGGACCCGCCCCGCCCGCCGCCTCCCGGGTCGACAGCAGCATCAGATCGGCGGCCTCCCCTTCCCCGACCAGTTCCAGCCCGGCGACGCCGGCAAGAATCTCCGACAGTCTTGCCAGGAGATCGTCGTCGGCGCGGCCGAGCGCAATCCGGATCGGCGGGTCGGGATCGTCGTCGCTCAAGGCGCGGGTCTTTCGGCGATCGTCACCGGGATTTCGTGCCTTTTCCCGCCGCGCAGGACGCCGAGCGTTACCGTCTGCCCGACACTGTCGGCACCAAGTGCTCTGAGGATTGCCCGCAGATGGCGCACGGGTTCTCCGTTCCAGGCGACGACGATATCGCCCTGATGAAGGCCGGCGGCCGCGCCCGGTCCGTCCTTGTCGAGATTCATGACCATCGCGCCGCGTTCGTCGCCACCCTCGACGGCAACGGGGCGGAAGCCGACACCGAGATAGCCGCGCGGAATCCGGCCGTGGCTCTCGAGCATCCCCGCGACGCGGTCGATCGTGGCGATTGGGATGACGAGGACGCGGCGGCGCGGACCGTAGACCGCCATACCGATCGCCTTGCCCTCGGCATCGAAGACGAGGCCGCCCTCGGCGCCGCGCGGCAGACGGAGATCGAGGTCGATCCGGGCGTCGATCTCGCCGCCACGCATCGAGCGCCACGCTCCGGCCGCGTAGGCAACCAATCCCAACGCCGCCGTTGGCGCTCCGTCGGAGGCGCCGATGGCGATCGCGAGTTCGCCCGCCGCGGGAGATTTCGGTGCCAGCGCGACGGGCTCCGAACCGGGCCCCTCGACACGCAGCAGTGCAACATCGGTCGCCGCGTCGCGTCCGACCAGCCTGGCATCCGCCGACTGCCCGCCCGCAAGTGTGACCGTGAACAAATCCTCATCGGGCAACGCCTCATCGGCCGTGACGATCAGGCCGGGACGCCACAGGAAGCCGGTCGATCGCGCGTGGCCGGAGCCGATCGAAACCATGGCCGGGGCAGCCGTCGCCACCAGCGCGGCAAGGTCTGAGGAAAATCGGGAAAGGATGGACGCGGTCATGAGAACCTCCGATGGATCAACGCTCCCCCATCTCTGCTGGAGATCGCGTCGTCCGGCTACTGCCCGGATGATCAGGTATGCCTACTCTGCCGAACTCGAGAGATATCGGCCAGTTCGCGTCGGCAGGCGGATGCCAACGGGGTGTCACCCGACGCAGCGCCACCTTTCCGTCATCATTGATAAGCACCCTTTTTGATCAAATGGCGCCGGTGAATCGGTCATGACGCGACCCTTCCCGGCATAAGCGCCCGGAATCCGGTTCGGGCCGGCCAATCAGCGGAGTCCCCATGTCAACCTTCATCGGCACCATCTTCGACGACACCAACCTCAACAGTCAGCAGAACCAGTACGGCATCGACGGCGCCGATTACCTGTCGCCCCAGCAAAACAACAAACCCTACTATCTCTACGGCGGAAACGGTTCCGACGCGCTTTTCGGCTTCGACTACAAGGACGAGCTGTATGGTGGTTCCGGCAACGACAAGATCCGCGGGCTCGGCGACGATGATTACATCGAAGGGGGCAACGGCAAGGACAAGCTTTTCGGCGACACCGGCAACGACGACCTCTACGGGGGCGGCGGCAAAGATACTTTCACCTTCGACACCAAGCTCAACAGCAAGCACAACGTCGACACGATCTACGATTTCAAAACGGGGAAGGACGAGATCGACCTCGACAAGTCGATCTTCACCAAGATCGGCCCGACCGACCACACGCTGAAAAAGGACAAGTTCGTCGTCGGCAACAAGGCGAAGGATTCATCCGATCGCATCATCTACAACGACAACAATGGCGTCGTGAAATACGACCCCGACGGAGACGGGCCGAAGAGCGCCAAGAAGTTCGCGATTCTCGACGCCCATCTCGACCTGAGCCACAGCGACTTCTTCGTCATCTGAGGAATGCGAGGTCGACGGACGGCGCGCAAACGGCGCCCCGCCCATCGACTTCGTCAGGCCGCCTTCTCGCTCGGCAGGCCGGCCAGCGCCATCGCCAGATCGGCCTCGTCGTATTCGAGATCCTCGAGTTTGCCGGCGAAATAATCCATGTAGGCCTGCATGTCGAAATGGCCGTGGCCGCAAAGGTTGAAGAGGATCGTCTCGGACTTGCCCTCCTCGCGGCAGCGAATCGCCTCGTCGATGGCGCCTCGCACGGCGTGGTTCGCCTCCGGCGCCGGCAGGATGCCTTCGGTGCGGGCGAACTGGACGCCGGCCTCGAAGCATTTCGTCTGGTGATAGGCCTTCGCCTCCATCAATCCGAGATTCATGATGTGGCTGACCATCGGCGCCATGCCGTGATAGCGCAGCCCGCCGGCGTGGAAGCCCGGCGGAATGAAGGTCGAGCCGAGGGTATGCATCTTGACCAGCGGCGTCAGGTGGCCGGTGTCGCCGAAGTCATAGGCGAACTGACCCCGGGTCAGGCTCGGGCAGGCCGCCGGTTCGATGGCGACGATCCGCACTTTCTGGCCGCCGCGAAGCTGGGCGCCGAGGAAGGGGAAGACGATGCCGGCGAAGTTCGAGCCGCCGCCGGTGCAGCCGACGATGACGTCGGGATAGTCGCCCGCCATCTCAAGCTGTGCCATCGCCTCCTGGCCGACGATCGTCTGGTGCAGGAGCACATGGTTGAGGACCGAGCCCAGGGCATATTTGGTATCGTCGCGCTGGGCGGCGACCTCGACCGCCTCCGAGATCGCCAGCCCGAGCGAGCCCATGTGGTCCGGCTTCGCTTCGAGCGCGGTACGGCCGGCATTGGTCTCGGCCGACGGCGAGGGAATGCAGCGGGCGCCGTAGGTCTCCATCAGCGCCCGGCGGTAGGGCTTCTGGTCGTAGGAGACACGGACCATGAAGACCTCGACCTCAAGGTCGAACAACGCCCCGGCGAAGGCGAGCGATGAGCCCCATTGGCCGGCGCCGGTTTCGGTGGCCAAGCGCTTGATCCCGGCTTCCTTGTTGTAGAAAGCCTGCGGCACGGCGGTGTTCGGCTTGTGGCTGCCGGCCGGCGAGACACCCTCGTATTTGTAGTAGATCTTCGCCGGTGTGTTCAGCTCCTTCTCCAGGCGTCGCGCCCGGAAGAGTGGCGACGGGCGCCACTGGCGATAGACCTCGCGCACTGGTTCGGGGATTTCGATCTCGCGCTCGGCCGACACCTCCTGGCCGATCAGCGCCATCGGGAAGAGCGGCGCGAGATCGTCTGGGCCGATCGGCTGCTTGGTGCCGGGATGAAGCGGCGGGGCCAGCGGCTCCGGCAGGTCCGCGGCGATGTTGTACCAGGTCTTCGGAATATGGGTTTCGTCGAGAAGGTATTTGACAGTGTCGCTCATCGTCCCCTCCCCCGGCAGCCCGGGTGTCGATTGTTGCTATGGCAAGAGTGTAGCGTCCGCCGGACGGGGCTGTCGAGCGGACGCAGGGGTGCGCTGACCACCCGGCTCGTCAGTTCCACCAGCCCTGCTGGGCGCGCTTCGGGTGGCGCAGCACGCTGTCGCCCTTCCGCGGCGGTTCGATCTCGAGAAGGTAGCGGTGTTCCGGGCTCATCCGGTCATAGAGCGCTTCCGTCAGGTGATCGAGCTGGACGAGCTGCTGCGGCAGATCGCGGCGGGTATAGGTCAGGTGGACCAGCCGCCGCGGCGCGTCGGTGTTCTTGCGCGTCCCGCTATGCCAGCCCGACGAGTTCAAGATCACCGCCGAGCGCGCCGGCGCCGTCACCATGATTTCCCCGGGATAGGGCGCCTCGAGGTCTTCCGGCACACGGGCGGCGTCCTCCGGCGACAGCGGCGACGGTTCCCAGTCGCCCTGGTTGACCACCGGCACGTTGATCGGCGCCCATGTGTGGGACCGGGGAATGACGCGCGTCGGGCCGTTGTCGAGCGTCATGTCGTCGAACAGCACCATCGCGTTGACCACCCACCAGTCGTCGTCGAAAAGCTTCGGCACGTCGACATGGAGCTGCTGCTGGCCGTGGCCCTTGACCGGGTCGCGGATGTTGGCGCCGTGCACCTTGATCTCGCCGAGCAGATAGTGCGCGGCGGCGAGCGCCGGACCGATCTCGAGCAGGGGGTCAAAGGCCGTCGACTTGTTGAAGATGTTCGACAGGCGCCGCGAGCCGGGTTCGATATGCACCTCCTTGCCGCCGGTGTCCTTTTCGGCCGCGTGGATGCGCTCGAATTCATCCGCCATCGCCCTGGCCTCAGCCTCGGTGATCACGTCCTCGACGATGATGTAGCCAAGTTCGTCAAGATCATGCTTCTGCTGCGGCGTGAGGCCGTCGGTCACGCCGAGCGCCCGAAGTGCCTGTTTCGTATACATGTTTCTTATTTTCCTCCCGGAACGGTCTGCTTTGCAACGGATTGTCGTGGCTTTTGGGCCGGGCCGCAAGACGGTGCGACGATCACCGCGACGCGGCGGGAGAAGCCGGAACGCGGCGGTCAAGGATCCTCGCTCCGAAGCCCTGGCTCGCCCTTCAGGCCCCGTCGGCGACGGCAATCGCCCGCTTCTCCCGCGACGAGGTCAGCAGCGCGTCGATCAGCCGATGCACCTTCAGGCCCTCGCGTCCGGAAACCGTTGGCGCATGGCCGGCCTCGACCGCGTCGAGGAAATCGGTGATCAGGGCCATATGCCAGTCGTGGGGATAGGCCATCGGATCGGCGCCACCGCCGAAGCCGCTGTCCTCGGTATGTTTCTCGGTCCGGCCGTCGCGCCAGTTGACGGTCAGCGTCCCGGCTTCCAGCACCACCCCGCCGTTTTCGCAATCGAACGCCAGTTGCTCGCCGGCGCCGGGATAGGCCGCTGTCGTCCCCGTGAAAGACCCGAGCGCGCCATTGGCGAAGCGCAATCCGCCGGCAACGAAATCCTCCGTCTCCATCTGGTGCATGAGGCTGGTCCCGGCGATCGCCTGCACCTCGGCGACCGGCCCGGCGAGCGACAGCATCAGGTCGAGCGAATGGATCGCCTGGCTGATCAGCAGCCCGCCGCCGTCGCGCTCCAGCGTGCCGCGTCCGGGCTGGTCGTAGTAGCCCTGCTGCGGCCGCCACCAGGGCACCGCGAGGCGGACGCAGGCGATCCGGCCGAGCGCGCCTTCGGCGAGCAGCGCCTTCAGCCTCAGCGAGTTGGTGCGAAAGCGGTACTGGAAGACGATGCCGAGCGCGACGCCGTTCCGCTCGCAGGTCTCGACGATCGCCTCGGCCGCCGGCGTGGTGCGCTCCACCGGCTTTTCCATCAGGATATGCTTGCCGGCCTCGGCGAGCCGGGTGACCAGTTCGCTCCGCGCATTGGGCGGCGTGAGCAGCATCACCGCTGCGATGTCGGGATCGTCGATGATGGCGTCTGCCGACTCAGCCGCCGCGAATCCGTATTCGGCGGCAACCGACTCGCGCCTGTCGCGATTGCGCGCGAAGACACCCCTCACCGACACCCGGTCCGAAAGATCGCGAAGCGATTTGGCGTGCGGCGCGATCGCCATGCCGAGCCCGATGACGCCGATACCGAGCCGCCCGTTGGTTGCGCCCGCCTGCAAATCCACCTCCCGCCGATGATCTTTCGTTCACTATGCAAGGCATGGCGGCAATGGCAATCCCGTTCCCGGTGGACTCGGTCGTGGAACCTCAGCAAGATTGACTGATGTCTTCGCCCGTGCGCCCGGCATTGAGGGTCGCGCTCGCGGCCGGCCTCCTGTCCGGCTGCGTGGCGATCTTCAATCAGCCAGTGAACCAGTTCGACGGCGTCAGCCATCAGCTTCTCTCGTCGCTGCCGGACTATCCTGCCGACAATGACACCACGATGATCGCCCTCGGCTTCTCGGGCGGCGGGACACGAGCAGCTGCGTTTGCCTACGGCATCCTCAGGGAACTGGAGGCGACACCGATACCGGGCGAGCGCGACCGCTCGATGCTCAGCCTGGTTCGCTTCGTATCCGGCGTCTCGGGCGGCGCGATTGCCGCCACCTATTATGGACTGAAGGGCCCCGAGGGCTATGGCGACTTCCGCGAAAAGTTTCTGATCCAGGACGGCGAGGCGACGATGCGGACCAGCGTCAGCCTCGGCAACTTCGTCCGGGCGCTCAAGGGCGGGGTCAACAACGACGGCACGTTCGCCGCCTGGCTCGACGCCAACGTCTTCGACGGTGCGCGCTTTTCGGATATGTGGAAGCCGGGCCGTCCGGTCGTCTGGATCAACGCAACCGACATCTACAATCACGTGCCGTTCCTCTTCAACGAAGAGACCTTTCAGGCATTGTGCAGCAATCTCGGCGACCTGCCGATCGCCCAGGCCGTCGCTGCCTCGGCGGCAGTCCCGGTCGTGTTCGCGCCGTCCGTCCTCCAGGCGTTCGGGTCGACTTGCCCCTACAAGCTCCCGGCATGGCTGAAGGCCGCCACTGCCGATGCCAACGCCCCGGCGATCCTGACCGCCCATGCCAAGGCCCTGGAGAGCTATCGCGACCCGCAGAAGCTGAAATATGTGAAGCTCGTCGATGGCGGCATTACAGACAATTTCGGCGTCACCGGGCTGACCCTGGCCCGCGCCCAGTCGCAGACGCCCTATGGCCCCTTCAGCGTCAAACAGGCCGTCCGGCTCGATCGGGTGATCTTCGTGGAGGCCGACGCATCCCAGTTCGAGGCTCCGAAATGGACCGAGACGGTGAAGGGACCGACGCTGATCGGCATGGTAACGGCGCTGACCGACACGGCCATCGATAACTCGGTTCGTGCAGGTTACGACGTATTTCGCGGTGCGATGCAGGAATGGCTGAACGATCTGGTTGCCTACCGCTGCTCCTTGAGCGACGCGGAGGTTCTGAAGTATCGCAGCTCACTCGACGGGTGGAATTGCCGCGATCTCAAGGCCTTCGTCTTTCTGGTGAACTCCGCCGATCTCGACTCCGCCAAACGGGCCGCCTTCAACGAGATCCCGACGCGTCTCGCGCTTCCGCTTTCCCAGGTCGACCTGGCCATCGCGGCCGGGCGCGATGGGCTGCGCCGAGACCCGCTCTGGCGCGGCGCGCTGAAGAGCATGGCAGGCGACGACACCAGGAACGGCGGAGTCATGTTGCCGACAAGGGAGGTCTATCCCGAGCCACCGAACGCCCGTACCGCCACCAACTGAGCCCGCCGGTTTGAAATGGTGGTGATCAATTCACCCCGGCGCCGACGGTCTTCTCCCAATCCTGGCTGATCACCGAATTGGCGGCGCCCTGATCCTCAATCGATGGAAATACGACATCCGTATAGGCATCGGCCGGTGGCATCGCGTCGGCCAGCGATTGGGGGATCTTCTTGTATTTCACCAGATCGTCGAAGCGAATGGGATGACACCCGCCCTTGAGCCAGCCGAGTTGGCCGTCGTCCGAATAGAGATATTCCATCCACAGCCGCGCCGCGTTCGGATGTGGCGCATTGGCGCTGATCGCCTGAACGTAGGGTCGAGCGACGACGCCGCTCTTCGGAACGACCACGTCGATCTTCGGTTCTTCGACGCTGTTGCGGTCGGCCAGCCCGACATAGTCCCAGCGAATGACGATCGGCGTCTTTCCCTCGATCAGCGAGGCGGCGGTGCCGGCGTCGGGCACGAAATTACCGGCGGCGTTGAGCTCGGCGAAAAACGCCAGGCCGGCCTTGCCGACCGAGGCGCCATCGGTGTCGGCCCCGGTGGCGAGGCCGGCGGCATAGACGCTTTGGGCGGCCTGGGCGGAACTGCGTGGGTCGCCGGATAGCGCGACGGCGCCCTTGTAGTCCGGGCCGAGCAGGTCGGCCCAATCCTCCGGCAGCGTCTTGACGATATCGGTGTTCACCTCGAACGCGATCACGCCGTAGTAGTCGCCATACCAATATCCATCCGGATCCTTGACCGCCTCCGGAATGGAATCCCAGGTCCCGACCTTGAATGGATCGAGCAGCCCCTCCGCCTGGGCGGCATGGGCGAAGGACAATCCGATATCCACCACGTCCGGCGTATCCGGATCGGCCTTCTCGGCGCTCGCCTTGATCGCCGCGAGTTGGTCCGCAGAACTCGCTTCGGGCGCGGTCTCGTTGACCTCGATGCCGTATTTGTCGGTGAATGCCTGAATGATGTCGCCGTAGCCGCACCAGTCATGGGGCAGCGCAACCGTGGTCAATGTCCCTTCGTCCTGCGCCGACTTGATGAGATCGTAGGATTGGGCCGCCACCAGGTTCGAGCCCCCGACCAGAATCGAAGCCGCCGCCGATACCACGCACATCCATTTCAACGTCACTTCAATCTCCTCGCAAGAAAGACCGCTGGCGCGAACCGGACTCCGGTCGCGTCGACGGAAGCCGCATCCGACGCATTCACACGTCCGATGGGTAGCACCACTGCGCCCGGCGGGCCAGATGGTGGCGGCGAGATCGACAGGACAAAAGGGGAGTGCCCCCTGAAAAAGAGTGCGGCGCCGAGGGGGCCTTCGGCGCCGCACGTACTCGGGGGGATGACAGGGGCTGACAGAAAACGCGAACACCCCAGCCCTGGTATCCGTTTGCTTCCCCTCGTGTTGCCCAAGCGGCTATTGAGAGACGCCGCCCTTGCGGCGGCTGAGGTCGACGTCCCGCGCGAGATTGGCCCTGCTCGATACGATTGGCCAGAAACTCATTCGGCTAACTCATGCCGTTCCCGCTCGTGCGAGGGCTGAGTATCGGCTCCCGGCGACAGAACGATTTCGGTTCCATGACGGTTCGGTGACTGGCCGATTCGGCTCGACTTATCCACAGGCTATCGCCTGACCGCACCCGGAGGATGCTGTCCCGGACTGACAACTTCTCGTTACCGCCCGGATTCCGGAACCTTTCGTGACAAGTTTAGCGAATTGGTGAACCGGCCGGCAACATTCGCGCGTGAGTATCCGCGTTCGAAAGGCACCGGTAGCGGCCATGGGACTCTCGGCCAGTTTGTCCGACAAAAACAACGAAAGAAGGCGTCAACGGCGCATGCACTGCCTGAAGGGCGGTCATATCGTTTTTAACGCCGGATACAGCGTCTTCGATTGCCGGATTCGCGACATCACCGATCACGGGGCATTGATCGATGTCGAATCGGTCGTCGGCGTCCCGCATGAGTTCGACCTGACCTTCGACGGCAGGTCTCACCACTGCACGACCAAATGGCGGAATGAGCGGCGGATTGGCGTCGCGTTTGTCGACTGACCACGCGCTCCGTCAGCGCCTATGACACCCCCCGTCCTCTTACAATCCCCCCCCGAAACCTGTTATTGCTCCGGGGCAATTCCACCCCGCCAGCCAAAGCGCGCGAGCAACCAACATGAAGCCAGCCCTTGCCGGCCTGTGGCCGCCGGTCGCAACCCCCTTCGGTCCCGATGGCGATGTCGATGAGCCCCGGCTGGTGCGGCACAGCAAGACGCTGCTCGCCGACGGCGCCCACGGCCTGGCGGTGCTTGGCACCACCAGCGAGGCGAACTCGCTGACGCTCGACGAACGGCGGCGGGTGATCGACGCGCATATCGAAGGCGGCATCGAGGCGAGCCGCCTGCTGCCAGGCACCGGAGCCTGCGCGATTGGCGACGCTGTCGCTCTCACCCGGCATGCTGGTGAGCTCGGCGCCGCAGCCGTCCTCCTGCTTCCGCCCTTCTATTACAAGAACGCCACCGATGAAGGCCTCTACGCCTTCGTCTCGACCGTCATCGAGCGGGCGGGCGCCAAGGCGCCGCGGATCATGCTCTACCATATCCCCCAAATGGCGAGCCTCGGCTGGTCGCTCGATCTGATCGGCAGGCTACGGGACGCCTTCCCCGATATCATCGCCGGCATCAAGGACTCGGCGGGAGACTTCGATCACACCGCCAGCCTCGTCGATGCATTTCCGGGCTTCGCCGTGTTTCCCGGCGCCGAGGTCTATCTGCTCAAGGCGCTGCGCGCCGGCGCCGTCGGCTGCATCTCGGCCAGCGCCAACATCAATGCCCGCGGCATCCGCCGGATGCTCGATCGCTGGCAGGAGCCCGGCGCCGAGGCGCTTCAGGAAGACCTCATCGCCGTGCGCAAGGCCGTCGAGAGCCGCGGCATGATTCCGTCGCTGAAGGCCGTGCTGGCTGCGCGCTACCGGGATCCGGTATGGCTGGCGGTTCGGCCGCCGCTGCTGCCGATCAAGGAGGATGTCCGCAAGGACCTGCTCGCCGACCCGGCAATCGTCGGCCTGCTGGCGGCCGCCGACGCCTAGCAGCGGAGCGCCGGCAGGCTTTTCTATGACGTCAGGCGGCGCTGGTTCCTGTGGACGCGGCTGCGAAAACTCCGGATCGCGCCGTGGGTCACGGCGGCTCCGCTCTTGCCGCTGGCGAGCCCCATGGCCATCGCCATTCCCACCTCGGTTCCCGCGGTCGCCTTTTCGCTGACCATGCGCAGCATCTCGCTTTCCGCGAGCTTGCCACCGCCGGCGATGCGCATCATCCGCAGCGCGACGACCTGCTGCGATTCGATGGCGAGGAAGGCGGATTTCATGAAAAGAGACAGAAACGACTGAACCATGGCGGATCCTCCGTTGCGGGACACGACCAGGGATCGGTCGACGTGGCCGGGGAGCATAGCGCACCCCACCCGGCATCAGGTAAACATTCATGGACATGGTTTGGTTCCCGGCAAAAGCAAAGAAATCAGGCTCATGCCGCCTGTTCGTCTGTCCAGACGCGGAATCCGACCAGCGTGTTCAGACCGAAGGTCAGGGTGAGCGGCACGTCGGCCGCATCGCGCCCCCGCGCGATCAGCACGCGCCCGATCCGCGGTGCGTTGTTGCGGGGATCGAACACCCACCACTGGCCGCCGAGATAGACTTCCATCCACGCCGCGAAGTCGTTCGGCGACTCCGGAGGCGGCAGGCCGATATCGCTGACGTAGCCGGTGCAGTATCGGGTCGGGATGTTCATGCACCGGCAAAACGATACCGCGAGGTGGGTGAAGTCGCGGCAGACGCCACGACCCTCGGCATAAGTCTGGGCGGCGGTGCGGGTCGGGCTGGAATGCTCGTATCCGAAGGTCACGTGGTTATGGACGAAATCGCAGATCGCCTGGACCCGCGGCCACCCCGGCGGCGTATTCCCGAAAAGCCGCCACGCCTCTTCCGACAATGTGTCGGTTTCGCAATAGCGGCTGGCCAGGAGGAAGACGAGGGTGTCGGTGGGAAGTTCCTCCACCGGATGCTGGATCGCGTCGGCGTTGACCGGATCGAAACTGCCGTCATCGCGGATGATGCCGTCCGTACCAAGGGTGAAGCGGCCCGGCGGCGCGACCAGCCGGCTGCACCAGTTGCCGAAGCCGTCGCGGTAGCTCTCGATCGGCACCGCCGGCGTCGTGACGAGATGATCGGGACTTTCGAGATTGGCGAAGTGCGAATAATGCACGTTGAGGATGGCGATCACCGGCGTCGGCTGCGGGAAATCGTAGCTTAGTTCGCAGCCTAGCCGTATGCGCATGGCGCTCTCCCGCAACCCTTGGCGACGCTGCCAATGCCCAGCTCTAACGTTTCAACGCGCACTTCCGTTGCCGATGGTCGGTCAGCATAGCGTATTAAAGCCGCGCACCTATCCGGGCTGATGATGCGCGTGCCAATGCCAGGCGATATCGATGCGCCGCGGCAGCCAGACCCGCTCCTTGGCCGCGACATAGTCGAGGAAGCGTGCCAGGGCGGCGGCCCGGCCCGGCCGGCCGGCGAGCCGGCAATGCAGCCCGACCGACATCATCTTCGGCGCGCCGGCCTCGCCCTCGGCGTAGAGCGTGTCGAAGGAATCCTTGAGATAGGCAAAGAACTGGTCGCCCGAATTGAAGCCTTGCGGCGTCGCGAAGCGCATGTCGTTGGCGTCGAGCGTATAGGGGATCATCAGGAAAGGCCCGTTCGGCCCCTCGATCCAATAGGGCAGATCGTCGGCGTAGCAGTCGGCCGAATAGAGGAGCCCGCCCTCCTCCGCGGCCAGCCTGATCGAGTGGATCGACGACCGGCCGGTGTACCAGCCGAGCGGCCGCTCGCCCGTCACCTCGGTGTGGATCGCGATCGCCTGCCGCATATGTTCGCGTTCGTCCGCATCGTCGTAGTCGCGATACTCGATCCACTTGAGGCCATGGCTGGCGATTTCCCAGTTCGCTTCCTTCATCGCCTCGACTGCCTCCGGATTGCGGGCGAGCGCCGTCGCGACCCCGTAGACGGTGACCGGAATGTTGCGCCCGGTGAACATCCGCCACAGCCGCCAGAAGCCGGCGCGCGAGCCATATTCGTAGATCGACTCCATGTTCATGTGGCGCATTCCCGGCCACGCCGCGGCGCCGACGATCTCGGACAGGAAGGCTTCGGACGCCGCGTCGCCGTGGAGGACGTTGTTCTCGCCACCCTCCTCGTAATTGACGACGAACTGGACCGCGACCAGGGCGTCGTCCGGCCATTTCGGGTCCGGCGGATTGCGGCCGTAGCCGATCATGTCGCGGGGGTAGTCTTCGATCATCGCGCCTGTCTTCCTTGATTTGCACCTGCGACGAGCATGCAGGCTGCGTGCCGTTTGGCAAGGTGGGCCGCATCCAGCCGCATCGCCGCGCACGAACCCCGTAGAGCAGTTGTTAGGTTTGTCTACAATTGCAGGGGTAGATTCGGCGTCTCAGGGTTGATTGTAAGAGTTTCAGGCGTAGCCTTGCCCCGGGGCGAAGGGATCGCTTGGACTCCGACCACGTTCTGTCGTGGCGGGCAAGATACTCGGGCAGGCGCCGGAGGCCCCCTCTCGCGACCTCCCGGGCACAAGCGCGGCGAGGCTGCGATGGCTGAGAAATATTACTATCTCGAACATGTCCCAATAGTCGGTGGCACCAACTATTGGTCGCTGCCGTCGAATTTCTACGGCCACACGACTGAAGGTTACACGGCCTACTGGTTCGGCAAGAACCCATCGGACGGCCAATACGCCGTCAAGGTGGGTACAGGCCTTGTTTCCAATGATGTCATCGACGGCGCCAATCACAGCGACATCTTTTTCGGTGCTTTCGGCAACGACTGGCTGCTCGGCCACGACCACAACGACCGGCTGGTCGGCGGCAGCGGCGACGACCAGCTCGAAGGCGAGGACGACAACGACATCCTGCTCGGCGACTGGGCCAACGCCCCATTGATCAACGGCCCGAACGGGCACAACTGGGATATCCCCGCCGAAGACCCGTCGCTTTCCGGCAACGACAAGATCTATGGCGGCAAGGGCGCCGACATCATCATCGGCGGGCCCGGCAACGACCAGATCGACGCCGGGCCGCGCGGCCAGGGCAATCTCGACGACGTGACCGGCGGCCCCGGCGCCGACATGTTCATGTTGAGCTACAACAATCCCGGCGATCCGGAGACGCAAAGCGCGTTCTGGGACTCCTTCGGCGGGGACGCGGCCCAGACCGCGACCAGTACCTTCGTCGATCTGGCGCTGGAAAAGCTGGGCGAAGCCGCTCTTCAGGCCGCGTTCGGAGAGATCACCGGCAGCGGCCTTCTGCTTGGACCGCTTGGCGCCGTCGGCGGCGAACTGGCGTCATCGGCGCTTGGCCTCCTGTTCAACTCCCCTAAATCGCCCCCGCCGAAGGGCGAGGACCTCCTGGTCATCCGGGACTTCGATCCGCGCGAGGACGTGCTCGTCCTGCCGATCGACGTCAACAAATCGCTCTATTCCAACGTCACCTATCTCTCGAACTCGGCCGTCGACGGCAACAACACGAAATATCCCGAACTCAAGCTCACCAACCTCGACGGCTGGGCGCTGGAATTCGGCCACGCCAATTCGAACGGCTCGTTCGTCGTCTATGCGCAGGTCTTCCTGTCGCCGGACTACGTCAAGGCTCTCGGATTGTCCTCGAACCCGGGCGATGCGCGAACGAAAGCAGCGCTCGAGGCGGTGCTCGACACGGCGACCGTGGTCGGAGCGAACGGACTGACGGACAAGGACGGCAATTCCACGGATACCCAGGCCTACGCCCTGTCGGGGATCGATATGGCCGACCAGCCGGACTGGCAGCCGGCGCCGGGCACCCAGACGATGATCTTCGGCGCCCTCGGCCCGATGACCATCTTCGGCCCCCAGGACGCCGGCCTGTCGAATGTCGGCATGCTGCTCGGAGGCAGCAATTTCGGCGATATCATCACGGCCAATGCCGTGCTTCTCCCGCCTGACCAGGTCGCCAACCAGGCCGGCATCACCAATATCGATTCGGAGATCTTCGGCTTCGGCGGAAACGACTACCTTTACGGCGGCAACGCCCAGGACACGCTTTGGGGCGGCGACGGCGACGACCATCTCTACGCCTTCGGCAACCAGGCCCCGAACTCCAACGGCAACCAGTATAACCGCCTGCACGGCGACGCCGGAGACGACGTCCTCGTGTCAGGCAGCGGAACCTCGGCGATCGACGGCGGCGAAGGCTACGACACGGTTTCCTATGCGCTCGCTGCAAACGCGATGACCATCGACCTGTCGACGCCGCCCGATTTCAACGACGCCACCAAGAAGCACAATTTCTCCGGGATCGAAGCCGATTTCCCCGGCGTCGTGTTCACCGGCCACGCGACCGACGGGATCACGACCAACAACATCATCCATTACGACGCCCTGGCGAATATCGAAGGTGTGATCGGCTCCGCCCACGACGACGTCATCACCGGCAACGGCCTCGACAACACGGTCGACCCCGGCCTCGGCAACGACACGATCACCGGGAATGGCGGCAGCAACACTATTTCCTACCGAAGCGCCGTCGCGGCGGTCACGATCGATCTCGTCCATCAGACGACGGCCAAATCCGATGGCGCCGGCACCAACTATGTCGACCACTATACGGGCTTCGTGAATGCCTACGGCTCGGACTTCGACGACGTGATCACCGGCACGTCCGGCGACAACCTGATCGATCCCGGCCTTGCCGCTACGACCGGCGACCAGATAAACGGCAACGGCGGCAGCGACACCATTGCCTATTTCAGCGCGCTCTCCGGCGTCACCGTGGACCTGCACATCGCCCAGGCCACCAAAATGAGCGCCGACGGCAAGACGACCTTCACCGATACGTTTGCCAGCATCGAAAACATCATCGGCTCCAGCTTCGACGATTCGTTCCTGCGGGGTAACAACAACGACAACGTCTTTTTCTACAGCGCCGGGAACGACTATCTTGACGGCATCGGCGGCACCGACACCCTCGACTACAAGGACGCCCGCGGCGCCGTCACCATCGACGTGACGACCCAAAAGACCACAAAGACGATCGACAACGGCGGCAAGCCGCCGTCGGACGACGGCATCGACACCTTCAAGGATATCGAGGTGTTTGTCGGCTCTACCTACGACGACACGATCATCGGCGGCCACTTCAGTGACGGATCGGGCTCCACCGCGGTCGCGCTCGGCCTCCCGACCGCGACCACCTATGCCGGCGGCGCCGGCGAGGACACCTTCGTCGTCAAGGGCAGCATTGGCGATGTCGATATCGCCGCCGACTTCTCCGAGATCGCCTCCACCTCGGCGCGATCCCTGATCACGCAATTCGAATGGCTGCGGTTTGACGAGTTCACCGTCGAACTGGCGAAATTCGACCGGGCCATCACCAATCGCCAGGGCGACGAGCTGATCAAGGGGACCGGCGGGCGCGAATTGATCGTCGGGCACAAGACAGCTGACGACAACCTGCGCGGCGCCCAGGGCGACGACGCCCTTCTCGGCCTCGGCGGCGACGATCTGATCCGTGGAAACCGCGGCATGGATTTCGTCCTTGGCGGCCAGGGCGACGACGGGCTGTTCGGCGGCAATGGACGCGATTTGGTCAAGGGCGGCATCGGCGCCGACCTGGTCTCCGGCGGCGGCGGCAAGGACGTGGTCAGGGGCGGCAACGGCGCCGATCTCCTGTCCGGCGGGGCGCGCAATGACAAGCTCGTCGGCGGCCACGGCAAGGACGGCTTCCTGTTCGACGCCAAACTGAAGCACAACGTCGACACCGTCGCCGATTTCCGAGGCGGCGAGAAAATCGTCCTCGACCATAGGATCTTCGCCGCGCTCGACGTGGGCACTCTCGCCAGGGACATGTTCGCGCATGGGAAGAAGGCCAACGATTCCAGCGACCATATCCTCTACGATCGGGACACGGGCATCGTGCGCTACGATGCCGATGGTTTCGGTGGTCACAAGGCGATCAAGTTCGCCAGGCTCGGCAACCATTTCGATCTGGGCCATGACGATATCGTCATAGCCTGATGCAGCGGATTGTCGGGATCGCCGTTAACCGATTGTTAGCCTTCGTTGCTAGACTATTAAGGTGACCCTTGAGTTGCTGGCGAAGGTTCCGGACCATGAAGACGACGGCGAACGTGTTCGTAAGCGATAGTCCGCCCCGGTTTCGGGCCGCCACCCTTGACGAGCGCATCGTTGAAATGAGGCGCATGCTCGCGACGATGAAGCATGCGAGCGCGTCGGATACGCTCCGCTTGCTGCGCGAACGCTTCCCCGACATACCGCTGCGCGAAAGAATTCGCGCCATCTCCGGCTTGCCGAACTGACGCTCGTCCGTTCTCTCCACGCCAGCGACTGATCGTAGCCCCAGGCCGCCGCGTCTGGCATAATTGGCACGCGGGCAATGAAGTCATCACCTCGGATGCCGCGCTCGGTTCCCGCGAATGCGCGGCGGGAGATCGACGGAGGAGAGCAACATGGGCAGAGGAATTGTAATCCGCGCGCGGCACCCGATCGACAGAACCCACGTCTACGACCTCGGGAACTTCTATAACGACGATGGGCCGGTGCATTTCCTGGTTCACAAGCTGAAACACCTCGTGATCCAGCAGGGGTTCGTCAACAACGACATCCCAACCCAAAAAGTCCATTTCACCATCGATTTTGAGATCTGGGGCAGCGCCTTCAAGTACGACCCATTCGGCGTCCCGATTTCAGGGACCGTCCACAAGATTCAGATCAACGTCGACGGCGACCCCGCCTACAAGTTCACCAAGCTCGATCTGACGGTCCACACGCTGACGAAATGGTACCAGAGCGGCGATCCGTTCGGAAAATTCTCGAAGCTTCTCAAGGGCGACGACAAGATCTTCGGCTCCGAGTTGAGCGACCCGGACATCTCCGGCGGAAAGGGCAACGACAAGCTGTTCGGCAAGGGCGGAGACGACAGCCTCGACGGCTCAAAGGGTGACGACCTCAGCGACGGTGGCGCCGGCAACGACTTCCTGAACGACATCAGGGGCCACAACACGTTCCAGTTCTCGACGACCCTCAACGCCATGACGAACGTCGATACAATCGCCAGATTCCGCCCCGGCGACGAAATCTACGTGTCGCATTCGATCGTTCCCGGCGATCGGCGCCAAGCTCAACAAGGGTGAGTTCCACATTGGTCCCGAAGCCGCGGACTCGAACGACCACCTTATCTGGAACCCGACCACCCACACCGCCTCCTACGACGCCGATGGCGTGGGAGGAATGCCGGCCATCCCCTTCTTCATGACCCAGAACGACGCCCATATCACGCACAAGGTCTTCGAAGTCGGCATGCTCGATTACTGAGCCGAAGGTGGCGCGGCACCGGGAGGAGTATCGTCCTCCTCTCCGGGCGCCGCCCCGTCGTCGGACGGGCATCCGTCGGCCGCCAGGTGCCGATGGAATGAGCGCCAGCTCAGCGGCAGGGCCCCCAGATAGGCGAGGGTCAGCACCGTCATCGTTTCCCATGGGAAGCTCAAAAGCAGCGCCACGACGAGGACGACCATGACGAACAGCGGCATGACCATGTCGCGGGGGATATTGCGGCCGACGAGCTTCCCCGACCAGGTCGGCACCCGGCTGACCAGGAGCAGCGCAATGGCGAGCGCGTAGACGATGACCAGCGGCGCGGTCAGGAAGCCGTGCGGGACGCCGATGAATTCGAGATAGACCGGCAGGAAGACGATCATCGCGCCGGCCGGCGCCGGCACCCCGACGAAGAAACTCGACTGCCATTCCGGCCTTTTCGGCCCCAGCAGCGCGGCGTTGAAGCGGGCCAGCCGGAGCGCGGAGCAGATGGCGAACATCAGCGCCGCGATCCAGCCGACCGAGCCGGCGTCGTGCAGCGCCCAGACGAAGAGCAGGATCGCCGGAGCGACGCCGAAATTGACGAAGTCGGTCAGTGAGTTGAGTTCGGCGCCGAAGCGCGACGTCGATTTCAGGAACCGGGCCACCCGCCCGTCGATGCCGTCGAGGAAGGCAGCGATGGCGACCGCCGCGATCGCCCAGTCGAAACGCAGCTCGATACTCATGCGGATCGAGGTCAGCCCGGCGCAAAGCGCCAGCAGCGTTACCAGACTGGGCAGCACCATGCGGATCGGCACGCCGCGAAGCTGCCGCAGCCGCCGCCATTTGGGTTCGTCATCCGGGTCGAAGGGCTGGAAGATCGACATGGCCGCCTCAGTCGATCCGGACCTGACGGGTGGCGCCTGCGCCGTCGAAACGCGCGAGGACCGTCTCGCCCGCCGTCGCCACCTGTCCCTCGGCGACCAGGACGCTGGCCGCAAGCGGAAGATAGACGTCGAGGCGCGACCCGAAGCGGATCATGCCGAAGCGCTCGCCCGGCGCCAGCACATCGCCTTCCGCGGACCAGCAGACGATCCGGCGCGCCACCAGTCCGGCGATCTGGATCACGGCGATCGGGCCATGGGCGCTGTCGAGGACGACCGCGTTGCGCTCATTGTCCTCGCTCGCCTTGTCGAGTTCGGCATTGATGAATTTGCCCGGCGTGTAGACCACCTTGGTGATGGTACCGGCGATGGGCGACCGGTTCACGTGGCAATTGAACACGTTCATGAACACCGATATCCGCCGTCTCGGTTCGCTGCCGAGGCCAAGCTGGTCGGGCGGGACCACGCTGGCGACCGAGGAAATCCGTCCGTCGGCCGGGCTGACCACCAGGTCGGCCTCGGCCGGGACCACGCGCGGCGGATCGCGGAAGAAATAGACGCACCATCCAGTGAGGATCAGGCCGATCCAGAAGAGCGGCTGCCAAAGCAGGCCGAGAAGCAGTGCCACGGCGAAGAAGATGGCGATGAACGGCCAGCCCTCCTTGCGGATCGGCACGAGCATCGACCGGATCGAGTTCGAGTACGGATTCCATTCCTGACGCAACCTTCCCGACCCCGCCTCGTCCGGCGCTAGAAAGCATGGAAAGCGGACGAAGTGAAGCCGGGCTATTCCGCCGGCTCCGGCATCTGGACCGGGATCCGGACGACATAGCCCTCGGCGTCGGTCTCCTCGACCTCGTGCAGACGTTCGAACGCTTCGGCCGCCTGGCGCTGGCGGTTCCACATGCTGGCATAGAGACCGTCCTGCGACAGGAGCTCGTCATGCGTGCCGCGCTCGACGATCCGGCCCTTGTCGAGGACGATGATCTCGTGGGCATGAATCACAGTCGAAAGCCGATGGGCGATCACCAGTGTCGTCCGACCGGTGGAGACGCGGTCGAGTGCCGCCTGGATCTCGCGTTCGGTGTGGATGTCGAGCGCCGAGGTCGCCTCGTCGAGGATCAGGATCGGCGGTGCCTTGAGCACGGTTCGCGCGATCGCCACCCGCTGTTTCTCGCCGCCGGAGAGTTTCAGGCCGCGCTCGCCGACTTCGGTGTCGTAGCCCTTCGGCAAGGTGGCGATGAAATCGCCGATCTGTGCGGTCTGGGCGGCTTCCCTGATTTCCTCGTCACTGGCGTCGGGTCGCCCGTAGCGAATGTTGTAGGCGATCGTGTCGTTGAACAGGACGGTATCCTGCGGAACCATGCCGATCGCGGCGCGCAGCGATTCCTGGGTGACGTCGCGGACGTCCTGGCCGTCGACGGTGATGCGGCCGCCGATGACGTCGTAGAAGCGGAACAGCAGGCGCGAGATCGTCGACTTGCCGGCGCCCGATGGGCCGACGATGGCGATGGTCTGGCCCGCCGGAACCTCGAAACTGATCCCCTTGAGGATCGGCCGGTCGGCGTCATAGTGGAACACCACATCGTCGAAACGCACCGTCGCGCCGTCGACGGCGAGGTCGGCCGCGCCGGGCTTGTCGACGATTTCCGACGGGACGTCGAGCAAGTGGAACATTGCCTCGATGTCGATCAGGCCCTGCTTGATCTCGCGATAGACGAAGCCGATGAAATTCAGCGGGATAGAAAGCTGCATCAGCAGCGCGTTGATCAGCACGAAGTCGCCGATCGTCTGTTCGCCGCGCAAGACCGCCGCGCCCGACATCGCCATGCAGATGGTCATGCCGGTGGTGAAGATGACGATCTGGCCGATATTCAGCCAGGCAAGCGACGTCCAGATGCGGATCGCGGAGGCTTCATAGCGCTCCATCGAACGATCGAAACGCTCCGCCTCCATCTTCTCGTTGCCGAAATACTTGACGGTCTCGAAGTTGAGCAGCGAGTTGATGGCCTTGGCGTTGGCGTCGGTATCGGAATCGTTCATCGTCCGGCGAATCTTGATCCGCCAGTCCGACGCCTTGACCGTGAACCACGTATAAGCCGCCACCGTCACGGCGATCACCACTAGGTACTTCCAGTCGAACTGGTAGGTGATGATCACCGCCGCCAGCACGAATTCGATCACCGTCGGGATGGTGTTGAGGATGGTGAAGCGGACGATCACCTCGATGCCGCGGGTGCCGCGCTCGATGATCCGGGACAGGCCGCCGGTGCGCCGCTGGAGATGATAACGCAGCGACAGCTGGTGCATATGGACGAAGGTCTTGTAGGCGAGCTGGCGCACGGCGTGCTGGCCGACCTTGGCGAACAGCGCGTCGCGAAGATTGTTGAAGACGTTCATCAGGATGCGACCGACGCCGTAGGCGATGATCAGCATCACCGGCACGGTGAGGATCGCCGTCAGCCCGACCGCTTCGCCCTGCGATCCGGGCGCCGGGGTCACCAGCGCGTCGGTCGCCCATTTGTAGGTGTAGGGAATGAGGACCGTGACGACCTTGGCGGCGACCAGGACCAGCAGCGCCACCGCCACGCGCTTCTTGAGGTCGGGCCGGTCGGAAGGCCACATGTAGGGCCACAGGTTGAGGATGGTGGTGAAGGCCGACTCGGCCTTGACCTTCGGCTTGGCATCCGTCGCGTCGACCGAACTCATTGCCCGGCCCCCGTCATCTGCCCGCAGGCGGTGGCCGGCCGGTCGAACCGGCCCATCGCCGCGCCGATCGAGGCGAGTGCCGCCCGGTCGAGCCAGTAGCAGGATTTCGGACCTTCGACTTCGCCGCGAATGATGCCGGCGTCGAGCAGGACCTTCAGGTGCTGGGAGACCGTCGATTGCGCCAGCGGCAGGTTGCGAACGATGTCGCGGCAGCGGCAGGCGCCGTCGGGGGCGCCCACAAGCGCGCGAACAATTGCGAGGCGCGCCGGATGCCCGAGCGCCTTGATCCGTTGTGCCAGAATGATGTCGTCCTCGTCGAAAGCCATGCAAATGTCATCGTAATATTACGATGACGCAGATGGGGCCGACGGGGTGCGATTTCAACCCGGCGGGCCGGCTTTGTCGGTTTCCTCCCAGGCCGCGTTGCCCTCGGGCAACACGAAGACCTGGCCCGGATAGATCCAGCGCGGATTGCGGATCTGGTCCTTGTTGGCCTGGTAGATCGTCGACCAGCGGATTCCCTTGCCGTAGAGCTGGCGCGAAATCCGCCAGAGGTTGTCGCGCCGCTTGATGATCAGGGTCTGCGGGCCACCGACAGAACCGGAGATCTCCGCGCCCGCGGAGCCCCCCGCCTCGCCGACCGGCTTGAGGATCGCGACCTCGACGTCGCGTTCGAATGGCACTTCGGCCCGGGCCATCACGTCTCCCGTCCCCGCGTCGACCTGATCGGCGCGGACGGAATAGGTGCCGGCGGGCAGGTCGCGCTTGACCTCGAGAAGCCAGGTTCCCGAAGGCGACGGCTTGGCTTCGCCAAGCAGTTTATCGTCCATGTAGACCCTTACCGGCTCCGGCGTCGTCGCGGTTCCGGCGACGAACAGCGCGCCGGTTGTTTCCGCCTCGACGGCGGTCACCACGACCTCGGGGACGATCGCCGGTGCTGGCGTCGCCTCCGGCTCAGGCTCGGGCGCCGGTTCGGCGACCGCGACCTCGGTCGAGGGCTCTTCGGGCTTGGTCTCCGGTGTCGGGGCGGGCTCGGCGACCGGCGAAGGCGTCGTCGCGACTTCAGGCTTCGGTCCCTCGACGGGCGCGGCCTTTGCCGGCTCGGGCGTCGTTTCGGGGGCCGGCGCGGCGGCGACCTCGGTCTCCGGTTCGGGCAACGGCGCCGCCGCAACCTCCGGGGTCATGTCGGCGTTGGCCTTCCCGCCGGCCGGCTCGACCGGCGCAACCTCCGCGACCTTGGTCTCGTCCGCGGGCTCGCCGGGCGCGACCGGTTTGGCCTCGTCCATCGTCTCGGGCGCCGCAGCCACCACCGGCCGGTTCGTCGCCTCGGGAGCCGGCGTCACGGCTGGTATCTCGGGCTCGACCGGTGCGCTTGCGACAACGGTTTCCTTGGCCTCCGGGGCGGGCGCGGCCGCCACGACGGTCTCCTTCGGCGTCTCGGCCTTGGCCGGCGGCGCTTCCGGAAGCTGGACGACGGTGCTTGGCGCGTCCGGCGCGTTGAGGACGACCAGGGGCTCCTCGTTCGGCGAATCCGGCACCATCACCGCGACCCGCTGGTCGGAAATCATCACCGTAGCCTTGTCCGCCGACGTCGTACGGATCGCCAGATCGTGGGGTCCGGGCGCCAGAGGCTCCAGCAGCGCCATTGCGAATTCACCCCGGTCGTTCGCCTCGGCTGTGGCGACGGCATCGCCGCCGCTCATCAGTTCCACCGTCGAACCGGGTTCGGCGAGGCCGGCAATCACTGCATCCCCGGTCGGCTCGACGCGGACGATATCGAAGCTCGGCGCGATCATCTCCGTGGCGGGCTTGTTCGCCGCTGCGTCGGCGGGCACCGAGACGTCCGGCGCGGCGGCGTCCTTTGGCGCATCCGCCGTGACGGAGGCCGGCGGTGCCGGTTCCTCCTCAGGCGCAAGCATCGTCGTCTTGATCTCGGCATCCGGCGCGGGTTTGGGCTCGACGGGCGTGACATCCGCCATGTCGGTTCCCGGTTTGTCGGCGGGCGGCGGCGCAACCTCCGGCTCCACGGCGGCCATCCCGTCGGCAGGCTTGTCGGCAGGCGCAGGCGTCGTCTCGGGCGCAGCGGCAGCCACATCCTTTGCCCGGTTTCGTCGGCCGGCGGCGGCGCAACCTCCGGCTCCGCAGCGGCCATCCCGTCGGCAGGCTTGTCGGCCGGCGCAGGCGTCGTCTCGGGCGCAGCGGCAGCGACATCCTTTGCGGCTTCATCGGCCGGTGGCGGCGCAACCTCCGGCGCCGCAGCAGCCATCTCGTCGGCGGCCTTGTCGGCCGGCTCAGGAGTCGCCTCGGGCGCAGCAGCAGCGACTTGGTCGCCTTCCTGGATCATGCTCGGGAGCGGAGTCGGCGTCGCGTCCGCCATTCCCCCGTCGGCGTCTTCCGCCAGCGTCGGCTGGTCGTCCGGCGCCACCTCGGCCATCGTCTCGGCGGTTTCCTCGCCCATCGCCGCCGCGCCGGTCGGCGCGCCTTCGGCGGTTTCGACCCCGGCCTCGGCCTGGTCCATCGCAGCAGCAGCAACCGTCGCTGGCGCCTTGTCGCTCGAATTCGGCAACGGCCGGCTCTGTCGGCGACGGCGCGCCGCCCTTGGTGTCGGAGGGCGTGCCCTCGCCCTGCCCCCCGGCGGCCATCTCCTCGCCGGCAGGGGCTCCAGTCGCGACAGTCTCTGGCGCCGGTGCGCCTCGCCTGCCCAGTCCATAGTCGTAATAGACAAGGACGGCGGCCCCGAGAAGAAGAACGATTACTGCGATCCAAGCGGTCGTGCGCCGTGCGTCCATGACTTCTCCAGTGCGAGCCGATTCCGCTATTTAATCCCGGTTCCACGGGCGCCACAAGGCGGCGGCGCTTGACGCCCTGCCTATGCCAATGCCACATGAGTCCCATGGCAGAACTACGGAATGTTTGTGTTTATTGCGGGTCCAACAACGGCGCCTCGGCGGACTATGCCGCGGCGGCGCGCACGCTTGGCCGCGACATCGCCGAGGCGGGAATTCGCCTCATCTACGGTGGCGGCTCGGTCGGACTGATGGGGATCGTCGCCCGCGCGGTCCTTGAAAACGGCGGTCAGGTGACCGGCATCATCCCGCAGTTCCTGAAGGATCGCGAAGTGATGCTCGGCGAGGCGAGCGAGCTCGTCGTCACCGAGGACATGCACGAGCGCAAGCGGATCATGTTCGAGCGGGCCGATGCCTTCGTCGCCCTGCCCGGCGGCATCGGCACGCTTGAGGAGGTCGTCGAGATGATGACCTGGGCGCAACTCGACCAGCACGAGAAGCCGATCCTCATCGCCAATGTCGACGGTTTCTGGGACCCGCTGGTCGCCCAGTTCCAGCGGATGGCCGAAGACGGATTCCTGCGCAAGGACTTCCTCGGCGAGCATGTCGCCCTGCCCGTCCGCTTCTGCGACAGCATCGACGACGTCATCCCGACCCTGCAGGAGGCGGTCGCCGACCTGCCCCAGCCGGCGCTGGAAGAACGCGCCGGGCTGATGTAGCTGTCGACCTTACGCCACCGCTGTCACCTTCTCGCGCAGCAGCTTGTAGACGATCGAGTCGTAGAGCGCCTCGAAGGAGGCGTCGACGATGTTTTCCGACACGCCGACCGTGAACCAGGAGTCGCCCGTGCCGTCGGCGCTCTCGATCAGGACGCGGGTCACCGCGCCGGTGCCGCCGTTGAGGATACGCACCTTGAAGTCGACCAGTTCGAGATCGGCGATGGCGTCGCGATAGAGCCCGAGGTCCTTGCGGAGCGCGGTGTCGAGGGCGTTGACCGGGCCGTTGCCCTCGGCGACCGTCAGCAGCCGCTCGCCGCCGACGACCAGCTTGACCACGGCTTCCGAGACGGTGACCAGTTCGCCGATCGCGTTGTGGCGGCGCTCGACCGTGACGTGGAAGCCCTCGACGTCGAAATAGTCCGGGACGCCGCCGAGCATCCGCCGCGCCAGCAGCTCGAAGGAGGCGCCGGCGGCCTCATAGGCATAACCGATCGACTCGCGTTGCTTGACCTCGCGCAGCAGTGACTCGAGCCGGCTGTCGGCGCGATCGACCGCGATCCCCATCCGCTCCAGTTCCGATACGAGATTGGCCTTGCCGGCCTGGTCGGAGACCAGCACATGCCGGCGGTTGCCGACCTTCTCCGGCTCGACATGCTCGTAGGTCTTCGGGTCCTTGACGATCGCCGAGGCGTGGATGCCGGCCTTGGTGGCGAAAGCGCTGGCGCCGACATACGGGGCCTGCCGGTTGGGCGAGCGGTTGACCAGTTCGTCGAAGCGATGGGCGAGCTTGGTCAGGCCGGCGAGCCCCTCCTCGCTGACGCCGGTCTCGTATGCCTCGGCATAGGCCGGCTTCAGCATCAGCGTCGGGATCAGCGAGGTGAGATTGGCGTTGCCACAGCGCTCGCCGATCCCGTTCAGCGTCCCCTGGATCTGGCGGACGCCGGCCCGCACCGCCGCCAGCGTGTTGGCGACCGCCTGCTCGGTGTCGTTGTGAGCATGGATGCCGAGATGGTCGCCCGGTATCGTCCTGGCGACCTCCGTGACGATTGCCTCGATCTCCTCCGGCAGCGTCCCGCCATTGGTGTCGCAGAGCACCACCCAGCGGGCGCCGGCGTCATAGGCGGCCCTGGCGCAGGCCAGCGCATAGTCGGGATTGGCCTTGTAGCCGTCGAAGAAATGCTCGCAGTCGAGCAGCACTTCCTTGCCGGCTTCGCGGGCCGCCTCGACCGACTGGGCGATCGACTCGAGGTTCGCCTCGTTGGTCGTGCCGAGCGCGACCCTGACGTGATAGTCCCAGGTCTTGGCGACGAAGCAGATCGCATCGGCATGGGCGTCGAGCAGTACGCGCAGCCCCGGATCGTTGGAGAGGCTGACCCCCGGCCGCTTGGTCATGCCGAAAGCGGTGAAGGTCGCGTGGCTGGTCCGCTTCTCCGCGAAGAACGCCGTGTCAGTCGGGTTGGCGCCCGGGTAGCCGCCCTCGACGTAGTCGATCCCCAGCTTATCGAGGAGCCGCGCGACCTGCATCTTGTCCTCGACCGAAAAGTCGACGCCGTTGGTCTGCGCGCCGTCGCGCAGCGTCGTGTCGAAGAGATAGAGGCGTTCCTTACTCATACCCTGATGTCCGTTCGGCGCCTTGCGATTCCAGTGGCTTGGCGCGGTGTGTTGACAGATTCGATTCAGGCCGGCGGCCAGGTTTCCGTGTCGTGGTCGGGGTGCTGGTGGTTGGTCCGCTGGATTTCCGTCAGCAGCGCCTCGTAGCCCTTGAAGGCGTCGTCGGTGCGCATCTCCTTGAGGCCGCCGATATCCAGCGTCCATCCCAGCCGCGATTCGATGCCGGCCTGGTGTTCGGGCGCCACCGTGGACCGATCGTCGAGGGAGGTGATCGCCAGATGGATGACGTCATTCTCCACCCAGTTGTTATAGAGCGACGTTCCGCAGTCGTGGCAGAAGCCGCGTTCCATCTTGAGGGAACTGTGGAACACGGCCGGTGCGCCGCGCGTCCATTCGAGGTTCGCGTTCTTGACGGTGAAGGTCGCGAAGAACGGCGCGCCGACCGCCTTCTGGCACATGCGGCAGTGGCAGATGCCGACATCGAACGGTGTCTCGTGGATTGCATAGCGGACGGCGCCGCACTGGCAACCGCCGGTCAGTCTGAAATCAGCCATCGATCTCACTCCCTTGGCCTCGGGATGTGGAGTGTCGGCCGGAGGCCAGACGGCCGTGTCATGGTCGGGATGCTGGTGGTTTGTCCGCTGGATTTCCGCGTATTTTCCGGGCGGGCCGTCGTCCTCGGTGCGCGACCCCGGCAGGTCGTCGAGTTCGCCGACCCATGCGATCCGTCCTTCCAGCCCGAACTGGACGATCGGCTTCACGACCGACGGATCGTCGAGCGAGCCGATCGACACGGCGATCTCGTCGCGCTCGAAATCGTCGAAGGTCAGCGGCGTGCCACAGTCGCGGCAGAAGCCGCGCTCGACCACGTCGGAGCTTCTGAAGATCGCCAGCTTCCCTCGCGTCACCCGGAACCCGGCCCGCCTGACGCCAACCAGCGGCGCATAGAAGGCGCCGAAGGCCTTCTGGCACATCCGGCAATGGCAGATGCTCGGCTCGATCAGCGCGCCGCTGAGGTGATAGCGCACCGCGCCGCACTGGCAGCCGCCCGAGAGTTCGTAATCAGGCATGGGTCGCCTCCCCGGGCCGCCAGTCGTCGGTTTCGTGGTCGGGATGCTGATAGCTGACGATATCGGCCATGAAAGCCATGATGGCCGGCTCCGTCGCGTCGTCGCGCATCGGCAGTTCCACCAGCCGATCGACGAAAGGCAGCTTGTCGGTGGGATTGGCCTGGATCACCGGCGCCGCGACGGTCGGATCGTCGAAGGCGCCGATCGCAAGCTCTATCCCGCCTTCGTATTCGTAGGTCAGCGGCGTCCCGCAATCGCCACAGAAGCCACGGCTGATCTTGTTGGAGCTGCGGAAGCGCTTGGGGCTGCCGCGCGTCCACACCACCTCGTGGCCGGTCACCAGCGGTCCGAAGAAGGCGCCGAACGCCTTCTGGCACATCCGGCAATGGCAGATCGACGGCCGTCCAAGCCGACCGGCGCGGAAGCGCACCGCGCCACACTGGCAGCCGCCCGTCAATCGCGTCGCCGCGTCGGTCATCGCCGATTTCCTCGCTCCATCGACCTAGCCCTCCCCGCCGGCGTTTTCGGCAGCGCCGGCAGCAAGTTCCTTGACCATCTCGGTATTGCCGAGCCATTCGCCGCCGCGCATCACCGTGTTGCGTTGCCGGGCGACATAGCCGCGACCGGCGAAGAAATCCCGCGCCGTATCGCTCGCCTCGGTCGTCAATCGCGTGGCGCCGCGCGCCGTGACGAGTTTTTCCAGCGCATCGACCAGCATCGTCGCGACGCCCTGCCTTGCCACGGCCGGGTGGACGTAAAGCATGTCGAGCTTTTCGTTGCCTTCGAGCGAGGCGAAGGCGACCGGCGACTGCCTCAACGTCGCGACCAGCGTCAGCTGGCGGCCGAGCCGTTCCGCGAATGCCTCCTCGTCGTCGGCGGCCGCTGCCCAGGCATTCTGCTGGCCGGGGCCGTAGTCGTCGCCGGTCAGCCCGTCGATGCTCTCGCGGAAGATCTCGGCCAGCAACGGCGCATCCTCCGGCAGCATCGGCCGCAACCCGAATGTCGGATTCGCTTCGGCCATCACTCCCTCGCCGCTCGCCTATTCGGGCGCATGACAGACCGCCTCGATGTTGTGGCCTTCCGGATCGAAGACGAAGGCGCCGTAGTAGTTGGGGTGATACATTTCCCGAATGCCGGGCGGGCCGTTGTCGGTGCCGCCGGCCGCGATCGCAGCCGCGTAGAAGGCGTCGACCTCGGCCCGGGTCTCGGCGCCGAAGGCGATGTGGGCATGGGGCGTCTGCTTGCCGCCGCCGGCCAGCCAGAGAAACGGCTTGCCGCCGACACCGAAGCCGGCGCCATCGACCGTGCCGGTCAGCTCGGCGGGAACCTCCATCACCAATGTCCATCCCAGCGGGGCCAGAGCCTTGGCGTAGAAGTCCTTGGCGCGCGCGAAATCCTCGACACTCAGGCTCATGTGATCGATGGCATGATGGGTCATGGGTTGGTGTCCTTTGCTGGTTTGATTGGGCGACGCGAAGTCCCAGCGCGAATGGCGGTCGTGGTCACAGATCCGGAGGCCCGCCCCCGTGAACGCCGTAGGGTGGGCAAAGCGAAGCGTGCCCACGCTTGTGCGACGCCACCCGCGTGGGCACGGCGCTGGCGCGCCTTTGCCCACCCTACGGGTTTCGCCGCGCTCACCGCTTCACCTCCCAGGTGGTCACCAGTTCGCCGGTCTCGGGGTCCTTGGCATCCTTGAGGGCGATGCCCATCGCGTCGAGCTGGTCGCGAATTTCGGTCGGCCTTGGCCCAGTTCTTCTCGGCGCGGGCGGCAGCGCGGGCCTGAATGAGATCGCCTACTCGATCTTCCCCTGAGGCACTGGTGTCGTTCGCGAAACCCAACTCAACCCGGCCGTCGCGGAGAGCTATCGGCCGGAGCCCCTTCGCTTCCAACTCTTTGGAGATTGTCTCTTGGAACTCAGGCTCCGTTCAAGACGGTAACTTCGAACGCCTCTCCAAGTGCCGTGTTGTCGAAGAGCTCGACATGGTCACAGAGCCGAACCAGAGTCACCTCGCATGTAGCACCATATTGCGACGAGTCATCAGCCCGAGGGCTTCGAGACCGAACATCAGCTCGATGACGATTCCTCGCTGCCAGACGAAGCCTTGGCCGCGTTCCCACGCACGATGCTGAGTGCCATAGGCGTGTTCAGATCGTCGGCGAGCGCGTCGACAAACTCCACATCGGGCTCAGGATCCTGTTCGAGCGCCACCAGCCTCGAGACTGCCCTCGACTTGTTGAGTACAAGCGCCCACTGTTCCAAGTCAATCGCCGCCTGTTCAAGGCGAGAGACTGTCCAATCGATCGGCTGTCGGTAGTGAGTCATCCAGCATTGCAAGGCGCACTGCCATCCCTGACCACGCTTCTCCTTGCCAGTCTCCAGCAACTCCCGGATCGTCACGAAATTCCCGGCCGACTTGGCCATCTTCTCGCCCTCGACCTGGAGGAAGCCGTTGTGCAGCCAGTAGTTGGCCATGACCGTCGGTGCCGTGGGCGCAGCGCGACTGGGCGATCTCGTTCTCGTGGTGCGGGAAGACGAGGTCGATGCCGCCGCCGTGGATATCGAAGACGTCGCCCAGCAGCGCGCCGGCCATCGCCGAGCATTCGAGATGCCAGCCCGGCCGCCCCTGCCCCCAGGGCGACCCCCAGGCCGGCTCGCCGGGCTTCGACGGCTTCCACAGCACGAAGTCCATCGGGTTCTTCTTGTAGGGCGCGACCTCGACCCGGGCGCCGGCGATCATGTCGTCGAGCGAGCGGTTCGACAGCTTGCCGTAGTCCGGCATCGCCGCCACGTCGAAGAGCACGTGGCCCTCGGCCGCGTAGGCGAAGCCCTTGTCGATGAGCTTGGCGATCAGCCGGATCATGTCCTCCGGCGCGTCGGGTCGGCTGATGAACTCCGTCGCCCGCGGCTCGATCGTCGGCGGCAGGCAGCCGAGCGCCGCGACGTCGGCGTGGAACTGCGCCTCGGTCCGGGTCGTCACCTCGCGGATCGCCTCGTTCAGCGGCAGGTCCGGATAGTCCCGCGCCGCCCGCGCGTTGATCTTGTCGTCGACGTCGGTGATGTTGCGGACATAGGTGACGTGATCCGGCCCATAGAGATGCCGGAGCAGCCGGAACAGCACGTCGAAGACGATCAGCGGCCGGGCGTTGCCGATATGGGCGAAGTCATAGACCGTCGGCCCGCAGACATACATGCGGACATTGTCGGGGTCGATCGGGACGAAATCCTGCTTCGTCCGCGTCAGGGTATTGTAGAGGCGCAAGCCCATGCCGAAACGTATCCCTTGCCCGCTGGCCGGGGGGCGTCTCGTCTTAGATGGTCAAGGACAGGACGGCTCCAGCCAGCGATGTCGCTAGCTAATGATAATCCCGCAGATGCAAATCGCGCGTGAACGCCCGGGTGCCGTCATGGCGGTTGCAATCGCGCATTTATCGGAAGACGTCAAGGTCCGGCCGATCGGGCCGCCCCTGCGCATCTTGTCCCACCCAACTGGACGTCCGGCCGGACGCTGCTACCATCCGCTCCGGCGACTCCCGGAATTCGGGGATGTTTTTTCGTCGATGCAAGGCGTGGCGTGTTGGTGCGTTTCCTGAATCATCCCCGTCCCATTTCCGGACGATACGGCCCTTTCCCGGGCGTGCGAGGAATCGTGCGGCTTGCCGTTGCCTTCGCGGTGGTCTGGCTGGCGCTCGCGGCCGGTCCCGCCGCGGCGAGGACCATCCACGTCGTCGCGTTCGGCGACAGCAACACCTATGGCTTCGGCACCAAGCGCATCGCCACCTATCCGGCCCAGCTCGAAGTCCTGCTCCAGGCGCGCGGCTATGACGTCGACATCGTCAATCGCGGCGTCAACGGCGATACCACCTTCGATGCGCTCGGCCGGTTCGACAAGGCGATCCCGGCCGGCACCGACGCGGTCATCGTCTTCCTCGGCCGCAACGACTGGCGCCGGAACTCGCCGGCCAGCGCGATCAGCCACAACCTCGAAATCATCATCGCCAAGCTGCGCGCGCGCGGCATCGCGGTATTGCTGGTGGGCTTCAAGCCGCACGATTTCTCGGCGCTCGCCGCGAAATACGGCATCCTCTACTACCCCGACTTCTTCGACGGCACGATGGTGCTCAACCACAAGCTCGGCAAATACCGCCTCGGCCACGGCGATATTTCCGGCCATCTCAACGCCGACGGCTACGCGGTGGTCGTGAACCGCATGCTGCCCACCGTCGAGAAGCTGATCGCACAGGTCGGCAACTAGGAATTCTCGCCGTGTCTACGCCGCGCGCGGTTGAACCTCGGCGGCAATCGCATCGCCGACATCTGCCTCCGCCCGGGAAAGGTCATAGGCAGCCTGCGCATTCAGCCAGAAACGCGGCGTCGTGCCGAAGTAGCGCGCCAACCGCAGCGCCGTATCGGCGCTGACGTCGCGGCGTCCGCGAACGATATCGTTGATCCGGTTCGCCGGCACCTTCAGCTCACGGGCCAGGGCGTTGCCGCTGAGGCCGAGCGGCTTCATGAATTCCTCGAGAAGTATCTCGCCCGGCGATGTCCTGATGCGCATGGCATGTCTCCGTCAATGATAATCGACGATATCGACGTCGTATGCGCCATCGCCGTCGCTTCTGCTATCCTCTTCCCGACTCTCCAAAGCTCAAGCATCCCGGATCGATCCCCTATGTCAGACCCGCGACCCGAGGGCAGCGACCTCGACAAGCACGCCCTCTTCTTCCACAAATACCCGCGGCCCGGAAAACTCGAGATCCAGGCGACCAAGCCGCTCGGCAACCAGCGCGACCTGGCGCTCGCCTATTCGCCCGGCGTCGCCGCGCCCTGCCTCGCCATCGCCGCCGATCCGTCGCTGGTCGCCGACTACACCGCGCGGCAGAACCTCGTCGGGGTGATCTCGAACGGCACCGCGGTCCTCGGCCTCGGCGCGATCGGGGCGCTCGCTTCCAAGCCGGTGATGGAGGGCAAGGCCGTCCTCTTCAAGAAATTCGCCGGCATCGACGTCTTCGACATCGAGGTCGACGAACGCGATATCGACCGCTTCGTCGATGTCGTGGCGGCGCTGGAGCCGACCTTCGGCGGCATCAACCTCGAGGACATCAAGGCGCCGGAATGCTTCGCCATCGAAACGAAGCTCCGCGAGCGGATGAATATTCCCGTCTTCCACGACGACCAGCACGGCACGGCGATCATCGTCGGCGCCGCGGTGACCAATGCCCTTTCGCTCGCCGGCAAGGCGATCGGCGACGTCAGGATCGTCGCCTCGGGGGCCGGCGCGGCGGCGATCGCCTGCCTCAACATGCTGGTCTCGCTCGGCGCCAGGCCGGAAAATATCTGGGTCACCGATATCGACGGCGTCGTCCACAAGGGCCGCGAGACGCTGATGGACCCGTGGAAGGCGGCCTATGCCCAGGAGACCGACGCCCGCACCCTCGCCGACGTCATCGGCGGCGCGGATATCTTCCTCGGCGTCTCGGCCGCCGGCGTTCTGAAGCCGGAGATGGTGGCCGCGATGGCCGAGAAGCCGCTGATCCTCGCCCTCGCCAACCCGGTTCCCGAGATCATGCCGGACGTCGCCCGCGCGGTCCGCCCCGATGCGATGATCTGCACCGGCCGCTCCGATTTCCCGAACCAGGTCAATAACGTCCTCTGCTTCCCCTACATCTTCCGCGGCGCCCTCGATGTCGGCGCAACGACCATCAACGAGGCGATGAAGCATGCCGCGGTCGCCGCAATCGCCGACCTTGCCCGCGAGCCGCCCTCGGACGTCGTCGCCCGCGCCTATGGCGGCGAGGCCGAGGCCTTCGGGCCGCAGAGCCTGATCCCCTCGCCTTTCGACCAGCGGCTGATCCTCAAGATCGCCCCGGCGGTCGCCCGCGCCGCGGCCGAAAGCGGCGTCGCCGCCCGCCCGATCGCGGATTTCGACGCCTATCTCGACGGGCTCAACCGCTTCGTCTTCCGCTCCGGCCTGATCATGAAGCCGATGATCACCGCCGCGAAGTCGGCACCGAAGCGGGTGGTCTATGCCGACGGCGAGGACGAACGGGTGCTGCGCGCCGCCCAGATCGCCATCGAGGAAGGCATCGCCCGGCCGATCCTGATCGGCCGTCCCAACGTCATCGACGTCCGCTGCCGCCGCTATGGCCTGCGCTTCTCGCTCGACAACGATTGCGAGATCATCAACCCCGAAGACGACCCGCGCTACCGCGCCTATGCCGACCTCTATTTCTCCAAGGTCGGGCGGAGGGGCATCGATCCGGAAGCGGCGCGCACGGTGGTGCGCACCAACACGACCGTCATCGCGGCGCTGGCGGTCGAGCGCGGCGACGCCGACGCGCTGATCTGCGGGCTCAACGGCCGGTTCATCCGCCACCTTCGCGACATCGGCCACATCATCGGCCTGAAGCCGGAGGCGCGCGCCTTCTCCGCCCTCAGTCTGCTGATCAACACCCGGGGCAGCTATTTCCTGACCGACACCCATGTCACCGTCGAGCCGGACGCCGACGAGATCGCCGAGATGACCCGGCTCGCCGCGGCCGAAATCCGGCGCTTCGGCATCGAGCCGAGGGCGGCGTTGCTGTCGACATCCAACTACGGCACACGCGAAATCGACTCGGCCGTCAAGATGCGCCAGGCGGTCGAGATCCTGTGGCGGACCGACCCGGACCTCGAAGTCGATGGCGAGATGCATGGCGACGCGGCGCTCTCGGAGGCGTTCCGCGAACGGGTGATGCCGACCTCGCGGCTGCAGGGCGAGGCGAATCTCCTTGTCTTCCCGAGCCTCGACGCCGCCAACATCGCGCTCAATCTCCTCAAGGAGATGACCGACGCGCTGCATGTCGGGCCGATCCTGCTCGGCGCCGCCAAGCCCGCCTACATCGTCACCCCGTCCGTTACCTCGCGCGGCGTCCTCAACATGACGGCCCTCGCCGTGGTCGGCGCCCAGGCGACGGAGGGCGCCGTGGCGGCCGTCGCGGCGGCTCCTTAAGCTTTTGGTAAGGTCTTTGAACCCCGGACAACGGCGCATTCAGGGCCGGTACCGGACGACCATGGGACTGTCCGCTCACACACAAGCGGCGGACATTTCACCATGGCCAACACCCTCTTCGCCTTCGTCACCCTCGCCCTCCTGACCTGGATCATGGCCGCGATGCTGTTCGGCTATTCGCTCGCCTCGTTCATGTGAAAGCGGTGACGCGCCGCCTTCCGATTGCCCGGATGGGTCTGTTAGTCTGAGTCCATGCTCAGTCTCTTTCGCCCGCCGTCCCTCCGATGGAAACCCACCGCTCCACCGTCCGCGTGGTGGCGGCTCGGGCGGATCGTGGGGTTCGCCGGCCTCGTGCTGTCGCTGGCGGGCGGGTTTGCCCATGCCATCGACCGCAAGGCGATCGAACGCGACTTCCAGGCCTTCCTCGCCAACGACATCTGGCCAGAGGCCCAGGCGGCGGGCGTCTCGCGCAAGGCCTTCGAGGCGGCGCTCGGCAAGGTCACCCTCGACTGGGACCTGCCGGAGCTGGTGCCGCCCGGCACCTCGGCGCCGCACACGGTCGAGTCCCAGGCGGAGTTCCGCAGCCCCGGCGCCTATTTCAACCAGAACAACCTCAACACCCAGGTTGCCATCGGCCGCAAGCTGATCGGCCAGTGGAAGACGACGCTCGCCGCGATCGAGCAGCGCTTCGGCGTCCCCGGCGAGATCGCGCTGGCGATCTGGGCGCGCGAGACCAGCTTCGGCCGCGCCAGTCTTCCCTATTCCGCCATCCGGACGCTGGCGACGCGCGCCTTCATGGGCCGGCGCAAGGACTTCTTCCGGCCCGAACTGATCGCCGCGCTCAAGATCGTCGAGTCCGGCGATATCAAGCCGTCCGCGATGAAGAGCTCATGGGCCGGCGCGCTCGGCCAGCCGCAGTTCCTGCCGTCCTTCTTCCTCGACTATGCCGTCGATTTCGACGGCGATGGCCGCCGCGACATCTGGGATTCGGTGCCCGATACGCTGGCCTCGATCGCCAATTTCCTGCTCCACAAGGGCTGGGATCCGGAGCGCGGCTGGGGCATCGAGGCCGCCGTGCCGGCATCGGTTCCCTGCTCCCTCGAAGGTCCGGAGCAGGGCCGCGGCATGGCCGAATGGGGCAAGCTCGGCGTCACCCGGGTCGACGGGCGTCCCCTTCCCCGGATCGAGGAGAACCGCGAAGCCTTCCTGCTGATGCCGGCCGGCCGCTTCGGCCCGGCCTTCATCGTCAGCGGCAATTTCTATGTCCTCAAGGCGTACAACTACTCCGACCTCTATGCCCTCTATATCGGGCATCTCGCCGATCGCTTCGCCGACAACAAGTCGTTCGTCGCCAATTGGGGCAAGGTCGGCGGCTTCACCCGCGCCGACGTCGCGAAGATGCAGCGGCAGTTCGAGGCCGAGGGTCTCGACGTCGGCGGCTCCGACGGTCTGATCGGTTTCAAGACCCGCATCGCCGTCGGCCAGTGGCAGGCGAAGAACGGCGACAAGGTCACCTGCCTGCCGGATGCCGGGATGATCCGCAGTATCCACTGAGCCGCCGGCGTCGGTCCGTCCGGTGAGATTTGTTTTCGAACACCCACACGCCGCCGACTGCATCCTCGCCCGAATTTTCTTCAGGCGCGGATGTCGAATCCGCGCGAGCCTGTTCGTCTCCCCTGTAACCGGACGTCAACGACAGGAGATCGACCCATGCGAACGATCAGGATCATCGAACATATCTCGCTGGACGGCGTGATCCAGGGACCGGGCGGACCGGACGAGGACCGGGACGGCGGCTTCGACCTCGGCGGATGGTCGATGCGGCATGCCGACCCGGCCGTCGGCGAGGCCATCGTCGCGGCGCATGGCAAGGCCTTCGATCTGCTTCTCGGCCGCCGCACCTACGATATCTGGAGCGGCTACTGGCCGAAGGTCGGGAAGAGCCCGATGGCGGATAGTCTGAACGCTGCAAGGAAATACATCGCAACCCATCGGCCGGACAGCCTGGAATGGGGTCCGGTCGAGGATCTGGGAGCCGACATCGTGGAAGGTATTCGCAACGTCAAGGTCGAAGGACGGCCCTCACCTGATCGTGTGGGGAAGCTCGACGCTGACGCCCGTTTTGTTGCAGCATGGGCTGGCCGACGAGGTCCTGCTGCTCGTCTGCCCCGTCCTGCTCGGCCGGGGAAAACGCTTCTTCCCGGAAGGTGCCGACGCCCGCGAACTCTCCCTCGTCAGCACCAAGGTCGGGGCGACGGGCGTGCTCATCAACACGTATCATCGCATCAGATCGCTGCCGATCGGGTCGGCTGCGACTCCGGCCGCCTGAGCGCCGCCGGAAACCGGACTGCCCGAAGTCGCCGTTCGGTGCCGACGAGGACCTCCGGCGTCGTCGTCAATCGTCAGCGATAGAGCACGACCGGAACCAGGCACGAGCGCACCATCTCGGTGGTCGTCGAGCCGATGATCAGGCTGCGGATCTTCGAATGGCCGTAGGCGCCCATGACAAGAAGGTCCGCGCCCGCGGATTCGACAGCGTCCGAGATCACCCTTTCCGGCGCCCCCGGAACGATGGCCGCGTCGACCTTGTAGCCGCCGGCCTGGAGGATGGTCTTGGCGCCGGCGATCTGCTTGGCCGTCTCCATATTGTCGACGCCCGCCATCACCAGCCGGCATTGCAGGCCGGCATAGAGCGTGCTGCGGGCAACGTGATCGACCGCCTTCATGCTGCTTGCGCCGCCGTCGAAGGCGATCAGCAACCGCTCGATCGGCTTGAAGGCGCGCGAGGCGACGAAGACCGGCTTCTGGACCGATCGCACGATGCGTTCGAGGTTCGAGCCGAGGTGAAGCCTGGCGAAATCGGCCGCCTCGCCGCGCTTGCCGATCACCACCATGTCGGATTCGGCCTCGCATTCGGCCACCTCCTCGACGAGATCGCCGATCCGCAGCCGGGTGATCACGCCGCTGACGCCCGCCGCCTCGATCAGCGCCTTGGCGTCGTCGAGGATCGCCCAGCCGCGCTTCTGGGAAAGCCGGGCGCGCTGCTCGTCGAGGGCGCTCAACTCCTCGAGGATCGAGGTTCGCGCGCCGAGGGCGATGCTGCCGCTGAGATTGGACGGTGCCGTCGTCATTTCGCGACGGCCGAGGACGTGCAGCACCTCGACGGCGGAGCCGGTTCGCCCGGCGATCCAGGCGGCGTGGTCGCAGACGCTTTTCGCATAGACCGAGCCGTCGACGAGCGCGATGAACTTCGACATGCCTTGCTCCCCTAGTGCCCCATCAGGCGTTCGAGCGCGCCCGGCTGGTCATGGATGGCAAGCTTGTCGACGATTGTCACGCTCGCTTCATTGATGCCGACGATCGCAACCTCCGCCCCCTCGCGGCGGAATTTCAGCACGATCATGTCGAGCGCGGCGACGCTTGAGATGTCCCAGATATGGGCGCGGCTGACGTCGATGGTCACCTTCTCCAGCACCTCCTTGAAGTCGAAGGCGGCGGTGAAGGAGTCGGCCGAGGCGAAGAAGACCTGGCCCTCGACGACATAGGTCCGCGCCTTGCCATCTGGCGATAGCGCCGACGTTACCCGGAAGATCTGGGCGATCTTCCAGGCGAAGAAGATGCCCGACAGCAAGACGCCGGCCAGCACGCCGATCGCCAGGTTGTGGGTGAAGACGACGCAGACCACCGTCGCCAGCATCACCACCGAGGAGGAGCGCGGATGGTCCCTGAGGTTCCTGATCGACGACCACGAGAAGGTGCCGATCGAAACCATGATCATGATCGCGACCAGCGCCGCCATCGGGATCTGCTTCACCCAGTCGCCGAGCACGACGATCATGAAGAGCAGGAAGATGCCGGCGCAGAAGGTCGAAAGCCGCCCGCGCCCGCCAGACTTCACGTTGATCATCGACTGGCCGATCATCGCGCAGCCGGCCATGCCGCCGATGAAACCGGTCGCGGCGTTGGCCAGCCCCTGGCCGATGCATTCCTGGTTCTTGTCGCTCGGCGTGTCGGTCAGATCGTTGACGATCGTCGCCGTCATCAGCGACTCGAGCAGGCCGACCGCCGCCACCGCCGCCGAATAGGGCAGGATGATCGACAGCGTCTCGAAATTGAGCGGGATGTCCGGGAGCAGGAAGATCGGCAGCGTCGAGGGCAGTTCGCCCATGTCGCCGACGGTCCGCACGTCGAAGCCGAAGGTGATCGCCACCGCGGTCAGGATCAGGATGCAGATCAGCGGCGAGGGAATCGATTTGGTCAGCAGCGGGAACAGGTAGATGATCGCCAGTCCCGCCGCGACCATGACATAGGTCAGCCACGGCACGCCGATCAGTTCGGGCAGCTGCGCCATGAAGATCAGGATCGCCAGCGCGTTGACGAAGCCGGTCATCACCGAACGCGACACGAAGCGCATCACGTAGCCGAGCCGCATGAGGCCGGCCGCGATCTGGATCAGGCCGGCAAGCACCGTCGCCGCCAGCAGATACTGGAGCCCGTATTCCCTGACCAGCGTCACCATCAGCACGGCGGTCGCGGCGGTCGCCGCCGAGATCATCCCCGGCCGGCCGCCGGTGATCGCGACGATGACGGCGATCGAGAAGGAGGCGTAGAGGCCGACCTTGGGATCGACCCCGGCGATGATCGAAAAGGCGATCGCTTCGGGAATCAGCGCCAGCGCGACGACCAGCCCGGCAAGGACGTCGCCGCGGATGTTGCCAAACCACTGGTCGCGGTAGGCCGAGAGTGAATTCATCAAGTGTCCGGCTCATGCGGGACGCCGGCGTGGCACCAGAGGGCCAGCGCGCATCCGCGTCAGGATTGAAGGGGAGCCGCCGTCGCCGGGGCGATGACCGCGCGAATCGCCGGAAAACCCGGCTTTGGGCGAGCCCTATGGGTAGACGGGCCGTTGCTGCACCGCAACATCGCGGGCTGCATGGCGGCTATGCGCCGGGCTCCATCGCCCGGCGGCGCGCCGTTCGGACGACGTTTCCGCGGCCGGCCGGAAAATAACTATTGCATCTTCGGCACTTACCCACGATATAAACCCGATAACGCTCAGCAGGCCGCGTTGCACGGATTCCGAAATACGGTTTTCTGCCTGCTTCTTTTCACCATAAAACGACAGCCCAGGCCGCGCGGGATGTCCCCGACAGACGGCGATTTGCGTTCCCGGTTCGTGAGAACCGCGGGCTGAATCTGCTCATAGAAAGAACTGACATGCCATTCAACGCGCTCGGCCTTGCCGAGCCGATCACACGCGCGCTTTCCGAAGCGAGCTACACCACCCCCACCCCGATCCAGGCCCAGGCGATCCCGATCGTCCTGTCAGGCCGCGACCTCATCGGCATCGCCCAGACAGGCACCGGCAAGACCGCGGCCTTCGCGCTGCCGATCCTGCACCAGCTTGCCGCGTCGCCGAAGCCGCTGACGCCGAAGACCTGCCGCGTGCTGGTCCTCAGCCCGACCCGTGAGCTTTCCGGACAGATCGTCGAATCCTTCACCACCTACGGCAAGCATCTCCGCTTCAGCGTCAGGCTGGTGATCGGCGGCGTGCCGATCCGCAAGCAGATCCGCAACCTCAGCGGTGGCGTCGATGTGCTGGTGGCCACGCCCGGCCGCCTGCTCGACCTCGCCAAGAGCCGCGCGGTCAAGCTCGACGAGGTCGAGTACCTCGTCCTCGACGAAGCCGACCGCATGCTCGACATGGGCTTCATCCACGACATCCGTCGCATCGTCGCGATGCTCCCCAAGCAGCGGCAGACCCTTTTCTTCTCGGCCACCATGCCGCCGGAGATCGCGCGGCTGGCCGGCGACATGCTGACCAACCCGGCGCAGGTCAGCGTCGCCCCGCCCGCCTCGACGGTGTCGAAGGTTGAACAGCGCGTCGTCCATATGGGCCGCGCCGACAAGCCCGGCCGCCTCGCCGAGATGCTGACCGAAGAGCCGATCAACCGGGCCCTGGTCTTCACCCGCACCAAGCATGGCGCGGACCGGGTCGTCCGGGTGCTGGCCAAGGCCGGCATCGGCTCCGACGCGATCCACGGCAACAAGAGCCAGGGCCAGCGCGAGCGTGCGCTCGCGTCGTTCCGCAGCGGCAGCGTCACGACGCTGATCGCCACCGATATCGCCGCCCGTGGCATCGATGTCGCCGGCATCAGCCACGTCTTCAACTACGACCTGCCGGAAGTGCCGGAGACCTACGTCCACCGCATCGGCCGCACGGCCCGCGCGGGGAATACCGGCATCGCCATCTCGCTCTGCAGCCCGGACGAGACGCCGCTTCTCAGGTCGATCGAGAAGCTGATCAAGCTCGATATCCCGGCGACCGGCGATCGCGTCGAACCGCGCCGTGCGGCGGCGCCTGCGAACGCCAAGCCGCAACGCGCGGCCCGCAACCGCAATCGGCGGCGCGGCGGCGGTGGCGGCAACGGCGGACAGCGCCCGCCGCGCCAACCGCATCGCGGCGACGATATCGGCGCCGTGGCTTTCCTGAGGGATTCGCACCGCCCGGCGGCGGATCCCGCGAGCTAGACTGAACTGGAAGGAGAAGAAATGGCAAAGGAAGAACTCCTCGAATTCGAAGGCACCGTCACCGAAGTCCTTCCCGACGGCAATTTCCGGGTGACGCTGGACAATGACCACGTCATCCTCGCCTACGCCGCCGGCAAGATGCGCAAGTTCCGCATCCGCACCATCGCCGGCGATCGCGTCCGGGTCGAAATGACGCCGTATGATCTCGACAAGGGGCGGATCAACTTCCGCCACAAGTCGGAAGGCACCGGGCCGGCCGGCGGCGCCCGCCGCCCGCAGTTCCGGCGTCGCTAGACCACCATAACCGACCCGGGCGCATCGAGATTCGAGCGCCCGGGTCTTGCCATTCCGTCACAGGCGCGAAATCGTTGCCGCCCCCGGCGCACGGCCCGGGTGCCCCGGAGCGCGCTGACAGATGTCCACCGGTGTTCCCGCATTCGACATCGTCGTCCTGGTCTGGATTGCGCTCGCCCTCGCGCTGATGCCGATCCAGGTTCGGATCACCGCGCCTTACGGTCGGCATCTGCGCCGTGGCTGGGGACCGACCGTTCCGGCCCGGCTCGGCTGGGTGACGATGGAGATCGTCCCGCTCCTCGTTTTCGTCCCGCTCTTCTTCGCCGGCCCGTCCACGAAGACCGCCCCGATGTGGGTCTTCTTCGCGCTGTGGGTCGTCCATTACGCCCATCGCAGCCTGGTCTTTCCCCTGCGGGCGCGAAATCGCGACCGTCGGATGCCGATTCTCATCGTCGCCTCGGCCCTCGCCTTCAACGCCGTCAATGCCGGACTGAACGGCGGCTATCTCGGCTGGCTCTCGGCCCCCTATCCCGAGTCATGGCTGGCCGATCCGCGTTTCATCGTCGGTCTCGCACTTTTTCTCGCCGGCGCCGCCGTCAACATCTGGGCGGATGACCGGTTGATCCGGCTGCGGCGACCCGGGACATCCGACTACGTGATCCCGAGGGGCGGCCTCTTCGATCGCATCTCCTGCCCCAATCATTTCGGCGAGCTCGTCGAGTGGACGGGTTTCGCGGTGATGTGCTGGAACCTGCCGGCGCTCAGCTTCGCAATCTGGACAGCGGCGAACCTCATTCCCCGATCGCTCAGCCATCACCGATGGTATCGCGCGCGCTTCCCTGATTATCCCACCGAGCGCCGGGCCGTGATTCCCGGCCTGCTCTAGCCTCGAGGATGGTCGCATGCGGATTGCCGTCACTGGCGCTACAGGCCATATCGGCGCCAATCTCGTACGCCTGCTCGTCGCGGACGGCCATTCGGTCAGGGCGCTTCATCACGCCGCCAACAGGACCGCGGCGATCGATGGTCTCGACGTCGAGCGGATGCCCTGTGACGTCCTCGACATCGGCACGCTCGGGCCGGCCTTCGCCGGCGTCGACGCCGTCATCCATCTTGCCGGGCTGATCAGCATCCGCGGCGATCCGGATGGCCGCGTCATGCGCACCAACGTCGAGGGGACGCGCAACGTCGTCGACGCATGCCTCGCCGCCGGGGTCGCCAAGCTCGTCCATTTCAGTTCGATTCACGCCTTCAGGATTTCGAAGGCAGATCACTTCGTCGACGAGACGCAGCCTGCGGCCGACGCGTCGTGCTTCCAATACGACCAGTCGAAGGCGCTTGGCGAGCGGGAGGTGCTTGCCGGCGTCGCCAGGGGCCTCGATGCGACGATCCTCAATCCGACCGGCGTCGTCGGACCGTTCGACTTCGCGCCGTCGCGGGCCGGCGCCATGCTGAAAGCACTCTTCTCGGGCCGCATGCGATTCCTCGTCGATGGTGGCTTCGATTGGGTCGACGCGCGCGACGTGTCCCGCGCCGCAAGCGATGCCCTCGGCCGCGGCGCTACGGGTGAACGCTATCTCCTTCCCGGCCACTGGGCTTCGTTTGGCGAGCTCGCCGACCTGTGCGACCGGATTTCCGGGAAGCCGGTGATGCGCTGGATGGTACCCGGCGGCGTCGCCAGGCTTGGCGTGCCGTTCAGCCTGCTCTCGGCCCGGCTCACCGGCAAGGAACCGCTGTTCACGCAAGAGAGTCTCGCCATCGTCGCGCACGACCGCTGGTCGTGTTCCCGCACGAAGGCCGAACTGGAATTGGGCTATCGCGTCCGCCCTCTGGCCGACACTCTCGCCGACACCTGTGCGTGGTTCCGCGCCCGCGGCGATGTCTAGAGAGCGGGCGGAATCACCGGCTCCTTCGAAATCGCGGAATCAACCCCGGCACTCTTGCGCGATACGCGGCGTAGTCCTCGCCAAACGTGCCGATCAGGTCCTTCTCCTCGAAGCGGGTGCCGATGACGATGTAGAGGGTCAGGCCGGCCGAGAACAGCATGTGCCCCACCGTCATGTGCGGCGTCGCCCAGAAGGCCATGATCAGACCGAGCTGAATCGGATGGCGGACAAGGTCGTAGAGCCAGTGATTCTGGAATGGTTTGATCCGATGGACGCGGCCGTTCGACCACGCCCATGCCTGCGGCATGCCGAGAAGCTGCAAATGATCGATCAGCATGCTGCCGGCAAAGGACAGCCCCCACCCGACGACGAACACCGTCCAGATCGCCACCACAGGGAGCGTCGCGTCGATCCGCCAGACCGTTGTCGGTACGGGTTGCCAGGCGAGGATGAGAAAAAGGAGCGCCGCATTGGCGCAGTAGACATAAGTCGCCCGCTCGAGCGGCTCGGGCAGGATGTGCGCGCTGATCCGCTTGATCGCCGTCCGCGCCATGCCGGAATGCTGCAGGCCGAACAGGCCGACCAGCGCCAGATCGATGGCGAAAGAGGCGGCCAGGCCGACGGTCGGTGTGCCGTCGATGCTGGAATAAGGCAGCCAGCCCAGCAGGAAGAGGATGAGGAGGCCGAAGGTGAGATGGGTCAGGACAAACCCGACCGTCGCGTAGGCGAGCCCCATCGCCCGCGCAAACGGCAGCGGCCCCGAAGTCTGCCCGATTTCAGACAGCATCGATCCGGCCGGCGCCGGGCACGCCGCGCGCCTTTGTCAGTCCCGCGTCATCCATCGCTGTCCCCCCGAACCGGATAATGTCGCGCCACGATAACGGGAGCAATGGACCATCGCTATTGCATCGCAATATGTAATGTTATAACGTTTCGTTTCTTCGGGAGCGCGCGCCATGAAATCTGCCCTTGCCGCCGGCATCGTCGTTATCGCGGCTTCGTTTCCGGCTCAGGCCGCGGACCTGCCCATCCCGATCGTCGCCGCCGAGAATTTCTACGGCGCGGTCGCGTCCGCGATTGGCGGCGACCGGGTTGCCGTCGAGAGCATCGTGGTCAGCGCAAAGGCAGATCCACACGACTTTGAGCCATCCGCCTCGGTCGCCCGGGCCGTCGCCGACGCACGGATCGTCATCATGAATGGCGCCGGCTACGACCACTGGATGGAGCGACTGATCGACTCGTCCGGGGGCTCCGGCCGCAAGATCGTTGACGTCGCGACATTGATCGGCGCGACCGAGGGCGGCAACCCGCATCTCTGGTACGATCCACGCGCGGTTCCGGCACTCGCCGCCAACCTCGCCGAGGCCCTGTCCGCCATCGATCCCGACGGCAAGGACGAATATTGGAGTCGGAGCCAGGACTTCTTCGCCTCGCTTCGCGAACTGGATGAGAAGATCAAGACGATCCGCGCCGGCTATGCCGGGACACCGGTCACGGCGACCGAACCGGTCTTCGGGCTGATGGCACGCGCCCTGGGGCTCGACATGCGCGACACCGATTTCCAGCGCGCGATCATGAACGAAAGCGAGCCGTCGGCCCACCAGCTCGGCGAGTTGGAGAACGACATCCGCAGCCATCGGGTCAAGGTTCTCTTCTACAACAGCCAGGTGGTCGACCCGATGACCGAGCATCTCCTCGCCGTCGCGGGGGACGCGCGACTGCCGGTCGTCGGCGTCACCGAAATCATGCCCGAAGGCGCGGATTACGTCGGCTGGATGCTCGATCAGCTCGAGGCTACGGAAAAAGCCTTGGCGGCACCCTCGTCTTGAGCGCCGTCAGCCTCGATCATGTGACGCTGTCGGTCGGCCGGACGCCGCTCCTCAGCGACATCAGCTTCGACATTGCCGAGGGCGCCCTCGTCGGCCTGCTCGGGCCGAACGGCTCGGGCAAGACGACCCTGATCCGGGCCATCCTCGGTCTGCGTCGGCCGGATAGCGGCCGCATCACGGTGTTCGGCAATCCCGTCGGGCAGGGTAACGCCGGGGTCGGCTACCTGCCGCAAACCCGCGCCGCGCCTCCCGATGTCGGCCTTTCGGGCCGGGCGTTCCTGGCCAGTTCGCTGAACGGGCACCGTTTCGGCCTGCCGATCCCGTCGGCGAAGGAACGGCGCGAAATCGACTGGGCGCTTGAAGCCGTTAACGGCGCGGCGCTGGCGACGCGGCCGTTCTCTGCGATGTCGGGCGGCCAGCGGCAGCGGCTGCTGATCGCCGAGGCGTTGATCGGCCGCCCGCGCCTGCTCCTGCTCGACGAGCCGCTGATCAGCCTCGACCAGCACCAGCAGCACGTCATCGTCACGCTGGTCCGTCGTCTCTCCAGGGAATTCGGCCTCACCGTCCTGTTCAGCGCCCACGAACTGAACCAGCTCCTCGGCGCCATCGACCAGGTGCTGTATCTCGGTGGTGGCAGCGCCGTTCTCGGCACCGTCGACGAGGTCGTGACCGCGCCGACCCTCTCGCGCCTCTACGGAACCAAGATCGACGTCATCCGGGCCGGGGAACGGATCTTCGTCATGTCCGGCGGCGAACATATCGAACGCGAACATCATCACGACCATGCTCACCTATGACTTCATGCTGCGTGCCTTCGCGGCGAGCGGCATTGTCGCATTGGTCGCCGGGGCGGTCGGCTACTTCCTGGTCCTGCGCGGGCAGACGTTTGCCGGTCATGCGCTTTCCCATGTCGGCTTCGCCGGGGCGACCGGGGCCGCGCTGGTCGGCGTCGCCCCGCTATGGGGGATGCTTGTCTTCACGCTGGTCGCCGGCACCGGCATGGGCCTCCTCGGCGAGCGGCTCAGCGGCCGCGACGTCGCGGTCGGCATCATCCTGACGCTGGCCCTCGGTTTCGGCCTTCTCTTCCTCAATCTCAACACCTCGACCACCCTCCAGGCGACGTCCATCCTGTTCGGCAACGTGCTCGCGGTGTCGTCGACGATGCTCGCCTGGCTGGTCGTTCTCGGCGTCGCGGCGCTGGCGGCGCTGGCGGCGATCAGCCGCCCGCTCCTCTTCGCCAGTCTTCAGCCGGAGCTCGCCGAAGCGCGTGGCGTCTCCCTCCGCCTGATCGGCACGCTGTTCCTGGCCGTCACCGCGCTCGCCGTCGCCCAGTCGGTCCAGATCGTCGGCGTGCTGCTGGTCTTCACGCTGCTGATCGGCCCATCGGCTGCGGCGCAACGCCTCACCAGCGGACTCCTGCCCGGTGTGGCGCTGGCGTGCGGGCTGGCGCTCGGCCAGGCATGGCTTGGTATCGCCATCGCCTATTACAGCGACTGGCCGGCGAGCTTCTGCATCACCGGGCTGAGCGCCCTGGTCTATTTTGCGGCGATTTCCGTCGGCCATCGGGACCGATGACCCGCACAAGCCGGGCGAAATCTTGACACGATTGCCCTCCATGGTGTGAGGCTGTGCGCCGCAACGAGCGTTCCGAGGGGATTCGTGACCACATGCCATATTTCAATGCAACTGACGGCTCCGACAACAGCAAGCTGACCGATATTCGGAAGACGCTGAACAACAAGTCGCTGGTGAAGGACGGGAACGATCTCGTCGTGATCAAGAATGACATCGAAGTCCGCTTGATCGGCGATTTCAAGGTGAATTCCCACGGAAAGATCAAGTCCGGAGAACTGCATTCGGTCGAGGTCAGCCACTACAGCGCCGGCACCGACCTCTATACGCTCACCGACATGAAGGTGCAGATCACCAATTTCCTCGACGCGGTCTATGACAACACCTGGTCGAATTACGTCCCGAAGCTGTTCAAGCACGACGACCACATCCTCGGCTCCTTCCACGACGACAAGCTCTACGGCTTCAAGAGCAAGGACAAGCTCAACGGATATGGCGGCGACGACGAGCTCCATGGCGGAAAGGGCAAGGACGCCTTGAGGGGCTATACCGGCGACGACGCTTTCGTCTTCGACTCCAAGCTCAGTGCCAAGTACAACGTCGACACGATCAAGGACTGGAACTACCTGAAGGGCCAAGGTGGCGGAACCAACTCGATCTGGCTCGATGCCCACATCTTCACGGCCTTCAAGGGCATGGAAGGCGACGGCATTTCCAGCAAGAATTTCATCGTCGGGAAAAAGGCCAAGACCGAGGATCAGCACCTCGTCTACAGGTACGACTCGCACAAGAACGTGCAGAAGCTCTACTACGATCCGGATGGCGCCGGCGGCCACCAGAAGATCCTGTTCGCCAAGATCCAGGGTCATCACGACCTCGCCTACGGCGACTTCCTGATCGTCTGAACCCGCGGGGAGCGAGGAGAAGCTCCCGCGCCTTCACCATTCGAACGACCCGGCGACTGGCCGGAGGGCGCCGCCTCCGCTAGACCCATGCCCATGCAATGGTCGAGCGAGCAGGATTCGGCGCTGAAGGCGGTGGCCGACTGGCTGAAGGCGGCGGACGAGCCGGTCTTCCGGCTGTTCGGCTACGCCGGCACCGGCAAGACGACACTGGCCCGCCACCTCGCCGAAAGCGTCGGCGGCGAAACCCTCTTCGCCGCCTATACCGGCAAGGCCGCCCACGTCATGCGCGGCAAGGGCTGCAAGGGCGCCGGCACCATCCATAGCCTGATCTACCGCATGCGCGGCGAGGATGAATCCGGCCCGACCTTCGTCCTCAACGACGACAGCGCCGCGGCCAAGGCGTCGCTGATCGTCATCGACGAATGCTCGATGGTCGACGAGGAGATCGGCCGCGATCTCCTCTCCTTCGGCACGCCGGTGCTGGTACTCGGCGATCCGGCGCAGCTTCCCCCCGTCGCCGGCGGCGGCTACTTCACCGACGCCGAGCCCGACGTCATGCTGACCCAGGTCCATCGCCAGGCCGCCGACGATCCGATCGTCCGGCTGTCGATGATCGTGCGCGAGGGCGGCCGGCTCGACTACGGCGTCTATGGCCAGAGCGCGGTCATCTCGCGCGACGAGATCGATCCCGACGCGGTCACCGGCGCCGATCAGGTCCTCGTCGGCCGCAACGTCACCCGCAAGAACTACAACACCCGCATCCGCCAGCTCCTCGGTCGCGACAGCCCGACGCCGGTCGCCGACGACGTCCTGGTGTGCCTCCGCAACGATCGCAAGCGCGGCCTGCTCAACGGCAGCCTGTGGCGGGTCGACAAGGTGCGGGCGCCGCGCAAGGGGCTGCTGCGCTACGCGCTCAGTCCGGAAGACGGCGTCAGCGGTCGCATCAACACCGTCGCCTCGATCAACCCGGCCTATTTCGACGGCACCGCCGACGCCCTTGCCGCGCCCGCCCGCCGCCGCTCCGACGCCTTCGACTTCGGCTATGTGCTGACCGTCCACAAGGCGCAGGGCTCGCAGTGGGACGACGTCATCCTCTTCGACGAGAGTTTCGCCTTTCGCGAGAACGCGGCGCGGTGGCTCTACACCGGCATTACGCGGGCCGCGAAGAGCATCCGCGTCGTGCGCTAACGCGACGCGCTCCGGTCGCCCGACACCGCACGGGATTCGCGGCGACCGCGCCAACAAGAGGGACCGGCCATTGACCCATATCCTCAAGACACTCGCGCCGGCAGCCGTGCTCGCCGGCATCATGGCGCTCCAGGCATCCGTCGACGCCGAGGCGACGCCGCCGTCCCTGCCTGCCTGCGCCGATGCCGGCAGCGCCTTCGTCGCGCCGATGGGCCTGGCCACGAGCGCCACTGGCCTGCTGATCGTCGATCGCGGCCTGCAGGCTCTCCTCCTGATCGATCCGGCGACGGGCGACTGCCGGCTGATGTCGTCGAGCCGGCGCGGCGTCGGACCCGACTTCAACGCTCCGGTCGGCGTCGTCGCCGACAGCGCGAACATCTATGTCGTCGATCCGGGCGCCGGCGCGGTCTATCGCGTCGATCCGGCGAGCGGGGATCGCAGCGAGCTTTCGGGCAAGACCCACGGCAAGGGTCCGGCCTTTTCCACCGTTCGCACCGTCGCCCGGCTGCCGGGCGGCGCGCTGGCCGTCGTTGACATCGGCCTCGGCGCCATCGTCCAGATCGCGCCGGACAGCGGTGACCGCAGCATCCTGTCCTCCGCCACCGCCGGCCAGGGGCCCGCCTTCGTCGATCCCTTCGGCATCGCGGCCGACAAAGACAACCGGCTCTTCGTCGCCGACCGTGGATTGAAGGCTATTGTCTCGGTCGACCTTCGCACCGGCGACCGGACAGTCGTTTCGGGGATGACGCGGGGCCGTGGCCCGGCGCTCGCCGCTCCGACCCGGCTCGCGATCACGGCCGACGGGTCACTGCTCGCGGTCGACCCGGCCCTGCGGTCGTTGCTCGCCGTCGATCCCGCCAGCGGAGACCGCACCGTCGTCTCCGGGCCCGATACCGGTGGCGGACCGGCCTTGGTCATGCCCGTCGACCTCGCAATGCGCGGCGGCCGCCCGGTCATCCTCGATCTCGGCGGCAAGGCCGTGTTCGCCATCGATCCGGCTACCGGTGATCGGTCGCTCGCCTATCGGGACCAGACGCCGCCGCCCGCCCTGCTCTACCCGATGGGCATCGCGGTCATGGAGGATGGCGGGATCGTCACCGTCGATCCGCGCCGCGACGCGGTGATCGCCGTCGATCCGGCAACCGGCGCGAGCCGCGTCGTTTCGGATGCCGCGCATGGCACCGGCGTCTTCCTCATCACCCCGGAGTCGGTCGTCGTCACCGCAAGCGGCGAGCTGATCGTCGGCGACGCGACCAACATCGCGATGATCCGCGTCGACGTGCGGACGGGCGATCGCTCCGTCCTCTCCGGTCCGACGCGGGGCAGCGGCCTCGAGGTCCAGGACCCGATCGCCGCGTCGCTGACCGACCGGCTGGTGCTGACCACCGACCCCGATCTCGCGGCAGTCATCGCGGTCGACCGGACCACCGGCGACCGGGCGATCGTCTCCGATGCCGACCGGGGCGACGGCCCGGCCTTCGGTGTGCCTATCGGCATCGTCGCGGCCTCCGACGGCAGCTACTACGTCAGCGACCCGGTGCATTCGGCCGTCGTCCGGGTCGATGCCGCCAATGGTGACCGGGCCGTACTGAAAGCCCCGGCGCCGGGCGACGGGCCCGCCCTGGAGTCGCCCCTCGGCATCGCCGAAATGCCCGGCGACGCTCTTGTCGTCACCGACGTCAAGGCGACGGCGCTCTTCGCCATCCATCTCAAGCCGATGGACGTGAGGCTCCTCTCGGGGCCGAAGAGGGGCAGTGGTCCCGCCTTCAAACGCCCGTGGGGCGTTGCCGCCGGGATCGACGATATCCTCTATGTCAGCGATCCCGGGATTTCCGCGATCCTCGCGGTCGATCCGATCACCGGGGATCGCACGACGGTGCTGTCGGCACCCTGAACGGCGCTAGTTGCAGACCTCGAAGGTGCCCGGCACCGGCCGCCCGATCGGGCAGATGATGCCGCCCCACTGATAGCCGGTCTGGCCGCGAAAACTGATGCGGAACCATGGGCGATCCTGGAAGAAGGGCGCGTTGGCCTGTTCGAGCAGCGTGATCCGCTCGCCTTCGGGCAGGCTGCCGATCTTCTGGGCGTTGATGCTCGGTCCGGCCCGCACCGAGCCGCCCCACGACTTCGCCTCGATCGGGAAGCCGACCGGCTGCGCCGGCTGGGGCGTCGGCGCGGCGACCGCGGGCGGCGGCTGGGGAACGCCGGCCCCGGCGCCGAATTGACAGCCGATCTGCCCGAAGTCGGGAATCTCGACCTGGATGTGGAGCTGGTCGGGCGAGATGATGATGCCGTAGTCACCATTGAGGAAATGCAGCGGATCGTTGGGGCTCTGGACCAGGGTCATCATCTGCCCGTCAATCGGACCGGCGAAGACCGTGTTCGGACCGGAGACCGTCACCGTGACGAAGCTGTCCTCGCCGCAGAAGAACTGGCGGGAGGGTCCCTGCCCCGTCGCCTGTGGCGGTGGCGGTGGCGGCTGAGGCCGCGGCGGCGCGGGCGGCGGGCGCTGTGCGTTGCCGCCAGCGCCGAAGACGCAGACAAGGCCGGCATCCTCGGGGACCTCGACCTGAATGCGCGTCTGGTCCGGCGAGATGACGACGCCGTAGTCGCCGTTGAGGAAATGCAGCGGATCGTTGGGGCTCTGGACCAGCGTCATCATCTGGCCGTCGAGTGGACCGGCGACGACCGTGTTCGGCCCGGAGACCGTCACCGTGACGAAGCGTCCCCCGCCGCATGCGAATTGCCGCGTCTGCGCCTCAGCGGCACCGGCAAGCATGGCGAACGCCAAAGCGGCGAGTCCAAGTGTGGGTACCGCAATGCGCATTGGCGCCTGCTCCATCAGCATGGTCGTCATGCAAACCTACCGGGCTCATCCGAAAAAGGCGATGACGAGCGCACAAAAAATGTCCGGCGCCACGTTCAAGCCCGACGCCTTCCCACGGTCGGGCAAAAACCTTTCATCATCACTCGCCCGCCATAACCGGGCATAACAAAAATCCAATCCCCAGAGATTGCCGCGCCCGCATAATACCGGCCATCCCCGCTCGGTTAGAGGGGCGTCCACCGGTGACGGCCGGAGACGGAGCGGGGAGCGGCGCCCGCGGTGCGAGGACGACGGTCCGAGCGCCTCGGGAGGCCTCCGCGTGAACCGCCCGCCGGCACTACGACCGGCTGTCACAGGTTGACCTTAAGCCGGGCGGGCCCATCCGGATCGACGCGACGGCGCAAGCCGCCGCCAACCCGGATGACGAGTCGCCGTCGGCTTGAACCCGGCGGCTGCCCGCCCGGTGGAGCGCGGGTGCGGAGTGCCAAAAAGTCGCCGCGGCGGGCGCCGGACGAGCGCCCAATTCCGCCCCGGCTCCGGCCGAGGCCAGCAGGCGTTCATTCGGCGCCCGCCACCCCTCGCCTCTGACCAGGAGGCGAGGAGCAGACAAGAGGCGAGGACGGCCGAAGGCCGGACAGGGAAGGACAAAAGTAGGGTGGGCAAAGCGGCAAGGCCGCGTGCCCACGCGCACCGATCAAACCCCGGCTCGGCCACCGAGCGCGGCAACGATGGAGCATGCCCGATTGACCGCGATCCCTCCCTCCCCGTCATCCCCGGCGAGGGCGAAGCCCGAGGGAAAGGGGAACCAGTAACCGATGCCGGCGCCAGACGATTCGCGACATCGTTTACTGGATCCCCGCATTCGCGGGGATGACAGGGTGGTGTTTCCGGTGCGCTCCCGGCAGCGCAGGCGCGTGCCCGCGAGTCCGCGTATCGGGACTAGATCGCCGGCGACGCCGGCAGCGAAACCACGACCGGCGCGCCGGACATCAACGGGGCGCCGGCAATCGCCGGGCCACCCCCGGCGTCGGGCGTCGTCCCCGGCCCCTGGAGCACCACGACCTTGGTGCCGATGTCGACCCGGTCGTAGAGGTCGATCACGTCCTGGTTCCACATCCGGATACAGCCGCTGGAAACCGCCTTGCCGATCGACATCGGCTCGTTGGTCGCATGGATGCGGTAGAGCGTATCCCGGCAATTCGGCGTGCGGATGTTTCCGTCCTTGCACTTGCCTTCGTAGAGATACATGGCGCGCGAACCCAGCGGATTTTGCGGGCCGCCATCCATGCCGTCGGGGTATTTGGCGGCATGTTCGTCACGCGCCTGCATCTCCACCGGCGGAAACCATTTCGGCCAGTGCTGCTTGTCCTCGATCTGCGCCTCGCCAGCCCAGGCGAAGCCCTGCTTGCCGACGCCGATGCCGTAGCGCAGCGACTGGCCGCCGTCCTGCACCAGGTAGAGGAACTTCTCGTAAGGATCGACGACGATGGTGCCCGGCGGCTCGTTCGGGATGTTCGCCGGCGTCGCCACCGTCTGGCGGAACAGCTTCGGATCGACCCTCGAGATCGGTATGGCCGGCACAGGGAAAGGTTCGCCCTGGACGGGGGCATACATGGCGACGACCAGCGGGTCGATCGGCTTGCCGTCCTTGGTCATGTTCGAGGCACAACCGGCCAAAGCGACCAGGCTACGCCCAGCGCCGCGACACGCAAAAATGGAGCGGCTCCGGGGCCAAATGGCGATTCTCGCTGTCACGTCCGCTGTATGCTCCCCCGGCCGCATTGCGGCAAGATACTGTAATCTATGTGGAAAATCGCAATTCCCTGAATCGCGAAGAGGCATATGATACCGCAAAGATGGCAAAGGTCTGGCAGCCACGGAAGCATCTAATATCAAAAATGGTTTCACATTCCGTTCAACTGGCTCGCCTGTCTCGATATGGAACGCGAGCCGCCGGGTCATTCGACAGAAATGTAGCTGGTCGGACCGACCACACGGATCCGCTTCCCGTTTGGACCCGCTGCCGTGGTGGCGGCCGGATGGGTGGCGGTCTCGGGCGTGCCGGGCGCAAAGCCGCCCGTGCGGTTGGCGGTGGTTTCCGGGTCCGCGTCGCCGCCCGGTCGCGCCGGTGGTGGAGGCTGCGCGATCTGGTCGACCGGCGTCTCGGGCGGTGGCGCGGCCGTGATCGTCAGGACGCCGCCATTGGTTTCGATAACGAGGGCCGGGGCCGGTGTCGGGATGGTTGTCGCGGGCGGTCCGGATGCACTGGCCGTGGTCGCGATCGCCGGACAGCGTGCAGGCCCGGTCGTATACCTTCCGGTAGCGGAAGGCGGTCGGCAGCGCGGTGTAGGGTTGGCCGGCAAGCGACACCATCTGCTCGGCCTGCTCACCGGGGTTGCGGTGGACGTAGAGCGCCACGTCGGTTCCCGGGCACATCGCCCGGCAGGCGCCCTCGTCCCGCGCGAATTCGCCCGGCGACGCCTTGAAGCTGATCGGGAAATAGTAGCCGTCGCAGGTCCTGACGCAGAGCGTCCGATAGGTCCCGACGCCGAAGGGTTCGTCGCTGGTACTGCGATCCCGGAAGAAGCGCCGCGACCCGAAAATCGAACTGAGCAGGCCGGTGCTCCGACGGCCGGGCCGCTCGAAGGAAGCGTACCGACCGCACTGATTGGCAACGAGTTCGCCGACCACCCGCGACCGTTCCCGCTCGGCCGCGTAAGGATCGCCGGCGACGCTACGCTGTTCGGTCTCGACTTTCTGCAGTCCGGACCGGGCGCGATCGACGCGCGCGGCCAGCGCCTTGCAGTTCTTGCCCGACTGGCGCGCCTTGAACAGGAAGCCGCCATAGCAGCCGGCGCGTCGTGCCGACGACATCGCCTGGTCGAGATCGGCACGCTTGCGATCGATGGCCGCCTGGGTATCGCGAAGGTCGTTGTTCCAGTAGTCGTCCGACGTTCGATCCAGCGACGCCAGGCGGGCTTCGAGCGCCGGACAGGCCGCAGTCTGCGCCCCGGCATCCGCCGAACACATCAAGCCCACCGCCACCGCCAGGAAGAACGAAGGATAGTGCCGCATTCGCAGGTCCTCGCACCGACCGAACCGCGCGGTCGTTCCGTGAGTGGGACCCCTCCCCGACCCATTCCTGGTGCATCGCGCACCGACGCGGGTCGTTGCGAACAAGTTGCGCGGAGTATGAATCCTGCCGCGCGGACGGTCAATGAAAATGCAATCTGCCCCGAGTTAGCCAAATTGCATGGTTTCGCTGTAGTATTCGCCATCATCGTGAACTTGTGCACGCCTTGGCGCGTTCACTCGACAGCGCGGCGGGGTCCGCGCGAAGAGGACAAAGACGATGGAAAAGACCGACAAGCAGAAAGCAGCGGAAATCCTCCGGAAGCGGCGTCTTGCCGCCGAAGGCCTGAAGGAGACTCCGGACGGCGAGAATCCGCTGGAGGATCCGGCCGAAGAAAAAGAGGACGCGGAGGAAATCGGCGACGCGGCCCTGACGACCGATCTCGGCCTTCACCGCTAGCTGGCAACGCCGGCTCAGCCGCGATCGCGAAACTTGTTGACGATCGGGTAGCGCCGGTCGCGGCCGAAATTCTTGCGCGTGATCTTGACGCCGGGCGCGGCCTGACGACGCTTGTATTCGGCAATATAGAGCAGCCGCTCGACCCGCCGCACGGTGTCGATGTCGTGCCCCCGGGCGACAACCTCGGAGACCCGCATCTCGTTCTCGACCAGGCATTCGAGGATGTCGTCGAGGACATCATAGGGCGGCAGCGAATCCTGGTCGGTCTGGTCCGGCCGGAGTTCGGCCGACGGCGCGCGGGTGATGATGTTCTCCGGGATGACGATGCCGCCCGGCCCGAGCGCCTCGTCGGGACGATTGGCGTTCCTCCAGCGGGCGAGCCCGTAGACCTCCGTCTTGTAAAGGTCCTTGATCGGATTGAAGCCGCCGTTCATGTCGCCATAGAGCGTCGCGTAACCGACCGACATCTCGGACTTGTTGCCGGTGGTCAGCACCATCGCGCCGAACTTGTTGGAGATCGCCATCAGGATGGTGCCGCGCGAGCGCGACTGCAGGTTCTCCTCGGTGGTGTCGGGGGCGCTGTCGCCGAACATCGGCTTCAAGCGCCCTTTCGAAGCCCTCCACCGGATCGGCGATCGGCACGGTGTCGTAGCGCACGCCAAGGATCTCGGCGAGTTCGGCGGCGTCGGTCAGGCTCTCGCCGGAGGTGTAGTGATAAGGCAGCATGACGCAATGGACCCGTTCGGCCCCGAGCGCGTCGACTGCCATGGTCGCGACGACGGCGGAATCAATGCCGCCGGAAAGGCCGAGGACGACGCCGGGAAAACCGGTCTTGTTGACGTAGTCGCGAAGCCCGAGGACGCAGGCGCGCCAGTTGGCTTCCTCGAGCCCGGGAAGTGCGGCGAAGCTGCCGTCGGTGCAGCGCCAGCCGAGATCGTCATCGCGCTGCCAGGTGAACGTCTCGATCGCCTCGGCGAGCTGCGGCATCTGGAAGGCCAGCGTCCGGTCGCCGTGGAGCCCGAAGGAGCCACCGTCGAAGACCAGTTCGTCCTGCCCGCCGCACTGGTTGACGTAGACCATCGGCAGCCCGGTCTCGACGACGCGGGCGATCGCTACCTGCTGGCGGGCGTCGGCCTTGCCCTGCCAATAGGGCGAGCCGTTGGGAACGACCAGCAGTTCGGCCCCTGTTTCAAAGAGGCATTCGCAGACCTGCTCGAACCAGATGTCCTCGCAGATCGGCAGGCCAAGCCTCAGGCCACGGAATCCGACAGGCCCCGGCAGGGGTCCGGGCTCGAAGACCCTGAGTTCGTCGAATACGCCGTAGTTGGGAAGCTCGACCTTGTAGCGGAGCGCCTGAACCTTGCCTGCGTCGAGCAGCGCCACGGCATTGTAGACCTTGCCGCCCTCGGGCCATGGCGTGCCGATCACCACACCGGGGCCGCCGTCGGCGGTGTCCGCCGCGAAATCCTCGACCGCCTTCCGGCACGCATCCTGGAAGGCCGGCTTCAGCACCAGGTCTTCCGGCGGGTAGCCGGCGACAAAGAGTTCCGGGAACGCCACGAGATCGGCGCCCGCGGCGGCTGCCGCGTCTCGCGCCGCCCGCGCCTTCTTGAGGTTGCCGTCAATATCGCCGACTACGGAATCAAGCTGGGCGACGGTGATGCGGATGGTATCGGTCAGGTTTGCTGCCATATCGCCGGTTTAGCGCGGCGACGGATGGGGGGCAATCGTCATGCGTCTATCCGACGTGCTCGCGAAGGAAGGCGAGCGTCCGCTTTCGGGCAAGCGTCGCGGAGGGTTCGTGATAGGCGACATTGCCCTTGCGGTTGAAGGCATGCCCGGCGCCGGAATAGCTGAAGACCTGTACGACCTGGGAATCGACCGATGTCCTGATCTTTTCAACATCAGACATCGGAATGCCGCCGTCTTCCTCGCCGAAATGGAGCATCACCGGGCATTGGGGTGGCGCGTCGAGATTGGCGGCGACCATCGAACCGTAATAGCCGACCGCCGCCGACAGGCCGTCGAGACGCTGGGCGGCGAGCCAGGCAAGCGAACCGCCGAGGCAATATCCGACGATGCCCACCCTGCCCGCTTCGTCGAGTGCGGCGATCGAGGCGGCGATGTCGGCAAGCATGTGATCGATCTCGACCGCCTTGCGGAGCGCCATCGCCTTGTCGCGGTCGGCGCCATGGTAATCGAGTTCGACGCCCCGCTCGGCGCGGTCGAAAAGCGCCGGTGCGAGCACCCGATAGCCGTCGGCGGCATAACCGTCGGCGACGTCGCGAATATGGGCGTTGACGCCAAAGATCTCCTGAACCACGACGAGGCCGCCGCGGACCGGCCCCGCCGGCTTTGCCTCATAGGCCGAGAATCGATGACCGTCGCCCGTCTCCAGCGTAATATTCTCGCCCATCGTCGCCTCTCCTTCACCGGTTGGAGCAGCATACATTGGGATCGGGCACGGCAGCCATGCCTGATCGCAAGGTCGCCGGAATACGGGCCGAGCTTCAGGCGCGTATCTCCTGTCGCTGGAAGGCGATATAGGCGACGGTGAAGACGAGGATCATCGCTGCGACGAGCCCCGCGAGCTGGGGCCAGATGAGCAGCGCGCTTTGCGAAAACGGCAAGGGAGCGCCCATGACCGCGCCCTGGAGCTGACCGATGAAGACGAGCCCAAGGGCGCGCGTCGCCGGGTTGAGCAGGCCGAGGGTCATCTCGCCGAAAAGCGTATAGGGCGACAGCCGCGAAATCCCGTGCTGAAGCTCGGCGTTGGTCACCAGGGACATGGGATCGAGCTGGTCGACCGGAGCGAGCGCGCCGGCGACAAGCGGTGCGAGCATCGACCAGAAGATCGTGAACAGCAGCCAGAGTGTCAGCGCCGCGAGGGCCGACGTCGCCGGCGAACGGAACAGGGTCGAGAACAGCAGCGCAACCGCGAGCCAGACCCCGCCATAGGCGAGACAGCAGATGAGGAAGGCGACGCCGCGCAGCACCTCCTCGCCGCTCGGCGGCAGGCCAAGCGTCAGGATGCCGAGGCCGGTCATCAGCAGCCACAGGGTGACAAGGCAGATCGCGAGAACGATCAGGCCGCCGAGGAACTTGCCGGTCAGCAGCGCGTCCCGATAGATCGGCTGGGCCAGGATGCGGCTCATCGTTCGCCGGCTATACTCGCCATTGATGGCGTCGAACGCGAGCGCGATTGCGATCAGCGGCAGGAGGAAACCGAGAAAGGAGACGAACGAGGGAAGCGGGGCGCGAGCGGTCGTGAACAGCCTCAGGAAGAGGAACGGATCCTGACCGATGGTGTTCTTGATCTGGCCGATGGCGCCATAGATCGCGCCGATGGCGGTAAGGAGGACCAGCAGCATCGTCAGGTGAATGCGAGCGCTGGTGATATGATCCGCCGCCTCCTTGAGTGCGATCGTCGCCATCCCGGTGAACGGGGAACCTTCACGCCGCATCGGACATCTCCTCTTCGGCCTGCTCGAAATAGCGGGCATAGACTTCGTCGAGGCTGGTCCGGCTTATCGCCATGTTACGCAATTCGCCGCCGGCCTCGACGACCCGCCTGGCGATCTGTGGACGCACATCCCGGTCGGCGTCGATGCGGGTAACGCCCGTGCCCTCGGCATTGACGGAACCGACACCCTCCAGGCCGGCCAGTACGCCGACGAGATCGACCCCTTCGGCCTCGACCTCGATCACATAAGCCCCGCCAAGAACCTCGCGCGTCAGGTCGTCGACCCGACCGATCAAGCCGATCCGCCCCTTGCGGAACAGCGCCACCCGATCGCAGGTCGACTGGACGAGGCCAAGAAGATGGGAAGACAGCACGATCGTCATGCCTTCCGCCTTCAGTTCGTCGATCAGGCCGAGGAGTTCGTGCGTCGCCTGCGGGTCGAGACCGTTGGTCGGCTCGTCGAGGATGGCGATGCGGGCCTCCTTGACCAGAAGCTCGGCGAGACCCAGCCGTTGGCGCATGCCGTGCGAAAACGTCGAGACCCTTCGCTGCGCGACGTCCGAAAGGCCGACACGTTCGAGGTTCCGATCAATACGGTGATAGCTTTCGTGAGCGTCGAGCCCGAGGAGCCGCGCCGTATAAGCGAGGTTCTCGCGCGCCGACAGGTGATCGTAGAAGCCGACCTGGTCCGGCAGGTAGCCGACGCGCCGTTTCACCTCCAGGGGCTGGCGCAACGGGTCGAACCCAAGAACCTTGACCTCACCGTCGCTCGGCTCGGTGAGGCCGAGCAGCATCAGGATCGTCGTCGTCTTGCCCGACCCATTCGGCCCGAGGAGGCCGAAGACTTCACCGGCTTCGATGGCGAGATCGACACCGTCGACAGCCAAGGTCCTGCCATAGCGCTTCACGAGACCGCGGGTCTCGATGACCAGTTCGCTCATCGCCGTCCGTACCTCGTAACGCCGACCGCAAGAACCACGACCGCGGCCCCGATGACGCCAAGCCCGGCAATGCCCCACAGTGTCGAGGTGAGGACGGTGACACGGAAGTTCGCGCTCTCCGAAACGCCATCCCCATTGGCGCGAACGCTGACCATGTAGTCGCCGGCGATCGCCTTCGTCGAAGGCACCATGTTGACCGCGACCTGGACGTCCTGATCCGGGGCGAGAACGTCGATCACCGCCGGCTCGAAATCGACCTTCCAGCCATTGGGAGCGCCAGCCGAAAGCTTGACCTGCTGAGCCGGCGCCGTTCCGCTGTTGCCGACGGTGAAATTGAAGGTCTTGCTTTCGCCGGCCGTCGCCTCGCCCGACAGCCGCCCCTCGGGGCCGGCGAGGGTGAGCGTCGGCTGGCCGGTGATGTCGAGGACAAGCTGGGTCGAGGCGGCGGCGCTCGGTCCGGCGACGTGGACGACCACCGGGTATTGTCCCGCGGCAACGTCGCGAGCCGGCGTCACGCTCACCTTGATGTCCTTCGACTTACCCGCCTTGATCGGAATGCTGGTCAGTTCCTGCGAGCCATATTGTTCCTTGAAGACCACCTGGAAGCCGGGAGGAGCATCGGCCAGGAGGTTGAAGACCTGCTCGTCGGCCCCGTCATTCTTGGCGCTGACCTGGTAGTCGAAGGTCGAGCGCGGCGTGCCGCGAAGCGCGGGCAGTTTCGGCTCTAGCGTAACGTTCGCCGGCTGCGCGGCCGCGAGCATCAGCGTGATCGGCAGCTCGAGCGATGTGTCGGTGGATTTCCCGACAACCTTGAAATCGATGCTCTTCGCGTCGGACCCCGCCGCGGGCGTCAGATCGAGGCTGAGCTTGACGCTGGAATCCTGATCGACCATGACCGCGCCGACCGGCTGACCACCGCCCTTGAACGTCCATTGCCAACCGTCCGGCAGTCCCTGGACCGACAGGGCGATCCTTTCGGGCGGCAGGTTCTTGTTCTCGATGGCAAGCGGCACCTTGACGTCCTCGCCAACCGGCTCGGTCAACACCGGATAATCGGTGGTCAGCCAGAGACCGGTAAGGGGGGATGCTTGATCGGCGGGCGACATTTCCTGGGCGGTGGCAGCAGTCGCCAACCCGACGGCGCCAGCAACAAGGCATGACGCGACAATAAGGCACGCGGAGCGCATGGCCTTTTCCTCCGGATATGAATGAAATCTGACGTTACGGACCGGCGCTCTTCGCCGGCTCATCTTCGGCTTCGCGGACAATCAACGAAGCCCAAGTCTCGACCGAAGTTTGTCAGAAATCTGGCGAGGCCAGGCGTCGCCGGATTAAACCTTGGTAATGTTGGGCGGCAATGGCTGCCCGCCCGGCGCCTTGTCAGACGCGGGCAGCGGCGGCCCGGGACTCGACGTGTTCGCGGCGATTGCGCTTCAGCAGTTCGGCAATCAGGAACGCCAGCTCCAGGGACTGATCGGCATTGAGGCGCGGATCGCAATGGGTGTGATAGCGATCCTTGAGATCGGCATCCGAAATCGCCCGGGCGCCGCCGGTGCATTCGGTGACGTTCTTGCCGGTCATCTCGATATGGACGCCGCCGGGATGGGTGCCTTCGGCACGATGCACCGAAAAGAAATTCTCGACCTCGCGCAGGACGAGTTCGAACGGGCGGGTCTTGTAGCCGCTGCCCGACTTGATGGTGTTGCCGTGCATCGGATCGCACGACCAGACGACCGTCCTGCCCTCGCGCTCGACCGCGCGGATCAGCGCCGGCAGCTTGTCGGCGACGTGGTCGGCGCCGAAACGGCAAATCAGCGTCAGCCGCCCCGGCTCGTTGTCCGGGTTGAGAATGTCGATCAGTTCGATCAGCCCGTCCGGCGCGAGCGACGGTCCACATTTCAGGCCGATCGGATTCTTGATGCCGCGGCAATATTCGACATGAGCGTGATCGGGCTGGCGGGTGCGGTCGCCGATCCAGACCATATGGCCGGAGGTCGCGTACCAGTTGCCGCTGGTCGAATCGACACGGGTCATCGCCTGCTCGAATCCGAGCAGCAGGGCCTCGTGGCTGGTGAAGAAATCCGTCGAGCGAAGCTGGGGCACCGTATCGGCATCGATGCCGCATGCCCGCATGAAGGCCATCGACTCGGAGATGCGGTCGGCGAGCTCCTGGTAGCGGTGTCCCTGGGGGCTCTCGCCGACGAAACCGAGCGTCCACTGATGGACATGATCGAGATTGGCATACCCGCCCTTGCGCGAACGCGCGCAGCAGGTTCAGGGTCGCCGCCGACTGGCGATAGGCCATCTCGATGCGGTTGGGATCGGGATTGCGCGAGACTTCGTCGAAATCGATGCCGTTGATGATATCGCCGCGATAGCTCGGCAACTCGACGTCGCCGCTCTTCTCTGTCGGCGCCGAGCGCGGCTTGGCAAACTGGCCGGCGATGCGGCCGACCTTCAGGACCGGCACGCCGCCGGCGAAAGTCAGCACGACCGCCATCTGGAGAAAGACGCGGAAGAAATCGCGGATGTTGTCGGCGCTGTGCTCGGCAAAGCTCTCGGCGCAGTCGCCGCCCTGAAGCAGGAACGCCTCGCCCGCCGCAACCCGGGCCAGCCCCTGTTTGAGCTTGCGCGCCTCACCGGCGAAGACCAGCGGCGGATAGGTCGAAATCCGCTCCTCGATGGCGGCGAGCGCGGCAGGATCGGTATAGACCGGCACCTGCTCGATCGGCTTCGCGCGCCAGCCTTCCGGACTCCAGGCCTTGTTCATCGACGTCCACTCCCGATTGCGGCGATGCCGGAGCCGATCTTCAACCCGGCGGGCCTGAGGGCCCTCGCGGCGCGGGTTATACACGCGCCGGGCAGCCTTTTCCACAGCTTACCGGTGACGGGCAACGGGATGCGGCGCGTGGGAAACCGGCGATTTGCGGGCGCCCCGTGCCGCGGGAAATATCCTAGCCGGCTTCGGGCTCCGGCAGCGCCACCGGCGCCCGGTAGCGTTCGACCGGCGAGCGCATGGTGACGAGTTCCTCGCTCTGGGTCGGATGGAGAGCGATCGTGCTGTCGAAATCCGCCTTGGTCGCTCCCATCTTCAGCGCCACCGCCACGAGTTGCGCCATCTCCGCCGTGCCAACGCCGACCCCGTGGAAGCCCAGCACACGATCGGTGTTGCCGTCGACGACGAGCTTGAGCAGCATTCGCTCGTCACGCCCCGCGACGCGATGATGGAGGGGCTTGAAATTCGCCTTGTAGATATCGACCGCGTCATGCGCCGCCTTGGCTGCCTCCTCGGTGAGGCCGACCGTACCGACCTCCGGCTCGGTGAAGACGGCGGTCGGTATGTTGGCGTGGTCGACGGCGGTCGGCCGGCCGCCGAACAGGGTGTCGGCGACCGCTTCGCCCTCGCGTATCGCCACCGGCGTCAGTTGCACGCGGTTGGTGACATCGCCCACGGCGTAGATGTTTTCGACGCTGCTGCGCGAAAAGCGGTCGACCTCGACGCGGCCATCGGCGCCCGTCGCAACGCCGGCATTCTCGAGTCCGAGACCGACGGTGTTGGAGACGCGGCCGATCGCGAAGAGCACCTGATCGGCCTCGAATTCCCTGCCACGATGTGTCGTTGCGCGGAGGCCCGCCTCGCCGCGCTCGATCCGGGCAATCGTGTCACCACAGGCCACCTCGACCCCGCGGTGCTGGAGCGCGGCGTGAACGGCCTTGCGGATATCGGCATCGAATCCGCGGAGGATATCGGCGCCACGATGAACGACAGTGGTCTCGACCGCGAAGGCGTTGAAGATGGCCGCGAATTCCAGCGCAACGTAGCCGCCGCCGACGATGACCATCCGTCGCGGCAGGCGCTCGAGGTGGAACACATCATCTGAAACGATGGCATGCTCGTAGCCGGGAATTGTCCGGTCGACGATCGGACGGCTGCCGGTCGCGATCAGGATATAACGCGCGGTCACGGAGCGGTTTTCGCCGAGCAGCCGGACGGTATGGGCATCCTCGAGCACGGCGCGGGAGTGGATGAGTTCGGCGCCCGACCGTTCGAGGTTACGGATATAGATTCCGCTCAGCCAGTCGGTGTCGGCGGTGACATTGTCCCGCAGCGTCGGCCAGTCGAATTTGACGCCGGTGGTCGTCCAACCGAACCCAATCGAATCTTCGAGTTCGTCGGCAAAATGGGCAGCATGGACGAACAGCTTCTTCGGCACGCAACCGCGAATGACACACGTCCCGCCGACCTTGTCATCCTCGGCGATTCCGACGCGGGCGCCATGCTGCGGCAGCAATCCGCGCAGCGCGAACGCCGCCCGAACCGGCGCCGATGACGAACAGGTCGTAGTCGAAGGTCAAGACGGGCGGCCCCGCCGCTTCAGACGGCGCAAGGAAGCCGGCGCGCTCAGAATTCCACTCCCTGCTTCTTCATCTCCTCGCGGGTCTTCACGAGAAGCTCCTCACGGATTCGTTTCGCCCAGCCTTCGGCGACCTTGAAGGCATCGGAAATCACCGTCGGACCGATCTTGTTGAACTTCTGTCCGGCCGGGCTGGCGTAAAAAGTCGCGATCGTCACGAGCTCGTCCTCGGTGAAGCCCTTTGCCCAGACCCGGGCAAGGTCGTTATCGAGGTCGGCGCGGCGAGGAACCAGCGACAGCACAACGGCATCGACCGTGTCGCTGATTTCACGATGCAGATCGGGGCGGGTGAGGATCAGCTGGCTCTTGACCTGCTCGGCAACGGCGGGAAGCAGGTCGTCGTAGCTGCGGGCCGCCGGCGACGCTTTCAGGGCATCGAGCGCGGCATCGAGATGGCTCTGGGTAATTTCCTGCGCGCTGACGGGGACAGCCAGGCTGATGGCGAACGCCAGCATCGCGGCGCGCGAGACATTTCTGGTCGAGAACATAAATCGGGCTCCTGTTTGTGCGAATTCACTCATCTGGTCAGCCTGTCGACGCCATTCTCCCGGCCGACGATCGCAACCGAGGCCATGTTCAGGAAAAGGCCGTGCTCCATTACGCCGGGTATGGCCGACAATGCCGTGGAAAGCGCTTCCGGATCCGGAATACGGCCGAAGGATGCGTCGAGAATATGATGGCCGCCATCGGTCACGAATGTCTGGTTGTCCCGGCTGCGAAGCACCAGGTCGCCAGTCAGCCCGAGACGGGTCGCCACCGTCTCGATCGCCCGCCGGGTGGCGCCCATTCCGAAGGGCACGACTTCGATCGGCAGAGGAAACGCACCGAGGGTGTCGACGATCTTCCCGGCGTCGACCACCACCACCATCCGCGCCGAGGCCGCGGCGACGATCTTTTCGCGAAGCAGCGCGCCACCGCCGCCCTTGATCAGGCGAAATTCGTGATCGATCTCGTCAGCACCGTCGACGGTCAGGTCAAGCGCCGGTTCGTCGTCAAGCGTCGTCAGCGGTATCCCCTCGGATTGCGCCAGTCTCGCCGTGTTTTCCGATGTCGGCACGCCGACAACGGACAGCCCCTCGCGCACCTTGCCGCCCAGGAGCCTGACGAAGTGATCGGCCGTGCGACCGCTTCCCAGACCGAGCTTCATGCCGGCGCGCACGTCTTCCAGCGCCGCCGCCGCAGCGCGAAGGCGCTCATCGTCGTTGCCGACGACTTTGCCCGTCATCGCGGAGACCTCCCTGCCAAGACGCAAGTCCGGCTGTCAACCAATAGCGTTGGCCCGGTGGGCGGGCGATAGGACGTCACGATCGATACCATCGGCTTCGCCTTGATTTTCCGGCCGGCTTGTTAGCATCTACGGCGTCGCCGTGCCATGCCGGTCGCGACATGGGCCGGCATTCCATGGCCGGTATACAGCTTTTGCAGTCCGTCGAAAGAGTCTATCGCAGCGTCATGGTCCGGGTCGGTCTTTCGGTTTTCGCCATACAGAATGGTCCCGGCCGGGACACCGGACGACGGTGAGCGCCATTCGGCCCACCCTGGTTCTCGATCTCGACGGGACGCTCGTCGACACCGCCAGCGACCTGGTGGCAACCCTCAACGCGATCCTTGCGGCGGAGAACCTGCCGCCGGTCGAGCTGCAGCATGCCCTGACGATGGTCGGTCACGGCGCCCGCGCCATGCTGGCGAAGGCGACCCAGTCGGCCGGCGAAGCGACCGACGACACTCGGCTCGACGACCTTTTCGAACGGTTCATCGATCATTATTCCCGCCATCTCGCCGATACCAGCCGCCCGTTTCCGGGTGCACCGGAGGCTCTCGACCGGTTCACGGCGGCAGGCTGGCGGCTGGCGATCTGTACCAACAAGCTGGAAGGCCTGTCGCGATCGCTGCTCGAACAGCTCCACCTCGCCGGGCGCTTCGCGGCGATCGCCGGCCAGGACACCTTTTCGGTTCGCAAGCCCGATCCCGGTCACCTGATCGAGACGATACGGCTCGCAGGCGGCGATCCACGTCGAGCGGTGATGGTCGGTGACTCGGAAGTCGATATCCGCACCGCCAAGGCGGCCGGCATTCCGGTCGTCGCCGTCTCCTTCGGCTACAGCGCCCTGCCGATCGGCGATCTCGGCGCCGATGTCGTCATCGATCGCTTCGACGCGCTCTACGACGAAGCGGCACGGTTGTTGCAGCCACCTGGGTAACCGCCTGGCAACCGTCGGGTGGCGCTCCGTTCCGTCTTGACACGGACGGCGGGCGCCCGGCATATCCCGGGCCAGCGACGGGCGGTTAGCTCAGCGGGAGAGCACTCCCTTCACACGGGAGGGGTCACTGGTTCAATCCCAGTACCGCCCACCATTCAAACCTGCTGATTTCCTATACTATCGAAAAGCACGGGCTCGGCCCGTTCGGCGCTGCCGCGGCTGGCCGATTTCCGGAGGCATCTCGCGCGATAGAACCGGTCGTCTTCTTAGGTCAGGTCGAACGCCGGCCCCGCCGATCAGACCAGCATGAAATCGTCCGCGTGGAGGTCCGGCGCGCCTACGAATTTGGCGACCTTTTCGCCGTCGTATTTCAGCGTGCCGTGCTTCGTGTAGTCGAAGAGCTTTTGGAAATCATTCTCGGAGATATCGCCATCCTTGAATCTGTAGTCGTCAAAAATGGATTTGGCCAAGAGGACCTTGTCGCCTTCGGCGCTGTCGAAGTCCATCACCTTGGTCTTCGATCTTTGCAGCTTGCTGCCGAACAGGAAATTGTCGGCGCCGTCGTCTCCGGTCAGCTTGTTGACGCCCTTTGGCTTGCCCTCCTTGAATTTGGACCGTCCGCCCGAAAGTGTATCGTTGCCCCCGAGGCCGGAAATATCATCGTTCTTTCTCCCGCCGGAAATCGTGTCTTCCTCGTTGGTCGGCAAGGGCTGGCCAGCCGGCGCGTGCGTTGCGTCGATCTTGTCGTTCTTCTTGCTGCCGTGAATCGTGACGCCGGCAACATTGGTCACCGACACGTGGAGGAGTTGCGTATCGACGTTGGCGCCGTCGGACGCCTGTACGGTCACATCGTAGATATTGTTCGCGCCGGCATCCGCCGGTGCCTCGAAATCCGGCGCGGCCTTGAACGACAGGGCATGGGTGGTCGGATCGAGCTTGAACAGGGCCCCGTCACCCCCCGCCTTGATCGCATAGGTCAGGGCATCGCCGTCCGCGTCGGTCGCGGCCACCGTCGTTACCGCCGTCGTATTCTCCGCCACCGAAACGTTCGCGGCCGCGCCACCGCCGTTCGAGGTGATCACCGGGGCGTGGTCATTGTCGATGATCACCAGAGCGGAGTCATCATTGACGATGGTTGCCGTCTTCACGGTGGTTGAGCCGAGGGCCATGCCGGTTGGATTGGAAAGCGACAAGGCAAAGGTCTCGTCGGCCTCGAGGTCGCCGTCGTTGGCGACGACGATGCTGACGGTCTTCTGCTGCAGGCCGGCGGTGAAGGTCACCGTCTGGGTCGTAGGCAGCAATCCGCCGGCGAAATCGGCCCCGTTCACCCCCGCGCCGCCAGCGAAATTGACGTCGACGCTCGTGGTGCCGGAAAGATCGCCGAGGCGGTTGACGAAGAACGTATAGGTCGTCGTTGCGCCGCCCGCGTCTTCCGACTGGCTGGTGTCGGCAAGGGCGATGAAGGTGGTTGTCGGAGCGGTGTTCAAGGTGCCCGTGCCGCCATTCTTGCTCAGGAAATCCGCCGCCGATTGGCCGTCGGAACCGGAACCGCCGCCGAAGCCGCTATCGCCGTCATAACCGCCAGAGCCGTCGCCGGCGCCGCCGTAACCGACGCCGCCGTAGCCGCCAGCGCCGCCAGAGCCGCCCGAGCCGCCAGAGCCGCCAACGCCGTGATCGCCTGTGTTGTTGAGTGCCGCGACGTTGCCGGTGGCGGTCACTCCACCGAAATTGAGGATACCGCCGACGCCGTCGCCGCCGTCGCCACCATCGCCGCCGTAGCCGCCGACACCGCCGCGACCGCCGTCGCCGCCGGCATAGCCTGTGCCGTAGTAATCGCCGCCATCGCCGCCATCGCCGCCACGACCGCCATCGCCGCCGATACCGCCGCGACCGCCGTCGCCGGCAAAAGCGGTGTTGCCGACAAGGCTGACGTCGATGAGGGTGAGATTGCCAGAATTCAAAAGGGCGCCGGCCGCGTCGCCACCGAAGCCGCCCTGGCCACCATCGCCGGCGTAGCCACCACCGCCGCCACCACCGCCATTGTTGCCGTAATAGCCGTCGCCACCGTAGCCACCGTAGCCGCCGTAGCCACCGTCGCCACCGTCGCCGCCGTCGCCACCCGAGGCCCGCGAAGAATTGGTCAGGAATTCGACAGAGCGAAGGGTCAGGGTGCCACGGTTCAAGACTGCCGAGTAACTGGTGCCGACCCCAGCGTCGCCGGCGATGCCATAACCGCCGGCTCCTCCGGCGCCGCCCAAATAGGAGCCCCAATAGCCTCCGGCCTCGCCGTCATAGCCATCCTGCCCGTCATAGCCAGATTGTCCGTCGCCGAATTTCCCATCGCTACTGAAGCTGTAACCGTCCTTGAACCGGAAACCGGTGATATCAGCCTGTGCGCCGGGCGCGACGCTCAGCAGATTGGTTGTATTGCTGCCGTCGATCGTGATGTCGGCGAGGCCGTCGTCATCGATGTCGCCGTCGATCGCCACGTCGGCGCCGCTCGCGATGAGCAGCGCGCCCTTGGCGGGATCGAGCGTGATTGTCTTGTCGTTCAGCGACGGGTCGAAAATGATCAGGTCGCCCGGCCCGGTCGCGAGCACAAGGGCTTCACGAAGGCTGGTCTCCCCGTCGACCGCGACAACGTCGGTCGCGATCGTAACAGTGAAGGTGGCCATGGTCTCTCTCCGTGTGGCGTGCCAGCGGCGAGCCGTAGCAGCTATTTTCTACGCCACCTACGGATATGACCAAGAATTCATAATTAATATGCAGCTTTGAACAAATTGCCGAGCAATATCAGTGAGACTGTCTTCCAGTTTTTTTTTCGTTCTTTGGTGGATCTTGGGCGATTATTACCTTGGCTTTGCTGCCTCGATGATTATTCCAGAACCGCATTTCCTCGAATTTTTTGAAAAGATCAGGAGGCAGAATTGTCCGCCGAGGCCTGAATTCAACCTTGCCCTTGATCGTATGGAGTCCCTTCGCGACGACGCTCAGATCGTAGTCGTCGGCGGAATATTCGACATTGTCGTAGTCATGTGAAAAATACGGCTCGCCAATGAACTGATAGATCAGCCGCATCGTCTCGTCCGGCCGGGAGGCGAGGATGTCGTAGTCGACGAGCAGCATCTCGCTCGCGTCGTCGCCGTAGAAGGCTTCCCTGAGCGCCGCCCACGCGAAACCGATCATGCGGTCGCGTCGGGCCAGGACCTCGGCACGGCTGTAGACATCGGCGCGTTCGGCGCGCGAGAACAACTTCGATTCATCGAAGGCGTTGCGCCGCAACAGACGTTCGATCGAATCGAATATCCAGGCCGGGTTGCGCACGCAGCATATGAACTTGGTGCCGGGAAAAAGCTTGCGCAGGACCGCCATGCGGCCCGCCCATGCGCGGTTCGTATCGAAAATGACCTCGGGTTCCGGCATCTCGTTGTAATAGCCATCGAAGATGCCCTTCAAGATCGCGCGTTTCTGGTTCTCGTTCAGAAACACCGCGAACTCGTTTTCCGCGCCCATCGCCGAGATGGTTGCGCGAAAGATCGGACCGAGCGGACTGGTCATGGCGGCGTAGAAGCGAGGATTCTGCCGCAGCAGGGCAGACAGGAGCGTCGACCCGGAACGGGGCAAACCCGGTAATGAAGTGGAATTTTCGTTCCATGCCGCTCCCCCGACCCAAGTTGGAAGATCGGGATTACGCGGCCTGGCCCGGCGCCGCAAGGACGCGGCAGACCGAGGCGCGGGCGAGCTTGTCCGGCAGCCGCTGCCCGGTCTTTCTGGTCCGCGGGCAGATGCAGGGCTGCCATGCCGCCCTTGAAATCCCGCCTCCGGCTGCCGAGTTAAGCGCATCTATTTTCAGGCAATCATCGAATCGAAGGAGAACCGATCATGTCGCTCCGGCGCGTTCACAGCGTCACCCAGGCGCAACCGCATATCGAGGGAGCCGGCGTCAAGCTTCACCGGGCTTTCGGATTCGGCGAGACCACCGCCTTCGATCCGTTCCTGCTGTTCGACGATTTCCGCAACGACCGCCCGGAGGATTACCTCGCGGGCTTTCCATGGCATCCGCATCGCGGCATCGAGACGATCACCTATGTGCTGTCCGGGACGGTCGATCACGGCGACAGCCTCGGCAACCGGGGCACGCTTGGCGCGGGCGATGTCCAGTGGATGACGGCGGGAAGCGGCATCATGCATCAGGAGATGCCGAAAGGTGACGCCGCAGGCCGGATGCACGGCTTCCAGCTCTGGGCGAACCTCCCCTCCTCCCACAAGATGACTGCGCCGCGCTACCAGGACATCGCGGCCGCCGAAATCCCCGAGATCGTCGACGACGACGGCACGGTGGTGCGTGTCGTCACCGGCGAGTTCTGGGGGAAGACGGGGCCGGTCGAGGGAGTCGCGGCCGACCCGCGCTATCTCGACATCTGGGTGCCGCCCGGCAAGCGCAAGGTGTTGCCGGTGGAGACCACCCGCCACGCCTTCGCCTACGTCTTCGAAGGTTCCGGTTCGTTTCGCGATGCCTCGAAGCCTTTCGGTGTGCTGACCGAACGCGGCACGGCCGACGACGAGGTGCTGATCCGCGAACAGACCGGCAACCGGTCGCTGGTGCTCTTCGACTCCGGCGACGAGGTGACCGTACAGGCCGGCGACGAAGGCATCCGTTTTCTGCTGATCTCGGGCAAGCCGATCGAGGAACCGGTCGCCTGGTACGGTCCGATCGTCATGAATACGCAAGCCGAATTGCGCCAGGCGGTCAACGAACTGAATGACGGCACATTCATCAAGCACGGCTGACCCGAAAGCCATGATATCCACGGGCCGGCGGCCGTTGGCCGGTGCTCGCGAATAGGTATTGCATGCAATAAAAACGAGCAGTCCCACGGGCTGACAGAACCGGTGCGACCGCATAGTCTCCGCTCCCACCATCGTCGGAGACTCGACCATGCGCCTGCTTGCCGTCGCCGACCTGCACTACTCGCTTCCCCAGTATGACTGGCTGACCAGCGTCGCGGAGGAATTCGATGTGGTGGTCGTTGCCGGAGACCATCTCGACCTCTCCTCGATGGTCGATTTCCGGGCGCAGGTGGTGGTGGTTCGCAAATATCTCGACCGCCTGAAGACCAAGGCCCAGCTCCTGACCTGCTCCGGCAATCACGATCTCGATTCACGCGATCCGTCCGGAGAGAAGGTGGCGAAATGGATCCGCGACCTCGACCGGGTCGGCATTCCGGCCGACGGCCAGTCGCTGTTGATCGACGACACCCTGTTCACGATGTGCGCGTGGTGGGACGGTCCCGAAGTGCGTGCGTCAATCGGCGAGCAGCTAAGTGCCGATGCCAAGCGGCGGCCCGGGAAATGGTTCTGGATCTACCACGCACCGCCGGACAAGAGCCCGACCAGCTGGGGCGGCAGCCGCTCCTTCGGCGACGCGGAGCTGGAGAAATGGGTTGCCGAATACCAGCCGGACATCGTCTTCTCGGGCCATGTCCACCAGTCGCCGTTCATCAAGGACGGATCGTGGGCCGACCGGATCGGCGATACCTGGGTATTCAACGCCGGGCATCAATACGGCGCGCCGCCGGCCTATATCATCCTCGACACCGACCATCAGACGGCGCTGTGGTTCTCCGCGGCGGGAAGCCAGATGGTGCGTCTCGACGAACCGCTGAAGCGGCCGATCGAACCGCTAAGGGCGCCGCCGGATTGGCTCACATCCGCGGATCGGGCTCACGATCCGAGCCCGGCGTGAAATCGTCCTGCTGGTTGTGGATCAGCGCGTCGAGCACCTCGCCGACCATGCCGAGATGGTCGCCATGGCCCTCGAACTGCTGCTTGAGGTCGACGAGGTAGGTGGTCGCGGCATTGAGGCGTTGGGCCAGCAGCCGGGCGAGAAAGAAAGCAATCTCCGGATGGCGTTTCATGAAAGCGACGCCGTCGTCGGCCACCCGGGCGGTGACCGGCGACAACGCGCGAACCGTCGCCGTATGCGGCACATCGAGCAGGACCGACATCTCGCCGAACATCGAGCCCGGGTCGTCGACCAGCGCCACCCGGGTATCCCCGCGCAGCACCTCGACCTCGCCGTCTTCGAGAATATAAAGCCGGCCTGACCACTGGCCTTCCTCGAGCAGGACCGTCGCCGGCGTCGAACCGCTGGATCGGAACGTTCATGCAGTGATCGAGGATTTCACGCATCGCTTTCTTCTCACGCTATTTGCCGGTGGCGGCCCGGATGAAGGCCAGACCGAGAATCCGCGACCGATCGCGGCTCTCGAACGCCTTCTGTTTTGCCATGCACATTGCGTACCGCTGATCGATGAACCGCCGCACCTTCCTCTGCATGCCGAAACAGCCGGCGGGTCCGGTCAGCCGGCTGGCCTGCGGAACGAAAGCAGCCCCGCAATCGAGAAAGATCGAGCGGTGGGTTTCCTCGTGCCGCTTGAGCCCGGCGACGAAACTCGTCCACATCGATTTGGTCGACGCGCTCATGCCGCCGTAATCCACAGCTTTCGGCATTGTCAGCACGAAGTTCCAACGAAAGGTCAACGCTGTCACCCGGCAGGCGCCGTTCTGGGTCGCGACCTGAAATTTCAGCTCGTGGTCGTGGGTCAGGTTGGCATAGGCGGGGCCGTCGTCGGGATCGATGATCGGATGAGCGTTCATATACCGCCAGACTTCGGTCGGGGTGGTCCCGTGCACGGCATGGGTCCGATACTGGGTCGAATGGAGAAGTTCGGCGGACGCGGAGGCGATATCGCCCATGAGAAGCGGCACCATCAGGAGCAGCGCAAGTCGGCGGTCCCTGTGTCTCATCGGCAGTGTCCTGTCCAAACCGCTTCGGTTCCAAGTCTCCGGCCGAATACCAGCCTGCGTTATATTACCTCGGCTGGGAAGCGATTCGCCTAAAAAAGCATCTGGCTATTGCAGCGGGCATTTGCGAAACGAGGCTCGATGAAGCGAGCTTTTGGGAGAGTGAGACATGACCATCCGTGTGGTCGTCTGGGGCGAAAATATCCATGACCGGGAGAACGAGGTGGTTCGCGACCTCTATCCGAACGGCATGCATGGAACGATCGCGGAGGCCTTGAACCAGGACGCGGCGATCGAGGCGACCACCGCGACGATGGAGCAGCCCCAGCATGGTCTCACCGAGGAGCGGCTGGCCGGAACCGACGTGCTGACCTGGTGGGGCCACAGGGATCACGGCGGTGTCGACGACAAGATCGTCGAGCGCGTCGCCCAGCGCGTGTGGGAAGGCATGGGCCTCCTGGTGCTGCATTCGGGGCACTTCTCGAAGATCTTCAGGAAGCTGATGGGGACCCCCTGCTCCCTCACCTGGCGAGAAGCTGGCGAGAAGGAGCGGGTTTGGGTCATCAACCGGGGGCACCCGATCGCCCAGGGTCTCGATCCCTATTTCGTCATCCCGCAGACCGAGATGTACGGCGAACCCTTCGCGGTGCCGGAGCCGATGGAGACGGTGTTCATCAGCTGGTACGACGGCGGCGAGGTCTTCCGGTCCGGACTGACCTACCAGCGCGGCGCCGGCCGGATCTTCTATTTCTCGCCGGGCCACGAAGTCTACCCGATCTACAACGACGCGAACGTCAAGAGGGTGCTGCGCAATGCCGTGAAGTGGGCCGCCAACCCGGCTCCCGCCCTGACCGGTATCAGCGAGGCGCCGAACCGTCCGACAGCGGAAGCCCTGGAGCCGATCGTGGAGCGAGGCCCCACCCTTCACGCGCCCGGCGAAACCGGATTCCGCTAGGCCGCCCATGACACGGCTGCTCATCATCGGCACCGGCGGCATGGCCCGCCAGCATGCGCTTTCCTTCCGTGGCGTCGAGGGGGTCGAGATCGTCGCCGCCGTCGAGCCCAACGAAGACCGCCTCGCCGGATTTTGCGAAGAGCACGGAATTCCGCACAGGTTCAGCGATCTGGATGAAGCCATCCGCTGGAACGGCTTCGACGCGGCCGCGAACGTGACGCCCGACGTCGTTCATCATCCGACCACGATGAAGCTGATCGAAGCCGGCAAGCACGTGCTTTGCGAGAAGCCGCTGGCGACGACCTACGCGCTGGCCCTGGAGATGACCGAGGCGGCAGAAAAGCGCGGCATCATCAATATGGTGAACCTGAGCTTCCGGGCTTCGCCGGCGCTGGACAGGGCACGCCAGATCGTGCTGAGCGGCGAGATTGGAGAAATCCTCCACTTCGAAGCCTCCTACCTGCAAAGCTGGCTGGTCGGCCACCATTGGGGCGACTGGCGCACCGAAGACCGCTGGCTGTGGCGGCTCTCGTCCCAACACGGCAGCCACGGCGTCATCGGCGACATCGGCATCCATGTCATCGACTTCGCGACCTATGCGGCTGCGAATGACATCGTCTGGATGGAGAGCCGGGCAAAGACCTTCCACAAGGCCGAGGGCGACCGGGTCGGCGAATACCCCCTCGACGCAAATGATTCGTTCGCGATGAGCGTCGAACTGGCGAACGGGGCCCTCGGTGTCATCCACGCCTCCCGCTGGGCCACCGGCTATGCCAACACGCTGCGTCTCGACCTGTTCGGCAGTCGCGGTGGCCTGCAGATGACCGCCGACGGACGCAAGTCCTGGCTTGGAAAATGCACCGGGACCGACATCGACACGCAAACCTGGCGTGAGGTGACCTGCGCGCCCGTGCCCTCGATTTACAAGCGTTTCATTGATTCCGTGCGCAGCGGGGTCAACACCGATCCCGGCTTCCGCCGCGCCACCAGCATCCAGCGCATTCTCGACCTGTGTCTCGAAGCCGGCGACCGAAGCCATGGCGGGGTAAGACTGGATTAACGAATCAGCGGTTCGTTGCAAGAGAATCACACCGCGCCGAAAACCGCCTGATAACAACGGTCCCGAACCGGCCGATAGTTGCCGATGCATCCGGAATTCGGCAAACAAGGGGCTGGATCGTGCGATGTTGCGCGAGCACCATGATTCAGAGGCATGAACTAGATGCGGAAATCCATACTCCTTGCCGCCGGTCTCGCCATCACGTTGCTGGTCGGCACGGACGCAAATGCGGCGGTCAAAGCCTACTGGGATCAGGCCACAGGCAAGTGGCTCAAGTACGATACCGAGACCCAGCGTGCCGTTCCGAAGAACTATTCGCCGATCAAGCGGCAGGTGATCAGTTACGACGGTCCGTTCAAGAAGAACACGATCGTCGTCAATACGGCCGAGCGGCGGCTCTATTACATTCTCGGCGACGGCAAGGCGATCAAATACGGCGTCGGGGTCGGCCGCGAGGGGTTCGAGTGGTCCGGCGCGAACACGATCTCCCGCAAGGCCGAATGGCCGGGATGGACGCCGCCGCCCGAGATGATCGCCCGTGAGAAGAAAAATGGGCGGATCCTGCCCGACTACATGGAAGGCGGCCCCAAGAACCCGCTCGGGGCGCGGGCGCTCTATATCGGCGGAACCCTTTATCGGATTCACGGGTCGAACGAGCCGTGGACGATCGGACGGGCCGTATCGTCGGGCTGCATCCGCCTGACCAACGACGATATAACCCACCTCTATACCCAGGCAAAAGTCGGCGACCGTGTCATTGTGCTGACCGGCCGCGAGAGCCCGGCCCGGTTGGCTGCGCTGGCCAACCCGCCGCCACCGGTCGTGAAGGAACCGGAGCCGGTTGTCGCCGCGGTCGAAGAACCCCTGACCAAGGACGACGGGGTCGTCGTGGTCGCGCCATCGGAAGACGATCAGGTTGTCGTCGATACGACCGGCTCGATCGTCGACGGTCCACGGGTCAAGGATGACGATGTAGTTGTCATCGCGCCGGTCGCCGACGCCTCCGACACCGTCGACGTCCCCGCCGTGGTCGCGCCGGCGGAGGTGCAGATCAAGGATGACGACGTCATTCCCCCGGCGGTCGAGGGCGATGACGTGACGGCGGTCATCGACAAGAAGCCTGTCGTAGAGGCCCCGGTCGCCAACTGATGAAGCAAACGGCGCCCGGCTTCAGCCCGGGCGCCGCGGTTCGCGGTCCAGCCCTTTGGCCTTCAACTCGGCTAGGTAATCCGCCCATAGTCCGGCCTTTTCCTCGCCGAGCTTTTGCAGATATCTCCAGGAAAACAGTCCGGTATCATGCCCGTCCGAGAAGATCAGGCGGATGGCGTAGTTGCCGACCGGATCGATTGCGGTAATCGCGACATCGATCTTGCCACCAATCGTCTGCCGCTGGTCCGCGGAGTGGCCCTGGACCTCTGCCGAAGGGCTGAGAACCCTCAGATACTCCGCCGGAAGGTCGAATTCTGCCCCGTCGTCGAAACGGATATGAAGAGACCGTCGATCGTTTCTCAGTCGAATTTCGCTCGGCCATGGTTGCTTGTCGTCCATGGTCCCTGATTAGGGCCCCGTCCCGTCGACCGCAAGCGCCCGCCTTGAAATCAGGCCTCTGGTCCGCTCCATCAAAACTCGATATGGTCGACTGAACCGATCGAGGATCATTTTCGTGTCCCAGCCGATGGATACCCGCGCCGTGCCACTTGTCGACCCCTTCGGCCGGGCGATCACCTATCTGCGCGTATCGGTCACCGACCGCTGTGACTTCCGATGCGTCTATTGCATGGCCGAGGACATGACATTCCTGCCCAAGCGGGATGTCCTGTCGCTCGAGGAACTCGACCGGCTCTGCTCGGCCTTCATCGCCCAGGGCGTTCGGAAGCTTCGGCTGACCGGCGGCGAACCTCTGGTTCGCAAGAACATCATGAGCCTGATCCGCTCGCTGTCGCGGCATCTCGAAAGCGGCGCGCTCGACGAACTGACGCTGACGACCAACGGCTCGCAACTCGCAAGATATGCCGGGGAGCTGGTCGCCAGCGGCGTCAAACGCATCAATGTCTCCGTCGATACGCTCGACCCGGAGAAGTTCAAGGCGATCACCCGCTGGGGCGATCTTGCCAAGGTGACCGAAGGAATCCGGGCCGCACAGGCTGCCGGGCTCAAGGTCAAGATCAACGCCGTCGCGCTGAAAGGCGTCAACGAGCACGAATTCGACGACATGATCCGCTGGGCCCATGGCTCCGGCATGGACCTGACCCTGATCGAAACGATGCCGCTGGGTGAGATCGAACCCGACCGGGTCGATCAGTATCTGCCGCTGGCCGAGGTCCGGAAGCGCCTAAGCGAAAAGTGGACGCTGACCGACATTCCCTACAAGACCGGGGGGCCGGCCCGTTACGTGGAAATCGGCGAAACCGGCGGACGGCTGGGGTTCATCACGCCGCTCACCCACAACTTCTGCGAAAGTTGCAACCGCGTTCGCGTGACCTGCACGGGCACCCTCTATATGTGCCTCGGCCAGGATGACGCCGCCGATCTCAGGGCCGCACTTCGCTCTTCGGAAAGTGACGGCCCGCTCCATGCCGCCATCGAAGAGGCGATCGCCCGCAAGCCGAAGGGTCATGACTTCGTCATCGACCGGCGAGCCCAAAGGCCTGCCCTCTCCCGTCATATGAGCGTCACCGGCGGCTGATTTCCTCGGAATTTGGCGTTGGCACCGAATCCGGGCCATAATAGCCGGATCATCCGCCACCAGCTGATTCAAACGCGGCCGCCCGCCGCGGCGGAGTATTTTTGGAGTCTTTGAAAGTGAGTGTTCTGAACGATTTCGAACTCGACGACGACGGCAAGATCGACCTGAGTGCCATCTACGACCAACCCGATCCCCGCAGCTATTTCCAAACCCTTTTGACGCTTGAATATCGTATCCCCGAGTCCGCGAGCTCGATCTTCGGCCGAGTGGTCGGCGCCTTGAGGAGCGCGCATGAACACCAGCTGGTCACCGTCCTCGACGTCGGTTCGTCCTACGGTGTCAACGCGGCCCTGCTCAAGCACGGCTATGGATTGGCCGAGTTGTTCAATCTCTACAGCAGCGCGAACACCGCCGGGCTGTCCCGGCAGCAACTGGTCGCCCGCGACCGGTCGCTCTACCAAGGCGATGGCGATGGCGACGTCGAGGTGATCGGGCTCGATACGGCGGAAGCCGCCATCGCCTACGCCTGCGAGGCCAATCTTCTCGATGCGGGTATCGTCGCCGATTTCGAGTCGCGCGACCCGACCGCGGGCGAAGCATCGCGTCTCGCGCCGGTCGACCTGGTGATTTCCACCGGCGCGATCGGCTATGTCGGCGCCCCGACATTCGACAGGATCCTCGACAGTGCCGAACGCGATCCGTGGCTCGCGCTCCTTGCCTTGCGGATGTTCCCGATCGACGAGATAGCCGACAGCCTCAAGGCGCGCGGCTACTCGATCTACCGCCTCGACGGACAGACCTTCCGGCAGCGACGGTTTGCCGGCCGCGACGAACGGACGGAGGTCCTCACGAGGCTGGAGACCCTTGGCATTGACCCGACCGGCCGCGAGGCGGAGGGCTGGTATCATGCCGAGTTCTTCATCGCCTTGCCGGAGGGCGAAACGGCCGAGCCGCCGATCGCCACACCGGTCAGGCTCTGATCGCATCCATCTGACGGGACGCCGATCGATCGGTTTCCCCGCAAAACGTGCCGGGCGCGACAACCAAGAATGGATTGCGCCCGGCAGTATCTGTCGGCACAGTGCAAATAATTCTGCAAGTTCCTGCCGCGTGGTAGCGGCGCTTTGGCGCCGTTGCGCTTTTTCGAAAAGACCGAGGCGACATGACTTCGTTCCGCGAGACACTGCGCGGTATCGTGGCGATTTCCGCGTGCAATCTCCTGTTCCTGATCAACGACACGATGATCAAACTGGCGAGCAGCGAGTTGCCGCTCGGGGAGCTGCTTTTTATTCGCGGCCTTTTCGCCTCCACTCTGTTGTTGCCGATCGTGGTGTGGACGGGCGCCCATCGTCGGGTCGCGATGCTGAAGAATTGGGGGATGTTCTTGCGCATCGTCGCCGAGATCGGCGGCGCGATCCTTTTTCTCGTCGCGCTCTTTCACATCCCTATCGCCAACGTCAACGCGATCCTGCAGGTCGTGCCGCTGATGGTCACGGCGTGCGCGGCAGTCTTCCTCGGCGACGAGGTCGGCTGGAAGCGCTGGCTCGCGATTGCGATCGGGTTCGCCGGCGTGCTGATCGTGGTCCGCCCCGGACTTGCCGGCTTCAATGTCTTCAGTCTCGTCGCTCTGGCTTCGATGGTCTTCATCACGCTGCGCGACATGACCACACGGATGATGCCGCGGAACCTGCCGGCGCTGCTTGTCGCGCTGACGACCGGCGTGGCGGTCTGCCTGACTGGCCCTGTGCTCGGTGTCGTCTCGGATGAGGTCTGGACCTGGCCGAGCGGGCGGAGCTTCGCCCTCATCGTCAGCTCGGCGGTGTTCCTGATCGGCGGTTACCTGACCGCCGTCGACTTCATGCGCCATGGCGACATCGCGGTCATCGCCCCCTTCCGCTATTCGGTGGTGGTGTGGGCGATCATCGTCGGGTTCGTGGTCTGGGGCGAGGTGCCGGACCTGATGATGCTCATCGGCACCGCGATCATCGTCGTGACCGGCATCTACACCTTTCACCGCGAACGGCGACTGGCTCGCATCGTTGCCGAAAGCGACATCGACATATGATCGGCAAGCGCCCTCCGACGGCGTCGCCTGTCACCTTTGTCATCATTCTGATCGCTGTTTCCGCGCTCAATCCGATCGCGATCAACATGTTCGTCCCGGCAATGCCGGACATCATGCGGAGTCTGCGGACCAATCAGGCGACCATCCAGCTGGTCCTCTCCGCTTATCTGTTCGCGACGGCCGCGTCGCAACTCCTGCTCGGCCCCCTGTCCGATCGCTTCGGGCGGCGCCCCGTCCTGCTTGCCGGGCTCGCGGTGTTCATCGTCGCCACTCTCGTCTGTACGACCGCGGAATCGGTCGGCATCCTCATCGCCGCGCGCATCGCCCAGGGCGGCGGCGGATGCGTCGGTATCGTTCTGGGTCGCGCCATGATCCGCGACCGCTACGGCCGCGAGAGCGCCGCCAGCATGCTCGGCTATGTCACCATGGGCTTTGCCATGGCGCCGATGGTCGGCCCGGTGATCGGCGGTGTGCTCAACGACACATTCGGATGGCGTTCGATTTTCGCGCTGCAAACAGGTCTTGGCGCGGCCGTCGCGATCGTCTGCGTGCTTTTTCTGCCGGAAACCAATACGCTCGCCGGACGCGCCGAGGTGCGGCCGGGCTGGCGACACAGCTTCTCGACACTGGGGCGGATACCGGCTTTCTGGGCCTACGCCCTGACCTGCGCCTTCGGCACGTCGGTGTTCTTCGCCTTCCTCGGCGGCACCCCGTTCGTCGCGGTCGACATGCTCGGCATGACCGGCACCGAGTACGGCCTCTATTTCGTTCTGGTGCCGGGCGGATACCTGATCGGCAATTTCCTGACGGCGCGGTATGCCCGGCGGACCGGGCTTTATCCCATGCTCCTCGCCGGCAGCCTGGTGACCTTCATCGGGGTCCTCGGCATGGCCGCCGCCTTCCTGCTCGGCTGGTACCATCCGCTGGCGCTCTTCATCCCGATGTATGCGATCGGCTTCGCCAACGGCCTGACACTCGCCAACGCGCTGGCCGGCGCGGTCTCGGTCCGGCCGGAGCTCGCGGGCGCCGCTTCCGGGCTCGCCGGCAGCATGCAGATCGGATTCGGCGCCATCGCCACGGTCCTGATCGGCGCCCTCCTCGCCGCGACGCATTCGGTTCTTCCGCTGACGCTGTGCATGGCGGTCCTTGCCCTCGCCGGGATCGCGGCGGCACAGTGGACCAGGTCGGCGCGGAGCTAACCCGGCGCGCTGTTTCCAGATTTTAACTGGACCTATTCAAAAAGATAATAATTGACCACAAATATACACCGCAATACGTTCGCTTCGTTCGACGAAACTAAAATTAGAAACACTTCAAAGTAACAAAGATTCCATTCCTCTTTGCAATAATTCCAAGTAACTCCCGACAATTTTGAATGGCTCAAACCTCCCACGACACCACCACGGTAATCGCCGAAGGAGACCAGCGATGCGATATCTGACGATCACCGCGATGCGTTTAGCCGCCGCTCCCATCATGATTTCGGGCCTGTGGACCGGCTCCGCGCAAGCCGTCGAGGTCGAGGATGTCCTCACCACCTATGCCGATATCGCGCTGGCCGGATACGAAGACTCCCTGACGAGCGCGCAAGCGCTCAATGCCGCGATCGGCGACCTGATCGCCAACCCGTCCGAGGCGACGCTGAACGCGGCACGGGCGGCATGGATCGTCGCACGCATGCCCTATCAGCAGACAGAGGTCTTCCGCTTCGGGAATCCGATCGTCGACGACTGGGAAGGCCGGGTGAACGCATGGCCGCTGGACGAAGGGCTGATCGACTATGTCGATCCGACCTACGGAACCGAGTCCGACGCGAATCCGCTCTACACGGTGAACGTGATCGCCAACACCAAGCTGATGATCGACGGCAAGGAGGTCGATGCCACCACTATCACGCCGGCGTTCCTTCAGGACGTGCTGCAGGAAGCCGGCGAGGTCGAGGCCAACGTCGCGACCGGCTACCACGCCATCGAGTTCCTGCTCTGGGGTCAGGATCTCAATGGCACCGGTCCGGGGGCCGGCACACGCCCGGCAACCGACTACGACACCGCGAACTGCACCGGCGGACATTGCGACCGTCGCGCCGCCTATCTGCAAGCCGCGTCTTCGCTGCTGGTCTCCGATCTGGAGGAAATGGTCGGCAACTGGGAACCGGACGGTGCCGCGCGCGACGCCGTCCTTGCCGACCCGACATCGGGTATCGCCGCGATCCTCACCGGCATGGGCTCGCTCTCCTATGGCGAGCTTGCCGGCCAGCGGATGAAGCTCGGGCTTCTCCTTCACGATCCGGAAGAAGAGCATGACTGCTTTTCGGACAATACCGCCAACGCGTACTATTTCGACCAGCTCGGCATAAGGAACGTCTACGCCGGCCATTATCGCCGGATCGACGGATCGATCGTCGATGGTCCCGCGGTCGCCGATCTGATCGCGGCCGCCGACCCGACGGTCGCGGCCGATATCCGCGACAAGCTCGAAGCAACCGTCATCGCAATGGCCGCGATGGGGGCGCGCAGCGAAGGCATCGAGGCATACGACCAGATGATCGGCGAGGGCAACGCGGAAGGCAATGCAGTCGTCCAGGCCGCGATCGACGGCCTGATCGATCAGACCCGGTCGATCGAACGCGCGATCGCGGTCCTCGACCTCAGCGGCATCAAGATCGAGGGTTCCGACAGCCTCGATGCTCCGAACGCGGTGTTCCAGTAGGGATACCCTCATTAAAGTGTCGGTCGGCGACGCTTTCTCCGTCGCCCGACCGGCTTCCTGGTGTGATCGAAATGTCCGTATGGAATCGCTCTCGAATCGAATTGATCGCTCTCGCCGCGCTCGCCGTGGTGGCGGCGAGCGGCGCCGTGTCCGCGGCCTTCCTCGTCCATCGCGGCGATCTCGATGAAAAGGACCGCGCCCGGGTGGCGAAGGTTGTCGCGCCCACCTCCGACTTCACGGAAGCGGAACCGTTCGAGCGGATGTCGGCGGGCGCCGCGACCGCCAATGCGCGCCCGAACAACAATGCCTTCTCCTTCCCGCTCGGCAATCTCAGCTTCGCCGGCGAGCGCGACTTCAAGCTCGGCGATGGCATCTTCAAGAAGGTGTGGGTGTCGGCGCCCTCCTCGACCCAGGCGTCCGACGGGCTCGGGCCGCTGTTCAACGCCCGCGCCTGCCAGCTCTGCCACCTCAAGGACGGACGTGGCCATCCTCCCGCCAACGCGGACGAGGCGGCCACCACGATGTTTCTCCGCCTGTCCGTGCCACCGCGCACCGAGGCCGAGCGCGCGGCGCTCGCGAGCAAGGCGGTCCTGCGGATTCCCGAACCGACCTATGGCGGACAGCTTCAGAATTTCGCCGTCCAGGGCCTCCCGGCCGAAGGCGAAATGAAGATCGACTATGAGGATGTTGCCGTGAATATGAACGGTGGCGAGACGGTCGTCCTCCGCAAGCCGCACTACAGCGTCGCCAATCTCGGCTACGGCCCGATGGACCCGGACGTGATGCTGTCGCCGCGCGTCGCACCGCCGATGATCGGCGTCGGGCTGCTGGAGGACATCCATCCCGGCGACATCCTCGCCAAGGCCGATCCCGACGACGCGGACGGCGACGGGATCTCGGGCAAGGCGAGCATGGTGCGCGACCCGGAAACCGGCGAGACCGTACTCGGCCGCTTCGGCTGGAAGGCCTCCACCCCGACCGTCAAGGCGCAGACCGCCGACGCCTTTTCCGGCGATATCGGAATTTCCACGCCTCTCGCGACACCGGCCTTCGGCGACTGCACGACGGCTCAGGCGGTGTGTCGCGACGCGCCGAGCGGTGTCCAGGAGAGGCTCGGCCCGGTCGAGGCGCCCGATCCCATCCTCGACCTCGTCACCTTCTACAGCCGCAACCTCGGGGTTCCGCCCCGGCGCGACGTCGACGACCCCGAGGTCCTGCACGGCAAGCAGCTTTTCTATGAGTTCGGTTGCACGTCGTGTCATACGCCGAAATACGTCACCAGCCGCGACGCGCCGCAGCCCGAGCATCGCTTCCAGCTGATCTGGCCCTACACCGACCTCCTGCTTCACGACATGGGCGACGGGCTTGCCGACGGGCGGCCGGTCGGCGATGCCTCGGGCAACGAATGGCGCACCGCGCCGCTGTGGGGCATCGGGCTGACAGAGACGGTCAACGGGCATACCTTCTTCCTGCATGACGGTCGCGCCCGAAACCTGCTCGAGGCGGTTCTCTGGCACGGTGGCGAAGCGGAGGCCGCGCGGGACGCTGTCGTCGCTGCAACACCCGACGAACGCCACGCGCTGATCCGGTTCCTGGAGTCCTTGTGACGTGACAAAGCAACTCGGCCTGGCGGCTCTGATGATCGTGATGGCGGCCTGGCCCGCCTTGGGCGATGACGAGGGCGGGGTCACCGAGCGGCCGACCATTGCCTTCCGCCCGGCTGTGATCGACGCCGTCGACCGGGTGATCATTCCCGGATACGAGGCGCTCGCAGAAGCGGCGGATGCCGAAGCCCAACGCGTCGACGACCTGTGCTGGCAGGCGGACGCGGAGCGACTGGCCGGAGCGCGTGAGGGTTTCGGTGCGCTGGTGCTGGCCTGGTCGAGCGTGGAGATGTTCCGCTTCGGGCCGGTGCGGGACGACAATCGCTACGAACGACTGTTCTTCTGGCCCGATCCCCGCGGTCGCGGCCTGCAGCAGGTCCAGGGCATTCTTGCCGACAAGGATGCGACCGCAACGGCGGTCGAGACGCTGCGCGACAAGAGCGTGGCGGTCCAGGGCCTGTCGGCTCTGGAATTCGTCCTCTTCGGCACCGGAAGCGATGCGCTTGCCAATGCGCCCGACCCCGATCGCTCCTTTCGCTGTCGCTACGGCGCGACCATCGCCGGGGCGATCGCCCTGACGGCGCGAGAGATCGTCGATCACTGGTCGTCGGAAACCGGCTTTGGAGACCTGATACGACAGGCCGGTCCGGACAATCCCGTCTACCGTTCGCACGGCGAAGTGGTGCAGGAGCTGATCAAGTCCTGTGGCGAACAGGTGCAGCTCGACCAGCAGCTCAAGCTCGCCTTCACCGATCGGCGCGACGCTCGACAAGGCCAAGCCGAAGCTGGCGCCGTTCTGGCGATCGAATCTGACGATCCCGTCAATCCGGGCGAATCTCGCCGCCGTGGTTTCCCTGTGCGGGGCGGACGGGATTGGGGCAATCCTCCCGGAGGATGCCGATTGGCAGGCCGGCTCGCTCGCCTTCGAGATCCGAAACGCCGACAACGCGCTGGCGAAGCTTGTCGCGGCCGGAACACCCTGGGAGACGCTGGTCGCCGATCCGAAAGCTCGCGACACGCTTGTCTACACGCAGATTCCGCTCGGCGGCGCGGCCGAGATCCTTGAACACGGCTATCCGGACGCGTTTGGCCTGATCGCGGGGTTCAATTCTCTCGATGGCGATTGATCGACGCGACTTCCTCAAGGCGATTGCGGCGCTCGGCGTCACGCCGATCGCAACACTGGCGCGGGCCGACGGCGCGCCGGCCTTCGTCGCGGCGAGGATAGAGGGAGAGTCCAGCTTTTCGGTCGCCGTCCTCGACCACGCCGGAACCATCCTGTTCAGCGAAAACCTGGATGGTCGGGCACATGACATCGCCATATCGCCGGACCACCAGACGGCAGTGGTCTTCGCGCGCCGACCCGGATTCTTCGCACTGGTCGTCGATCTCGCCGGCCGCCGGCGGGTGGCGACATTCGCGCCGCCGGCCGGCCGTCACTTCTACGGCCATGGCTTCTTTGCCGCCGACGGACGGCTGCTCTATGCCACCGAGAACGATTACGAGGCCGAGCGCGGTGTCCTCGGCGTCTACGATGTCGGCGCCGGATACCGGCGGATCGGCGAGATCGCCACCCACGGCATCGGCCCGCATGAGGCGCTGCTGATGCGCGACGGGCGCACGATCGCGATCGGCAATGGCGGGGTGGCGACCCATCCCGACTATGACCGGATCAAGCTCAACCTGCCGACCATGCAGCCGTCGCTGGTCTATCTCGATGCCGCCACCGGCGATCTTGTCGCAAAGGTCATGCTGCCGGCCACGCTCCATCAGTTGTCGATCCGGCACATGGCCGAGGCCGCCGACGGCACCATCTGGTTCGGCGGCCAGTATGAAGGCAGCGAGACCGACGCGGTCGACCTCGTCGGGACGCATCGGCTCGGCGGTGACCCGCGGCTCGTCAGCGCGCCGCCTTCCGCCTATGCCGGCATGCGGCAGTATGTCGGCGCCGTCGCGGTCAACGACGCCGGCACCCGGGTCGCGGCGACAAGTCCGGTCGGTGGCCACGTCGTGATCTTCGATGCAAAGACCGGGGCCTTCGTCGAGAGCCGCGGAATCGCCGATGTCTGCGGCATTGCTCCCGACGGCCGCGACTTCTTCATCTCGGACGGGCGCGGCCGGCTCTGGCAGGGTCCGAACCTGATCAGCGAAGACCCGGGCGTCACCTGGGACAATCACGTCCGCAAGATCGGATAGCTGAACTCATTCGATGACGATCTTCGGCGGCGGACGCCCGCCCTCGCTGCGCTCGCGCTGGATACCGTCCCAGACGCGCGAAGCGATCTCGCGATAGACCTTGGCGTGGCCGCTTTCCGGATCGGACGCGACGATCGGCGTGCCGGCGTCGGACGTCTCGCGGATTCGCAGATCGAGGGGCACCTCGCCCAAAAATGGAACGCCCAGGGTCTCGGCTTCATGGCGTGCGCCGCCGTGGGCGAAGATGTCCGTGCGCTCGCCGCAATGCGGGCAGAGGAAATAGCTCATGTTCTCGACAATGCCGAGGACCGGGACATCGACCCGCTGGAACATGGCAAGCCCCCGGCGCGCGTCGATCAGGGCGAGATCCTGCGGCGTCGAGACGATGACCGCTCCGGCGAGCGGCACCTGCTGCGCCATGGTGAGCTGTGCGTCGCCCGTGCCCGGCGGCATGTCGACCACCATGATGTCGAGAGCGCCCCATTCGACCTCGCGCATCATCTGGTTCAGCGCCGAGATCACCATCGGCCCGCGCCAGATCATCGGCGTCTCCTCCTCGACGAGGAAGCCGATCGACATGACCTTCGTGCCGTAAGCGTCGATGGCGCGAAGTGTCCGTCCGCTGACGATCTCGGGCTTCGTGTCCTTCAGGTTGAGGAGGCGGGGCAATGACGGTCCGTAGATATCGGCATCAAGGATGCCGACCCTCAGACCGTTCGCCTTCAGCCCCAGCGCCAAATTGACGGCGGTGGTCGACTTGCCGACGCCGCCCTTGCCGCTGGCAACGGCTATGATCGCGTCGACGCCGGGGATACCGGCCTTGCCGCGGCCGGCGGGCGGCGCGGATTGCTGCCGGGGCGGCGGGTTCTGGGCCCCTGACGGGCCAGCCGGGGATTGGGCCGAACCGGCGCCCGCCCCACCCTTCTTTTCGGCCGTCAGGACGACCATCGCGCCCTCGACGCCCGGTAGTTCGCGAACCGCGCCTTCCGCCGCGGCGCGCAGCGGCTCGAGCGATGACGCTTTTTCCGCCGGCACCGTGATCGAGAACATCACTTTGCCGCCGGAAATCACGATGTCCGACACAAGGCCCAGCGATACGATGTCGCCGGTGCCATCCGGACCGCCAACCGCCCGGAGCCTCTGAAGTACCTGATCCTTTGTGATGTCCGACATGCGTTGCAGCTTTCCCTTCGTGAGGCCCGCGACCATAGCGACCCCGCCTGCCCGGTCAAATCGCGACCGATCCGACACCGGCGCGACGCGACCCGGATTGAAATTGGCGGCACGGCGCCTATCTTTCCCTTGTGCACCATGAAGGAGCACCCCTTGGCCGCCCTACCGTCTTCCCACGCCCCGCAAGACCGCCCGCCCCTATGGCCGCAGGCCCTGGCTTTCGTCCTCTTCCTCGCCCTCTGCTACGGGGCTGCCTATCTCGGCCAGCTGGCGACGACGCCGAATATCCCGACCTGGTATGCCGGGCTCGAAAAGCCGTGGTTCAACCCACCCAACCTCGTCTTTCCAATCGCCTGGGGCATCCTCTACGCGACAATGGCGGTCGCGGCGTGGCTGGTGTGGCGGACGCCGGTTTCGCGCTCGCGGACCGTGGCACTCTTCGCCTTCGCCATTCAGCTCGCGCTCAATGTCGCCTGGTCATGGGGATTCTTCGGCCTGCAGAATCCCCTGCTCGGTCTCGTCGTAATCGTTCCGCTGCTCACGGCGATCGCCTGGACGCTCATCGCCTTCTGGCGGGTGACCCGACCGGCCGGAATCCTGATGTCGCCGTATCTCGCCTGGGTCGCCTTTGCGACTGTCCTCAATGTGGCCATCTATTCACTGAACTGATTGGCGCCGGCAGCATCGCCCGCCGCCCCTAGGAGAAGTCATGAAACGACCGCAAGTCACCCAGGACATGATCGCGCTCTATGATGAGTACACGCACCTGACGCTCGATCGCCGCGGCTTCATGACGAAGCTCAGCCGGCTCGCCGGCAGCACCGCTGCGGCGGCGGCCATCGCGCCAATGCTCGCGGCGAATCAGGCGCATGCGGCGATGGTGCCCCCGGACGATCTTCGCCTTGCGACCAAGACGGTGACATTCGACGGCGCCAACGGCGATCGGATGTCGGGTTATCTCGCGCGGCGTGGAGATATCATCGGCGGCTTCCCCGCCGTCATCGTCATCCACGAGAATCGTGGCCTGAACCCTCACATCGAGGATGTCGCCCGGCGCGTCGCGCTCGATGGCTTCGTCGCCCTCGCACCCGATTTCCTTTCGCCTGTGGGGGGCACCCCTGACGACGAGGACAAAGCGCGCGCGATGATCGGCGACCTCGACCGCGCCAGAACCGTCGACAATGCCGTCGCCGCGGTCGACTGGCTGATGAAGAACGAGATGTCGAACGGGAAAGTCGGCGCGATCGGCTTCTGCTGGGGTGGTGGCGTGGTCAACCAGCTCGCGGTCGCCAGCCCGAACCTGAAGGCCGCCGTCTCCTATTACGGCGCGCAACCCGCCGCCGACCAGGTCAGCTCGATCAAGGCGAAACTGCTCCTCCACTATGCGGGGCTCGACGAGCGGATCGATGCCGGCATCCCCGCCTTTGAAGCGGCGCTGAAGGCAAACGGCGTCGATTACGAACTCTTCGTCTATGACGGCGTCAATCACGCCTTCAACAACGATACATCCGAAGCCCGCTATGACGAGAAGGCCGCGACGCTGGCGTGGTCGCGCACGATCGCGTTCCTGAAGGAAGCCCTCGATTAACCAGAGGAATGCGGATCATTCCGGAACCGCCGCCGTTCATCTGAGGGCCATATTTTGGCCGTGGTGCGGTCACTGATTATCCGCGAGGGGGACGTGATCGTCGCTGAGTTGCCGATGCCCGCGGACAACGTCGCGGCGGACATGCGAGCAGCGCGCTTTGTCGAAGGGTAGCACCCATGTCGCTTCGATCCCTGAAGTTCGCAACCGGCCTTGTCATCGGGCTTGCTCTTCCCGCGGTCGCGCACGCCGCCTACACGACGGGCTCCGTCAACGTGCGGAGTGGACCAGGGACCAATTACTACATCATCACCACCGCGCCCCCCGGTGCATGGGTCGGCGTTCATCGCTGTGTGCCGCGCTGGTGCGACGTCAGCGTCGTCGGTGTCAGGGGATGGATGTCGGCATCGTATATCGCCGACAGACCATACGCCGCGCCGAGGCCGTACTACGCTCCGCGACCCTACTACCGTCCGCCTCCGCCACCGCCCGCCTACTACTATCCAAATCCCTATCCGCGACGGTATCCGTATTACGGTCCGCGACGGCCGCGCGCCTATTACGGTTTTTCATTCGGCTACAGTCGCTAAAAAAAATTCGTGCCGTTGCCGAGTGAGTCGATGACTTTTTTTGTCGACCACTCGGTCACGGTCGAGCCCTCGGCAGGCGGACACCGAGCGTCGCGGATGATGTTCGAACATCGCGTTTTTCGATCCGTCGGAAATTGCAGGATTTCGATCGCGGCACGTTGCGGTTTTCTGATCCGCCGCCCGGCCTACTGCGAAACAAGTAAAGCCGGACGAGGTTTGAGATTACATATTCAAGATTCGATCGGCGCGCACATGATACGACCGTCCTGCGCGGGCAGTTTCTTGCCGGGTGTATCGGAAATAGTCGATATTTTTCCGATGCTTACGAGGACGCCAAGGCGCTTCGCCGGCCAAGTCGCGGAGAATTCAACCATTCCTCAGGCGCCGGCTAAGACAAGAAAATCCATCCACTCCCGGCGGTCTCGCCGCGCTTCCCTCCACGCCGATACGTCGACCAGTTGTTGCGTGCGGACTTCCCTCGTCATCGTGTCTGCGAAGTCCGCCTGAGGCGTCGTGATGACTACATCGATCGCGTTTGTCTGGCGATAATGATCGTCGATGCGCTCGTCGTTACGAGCGATCAAGGTCACCCGATTTGTCGTTGCAAAAGCCGACGCGTTTAGCGCGCGGTACTACGTGCGCTTTGTTTGGAATTAGCGCGAAATTAACCGGCAATCTGAATTACAATGTTTAGCGCGGATCGATTCGCGATCCGGCATCAGAGGAGAACTACCTTGGCGAAGACAGCGACACGGAAACCGGCGGTGAAAAAGGCTCCGGCCAAGAAGCCCGCCGCCTCGCGCACTGCTGCGAAGAAGCCAGCTGCAAGAACTGCCGCGGCCCGGAAGGCCACCGCGACAAAGCCGGCTGTTCGCAAGACTGCGGCTGCCAAGAAGCCAGCCGCTTCGAAGACCGCTGCTGCGAAGAAGACCGCTGCTGCGAAGAAGCCCGCTGCTGAAGAAGAGCTGCCGCGAAGAAGCCTGCGGCCGCGAAGAAGCCCGCTGTGAAGAAAGCTGCAGCGAAGAAGCCCACGGCCGCCAGGAAGGCGCCCGCCAAGAAGACTGCGGCAAAGAAGTAACGAGGCGGACTCGTCCGCTTCCGATCGTCGTTGCGATCCGCTCTTCTTTGGGCGGTCGCACGGCGGACGGAACAAATCGAGATACGGGCATTGCCAAAGGCGGCCCGTTTTTTTTCCAGAATTTATCGGGTCTCCAGACGATCGCCGGCTGGCAATCGGCTGGTTTCGTGCGTCCAAGTCGCGCGAACCGGCGGTCGATGTCGCCGTTGTCACGCCGGCTCGCGAGCGGTGTTCCGCCATTTTCTGGTAACTGAGCTGGCGAAGCTGCAGTTCCGATCCCAGCGACGCAATTCCATGCTTCCATCGCCGATAACCAAGTGGAAAGGACGGGTGGCGACGCCGCTCATTGCTATGCCCCGCGCAGTAACCTGGGTGCTATGATGCGCGCGGTATATCCGCCCTTCGTTCCAAAGGAGGCTCTTGCCGTGTCATCGCTTCGCCCGATCGCAATTCTCGCCGCCGTTCTGTTCTCGACCAACGCATTCGCCGCCGACCTCATCGTCGACGCGTCGTTTTCCTGCAATCTCGGCAAGACCATCGACGCGGCGTTCTACCCGGACAAGGTTGACCTCAAGCTGAGCGACGGGCGCCAGATGACCCTGCCACAGACCATGTCCGGCTCGGGCGCGCGCTACGCCAACAGCGACGAAAGCATCGTCTTCTGGAACAAGGGTAACACCGCCTTTATTACCGAGGGCGCTGACGAGACCCAGACCTTCAACGGCTGCATCCAGGTCAGCGCGATGGCGCCGGCCGACTGGGAGTCCTTCGCCAGTTCCGAATACGGTTTCTCGTTACGCTATCCTCCCGGCTACACGATCAACGGCGGCTACGTCTACGAGGGCCTCGGCCCCGGCCATGACATCACCGGCGTCTCCTTCACCATCCCAGCGGCGATGACCACCGGCACCAATCTTTCCGACGATACGCGGCTCAGCGTCGAGACGCTCCCCGACGCATCGTCGTGCACCGCCGATCTCTTCCTGCCGGAGGGTGCGGATGCGCCGACGACGATGACCGAGAACGGTACCGAATATTCGGTCGCGTCGCTTTCGGACGCGGGTGCCGGCAACCTTTACGAGGAGAAGGTCTATGCGCTTGTCGGCACCTCGCCGTGCCTGGCGGTTCGCACCTTCATTCACTCGACCAATCTCGCCAATTACGATCCGGGCACCGTTACCGCTTTCGACGAGGCCGCCTTGACCGCGCAGTTCGGCGCCATCCGCAAGACGCTTATCGTCGGGCAGTAAGCCCGGCGGTGTCGGCAGAAGGTGATCCTCCGCTTCTCGGCGTTCTCCTCGCCGGCGGCGCAGCGCGGCGGATGGGCGGCGGCGACAAGTGCCTGCTGCCGCTCGGTGGCCGCCCGCTCCTCGGCCATGCGATCGAGCGGCTGACGCCGCAGGTCGACTCGATGGTGCTGAGCGCCAACGGCGATCCAGATCGATTTGCCGCGTTCGGACTGCCCGTCGTAGCGGATCCGGTTCCCGGCTCCGCCGGGCCGTTGGCCGGCATTCTCGGCGCCATGCGGTGGGCGCGTCGGCACCGGCCGGATGTCCGCCAGGTCGTGTCGGTGGCAACCGACACGCCTTTCTTTCCCCACGATCTGGTCGCGCGACTCTCGGCAGTGGCCGGCAAGGACACCATCGCCATTGCCCGGAGCGGCGGACGCGAACATCGCGTTTTCGGAATCTTTCCCGTCGCTTGCGGCGATGCACTGGAGAGGTTTCTAACGACCGCAGCGTCTCCGAAAGTTGGTGACTGGCTGACCACCGCCAGCTTCGCAATCGCGGACTTCGACGTCCCTCCGCCGCCCGGTATCGATCCCTTCTTCAACGTCAATACGCCCGAGGATCTTGCCCTTGCGGAATCGGCGCTCATCGCAAACAGGTTGCGGCCCGCTCAAGATTGATGGGAGTATGCGAAAAGGGATCGACGGTGCCGTCGCGCCTCGACGTCACGAAGGGGAAAGATCATGAGATTCACGTCACTTCTACTGACCGGCGTCCTCGCCGTCGCCGCCGCGACCGGGCAGGCAAGCGCCAAGGACTGGAACACGATCCGCATCGGCATCGAGGCGGCATATCCGCCTTTCAACGGTTACAATTCCAACAATGAGCTGGTCGGATTCGACGTCGACATCGCGCAGGCGCTTTGCGCACAGATGAAGGCGGACTGCTCCCTCATCGCACAGGATTGGGACGGCATCATTCCCGCCCTGCTCGCCGGCAAATACGACGCGATCGTTTCGTCGATGTCGATCACCGACGAAAGGAAGCAGGTCGTCGACTTCACCGACCGCTACTACACCAATTCGCTGACATTCGTCGCGCCGAAGAATTCCGAAATCTCCGACGTCTCGCCGGCCGGGATGGCTGGCAAGACGCTTGGCGCCCAGAGCTCGACGGTTTCGGCGAGCTATCTCGAGGAACAGTACAAGGACTCGAACATCAAGCTCTATCCGACCCAGGACGACGCCTATCTCGATCTCGCTTCCGGGCGGCTTGACGCCGTGCTGGCCGATGTCGGTCCCACCAATCTGTGGCTCGATACGGACGGCGGCAGCTGCTGTGCCTTTCTCGGCGAAGCGGTCGTCAAGGATGACCAGATCGGCATCGCCATCCGCAAGGAGGATGGCGACCTCAAGCAGAAGCTCAACGAGGCGCTCGCAGCGATCCTCGCCGACGGAACCTACGACAAGATCAGCGCGAAATACTTCCCCTTCTCGATCTATTGAGAACACGGCGATGGGCGGCATGGAGAACGGGATAGGCTGGTGGCCTGTCCCGCTCCCCGGCTGACCATCGGGGGGCCGGCGATTTGGAGCACCTCTTCGGACTGCTCAGCTTCGGCCCCGACGGGTGGGGCGATCAAATCGCCGCGGGCGCCTGGCTGACGATCAGGCTGGCCGCTGCCACCCTTCCCTTCGGCCTGGTTGTCGGCTTCGCCGTTGCCCTTGCCCGGAATTCGCGCACCATCTGGCTGATCGTGCCGGGCAATGCTTTCGCGACGGTCTTTCGCGGCCTGCCGGAGCTTCTGACGCTGTTCATCGTCTACTACGGAGGCCAGATCCTCTTTCAGAGGATCGCCTCCCTCGTTTCCGACGGCTATGTCGAGGTCAACGCCTTTGTCGCCGGACTGGTCGCGCTCGGCCTTGTGTTCGCGGCCTATGCAAGCGAGGTGTTCCTCGGCGCCTTTCGCTCGATCGGCCGGGGGCAGCATGAGGCCGCGGCGGCGCTGGGGCTGCGGCGGCCGACCGCGATGCGGCTTGTCATCGTGCCGCAGCTGATCCGCCTCGCACTCCCCGGCCTCGCCAACCTCTGGCTGGTGCTCCTCAAGGAGACGTCGCTGGTTTCGATCATCGCGCTGAACGATCTCCTGCGCCAGACGTCGGTTGCGGTCGGCGCCACCAAGGAACCCTTCTTCTTCTATCTCGTCGCCTGCCTGATCTATCTGGCGATGTCGATCGTCTCCTCCTTCGGCATCGCCGGCGTCGAACGCTGGTCCGAGCGGGGGATGGGGCGATGAGCCAGCTGGAACTGCTCAGCCGCTACGGCCCGCGGATGCTCGAAGGCCTGCTGGTCACCATCGAGCTTGTCGCGATTTCGGTCACGCTCGGCGCGCTGATCGCGGTTCCGGTGGCGCTGGCCCGACTGTCGGCGAACCCCGTGCTTCGGGCCTTGTCGCTCGGCTACAGCTTCTTCTTCAGGGGGACGCCGCTGCTCGCCCAGGTCTTCCTGGTCTATTACGGCAGCGGGGAGTTTCGCTCGTCGCTGGAATCGATCGGTCTCTGGTGGTTCTTCCGCGACGCCTTCTTCTGCTGCCTGCTGACCTTCACCCTCAACACCGGCGCCTATCAGAGCGAGATCCTGCGCGGCGCCATCCGCGCGGTCCCCCGCGGCCAGTCGGAAGCGGCAATGTCCCTCGGCCTGCGGCCGCGGTGGATCATGCTCAAGATCGTCCTGCCGCAGGCGCTGATCATCGGCCTTCGCCCGCTCGGCAACGAGGTGATCCTGATGATCAAGGGCTCCGCGGTCGCGGCAATCGTCACCGTCTTCGACCTGATGGGCGCGACACGGCTTGCCTTCGCCCGCTCTTTCGACATCACGGTCTACTTCTACGCCGCGGTCCTCTATCTGATGCTGGTCGAGACGCTCCGCCGCCTCTGGGATCGGATCGAGCGTCACCTGACCCGGCACCTGGTACGGGCCGCCCGCTGACTTCGCCGGCATGGTCAGCTAAACAACCCGTCGACAGGCCGCTTCCGGCTGCCTTTTCGATGCAATTCAACCGGAGTTCACGAACATGGCGAATGTTGCCTTCATCGGTCTTGGTGTGATGGGCTACCCGATGGCCGGCCATCTCAAGGCGCGTGGCGGTCACGATGTGACGGTCTACAACCGCAGCCGCCAAAAAGCCGAGAAATGGGCGGCCGAGCACGGCGGCAAGTCCGCTTCGACACCGAGGCAGGCCGCCGAGGGCGCCGATTTCGTCTTCGTCTGCGTGGGCAATGACGACGATCTCCGTTCGGTGACGCTTGGCGACGACGGGGCGTTTGCCGGCATGAAGGACGGAGCGGTCCTCATCGACAACACCACTGCATCGGCGATCGTCGCACGCGAACTGGAAGCGGTGGCGAAGGCCCGGGGCTGCGGCTTCCTCGACGCACCGGTCTCCGGCGGCCAGGCGGGTGCCGAGAACGGCCAGCTTACGGTGATGGTCGGCGGCGAGCAGGCCACTTTCGACCGGGCAAAGCCGGTGATCGACTGCTACGCCAAGATGGTCGGCCTGATGGGACCGGCCGGCGCTGGGCAGCTAACCAAGATGGTCAACCAGATCTGCATCGCCGGGCTTGTCCAGGGGCTCTCGGAGGGCATCCACTTCGCCAAGCGTGCCGGCCTCGATGTCGAGCAGGTGATCGGCGTCATTTCGAAAGGAGCCGCCCAGTCGTGGCAGATGGAAAACCGCTGGAAGACGATGGATGCCGGCCAATACGACCACGGTTTCGCCGTCAACTGGATGCGCAAGGACCTGTCGATCGCGCTTCAGGAGGCGCGGAAGAACGAAGCCAAATTGCCGGTCGCGGCACTGGTCGATCAGTTCTATGCTGAGGTCCAGGCGATGGGTGGCGAGCGGTGGGACACCTCAAGCCTGCTCGCCCGCCTCATGCGGGACTGACGCGGGCTGCCGCTGGGCCGGCCACCAGCCGCCGACGCCTGAACACATTGGTCTTTTGAAGCAAGGGAGGGTGAAATGCTCGCTGACACTGCCGCATATGCAACGATCCCGGCCGCGGACATGGACCGGGCGGTGCGCTGGTACGAGGAGCGGCTTGGCTTGAAGCCGGTGGAGCGGATGGAAGGCGGTGCCATGTTTCAGGCTGGCTCCGGGACCGGCTTCTTCATCTATCCGACGCCCAATGCAGGAAAAGCGCCCCAGACGCTGATGAGCTTCACGACCTCCGACGTCGAGGCCGAGGTGCGTGACCTCAAGGGGCGCGGTGTCGTGTTCGAGGAATACGATATGGCCGAGCTCAAGACGGTCAACTCGATCGCGATGATGGGCGGCGGGCGCGGCGCCTGGTTCAAGGACTCGGAAGGCAACATCCTTGGTGTATTCGAGATGGACCAATAGCGGTCGCCAGATTGCGCCATGCCGGACAAGAACAGCGATACGGCGGCAGCAATCCTTGCCGACCTGAAGACGCTCGGCTCGGAGAAGAACCGTGCCGGCATGGCGCGCTACGGCATCAACATCGAGCGCGCCTTCGGCGTATCGATCGCCCAGCTCCGCCCGGTCGCCCGGCGACTGAAACGCAACCACGAACTAGCGTTGGCGCTGTGGGCGAGCGGCATTCACGAGGCGCGCCTTCTCGCCGTCTTCGTCGACGAACCGAAGAAGGTGACGCCGGCGCAGATGGACGCATGGACGGCCGACTTCGATTCCTGGGACCTCTGCGACCAGGCCTGCTCGAAGCTGTTCGTCAAGACGCCGTTCGTCGAGGAGAAGATCGCCGCATGGGCCGACGACGAGCGAGAGTTCGTGCGTCGTGCCGGCTACGCACTCCTCGCCGCCTATTCGGTCCATGGCAAGGGCGTGCCAGAAGAGCGCTTCGTGACCTTCCTCGCGCTCGTCGAGCGCCATGCCACCGACCCGCGCAACTTCGTCAAGAAAGCGGTCAACTGGGCGCTTCGCCAGATTGGCAAGCGCTCGATGACGCTCCGGGCGCCTGCCCTTGCTTTGGCGCACCGTCTGGCCGCCTCCGACGACAAGACGGCCCGCTGGATCGGCCGCGACGCCGAGAAGGAACTGAGCGACCCGGTCCAGCTCGCTCGCATCGCGAAGCGCGGGACCTGACCGATGGCGCTATTTCTCGCAGGTGAATGAGGCGCGAATGCCGTCCCGCCGCAGCGGGTCGCCCGAGCTTCGGCACGTCGGGAAAGCCGAAGACCGCCGATCCCGGCGTCGCCATGCCGCGACGGTTCAGACCGCCGCCTTTTCCTTGTCGAGGGCGATATAGTTCAGCGGCAACATCGTCGTATATTTGATCTGCTCCATCGCGAAGGTCGTCGAAACGTCGGCGATGTCGATCTTGGCGATCAGCCGCTTGTAGAAATTGTCATAGGCCTCGATATCCGGAACGACGACACGGAGCAGATAATCGACCTGGCCCGCCATGCGATAGAATTCCGCGACTTCGGGCATGTCGCGGATGACCTCCGCGAAACGCTTGAGCCACTCGTCGTTATGCTGGTTGGTGGTGATGGCGACGAAGGCGGTGACGCGGGTGTTGATCTTCTTCGGGTCGAGCAGCGCGACGCGGCCGGTGATCACCCCCTCTTCCTCGAGCTTCTGGATGCGCCGCCAGCAGGGGGTGGTCGAAAGCCCGATCCGGCGCCCGATCTCGGCAACCGGGATCGTCGCGTCCTCCTGGAGTATCTGCAATATCTTGCGATCGAGACGGTCGACCATTCTGCGCTCCAAGAACAACGAGATTTCATATCGAGCCGTAATCCGGGATCATTTGCCACAATACATGGCAGGGCCACCGGATGGAGGCATATTTTTCTCTCGCGCCACATATCACGCCTTGGGAACATGTCAACGGCCTCACGCGTTCACTCCTCTTGCGCCCGTCGCTCTGGACGCGCGCGAGCGGCGGTCTAACTAACCCTGAGGAGGAGACTCGAGATGTTCCGATTATCCGCAGTGGCCGCGGGCTTCATCCTCGCCCTCGCGTCATCCGGCGTCATGGCAGCGCCAACGCCGCTCGTGTCGGTTGACTGGCTGAAGAGCCAGCTCGGCGCCGAGGATATGCTCGTCGTCGACCTGCGGCCGAAAGACGACTTCGAGGCCGGCCATGTCCCCGGCGCGGTCAACGGCGCCTATCCGGCGCTCTGGCGTGATTCCGACTGGACGCTTCTGCCGAGCGACGTCCTCGCCCAGAACCTTTCGGCGCTCGGCATCGGCGATCGGACCAACGTCATCCTCGTGCCCGCGGGTCGCGACGCCACCGAGATCGGCGGCGCGACATTCGCCTATTGGGTTCTGAAGTATCTCGGGCATGACGATGTCTCGATCCTCGACGGCGGCTGGTATGCCTGGACATCGGATCCGGTTGCTCCGGTGGCGAGCACGCAAAGCACGCCGACCGTGGCGCAATTCACGCCGAAGCCTCAGCCGGAGATCCGGGCGACCACCGAGGAGGTAGCGGCGCGCCTCGGCACCGACACGGTGCTGATCGACGCCCGGTCGCCGGACCAGTATCTCGGCAAGGCGAAGAGCCGCCTCGTCAGCCGCGCCGGCCGGATTCCGGGCGCGATCAACCTTCCCTTCTCGACGCTCTTCAACGACGTGCTGCACCGGCTCAAGGATCCCGAGGCGGTGAGGTCGCTGCTTCCGCAGGCCATTGCCCATCGCGATACCGACATCATCGTCTACTGCAATACCGGCCACTGGAGCTCGATCGACTGGTTCGTGCTGAGCGAGTTGCTCAACTATCCCCACGTCCGTCTCTACGACGGTTCCATGGCAGCCTGGACAAGCGACCCGGCGCGTCCGGTTGAAACCGGAGTATCGAAGGGCGGCTAAGTGCCCTCGATCAGACGTCATCGAGATGACGGGCAATCTCCTCCCTGAGAAAGGGAAGAAGGTCCGCCTCGAACCAGGGATTCTTCTTGATCCAGGCATTGTTGCGCCAGGACGGATGCGGCAGCGGCACCACGACGGGATCGGTCGCGGTCGCGATCGTTCGCCAGGCGCTGACGGTATCGGTCAGCGACTTCCGCGCCAGGGCGCCGAGATGCCAGGCTTGTGCATAGGCACCAACGGCGAGCAACAGCCTGACTTGCGGCAGTTGCGCCATCAGTCGCTTCCGCCAGGCCGGCGGGCACTCCCGGCGTGGTGGAAGATCGGATCCGCGCGCGTCCAGCCCCGGAAAGCAGAAGCCCATCGGCACGATCGCCAGCCGGCTCTCATCGTAGAAAGTTGCCGCGTCCACACCCATCCAGTCGCGCAGCCGGTCGCCTGAAGGATCGGTGAAAGGCCGGCCCGAGGCGTGAACACGGGTCCCCGGAGCCTGGCCCGCGACGCAGATCGTCGCGGTCGCGGATACCTGAAGGACGGGCCGCGGTTCGTGCGGCAGCGGGGCGCCCATCGGGCGGTCGCGGCAGATCCGGCACGCCCGCACTTCGCGAACGAGGGCATCGAGCGAAGGTTCTGGCCTCGCTGATTCTTTTTCAGCTCTCGCTTGCCGAGGCGCCACGCTCGTTCTGCTCCCGTTAACCACCCTGTTCAGCCTCAAATTAAACCTTCTGTAGGAGGTTTGCAGCCTGCGCGCCGGGGACGGTGCGGAAGCGCATATCGGGAACGCACCGCGTGACGGCTATTCGAGATCCGAGGCAAAACGACAAGACGGCGAGCAATCGCAAGCGCGCTGAACATCGCAAAGAGGTTCGGCGCACGGTCAGCGCGCAGCGCGAAAGGCTAACGTCGATGACCGGCACCAAGCCGGCCTTCGACTACGAGCTTCTGTTGACCTTCGCCCAGAACCGGCTCAGCGCCGCGCTTGTCGTGCCGCTGCTTGTCGCGGTCGTCTCCGCCGCCGCCCTGCTGTGGATCGGCCTCCTCCAGGTCATCGCCTGGGCGGTGTTGATGCTCGCGGTCCATTTCCGGATGTACCTTTACTGCCGCCGGTTCTCGCACCTGCCGATCGCCGATGTCCGGGTCAGAACCTGGACAGGACGTTTTGTGTCGACGGAGTTTGTCGGCGGCGTCGCCTGGGCTGCGCTGTTGATCCTCGCCCCGGCTGTGACCGACACGCGCAACGGCATCGACATCTTCCTCTTCGCCACGGCGCTGATCGCCGTATCCGCGACCACCATGCTGGCATCGACCATTCCCGCGGCGGCGGTGGCCGGGACGATTCCGGTCACACTGACGCTCGCCGCGATCTATCTCAGCCGCGGCGAGTTTCTTTTCGTGGCGCTGGCGATTATTGCCATCGGCGCCCAGTCCTTCTTCCTGATTCTGGCCTCCCGCCTCTATTCGGCGACCCTGACGATGCATGAATATCGCGCCGAAAAGGACCTGTTGATCGCGGAACTCGGGACGGCAAAAGCCATCTCGGACGAATCGCGACGCCGCGCGGAAGAGGCCAATCTGGCGAAGTCCCGCTTTCTCGCCACGATGAGCCATGAACTGCGGACGCCGCTCAACGCCATTCTCGGCTTCTCGGAGGTGATGAAGAGCGAGGTGCTCGGCCCGATCGAGAACGAAAATTATCGCGACTATGCCGCCAATATCCACGAAAGCGGGCAGCATCTGCTCAACCTGATCAACGAAATCCTCGATCTGTCGCGGATCGAGGCCGGCCACTACGAGCTCTACGAGGAACCCGTCAATCTCGTCGCCGTCGTCGAGGAATGCTGCCACCTCCTCCAGCTCAAGGCCCGGAACAAGAACATCACGATCACCGAAGAATACCGGCGCGACATGCCGCGCATCTGGGCCGACGATCGGGCGATCCGCCAGATCGTCCTCAATCTGGTTTCGAACGCGATCAAGTTCACGCCGTCCGGCGGCGAAATCACCGTCCGCGTCGGTCCGACACCCGAGGGCGCACAGTTTCTTTCGGTTCGCGACAACGGGCCCGGCATTCCCGAGGAAGAGATTCCGATCGTGCTGACCTCCTTCGGTCAGGGCGCGATCGCGATAAAGAGCGCCGAACAGGGTGCCGGCCTCGGCCTGCCGATCGTCCAGGCGCTCGTGCGCATGCACGACGGGGCCTTCGACCTGAAGTCGAAGCTCCGCGAAGGGACGGAAGTCATCACGACCTTTCCGCAGTCCCGCGTCATGGAAGCACTCCCCCCCATCGACGAGGAATCGCGTCGTCCGCGCTGGCTCAGGGTCGGCTGATGGCGTTCCCGACCTAGTCTTCACCCTCCTTGCCCGAGACTCCCGCCTCGGCAAAGGTCGCCATCCCGGAGTGGACCCGCGCCGCCGCGCGGACGATGCCGGCGGCCAGCGCCGCGCCCGAGCCTTCGCCGAGCCGCATGCCGAGATCGAGGAGCGGCACCTTGCCGATGCGTTCGAGAGCCCGGATATGTCCCGGCTCGGTCGATTGATGACCGAACAGGCAGTGGTCGACCGCCTTCGCATCGAGCGCATGAAGAATGGCCGCCGCCGCGGTGGCGACGTAGCCGTCGACGATCACCGGAATATGTCCGTGTCGCGCGGCGAGGATCGCGCCGGCCATCGCGGCGACCTCTCTGCCGCCCAGCCGCCGCAGTATCTCAAGCGGATCACCCAGTCGACCGCGGTGGCATTCGAGCGCCTTGTCCACCGCGGATATCTTCCGCTCGATCCCGGATTCGTCGAGACCGGTGCCCGGACCCACCCAATCCCGCGCCGGGCCGCCATAAAGGGCATTGAAGATCGCCGCGGCGATTGTCGTATTGCCGATGCCCATTTCACCGACGCAGAGCAGATCGATGCCGCCGGCCGTCGCCTCCATCCCGAATGCCATGGTGCCGGCGCAGGTCACCTCGTCCATCGCCGGCTCGACCGTGATGTCGCCCGTCGGTATCTCGAGGGCGACGTCGAAGACCTTGAGGCCGAGATCGAGGGTCAGGCAGATCTGGTTGATCGCGGCGCCGCCGGCGGCAAAGTTGGCGACCATCTGACGGGTCACGGCACCCGGATATGCCGAGACGCCACGCGAAACGACCCCATGATTGCCTGCGAATATCGCGACCAGCGGCTTGTCGACGGTGGGCGGCGCCTTGGCCTGCCAGGCGGCGAGCCACTCGACCAGATCCTCCATGCGACCAAGCGCCCCGGCGGGCTTGGTCAGGACCGCGTCGCGGGCCCGAACCGCAGCGACGGCCTCGACATCCGGCCCCGGCATATCCGCGACCAGCTTGCGGATATCGTCAAAGGGTAGTGCGGAATTGGTGGGAGACATCGAGGGCTCCTGGCTGACGCCGCTTGGACGCGGCGAAAGGGTGGTTCTATAAACCGAGTCGTATCGATCACAATCCGACCGCGATGAGGCGATGCCCATGACAGCCGAAGACCGGCTTCGCACGCGAACGGCGGCATTCGGCGATGATCTATCGGCGTCCCTTGCTTTTCTCACCCGATTTCCGACCGGCTGGCTTGGCGCGACGTCGGGCGAGCGACCCGATTTCCGCCGTGCGTCCCGCATGTTTCCCGTGGTGGGCGCGATCGTCGGCCTTGTCGGCGGCATTGTGCTCGTGGCCGCGAGCTATCTGGGCGTGCCCCCGCTGGTCGCCGCCGCACTGGCGATCGCCGCGACGATGCTTTCGACCGGCGGTCTTCATGAAGATGGCCTCGCCGACACGTTTGACGGCTTCGGCGGCGGCGCGACGCATGAACGAAAGCTCGAGATCATGCGTGACAGCCGGATCGGCAGTCACGGCGCGGCGGCGCTCGTCTTCTCGATCCTGATCCGGACGGCCGCGCTGTGGAGCATCGCGATCGGCGATCCATGGCGGGCCGCCCTCGCCCTGATCGCGGCCGAAGCAGTGTCGCGAACGGCGATGATGCGCATGTGGCACGACCTTCCCGCCGCGCGCGCCGACGGACTTGCCCATGACACCGGGACCGCCTGACGCCGAGGCGATGCTGACCGCGCAGGGAATAGCGGTTTTCATCGTCCTGGTGGCGGTCTGGCCCAGCGCCGGGATTGCAGCGGCGATCGCCGGCATTCTCCTTTCGCTCGCGACTACCTATATCTTCATTCAGGTCGCGCGCAGCCAGATCGGCGGGCGGACTGGCGATACGCTTGGCGCATGCCAGCAACTCGCCCTGATGTCGTTTGTGGTCGGCGTTGCCAGCGCCATTTGAGAGAACCGTCGGAGCCAGGTGAACCTTGAGCGACGAACCGCAAAGGCCAAATTCCCTGCTCCCCCGGCTGTTGCTTGGGCTGGGCGTGCTTGCCGTGTTCGTCGTGATCGGGCTTTACGTGGCCGATTCCGGCCTCACCGTCGACGATCTCGACCTACCCCGCCTTGTCGCCCTCCTGGCGATCCTGCTCTTCGTCGGAGCGGGGGTTTTCGCCCGCCCGCTGGGCGCCTGGCAGATTCTGCGTTCGATGACAGCCTGGGTCGCGATCATCCTCGTCGTCGCCGGACTTTATGCCAGCCGCGATCAACTCGCCGGATTCGCCGGACGGCTGCTCGGCGCCCTTGCACCGGGCATGCCGATAACCGGTCGGCTTGCCGGTACCGCCGAGGCGGACAGCGTCGCCTTCATCCGGTCTTCGCAAGGGCATTTCGCCGTGCGCGCGGAGATCGACGACGTCACGGTTCCGATGCTTTTCGATACCGGCGCGAGCTTCGTGACCCTCACTCCGAGAGATGCGGAGCGCGTCGGCATCGATCCGGTCTCGCTGGCCTATTCGGTTCCGATCCGCACCGCCAACGGGATGATGACCGCCGCGGCTGTGACACTCGATCGCGTGGCCGTCGGCCCCATCGAACAGCGCAACGTTCCGGCGTTGGTCGCTCCGCGCGGCTCTCTCGAGCAGAGCCTGCTCGGGCTGTCTTTCCTCAACCAGCTCCACGGCTACTCGATCGCCGGCGACCGTCTGGTGCTTTCGCCCTGAGGCGTCACATCAGCGATATGGCAAAGCGGGCCGAAACGACGATGAGGAAGATGCCGAAGCCAAGCTCCAGCTGCCGCCGGGTCAACGCATGGGCGATCCGCACCCCGAGGGGGGCGATCAGCACGCTTGCCGGAATGACGATCAGCACGCCGACGAGGTTGACGAAGCCCAGCGAAAACGGCGGCAGTAGCGGGTTGCCCCAACCGCCCCAGATATAGCCCAGCATCCCCGGGATCGAGATCAGGACACCGACGCCCGCCGAGGTGGCGACCGCCTGGTGAATCGGACGTCCGTAGAGCGTCATGTAGGTGTTGGTGATGATGCCGCCGCCGATGCCCATGAGCGTCGAGAGGAAACCGATCAATCCGCCGACGATCGCCCGGGACGGGTTGCCCGGAATATCCGATCCGAGTTGCCAGCTCTGGCGCTGGAGGATCAGCTTCAGCGCCACTGCGAAAGCGATGGCCGCGAACACGCCGCGAAGAGCCGCGCCGGATATCGCCGCGGCGACGATCGACGCGACGATCACACCGACCGGAACCGGCAGAATGAGACTGCGGAACAGGTCCATATCGACGGCGCCGCGTCGCTTGTGAGCGAGGAAGGACCGGAGCGATGTCGGCACGATGATCGCCAGCGACGTGCCGACGGCGATATGCATGCGCACCGAGTCGTCGACGCCGAGGAAGACAAGGGCCTGGTAAACGACCGGGACGATCACCGCGCCGCCGCCGATCCCGAAGATTCCGGCCAGCAACCCCGAAAGCGCGCCGGACAAAAGCAGCGCGAGCCCGAGTTCCAGCAGCTCGGTCGAGTTGGCCGTAATTTGCATGGAACCCCGGAGCAAAACAGATGCGGACGCTCAGGCCGGCTGAAGGTCCGGCAGGCCTGTTTCTGACGTTTGTCCGCGATTGTCCAGCATGTCGGCCTCGACGGCGGCAAGCGCCTTCAGCAACACGTCGACACCCGCACCGGGGCTGACGGCTTCGAGCGAAAGAATCTGCCGCCACCGCCGTGCGCCGCGCCGACCGTGGAACAGGCCGAGCATATGGCGGGTGATCTGGGAGAGCCGCGCGCCGCCTGCGAGCTGCGCTTCGAGATAGGGAACCATCGCCAGAACCGCCGCTTCAGGACCGCCCGGCTCACCGGTGCCGAAGAAACGCCGATCGACGTCTCCCAGCATCGCCGGGGTGTGGTAGGCGGCCCGACCGAGCATCACCCCGTCGACATGGGCGAGTTGATCTGCCGCGGCGTCGAGCGAGTTGATGCCGCCATTGATACCGACGAAGAGATCCGGCAAGCGGCGTTTCAAGGCGTGAACCCGGCCGTAGTCGAGCGGCGGCACCTCGCGATTCTCCTTTGGGCTCAGGCCGGCCAGCCAGGCCTTCCGGGCGTGGACCCACAATCCGTCGCAGCCGGCGGCGACAACGGCGTCGGCCAGGGCATCGAGCGCCGGTCCCGTGTCCTGTTCGTCGACGCCGAGCCGACATTTGACGGTAACCGGAACCGTGACCGCCGCCTTGATCGCCGAGACGCAATCCGCGACCAGATCGGGCTTCAGCATGAGGCAGGCGCCGAAGGTACCCGAGCGCACCCGGTCCGACGGGCAACCGACGTTGAGGTTGATTTCGTCGTAGCCGAGCGCTTCGGCGATCCGGGCCGCCGCGGCGAGTTTCGCCGGGTCCGAGCCGCCAAGCTGCACCGCGAGAGGATGCTCCTCAGGCGAGAAGCCGAGCAGCCGCTCACGATCGCCATGCAGCACCGCATCGGCGACGACCATCTCTGTATAGAGCATCGCGTGGCGCGTCAGCCGTCGATGGAAGGCCCGACAATGACGATCGGTCCAGTCCATCATCGGAGCGACCGCAATCCGTCGCGATTTCAGCAGGCTGCGGTCATTTTTCATCAAATCGATTCAACTGCTGCTCAATCCTGCGCCCGGATCCGCCCCGATACGGGGCTAGCTCGGGCACTCGACTGCGAACCGATATAGTCACGAATGCCATCCCGGCGAGCGTGATCATCCGGCCCAGGGCGCTGTAGCGGCGCAGCGATGTCATCGGGCCTCGGGCGAAGGGTTGTCAAGACAGGTGCGGCCGGGCATGAACATGGTTGCCACTTCGGCGGCGCTGTTTTGCGCCGCTGCCCGACCAGACGAAACTCCGGTGCACCATGCCTCGTTTTTCAGCCAATCTCGGTTTCCTTTGGCCCGACCGACCGCTGCTCGATCGTATCGACGCCGCGGCGAGGGCCGGATTCAGGGCCGTTGAATTTCATTATCCATACAACGTCCCTGCGGAAGAGGTCAGGCAGGCCTGCGCCCGCAACGCCATCAAGATTCTCGGGATCAACACGGCCATTGGCGAAGGCACGACCGGCCACCGGGGGCTCGCCGCGGTGCCTGGCCGCGAAGCGGAGTTCGAGGCTCTCGCCGATCAGGCGATCACCTATTGTCGCGCGATCGGCGGCACCGGAATCCACGTCATGGCCGGGCTTGTCCCCGACGAAGACCGGACGGCGGCGGCCGACCTCCTTGTCCGCAACCTTCAAGCAACGTCGGCGAAGGCGGCCGAGCATGGCCTGACCATCCTGCTTGAACCCCTCAATCCCCGCGACATGCCCGGCTATTTCTATTCCAAGGTCGAGCAGGCGGTGGAGATCATCGACCGGGTCGGAGCGACAAACCTGAAGCTGATGTTCGACGCCTATCATGTCGGCGCCTGTCAGGGCGACATCCTTACCCGGATGCGCGCCCAGAAAGACCGCATCGGCCACGTCCAGATTGCCGCCGTGCCGAGCCGTGCGGAGCCCGATGAAGGCGAAATCGCCTACGCGGCGGTGCTGAGGGCGCTCGACGGCATGGGCTACGACGGATGGGTCGGATGCGAATATCTGCCCCGCGCCGGCACCGACGAAGGCCTTGTCTGGCTCCAGACCCTGGGTATGTCGCTTTGATGCCGTCAGGCTGACTCGGCGAGCGGTTGCGACTTGGCCTTGGCGGCGTGCAGGATGCCGAACGCCTCGGCGGACGAAGCTTCGGCCAGGAACCAGCCCTGCAGTTCGCGACAGCCCACCTGACGCAGCAGCCGCGCCTCGTCTTCGCTCTCGACGCCTTCGGCCGTCACCTCCAGGTCAAGCGCCCGGGCCAGGTCAACGGTGGCGCGCACGAACTGCAAATTCTTCTCGTCCAGGACAATCCCGTCGATGATCGAGCGATCGAGCTTGATCTTGTCGAGTGCATAGCTGCGAAGATAGCCGATACTGGAATAACCGGTTCCAAAGTCGTCGAGCGAGATCGAAATGCCGAGGCCGCGGATCGCATCGATCGTGCGGCGCACCTGATCGGGTCTGCCGAGCAACTCGCTTTCGACAATTTCGATCTCCAGGCGTTTCGCCGGGAACCCGGTTTCGGCCAGGATTTCCGCGACGTGACCGTCGAACCTGGGATTGCGGAATTCAACGGTTGATATGTTCACGGCGAGCCGGACATGCGTCCAGTCCCGTGCATCCGTGCAAGCCTTGCGCAGGGTCCACCGACTGAGCTCGTCGATCAGGCCGCCTTCCTCCGCCACCGGGATAATGATGTCCGGCGGCACGGAGCCAAACAGGTGCCGATCCCAACGCAAGAGCGCCTCGACACCAACCATCTCCCGGGTCGCGGCGTCGAAGATCGGCTGATAGACCAGCGCCAGGCCATCATTCTTCAGCGCTTCACGCAGATCGTTGGCGAGTTCGAGCCGTTCGTGCCTGACGGTGTCGATAAAGGGCTCGTAAACGAAGAAGCGGTTCGAGCCTTGCTGTTTCGCCTGCTCCATCGCGACGTCGGCGCGCCGCAGGAGTTCCTGCGCCGAGGGATCGATCGTGTCGGCGACCGCGATCCCGACGCTGGCACCGATCGAAATGACTGGCCCTCGATTACGAAGGGTTCGGCCAGCGACTCGATGATCTTCCATCCAATGTTGCAGGCGACCTCGACGGCTTTGCGGTCGGCGACCACGAACACGAATTCGTCACCTCCAACCCTGGCCAGCAGATGCTTTCCGGCGCATTCGTCGAACCCCGCCGCAACCTGTTTCAACAGACGATCGCCGGTTTGATGACCGTAGGTGTCGTCGACGTCCTTCAATCTATCCAGATCGACGAATATGGCGGCGACCTTCTCGCCCTCCGCGCGTTTCGCGATTGCCTCGTCGATTGCCGTCACCGCCACCGATCGATTGGGCAGGCCGGTAAGATCGTCGTGCGTCGCGCTGTACCGGGCCTCCGCTTCTTTTCGTTTGATTTCCTGAATGCTTCGGCGCGCGATCACAAGAAGGATGATCATCGCCCCGCAAACCAGAGCCAGCATCACGAACACAACGGGATCGATGCGTGCTTTCGCCTCATTTCCAAGCTGGCGCGACATCCAACTCAATGCGCCGATGATGTTGCCGGAGGGGTCGAGAATCGATACCGACCGCGGCCCGGCCGAAGCGGCGTCTACGAGCCTGAGATCGTCGATCTGATAGTCCGTTCCGAGATTGGCGACGGCCGTCTGATCGAAAGCCTGGCTGATAACCAGCAACCGGGCCGCGGATGGGCGTGGTTCATAGTCGTCGGAAAACGGTACGATCGGCCCGACCGCGACTTTGGCCAAACCCCATCTTGTATTCAGAATCCCGGTGCGAACTTCATACGACTTGCCGTCGCGTGGCACGGCGTCGATCAGTTTGGCGAGTTCCTCGCCATATATCGATGCCGAGCGTTCGGTCAGGCGCTGGTTGAAATGATATCCGACAATGTCGAAGCCGGATTCATCGATCAGGAAAAAGGTGTCGAAGAAGACACCCGCGATCGAGCCGGAGACATAGCCGTCCTCGAGAAACTGCTGGTCGACCTCGCCGTACAATTTGCGGACCGCATCGTCCCAAACCGCATAGTCCTTATGGGACTGCCCCAGCCGGCGGAGCGTCACCTGGATCGCCGCTTCGGCAGACCGGGCCGTAAGACGGTCCTCTATCCGATTGACCTCATTGGCCATCTCGCCAAGCGACACGACAACAATCGCCAACGCGCCGACGAGGACGACGACGGTGGGGAGCATGACGCGTACCCCGAAGCGGGCAATGAATTTTTCAAGTTGCGGCATCTGCCGTTCGTTCGCGGCTTCAAGCGCTTTCAATACGCACCACCGGCTAGATCGACATGGCAGCCTTAAGAAAACATGAACTGAATCAGATGACTAAGGCCTCATGGTTCCCAAGCCCGGAAGTGCTTCCGAAATTAGGCGGTCTTCGACGGGTCATCCGGAGACCGGCAGCTTCCGCCCCTTCTTTTCGACGCTCGATCCCCAACGAGCGAATCAATCGGCATGATTGCCGATGATCCTTGCGGGGACGTGACGATCTGGCCTATCTCGCGACGGCCTGGCGTTCGCTTTGAACGCCACTGAGCACGATGCTCCTGCTCTCGCCTGTGGTCTTCAGCAGTTCGGATATCTCCTCGGCCGGGATCGGGCGGCTGATCAAGTAACCCTGCACATATTCGCATTGCACGAGGCGAAGCAGCTTCAGTTGATCCTCGTTCTCGATACCTTCCGCAATAACCGAGAGATTCATGGCATCGCCGAGAGACACCAGCGACTGGATCAGCGCATTCGCGGTTGCGTTGAGCCCGATATCGCGGACAAACGACCGATCCACCTTGAGGATGTCGAAGGGGAACTGGCGCAGATAACCAATCGACGAGAATCCGGTCCCGAAGTCGTCGAGGGAAAGGGTGAAGCCCATTTCCTTGAGCTTGGCGAGCTTCCGCTTGGCGATCGTCGGATTGTTGACGAGGATACCCTCGGTCAATTCCAGCTCGAACCGGCTGGGGTCAAGTCCGTAGCCCTGGACCACTTCGAGGAGTCCCGTGGCGAAATCGGGGTCGCGCAACTGAACCGGCGAGAGATTGATCGCCATCTTGAGGCCTGGCCACTTCGCCGCGTCCTGGCAAGCGCGGTCGACGACGAAACGACCAAGGTCGTGAATGAGTCCGGTTTCTTCGGCGACAGGCACGAAGGTAGCCGGCGACACCGTGCCGAGTTCCTTTGACGTCCAGCGCACGAGCGCTTCCATTCCGACGATCGTCAGGTCGCTGGCCCGCACCACCGGCTGGTAGAAGACGCGGAGTTCGCCGAGCTCGATCGCCCTGCGGAGCGACGTTTCGATCTGCTTCTTCTCGAGCGCGCCGGTCTCCATCGTCGAGTTGTAGAGAACCGCCTCTCGCTCGGCACCGTTCTTCGCCTGATACATCGCGATATCGGCGCGCCGAACGATCTCTGCCGGCGTCAGCCCGGTGCCCCCGGCAACCGCGTAGCCGACGGCGACCGTGACGTGAAACTCGAAGCCGTGGACGGTGAAGGGCTGATCGAGGCAACCGACCACCTTGGCGGCGGCATTCGCGGAGGCTTCGCGCACCAACTCGCCGGTCATCGCCACGGCGAATTCGTCGCCGCCGATCCGCGCGAATTTGGCGTCAGCCGGAAGCGTCGACGTGACCCGCCTCGCCAACGCCTTGACCAATTCGTCGCCACCATGGTGGCCGATGGAATCGTTGACCGCCTTGAAGCCATTGATATCCATGTAGATGATTGCCAGCTTTCCGCGGGCGCAGGCTTGTTCGTATTCCGGCGACTCGATCAATTCGGTGAACCCGGCGCGATTCATCAACGCCGTCATGCTGTCGGTTCGGGCCGCGATGACCGCTTCCTTCTCGCTTTCACTCAAGGCAATCGCGATCCGGCGCGCCCGGAAGGCCATGGTGAAGGCGACCACGCAGAAGAGCGCCAGCGCGACCGTGACCGGCAACAGGACGTTCCGCAGGACCGCGTAACCGGGCGTCGGGGGCGTCCAGACGAAATGAGCGATCGTCTTGCCGAAAATGTCGACGACGGGCGGCGATACGGTGTCGCTCGCGTTGGACTCCGTCGTCTGCTCCAGACGCAGATCGTCAATAAGAAAGGACTTTCCGAGTTCCGCCAGACGTTCCTCGGTGAGGGTGATACCGACGACGAAATACGGCCGTGTCGCTGCGTCGATTTCGTTTGCCCGCGAAAGCGGCGTGACCCGGGAGACCGCGATCAGCATCACGTTCGCGCCCGCCCTGATGAACGAACTGCGCGCGGCAAGGCTTTCGACCGGCATGTCCTTGGCAAGGTCGCGAATCCCGGCAATGACTGCCGGCGTAATGATGTCGCTCGCAGTCTGATCCTCGCCCAGCACCCAGCCATAATCGACATTGCCGTCAGGAGAGACGATCGCCATCAGGTCGGCAATTTCGGTCTCGTTGACGCTCGCGCCAATATTCGCGTCCATCCAGTCGGCGTCCTTGCCGACATAGGCATCATAGGCGTCGTCCCACCAACCATAGTCATTGGCGAGTGATTCCGCGCGTCTGGTCATCGCCTCGACGCCACCGATCACCATGGTTTCCGTCGATTGCGCCGCCTGCTCGTTCTGTCTGGCTGCCATCCAGAAAATGGCAACCACCACGGTAACCACCGTGATCACAATCCCCGCAATCGAGATTGAGGGTGATACGGCCGGTGATTGCTTTGTTCATCTCAATACGTGCCCTGAAGCCCTGATAAGGCCGACACAATCGCCGGAAACAATTTCTATATGCTTAAAAAGCAATTCACGTATGAATTAGCGGTCCCAAGGACAAACAATGCTCCATTTGACCACCGCAAGTAACAAGAATCGCCGCCTGTCGGGTGCGTCTACTAGTGGACTCGAGTCGCTACCATCGCCGGCGAAAGACTATCACAACCTATAAGTTTATTCTGCTTGCAAGCGCTCTATCTGCGGATGTTGGCGTTAACCCCGAGACGCCATGCGCTCGGGACCGATTACTCGTTATGGTTAACGCCTTGATTTTTTTTATTTCTTTTCGCTGTCCGCCCTGCCGATTCCACCATCGCCGGGGCTCCAATGGTTGACAACTCGTTAACGCAAGCGCTTAGATTTGCGGGTAATGCGGTAAGGTTTTGTTAACCTGTACGAGGAGGCGGCGAGTGTGGCGCTTAATGTGTGCCGACACTGGGAAACTTGTCACCTTCGTTGCCGAGCGGCCGAGTACCGGATGCGCTTACAGGCCGGGACGCTTCTGAGCGTCCAGCGCTGATGATCCGTGTGGTGTGGCATGAGGTGGACCGAGTTATGAGTTACACGAATAGTCAACTTGTCGAAGTTCGCGACTTCAGCGCCGAGCATAAAGGCGTCTTCGCCAAGGCAAAGATCGGCAAGGGCGAGTTGATTGGCTTCTTCGACGGAAAGGCCGTCATGGTCGACCTCGACAGCAAGGACGAACTGGACGTCTTCTGGTGGAGACAGTCGGTCCATCTGAAGCGCGAGGGTTCCAAGCTCCTCTGCCTGCTTCCCCAATGGGAACCGGACGGCGTCGACTTTCTCAACCACAGCTGCCGCCCGACGGCGCGCGTCGAAGACAAGCTCTACGTCTACGCCAACCGCGACATCGAGGCTGGTGAAGAAATCACCGTCGACTATCGATCGTTCAACCTGGTCCCCGAGGGCATCAAGTGCTGGTGCCCGGAAGGTCGTTGCCTGATCTGAGGATCGAGCGGATCGGCGGGCGCCCCGTTCGCGCCTGCGGTCGCGGCGCGCGCTGCCGCGCGAAACATGCCCGGGATCCGGGATCGACGAGCCGCCTGGACGGATAGGATCGATGCCTGACCGCACTTCGCAGTTCGCCTCCTCCCCGACCGCCGACGACCTACGACGCGCCGAGCTTTCGACCGGCGTCAGCGTCCTCCTCGACCGCGTAGGTCATTTCCTCGCCCGCGGCGATATCGCGAAGGGCATAGGTGGAGATGTAGCCGAGGAAAACGTGATCGCCCGAACCGCAATTGGGGTCTTCGGCGAAGTTGAAATGCCGGGCGTTATCGCAACAGAGCACGGTGCCTTCGATGCCGGGTTCGATATAGCCATAGAAGAGGATGGGTTCGCGCTGGACCTCCGGGAGCGCGGCCAGCGCCTCTTCAGAGAACACCTGGTCGAAATCCGGCGTGAACTGCCAGACTCTGGTCCCTTTGGGAATGAAGTCCCGAGCGAAAATACCGATCCCGTGAATCGGGCTTTTGTCGAGATAGGTCGGCACCAGCATCATATCGGCGAATCACCCGCCTTGCTTGAAAGGCGGCCCCTTATAACCCCATCGGCGCGCGGACCAACACCTGAAGGCCGCGTCGCCGCCGTTCGTTCCGGCGCGTCCCGATGAGTCTCGCGGAACGCCGAACCGTAGCCCCCCCGGTGTCGAGCGCCACGGCGCCCGCGCCCGGTCAGCTTGCGACCGGAATCCAGGACAATACGATCCTTGGCCCGGCGAGGCCGGGCTTCAGCATCACCTGGCCGGTCGCCGGCGTGCTGTTGCTGATGACGGTCGAGTCGGTCATTTCGGCCTTCACCTATCCCTATTTCTCGCTGGCGCTCGAAAACTATGGCCTGTCCAACTGGTTGATCGGGCTCAACGCCTCGCTGGCCGGCGCCGGGATCCTGTTCGTCGGACCATTCCTGCCGCGACTCATCGCGACGTTCGGGGTTTCCCGGTTTGCCGCCGCCATGTACGCGCTGCCGTTCCTGTGTTTCGCCGCAATCCTGGCATTCGACAGTGTCGCGGTCTGGTTTGCGACTCGCTTCGTCATGGGCGCGTGTTTCGCCGCCCTCTGGGCGACAACCGAGATCTGGTTGAACGGGGTCGTCCACGACCGTCAGCGCGGTCGGGTCATGTCCTTCGCGATGGTGCTCTATACCAGCGCCCAGTTCCTCGGCCCGCTGATGGTCAGCGCCACCGGTGTCGGCGGCATGTTGCCGTTGCTGGCCGCGATGGCGCCTCTGGCGATCGGCTTTGTCCTCGCCTTCACCATCCGCGACCGCGGCGCCGCCGGCCGGGACGAAACCGCGATGGCCGCGAGCGGCTTTGGTTTCCGGGCGGCATTCTCGCTTGCCCGCTCACTGATCGTCGCGTCATTCCTCGTCGGCGTTGCCTCGACTGCGATCCACAGTCTGCTGCCCCTGTTCGGGGTGGCACAGGGCCTCAGCGACGAAGGCGCATCGGAACTGGTCGCGGTCTTCGGTTTTGGTGAAGCCATCCTTGTCGGCGTCTTCGGACTGCTCGCCGACCGGTACGGCCGCTGGCGGCTTCTGCGCCTTTGCGCGATTCCGACGCTGCTGATCGCCTTTGCCTTCCCGTTCGCCGCCACGACGATCCCGCTCCTCGCCGTGGTCCTCTTCCTCGCCGGCGGCACACTCGGCGGCATTTACACCCTCGGCCTGATCCTGATTGGCCAGGACTTCCGCGGCCACAGCCTCGCCGTCGTCTCCACCGGCTTTGCGATGGCCTATTCGGCCGGCGCGGTGGTGGGAGCCACGCCGATCGGCTACCTGATCGACCTCTTCGGCCCCGACGCCCTGCCGGTCGCGATCGCGGCCAGCCTCCTGCTCCTCGCCTATTTCGTGCTACGCGGCGAGGATGCGAACGTCCGCGTCGACACGCCGCTCAGCGACTTGGTCCAGGACAATGTGCCCGCCCTAGCCGTCGCCGACCAGAGCGAAGCGGTCGACGTCGAAGAGGCCGAAGTCGGTGATCTTGAGGTGCGGGATGACCGGGAGCGCAAGGAACGCGACCTGGAGGAATGGTTCCTCCAGCGTGCATCCGAGGCTACGCGCCGCGCCGCGGAGCGGTATGAGGCCAGCGCGCACCGACTCGAACGAACCGAGGCTCATCAGGCCGGCGAGCGGCAGCGCAAAATCCGCAAGCACTTCGCCGCCTGAGGCGACGACGAAGCCGCCCTTCAATTCGATCAGCCGGTTGACGGCGACCGCCATGTCCCCGTCGTCGACGCCGATCACGCAGATGTTGTGCGCGTCGTGGGCGACCGACGAAGCGATGGCGCCGCGCTGCAGGCCAAAACCGGTGACGAAGGCCCGGCCGATGTTGCGGTTGATCCCGTGGCGGGCGACGACGGCGACCTTGGCGATGCCCTTGCTCGCATCGGCAAGACGGACATTGCCTCTCGACGGAACGGCCATGGGGCGATTCTGGGTGATGATCAGCCCGGCCTCGACCCCGATCACCGGCAACTCGGCCGCGCCGCCGGCAATCTCGAAATCGGCGGCGGTGACCGTCTCCGCCTTCATGCTGTCGAGGCCGACGGGCTCGATCGTCGGTCGGCTTTCGAAAATCGCGGGCTCCACCAGACGCCCCGCCGAAATCACCGTGCGCACGGAGCATTTGGCAAGATCGTCGACCAGCACGATATCGGCGCGCCGCCCGGGCGCGATCATGCCGCGGTCGCGCAGGCCAAAGGCGCGAGCCGCCGACCAGCTCGCCGCGCGATAGACATGATGCAGCGGACGGCCAAGCGCGATCAGGGTGCGGATCATGTAATCGAGGTGTCCCTGCTCGGCGATGTCGAGTGGATTGCGGTCGTCGGTGCACAGGCACATGAAGCTGGATGTATTCTCGTCGAGGACCTCGGCGAGGGCGTGCATGTCCTTCGACACCGACCCTTCGCGAATCAGGATCGTCATCCCCTTGCGGAGCTTCTCCCGCGCTTCGTCGGCGGTCGTCGTCTCGTGGTCGGTGCTGATCCGCGCCGCTAGGTAGCCGTTGAGGTCAGGGCCGCGCAGCAGCGGCGCATGGCCGTCGATGTGGCCGTCCTGGAATGGCGCAAGCTTGTCGAGCACCTCCGGATCGGCGGCGAGGACTCCGGGAAAGTTCATGAATTCGGCAAGACCGATCACCTTCGGGTGGTCGCGAAACGGCAGAAGATCCTCGGCGAGCAGTCGCGCACCCGACGTCTCGAAGACGGAGGACGGCACACATGAGGAGAGCTGGACCCGCAGGTCCATGATCGTCACCTCGGCCGATGCCAGGAAATAGCGGATCCCCTCGACGCCCAGCACGTTGGCGACCTCGTGCGGATCGCAGATCGCGGTAGTGACGCCGTGCGGCAGGACGCATCGGTCGAATTCGGCCGGGGTCACCAGCGACGATTCGATGTGGAGGTGGGTATCGATGAAACCGGGGACAGCGAAGAGCCCGTCGCCGGCGATCTCGCGTTTCCCGGAATAGGTCTCATAGGTGCCGACGATGCGGTCGCCGCAGATCGCGATGTCGGTCGTGGTCACGCCACCGGAAACGATGTCGAGCAGGCCGACATTCCTGATCACAAGATCGGCTGGTTCCGCCCCCCGGCCCTGGGCAATGGCCCGCTTCAGAAACGCTTTTCCGCTCATTGCCACTTCCATCCGATTGCTGCGCCGCGCCGGTCGATCCGGCGGCCGAGCCTATTCATCGCCCATCGCGATCAACGAAGCGTTGCCGCCGACCGTCAGACGGTTCTCGTCCGGGGCGCCGATCATCGCTGCGTGACAGGCCGTCGCCAGCTTTTTGAAAGCTTCTTGATCGTAGGGCTCGAACAATTCATCGAACGGGACCGGCGCCGCCGCCTCGAGGTGGAGCGGCGCACAGGCGCCCTTGTCGCAGAATTCGATCGCGGCCTTGATCCGCGCCTCCTTCTCCGCATCCGTCTCGGCAAGCGCGGGAGCCGCCGCCGCGACGAGGATTGCGAAAACAGAAAGTGGGAAGAGCCGCGCCATTCACGCCTCCGACGATCCAATGCAACGTGGCCGTTTTACCCGCTTTGACGGGCGCCGGCTGTGAGGACGCTCACACGGCGAAGGGCACTTTCGCAGGACCGGAACTCGGCCTAATCTTCGGAAATCGACGTTTCGTGGTGAGAGATCCTGCCAATGGCCCACCCTCCTGCCTGGATCCTCGGTGTCGGCGCAATCGCGGTGGCGATGCTGTCTGCCTGTTCCGACGAGTCCGGCGACTACATCAAGGTCGGCGGCGGCGGCTTCGTCTTCAACTACCGGATTGCCGAGGCGACCGCCGGCGTGATCGCCGAGCCGCAGCGTACCCTGCCCGACGGCGGAATGCTGGAGGCGCATTTCGACAATCCTGCCGGCGGGCCGCCGATCGTCATTGCCAAGGCCGTGACGCCGGATCGCAAGCGCTACTCCTTCACCACCCCGCCGCTTTCCGGCGTCGAGGCCGGAAAGGACTATCGCGTCGCGGTCGTGGTCATCGACAGTGGCGGCAAGTCGCTTCAGACGGTCGACTACCGGATCCACTCCGACATCGATCAATCGGTCCTGCCGAAGAAGCCGCTGACGGTCGGGCCGGGCTATGACCTGAATCCGGATAACCTCGAACAGGAATGACGGCCGTCGATCCGACCACCTACACCTTCACCGAAAACGCCTTTGCCAAGCCGAGGACCTATCGGTTGACGGAGGACGCGCTGACCTGGGAACAGGAAGGCGAACCGCTCGACGGTGTCTTCTATGACGACATCGCGGAGGTGCAGATGGCCTATGTCCCGTCGCGCCTCGTCCGAAACCGCTACCGGACCCGGATCGTCTTCCGGCAAGGCGGCATGGTGAACCTGCTCAACACCGATTTCACCGGCTTCGGGAGCTTCACCGAGAAGAACCGGGAATATACGGCGTTCGTCCGCGAACTCCACCGACGACTGGCGGAGAAGGGCAAGGACGTCGTCTATCGCAAGGGCAGCGGGACGGCGGCCTATGTCGCGAATGTCGCGCTGACGATCTTCATCTTCGCGATGATCGCGATCGCCTTTCTGTTTCTGTTCAACCTCGGCGTGGTCTGGATCGCGGTTGTCAAACTCGCCATTCTGCTGTTTTTCATTCCAACGCTGATCCGCTTCATCCGTCGATCGCGACCGGGCTCCTACGACCCGCTGGCGCCCGCCGAAGACATGCTGCCGGATCCCGCAAACGCTTGATCGACCGGAGCGCATCACATTTCTTGAATGGAGGCCTGGATGGATACTGATCTCGAAGGCGGCTGCGCCTGTGGCGCTGTTCGCTATCGGCTCTCGTCCGAGCCGATGTTCGTCCATTGCTGCCACTGTCGCGATTGCCAGCGCCAGACCGGCAGCGCCTTCGTCCTCAACGCGCTGATCGAGACGGACCGCATCATCCTGCTCTCGGGCGAGCCGGGCCCGACCGCGGTGCCGACCGACAGCGGCCGCCCGCACGACATCTATCGCTGCCCGTCCTGCCAGACCGCAGTGTGGAGCGACTACGGCCATCGCCCGGGTCTGCGCTTCGTCCGGGTCGGCACGCTCGACGATCCGGACCCGATCAGGCCGGATGTCAACATCTACACCCGGACAAAACTGCCGTGGGTCATCCTGCCGGAGGACATTCCGGCCTTCGAGACCTACTACAGCGCCAGGGCGCTGTGGCCCGCCGAAAGTCTCGAACGGCGGGCCGCGGCGCTTGACGCGGGACGCTAGACCTTCACCCAGACGGCGCCCTTCTTGCTCGAGGCGACCGCCGCCTCGATGAACTGCACGCCGGCGAGACCGTCTTCGACCGTCGGGAAGATCACGTCCTTGTCCGGTTTCTTGCCGGCCCGATGGGCACGGATGGCCCGGGCGGCTTCGCTGTAGATGTTGGCGAAGCCCTCCAGGTAGCCCTCCGGATGCCCCGGCGGGACGCGGCTGACGCGGCCCGCTTCGGGGCCCGAGCCGGCGCCGGCTCGGGTGATGAGCTGCGGCGGCTTGCCGTAGGCGGTGAACCAGAGGTAGTTCGGGTCCTCCTGCCGCCAGGAGAGGCCGCCCTTGGAACCGTAGACGCGCAGCGCCGCGCCGTTCTCATGGCCGACCGCCACCTGGCTCGCCCACAGCATGCCCTTCGCGCCGCCCTTCCAGCGCAGGAGGATGTTGTCGTTGTCGTCGAGCTTGCGTCCCTTGACGAAGGACGTCAGGTCCGCGCAAAGCGAATCCAGCGTCAGCCCGGTGACAAAACAGGCGAGGTTGTAGGCGTGGGTGCCGATGTCGCCGATCGAGCCGCCGGCGCCCGACTGCTTGGGGTCGGTCCGCCACTTCGCCTGCTTCTGGCCGCTCGCCTCGAGCTTCTCGGTCAGCCAGTCCTGTGCGTATTCCGCCTGGACGATGCGGATATCGCCGAGGTCGCCGGCCTTCACCATCGCGCGCGCCTGCCGGACCATCGGGTAGCCCGTGTAGTTATGGGTCAGCGCGAAGATGAGCCCCGTCTTCTTGACCAGTTGGACGAGTTCCTTGGCGTCCTTCGACGTCGTCGTCAGCGGCTTGTCGCAGATGACGTTGATGCCGGCCTTGAGGAACGCCTTGGCGATCGGCGCGTGCATATGGTTCGGCGTGACGATGGCGACGGCCTCGATGCCGTCGGGCCGCTTCGCCTCCGCCTTGGCCATCTCCTCGTAGGAGCCGTAGGAGCGGTCCGGATCGAGTCCCAGTTCCTTCGCCGAGGCGAGCGCCCGCTTCCTGTCCGACGACAACGCGCCGGCGACCGAACTCATACTGGTCGTCCATGCGGGCGGCGAGACGATGCACGGCGCCGATGAACGCGCCCTGCCCGCCGCCGACCATGCCGTAGCCGGATGCGCCCGCCTTCGACCTTGTCGCTGCGTCCTTCAACCATCCTTGCGTCTCCCTTTAAGCTGCGTCCTTCGAGGCCCGCTGTGCCCGCATCTCAGGATGGCGAGGAATCCTCCTCCCCAAGCCTGAAACGCTACCGTTGAACCTCACTCCACTCTCGCCATCCTGAGAGGCTCGGCCGCAGCGCGGTCGAACCTCGAAGGACGCAGGTCAGATGCCGCGAGAGCGACGACCTGCGCCCCGCATGGTCAGATCCCGAGCATCTTTCGGTTGGCCTTCTGGTCGGTGCCGGCATCGGCGAAATCGTCGAACGCCCGCTCGGTCACCTTGATGATATGCGCCTTGATGAATTCGGCGCCCTCGCGCGCGCCTTCCTCCGGGTGCTTCAGCGCGCATTCCCATTCGAGCACCGCCCAGCTGTCATAGTCGTATTGGGCGAGCTTGGAAAAGATGCTGCCGAAATCGACCTGGCCGTCGCCGAGCGAGCGGAAGCGGCCGGCGCGGTTGACCCAGGACTGGAAGCCGCCATAGACGCCCTGCTTGCCGGTCGGGTTGAACTCGGCGTCCTTGACGTGAAAGGCGACGATCCGCTCGTGATAGATGTCGATGAAGTCGAGATAGTTCAGGCACTGCAGGACGAAGTGCGAGGGATCGTAGTTGATCCCGCAGCGCGGGTGATTGTCGACCCGGTCGAGCAGCATCTCGAAGGTCTCGCCATCGAACACGTCTTCGCCGGGATGCAGCTCGAAGCCGATATCGACGCCCTGCTCGTCGCAGGCGTCGAAGATCGGCCGCCACCGCTTGGCGAGTTCGTCGAAGCCCTCCTCGATCAGCCCCGGCGGCCGCTGCGGCCACGGATAGATGAATGGCCAGGCGAAGGCGCCGGTGAAGCTGACCTGGGTATCGAGTCCGAGGTTGCGGCAGGCCTTGGCGGCAAGCTTGACCTGGTTGATCGCCCATTTCGTCCTGGCCTTCGGATCGCCGCGCACTTCCGGCGCCGCGAAGGCGTCGAAGGCGACATCGTAGAGCGGGTTGACGGCGACGAGCTGCCCCTGGAGGTGGGTCGACAATTCGGTGATCTCGAGACCGTGCTCTTCGGCGACGCCCTTGACGTCGGCGCAGTAGGTCTTGCTCGACGCCGCCTTCTTGAGATCGAACAGCCGGCCATCCCAGCTCGGAATCTGGATACCCTTGTAGCCGAGCGAGGCGGCCCATCCCGCCATCTCATCGAGTGAATTGAACGGCGCTTCGTCGCCCGCGAACTGGGCGAGGAAAATCGCCGGGCCCTTCATCGTCTTCATCGTTTTCTCCCCTCGTGGGCGCGCTTCCGCGCACCTCAGATATAATCGTTCAGCAGCCGCTCGAGATGCTCCTGCTTGCCGCTCTTCGGCTGCGGGTCGATGCCCTTCTTCAGGACCCGGTCCGACAGATCGTCGAGCGACCGCTTGCCGGCCAGGATCGCCTTGCCCTCCTTGCTATCCCATCCCGCGTAGCGCTCGGCAACGAAATCGGCGAGGACGCCATCGTCGATCATCTTCTCGGCGATCAGCAATCCGCGGGCGCAGGCGTCCATCGATCCGACATGGGCTTCGAGCAGATCGTCCGGCTCGATCGACTGGCGGCGGATCTTGGCGTCGAAGTTGAAGCCGCCGCTGCCGAGGCCGCCGGCCTTGAAGATGTAATAGCAGGCGAGCGCCATCTCCGGGATGTTCATGGCGAACTGGTCGGTGTCCCAGCCGAGCAGATAGTCGCCGCGATTGATGTCGATCGATCCGAGGATGCCGACGGCCGCGGCAAGCGCCAGTTCGTGCTCGAAGGTGTGGCCGGCGAGGATCGCGTGGTTCTGCTCGATGTTGATCTTGACCTGATCCTCGAGGCCGAAGGCCTGCAGCATGCCGTAGATCGAGCCGACGTCGAAGTCGTATTGATGCTTGGTCGGCTCCTTCGGCTTCGGCTCGATCAGGATGGTGCCCTTGAAGCCGATCTTCTGCTTGTGCTCGACGACCATGGTCAGGAAGCGGCCAAGCTGGTCGAGCTCGCGCTTGATGTCGGTGTTGAGCAGCGTCTCGTAGCCTTCGCGGCCGCCCCACAGAACGTAGTTGGCGCCGCCGAGCTCATGGGTCAGTTCGAGGACGTTCTTCACCTGCGCGGCGGCGTAGGCGAAGACCTCCGGATCGGGGTTGGTCGCGGCGCCGGCCATGTAGCGGCGGTTGGAGAACAGGTTGGCGGTGCCCCACAGGAGCTTCACCTTCCGCGTCTCCATCTTCTTGGCGAAGATCTCGCCGATCGCGCGGACGTTCCTGTTCGACTCGGCGAGCGTCGCACCCTCGGGAGCGATGTCGCGGTCGTGGAAGGTGAAGAACGGCACGTCGAGGAGATCGAACATCTCGAAGGCGACATCCGCCTTCGCCCGCGCCGCCTCCATCTCGTCGGCCATGTGCATCCACGGCCGCATGAAGGTCTCGCCGCCGAAGGCGTCGCCGCCTGGCCAGGTGAAGGAGTGCCAGTAGCAGACGGCGAAGCGGAGCTGGTCCTCCATGCGCTTGCCAAGGACCTGCCTGTCCGGGTCGTACCAGCGGTAGCTCAGTCCCTTGGACTTGCCCTTCTTGTATTTGATCGGCTGCTTCTGGGTGAAAAAGGGCGCGTTCATCGGGGCATCGCCTCCTTGATGGCTGGATAAAGATCACAATAAGTGGCATGGGCCGCGCCGTAGGCCTCCGAGAGTTCGGCGATCGGGTCGATCGTCTCGCGGATGGCCGGTGGCGCGCAGATTTCGAACGGGTCGGCATTCTCGGCGGCAATCAGTCCGAGGCGGGCGGCGCCGAAGGCCGCGCCGAAATCGCCGTCTTCCGGCACTGCGATCGGCAGGCCGAGGATGGTGGCGATCGCCGACAGCCAGTAGCGCGAACGGCTGCCGCCGCCGACCGCGATCAGCCGACGCGGTTCGGCGAGCGGCATGGTCAGGACGTCGAGACAATCCTTGAAGGCGAAGCCGACGCCCTCCAGCACCGCCTGGGTCAGCACCCGGCGGTCGTCGGCCTGGTCGAGCCCGACGAAGGCGCCGCGAATGGCGACGTCGTTATGCGGCGTCCGCTCGCCTGACAGATACGGAAGGAAGAGGACCGACGAGGGCCCCTCCGGCCTTTCGCCAAGCGCATCGACGAGATCGCCCGGCGAGGCCTCGAGGACATTGCCGAGCCAGTCGAGGCAGGCGGCGGAGGACAAGGACACGCCCATCTGGTGCCAGGTCCCCGGCACGGCGTGGCAGAAGGCGTGCACGGCTCCGGCCGGGTTGGCGCGATAGCGATCGGCGGTGACGAAGATCACGCCGGAGGTTCCGATCGAGATGAAGCCGGTGCCGGGGGCAACCGCGCCGACGCCACAGCCCGACGCCGCGTTGTCGCCGCCGCCGCCGGCGACGACGACGTCGCCCGGCATGCCCCAGCGGCTCGCAAGGTCCGGCTTGAGCGTGCCGGTCGGGGCGCTGCCCTCGAACAGTTCCGGCATCTGCGAGCGGTCCATGTCGGTGAGCGCCAGCATCTCGTCCGACCACGCCCGCTTGGCGGTGTCGAGCCAGAGCGTGCCGGCCGAATCCGACATGTCGCTGGCCTTGTCGCCGGTCAGCTTGAGGCGAACGTAATCCTTCGGCAGGAGAACGGTGCGGACCCTGGCGAAGATCTCCGGCTCGTGGCGCTTGACCCACATCAGCTTCGGCGCGGTGAACCCGGGCATGGCGATATTGCCGGTGATGCGCTCGCTGGCCGTGCTGATTTCGGCGGCCTCGGCCGCCGATCGCCCGTCGTTCCACAGGATGCAGGGGCGCAACACCTCGTCCGCCTCGCCGAGAAGCGTCGCGCCGTGCATGTGGCCGGAAAGGCCGACACCTTTGACCGCCGCCATTTCGGCGCGGTGGTCGGCGGCCAGGCCATCGAGCACGGCCTCGCAAGCCGTCCACCAGCTCGCCGGATCCTGTTCGGACCAGCCGGAATGCGGTCGTGAAACGTCGAGCGACATCGTGCGGCTGCCGACAATCCGCTGGCCGCCGTCGATCAGCACCGCCTTCACTGAAGACGTTCCGATGTCGATCCCGAGATACATGCTTTTCTCCTCCCCGGCCCGCGTCTATGGAACGTTGTCGCGGACAAAAATATCGATCCGGATTCTCTCCTGACCGGCATCGATCGGAATGCCTTCCCGCTCGGCGATCAGCAGTCGCGTAGCGCTGCGGCCTTCGTGACCGGCATCCTGATTGATGATCGCGTCGATCGTACCCCGGATCAGGTGCCGACGCGAAAAGGCGGTCAACTCATGGGCGACGAAAACAACTTCGCGGCCGCGCCCGCTCGCCTCGAGGGCGGCGACGACCCCGCCATTTCCGGCGCCGACATTGTAGATGCCGACCAGGTCGTCGTGTTCCCGCAACAGGGCCGTCGCGAGTTCCTCGACCCGGTCATCGTCGTCGCGGCCCTCGCGGATCGGCAGCAGGCCCAATCCGGGGAAGTCGCGGGCGATGACCTGCTCGAACCCGATCTGGCGCTCGATATGATCGCGGAGCGCCATCGAGCCGGCAATCAGCCCGACCTTGCCGCCGCGACCGCCAAGGAAGCGCCCGAGCAGGCTGGCCGCGGTCCGGCCGGCGGCGGAATTGTCGATCCCGACATAATGCGCGCGCTTCGATCGCGGCGCGTCGGAGACCAGCGTCACGACGGTCATCCCGGAACTGGTGAGATCGTCGATTGCCTCGCATACCGAGGGGTGGTCCAGCGCCACCACCGCGACGCCGTCGACCTCGCCCTGCAAATTGTCGAGCGCCGCGGCCAGCACGTCGCCGTCGAAGACATCGACCTGGGTGATGCCGATCCGCACGCGCTCGTCGGCGACATGCTCCGCCGTGGCGCGAACCCGCTCCTCGAGCATGCGCATGAAGGCATTGCTGCCGCTCGGAAGGATGAACTGGAAACGGTGGTCGCGGCCGCGGGCGAGGCGCGCGGCGAGCCGGTCGGGCCGATATTTCAGCCGCTGGATCGCCTGCTGCACCCGTTCGGCCGTATCGGCGTGGACTCCCGGCCGGCGATTGAGGACGCGATCGACCGTCGCCAGGCTGACGCCGGCGGTTTTCGCCACGTCCTGAAGTGTCGTACGCGCCACTGACTTGCCTCCCTCACATCCTGATATCGCGGCGAAGCCGGGAAAGCAATTTCGCCTTAGGTGCTCGGCCGGTCGACCGCGCGCCGGCGAACGAGTGGTCGGCCCGCCTGCGAGAGGCGCCGTGCCATTCTCGACGAGAGATCAATCTCTTACGGTCTTGAATTCAACCACTATCGGGCCCTGGCTTTCGCGCGCGATGAGACGATGGATCTGACCGCGCCACCTGTCGAAATGTCGAGGGGCGTACGTCATTTTCGCTCCGACATGGATGTCCGGGCGGCTTGGTGCCGGCAAGCATGGCATCGCGCGGGCAAAACCCCTAGAAGAACAAAAATCCCCCAGCCGGCTTCCCGCCGCCTGGTTCAAACGGTGCATTGCTTCCGATGAAGACAGATACGACTCCCGTTCGCCTGAGCGACTACCAGCCACCCGACTACGCGATCGATACGGTCGCGCTCGACTTCAGCCTTGCCCCGTTGCAGACGCGGGTAACCTCCCGACAGAAGATGCGGCCCCTGACACCCGGCGCGCCGCTTGTGCTCGATGGCGACGAGCTGACGCTTGTCTCGATCGCGATCGATGGAAGCCTCCTCGCCGACGACGCCTATCAAGCCACGCCGCAGCGGCTCACCGTCATCGCACCGCCTCGGGAACCGTTCACGCTGGAGATCGTCACCGAGATCAAACCCGCGGCGAATACCAAGCTGATGGGACTCTATCTGTCGAACGGAAACTACTGCACCCAGTGCGAGGCCGAAGGCTTCCGCCGCATCACCTATTTCCTCGATCGTCCGGACGTGCTCGCCGTCTATACGACGCGGATCGAGGCGCCGAAGGCGAGCGCCCCGGTGCTGCTGTCCAACGGCAACCGCGTCGACGGCGGCGACATTCCCGGCACCGACCGCCATTTCGCGGTCTGGCACGACCCCTTCCCGAAGCCTTCGTATCTCTTCGCTTTGGTCGCGGGCGATCTCGGCCTCGTCGAAGACAGCTTCACCACCATGTCCGGCCGCGAGGTCGCCCTCCATATCTATTGCGAACACGGCAAGGAAGCCCGCTGCGCCTACGCCATGGACGCGCTGAAGCGGTCGATGCGGTGGGACGAGACCGCCTACGGCCGGGAATACGATCTCGACATCTTCATGATCGTCGCCGTGTCGGACTTCAACATGGGCGCGATGGAGAACAAGGGCCTCAACGTCTTCAACGACAAATACGTGCTGGCCAATGCCGACATCGCCACCGACGCCGACTATGCCGGCATCGAGACGGTGATCGCCCATGAGTATTTCCACAACTGGACCGGCGACCGCATCACCTGCCGCGACTGGTTCCAGCTCTGCCTCAAGGAAGGCCTGACGGTTTTCCGCGACCAGGAATTCTCGTCCGACGAGCGTTCGCGGGGCGTCAAGCGGATCGCCGATGTCCGCACCCTTCTCGCCCGGCAATTCCCGGAGGATGCCGGTCCACTCGCCCATCCGGTCCGGCCCGAGGTCTACAGCGAGATCAACAACTTCTACACGGCGACCGTCTACGACAAGGGCGCCGAGGTGATCCGCATGCTGAAGGCGATCCTCGGCGACGATGGCTTCCGCGCCGGCATGGACCTCTACTTCGATCGCCATGACGGCCAGGCGGTGACCATCGAGGATTTCCTCGCCTGCTTCGCCGACGCGACGGGCAAGGATCTTTCCCAGTTCAAGCTCTGGTATTCGCAGGCCGGCACCCCGGAGATCACCGCCGAAGGCCGCTACGATTCCCGAAAGCAGACCTATTCGCTGTCGCTCCGGCAGTCCTGCCCGCCTACCCCCGGGCAGCAGACCAAGAGCCCGATGCACATTCCCATCCGCTTCGGCCTCGTCGGCCCGAACGGCGCCGACCTCGCCTTTGCCTCGGCATCCGGAGGCGGTATCGAGGATGACGTCATCCACCTCACCGAGGCGGAGCAGACGATCGTCTTCGAGGGTGTATCGTCTCCGCCCGTGCCCTCGCTGCTCCGTGGTTTCTCGGCGCCGGTGAAGCTGACGACCAGCCTGTCGGAGAGCGATCTGCTCTTCCTGCTGCGGACCGACGCGGATGATTTCAACCGCTGGCGGGCGTCGCAGCAGATCGCGATCGCGACCCTGATCGCGGAAACGGCGGCGGTGCGAAGCGGTGGCCAGAGCCGGCTCGACCCCGCCTTCGCCGAGGCGCTGGCGGAAGTCGCCGAGGACGAGGGGCTGGAGCCGGCTTTCCGCGCGCAGATTCTCCAGCTTCCCGGCGAAGCGGACATCGCGCGCGAGATCGGGCATGACGTCGATCCCGATGCCATCGCCAGGGCGCGGAAACGCCTCGTGGCGATGATCGCCAGCCGCATCGGCGAACGGCTCGCGGCCGTCGCCGAAAGCATGAGCGACAGCAGCGAATACAGCCCGGATGCCACTTCGGCGGGGCGTCGCGCGCTCGCCAACGCCGCCCTCGCCCTCACCGTCGGCCAGGCCGCGCCAGAGGCAGTCGCGCGCGTCGTCGCTCGTTTCGAGGAGGCCGACAACATGACCGACCGTCTCGCCGCCCTGTCGATCCTCGCCACCAACGGCTTCGAGCAACGCGTTGCGGCGCTCGAAACGTTCTATCGGCGCTACCGCGACGATCCGCTGGTGCTCGACAAGTGGCTGACGCTGGAGGCCATGGTTCCGGCCGAGGTGACCCTCGACCGGGTCAAGGACCTGATGGCGCATCCCGCCTTCTCGCTCACCAATCCGAACCGCATCCGTGCCCTGGTCGGTGGATTCACCGGCAGCAACCAGACCCAGTTCAACCGCCCCGATGGCGCCGGTTACGATTTCCTCGCCGATTTCGTTCTCGACCTCGACAAGCGGAATCCGCAGACGGCGGCGCGCTTGCTGGTCGGTTTCCGGTCGTGGAAGGCGCTGGAGGACGGGCGGCGCGGCCTTGCCGAAAAGGCACTGCGGCGCATCGCGGCAACCGATGGCCTGTCTTCGGATACCGCCGACATTGTCACCCGGACGCTTGCCTGAGGCTGGACTGGGCGGAAGCGATACGCGGTGGGGCCATTTTGCTCTGGCCGCGCGGCCTGTCTGAGCGCCATACCGCGGTCCGGATTCCACGTCGGGCGACGAGCCGCGCGGCAGGTCTCGACCGTTCTGGAGGCGCAATCAGGCGAAGCATAAATTTTTAATTAATTACTATGGACATGGCGATTCGCGTCAATTCAAATGAACTGATTCGGGGCGTGGCGTCTCCCGAACCCACAGGGCACTAGAATCGAGGGGGCCTCGCATGGCGCGGGCAGAGGCAGTCGGGCCGTCTGTCGCGAAGCGGTCGACTTTGTCCGGGATTCGGCTACCGAAACGGGCCGCCATCTCGGGACACGCGAAGCTTCTTGCCCATCCCGCCTATGAGAAACTGCTCTCGGCGGAACCCCTGCTTCGCCGGCTCATCCCCATCCTCATTGTCATCTTCCTGCTGATTGTCGGCGCCGCTCGTTTCGTCGAGCTGTACCAGCACAAGGCGGAGCGCGAATACGACGCCCGCGAGACCATGGGCCTGATCGCCGCCGTCCTGTCGAGCGCGCTCGACAAGGCCCATCCGGGCGAAGCCTCCGCCGATACGGACGCGATCCGGGCGACCCTTTCGGCAACACTGCCGCCCAGCGCCACCGGCAACGGCCGGCGGATCTATGTCACCGACCATGACGGCCTTATCGTCGCCACCGCCCCGCGCGACGTCGACGCCGAAAGCGTTCCGCTCGTCCGGGTTTTGGGCGAATCCCAGCCGCTGACCATTTTCGGCGTGCGCGCCGGTGTTCTCGAGATCGCCTTGGCCGACGGCACGCCGGCGCTCGCCACCGTTCACCATCTCGAGGGTGGCGCCGGCGACGTCGCGGTCGTCGCGCCGCTGGCCAGCGTCTATGACAGCTGGCGGGCCGACGTATCGCTCAACGTCGCCATCTTCATGGGCACCAGCGCGATCCTGCTGGTCATCCTCTACGGCTATTTCGCGCAGGCCAGCCGGGCGGTCGAAGCCGATCAGATCTATTCCGAGACGCAGGCGCGGTTCGAGACCGCCCTGATGCGCGGCCGCTGCGGATTGTGGGACTGGGACCTCGCCCGCGGCCGGATGTTCTGGTCGCGATCGATGTTCGAGATCATCGGTCTTGAGCCGCGCGATGCGCTGATCGGCTTTGGCGAGGTTGCCGGGCTGATCCACCCCGACGACGGGGACCTGATGACCCTCGCGGAATCCCTCTACGAAGCCGGCGAGGCGACGGTCGACCGCATGTTCCGCATGCGCCACACCGACGGGCGCTGGGTCTGGCTTCGCGCCCGGGCCGAACTGGTCGACCGCGAGAGCGGCGAGCCGCACCTGATCGGCATCGCCGTCGACGTGACCGAGCAGATGCGATTGGTCGAGCGCTCGAAGACCGCCGACATCCGGCTCCGCGACGCGATCGAGACGATCTCCGAAGCTTTCGTGCTCTGGGACGCCGACAACCGCCTGGTGATGTGCAACTCGAAATATCAGCAGCTCCACGGCATGCCGGATTCGGCGCTGGCGCCCGGAACGCCCTATGCCGACGTCATTGCGGCGGGCCGCAAACCGCTGGTGCGGGCTCAGGTGGTTGTCGACGGACGGCCGGAGGAAGGCGCTCGCAGCTTCGAACTGCAGCTCGAGGACGGGCGATGGCTGCAGATCAACGAGCGCCGTACCAAGGACGGCGGCTTCGTCTCGGTCGGTACCGACATCACCCAGCTCAAGCGTCACGAGGCCAAGCTGATCGACGGCGAACGCCGGCTGATGGCGACCATCGCCGACCTTCGCCAGTCGCGGCAGAAGCTCGAGATGCAGGCGCAGCAGATGGTCGAGCTTGCCGAGAAATACGCCGAGGAAAAGAACCGCGCCGAAGACGCGAACCGCGCCAAGTCGGAATTCCTCGCCAATATCAGCCACGAGCTCAGGACCCCGCTCAACGCGATCATCGGCTTCTCCGAGGTCATGCAGTCCGGCATGTTCGGCGAACTCGGCTCGCCGAAATACGGGGAATATTGCAAGGACATCAATCAGAGCGGCGCCTATCTGCTCGGCGTCATCGACGACATCCTCGACATGTCGCGGATCGAGGCGGGACGGATGACCCTCGAGCTCGAGGACCTCATCCTCGACGATCTGGTCGAGGAGTCGATCCGCATCGTTCAGGCGCAGGCCGATGCCCGCAACATCAAGGTGGTCACCGATGTCGGCCGGAACCTGAGGATGCGCGGCGACCGCAAGGCACTCAAGCAGATCATGCTCAACCTCTTGTCGAATGCGGTGAAGTTCACGCTGGAGGGCGAGATCACGATCCGCGCGCGCACCACCGGTACGGCGGTCACCTTCTCGGTCGAGGATACCGGCATCGGCATCGCGACCGAATCGCTGGAGAAGCTCGGCCGCCCCTTCGAACAGGTGAGCAACCAGTTCACCAAGAGCCATCGTGGCTCCGGTCTCGGTCTGGCGATCACGACGTCGCTGGCCGAACTCCACGGCGGCGCGATCCGCATCCGCTCGCGCGAAGGCCACGGGACGATCGTTTCGGTTCGCCTGCCGGTCGATCCGGCCGCGGCGGCTCACGCCAACGCGGCGTAAGGCGGCCGACGCGGCGTCTCTTGACTACTGGCTCGCGGCCTCGATCGACGCGCAGGCCGTCTTGAACGCACCGATCATCTCGGCCTTGCCCTTGGCTCGGCAGCACCATGTCGACGCCCGGGCCCTTCACCCGGATTTCGTTCGCGGCGAGGAAGAGGTCGAGAATGGCGGACGGCCAGGTCGAAACATACTCCCACTCGCCCCACATCTCGCCGAAGTTGAGATCGGGATAGAACTGCCCGTAGGTCTCGTCGGCCTTGCCGTCGAACAGGATCGAGAAAGCCGGCGGTTCCCCGCGGGCGATCGCCTCGCCGAGCTTGACGTGATCGAGCCCGGCGACGTCAATCGTCCAGTCCTTGCTGTCCGAGCAGTCCATCGAGAAGGGGTAATACGCCTCGGCCTCGTCGACCTCGGTCTCGTCGACGACAGCGAGGAAGGCGAAGGACGGGTCTTCCGAATAGAGGTGCCAGACGTCGGCCGCCGAAGCCGTCGCGCCGAACGGCGCGAAAACGCCGATAAGTGCCGCGAATGCCGCTTTCATGTGTGTCTGCTCCCTGGGCGACACACGCCCTTACGACCCGCCCAACATAGCGCGATCCGGGCCGGCTCGCCTATTGGCCGCGCAAGCGTGGAGCCTCAGCCCGGTCAGGCCGCCGGCATCGTGCCGATCAGGCGCTCGAAGCATGCCCGCACCGCCGCCTCGGTCTCGCGGAGGTGATGATCGAGCCGCGCGAAATCCGGCATCGCCGCCGCCTGCGCCAGGTGTTCGAGCATCCCGCGCGGGACTTTCTCCGGATCGAACGGCGCCTCGACGCAGAGCCTCACCACCTGCATCAGCGTCTGGTGGAGCCGGAGCGCGGGGAGCAGCACCTCGGCGTCGCCGCGCGACAGGACCCCGGCCTTCGCCGCGCCCGCGAGCGCCGCCTCGGTTTCGGTCGACAGGATCCCGGGATGGCGGACGCCATGGATCAGTTGCAGGTATTGCGCGATGAATTCGAGGTCGACGAGGCCGCCGGGCGCCTGCTTGAGGTCCCAGGCGCCCTCGCCGCCCTTCTCCTCCTCGATCATCGCCCGCATCTCCAGGATGTCGGCGCGGACCTTCTTCGGCTGACGTTTGAGCGCCAGGATTCCCGCGATTTCCTTCTTCGCCCGTTTCATCAGCGTCGGGTCGCCGGCGATCACGCGAGCGCGGGTCAGCGCCATATGTTCCCAGGTCCACGCCTCCTTTGCCTGATAGGTGGCGAAGGCGTCGATATGGGTGGCGAGCGGCCCCGATTTCCCGGACGGGCGGAGCCTGAAGTCGACCTGATAGAGGGTCCCCTCGGCCGTCGGCGCCGAGAGTGCCGCCAACAGCCTTTGCGTCAGTCGCGTGAAATACTGCGACGGCGATAGCGGCCGGTCGCCGGTCGATTGCACCGCCTTGTCGTCAAAGTCATAGAGGAAGATGAGATCGAGATCGGACGCTGCCGTCATCTCGCGTCCGCCGAGCTTGCCCATGGCGACCACGGCTACCTGCCCCCTGGCGATCCTGCCGTGAACCGTCTCGAACTCCTGCCGCACGGCGGCGAGGAGCGCCGCGACCAGGACATCGGCGAGATCGGTGAAGGCGGAGCCGGCACGACCCGCATCGAGCGTCCCGGCCAGCACCCGAACGCCGATCAGGAATGCCTGCTCCTGGCCGAAGATCCGGGCGCGATCGAGGATGTCCTCATAGTCCGTCGCCTCGTCGAGGGTCGCCGCCAGGCGCTCCGCCAGTTCCTCCCGGCCGGGCACACGGCCGAAGAAAGCCGGTTCGATCAGCGCGTCGAGGACATGGGCGCGGTGGACGACGGTCTCGGTCATCCGCGGCGCCGACGCCATCATCGTCGCCAGGAGGCCGAGCAGCCCCGGATTGGAGGTCAGCAGCGAGAAGAGCTGAACGCCGGCCGGCAACCGCGACAGGAAGCGATCGAAGGCGGCCAGCGCGGCATCGGCATTGTCGGTTTTCGCGAGAATTTCGAGCAGCGCCGGCACGAATTCCGTCAGCCGTTCGCGCGCCGCGGTCGATCGCGTCGCCGGGTAGCGGCCATAATGCCAGGTCCGGATCGTCTGGCTTGCCTGTTGCGGATTGCCGTATCCGAGATTCTCCAGGGTCGTCAGCGTGTCGGGATCGTCCTCGTCGCCGGTGAAGACGAGGCTGCCGAGGCTCGAGGTCAGCGACGGTGCTGCCTCGAACAGCTCCGCATAGCGGTCCCGGACCCGCGCCAGGGTCACCGGCAGCGTCTTCTTGAAAGCGGCGAGGCTGCGGGCGCCGTTCATGCGCGCGACGACGTCGAGCTCCTGGTCGGTGGCCGGCAGGGTGTGCGTCTGCTCGTCGTTGATCATCTGCAGGCAGTGCTCGATCTGGCGGAGCTCGCAATAGCTTGACGACAGGTCGTCGCGCGCCGCCGCGTCGATCCACCCGCCCTCGGCGAGCGCCGCCAGCATGTCGAGCGTCGCGCGCCCCCTGAGTTCGGGATTGCGGCCACCGGCGATCAATTGCTGGGTCTGGACGAAGAATTCGATCTCGCGGATGCCGCCGCGGCCGAGCTTGATGTTGTGGCCGGCGACGGCGATTTCCCCATGGCCGCGGAAATCGTGGATCTGGCGTTTGATCGAGTGGATGTCGGCGATCGCCGCATAATCGAGATACTTGCGCCAGATATAAGGGGTGAGTTCGTGGAGAAAGGCGTCGCCGGCCGCGACATCGCCGCCCACCGGCCGCGCCTTGATCAGCGCCGCCCGCTCCCAGTTCTGGCCGAAGCTCTCGTAATACTGGAGCGCCGCCTCCGTCGAGATCGCGATATTGGTCGCCCCGGGATCGGGTCGCAGCCGGAGGTCGGTCCGGAAGACGTAGCCGTCGGCGGTGTATTCGCTGAGGATATGCACAAGCTGCTTGGTCAGCCGGATGAAGATCGGCGCGGCGTCGTCGGGATCGGCGAGTGCTGCGACGTCCTGGTCGAAAAGCACGATCAGGTCGATATCGCTCGAATAGTTGAGTTCGCCGGCGCCGAATTTCCCCATCCCGAGGATGATCCAGCCCGAGCCGAATTCCGGTCGGTCGGGATCCGGCAGGACGATCTTCCCGTCGCGATGCAGTTCGGCCAGAAGGAAGCGGGCGGTTGCTCCGACTGCCGCATCGGCGAAGACCGTCAGGGCGCGCATGACCTCGCTGACGCTCCAGACACCGCCGAGATCGGCGAGCGCGATCAGAAGCGCCGCCTCGTGCCGGGCGCGGCGCAAGACCGTCATCAATTCCGTCTTGTCGTCGAGACGCCAGGCCTCTCCCGCGGTGGCGATGATCCGGTCGAGGGACTTGCCCGGCTCGGCGCCGAGAAGGGCGGCCAGTTGCGCCGGCTCGACGAGCATCAGCCCGCGCAGGAACGGAGCGTATTCGAGCACGCTGCCGACGAAGTCGGCCAGCCCGTCGCGGCTGTCGATCAGCTTCCTGAGTTCGGCGGCGACGCCGGCTTCCTCCGCCGCTTCGTAAAGCTCCGCCATTCGTGCCCTGCGCTCTGGCGCCCTGGCCAGGCGGAGGCGCGGGTCGATCGCGATGGCGAGGGTCGCGGATGCGCCCCGGCTCTTACCCTTGGCTGAAGCCATGTCACTCGGTTTCGATTGGCAGGCGCATGGTGACGATCAGACCCGGCTGGTTGTCGCCGAGTTCGATCGTGCCATGGTGCAGCCTCGCGACCGCCGCGACAAGGCTCAAGCCGAGGCCGCTCCCTGGTTGCGATCGGCTTTTTTCGAGCCTGACGAAGCGCTGCAGGACCCGCTCGCGCTCGGCTTCGGGAACGCCGATGCCATTATCCGCCACGCGCAGGACCAGACTGTCCCCCTCGCGACCGCTTGAAACCGCGATCTTCAGCGGTCGTCCGGTGTCCGCCCGCGCATACTTGATCGCGTTGTCGATGAGATTGGCCAGCGCCTGCCCGAGAAGTTCGCGGCTCGCCTTGAGCGTGATCGGTTCCGAGGTCGAGACGGTGAGTTCGCCACCCTCCTCCTCCGCCGCCGGCTCGTAAAGTTCGGCGACGTCGCGAACGATGGCCCCCGCCTCGACCTCGGTCATCGCTCCGTCGGGCGAGCCGGCTTCGATGCGGGCGATCATCAGCAGGGCGTTGAAGGTCTGGATCAGATGATCCAACTCTTCGATCGTCGATCCCAGCGCGTCGCGGTAGGCCGCCATATCGGCCGGACCGGACAGGGCCGCCTCGACCCGGTTGCGCAGCCTGGTCAGCGGCGTCTTGAGGTCATGGGCGATGTTGTCGGAGACATCCTTCAGCCCGTAGAGGAGATGCTCGATCCGTTCGAGCATGGCGTTGAGGCTGTCGGCGAGGCGGTCGAACTCGTCGCCGGTGCCCGTCACCTCGAGGCGCCCCGAGAGGTCGCCGGCGACGATCCTGCGACTGGTGGCGCTGACCGAGTTGATCCGCTTGAGCACACGCCGGCTGACGAAGAACCAGCTCAGGACCGCCAGCGCGATCATCAGCGCGACCGCCCAGGCGAGCGCCCGCCCGATGATCTCGCGAAACTGTTCGCGCTCGCCGATGTCGCGGCCGACCAGCATCCAGAAGCCGCCCGGCAGCCGCAACACCTGGACCATGGCAAGGTGGCGCGAGCCTTCGCCGACATTGCGCTCGTAGGAGACCGTGATCGGGCCGATGCCGGACCGCTCGAAGATATCGGCCGGCACCTGGCTGATATTGCCGGTCAGGATGCGGCCGTTGACGTCGGTGATCAGGTAGAGGCTCGCGCCGGGCTGGTGGCTGCGCTCCTCGATCGTCTGGAAGATCGCCGCGATACCGCCGCTGCGGCCCTGATCGGCGAGCCCGCGGATTTCGGCGGCGATGGTCGCCCGAAGCTGGTCGTTGAGCAGGACGTTGGCGCTGTAGGAAATGTAGAGGACGAAGGACACCGCGAAGATCGAGAAGACCGCGATATAGATGGCGGAAAGCTTGAACGCGGTTGTTCGGACGACCTTACCGAGCGCTGTCACGGATCATGTATCCGGCGCCCCGCACCGTATGCAGCAGTGGCGTCTCGAATCCCTTGTCGATCTTGCCGCGCAGCCGCGAGATGTGCACGTCGATGACATTGGTCTGGGGATCGAAGTGATAGTCCCAGACGTTTTCCAGAAGCATCGTCCGGGTCACCACCTGCCCGGCATTCTTCATCAGGTATTCGAGCAGCCTGAATTCGCGCGGCTGGAGCGGCACGTTCTGGCCGGCCCGGGTCACCGTATGGCCAAGCCGGTCAAGCTCGAGGTCGCCGACCCGATAGACGGTCTCGGCCTCGCCGGGACGCCGGCGGCGCGCCAGTGCCTCGACCCGGGCGAGCAGTTCGGAAAAGGCATAGGGCTTTGCAAGGTAGTCGTCGCCGCCGGAGCGGAGACCGGTGACCCGGTCGTCGACCTGGCCGAGCGCCGACAGGATCAGGGCCGGCGTTTCGTCACCGCGTTTGCGCATTTCCTCGATGATCGACAGGCCGTCGCGCTTGGGCAGCATGCGATCGACCACCAGGACGTCGTAGCCGCCTTCCTGTGCCATCGCCGCGCCGATGTCGCCGTCCTCGCCGTGATCGGCGACGTGGCCGGCCTCCCGCAGCGCCTTGCACAGATACGCGGCGGCTTCCCTGTCATCCTCGATGATCAATATCCGCATCGGATCACGCTGCTCTTTCCGGCCCGACGCTGCTTTGCCAGATCGCCGCTCTCAAATAAAGAGCGGCAGGCCGGGGAAACCGGCCTGCCGTCTACTGAAGCGGAAGCGTCGGGGCGACGATCGAGCGCCTCCGTTCAGGTACTTGGGGTCAGGTGCGGACGAAGCTCAGCGCGACGAACCGCGTCTGGTCGCCGGACTTGACCCGCAACAGAACCGCCTTGAGGCCATCGCTCTCGGCCGTCTTGACCAGCTTCTCGACATCGGCCGGCTTGGTGACATCCGACTTGCCAACCGAGAGGATGACATCGCCGGGCTGCAGGCCGCGCTCGGCCGCCTGACCGTTCGGGTCGACATCCTCGACGGTGACGCCTTCATCGCCCTGGCCGACGACAAGCCCGAAGTCGGCGAGCGGCGAGGCCGCCGGCGCATCTCCGGGGTTCAGCGAAGCGACCTGCTCGTCACCGGGAAGCGTGCCAAGCTTGACGTCGATGTCTTCGGCCTTGCCCGAACGCCAGATCGAGACCTTGACGGTCGTGCCCGGCGCCATGCCGGCGATCTTGGTCGCCAGTTCGCGCGGATCGTTGACCTTCTCGCCATTGACCGCGAGGATCGCGTCACCGGACTTCAGGCCAGCCGCGGCAGCCGGGCTGCCGTCCTGTGCCTCGGTCACGAGCGAACCCTTGGCGTCAGCCAGTTGCAGACCGTCGGCGATGTCGCGGTTGATCCCCTGGATCTGGACACCGAGCCAGCCCCGGACGACCTTGCCGCTGTCGCGCAGGTCGCCAATGATCTGCTCGGCGGTGCTGGCCGGGATCGCGAAGGCGATGCCGACGTTGCCGCCCGACGGCGAGAAGATCGCCGTGTTGACGCCGATCACCTCACCCTTGAGGTTGAAGGCGGGGCCACCGGAATTGCCGCGGTTCACCGCCGCGTCGATCTGGATGAAGTCGTCATAGGGGCCCGAGCCGATGTTGCGGCCTTCGGCCGATACGATGCCCGCGGTGACCGTTCCGCCGAGGCCGAACGGGTTGCCGACCGCGACGACCCAGTCGCCGATGCGGGCCTTGTCCTCGGAGAATTTCACATAGGTGAATTTCCGATCGGGTTTCCGGATCTTGAGGAGAGCAAGGTCGGTCTTCTGGTCGACACCGACGACGTCGGCGACGAATTCGGTGCCGTCATCGAGGATAACGGTCTCCGACGAACCCTTGTCGACGACGTGGTCGTTGGTGACAAGATAGCCGTCATCGGAAATCAGGAAGCCGGAGCCGAGGCTCGTCGTCGGCTGCTGGTTCTGGCGGAACTGCTTCGGCATCTTGTCGCCGAACTGCTTGAAGAATTTCTCCATCGGCGAGCCGTTCGGGAACTGGAAATCCTGACCGTCGAGGCCGGCCATCTCGCGCGCCGGGCTCTTGACCCGGACACTGACCACTGCCGGACGGACCTTTTCGACCACGTCGGCGAAGCTGACCGGCTGGATGCCTTCGACATGCACGGCGTCGGCGTAAGCCGGGGTCCTGGGAAGCAGAACCGCTTCGCCGGTGATCGCGCCACCGAGGAGGATGGCGGCCGCGGTGCCGAGCAGCGCCCGGTTGCGGATCTTTCTGGTGTTGATTGCTGAATTCGTCTTGTCGTTCATTGTCGGTCTCCAGGCTTGTGTGGGGCGCCGGGGGCCATCCAAACGGCGCCGCGCCTATCGCTGTCGAATATGGAGGAGCCAACCTTACGGGCCACTGTCAGGCTGATTAAACTTCGGTAATGTTCGGGCCAAATGACGGGTTTTCGGCAACAAAATCCGCCCGTCCGGCCATGACGGTTTCCAATCCGGATGAATCCGGCGCGCAGATCTTGTCGATTTGTTCGCGTTCGGCGAATCGCGCTCCGGCCCGTTCAGACGTATCGGCTGGCCCAGGCGGCGATGATCTCGGTGGCGAAGGCCGCGTCGGCGGGATCGGTCAGCAGGTGGTCGGCGGTATCGAGGGAAACGAAGCTCTTCGGGTGCCTGGCGGCGGCATAGATGGTCGCCGCGTTCTCGACGCCGACCGTGTCGTCGACCGGCGAATGCAGGATCATCAGCGGCTTCCGCATGGTCGCCACCCTGTCCGTCACCGCCTGGGCCTCGAGGTCGTCGATGAACTGCTTGCGGATCGTGAAGGTCCGGCCGGCCAGCATCACTTCGGCCTCGCCGGTCGATTCGATCGTCTCGAGATGGGCGCCGAAGTTGTGGATGACATGCTGGGCGTCGGCCGGCGCGCCGATCACCACGACCGCCTTTGCTTCCGGTATGTCGGGCGCCACGGCGAGGATGGCGGCGCCGCCCAGCGAATGTCCGATCAGGATCGCCGGGGCCTGATGGTCGCGGCGCAGGCATTCGGCCGCGCTGAGAAGATCGGCGACATTGGAGGAGAAGTTGGTGTTGGCGAATTCGCCTTGCGACGAGCCGAGCCCGGTGAAATCGAAGCGCAGGACCGCGAAGCCGCGTTCGGCCAGGCCCGCCGCGATCCGCCGCGAGGCGATGACGTCCTTCGAGCAGGTGAAGCAGTGGGCGAAGAGCACGAAGCCGCGCGGCGCCTCCTCCGGCCAGTCGAGCCGGCCGGCGAGTTCGGCACCGTCATGGCCGGGAAAGGTCAGGCGTTCGGTCCTTCCGGCCACGTCTCGGCCCTCCCCTCTAGCTCTTCTCGTCCGAGAGAATCTTCCGCAACGCCGCTTCCTCGTCATCGCTCAGACCCGTAGCGGCCGCCGACTCGGGCCGGCGCCTGCGAACCACGCCGAAGGCGACGGCCGCGCCGACGATCAGCAGGACCGCCGGGGTCAGCCACAGGATCGCCGTGTGCAGGTTGAACCGCGGCTTGAGGAGGATGAATTCGCCGTAGCGGGCGACCAGGAAGTCCATCACCTCGGCGTCCGTGTCGCCGGCGACGATGCGCTCGCGCAGCAGGACGCGGAGATCGTGGGCAAGCGGTGCGTCGGAATCGTCGATCGACTGGTTCTGGCAGACCATGCAGCGGAGTTCCTCCGAGAGCGTCCGGGCCCGCGCCTCGAGCGCCGGATCGGCGAGCATCTCGTCGGGTGTCACCGCCAAAGCCGGCGCGAGCGACACGAGCAGAACGAAGAGAGCGGCGGCGAAACGGGGCATGGCGCCCTATTCCGCCGGCGCCGCGACCGCGCGGCGCGCCGGCCTCGGCGCGCCGACCCGCAGCCGTCGATCGCTGAGCGACAGCGCGCCGCCCAGCGCCATGACGATCGCGCCGAGCCAGATCAGCGTCACCAGCGGCTTCCAGAAGATGCGGACCGTCACCGTCGAATCGGAGGTGATGTCGCCGAGCGAAATGTAGAGCTGGGAAAGCCAGAAGGTCTCGATCGCCGCTTCGGTGGTCGTCGTCCGGCGCGCCGCGAAGCTTCGCTTCGACGGCTCCATCGTTGCCACCGCGCTGCCGCCGTCGAAGACGGTGAAGCGGACGACGGTCTCGTCGTAATTCGGCCCGGGGCGCTGGAGGAAGCCGTCGAGCTTGACGGTCTTCGACGCGACCTCGACGGTGTCGCCGGCCTTCATGCTGAGGATGTCCTCGCTCGACCATGTCGTCGCGGCGACGAGGCCGAGGACGGTGATCCCGAGGCCGGCATGGGCGAGCGTCGTACCGAGCGCCGAGCGCGGCATGCCGACCAGCCGGCGCAGGCTGTCGCCGATCGCGACGCGGCCGAGCTTCGCCCGCAGCGCAAGTTCCGACAGCGCCCCGACGATCAGCCAGAAGGCGAGCGCGACGCCGAACAGCGCCAGTATATTCTCCATCCCGCCGAGCCACGCCGCGGCGATCGCGGCAAGGATGGCGAGGCCGAAAGCCGCGAACAGCCGTTCCGCCGCCGCCCGCAGGTCGCCGCGCTTCCAGGCGAGCATCGGCCCGAAGGGAACCAGCGTCAGCAGCGGCACGGCGAGCGGGATGAAGACGACATTGAAGAATGGCGCCCCGACCGAGATCCGGGTGCCGGTCAGCGCCTCGAGCACCAGCGGATAGAGCGTGCCGGTCAGCACCACCGCCGCCAGCACGGTCAGGAACAGGTTGTTGAGGATCAGCGCCCCCTCCCGGCTGATCGGGGCGAAGACCCCGCCCGGCGCGAGCCGGGTGGCGCGGAAGGCGAACAGCGTCAGCGCGCCGCCGATGAAGACGCAGAGGATGGCGAGGATGAAGATGCCGCGGGTGGGGTCGGAGGCGAAGGTGTGGACCGAGGTCAGCACTCCGGAGCGGACCAGGAAGGTGCCGAGCAGGCTGAAGCTGAAGGCGAGGATGGCGAGCAGCACGGTCCAGATCTTCAGCGCGTCGCGCTTCTCCATGACGATCGCCGAATGGAGCAGCGCGGTGGCGGCCAGCCACGGCATCAGCGAGGCGTTTTCGACCGGGTCCCAGAACCAGAAGCCGCCCCAGCCGAGTTCGTAATAGGCCCAGTAGGAGCCCATCGCGATGCCGACGGTCAGGAACATCCAGGCGGCCAGCGTCCATGGCCGCACCCAGCGCGCCCAGGCGGCGTCGATGCGCCCGTCGATCAGCGCCGCGATGGCGAAGGCAAAGGAGATCGAGCAGCCGACATAGCCGAGATAGAGCAGCGGCGGATGGATGGCGAGGCCGATATCCTGAAGCACCGGATTGAGGTCGTTGCCCTCGATCGGCGCCGGGCTCAGCCGCAGGAAGGGATTGGAGGTGAGCAGGATGAACAGGAGGAAGGCGGAGGCGATCCAGGCCTGAACCGACAGGACCAGCGCCTTGAGCCGATCCGGCAGGTTGCGCCCGAAGGCGGCGACCATCGCGCCGAACAGCGCGAGGATCAGCACCCAGAGCAGCATCGAGCCCTCGTGGTTCCCCCAGGTCCCGGTGATCTTGTAGAGGAGCGGCTTCTGCGAGTGGGAGTTCTCGACGACGTTGAGGACGGAGAAATCCGAAACGATGTAGGCGTGAACCAGCACCGCGAAGGCGAAGCCGACGAGCAGGAACTGGGTCATCGCCGCCGGACCCGCGACCGCGATCATCCGCCGGTCGTCGCGGAGCGCGCCCCAGAACGGCAGCACCGACTGGGCGAGCGCCAGGACGAAGGCCAGAATCAGCGCGAAATGACCGAGTTCGGCGATCATGCCCCTCCCCCTATTGGCCCGCGGCCGCGGTCGACGGCCCGCTTTCCTTCCAGACGCCCTGCTTCTTCAGCGCGTCGACCACCTCACGCGGCATGTATTTCTCGTCATGCTTGGCGAGCACGGTATCGGCGGAGAATACACCATCCGCGCCGACCATTCCCTCGGCAACCACCCCCTGCCCCTCGCTGAACAGGTCCGGCAGGATGCCGCGATAAGCGACGGGCAAGGTCGCGTTGCCGTCGGTCACCTCGAATTTGACGGTGCCGTCGGTGCCCTTCTCGACGCTGCCGGTGACCACCAGCCCGCCGAGCCGTATGCGTGTCCCCGGTGGTGTCCCATTGGTCGCGATGTCGCTCGGCGAATTAAAGAAGACGATGCGGTCGGACATCGCATAGAGCACCAGCCCGGCGGCGCAGACCAGGACGACACCGGCGATGCCGATCAACGAAAGCCGGCGCTGCTTGCGGGTCATGCGTCCTCCGTCATCGACCGCTCATTCCTTCAGCCCGGAAGCCGCGGCTTCCGATTCGACCATCGCCAGCTTGCCGGTGTCGCCGGCGAGCGCGGTCCGCGCCTTGTCGAGGGCGGCGCGCGCGTCGTCAGGCCGGCCAAGCACCATATAGGAGCGCACCAGCCGCGCCCAACCGGCGGCGTCGTCGGGCTGGGATTCGAGCTTGGAAGCCAGTTGCGCGACCATCCCCTCGATCATCGCCGAGCGGTCGTCGGGCGCCATGTCCCCGGCCGCCTGGATGTCGCCCGCCGTCGGACCGGGCAGCTCCGGCTCGACCGACAGCCCGGAAGCCGCGGCTTCCGATTCGACCATCGCCAGTTTGTCGGCGTCGCCGGCGAGCGCGGTCCGCGCCTTGTCGAGGGCGGCGCGCGCGTCGTCAGGCCGGCCAAGCACCATATAGGAGCGCACCAGCCGCGCCCAACCGGCGGCGTCGTCGGGCTGGGATTCGAGCTTGGAAGCCAGTTGCGCGACCATGCCCTCGATCATCGCCGAGCGGTCTTCGGGCGCCATGTCCCCGGCCGCCTGGATGTCGCCCGCCGTCGGACCGGGCAGCTCCGGCTCGATCGACTCCAGCCGCGCCAGAACCTCATGCACCGAGCCGAGCCATGGCGCGTCGGGGGGTGAATCGGCGATCAGCGACTGAAGGGCGGTGACCGCGGCATCGGTCTGTCCCGCCTGTCCGAGCGCGAGGGCGAGATAGAATCGCGGCCCGACCAGTGTCGGATCGAGGGCCCGTGCGCGATCGAAAGCCGCCTTCGCCTCGTCGGTCACGGTGCCCTGACTGGCCCGGACCAGCGCCTCGCCGAGCGCGGCCTCGCGCTCGGCCGTGCCGCCAAGCAGGCGCACGATGTTGCGATAGGCTTTGGCCGCGTCCTCGTCCCGCCCCATCCGGACATAGACCGGGGCGAGCACCTGCCAGCCTTTGGCATCGTCGGGATTGGCGGCGAGATGCGCCTCGACCCGTGCGATCAGCGCGGCGGTGTCCTGCTCCTCGGGCGCGGCGGAAAGCCGGGCCTGGAGCGGCGCGTCGGGAAGACCGGGCGATCCGACCAGCAGATAGAGCCCGATTGCGGCGATCGGCATGCCGACGACGGCGAACAGGGCGGCGACCTGGCGCGGCCGCTCGCTGCGCGGCGCCGGCTCGGCCTCGGATTTGGCGCTGTCGGCCTTGATCAGCCTCCGGGCGATCTCGGTGCGGGCGGCCCCGGCTTCCGACCCGGCGATCAGCCCGCGCTCGACGTCGCGGTCGATCTCGTCAAGCTGGTCGCGATAGACGGAGACTTCCTGCTCCGCCAGCCGGCGTTCGAGCTGGCGGGTGCGATAGAGCGGAATCAGGACCGACAACGAAACCGAAGCCGCCAGCACCGCCATGATCACCCAGAAAATCATCGTGTCCGTCTAGTGCATTCTCAGGGAGAGCGGGTTCACTTTTCCATCCCGGCTTCGCGAGACAACCGAACGGTCCTTGCTCTAGCAGGCCTCGGCGGCATTAGGCCCCGGCGGATCGCCGCACCGGCCTCAGCTCACCGGCTGCCAGGCGCCGCCGGGTTGCTGGCAGGCCGTGGTGCGGGTGCTCTGCGTCTTGCCGTCGAGCGTGAATGGTCTGGGTATAGTCACGGCAATTATAGGCGTTGACCTGATATTCCGGCCCGGGCACGACTTCGCCACGGGTCCTGCCGCTCCGCCAGGCGACCGGCAAGCCGGTCCGGCCATGCTCCAGCGCACGCAATTCCGCCTCGTGGGCCTTGCGCTGGGCCGCTGAGTCGAGGGTGATGCCGATCGCCGCCGCGGTTGCCGCGTCGCCGGCGGCCTCACCGCTGGCCGCGCTGTCGGTCAGCGCCAGACCGTTGCTCGGCCCAGCCGTCGTCTGGCTGCAGGCCGCCAGTGCCAGCCCGCCCAGAACCGTGATCGTCAGCGCCACCACTCGCGCCATGCACGCCGCCTCCAAAACGCAACCGGCTTAACCTTTAAGACGGCGCTCGTCCCATGTCACGATGGCGGAATTGAGATTTCCGGCTCACGCCGCCGGCAGCGTCACCGCGACCCGCAGCCCGCCAAGCGGCGAACGATCGAGTTCGAGCGACCCGTCATAGAGCTGCACCAGTTCGGTGACGATCGAAAGCCCCAGCCCAGAGCCCGGCTTGGTTTCGTCGAGCCGCCGGCCGCGCCGGGTCGCCTGCTCGCGCTGCTCGGCCGTCAGGCCGGGACCGTCATCGTCGATCAGCAGCGTCAGTTTGCCGGAATCCGCACCGCCCGGCGGCTGGTAGCCGACCGTGAGGGTGACCACCGATCTCGCCCATTTGCAGGCATTGTCGACCAGATTGCCGATGATTTCCTCGAGATCCTGCTTCTCGCCGAGGAATCGCGCGCCGTCCGATGACTCGACCGTCAATTCAAGGCCGCGATCCTCGTGAATGCGGCGCATCGCCCTGGCCAGGCTGGTGACGGCCGGAGTCACCTCGGTGACCGCGCCGATCACTTTCGAGCGCGCCGCGATCTGGGCCCGGTCGAGATAGTGGTTGACCTGCATACGCATGATCTCGGCCTGCTCGGCGACCTTCTCGGCCAGCGGGCCGGAGCTCGCCCGCGCCTCGTTGGTGATGACGCTGAGCGGCGTCTTCAGCGCATGCGCGAGGTTGCCGACCTGGGTGCGGGCGCGTTCGATGATTTGCTGATTTGATTCAAGAAGCGCGTTCAACTCCTTGGCCAGCGGTTCGATTTCCGCCGGAAACGGTCCCTCGAAGCGGGCTTCCTTGCCGCTGCGCAACGCGGCGAGCGCGCTGCGGACATTGTCCAGGGGCCGCAAACCCCAGCGGATCTGGGCGGTGGTCGCCAGCACCAGGCCGACGCCGAAGACGGCGAGCGTCAGGAAGACGCTCCGCCGGAACGAGGCGATCTCGTCGGCGGTCTCGCCGGCGTCGCCGGCCACCAGCACGTCGTATTGATGATCCTTGCCGAAGTCGACGGTCAGGCTGAGGACCCGGAGCGCCTGGCTGTCGGGCCCGGTCAGGGCGCCGGCGGTCATCCCGTTGACGTCATGGCGCTCGCTGGCCTTGGCGAAATCGAGGGCATCGGCGAACAGCGAATTGGAGGCGAGGACGATCGGGCCGTCATTTGCCTGGCGAACCTGCCAGTACCAGCCCGAATAGGTCAGCTCGAAACGGGGCTCGCCGAGGTTGCCGGGGTCGGAGAGATTGGCGGGGTCCTGCGCCGCGAGATTTCCGACCAGCGTCCGCAGATAGACACTCAGCCGTTCGTCGAAGGCGCGCTCGACCGTCTGGCGATAGAGGGAGGTGAGGATCAGGCCGGCGGCGACAAGCGCAACGACGCTCCAGAGCGTCGCTGCGGCGATCAGACGGAAGGATAGGGAGTTACGGCGCATCACCCGGCGCGACGATCCGGTAGCCGAGCCCGCGCACGGTCTCGATCAGGTCGGCGGACACCTTCTTGCGAAGCCGGCCGACGAACACCTCGATGGTGTTGGAGTCGCGATCGAAATCCTGGTCATAGAGGTGCTCGATCAGTTCGGTGCGCGACACCACCCTTTCGCGGTGAAGCATCAGGTATTCGAGCACCTTGTATTCGTGCGAAGTGAGCTTGATCGGATTGCCGTCGACGGTCACCCGGCCGGACCTGGCGTCGAGGCGGACCGGCCCGCATTCGATCTCGTTGGAGGCATGGCCGGCCGCCCGCCGCACCAGCGCGCGGACCCGGGCCAGCACCTCCTCGATATGGAAGGGCTTGGCGACATAGTCGTCGGCGCCGGCGTCGATGCCCTGGACCTTGTCGCTCCAGCGGTCGCGGGCGGTCAGGAGCAGGACCGGCATCGTCCGGCCGGATCGCCGCCATTGCTCGAGCACGCTGATGCCGTCGAGCTGCGGCAGGCCGATGTCGAGGACCACCGCGTCATAGGGCTCGGTATCGCCGAGGAAATGCCCTTCTTCGCCGTCGGTCGCGGTGTCGACCGCATAGCCGGCTTCCTTCAGCGCCGTCGCCAGCTGCCGGTTGAGATCGGCATCATCCTCAACGATCAGGACCCGCATCGCCGTCTCCTTCGAATCTGGCTAGTTGCCAAGGATACTACCGCTCGCGGCGTCGACCGTAACCTTCGTCACCTGGCCGTTCGGCGCAAGGACGTTGATGACATAGACAAGCCGGCCACCCTGATTGCAGAGCTTTGGCGGGGGAACGATCTCGCCGCCGGTGGCCGAACGGATACGCTTGATCATCTTCGACAGCGACACCGCGTCTCCCGACTGAACCGCGGAACGCGCGTCGCGATCCGACAGGCAGTTGGCCGCTTCCGCCACGTCGACGGGAGCGGACGCGCCGGCGGTCAGCACGGTCAATCCCAGGAATAATGCTGGCAGCGTCAATCTGATCATGTCGTCTCAATAGCGGGGTCAAGATGAATACCCGCTGAATATCTTCACATCGATCCACCGCGCCCACCCGCGTCCCTGTGGTGGTTACTTCTTGCCAAGAGGCGTATCGGTCACCGCGCGCAATACGGCCACCACGACGCCGATGCCGAGCAGTGTCGGCCCGACCGCGGCCGGGGAGACGATGGTCGCCCAGTCCGCCGATTGCAAGACGCCGGCGACCGCGATCGCCGCCGAGACGCCGATCGTCTTCCAGCCCTTGAACGGGTGCAGGGCACGGGTCAGTTGGGACAGCATGTCACACTCCTGTGGTTTTGCGGATGAGGCGACGCAGTTCGCCGCGGTAGCGCCAGGCCAGGAAACCGCCGGGCAGGATCAGGCAGACGACGCCGAAGGCGATGGCCCAGGCGAGCGGATCGCCGCCCGCCGCAACCCCCGCCGAGCCGCCAGCCACGAGCGAGCCGGCGACGGCGGCGCCGACCTGCCGGATGCGGTTGCGGCCGGCAATGTCGCGCGCGAGGCTCGCCAGGGTCGCGGGGCCGGCGACGCCGTCGGCGACGAGATCGTCGTGCCCCCGCTGGTAGGCGATAACGGCGGCTTTCGTCGCCGAGCCGGCGATCCCGTCGACGGGGCCGGGATCGAAACCGAGCGCGGCGAGTTGCGCCTGATATGCCCTGATCTCGGCATGCGTGTCCTTGGCGAGCGTCGTTTCGCCGTAGTCTCCGTCGAAGATCAGCCGCGCCTCGGCCTCGCGCCGCCTGACCAGCCCGCGCACCGTCCGCCCGCCCGCCTTGACCCATTCCATCAGCCCGAGGCGCGCCGCGGTCAGGTTGCCGGCGCGGTAGGCCTTGACCCAGGAGGCGCGGTGCACGGCGCCGGTGTTGAAGTCGAAGGAGACCGCGCCGTCGAAGGCGCTCTGGCTCGGCGTGCCGAATGCCGCCTCGACCCTCCGCTCATAGCGCGGCAGGTCGCTGGCGAGGATCTCGAAGGCGGTGCGGCGGCTGATCGCCATGCCGGCACAGGGCTTCGGCGGACCGGCGGCCGCCGTATGGCCGACGCCGATCGTCCAGACTCCGGCGACATCCCGGTAGGCCCGGGTCACAACGCCTTCGTGGCCGGCGATGAACGCCAGCCCCTTGTCGCTCACACGCATGGGGAGTCTTCCTTCACAGTCGCAGAGCCCGGCCGGACAGCGCCGGGAAAAATGCCGCCGGGCCGGATTACCGAGCGACGGCGGAGATGGGAGCCAGGCGGCGGGTCTGCTCGCGGGTCGCCGCGGCCTTCAGCTCGGCCTCGGCGGTGTCATCGGCGGCGATCTCCGCCGCCGCCCTGGCGATCGCCGCGTCGAGGAGCATCTGCCGGTCCGCCTGCGTTTGCTGGCGTTCGGCCTCGGCCGCCTCGATTTCGGCAAGCTTCTCCGGTGACGGGGTCAGCTCGGCCAGAAACTCTTCGATCGTCTGACCATCGCGAAGAGCGCAGACGCCGAGGTCCGGGTGCCGATAGTGGTTCGCCTTGCCCTCGATCGGGGCGAAGTCCTTCGCGTCCATCGCTGCTCTAGCCTCCCTTGAGGATCACGTAGTGGAACGTCAGCGTCGCACCGAGCCGGTTCTCGACCCGGATGACGCCGGTATTGACGCCGACGTTGACGGAGCCGTCCGCGCCCGTCGTCCCGGTGACGTTGCCGTTGACGGTCGAGTAGTTCGAGCCGGTGTTGACCGCCCCCGCATAGAGTGAGCTTCCGACGTCGAAGAACGAGGCGCCAAATCTCGGCGCGGGAAAAGCGGTGTCGATGCCGACGCCGGTGATCCAGATGATCCCGCCGTAGAAGTCCGGCGTGATCGACCCGACGGCGTCATCGCCGACCGTGATCTTGCCACCCTGGACGATCGAGCCGAGAGCGGCGAGAGCGTCGGCAACAGTGGCGCCCGAGACGCTGCTGTCGTTGTCGACCTGGCTGGCGTCGTAGTCGCTGGCCGCCGCGACCACCGCCCCGGTCCGGCCGAAGACGCTGTCGACCGGGACGGCCGGGATCGCGGCATCGAGGGCGTTGAGCGCGTCGGCGACGGTGGAACCCGAGACGCCGCTGTCGTTGTCGACCTGGCTCGCGTCGTAGTCGCTCGCCGCCGCAACCACGGCCCCGGTCCGGCCGAAGACGCTGTCGACCGCGCCGCCGCCACCCCCGCTCGCTGCGACCTCGTCGATAGCCGCCTGCACCGTGTCGGCGGTCAAGCCCGACGTCGTGTTGTCGTAGAGGATCGCCGGCAGGCCGGTATCCTTGTCGATGCGGATCGACTCGACCCAGTCGGTTCCGTTGGCCGAGACCTTGAAGACGAAGTCGGTGTCACCGGCGAGACCGACCTCGGCCCGTCCCGAAAAGCCGCTCTGGAAGAGCAGCGACGCCGTGTCGGCGTCCGTCTCCTTGTTGATGATGAAACGGATGTCGCCGGTGCCGCCGTCGCCCGCCTCTACCGCGGCGAAAAGCACGGCATTCGAGCCGACCGCCAGCCGGTTGGTTGCGTCGGCGCTGGCGTTGATGCCGAACTGGTCGACCGTGCCGAGGAACGTTCCGATCGCCTGCCAGTCGCCGCCCTCGAAAACCAGCACGGCATCGTTCGATTCATCGAAGGCGAGCCACCCGGCCCGTGGCGTCAACGTCGCCCATGCGCCGTCGACGAAGACGGCGATGTCGTTTTCGTGGCCCGACCAGTCGCCGGTCGCCGAGGCCGGCACGATGTAGCGGTCGCCCTCGGCGGGGGTCGCCGGCGGATCGGTCACGGCCGTGTCGGCGACGGCGATCTGGACGAGCGCGTCGAGTGTCCGCAGCGCCTCGTTATGGGTGACGTGCTTCTGCGCCTGGGCGGCCGCGAGATAGGGCAGGCCCAGGAGATTGGTGGCAAGCGGATCAGACATTGAGAACTCTCTCGGCAATGAGTTCCGGTCCCTCGGTCGGGCTCACCTGGCTGGCGCGGATGTGAAGGCTGGCGGGTGGCGCGCCGAAGTCGGCGGTCTGCGCCGCCGCCGAATAGGTCGCGGCGGGCGTTGTGACGGCGATCGTGCGGATCGGCTCGCCGGCATCGAGGATTTCGACCTGATAGGTCTCGCTGGCCTCGCCGAGCGGCACCTCGACCGGCTCCCACGCGTCGCCGCCGATGCGGGTCTGGCGAATCCAGGTAATCGCGATGTCGCCGCTGCCCGGATCGCGGCTCGCCCTGAGATGCACCGGCGGCAGGCACGTCAGACCGCGCCTTGCCGCCGCCACGACGATGTCGACGAAGGTGTCCGGATCGTAGACCGCGCCGGCCGGGCCGCAACGGGCGGTGAGGCCAATGCCCGATTCCGCCTCGCTGAGCTCGAGCGACTCGATCGCCCCGTCGAGGAGCACGAAGCGGGCGCCGACGCTGTGGCCGAGCGCGGCGATGTCGCTCGTCCCGCCCTGCCCGCGCAGCAGTCCTTCGAGCCGCCAGGTGGTTTCGTCCAGCATCGTCGCGGTCTCGAATTGCACCACCTCGAAACCGGAACTCCCGTCGCCGATTGCCGCCGCGTTGCCGCCGTTGAGGACGGCGGTCTCGGGCAGCGCCGCCAGCGATCCGCCATAGAGGCTGACCTCGATCGCATTCGCCCGGTCCCAGCGTCCCGACGGCCCGGCCGGCAGATCGGCGACCAGTTCGCCCATCACCGCCCGGCGCTCGATCGCCTGGCGGGCAACATAGCCGGTATCGGGCGTGCCGATCGCGATCGCCAGCGGCTCCCGTCCAGGGTGCTGCGAAGGCGGCGACCCTTGGCGCATAGCCCGGCTCGTCGCCGCTCAGCAGCGGCAGGTCGAGGAACAGGACCTCCGGCGCGGACGCGATCAGGGCCGTCGACGGCAGGACCACCCGCGGTTCCGCCGGCGGCGGGGAGAGAAGCGCTTCTCATTCTTCTTCTGTCGCTTCTTCTGAGCGACAAAACGATCTGGATGATCCAGAGCGAAGCGGTGCATCAGATCGCCGAGGAACGTGCGCGCAAGTCCTCGACTTATGCCTCGTGTCCTTTCCATTGCCATCCGGTGTCTGCCCTGATCTCCTCCGGCAGCAATTGCCTCCTTCGAGATCACGACATGACAGGAAGCGCCGGGCACAAATCCTGGCTCGTCAGCGACGATCGGCTTGACCGCTCGACTTGTCGGATTGACGAAACCCGGTAGAGCCCTACCAGGGTCACCGCGAACTAGTCACCTGAATCTAAAGTTCGCCGCATAACGTAGCGTTTGCCTTGTGGCAAATCGCTTGATGGAGGCGAGGATCTCATCGGCGGATTTGGTCCATCGGTAGGGCTTGGGGTCGATGTTGTGGGCCTCGATGAACGCACGAATGTCGGCTTCGAGTTGGTGAACCGACGTGTGGACGCCGCGTTGGATTTGCTTGCGTGTCAGCTCCGCAAACCAGCGCTCGACCTGATTGATCCAGGATGCTGACGTCGGCGTGAAGTGGACATGGTAGCGTGGGCGTCTCGCCAGCCATGCCCTGATCCGCGGCGTCTTGTGGGTGGCGTAGTTGTCCATGACGACATGGATGTCGAGGTCATCCGGAACGCGAGCATCGATCTCCCTCAGGAAGTCGAGGAACTCGCTCGCCCGGTGGCGCTTGTAGCACTTTCCAATGACGAAACCGGAGGCAACGTCGAGGGCGGCGAACAGCGAGGTGGTGCCGTGGCGAACGTAATTATGAGTGCGTCGCTCCGCCATGCCAGGCATCATCGGTAGGACCGGCTGCTCGCGATCGAGCGCCTGGATCTGGCTTTTTTCATCGACGCACAAGACCAGCGCACGGTCGGGCGGCGACAGGTAGAGCCCGACAATGTCGCGGACCTTGTCGACGAACAAAGGATCGGTTGACAGCTTGAAGGTCTCGCTGCGGTGAGGCTGCAAACCGAACGCCGTCCAGATGCGCCGGATCGTGGTGTGAGAAAGCCCGGTTTGTTTGGCCATCGAACGGATCGACCAGTGCGTCGCGTCATGCGGCGTGGTGGTGAGCGTCTGCTCGATCACGGCCGCGACCTGATCGTCATTAATGGTACGGGGCCGACCTGGGCGCGCCTCGTCATAAAGACCGTCGATCCTGTCCCTCAGAAACCGGCGCCGCCATTTGCCGACTGTGTGTTCGTGCACGCCGAGTTCTGCACCAACAGCTTTGCTGGAAAGCCCATCGGCGCAGCGCAGGATGATGCGGCAGCGCTCCGATAACGATCGGGCCACGCGATGACGGCGAACCTGGCGTTCCAGGTACGCCTTCTCCTCGGCGCTTAAAACCAGCGCAGCGACCGGTCGTCCCATAGCTCTCGCCCCCCATCTCAAAGCGAGCCTATAATGAAACGAACTTCAGTTCCAGATGACTAGGAGCAACGAGAGGTAGTCTTTTCCATCATCGATGTCGGAGATGAAGATGGCGTTTGCTGGGTCGACGGCTTCCGACTTGACGGCAGAACCCACTACGAATGAGATCGCCTCATTCTTCTTCTCAAAGTGCAAACAGGCTTCTGGCAAGACCGAGAAAGGTACGACAACATCAACCGGAGGTATCCTGCCCATTGAAATTTTCATGAGCACTACCGCTTCATCCGTCATCGACTCGCCTCCCTAGAATGGGAGGCAATTCTATCGTCGGTTGTTCATCTGTCCAGTTTCGTCATGTTGCCAGCTATTCTTTGATAGGCTTATCCCCTACCCCACCCGCATCGCCGCGGTCGCGCGGCGGATCGCGTCGAGCAGCATCGCGCGGTCGCGGCTCTTCACCGCCTCGACCCGCGCCTCGGGCAGCATCGGGAAGGTCACCACCGAGATTACCCAGAGGTCGACCTCGATCAGGCTGCGGATGCCGGTCTTGGCGTCGGTCCGCCCGCGCACGGTGCGGTAGCCGATCGACTATCGGACCACCCAATTTGAAACACCTGGGCCTTCAATCCGGTCGATAGACGCCGTTGTCCAGATTTCGCAGCGACGTCGCCGCCTGCATGGCCTGCGGCATCCACCGCGAGTCCCGGATGGCGAGCAACACCGCCCTGGCTGCCTGAGGTGCGACCGCAAGCGTGGCATGCGCAGCATTGAGCCGGACCTGCATGTTAGGGTGGTCGTACAGCTTCATCAGTGCGATGCGCTGATCGCCAGCGCGTGACTTCAGCTCCGCTTCCACGGCGATGATGTCGTCGACAAGGCGATTGTATTTGCCGATGTCGTCATCGAGTTCGGCCTCATCCTGCGCGACACCCGTCGCGGCGTGGCGGTCGACGAGTTCATCGATCGACATCTCGGTGAGGCTACACCCACTCATCGCTCAAGGACCCCTATGTCTCTCAGCCCATCCAGCCCCAACTTGAGGCGCGTGGTCCAATCCTTCCCCCGGGCATATTGCCTTGGCGTCAACCAGCCGAAGTTTGGGTTTTTCATTTCGTACCAGCGATTGAGTTCCCAATGCTTCAAAGTCGGAATACTCACGAGGTTCTCCGCACCATCAACGCGCGACAAAGGGAAACCATCCTGAAGGGCCGACGCTCGCTCGACAATATGGTGGATGTCGTACCCCTTTCTCCGCCGAGAGGTAGCCGCACGTAGCTCTCCCAGAGATTTTGGCTCGTCTTGGTATGCCTCGATGAAGGACCAATGGTCGTAAATCCAGAGCCCCGCCTCGTATATGTCCAAGGCCCGCCCGATCGGCGAAAGACGGGCACCAACCCGAGTGCCCCGCAGGAGCCAACGGGCGATCTGCTTAATGTATCTGTTGCGTCGACGTGCCTTTTCTGGTCGCACGGTCGGAACTTCCGGAGGCTCTTCGCCAACCGGTTCGTCCGAAACCGGCTCCTCGAAAGCTGACAGGCTAAGTTCCTCTCCAATGGTCGAAGGACCACCATCCGTCCATCGACCACCGTCGGGATTGCCGCCCGGCACGCGGGGCTGCGAGGCCCAGTCCGGATTGTATCGACGCTCGAGAGTCGCGTCGGCCAGAAGGTCGGCCGAGCCGGTCCATCGCCTTCTGAAACCGTGTCGACGGGTTGGCCGGCGCCATCGCTGCGGTCGCGGCGTGGATCGCCGCAAGCAGTCGCGCCCGGTCCGTCCGGCCGGGTCGCCTCCACCCCGCCATCTCCCTACCCCACCCGCATCGCCGCGGTCGCGCGGCGGATCGCGTCGATCAGCATCGCGCGGTCGCGGCTCTTCACCGCCTCGACCCGCGCCTCGGGCAGCATCGGGAAGGTCACCACCGAGATTTCCCAGAGGTCGACCTCGATCAGGCTGCGGATGCCGGTCTTGGCGTCGGTCCGCCCGCGCACCGTGCGATAGCCGATCGACAGCCCGTCGAGCGCGCCCGCCCGCATCAGGCTCAGGACCTCCCGCGCCTTGGCAACGCCGGTGGTCAGCCGCCCGCGGACGAAGAGCCCGCGCCCGTCCTCGGCGATCTCCTGCCAGACGCCGATCGGCGTGTTGGGGTCGTGCTGGAAGAGCATCTTGACGCCCGCCGGCCCCGCGCCGCTTCAGCGAGGCACGGAAGGCGCCGGGCAGCACCACGTCGCGGCCAAGGTCGGCCTTGCCGAACAGGCTGGCATAGCCGGCAAAGGTGCCGTCGGCCTCGACGGCGAGATCGGCCGGCGCGAATTTCCGTTCGGTTGCGGTCATGGGCGTTTCTCCTGAATGCAAAATCGCAGATCCATGCCGAGGCGCCCGGCGGAGCGGGGCCTCGAAGCACGCACCAGACGCGACCACACGCGGCCCCGTCATCCGCCTCCGGGCAATTGTCGCGGCAGGTCGACGCGTTCTCCTCCGACGGCACCGCGATGGCGCTCGAGCGCCGCCGCGCCATCCTGTCGGCATCCGGCTGACCGGAGGACCCGTCGCAACGCGCGGCTGCGTCCGGGGTCGCGCTCGCCGTGCCCGGCCAGGTGCCAGATCGAGACACGGTCCTCCGGTCGCCGGAGGACGACAGCCTGAGCTCCCACCGCTTCGCTGGCGGACGACGGTTGACGCTCCCTACCCCTCGACCGCGCGCACCCGCGCCGTCGGCCGGGTCGGTCGCAGCATCCGCGCCAGGCCCTCGGCAAAGGCGTGGAAGACGGCGCGGTGGTCGTGGCCGGGCTGCGTCGGGTGGGCAAAGGCGCGGGACGCGCCGTGCCGACGCGGGCCGCCCGCCCCGATCAGGGAAAGGATGCGTCGCATGGCGTCTGGTCCTCGGTGAGTCCGAGCTTTCTCAGCAAAAGTGTCGGCACTTTTGCGCCCGGAGAATGCGAGCCGGCAAAGCGGCTTAGTCGCGTTCGTTGAAAAAGTGATTCAGCCGCGAGATCTCGTTGACGAAATCGTTGAAGCGACGGTTGGAGGCGGCGAGCTCGCGCAGCGTCCAGACCAGCAGCCCGCTCGCCCCGCTCGCCCACAGGAACAGCGCCAGATGGGCGAGGTCGCCGCGCTGGGCGAAAACCTGGGTCACGTCATCCATGGCTGCCACCTGATCGATGTTGCGTCGGCTCGACGTCTTCGTCGTCGCAAGCCATTTCGCCCGAGCGGCCCCGCCCATCCCCGCCCTCCACCGGCTCGTAGCCGACCGCGGCGCGCTTCTCGTTGACGGTGAGGAAATCCGCCGCCGCCGACGCGCGACCACAGCGCCTCGCGCTCGCTCGACAGCGCCTCGACCTGGTCGGCGTCGTACCACAGCCGTAGGGTGGGCTGAACGGAGTGAAGCCCACCGTCTGCCACGCCACCGCCGAAGGCCGGCGCCAGCCAGCCGGTCAGCGCCTCGGCGAGCCGGCCGCAGAGCGGCAGCACGGTCTGGCGCCAGAAGGCGCGGTTGGCTTCCTGGTAGTTCGAATAGGTGTTGTCGCCGGGAATGCCGAGCAGCATCGGCGGCACGCCGAAGGCCAGCGCGATCTCGCGCGCCGCGCCGTGCTTGGCCGCCATGAAGTCCATGTCCTTCGGCGTCAGCGCCATCGCCTTCCAGTCGAGCCCGCCTTCGAGCAGCAGCGGCCGGCCGGCGTTGCGGGCGCCCATGAAGCTCGATTCGAGCTCGGCCTTCAGCCGGTCATACTGCTCGGCCGAAAGGTTGCCGCCTTCCTTGGTCTGGTAGACGAGCGCGCCGGAGGGCCGCGCCGCGTTGTCGAGCAGCGCCTTGTTCCAGCTCCCCGCGGCGTTGTGGATGTCGAGCGCCACCGCCGCCGCCTCGATCGGCGCGAAGCCGTAATGATCGTTGAGCGGATGGAAGAGCGCGAGATGCAGGATCGGCGAGAGCCGCCCCTCGCCCGGGTCGGCGAAGCGCACCGTGCGGCCGCCGACGGTGTATTCGAAGGCGACCGGCCAGCCGTCGGCGCCGGGCACCACCTTCATCCGGTCGGGCCGCAGCGCATGCAGTTCGCGCGGCCGGGCGCCGGCTTCGCCGAAGCCCTCCGCCTCGGCCGCCACCGCCTCGACATAGGCGTTGCCCGAGACCAGCAGGTGGCCGAACAGCGTCTCGCGGAAGGCGCGGCCGGCCTGGCCGCGGTTCGGCCGGGCGAGCAGCGCCAAGAGCGGATGCTCGTCGATCTCCGCCGCCCCGTCATAGAGCAGCCACGGCACCGAGGCCGCCGCTTCGGAGATCATCCGGACGCAGCGATAGACCACCGCGTTCCTGGCGTAGCCCTCGCGGGCGAGCGCCGCATAATCGCGCGGCGTCCAGACCGGTGCCCCGTGGGACTGGAAGGCGATCAGCGCCGCCGTCGCCGAGGCCTTGGCCTCGACGGGCGCCGGCTTGGAACGACGGTTGATGAACGGGATTCGCATCGGCTTTGTTTCCCTTGCCGTGGTTCCGCCGCAATGCAGGGCGCTTGTCTCGGCGGACCGAGGGGGTTGCCGTGCATACCGACGAACAGGTTGTTGCCCATTACAGCCGTGCCGGCCTCGAGCAGGCGATCCTCGACGCGCTGGCCAGGTCCGGTCACGACGACCTCGACCACCTGTCCCCGACCGACCTCTCCGGCGCCGACGAGTTTCATCTCGGCTGGCGACCGGCGACCGTCGCCTTCGCCGCCGCTCTTCGCTTCCCGCGCGGCGCCCATATCCTCGACATCGGCGCCGGCATCGGCGGCCCGGCGCGGCATTTCGCCGAAGCGCACGGGGTCCGCGTCACCGGCATCGATCTCTCGCCGGATTATGTCGAGGCCGCCAACGCCCTGACCCGGCGTTGCGGCCTCGCCGATTTCGTCGATTTCGAGCAGGCCAGCGCCCTCGCCCTGCCCTTCGAGGCGGCGACATTCGATGGCGCCTATACGATCCACGCGGCGATGAACATTTCCGAGAAGGGCACGCTCTTCGCCGAGGCGCGCCGCGTGCTGAAGCCCGGCGCCCGCTTCGGCGTCTACGACATCATGCGGGTCGGCGACGGCGAGATTCCCTATCCGATGCCCTGGGCGGCGACCGTCGAGACCAGCTTCGTCGAGACCGTCGAAACCTACGGCGACCTTCTCGCCGCCGCCGGCTTCGCCATCGACAGCGAAACCGACCGCGGCGACTTCGTCCGCGATCTCGGCCGCGGGATGCGCGAGAAAGCCGCCACCGACGGCCCGCCGCCGCTCAGCCTCCACACTGTCATGGGCCCGGCAACCCCGGAGCGCATCGCCAACGTCATGAAGACGCTCGAAGCCCGCACCATCGCCCCGATCGAAATCATCGCCCGCGCGGTCTGAGGCAGATCTCTGCGGAAGGGCCTGCGTCACCGACGGCGGCCTCTTTCGCTTGCCCCCCATCCCCTCATCCTGAGGTGCTCGGGCGTCAGGAATATCCTTCGCGCGGCAGAGGCATCGGTCGCCAGCTCATTCTCTTCAAAGATTCGTCGCTCATGGTTTCATGGCTCCGAATTGCCGGAGTTGTTCGACGCCGAGGTCGTCAGGTTGGAACGAAGCTGCCGCGGTCGAGGTCCCTCAACGTTCCGGATGCTTCCGCTGCTTGCGGATTCCAGTGGGTCTCACGAAGTGCCTCAAGCGCCCGGCGCGCCTCTTGCGGAGCCACAGCGAGTGTCGCAACCGCCGCATTCAGGCGAACTTGAAGGTTTGCGTGATCGAGGAGCGCCAGAAGGACGCGACGCTGGTCATCGGGCCGCGATCTCAGTTCACCTTCTATGGCAGCCAACTGGTCGTATAGCCGGTTGAATTCGGCCGTCTCGTCATGATCGATCGCGATCGCCTGGGCAATCCCGATCTCAGCAAATCGAACGGCCAGGTCCGACGACGTCATCGCGCCGAGGTCGGTGCGTTTCACGGTAACATCACCCCGAATGACGCCCCCCAGCCGTCCTACGTCGGTACCCAGGTTCCGCGATCGAGCGACTTGATCGTCAGGCCTGCTTCCATCGCCTGCGGATAACGACGCGACGCGGCAATCCCCTCGAGCGCCTTGCGCGCGGCCGTTGGTGCGATCGCCGCCACCGACTTCGCCGCATTCAACTGGACCTCCTTGTTCGGGTGGTCGAGCAGCGCCACCAGGGCATGCCGTTGATCGCCAGGCCGCGACCTCAATTCATCCCTGATGGCCACCATCTCGCGATAGAGCGGTTTGAACTTGCGGGTCTCCATTGCAAGCTCCGCCTCATCCTGCTTGAGACGGTTGGTGGCGAACAGCGCGACAAGCTCTTCGACCGAGAGAGAGGACAATTTCAGCCGCGTCATCTTTCGAGTATCGAGAGTTGGTGTTCCATGAAGAGCAATTCCGTTGCAAGAGCCGTCAGGTCGGCACCCAGCGGCCATCGTCAAGGAAGTCGATGGACATCTGGGCATCGGCGGCCTGCGGATAGTGGCGCGACGCGGCAATCCCCTCGAGCGCCTTGCGCGCGGCGGTTGGCGCGATCGCCACCACCGACTTCGCCGCGTTCAGCCGGACCTCCTTGTTCGGATGGTCGAGCAGCGCCACCAGGGCATGCCGCTGATCGCCGGGCCGCGATCTCAATTCATCCCTGATGGCCACCATCTCGCGATAGAGCGGTTTGAACTTGCGGGTCTCCATTGCAAGCTCCGCCTCATCCTGCTTGAGACGGTTGGCGACAAAAAGGGCTACGAGGTCTTCGACCGAGAGAATGGATAGCCTAAGACGCGTCATTCTCCGAGAATCCCAAAAACCCGTAGCGCGTGGAGACCTACATTGGTTCGTTCGTACCAATCCTTCCCGCGGACGTAGTCTCGCGGGGACATACCGTCATAAAAATCATTCGGCGTTGCGAACCAACCCGTCAGCGCCCAATGCTTGAACGTCGGAATGCGCACGAGATTTCCTCGACCGTTCACCCGTCTGTCCGAGAATCCCTCCCTGAGCGCCGGACCCTGCTCGACAATGTGGTCGATATCATAGCCGAATGCAGGCTCCTCAACCGGACATTGCAGTTCCTCCAGCGGCTTCGGAGGATCGACGCGGCACTACGTCGGACTGAAGATGCCTCTCTCGAGCGCCCAAAGGCACATCCCAGCATCGCCAGCCTGCGGCTGCCATCCCGTCGCTTCGATGGCCTCCAGTATTTTTCGTGCGGCAGACGGATCAATCGCCAGCGTCGCTTTCGCAGCATTGAGGCGAACCTGCAGATCGGGACGATTGTAGAGACCGATGAGTGCTCGGCGCTCGTCCTCTGGCCGCTCCTTCAACTCCTCCTCGACCGCAACCATGCGGTCGAAGAGTTGATTGAACTTGCCAACCTCATCCCGCAGGAGCGCCTGATCCTGGGCAAGGGCTATTTCTGTGAAACGCTGCGTGAGCTCGGATACGCTCATACTCTTCAGAGAATTGTAGCTCATGGTTTCAGGGCTCCGAATCGCCGGAGTTGTTCCACGCCGAGGTCATATCGCTCTTTCCAAGGCTTTCCGCGCAGGTAGTCACGCGGAGATTTATAGCCAAACTCTCGGGCTTTGGTGCTGTACCAGCTCGTTATCTCCCGGTGGATCAACGTCGGAATCCTGACCTTGTTCTCTGGCGAGTCGATTAGCCAACTCCGGGAACCCGTCTTGTCGCGCAGGCGTCTGCTCGACAATGTGGTGTATGTGGTAGCCCTTCTTCGGGGAGTTCGCGTCTCGCTGGAGTTCCTCAAGCGTCTTCGGGTCGTCCATATAGGCTTCGATCTCGTTGAGATCGTTGCTCAGCCATGTCTCCTCGACGTAGCCCAGGAACGCGCCGGCGGGGCCACCAAAGCGGCTAAGACGCCTCGCCCATTTTGCGGTGTTCTTGATGATGTCGTTGCGTGGCTTTGATGCTGCGGGTCGCCGATTTGGTATCTTTGGCGGATCGGGAAATTGATCCGATATGAGGAGCACCGGCGGGCGGGCATCCTCGGGAGGAGCCCCCCCCTCGCTACTGTCGTCCGCGCTTGAGCTCGCCGTCGATTGGCTGCCGTCCGTCCATTGGCCGCCGCTTGGATTTCCACGCGGTAGGCGCGGCTGCAGCCGCCAATCCGGATTGTAGCGCCGCTCGAGCCGACGCCGCTCGATCGCGTCCCGCAGGTCGTTTGTCGCAATCCGAAGGCGGTAGAGCATCGTCGCCATCTTCATCGCGTACGTCGCCGACCGGATCGCCTCCAGCAGCCGCCCGTCATCCATCGGCAACACTCCGGTTGCAGTCGCGGACAAAAAGAAACGGCCGGGAGTGACCCGACCGTCCGTCATGTCCTGATCCTGTTCGGATGCGCCAAAGCGCCTCGCGGGCCCTGCCGCCCGCAGCTCTCCGACGATAGCCGAACCCTACCCGACCACCGTCACGGTGTCAAGGACTATATTCCTATATCGGTCAGGGGCGCATCCCCTGTCGAGCCGGGCGGATCCATCCACCGGCCCGCGTCCGGCGCGACGCGACGGCCGCCGACAGGCCCGCCGCGCCTGTTTACTCCTTCTTCAGCGCCGCCGGGTGTTCGTCTTGCGGTTGATACAGAATCCGCCCAATCTGTGGTTTCGACCCCCGGTCAGCCGTGAAGGTCGGTCTGAAGCACAGTCGGTCCAGCAAGAAACAGCGGAGAACACGATGCGGAAATGCAGATCCATGATGCTCGCCGTCGGCGCGGTCGCCCTGGTGGCGGCATCGGCCGTCGTCCCGGAGCCCGCCCTCAGCGCGCCGGACGCTACCTACTGCAACGGTTATGCGAAGAATTTTGCCCGACAGAATTCACGCGGTCCGGTGGCCGGGGGTGCTCTCTTCGGGGCGATCGGCGGCGCGATCGTCGGCGGCATCATCGGTGGCCCGATCGGTGTGGCGGCGGCGATCGGCGGCGGCGCCGGAGCGGTGGTCGGCGGCGGCGCCCGGGCCGGCCGCTACAACACGCTGTACAATCAGGCCTTTGCCAACTGCATGAAGAGCTGAGTCGACGCGACACAACCCTCTCCCCTGAAAACTGGAGCAACGTAATGAGAGTTCTGATCGCAGCAGCAGCTGCAGCGGCCCTGACGGCGTTTGCCGCCCCGGCGATCGCGGAACAACCGACCGACATGGAAATCGTCTTCATCAAGGCCGACGAAAACGGCGATGGCGTCCTCAGCAAGGGCGAAGTGCTGATCATCTCCATCCGGCAGTTTCAGGAAGCGGATGCCAATGGCGATGGAGTGATCGATGCGGAGGAAGCCGGCGACCTCGCGACCAACCCCGAATTCTCCGACAATGACGCCGACAAGAGCGGATCCCTTTCGCTCGAGGAGATGATCACCGAAAAGCTTGCCGACTTCAAAAGCATCGATGCCGACGGCGACGGCTTCCTGACGATGGAAGAAATCGAGGCGGCCTACCCCGGGCAGAAGTAAAACCGCTCCGACGCTGGCACGCGCGGAAGCTCGCAGGCGGCGCCCGCGCCGCCCGAATCCGGCACGCGTCCGCAAGGGCGCGTGCCATCGGCGGTTCCTGGTGCGATTTGGTCTCGGCGACTGTCGGCGGATTGGCGCGGAATTCTCAGGCCGAGACGCCAGCGGCGCGGACCAGCAGAAAGCGCCAGTCGTCGCCGGTGATGATCGTGCGGCTCAGCGCACAGCCATCGACGCCGATCTCGACGACATCGACGAAGCCGACATCGCCCTCGGGCAGGACATGGGCGAGCACCGCCGACACCTTGACCGGAGCGCTTTCCGTCTGGCGACGCCACTCGTCGGCGAAAGCCTGCTCGAGCCCGCCGGCCAGCATGATCGTCTCGCCGCCGAGCTTGTCGCGCTCGGCCTGGAGCCGGCGGATGACCTCGTCATCGGTGACACAGGCCGGCACCGCGCCGGAAGCGTCGGCAACGAACAACGGCACGCCGCCGACCGGCGCCGCCATCGTCGATTCCGCGATGACCGGCGCGCTTGGCACGGCCGCGCCGTCAAGCACCGGATCGTTGGGGATGTTTGCGAAGGCTACCGCGGCGGTGACAGCGGTCAGAGCGAGACCGGCCGCGACCGACACTGCCTTTCCCAGATGCTTCGCCATGGTTGTTTCCCTTGTTACGTCCCTTTGGAGCATCGGCTCCGGCGGGGTCGTCCGATCCGTCAACGTCGCGGACCGCATCAATGTTCCGTTGTCGAAGGGATACAGCGGAACCGCACGCGGCGCTGTGACCCACGCCACAGCGCCGGCCGCCCCTCCTAAGGCTCTGAAACCGTTACGGAAAATTCGATCGGCGGAAGCCCGGTCAGGGCAGGACGACGACCCGGGCGCGCAGCTTGGTGCGGCCATAGAGATCGATGATGTGCTCGTTCAGCATCCGGATGCAGCCGGACGAGGCCGCCTTGCCGATCGAACTCGGCGCCGTGGTTCCGTGGATGCGATATTCCGAATAGCCGAGATAGAGCGCCCGGGCGCCGAGCGGGTTGCCCGGGCCGCCCTTGACCACCGCCGGCAGCACCTTGCCCTGGGCCTTGGCGCGTTCGATCATGTCCTTGGGCGGCCGCCAGTCCGGCCATTCGCGCTTCTTGGTCACGCGCATCGAGCCTTCCCACTGGTAGCCATCCTTGCCGACCGCGATGCCGTAGCGCAGCGCGGTGCCGTTGCCGGTGATGAAATAGAGGTAGCGCTCCGAGGTATCGATGATGATCGAGCCGGCGGGCAACTGGGTGCGGTACGAGACCGGCGTCCGCTGGAGATTCCGGGCGATCTGCTCCTCGCCGGGGATCGGTTCGAGCCTGGCGGCGCCATGGGCCGGCGGGTGGAAGGCCAGGAACATCGTTACGAAGGCGACGCAGCCGGCGAGGAAATAGGCGCTGCGGGGGCGCTCGGTCTGCTGGTGCTTCATTCGCTACATCGCGCTCTCGTTGACGCCGGGGCAACCCACGGATCCGCCTGACGGATCATAGATAGCGCCGGCTCGCACAAGGCAAGTCAATCCCGGCAATCATGGAGAAAAAATGGTCGGCGAGGCTTAACGATACCAATCCGGGCCGGCGATCAGCCAAACATCCAGGAATCGAAGGCGAAGAAGCCCATCTGCTTCGAAATCGTGGACCCGCTTTGCGCTTGCCCCCTCGCCGCCCGCGCCATAGGCGAAGAACAGCGGCATCAGGTGCTCGTCGGTCGGATGATTCTCGGCGACGAAGGGGGCTTTCTCCTTCCAGTCGAGGATCGCCGCGCGGTCGCCCCGGGCGAAGGCGTCGGCGAACCAGCCGGTGAAGGCGTCGACCTTGCCGGCCATGTCCGCGTCCGGCCGGAGGCCGCCGCGCATCGCGCCGAATACGGCGCGGAGATTGTGGGTGATGTGGCCGGAGCCGATCAGCAGGATGTCATCGTCGCGCAGCGGCGCCAGCGCCTTGCCCAGCGCATAGTGATAAGCCGCGTCCCGGGTCGGATCGATCGAGAGCTGGACGATCGGGATATCGGCCGCCGGAAAGGCCAGCATCATCGGCGTCCAGGCGCCGTGGTCGTAGCCGCGCTTGTCGGCGACCTCTACGGCGAAGCCCGCGTCTTCCAGCATCGTCTTGATGCGTGCGCGCGAGCTCCGGCGATCCCGGGGCGGGATAGACCATCCGGTAGAGCTCGTCGGGAAAGCCGCCGAAGTCGTAGATCATGCCCGGCGCCGGATCGCTGACCACGACCGGCCCGGAGGTCTCGAAATGGGCCGACATGATGACGATCGCCGAAGGCCGGCCGATCAGCCCCTCGAGACCGCGCAGGTAGTCGCGGGCCGGCGTGTCGTCGAGCAGGATATTCGGGCCGCCATGGGAGATGAACAGGCTGGGCATGGTCATGGGAGCGAATTGTCCTTGCGAATAGAGTCTCGTCTTGCCGGCATCGAGGACCACATCAAGCTCAAGGCCAACGACTTCCTCGTCGAGGCCTAGCCTCGCCTATCGAATGAATCCGGGGTGCACCTGACGATCATGTGCACCCCACCGCGCCAGCAATCCGTCGCGTGCGTTCAGGCGACGATGAGGTCGGCCGCGGTCAGGGACAGGTTCGCCTCAAGTCCAGCGATCTTGATGGCCTTGTGCCCACCGGCGCCGTCGGAATCGTAGAGAAGCGCTCCGCTCACCGGATTGTAGATGAGGTAGTCGTTGGCGTCGGCCGCCTTGCTGCCGACATGAAACGACGCGGCGGGCACCGCGCCCGTTGATCTGGCCGCAGCGATGTTACCAGAGATGGTCCGGTAGCGACAAAGGAAATCCCGACGGCCGAATACCCTCACCGGCCGGCATACGGGGCAGCGCTTCCTCGATCGTCGCTTTCTATCGCGGAGAAATGGTGGGCGGTACTGGGATTGAACCAGTGACCCCTACGATGTCAACGTAGTGCTCTCCCGCTGAGCTAACCGCCCATCCGGCCGTGCCGCTTGGTCAGGGCAAGGCTGATGCGCCCGCATATAGCAGGGCCGGTTCGGGCAGTGCAAGCGGTTGTCGCCATCCTGCCGCCGGGGCTATTCGACCTTCTCGGTGAACCACACCGTCGGCCCGGTCTCGACCCCGGCCCCCGGCCGGGCTTCCTTCAGTTCGTGGCTGCCGAGAAAGGCCTTGGCCGCGGCCAGCGAGCCGAACTGGTGGGCCACCGTGATGTCGTTCGGGTCGTCGACCGAACGGTAGACCGCCGAGGCGACGACGCCCTTGGCCTTCAGCGTCGGGGCGAAAGCGCGGAAGGCTTTCGCCCATGTGTCGTAGTCGTCGACCGTGTCGCGCTCGAACAGGGTGATCATCGGCGGCTCCTCGTTTCTGCGATGCGAGCCACCGGTTTCAGCAGGTTTTCGTGGAGGAATCCCTACCAGCGCTGATCGACATAAGGCGCGATCCGGCGGTCGTAGATTTCCTTCAGCGCCGCCATCGTCTCCGGGGTCAGGGGCGCAAGGTCGGCGGCGGCGGCATTGGCCAGCGCCTGGGCCTCGTTCTTCGCCCCGGGGATCGCCACCGTCACCGCATCGTTCATCAGGATCCAGCGGAGGGCGAAACCGGCCATCGTCGCGCCCTTCGGCACCAGCGGCCGCAGTTCCTCGACCGCCGCCAGCCCCTCCTCGAAGGGCACGCCCGAAAACGTCTCGCCAACGTCGAACTGCTCGCCGTGGCGGTTCGCCACCCGGTGGTCGTCGGCGGCGAAGCGGGTATCCTTGGTCATCTTGCCGGTCAGCAGCCCGCTCGCCAGCGGCACCCGGACGATCACCGCGACGCCCTTGGCCTTCGCCTCGCGGAAGAACAGCCGCTCCGGCCGCTGGCGGAAGATGTTGTAGATGATCTGGATCGAGGCGACGCCCGGATAGTCGATCGCCTTCAGCCCCTCCTCGACCTTCTGGACGCTGACCCCGTAATGCTTCAGCTTGCCGGCCGTCACCAGGTCGTCGAGCGCGCCGAAGACCTCCGGCATGTAGTAGATGTCCGGGTGCGGACAGTGGAGCTGCAGGAGGTCGAGCGCGTCGGTCCGCAAATTCGCGAGGCTCTTGTCGATATAGCCCTCGAGCTTGGCGCGGGTGTAATGCTCCGGCTGGTTGCCCTCGGCACGGCCGGCCTTGGTGGCGACGAAGGGGCGCGTCCCACCGCGCTCGGCCAGCACCTTGCCGATGATCCGCTCCGAGCGCCCGCCGCCATAGACGTCGGCGGTGTCGATGAAGGTGACTCCGGCATCGAGCGCCGCGTTCAGCGCCGCGACCGCGTCGGCCTCGTCGACCTCCCCCCACGAACCGCCGATCGCCCAGGCGCCGAAGCCGATTTCCGATACGGCGCGGCCGAGCCGCGCGGCGAGTCTCGTCTGCATGGGCCGAGGACCTCCTGTCGAAGATGGCGGGATCGCGCCTGCCGGGATCGGCACCGCGTTCCCTCGTCATAGCGGCGGAGCGGCCACGGGGCAACGCGCGCCCTCACCCCCGGCGCGAACAACGACGCTCGATGCATAGCCAACAAGGCATCTTCAATTCAAGCATCGCCGTTGGAGAGTGGCGCCGTTCCCGCGTTTGAGACCCAGTTCCGTTTCCTCTTGACCAACACATATCCCTCCGGTTATAGGTCTGATCAATAGCCAGAGAGTTATCGATCATCATGGCACGGCCCCACGATATCCTGTTCAGGACGCTCGCCGACCCGACGCGGCGGGCGATCTTCGAGCGGCTGTGCCGCGACGGCGACCAGACGGTCGGCGCCCTGACGGCCGGGGCCGGGGTCTCGCAGCCGGCCGTCTCGAAGCATCTCGGGGTGCTGAAGCGGGCCGGCCTGGTGCGCGACCGCCACGAAGGCCGCCAGACCCATTACAGCGCCCAGCTCGGCGCCCTCGCACCGCTGATCGACTGGACGAGCCGGATGGCCGGGTTCTGGCAGAGCCGGTTCGACGATCTCGAAGACCTGCTGAAACGGATGGACCAATGACCGAAGCCGAAGCACTCGCCACACGCTCGATCGTCGTCGAACGGGTCATGCCGCATCCGCCGGAAAGGATCTGGCGCGCCCTGACGACGTCCCACCTCATTGCCGAATGGCTGATGAAGAACGACTTCAAACCGGTCGTCGGCCACAGATTCAACTTCCGGGCCGAGCCGATGGCGGGATGGAACGGCGTGGCCGACTGTGAAGTCCTGATCGTCGACCCGCCGCGATGCCTCGCCTGGCGCCAGAACGCATCGGGCGAACAGGCCGCCGAGGGCCTGAAATCCGTCGTCACCTGGACCTTGACGCCCGTCGACGGCGGCACGCGGCTGCGCATGGAGCACGCCGGGTTCAGGCCGGAGGACGAGGCCGGCTACAAGGCGATGAGCGGCGGCTGGCCGCGGGTCGTCGAAAAGCTCGACCTTGTCGCGGGCCAGTTGACCTGACGCCGTCGTCCGGCCGCGGGCTACGAAAATCCTCCAAAAAGGATGGATCCAATGAACGACACGTCGACCGATACGCTCTCCGTCATCGTCGAACGCGACATCCCCTATCCGCCGGAAAAGATCTGGCGCGCGCTCACCCAGCCGCACCTGATCGAGGAATGGCTGATGAAGAACGACTTCAAGCCGGACGTCGGTCACCGTTTCAATCTTCGCGGAGACTGGGGCGGCGTCCTCGATTGTGAGGTCCTCGCCGTCGAACCGAACAGGACGCTGGCCTATACATGGAACTTCAAGCACGAGGACGCGGCCTATAACCTGACCAGCGTGGTGACCTTCACCCTCACCCCGACCAGCGCGGGCACCCACCTGCGCATGGAGCAGGCGGGCTTCCGGCCGGATCAGAAGCAGGCCTTCCACGGCGCGCGGGCCGGATGGCAGCAGTTCTTCGCGAACCTCGAGCAGACGCTGGGGGAGATGGATTGAAGTCCGGACAGGAGAAACGCGCATGAAGACCAGCGGCTCGCAGGAAGGCCAGTCTCCCTCCCAGCTGATCGACGCCAAAATCGCTTCGCTCCGCGACTGGCGGGGCGGGATGCTCGCCCGCCTCCGCGGTCTCATCAGGGAGGCCGATCCAGAGGTGGTCGAGACGGTGAAGTGGCGAAAGCCGTCGAACGGGATGCTCGGGGTTCCGGTGTGGGAGCACGCCGGGATCATCTGCACCGGCGAGACCTACAAGGCCGCCGTGAAGCTGACCTTCGCGCAAGGCGCGGCGCTCGCCGACCCGTCACACCTCTTCAATTCCAGTCTCGAAGGCAATACCCGGCGCGCCATCGATGTCCACGAGGGCGAGGCGATCGACGCGGAGGCGCTGAAGGCGCTCATCCGCGCCGCCGTGACCCTGAACATGTCCAAGGCGAAAAGCTGATCCAGGGAACCGAACGATGAAGCGTGTCGGCGAAGGAGCGAAGCCTGCGCCAAAAGCCGGAACCACGAAGCCAGCCAAGCGTCGAGCCAGGCCGACCGTGGCGCCTGAGGGCGAGACGGTGACTCTCCTCGCGGGCGGCAACCCGCAGATCGCGAAGGGCTATGGCGAGGCCCCGGTCGCGGCCTACATCGCGGCGATGCCCGGCTGGAAACGCGACATCGGGCGCCGCCTCGACGCGCTGATCGTGCGCACGGTCCCCAACGTTCAGAAGGCGGTCAAATGGAACTCGCCCCTCTACGGCGTCGAGAGCCCGGACGGTGAAATCGGCTGGTTCCTCAGCCTTCATTGCTTCACGCGGTACGTGAAGGTCGCCTTCTTCCGGGGCGCGTCGCTGCGTCCCCTCCCTCCCGGCGAATCCAAGGCCCGGGACACGCGTTACCTCGACATCCATGAGAGCGACCCGCTCGACGAAGCGCAATTCGTCGCCTGGGTGAAGCAGGCAAGCCGGTTGCCCGGCGAACGGATGTGAGCCGGACGTCACGCGCGCGCGGCGTGACGAGCACGCCTCCGCCAATATCCGCAATCACAGCCTCGTCGCCGAACGGCGCCTACAGCTTGCCGAGCACGGCCTCGGCCAGCGCCTGCGACTTCGCCCTCACCTCGGCCGGGTCGAGTCCCTTCTCGCTGAGCGCGATCGAGAAACTGACGTCGCCCGAGCGGACGGTGGTGCCGGTGCCGTCCCAGATCGCCTCGTCGCCGAGGGTGACCGGCTCGGGCGTCGGCAGGTCCTTGTATTCCTTGGCCGCCTCGCGGAACGAATTGACGTAGTTCGCCGCTCCGCCGCTGCCGGGCGGCCATGCCCAGACCTGGAGCGTGACGATCGCCGCCCCGGGCTCGTCGCTGACGGCGTTCCAGGCGCAGCCCGTCATCCGGCCGGCATTCTCGCCGCCGCCGACCGGATCGCGCTCCTTGCCCTCGCCCATCGCGGACCCGACCACCTGGTCGAGCTCGGCGGAAGAGAGCAGCGGACACGCCGCGATCTCGGCGGCCGCGCCGCCGCTCCCGCCGTCGGAGGAATCGGAACAGGCGGCCGGCAACAATGCCAGCGCCGCTATCGTCGAAAGAACAGAGTATCGCCGGGGAAACGTGATCATGGTCGCCCTCCTGGCGCCGTCGCCAGCGCCTGACACCCCTCAGCGATGCTGAGCAGACGCCGGCAAGAGGGCAAATCGATGACGCCGACGGAACTCGACGCCGCGCGGGAAGCAGCGCTAGGCGACGCGGTTCGCCGACCGGTCGCCGCGGAACCAGATCCACGCGGCGGCGACCGCAAGCAATCCGAAGCCGAGCGGTCCGTGCAGCGCCGCATGGGAAAGCTGCACTTCCCAGCCGGCGACGACCAGGAGCACCAACGGGATCAGCGGCGCCCGCCGGGCGGCGAGCAGCGCCAGCGCGATCAGCAGCGTCGCGGCGAAGGCCGCCCATGAAGCGGTGAGGCTGACATAGGATCCGACGCCGCCCACCCACGGATCGATCCACATCGCGTCGAGGAATGTCTTGATGCCGTCGAACTGGTCCGGCGAGAGCGTCCCGTCGGCGGCCAGCGCCTGCGCCTGAAGGATCGACCGGCCGAGACCGATGCCGCCGATCGCGTCGAGGATGGTGAAGTAGACCAGCATGACGAAGACCGCGATCCGTGCCAGCCATGCGAGGGCGGCTGCGGCGAACCCGTCGCCGTCGAGGCCGGACACCATGCGCCACAGGCCGATGGCGACCAGTGCCACCGTCGGCGTCTGGATCATGTGGAGCGTGAACCACCATTGCGGCCCGGCATAGGCGAGCGCCCGGTGCGACGTCCTCGTGCGGCTGCGCCTCAGAGAGATAGGCCCACATGCCGGGCGTTCGGGTGAAGCCCGCCGGGTGGAAGAGCTCGATCCCGACCAGCACCAGCGGCGCGACGACAAGGCAAAGCCACCAGAGCACCGCGTCCGCGGGCGATCGTCCGTTCGGCTGCCCGGTCATCGCCTGGCCCTCCCCTTGTCTTTCGCGTCCCGTTCCGGCCTTAACCCGATCCTCCCCGCCTGTCCAACCGCCCCTCACATCCCGCGCACCCGCGGCTCGCCGTCGGGCGTCAGCATCAGCGCCGCGATCGCCCAGACCAGCGCGTCGAGCCGGTCGGGCGAGCGCCCGGCCGAGAGGCCATCGGGGCCGAAGTCGCAGAGCTCGTCCTCGAGCGCGGGCAAGCGCGCCGACATGGCGGACGCGGCCTTGCGCATAAAGCGCCGCCACCGGCTCGGCCCTCAGCCACTTGCCGCGCGTCGCCCTGACCTTGGTCACCGGCACCGACGGATCGACCTCGCGCAGCACCGCCTCGACCATGTCGCCGCCCTGGTTGACCTCGGCGACCAGCGCGTCGGCGTCGAGCCGCCGGTAGAGGCGAAGCGCCGCGCTCGCCCACTGGTCGGGCCGGACCTCGGCGACCGTCGCGTCGGCGATGACGTAGCCGTTGCCGTCGGGGCCGAGCCCGGCGGCGACGATGCCGCAGATGCCGCTCCGCTTCGAGGCCGGCGGATCGACCGCGACGACGATGCGCCGCAGCGGCGGCGGCGCGGCGACGCGGCCCGCCTCGATCTCGTGGCGCTGCCACAGGCCGTCGGCGCGGTCCTCGATCAGCTCGCCCTCGAGCTCCTGGCGGCCGAGCCGGGTCCCGGCATAGCGGCCGACGACGCGCTCGATGAAACCGGTCGCGAGGTTGAAGCGGTTGGCGCGGGTCGTCGCCCGGGTGATCGCCGTGTCGGCGGCGGCGATCAGCCGCCGCAGCAACGGGATCGGCCGCGGCGTCGTCGTCACCATCTGGCGCGGCCTGGCGCCGAGCCGCAGCCCGAATTGCAGCATGTCCCAGGTCGCCTCGGCATGGCGCCACTTGGCGAGCTCGTCGCTCCAGGCGGCGCCGAACTGGGGCCCGCGCAGCCCCTCCGGATCCTCGGCCGAAAACGCCTGCGCCACCGCGCCGTTCGACCAGACCACCCGCCGCCGCGTCGGCTGCCATTCCGGCTGCTCGCCGGTGGCATGGACCCGCATCAGGCCGGAAACGCCCTCGATCATCACCTCGCGGACGTCGGCGAAGGTCTCGCCGACCAGCGCGATGCGGTCGACCGGCCCGTCGGCGAAGGGCGGCAGGCCGAGCGCCAGCCCGCGCACCCATTCGGCCCCGGCCCGGGTCTTGCCCGCGCCGCGCCCGCCGAGCATCAGCCAGGTCAGCCAGTCGCCCGGCGGCGGAATCTGGTCGGGCCGGGCCATCTCGATCCACTCGGTGACGAAGACCTCGGCCTCACGCTCCGTCAGCCTCTCCAGCAGCGTGACCGGATTCCTCTTCCTCCGCAGCCCAAGCCGCAATTCGTTGCGCAAGTATGGCTCGGAAGTGTCCACGATCGGGGGGCTCCGCTCTGTCGGGTTTCGCGCCGCCGTCCCGCTCGAGCGCCATCAGGGTTGCAAGCGTCTTGGCGAGGTTGCCGAGGATGCGCGCATCCTTTTCCTCGAGCGCGGCCCCCTGCTTCCTCAGCCGCTGTTCGATCATCGCCACCTGCCGGTCGACCGCGCCGATCAGCCGGCCCATCACCGCGCCGGCGTCGTCGAGGCTCGCCGCCAGCCGCCGGCCGGTCGCGCTCGCCTCGCCGCGTGTCGCCTTCGGCGCGTCCGGCGGCCGGGTCCAGTTCTGCTCGGCGACGAAGCGGTGGAGCGAGCCCGACGGCACCGCGAGGTCGATGGCGATCTGGCGCAGCGATCGCGGCGTCTCCTCGACCATCCGGCGGAGATTCTCCCGCGCTTCCCCGTCGCCGGCGATCGCCGCCATCGCGGCGCCGCGCCGCGGCGGTGGCGGAAGGCCGGCCGGGTCGTGCCCGTTCGGCAACGGCGTCTGTGGTTGCTGGTCTGTCATGGCTGTCTCTCGTCAGATCGAAACGCGCCGTCCGGCGCATGGCGCGGCGCGCCGCGCCGCGTCGCTCCACCTCCCTTTCGGGGTGCCCTCCTCCCGCGGCGAGGAGCGCCACGTCAGCCCTCTCGCGCGCTTGTTATCGAAGGTCGTTCAAACCAGGGAGCCGGGCGCCGATCCTCCCCCGTTGGCGCCAGTCCTCCCCCGTTTACGGGGGAGGGGGACCGTCGCGAAGCGATGGTGGAGGGGGCGCGACAAAGGGCCGGCAAGGACTCAAGGACTGCCCCCGCCCGCTCCCCCTCCCCCGCTCGTCCCCGCCCCCGATCCGGCCGGGGACAGGCTCCAGCGGGGATCCAGTCTTTCTTCATTCTTTGGGGCCGCCGGGATCTCCGCTCGCGCGGGAATGAGCGGTCCGCGATCGAGGCGCGCGACCCTTCCAGAAGCCCGAGGATCAAGGACCGCCCTTCCTTCGCCCGGCCAAAAAAGAAGCCCCCGCCCGTTTCCGGGTGAGAGCTTCAGGTCGCGCGGGCGAGACGATCGCCGGGGAGGAGATCGACGACGGAAAAGCCCGCGCATTGTACCAGGGAGGAAGGAAGAAGCGCCGCAGCCTTGGCCCGCTCGCGCTTCCCCGACCATGACCGAACCATAGCCGACCGGCGTCACGGTGTCAAGGTATTTATTCCTAATTATATACATGACAAAAGCGGCGCCAAAGAGTAAGAATTCCGCCGACAGGCCGAGCGCGTGGGGAATTGGCTTCGGAATTCCGGCAGATTGTGCCGTCGAGGAAAGTAGCGGAAGCGATTTCGCGCTATGGGGCGGGTTGGTCGATGATATCTGCGAATGCTGCCCGAGGGGGAATACGAACCGAACTCCGTTACGCGGCAATGATGGCCGCTCGCGTGTTATGTCGCGCCCCAGGGAACGCGAGCGAGAAAGGTCCTGAGGTCGGCGAGAAGCGCGATCAGGCTGCGAGCGAAATCGAGTAGGCTGTGGATCGCGGCTTGTGAACGCTTTTTGCCGCTGCCCGCCACCACTTTTTGCTGGTTCTGGAAATGGATTGGGCTCCAGAGGCCGCTAGCGTATGGCATTGAGGCATAAGGCGCGCTCGCATATCCACCGCCGAGTTGGAGTTTCGTCACGGTGTTGTGAGCCACAAGATGCTGAGGCTGCTTGACCGGTAGCCGCTATGAGGCTCTTGCTGATCGTGTCCCATTCCTTCGAAAGCACGTCATCGTTTGCGATTCGATCGCCATGGCCGCCATCGCCATATCGCGTTGAAGGCTCTGAATTCTTGGCTTGGAAGATGATCTCGCCGGCGATTCGCCGTTGAGCCCGACGCCCTTTGCGAAGATGTCTAGGTATGCCGAAATCATAGAGCAGCCGCCAAGCTGACAACCGCCCCGATGGCGGCATAAATTCGGATCTCCGGATCGCGCGTGTTTTGAATGGCGTCGAGATCGGGATATGGTGGGACACCATGGCTGAGATCTAGGAAGAAAGACGATCTGGACGGAGCCCGCCGCGTCATGCAGCGGATGGTGAAAACCCCTCCGAAGCCCCACAAGGGGCCTGAGAAGGGCAAGGCGAAGGTGGCGCGCCCGGCGGCACGCGGGGGCAAAGTCGAGCCGTTAAACCGACTGCCGGCGTCCGGGTGGATGCTGAAAGAGCATCCGAACGCCCCCGGATACGTTTTTGTCGGGGCACATGTCCGCGAAGGACGCCTTCACTTCACGAAGGTCCTGAGGTCAGACCTTCCTCATGACCTCACCGCTACTGACGTTCTCGAACGTGTCGTCATCAATCCAGTTGACCGGCGTTCCGTCGTCTAACTGGTAGTGCCGCTTCCCCTTCAGGGTTTGCGTCGGCTGGTTGACCGGCGTGAAGCGAGCGAAGGTCGTGAACTCGACAACGGTCGCGGTGCCGCCATTGGCGTAGGAGACCCCGAATCTGGCGGTCTCGCGGTCGAATTGCTCGTGCGTAGGAACGTACATGGGTAGGCTCCTTCTCTTTGAGAGCGGAGCCGCAGCGCTCAAGGGATTTGCGACGCCTCACGGCGTTGCTAAGCGCGTCCGCAGCGGCTCACAAAAAAAGGTGCGGACGTAGGGCGCGGCGACAGCGAATTGCCGCGCCCCCATCTTACTTGGTTGCGTTTCGTTTTCGCCACCTCAGAAAGTGGCGGACCTTCTGCCTGATCGTCTTAGGCTTCACCAATCCGCCGATAGGTGAGGCGCTTGCCTTCGATGCCAGCGGGCGATCGTCGGTGACGCGGTCGACATCATTCCAGCCAAGGGCCGAGCGACGATTGTAGCGGAAATCGAACTCGGCAATGTAGCGGTGCAGGTGCGCCTCGCCGCAGTGCTTATAGACACCCTTCATGCCGCGCTTGAAGACGGAGAACACGTTCTCGACGGTGTTGCTGTGAATGGCGAAACCATCCTCGTGGCGGACCTACTCGCCTGCCGGTGCGGTGAGCCGCAAACTCTTTCCCGGTGGCGATGCTGACGATCGTCGTCGGCGCGCCGAAGGCGACCCGTCGCCATGAGCGAAAATTCCGATGATCGTTATGGCGAAAAACGAAGCGAGCCCGTTTCCGGCGGCTGCTTGCCGGCCGCGATGCATTTCGCCTCGCCCGAACGTCTTACCCCATGTCATCAACATGGAGCGTTCCGGCAATGGCCGATTTCCTCGATACCCCTGTCACGATCGTCGGAGCCAGCCGCGGCCTCGGCCGCACGCTGGTCGAAACCTTTCATCGTCTCGGCGCCGATGTCCTCGCGGTGGCGCGTGGGCAAGCCGGCCTTGCGGCCCTGTCGCGCGATGTGCCGGGGATTGCGGTGCTGGCCTGCGATGCGGCCGCGCCGGAGGCCCCGGCCCGGGTCTTCGCCGTCCAGATCCCGCGCATCCTCGTCCTGTGCGGCGGTGCCGTGCCGCCTTGCCTGCCATTGACCGAGACCGACTGGCAGGCCTTCAGCAACGCCTGGAACGGCGACACGCGCATGAGCTTCCAATTCCTTCAGGCGGCGCTGAAGCTGCCGCTGCCGGCCGGCGCCACCATCGTCACCATCACCAGCGGCGCCATGCTCCAGGGCTCGCCGATTTCCGGCGGTTATGCCGGCGCCAAGAAGATGCAGTTCTTCCTCTCCGGCTATGCGCAGAAGGAGGCGGTTCGCGCCGGCCTCGACCTCCGCTTCCTGACGCTCGCCCCGGCGCGGCTGATGCAGGGAACCGATGTCGGCTCCGCCGGTATCACCGGCTATGCCGCCTATCACGGCATCACCGAGGCCGATTTCCTGGCGAACATGGGGCCGGGCCAGACACCGCGGCAGGTTGCCGACGCGCTGGTCGCTCTGGTGAAGGAGGCGGCGCCGGGCGGCCATTTCTCAGTTTCCCCCGAGGGCGTGACGGCGCTAGCCTGATGGGGATGGAGACGTCGATCGCCACCCCGGATGCCTCGGCCGCCTTCGCCGCGCTGGCCGATGCCATGCGCGGCGAGTTGAAGCGTCACTGCTATCGGATGATGGGCGGCGTCCAGGATGCGGAGGACTGCCTCCAGGATGCCCTGCTGCGCGGCTGGCGGGAGTTCGCCAGCTTGCGCGATGAGAAGATGGGGCGGCCGTGGCTCTACAGCATCGCGACCCGCGTCTGCCTCGACGCCCTGCGCACGCGCCGCCGGCGGCAAACCCTGTTCGGCCCGAGCCTTGACGAGGTCGAACCCGGATCCGGCCCCTGGGTCGAACCATGGCCGGGCGGTGTTCCGCCGTCCGGCCCGGAACGAAGCCAGGACATTCGCCTCGCCTTCGTCTCCCTCTTGCATCGCTTGTCGCCGCGCGCCCGTGCCGTCCTCCTGCTGCATGACCTCGTCGGCATGACGGCGGCGGAAGCGGCTGCCGCACTCGGCATCAGCGTCGCCGCCGCGCGCAGCGCCCTGCAGCGGGCGCGGTCGGCGCTGCCGGCGCGAGAGGTCGCGCCAGCGATCGACGCGCCGGTCGAAGCCTATGTCGCCGCCTGGAACGATGGCGATGTCGGCGCGCTGGTCGATCTGCTGCGGAAGGATATCGTCCTGTCGATGCCGCCATGGCGGCGCACATTCAGCGGACGGGACGAGGTCGCAACCTTCATGCGCGGCGTCTGGCCGCACTACGAAGGCTTCCGCGCCGTCGCCCTGACCGCCAACGGGCAGCCGGCCGCGGCGGTCTATTGCGGCCGCGACGGCTCGCCGTATCTTCCCCATTCCCTCCACGTTCTCGCGGGCGGCGCGGAGATCGGTGAAATGGTGCTCTATGCCCCGCCCCTCGGCGCGAGCCTGTTCGCCGCCTTTGGCCTGCCGCCGACCGGCTGACCAGGGCACGCGACCCCGCCCTCCCGTCCATCCACCGAGGTCGCGAAGCAACCTCACCTCACTGGTAACCGCCCCTCAACGGATAGCGGCTGCTACTCCTTCAGCGCCTTCAGCGCTTCGGCGCAGCCCACCGAGATTTCCATCTTGTGGGCCTTGAGGCACTCCGGCACGTCGGCAACCGGCGTCGTGGCGCAAAGCCGCTCGACATCGGGTTTGCAGTAGGTCATCAGCTTCTCGAGTTCGCTCGCCGCGAAAGCGGGTGACACGGAGGCAAGCCCGAAGGCGGATACCGCCACGGCAATCATGTTTTTCATCGTCATCCCCGTTGCAAAGGCCGATTCCTGTCAATCGATGTTACGCACCTATTCGAACCACCCTCGATCCCGACAGGCAAGGGGAACGCTCGGGGCATGGTGAAGCTGACGATAATCGCCGGTTCGCCGAACGCAACCGGTGCCGTCCCCCCCTCAGGTCAGCAGCCAGCCGCCGTCGACGTCGACGGTCGTCCCGGTGACGAAGTCGTTGGTGATCAGGAAGAGGATCGCTTGCGCCACCTCGTCGGCCGTCCCGGCGCGCGGGATCAGGTTGCCGGCGGCGCGCTTGTCGGTCGCGGCGCGGCGCTCGGGGCCGTCCGGCCCGTGCATCGGGGTATCGATCATGCCCGGCGAGACGACGTTGATCCGCTTCGGCGCGATCTCCGGCGCGACGCCGCGCACGAAGGCCTCGACCGCGCCGCCGACCGAGGAGAGCGCGATCTGCCCGGGCCGCATCCGCCGCGCCGGCGTGCCGCTGACCAGCACGATCGCGCCGTTTTCGCTGAGGTGCCCGGTGCCGAAGCGGACGCAGTTGGCATAGCCCCAGAGCTTGTTGAACGAGCCCTTGTAGCCGTCGATGTCCATCGTCAAGGAACGGCCCGATCGCCCGCTCGCCGCCGGTCGCCGCACCAATCAGGATATCGTAGGGCGCCTCCTTGGCGCAGAGTGCGGCCACCGCCTCGCCGTCGCGCACGTCGCAGGCCGCGAGCGTGATCCCGGCCGGCGGTTCGCCGGCGCGGTCGGGATTGCGGCTGATGGCGACGACGCTCGCCCCGGCCGCCGCCAGCTGCTTCGCCGCCGCCAGCCCGATCCCCGATGTGCCGCCGAAGACCAGCGCCTTCTTCCCCGCGATGTCCATGTCCGTCTCCCTTCGGTACCACGCTTGCGCGCCAGATCGCCGGAGCGGCTTAGCAAGCTTCGCGAGCCGGGGAAACCGGGAAGGCCCGGCGACAGGCAGGACATGTCGTCGATCGCATGCTCCGCCGTCTGTATGGGATCTCCCGGCCCCCGGGACGCCTGGCCGCTGGCAGTCGAGGCCACGCTGTGTCAATGACCTCCGTCACACTGGTCGCGGCGATAGTTGTGATAATTTGAGCAATAATCCGGACCATTGTCCGGGTCTCAGGCTTTGGGGTCGGGGCGGAGGTTCACGCTCAACCGATCGATTTTCGTCCATTTCATGAGGGGTGTCCGTGAAGGACGCTGTTGAAACCACTGCGCTTCTGGACCCGTCCGAGGTCGATTTCTCCAGCACAGCCGACGTTCGGCGCCTTGTCAGGGAGCGCTACGAGTACCTCTTCCACATGCCGGATGACGGGTATATCGACGAATATATCGATGCCGTCGAGAGCCTGTTCAACGGCTCCTTTCCCGAATACCAGGCCATGGATACGGCCTACCACGACATCACCCATACGCTGCAGGCAACGCTGTGCCTCGCCGAACTGATTTACCGCCGGCACGAGGACAACGCGTCGCCTCCGGTCACCGCCGAACGATTTTCGCCGCGCCCTGGTCGCAGTGCTGTTCCACGACATCGGCTTTCTCAAGAAGACCGGCGACCTTGGCGGCAGCGGCGCCAAATACACCCATGTCCACGAACAGCGGTCCTGCGATTTCGCCCGGGCTTTCCTCGAAAAGCGCGGCTGGCAGGACGACGACATCCGGTTCGTCGAGAACCTGATCAGTTCGACCGGCCCCCGCGTGAACGTCACACAAGTCGAATTCCGCAGCGAGATCGAGCGCCTGCTGGGCCAGGCCGTCTGCACGGCGGACTACATCGGCCAGATCAGCGATCCGCGATACCCGGACCGTCTCGAGCCGCTGTTCAACGAATTCGCGGAGAGCTATCGCTACCAGGGCCTGCCGCCGGACGAATGGCTGTTTCAGAGCTATGAGGCGCTGCTGCGCGGGACGCCCGCCTTCTGGGACACCTTCGTCCAGTACAAGCTGAACGAGGAGTGCGGCGGTATCTGGCGGCATTTCGAAGACCCGGTGACCGGGGACAATCCCTACAGGGCGTCGGTGGAGCGGAACCTGGCAACGATCCGCGCGCGGATCGCGGCGCTCGACTGAGCCGCGGCGGCTTCCAATCTCCGCGTCGCGCCGTCCGCTGCTTCCCGGCTATCCGCAAGAATCGGACTTGAAGTCACAGCCGACCCCGGTCGGCCTCTCGGCCCCCTCGGGCATGCGGGCGGAACGCCGAACCGCGTCAGGGTTCAGAAGAGTCCGCGGTCTGTCACAACGGTCGACGGCGTCAGGGCAGTTTGCTCATCGACAGCAACCGCCCAATGCCCGCTTCCGGCGTCTCCCCGACGCGCGCATCCCTCCCTTATGTCGCGAAAGCGCCGGAGTGGAAGTAGGCGCGAGGTCAGCTCTCGGGCCCATAGCTGCCGTTCGACCCGTAGTCAGATGCCGCGGTGCAGAAGCCGAAAGCGGTCATTCAATACGGGTTGGCGGATTCATCTACCTCAATGGCGGCTGTGCGGACCTCTGAGACTTTCGCCCCCCAACCCGAGGAGTCCTTCGCCGTTCAATAGAACACCAGGGCCCCTCGTCAGACCAGCATCAAGTCGTCGAAATGGAGATCCGGCTTGCCCGCGAATTTGGCGACTGTGTCGCCGTCGTATTTCAGCGTGCCGTGCTTCGTGTAGTCGAAAAGCTTCTTGAAATCATGCGCTGAAATATCGCCGTCTTTCAGTTTCTTGTCATGGAATATCGATTTCGCCAAAAGCACCTTGTCGCCTTCGGCGCTGTCGAAGTCCATCACCTTGGTCTTCGACTTCTTCAGCTTGGTATCGAACTTGAAGCCGTCGGCGCCGTCGCCGCCTGTCAGCTTGTTGGTGCCCTTCGGCTTGCCTTTCTTGAATTTGGACGTTCCGCCCGAAAGCGTGTCGTTGCCCCCGAGGCCGGAAATATTATCGTTCTTGTTCCCGCCCGAAATCGTGTCTTCCTCGTTCGTCGGCAAAGGCTGGCCACTCGGCGTGTGAGTCGCATCGATCTTGTCGTTCTTGTTGCTGCCGACGATGGTGACCCCGGCAACATCGGTCACCGACACATGCAGGACCTGCGTATCGACATGGGCACCGTCGGATGCCTGTACGGTCACATCGTAGACATTGTCCTTGTTGGCATCCGCCGGCGCCTCGAAGTCCGGCGCGGCCTTGAACGACAGGGCATGGGTGGCCGAATTGAGCTTGAAAAGCGCCCCGTCACCCCCCGCCTTGATCGCATAGGTCAGGGTATTGCCGTCCTTGTCGGTCGCGGCCACCGTCGTCACCGCCGTCTTGTTCTCCGCCACCGAAACCTTGGCGGCCGCGCCACCGCCGTTCGAGGCGATCACCGGAGCGTTGTCGTTCTTGTTGGTCACCGACACGTGCAGGAGCTGCGTATCTTCGTTGGTGCCGTCGGATGCCTTAACGGTCACGTCGTAGACATTGTTCTTGTTGCCATCCGCCGGCGCCTCGAAGTCCGGCGCGGTCTTGAACGACAGGGCATGGGTGGTGGGATTGAGATTGAACAGCGCCCCGTCACCACTCTGAAGGATCGTGTAGGTCAGCGTACCGCCACCCGCGTAGTCCGCGGCCACCGTCGTCACCGCCGTCGTGTTCTCCGCGACCGAAACATTGGCGGCCGTCCCGCCACCGTTCGAGGTGATCGCAGGCACGCGTCCGCGGACTCACGATCCCGCTGTCGTCGATGGTGCCGGTCACCGCGGACGTGCCGAGGACGACCGACGGGTCATTCGGGTCAATCAGCTCCACCCGATAGCCCTCGGCGCCTTCGGCCAGCAGGTCGGCCGCGATTTCGATCTCGACCGTTTTGACGTTCTCTCCCCGGTCATAGGGCATCGACAGAAGGAACGGTTTGCTCACGTCGATCCCGAGCAGTGTGACAGTCCCTTCGAGAGCAGCGTTCCACCGACGAAATCGGCGCCCTCGACCGGACTGCCACCGTCCCCGACCAGCCGCCAGCCGATGGTGAGGTCCTCGGTGATATCGCCGACGCGGATGATGTTGAAGGAGAGCGTTGCGTCGGTCTGGCCCAGGTTGTGGACGTACACCAGCGCGATTCGCTGCTCTCCACGTTTTCACTGCCGCCGATGGTGAGGAGACCTTGGGAGGCCACGCCGTCCTGGCCAACCCCGCCATCCGCGCCCGCATTGCCCGCGTTCCCGTCCGCGGAGTGGGGACGGTTCAAGTCGGCAACCAACGCCACGTCGTTGATGTTAAAGAGGATGCCGTTGTCGCTGATGAACATTGATCCCGCTCGATCAGCTCGTTCGCGGTTGGCCCGCCGGCATCCGATCCGTCTGCATACCAGTGCCGGCAGCCCAGGGAAACCTTGAACTCTTCAGGGTACACGGCGCCCTCGACACCGCCCAGGCCCTTGAGTCCTGCATAGCCGCCGGTGGTGGGCGCAGACTGGTCTTTCACCTCGCGCGGTATTGACGTAGCCATCGGTCGTGCCCGTCACGAAGGCGGCCGCACCGGACACGCCGCCAAGGTTCAATAACGTCGCGGCGTTGCCGCTGTCACCGTTGTCGCCGGAATCGCCGCCGTCTCCGCCATTCCCGCCGACGCCGCCGACGCCCGCCTCCGTATTGTTGGCCGTCGCGTAAAACAACTCAAGATGGTGCTGCGCTCGGGACGAACTCCGGATATCCCTGGCCGATCGTCGAACGGCACTGCGTCTTCGATCACGCTGAAGCTGACCTCCACGGCACTACCATTGCCGCCGTCGCCGCCGAGGCCGCCCGGACCGCCTTCACCGCCCTTGCCACCGCCGCCGCTGTACCCGCCGATGGACTGGTTGCCCAGGGTCATCAAACCGGACGAGAGGCGGCCACCGAAGCTGACATCGACGAGCGTAAGGCTGGCACCGTCGGCATTGTAGACCGCCGCCGCTGCATCCCCGCCGTTGCCGCCATCGCCGCCATCGCCGGCATCGCCGCCATCGCCGCCATCGCCGCCCGTGGTGGGCGGGCCGCCGATAGGGTCCAGAGACAAGAGGCCGGAGCCAGGGGACTGAGCCTCAGTGACGTCAGGGTCGTAGGGCACATCGCCCGTATCAACAACGACAAAATTCTGTTTGCCCGTTGCGTCGCCGCCGATGCCGCCGTCGCCGCCATCTCCACCGACGCCACCGCTTGAACCGTTGCCACCTTGCGCAAAGTTGGAGCCAAAGCCTACGCGCACCAGGGTCAAATCCCCGCGGTTGAGGATCGCGCCAACCGCGGAACCGCCAGCATCGCCGTCGGCACCGTCGGTGGCATCGTCAAGCGCGTTGCCGGCGTCGCCGCCGTCTTCAAGCGTGTAGGCCGCACCGACCGTGCCATCCTCTCCTGACGTGCCATCGACGCCCGCCGCGCCGGGATCGCCGAATTCTGCGCTCTGGTTCTGGTAGCCGCGGATGAAATCGACGCCTTGAATTGTGACGGTGGCGCCGGTCTGGATCTCGAGTTGAGAGGCGGCGTAGTTGCCATCGAGCACGATGTCGGCGAGCCCGTCGCCGTCGATGTCACCATCGATGGTGAGGGGGCCGCCGGCTGCCATGATTTCCATGGTGTCGATCACAGTAAGCACGGCGACATCGCCACCACCGAGCAGCTCCGGCGCGAAGGTGATCGTGTCGGCTGCTCCATCCGAGAGATTGGCCTGCGCTATCGCCTCAGCAAGGCTCAGTCCGCCAGCGTCGTCTTCGGAATCGACTATGAAATCAGTCACAATCTGCTCCACTTGGAATGGTTAATAGTCACTTAACGAGTGTGCCGAGTCAACCGCAACCAGGTGTGGTGGTGGCCACCTTGAGAGCGCCGGCCTCGCGGCGAAGATCCTGGGCCTCGTCAAAGGTTGCCGCCGCACCGTATCGCTGGCCGGCCGCTTCCTGTCGGCTTCGGGGAATGAGTCGCTCGGTCGCTTTGCCCGTGATCGTCTGGCCGAAGGACCAACTCCCACTGTGCATGAGGTTCCGACCTTGGCGCGATGCTGCCACCCAACTCGAAGGCGGTGGACGGCCGCTTCCCGCCCGCTCCGGACCTTTGCTGTCCATCCGAATGCGGCCGCTTCGGGGCACATCCGGTCATCCGCCGGATGTCATTCGAACGCCCCGGATATGCGGCGAAGCGGACCAATCTCTCCCGGCCGGGAAGCTGATCCCGCGATTCAAGCCCAGCTGGATTGGCTTCGGCCTTGCGCTTCGACGCGCCCGATGCCGAGC
>CAWEUQ010000017.1:0-114874 GCA_963812275.1 uncultured Alphaproteobacteria bacterium | reverse complement strand
AGGGGAATCGAACCCCTGACCTCTGCATTGCGAACGCAGCGCTCTCCCATCTGAGCTACGGCCCCTCCAAGTACGGCGCCATTTAGGGTTTGGTCCCGGACCGTGTCAAGGACGCCGATTGCGGAAGGCCAAGGGTTGCGGCGCGGGGCCTCGACAGCTACATGACGGTGCGCCGAATTGTTCCTCCAGTCAGCGGGAATCTGCGATGCTTGAGCTTCTGGGCTTCATTTCCTATGTCCTTCAGCTCTACGTCTATGTGCTGATCGCGGCCGCGGTTCTGTCCTGGCTGATCGCCTTCAACGTGGTCAACACGCGCAACCAGTTCGTTGCCGGCCTGGTCCAGCTTCTCTACGCGATCACCGAGCCGGTGCTCCGGCCGATCCGGAACATCCTTCCCAATCTCGGTGGCGTCGACATCTCGCCGGTCATCGTCATCCTCATCATCATCTTCATCCAGAGCGTGATCCTCCCGAATATCGCGCGCGCCTTCCTCTGAGCCGCCCCGACCGGTGGGCGTTGGACGGCGTTGCTATCAGCTCGAGACGGACGGAATCGTCGTCGCCGTCCGGCTGACGCCCAAGGCCTCCCGCAACGCCATCGACGGCGTTTCGGCCCTGTCCGATGGCCGTCCCGTCGCCATCGCAAGAGTGACCGCGCCGCCGGCGGATGGCGCCGCCAACACGGCGCTGGTCCTGCTGCTGTCGAAGACGCTGAAGGTGCCGAAATCGGCGGTGACCATCGTTTCCGGCCACACATCGCGGCTGAAACAGGTTAGGATCACGGGCGATCCCGTCGCCCTTTCGGAGGCAGTCGCCGCATGGCCAGATACGACCTGATCCCGGCACTGGCTGTCGTTGTTTCGTTCGCGGTCCCCGCCACCGCGGCGGACAATTCCAGCGCCTATACCAAGATCATTCTCGATCAGTGCCGGCAGGAGCCGCTGGATCCCGAGGATCCGCTTCAGAGCGGGGTGTGGTGGTGCGAGGGCTATGGCGGCATGCCGGTCCGTATCGCCGACAGCGATGAGCGCTTCCTGGTTTCCTACGGTGCCGCCGCCGTCGACGAGCTCGCCGCCTCGCAGACCCTGCCGGCGTTCAACACCATCAACGAGACTCTGGAATGGCGGCTCGATGCTTCGGGCGCGGCCGTTCGCCACGATCCTGCGCTTTTTCACCAACTCAGGCGAAGGCGACAAGGCCCAGGTGCTGGTGATCACGAAGCTCGGGCCGCCCGGTCAGGTCTGCCACATCGGCACCGTCAATGCCTCGATCAATCCGGACGCCAATGCGATCGCCCGTGAGGTCGCCGACAATTCGGCCCCGGTTTTCAATTGCGGAAAGGATAACGCGCTGGAATTCGGATTGACCGGCGACGACGCACGCGAGTGACGGTGCAGCCGGCAGCCGACCAGGGAAACCGCCCGGCGGCTTAGCGCCCGCGGCTCCAGGCGTAGGCGATCTTGGAAAGCTGGACGCTGCCGAAGCGCTCGCTGGCGCGGGCAACCTTGCGCCCGCCGGCATTGCGGTAGAAGCGGCAGGCGCTCTCGTTGTCGGCCAGCGCCCACACGACCGCCGTCTCGAAGCCGAATCGGGCCAGTTCCTTGCGGGCGGCGAGGAACAGGCGCGTGCCGAGGCCGACGCCCTGATATTCGGGCAGCAGGTAGATTTCGTAGATTTCACCCTTCTGCGCCAGATTGCGGGCCCGGTTCGGGCCGAAGGTCGCATAGCCGCAGATTTCGCCGGCGACTTCCATCACCAGGATCGCGGTGCCCCGGCGGATCGCGCGGTTCCACCAGCGCGGGCCGCGACGGGCGATGATCCGCGCCAGTTCCTGCGCCGGGATCACGCCATCATAGGCGTAGCGCCAGGCCGCGTCGTGGACCTTGGTGATCGCGTCAGCGTCGGAGTTTTCTGCCCGGCGGACGCCGATGGTGAACGTGCTCATGGACGTGAGCTTATGACCACCGGCCCGCCCTGCAAAGAGGGCGCGGGCATCCATCCGAACAAATTTTGCGACACTGTTGCAAGCCTGCTTCTCGTGACCGACAATCGGCCGCAAATAGGCGCGCCGGCTGCCGGTTCGCGCGCGATCAGGCGTGGGTTCTGCCTCGCAATGGCGGCGGGAATCGCGTCCTCGTCGAGAAGCTTTCCCCAATCGGTATGGTCAGGCCGCCCCGGCGCGTTCGGCCCGCTTGCGGTCATTCGGATCGAGCAGCGCCTTGCGGAGCCGGATCGAGCGGGGGGTGATCTCGACCAGTTCGTCGTCGCGGATATAGGCGAGGGAGGCTTCGAGGGAGTGCCGGATCGGGGTGGTGAGCCGCACCGCCTCGTCCTTGCCGGACGATCGGATGTTGGTCAGCTGCTTGCCCTTCAGCACATTGACTTCGAGGTCGTTGCCGCGGCTGTGTTCGCCGACGATCATGCCGCGATAGACCTTGACGCCGGGGTCGATCAGCATCGGCCCGCGATCCTCGAGATTCCACAGCGCGTAGGCGACCGCCTCGCCGGCCGCATTCGAGATCAGGACGCCGTTGCGGCGGCCGGGAATATCGCCACGATAAGGCGCGTATTCGTGGAAGACCCGGTTGAAGACCGCCGTGCCGCGGGTGTCGGAGAGGAGCTCGGTCTGGTAGCCGATCAGGCCGCGGGTCGGCGCGTGGAAGACGAGGCGGACGCGGCCGCCGCCGGAAGGGCGCATTTCGAGAAGGTCGGCACGGCGTTCGGAGAGCTTCTGGACGACAGCGCCCGAATGCTCCTCGTCGACGTCGATGGTCACTTCCTCGATCGGTTCGAGGCGCTGGCCGGTCTCGCTGGTCTTGTAGAGGACCTTGGGCCGCGCGACACAGAGTTCGAAGCCTTCGCGGCGCATGGTCTCGATCAGGATGGCGAGCTGCAACTCGCCCCGCCCGGCGACGACGAAAGCGTCCGCCTCGGAGGTCTCCTCGATCTTGAGGGCGACATTGCCCTCGGCTTCCCGCATCAGGCGCTCGCGGATGACACGGCTTTGCACCTTGTCGCCTTCGGTGCCGGAGAGCGGCCCGTCGTTGACCCGGAACGTCATCGACAGGGTCGGCGGATCGATCGGCTGGGCTTCGATCGGCGTCATGACCTCCGGGGCCATCAGGGTATCGGCGACAGTCGCTTCCGACAGGCCGGCGATGGCGACGATATCGCCGGCAATGCCTTCCTCGATCGGTTGGCGCTCGAGGCCGCGGAAGGCGAGCACCTTGGAGATCCGGCCCATCTCGACCACCGTTCCGTCGCGGGCCAGCGCCTTGATCGGCATGTTGGCGCGCGCCGTGCCCGACGATATCCGGCCGGTCAGGATGCGGCCGAGGTAGGGATTGGCCTCGATCGTGGTGGCGAGCATGCGGAACGCGCCGTCCTCGACCGTCGGCTCGGGAACACGGGAGAGGACCATGTCGAAAAGCGGTGCCGTCGAGTCCGTATGCCCCGCCGGGTCGGCTGCCATCCAGCCTTGCTTGGCCGAGCCGTAAAGAACCGGGAAGTCGAGCTGCTCCTCGGTCGCGTCGAGCGCGACGAACAGGTCGAAGATCTCGTTGAGGACCTCGACATGGCGCTCGTCCGGCCGGTCGATCTTGTTTATCGCGACAATCGGCTTGAGCCCGCGCCGCAAGGCCTTCTGCAGGACGAACTTGGTCTGTGGCATCGGGCCCTCGGCCGCGTCGACCAGCAGGATGGCGCCGTCGACCATCGACAGGATGCGTTCCACCTCTCCGCCGAAATCGGCGTGGCCGGGCGTATCGACGATGTTGATGCGGGTGTCCTTCCAGACCAGAGAGGTTACCTTGGCGAGGATGGTGATGCCGCGTTCGCGCTCTAGGTCGTTGGAATCCATGGCGCGTTCGGCGACCCGCTCGTTGTCGCGGAAGGCGCCGGACTGGCGCAGGAGCACGTCGATAAGGGTGGTCTTGCCATGATCGACATGGGCGATGATGGCGATATTGCGCAAAGGCATGAGTTTGTTTTTTCCGGATGAGTTCGGGCGGAATATAAGTTGCGCTGCAGCAAACACAATCGTTGCGTTGGAATTGCTGCTATTCCCCGGATGCTTGCTGGATTGGCGCAGCCCCCGGTTGTCGACGTCCAGGAAATCGCGCGGCGAGCAGAACTCCGCTTGCAACTCGGTTTCGGCTGGACCAAAACTGCCGCAATTCGGCCCCGGGGGATAAAGGCGGGATGCAGCGTGCGCCTCGCAAGCTGACGGTTCTGGCTTCGCTGGACGTTGCTGGCTACACGCGTCTTGTCGAAGGCGACGAGCGCGGGACGCTGGTCGACCTCGCGCGTATCCGGCGGAATATCCTCAAGCCTTCGGTCAAGAAGCATTTCGGCAACCTGTTCAAGACCATGGGCGACGGCGCCCTGGTCGAGTTCCCGAGTGTCGAGGACGGGGTCGAATGGGCGATCGACTTCCAGACCGCGATGGCGAAATTCAACGAATCGCGCGCCGGCCCGCCGATCCGCGCCCGCCTCGGCGTCGCGCTTGCCGATGTCTTCGTCCAGGGAGACGACCGTTTCGGCGCGGCCGTCGGTTTCGTCGTCCGGCTCCAGGAGGTCGCGCCACCGGGCGGCGTCGCGATCACCCATTCGGTCCGCTGGCAGTTGGTCAAGAATCTGGCGGCGCATTTCACCACCAGCGAATGGGTGGAACTCAAGGGCAAGAAGGACGAACGCTTCGAGGTCTGGCTGTGGACCGGAGCGCCGCCCGACAAGGACGCGGACCCGCTTCCGGCCGGCTACGGCTACAGGAAGCGGATCGCCGATACGCCCTGGCCGGCCGATGCCCCCGCCACGAAGGTGCCGGCGGCGGCAGACGTCGCGCCGCGGGCCAGCCAGCCGTCGATCGTCGTCCTGCCCTTCGACAACATGTCCGGGGATGCGACCGTCGACTCGATGATCGACGGGATCGTCGAGGAGATCACGGCCTCCCTGTCGCGGGTCCGGGACTTCACGGTGATCGCCCGGAACTCCGCCTATGCCTACAAGGGGAGGGCCGTGGATGTTCGCGATATTTCACGCGAGCTCGGCGTCCGCTACGTGCTTGAAGGCAGCCTTCGCAAATCCGGCAGCCGCGTACGGGTGACGGCGCAGCTCATCGATGCGATTTCCGGCGTCCATATCTGGGCCGACCGTTTCGAGGGAGTCGTCACCGATCTCTTCGATTTCGAGGACGAGATCGCCACGCGCGTTACAGGTGCCCTGCGCCCCTCGATATGGGAGGCGGAGATCGCCCTTGCGCGGCGGACGCGACCGGAGAATGTCGCGGCCTACGATCTGGTGCTGAGGGCCTTGCCGCACCTTTGGGCGCATCGGCAGGACGACAACGCCGAGGCGATCCGACTGCTCGACGAAGCAATGGAACTCGATCCGGGATATGCCCGCGCCAAGGCGATCGCTGCCTGGGCCCGGGCCCAGCATGCCGTCTACAACTGGTCGGACGATCTCGAAGCGATCCGGGCGGAGGGTGATCGACTGATCGCGGAGGCATCGCCAACCGTCGGCGACGATCCGACGGCACTGACCGCGCTGGCGACCGCGACGATGCTGCTCTTCGGCGATCTCGATCGCGCCCGGGTGTTTGTCGACAGGGCGTTGAGCCTCGACCCCAACAATGCCTGGGCGTTGACCCGGCGCGGTTTCCTCGAAGCCTATCGGGGCGATCCGGCAGTTGCCCAGGCGAGTTTCGAGAGGGCGATCGAGCTTAGCCCGCTCGATCCCTTCAGCTTCAACGGATATATCGGTCTCGGCTTCGCGCGCTTCGCCGCGGGCGATCCGGTGGGAGCGGCGCAGTGGGCCCGGCGGGCGCTCGGCGAGAAGGTGGGAATGACATGGGCCTATCGGGATATGGCGGTCTACCTGGCCAGGTCCGGCGATATCGAGGGCGCGCGGCGGGCACTCGACCGGTTCGTCGGAGCGCGCCCGGAGATCACCATCGCCAAGGTCGGTGACGCGATGAGCTTCGTTCAGCCGCAAATTCTCAAGATGTATCTCGACGGCCTGCGCATGGCCGGCCTGCCGGAGTAGCGTGCCGCCGGCCGAGGGCGTCGGTCGCGGTCAGGATGCGATCAGGCGCCTCAGCGACTGATCCGCGTCATCGCCGATTGCGGCGAAGTAGGAGGCGATGGCCTTGGCCGGCAGCGGCGGGCTGAAGAGAAATCCCTGGACTTCGGTGCACCCTTGCTCACGAACGAGGTCGAGCTGTTCCATCGTTTCGACACCGGCCGCTGTCGTCGCCATACCGAGACTTCGCCCCAGTCCGATCACCCCGCGGACGATCGCGTTGCTGTCGGCTCGCGACAGGATGTCCCTGACGAAGGATCGATCGATCTTGATCTTGTCGAAAGGGAACGTTCGCAGATGGTTCAGCGTCGAATCTCCGGTGCCGAGATCGTCGAGGACGATCCGCACGCCGATCGCACGGAGTTGGCGAAGCGTTTCGATGGCGGCGGGGTTGCGGTGGAGTGCCAACTCGGTAACCTCGAGTTCGAGCCTCCCCGGGCTGATTTCGGACTCGGTGAGGGCTTTCGTCACCTGTCGCGCAAGACTGCGATGACGGAACTGGGTGGGCGAGAGGTTGACGGCCACGCGAATGTGATCGGGCCATTTGGCAGCCTCGGCGCAAGCGATCTCAAGGACCCATTGGCCGACCGAAACGATCAGCCCCGTCTCCTCGGCGATCGGCATGATTTCGTTCGGCATGATCATTCCGCGCGTCGGATGATCCCACCTCAGAAGCGCTTCCAGACAGCAAATCCGCTGGTCAGCGAGGTTCAAAAGGGGCTGGAAGACAACCTCCAATTCGTTTGAGGCCAGCGCCGAACGCAACTCCATCTCGAAGGCCAGCCTCTGGCGGACAGCGTTGCCCAGAGCCGGCTCGAAGAAATGATAGGCGCCGCGACCGTCCGTCTTTGCCCGATAGAGGGCGAGATCGGCATTCCTCATCAGCGTTTCGGTATTCCGACCATCCTGCGGGGCGACGGCCACGCCGACGCTCGCGCCTATGACGATCTCGTGCCCGTCGATCTGCATCGGTTCGGCCATCGTCCTGACCACGCGCGCCGCGAGCGCGGTGACATCCTTGTGCTGCGACAGCTGGCTGTGCAGGATCGCGAATTCGTCGCCACCCAGCCGGGCGACGATGTCACCCTTGCGGCAGGCCTCCGTCAGGCGCGATGCGACCTTGATCAGCACGGCGTCGCCGACGGCATGGCCGAACAGGTCGTTCACCGTCTTGTAGCGGTCGAGATCGATGAACAGAACCGCGACGATTTCGTTCCGGGCGATGCGTCCCTCGGCCTCCGCCATATGCTCGCGGAATGCCATGCGGTTGGGCAAGTCGGTCAGTGCATCGTGTCGGGCGAGATGACGGATGCGTGCCTCTGTCCGCCGTTGCTCGGTGATGTCCTGGTGGGTCGACACCCATCCGCCGTCGGCCATCGGATGGTGAAGAACCGAGATGATCCGCCCGTCCTCGAGTTCGACAACATTCACCGCATCGGTCCTGCTTTGTGCCAGCTCGAGGCGGCTCTCCAGATAGGCGTCGGCGCCGCCCTTCGGATGCAGGCCCCTGTCGATGCGGTCGCTGAGGATGTCTTCCAGCAAGGTTCCGGGAATGACCAGATTGGCAGGCGTTCCGTAGAGGTCGGCATAGCGCTTGTTGCAGACGATCAGGCGCCTTTCCTTGTCGAACATGCAAAGGGCCTGCGACATGTTGTCGATCGCGGCCTCGAAGCGCATGTTCTGGAGGGTGCGCTCGCGTTCGCGCTGCTGCAGCGCCTGCATCCGGTCCTTCTGTTCGGTCACGTCCTCGTAGGTGGCGACCCAGCAGTCGTGCGAGGTACGGCGGAAACTGACCTTGACGGCCCGGCCGGTGACGAGAACCTCTTCGGCGACGAATGACGCATTCTCGCCGACGGCCGACAATCCGTCCCGGTAGAGCCGCTGCATCTCGGCGGCCGAACGGCCTTGATGGTTGCCGGCCTCGGTACTCGCCAGAAAGATGTCCAGGAGACTGCGTCCCGACCAGTCTGCCAAGGGATCCAGGCCGTAGAGTTCGACGAAGCGTCGGTTGCAGAGAAGCAGCCTGAGATCCTCTCCCCACAGGCAGAACCCGTAGAGCATGCTGTCGAGGGCGGCATCGAGCTGGCGTTTCCGTTGATGAAGGACCTTTTCCTGCTGTCGCGGTTCGGTCACGTCCTCATGGGTGACGATCCAGCCGAGGTCCGGGTAACGCGTGTGGGTGGTCTCGATCACGCGGTCGCGGATTGATTTCCGGTGGACGAGGGGCTTGGTCGGGTCGGTGGTGCGCGCCAGGCGGTCGCGATAGCTCGGATAGAGTTCCGCCGCGGTCTTGCCGGGATGATTGCCCGCCGCCACGGTCAGCCGGATCACATCCTCCAGCGAGACACCCGGACGGATCTTGTCGGCGGCTAGCCGGTAGATGTCCAGGTAACGCTGGTTCGCCAGAATCAGCCGAAATTCGTCATCCCAGATCGAGAAGCCGTAGGGCATGCTGCCCAGCGCGGCATTGAGGAATTCGATGTCGCCGCCGCGGCCTTGGTTGGCGCGCGAAGACGGTCGGCCGGGAAACGTCATATGCTACTCCTAGTGGAGCGCAGAGTTTCACTTCCCGCTTAATGCCCGATTAAACGCGATGGTCCGCGGCTATTGCCCGCAGGCCATGGTTAACGCCGATTCAGCGCCGCAAGGGTCCTGAGCCGGAGCGCATTCAGCCGGATGAATCCCTCGGCGTCCTTCTGGTCATAGGCGCCGCGATCGTCCTCGAAGGTGACGAGGGCGTCGGAATAGAGGGACTTCGCGCTCTTCCGGCCGGAAACGATGACATTGCCCTTGTAGAGCTTCAGCCGGACAGTGCCTTCAACATGCTCCTGGCTGTTGTCGACCAGGGCCTGGAGCATGTGGCGCTCGGGTGCGAACCAGAAGCCGTTGTAAACCATCTCGGCATAGCGTGGCATCAGCTCGTCCTTGAGGTGAGCCGCCTCGCGGTCGAGGGTGAGCGATTCCATCGCCCGGTGGGCGGCGAGCAGGATCGTGCCGCCGGGGGTCTCGTAGATGCCGCGCGACTTCATGCCGACAAAGCGGTTCTCGACCAGGTCGACGCGGCCGATGCCGTTGTCCCGGCCAAGCGCCGTTGAGATGGGTGAGAATCGTCGCCGGGCTCATTTCCTTGCCGTCGATCGCCACCGGATTGCCGTGGCTGAACGCGATTTCGACGAAGGTCGCCTCGTCGGGCGCGTCTTCCGGCGCGACGGTGCGCTGGAAGACATAGGGCGGCGGCTCGACCCACGGATCCTCGAGCACCTTGCCCTCCGACGAGGAATGCAGAAGGTTGGCATCGACCGAGAAGGGGGCTTCGCCGCGCTTGTCCCTGGGCACCGGAATCTGGTGCTTCTCGGCGAAGTCGATCAGGTCGGTCCGCGACTTGAACTCCCATTCGCGCCATGGCGCGATCACCTTGATCGAAGGATCGAGGGCGTAGGCGGTCAGCTCGAATCGGACCTGGTCGTTGCCTTTGCCGGTCGCACCGTGGGCGATGGCGTCGGCGCCGGTCTCGTGGGCGATCTCGACGAGGCGCTTGGCGATCAGCGGGCGGGCAATCGACGTTCCGAGGAGGTAGACCCCCTCATAGACCGCGTTCATCCGCATCATCGGGAAGACGAAGTCGCGGACGAATTCCTCGCGAAGGTCCTCGATGTGGATCTCCTTGATCCCCATCAGTTCCGCCTTCTTGCGGGCCGGCTCCAGCTCCTCGCCCTGTCCGAGATCGGCGGTGAAGGTGACGACCTCGGCGCCGTAGGTGGTCTGAAGCCACTTGAGGATGATCGAGGTGTCTAATCCGCCTGAATAGGCGAGAACCACCTTGTTTATGTCAGCCATGCCGTCGGCGCCCCATTGAGAATTGTCGCCGGCTTATAGGACGCGGCGCTTGCGCCGGGCAAGCCGCCAATGCCCCTTCAGGCCCGGTTGTCGCGACGCCGGTGGAGCTTTTCGCCAAGCCGAGTCAGGCCGGCTTCGAGCCGTTCGTTGGCCAGCCAACGCGGCGGATTGGTGATAAAAAGCCGGTAGCCGGCGACGATCACCAGCAGGGTGAGGCCCATGGAGATCAGGACATCGGAGAGGAAATGCCCGCCGAAAGCGATGCGGTTGACCGAGAGGATCGCCGCATAAACCGCGGTGACGATCGCGGTCGGCAGCCGGAATCGCCGCGGCACCACCAGTGCCAGGGCCATCAACCAGAAGGCGGAGGCGGTTTCGCCGGAAACGAAGGAACAGTTGGTGTCGCAATAGCTGGTGATCCGCCAGACCTCGACATAGGGCAGCTCACCGCCGAACAGGTCGACGGTGATGGGACGCGGGCGGCCCCAGTTGTTCTTGAGGATGATGTTGACCAGGAGCAGCGGCCCGGCGATCAGGGTCGACAGCAGGAAGGCGGTGATGCTCGGCGGCACATAGCTCGGCTCTTCGGGCCGGGCGAGTTTGATCGCCACTTGTAGGATCAGCCAGGCGACGACCAGGACGATCGCGAGATAGGCGATTTCCCGAAGCTGTTTCAGGACCGGGTTGTTGCGGAGGAAGAAGCCTTTCGGTTCCTTGTAGAAAAGCCCGCTGAACCAGATGTCGACGGCCGGGAAAGCAAGAAAGAACGCCGAAATCACAACGACAAACACGGCGCAGGTCGCAAGCGGATAGGCGGTCGGCAGCCGGGCGACCCGGTCCCAGAGCTGTGGCTGTCGGCTTTCTGACTGGTTCAAGGCAGCTCTTCCTGCGTCTGTCGCCGCATGAGGGGCATCGGACAGCCTTCACGACAGGGTGCTCTGCCCAAGCGATGTCTGTTCGGATAATCTGCCGGCCTCGCCACGACAAGGCTTGCCTGCGATGTTTAGCGATTTCGTCCCGGCGCTTCCGGTTCTCGCCGCCTATACGGTCGCGTCGATCGTGCTTGGCCTGACGCCGGGGCCGGACATGACGCTGTTTCTGTCCAAGACCGTGGCCCAGTCGCGGGCGGCCGGCCTCGCGGCCTTCGGCGGTGCGACGACGGGCCTCGTCATCCATTCGGTTCTGATCGCCGCCGGGCTGTCCGTGCTGCTTGCCGCCTCGGCGACGGCCTTCACGATCCTCAAGATCGTCGGCGCGGCCTATCTCGCCTACCTTGCCTGGGACGCGATCCGCCACGGCTCGGCGCTTTCGCTCAAGAAGAACGGACGCCTCGAACCGCTCCGCGCCGTCTATCTCAAGGGGCTGATGGTCAACCTGCTCAACCCGAAGATCATCGTCTTCTTCGTGACCTTCCTGCCGCAATTCGTGTCGCCGACCGACCCGGAGGCGGCGAAGAAGCTCCTCTTCCTCGGCCTGTTCTTCGCGGTGGTCAACACGCCGATCTGCGTCGGGCTGATCTTCTTCGCCGACCGCATCGCCGCGTTCCTCAAGCGCTCGCCGAAGGCGACCCGGCTCGTCGACTGGGTCTTCGCCACCGTGCTCGGCGCCTTTGCGGTCAGGCTGGTGCTGGCGCAGTCGCGGTAGGCAAGGCTATTCGGCAGCCGGCCGCACGCGATAAATCCAGGCGGTGGTTCCCGGGGCGTCGCTCTGGCCCCCGTTCCGCAGGTCGAAGGCCTTCAGTGCGCCGTCGCAGGTGATCCCGGCGTCCTCGACGACGCCGTAGCAGCCCTCGATCAAGGCGCACGCCTCCAGCGCCGCCTGGAGCTTGTCCTGGCGATACAGGCAGGGATTTGCCGCGCCGTCGGGCATCGGCTCCTCGAGCGTCGTCGCCGCCGCCTCGGCAAAGTCCCGGCGCACCCAGGCATTGTAAGTGTTGTCCGGCGTGGTGTCCCAAAGCACGCCGCGGCGCAGCTCGAAGGTGCGGACCTCGCCGTCGCAGACGACGCCATGGTCGCGGGTGATGCCCCGGCATTCGGCGATCGACTGGCAGGTCCACTTGGCGACGTTGAGGTCCGCGAATCGCCCGTCGCAGGCGGTCTTGCTCGTCGAAAGCGGAAGGCTCAGCCGGTTATGGGCGACGTTCAGCCAGACGTGGTTGGTGCCGCAGACCGAGCGCTCCGGGAACCAGATGCAGTCGAGGGTCGCCTCGGGCGCGCAGGCATGGGGCGCCGCAAGGCAGCTCTCTCCCTGGCCTGGCGTCTTCGTATCCTGCGCGTTTGCGGATTGCGTCACGGCCACGAGGACGAAAGCCGAAACGGCGAGCGGCAAGGTCAGCGCCGACCGCCTCGATTGACGGCTGTGTGGCATGACGCCCTCAGCCCGCATCGGTCTTTTGGGCTGCCAGCAGCTCCTCCTCCTTCGACCCGGCTGCGTCGCAAGCCATCCGATCCAGCTCTCGCACCGACATATCGGCGGTGGCGGCGGCCTTGGTGTGGACGTAAAGGATCGTCTTGTCCGGCCGGAGGTGGACGCGGTTGAGACCGCCCTTCGGCTCGCCGACGGTGAGGACGCCCTCCGCCGGGTTGAAGGCGCCGTCGACATAGGCCGGGCCGATGACGCTCTTCAGGTCCGGCGAGAAGGCGTAGTAGCGGCCCTTGACCAGTTGCGTATCCTCGATCGGCTCGATGAACAGCAGCATGTTCTCGTGGAAGATCTGGTAGTCGTCGGCCTTGCCGTCGGCGCCGAGGATCACGATCGGCTCGGGCTTGTCGGTCATCCAGCAGCCGACGAAGGATTCGACGGATACGGCCGCGTCCTCCGCGGCGCGGACCGGCAGGGAGCTGGCGCCGGTCGCGCCGAGAACCACCAGCGCGCCGAAGAGCAGATGTTTCATCGTCGCTTCCGTTGCTAGCCGCTTCCGGTCTTCGGGTTGATCAGGAAATTCGAGATCATCGCGGTCTCCTCGTGCGCGAGGAAATGACAGTGGAGCACGGTCTTGCCGACCCGCTTGCTGTACAGCCGGGTCCAGACGCGCAGGTACCCCTTCGGCGGGATGATCATCGTGTCTCGCCACTGGTTGGGATGGTCGATGGCCCTCAGGGCGTCGATGCGCGACTGGACGATCGCGACATCCGCGCCGACCAGCTTGGGATCGGGGACCTGGGCGGAGTAGGCCTGCTTGACCTGGAAGGCGTTGACGTGGACGTGGAAGGGGTGAACGCCGCCGGTCGGGTTGGTCATCACCCATTCCTCGACCGTCCCCTGTTCGATCTCGAAGTCGACGGTGTCGGGCCGATAGTCGGTGTCGTTGATGCGGAACTGCTGGTAGGGCAGCCGGCAGGTATCGCCATCGATGTCGAAGACGAAGTGCCGCCGCCGCTGGATCTCCGATGGCTCGATCGTGGCAACGCCGGGCGGACCTTCGGTCGGGATCCCCGGCGTGAAGCGCATTGCCTCGATCTGCGAAATCGGCTGACCGGCATCCTCGTCGGTGACAACGAACCTGGCCAGGACCTGGTCGCGCGGCCCGGTGCCGAAGAACTGGATGGTGCCGAGGTGGTCGCTCTTCACCAGGTACTCGCCAGGCTGGTCGAAGCTGACCAGGAGGTCGTGCCGTTCGCCGCCGCCGGTCACCATCAGGTTCTTCTTGACCACGTCGCCGAAGGCGATGCCGTCGGAGGCGATCATGTAGAAGGGATAGTTCTCGCCCTCCGCCCCTTCGTTCGCCAGGGGGGAGTTGGTGTCGGGTGCCTGGGCGATGCGGAAGCAGGCGAGGTTTTCGACCGTCGCGGTCAGGTGGCGGATATGGGCGATCTGGTTGCGCTTCAGCGTATAGGTCGGCTGGTAGCGGCCCGAGACCATGTAGGTGTAGTCGGTCAGCCCGTTCTGGTTGTGGAGGAAGCGGCCGACCTTGGCGATGCCGGGTTCGTCGCCCTCGGGATATTTGACGATCTCGTAGTGCGGGTCGTGCACGACGAAAGGAATTTCCGTCGTGACGCCGTTGGCCTTCAGTTCCTCGTCGAACAGGCCGCGGACGAACAGGATGCCGGCGAGACCGCCCCAGGCCTGGATGGCGACGGAGTTGTGGCGGTGGGGGTGGTACCAGAAGGTGCCGGTCGGATGCTCCGGCGGCAGCTCGAAATGATAGAGATATTCGCCGCCGGGCTTGATCGTGATGTAGTCGGCCTTCGGGTCGGACGTGCCCTGCGGCTCGAACAGGTGCGGGTCGATCTCCAGTCCGTGCAGGTGAAGGTTGGTCCAGTTGTAGTTCTTCGGCACGTTGACCGTATCGACGGAAAACTGGTCGATCGGCGTGTCCGGCGTGCAGGTGCCGAAAAACGGCATGCCGAGCGGATCGTTGTCGTGGAGGAAGACGGTCGGACCGTTCTTCTGGTTGATCACGGACAGCCAGTCCTCGGGCTTCGGTTCGGGCGGCCCATAATTCTCGTAGTCGCCCTCCTCGAAGAACTCGTTCTTGACCAGTACCGAGAATTTCTCGCCGGGTTTGATCTCGATCACCGGGCCGAGATAGTTGTCGTCGAGAATCCCGTCCATGGCCCAGGTCCGGGTCATGAACTTGAACTTGCCGAGTTCGAGCCGGTCGCCGCCGGGATTCGGCTTGCCGTCCTCGTCGACCCCGTAGAGCAGGTCGAGGTCATAGGTCGCGAATTTGGCGACCAGCGTGTAGTCGGGCTTCGGCTCGACCGCCATGCCTTCCAGCGCGTCGGCATTGGTCGTGGGTGTGTTGGCAGACTGGGCCCAGGCCGCCGTCGGCAGGGCAAACAGCGCCATCGAGCCGAGCAACTGGCGGCGACTGAGAATGGTGGAACTGGCGAGTCTGGGCAAAAGGCGCGAACGAAGCGTTTTGGCCCGCCGGCCCGGCAGGATATTCATCGGTCTCAATCCTCCAGCGAGCCGAATCAGCATCGATATCCGCAGCTTACCAGATGCGATGCGACCGGCGAGACGATGGCCCGCGGTACCTTTCAGACGACTGAAACCGACATTCTCTTTTTTATCGAATTCCAGATGACGCTGGTCGGGGCGCGGGGCGCTACTCGGCCCGGTCTGCGGGCGGCGCGCCGGCCCCGGCCAGCCGTCCGGCGATCAGCCAGTAGACCAGTCCGCCGATGAAGCCGGCGCCGAGCGGGACGATCAATGCGTAGTCGGCCCATTCGGGGCTGGCGCCGAAGTCGGTGAACCCCCGAGCGGCAAGGCCGATGCCGCCGCCGACCGCCAGCCAATAGAAGATCGAGCGCCAGCCGAAGGCCTCGGCGAGGACGATGGCGAGAAGCGCAGGAAGGAAGGAGAAGGCCCCGGCCGCGAAGGTCATGCCGACGCCGAATCCGGTCGCGAGGCCAACCAGATGCGGCTCCGACGGGAGGCCGAAGAAGGCGAAGGCCACAGCTCGCCCCGACGGCGGTGCAGGCAGCGACCCAGGCCAGCGGATCGAGAATGAGGATGCGGAGGAGGGCGGTCACGGCAGTCCGGTCGGTCTTGGCGGCGCGGTCAGCCACGTTGGGGGATTTCCTGGACCGCCCAGCGGTTCCCGTCGGGATCGCGAAGAAGACGAACCGTCCCCACGGGAACTCCTGGATCGCGCCGACCTCGACGCCGCGTCCGTCGAGCTCCGCCTTGGCGCGTCGATGTCGACGACGACCAGCTGCAGCCCCTCGACCGAGCCGGGCGCTGCGCCGGTGATGCCCTTGCCGAAAGCGATCGAGCAGGCCGAGCCCGGCGGGGTGAGCTGGACAAAGCGTATCTCGTCGCTGACGGTGTGGTCGTGGTCGGCGTTGAAGCCGACCTTGTCGGTATAGAACGCCTTGGCGCGGTCGACGTCCGACACCGGCACGGCGACGAGTTCAAGCTTCCAGTCCATCGGTCTCACTCCTTCTTGTGGCATCACAGATCAGGAAGTCTGGACGAAGGTATGACACGATCCTGTCAGGAGGCTGTCCGCGTCCGGCGAATTTGCCGCCTATCCCGGCGATCATCGCTTCCAGCGCCATGCGCTCGCGGATCTTCAGCCGCTCGCTCTCGCTCTTCAGCTGGCCGCAGGCGGCGAGGATGTCGCGGCCGCGCGGGGTGCGGATCGGCGAGGCGTAGCCGGCGCGGTTGACGACGTCGGCGAAGCGCTCGATCTGGTCCCAGTCGGAGCATTCATAGCCGGAGCCCGGCCACGGATTGAACGGGATCAGGTTGATCTTCGCCGGGATGCCCTTGAGCAGCCGCACCAGGTCGCGCGCCTCGGCGAGCGAGTCGTTGACGCCCTTCAGCATCACGTATTCGAAGGTGATGCGCCGGGCATTGGAGATGCCGGGATAGGCGCGGCAGGCGTCGAGCAGCTGGGCCAGCGGATACTTGCGGTTCAGCGGCACCAGTTCGTCGCGCAGGTCGTCGCGGACGGCATGCAGCGAGATCGCCAGCATGACGCCGATCTCCTCGCCGGTGCGCGGGATCATCGGCACGACGCCGGAGGTCGACAGCGTGATCCGGCGCCGCGACAGGCCGATGCCCTCGCCGTCGGCGGCGATCAGCAGCGCCTGCTTGACGTTGTCGAAATTGTAGAGCGGCTCGCCCATCCCCATCATGACGATATTGGAGACGAGGCGACCGGTCTCCGGTACGGCCGCGCCATCGGTCGCGGCGAGGCCGGGATAGTCGCCGAGCCGGTCGCGCGCCATCAGGATCTGGCCGACGATTTCGCCCGACGTCAGGTTGCGGACCAGCTTCTGCGTGCCGGTATGGCAGAAGGTGCAGGAGAGCGTACAGCCGACCTGGCTCGACAGGCAGAGCGTGCCGCGGCCTTCCTCGGGGATATAGACCGTCTCGATCTCGACCGGGCGGCCGGCGCCGCGCGAGGGGAAACGGAACAGCCATTTGCGGGTGCCGTCCTCGGAAACCTGCTCGCTGACGATCTCCGGCCGACCGACCGTGTAGTGACGGTCGAGGTCGGCGCGCAGCGCCTTCGACATGCTGGTCATGGCGGCGAAGTCGGTCGCGCCGCGGATGTAGATCCAGTGCCAGAGCTGCGCGATCCGCATGCGGGTCTGCGCCGGCGGCACGCCGATCGCGACCAGCGCCTCGGCCAGTTCCTCGCGCGAAAGGCCGACGAGCGGCGGCCGCGCGGCCGCGTCGACCGGTTCGGCGTCGGATTTTTCCTGGAAGTCGAGCATGGCTATCCGCGATCGGTTCCGCAAAGCCGGCATATAGGAAGAGCGCGGGCGATTGCCCGCGCGTCCTGCCGCCGGTGTCGCGGTTATAGCAGCAGAAGCCCGCTCAGGGGCATTCCTTCGCCATCGCCTCGAGCGCGGCGGTGATGCCCGACAGCGAATAGGTATCGGTGCTGATCGTGCCGCGACGCGAGGTGCCCTCGACGACCATCCGGGTCCCCTTGCGCATGGCGTTGATGAGTTCGGGCTCCTGCGCCGGATTCTCGATCCAGGCGCTGTCCTTGTCGGTGAACATCGTGAAGGTGCCGGTCCCGTCGATCTTGATCGTCACCTTGCTGTTGTCCGCGAAGGGATAGCCGATGATGGTGCTGGCCTCGTTGCGGATATTCTTGTTCGGAATCGTCGTGACCATGAAGAAGGCGGGATCGCGACCGTTGATTGACTTCGAATATTTCTTGTCGGTCGGCTGCGAAGCGACGAAGCACATCTTGCCGCCGCCCTCGCTCGACGTATAGGCGCCCCATTGCCTGAAGGTGCCGATGCTCGTTGCCGAATGGGCGGGCGCTATCGCGGTCACTCCGACCAATAGCGTCGCGGCCGTGAAAAGGATGCGTGAATTCATCGTCCTACCCACTAGTCTCTTCCTGTCGATATGCTGATCGGATTTCCCCCGGTTGACCAACGGCAATCCCAATAACAGACCTGCGACAAACGAGGTTACTTTTTCGTGAACGCACCGGGTCGCCGCTGCGTCGACTGAGATCGACTCTTGTCGTCAATGTGCCGAAAAAATCGACAACAATATGGTCATGCCGCCTGACGGCGGCTGATGATTCGCCGCAACAATTTTCACCTGAAAATACCCCGTTTGTCTCGGGTTGTGGGGTAAAAAATCCGCGAGCGGCGCCAGATTGCCTCTTCCGCGGGCACCTCCGCCGCTGCCCGGCGTGATCAGGACGGCGATCGGAAAGAAACGGGTTCGTCGTCGGCCAGCGCCTCGCGGGCGGCTTCGCGGTGGGCGGGTGTGATATGAGCCCCGACCACGGAGATCGCGGCGAGCAGCACCGTCACGTCATCGGTGAAGCCGACCCCGACCAGGAAGTCCGGTACCGCGTCGACCGGGAGGATGAAATAGGCCAGCGCCGCCAGGAGAATCCCCTTGGCCCGCGCCGGGGTGGCGGGATCAAGCGCGCAGAAATAGGCGGCGACGACTTCATCGAGAAAGGGGATGGCGCGCGCGGCCTTGCGGACGGTGCCCCAGAAGCGATTACGCACCCGCTTCTCGCGGCGGATCTCGTCTTCGGGTCCCAGAATCTCGCCGAACAGAACGTCGCCCACGGCCATGTCTCCCTTGCGGTTTCGGAAAAACATGGTGCTGAAAGGGCGGCCGCGCAACATCTCCTAGCCTCCGGCGAGGCGGTCGATCGCTTCGGCAAGCGCGATGTCGCGCGCGGTCAGCCCGCCGGCGTCGTGGCTGGTCAGTGTGATCTCGACCCGGTTGTAGCTGTTCTTCCAGTCCGGGTGATGATCGATCTTTTCGGCGATCAGCGCGACCTTCGTCATGAAGCCAAAGGCCTCGACGAAGTCGCCGAACTTGAAGGCCCGCGTCATGGCGTCGCCATTTTCCGCCTCGACCCAGCGGTCGAGCCTGGCGAGAGCCTTTTGCCGCTGGTCAGGCGTTAGCGGCTCGGCCACGGAAATCTCCTTCATTGGCGGGCACCTGCCGCATCAGCGGATAGGCTTCCTCGACGATATAGGGTCCGCCGCCGATCGAGCTACGTGCCGAGAACAGGACGAATTGGCTCACCTCGAAGGGCCGGGAGACGAGTCCGCCGCGAAGATAGAGATAGTCGGCGAGGTCGCGGCCATTGGCGCCGCGTACCCGGGCAAGGGTGATATGCGGGGTGAATTTCCGCTGCTCCGCCGGCAGGCCCAGCCGCTGCATCAGCCGTTCCTGCTCGGCCTGCAGCTCGAGCAGGGGACGGGTCGGCTGGACGCGGGCGACGATCGAATGTGGCTTGCGCGTCCCGAAGGAGCCGATCCCGTCAATGGTCAGCGGGAAGGCGAAGCGGTCGACACGGCCGAGCGCATCGGCGATGTCGTTGGCGATGTGCATGTCGACATCGCCGATGAACCGCAGGGTCAGGTGGTAGTTTTCCTTGTCGATCCAGCGGGCGCCGGGAATTCCGCCGCGAAGGAGCGCCAGGCGCTCGCTGATTTCAGCGGGGATTTCGATGCCGGTGAACAAGCGCGGCATGACACACCTCCATCGCGAATCATGGACAGCATCGGTCGTTGTCGGTCGGGCTGTAAAGCCCCCGATTGCGTTTCTTCGCCGATCCGTCCGATCAGCGCTTCCACCGACGGCAGCATCCGCTCGACGATGATGTCGACTCCGGCGGCGGTCGGATGGATTCCGTCGGGCTGGTTGAGCTTGGCCTGCGCGGCGACGCCGTCGAGAAAGAACGGATAGAGCAGCGCGCCATAGCGGTCGGCGAGGTCGGCGTAGATTCCGTCAAAGGCCGTCGTGTATTCCCGGCCGAGATTGGGCGGCGCCCGCATTCCGGCCAGCAGCACCGGAAGCCGGCGCTTGGCAAGACTGGCCATCAGGTCGTCCAGCGCCTGCCTGGTGATCGCCGGGTCGACGCCGCGCAGCGCGTCGTTGGCGCCAAGCTCGACGATCACGGCGTCGGCATCGGGGCCGACCGACCAGTCGAGCCGGGCAAGCCCGTCGCTGGCGGTGTCCCCGGAAACGCCACCATTGACGATGACAACATCGTGGCCGCGGGCCTGAAGGGCGCGCTCCAGCCGGGCCGGGAAGGCGGCTTCGGCATCGAGGCCGTAGCCGGCGGTCAGGCTGTCGCCGAGAGCGACGATCCGGATCGGCTCCGCCGCTACCGGCGCCGCCGCAAGAAGAGAAAGCGCCAGGATGATGTTAAAAGGCTGGATCGACACGGGAACTCCACCATATGAGGCACTTGTCGCTCGGACCTTCCAGCATATGGGGCGCGTTGCGTGACGGGAACAGTCATCCTCTGCCAGGATCTTCATATCCGCCTCGGGTCCGGCGCCAGCGAGGTCCATGTCCTCAAGGGAATCGACCTTGAGGTCGCGGCCGGCGAGTCGCTCAGCCTGGTCGGTCCTTCAGGCAGCGGAAAGTCCACCTTGCTGATGGCGATGGCGGGCCTCGAACGGCCGGATTCCGGCCGGATCGCGATCGAGGGCACCGACATAACCCATCTCGGCGAGGACGATCTCGCCCGGATTCGCGGCCGGTCGATCGGCATCGTCTTCCAGTCCTTCCACCTCATCCCCAATATGACGGCGCTCGAAAATGTCGCGGTTCCGCTCGAGCTTGCCGGCGTGCGCGACGCCTTCGAGCGGGCGGAAGCCGAGCTTGGCGAGATCGGTCTCGGCGACCGCGTCGGCCATTATCCGGCCGAGCTTTCCGGTGGCGAGCAACAGCGGGTGGCGATCGCCCGCGCGCTTGTGCCGCGCCCTGCGCTTCTGCTCGCCGACGAGCCGACCGGCAATCTCGACGGCGCCAACGGTGCGATGATCGCCGATCTCCTGTTCGAGGCCGGTGCGCGGCGGGGGACGACCCTCGTCCTCGTCACCCACGACCTTGCGCTGGCGGAGCGATCGGACCGCGTGGTGCGGCTCCAGTCGGGTCGGATCGTCGACGATGGCGAGGCCGATCGGCCGGCGGCGCCACTCGCCATGAACGCCTGACGCCGATGGCATCGGCAACCACCGACACGCTCGCCGCGCGAGGCATCGGGCATGCCGCCGGTCGGCGGCCCGATCTTCGCGTCGCGTCGCGGTTTGCCGTGCGTGAATTGCGCGGCGGCCTCCGCGGCTTCGGCATCTTCCTCGCCTGCATCATCCTCGGCGTCGCGACCATCGCCGGGGTCGGCTCCGTCGCCCGCGGCATGACCGAGGGCATCGCCCGCGAAGGGCGGGCGATCCTCGGCGGGGATATCGCCGTCCGGCTGCTCCAGTTTCAGGCCACACCCAAGGAGCGCGCCTATTTCGACGGCCTCGGGACCGTCTCGGAAGTGGCGACGCTGCGGGCCATCGCGCGGCGGGTCGATGGCAATGGCCAGGCGCTGGTCGAGCTCAAGGCGGTCGACGCCGCCTATCCGCTGGTCGGCGCGGTCGCGGTCGAGGGCGGCGGCGACGCGGCGTCGCTCCTTGCCGGGACCGACGGGATGTTCGGCGCCCTCGCCGAGGCGGAATTCCTGACCCGGGCCGGAGTCGCCGTCGGCGACACGATCAAGCTCGGCGAGACCGAGATCGTGCTGCGCGGCGTCATCGCCAAGGAGCCGGACCGGCTGTCGGACGGCTTTTCGATCGGGCCGAGATTGATGGTCAGCCGCGATGTCCTCGACGCGACCGGTCTGGTCCAGCCCGGCTCTCTCGCCAGCTGGAACTACCGCATCCTGCTGCCGGGCAAGCCGAACGACGCCGCCGTATCCGCGATTGCCGAACGCGTCGGCAAGGACTATCCCGACGCGGCGTGGCGGGTTCGGACCCGCGCGGAGGCGGCGCCCTCGCTCAACACCAACATCCAGCGCTTCGCGGAATTCCTGACGCTGATCGGCCTGACCGCCCTGGTCGTCGGCGGGGTCGGCATCGCCAATGCCGTGTCGAGTTACCTCGAAGGCAAGCGCGACGTCATCGCCACGCTGAAATGCCTCGGCGCACCGGCAGAACTGCCGGTCGTCGTCTATCTGATTGAAATCATGATCATTGCGGGCTTCGGCATCGTAGCCGGACTCATCCTTGGTGCCGCCATACCCTTCGTTGCCGGGCCGCTTGTCGCGGGATTCGCGCCGGTCGATATCGCCGGCCTCTATCCGCTCGATCTGGCCATGGCCGCGGTTTACGGCCTCCTCACCGCTCTCGCCTTTGCCCTTTATCCGCTCGGCCGGACGCGTCAGGTGAGCCCCAGCGCACTTTTCCGCGATTCGGTCGCCCCGGTGCAGAAGCGGCCTCCGGCGATCTACCTCGTCGCCGTCGCCGTCGCCCTGCTGGTGCTGGCGGGCCTTGCCATCGGACTCGCCTTCGACCGGCGCATCGCCGCCGTCTTCGTCGTCGGCTCGGCCGCGGCTTTCGTGCTGCTGCGCTTCGTTGCCCTCGGCGTCATGGCGCTGGCGCGGCGCGCACCCCGGGTCCGGTCGACCGCCGCCCGGCTTGCGGTCGGCAATATCCACAGGCCGGGTACGCTGACCCCGACGGTGGTGCTGTCGCTCGGCCTCGGCCTGACGCTCCTCGTCTCGCTCGTCCTCATCGACGGCAACTTCCGCCGCGAATTGTTCGGATCGATCCCGAAGACCGCGCCGAGCTTCTTCTTCCTCGATATCCAGGGACCCGAAGCGGACGGCCTCAAGGCGTTCGCTGCCGAAAAAGCGCCGGAAGCCAAGCTCGAAATGCAGCCGATGCTGCGCGGCCGGATCACCCAACTGAACGGCGTGCCGGCGGAGAAAGCCGATATCGACCAGTCGGCGCGCTGGGTGCTGAAGGGCGATCGCGGCATCACCTATTCGGCGACGAAACCGGAGAATAACGACCTCACCGCCGGCGAATGGTGGCCGCCCGATTACGACGGGCCGCCCCTTGTTTCCTTCGGCGACGAGCTGGCCGGCGAACTGCACCTCGCGCTCGGCGATACCATCACTGTCAATGTCCTCGGGCGGGAGATCACAGCCAAAATCTCCAGCCTGCGGACGATCAACTGGCAGTCCCTTTCGATGAATTCGGTGATGATCTTCTCGCCGAACACGCTTCGCGGCGCGCCGTTCACCGATATGGCGACCCTCTCCTATCCCGACGGCGGCTCGACCGAGAAGGAACTCTCTTTCCTCAAGGCGGTCGTAGACGCCTTTCCGGCGATCACCGTCATCCGGGTCAAGGAGGCGATCGAGACCGCCAACAATATCGTCGATCAGATCGGCTGGGCGGTCCGCGCGGCCTCGTCGGTCACCCTGATCGCCTCGATGCTGGTCCTCGGCGGGGCCTTCGCGGCCGGCAGCCGGCGGCGGATCCACGATGCCGTGGTGCTCAAGACCCTCGGTGCGACGCGCGGCAAGCTGATTTCGGCCTTCGCCCTCGAATTCCTGCTGCTTGGCGGCGCCACCGCTATCTTCGGCATCGTCGCCGGCTCGATCGCGGCCTGGTTCGTCCTCGCCACGATCATGGATATGTCCTTCGCGTTCCTGCCCGGTCCCGCGCTTGGCGCGGCAGCGCTGGCGCTTGCGCTGACTCTTGTCTTCGGACTGGCGGGGACATGGCGGGTACTTGGCCAGAAAGCCGCGCCAATCTTGCGGAATTTGTAAGAAATAGCGTTTACCGGGTTCGGCGGATGGGTGCCCGCGGGCCCTTGTTTGCTTTTCCGTCTGGCCCCATATTGTGTGCCAAGTCTATGAGGTTCGGGCGGGTCCCGGCCAAGACTGAGAGAGGAACCGATTTCAATGGCAAATTACGACAACGGGTCGGCACGCTACGGCACGACGTCGGTCGGTCGAGCCGCTGCCGGTATCGACGAGGGCCTGCGGGCCCATATGCTGCGCGTCTACAACTACATGGTGCTGGGCCTCGCCATAACCGGCGTACTCGCGCTGGGTACGTTCAACCTGTCGTTCTCGGATGCGCCGACGGCATACGCCCTCAACAACGGCCTGTACCTGACGGACCTCGGCTACGCGCTGTTCGGCTCGCCGCTGCGGTGGGTCATCATGCTGGCTCCGCTTGGCATGGTCTTCTTCCTGAGCTTCCGCATCCAGAAGATGAGCGTCGGGGCGGCGCAGATTACCTTCTGGGCATTCGCGGCGCTGCTCGGTATCTCGCTTTCGTCCATCTTCGCCGTCTACACGGCGACGAGCATCACCCAGGTCTTCTTCATCTCCGCCGCGACCTTCGGCGCGATGAGCCTGTGGGGCTACACCACGAAGCGCGACCTGACGGCCATGGGCTCGTTCCTGATGATGGGCCTGATCGGCGTCATCATCGCGATGGTGGTCAACCTTTTTCTGGCTTCCAGCGCGCTCGCCTTCGCCATCTCGGTGATAGGCGTGCTGATCTTCGTCGGGCTCACCGCCTACGACACCCAGAAGATCAAGGAGATGTACAGCGTCTCCGACGACGGCACGGTTTCCGGACGGAAGGCGATCATGGGCGCGCTGGCGCTCTATCTCGACTTCATCAACATCTTCCTGTTCATGCTGCAGCTCTTCGGCGACCGCCGCTGAACTGGTTGATATCGCTTCAAAAGGGCGCGGCCTCGGCCGCGCCCTTTTTCGTTTCCGGCCGCGGTTTCCCGCAAGACCCATGAACGACAGCACGATCCGGCCCGTTCTGCCGGGCGATATCCCCGCGATCGCCGCCATCTACGGCGAGGCGGTCGCCACCGGGACCGCGAGTTTCGAGAGCGACCCGCCCGACGAAGCCGAGATGGCGCGGCGGATGTCGGCCCTGGTCGAGTCGGGATTTCCCTATGTCGTCGCCGAATTGGGCAGCGAAATCCATGGCTACGCCTATGCCGGGCCGTACCGGACACGCCCCGCCTACCGGCATGCGGTGGAGGATACGGTTTATGTCGCCGCGCCAAGCCGCGGCAAAGGTGTCGGCCGCGGCTTGCTCAGGCGGCTGATCGCGGACAGCGAAAGGCTGGGTTTCAGGCAGATGATCGCGGTCATCGGCGATTCGGGCAATGCCGGCTCGATCGCCCTCCATCGCGCCGCGGGTTTCGTTCTGGTCGGGACCTTCGCCTCGGTGGGCTACAAATTCGACCGCTGGCTCGACAGCGTCCTCATGCAGCGCCCGCTCGGGGAAACGGCGCTCCGCCATCCCGTTAGGCCTCCGCCTTCCGGTCAGGCGACGACCAGCTTCAGCGGCCGGTCGATGAACCGCAGCACGTTGCCGAGATCGTGGCCGCGCTTGAGAATCAGTCCGGTCGCCGCGACCAGCGAATAGGCGCCCTGGCGGCGGGCGAGCTTCGGCTGCTTGATGATCTGGTAAAGCGGCACCTCGGACGTGCGCCGGAAGATCGAGAAGACCGCGCGTTCCTTGAGATGATCGATGGCGTAGTCGCGCCATTCTCCGTCGGCGACCTTGCGGCCGTAGACCCTGAGGATCTGATTGAGTTCCCGGCGATCGAAACTGATTGGCGGGCTTGTTGTCGCAGGGTGGGGCTGATTTCGGGCGGCCAGGGCGAAAACGCTCGCCCCGCCGCCGTAGCACTCTTCGTCTTCCACCTCTCTCATGGTCGCTCCTCCGTCATCTTGGTGTCATGATCGCTCTAGCGGGCGATCATGGCAAGTCTTCGAAGCCCTTCCCGGATCACGGCTTCCCGGCCGGAATCGCCGCGATTCGGAAAGTCTGAAAATTCATGATTTCGCCAATATTCGGCCGTTGACCGGCCATTTTGGGCGGCGATGCTGTGATCGTTGCCTCAGACGGTTCGGTTCGGCGGAGGCGCCGGTAATTCTCAGCCCCCCAGCCCCCCGGGGTCTTTAGCTGGACCGAACCACCTTTTGTAAGTGTACCGAGGTACGAAATGGCCGGCGCTTGCGCCGGCCATTTTCTTTTGCATCGCCTTGAAAGAAGGCTTGCGACCGGCGATATCACCGACCGACATTAGACTTACGGTAGCGGGGATTTCGAGAATGGGTGAGCAAAAGGATCAGGGTGGCGAAACCCTGCGCTTCGAGGCGGAGGTGGCCAAGCTCCTCTCGCTGATGGTGCATTCGGTCTATTCGAACCGCGATGTCTTCCTGCGCGAGTTGATCTCCAACGCCGCCGATGCCTGCGAGAAGCTGAGAATGATGGCGCTGCAGCAGCCGGAACTGCTCGGCGACGACCCCGATTTCAAGATCGTGCTTTCCGCCGACAAGAATGGTGGCACCCTGACGATCGCCGACAACGGCATCGGCATGGACAGGGGCGAGCTTGTCGAGAATCTCGGCACCATCGCCCGGTCCGGCACCCGTGCCTTCCTCGAAGGCATGGCCGGCGGCGAAGGCTCCGCCCTCATCGGCCAGTTCGGCGTCGGCTTCTATTCCGCTTTCATGGTCGCATCGTCGGTCGAGGTCGTCTCACGCCGCGCCGGCTCCGACGAGGCGTGGCGCTGGTGGTCGGACGGCGCCGGCACCTTCCAGCTCGAACCGGTGCCCGTCGAGGAAGCGCCGGCGCGGGGAACCCGCGTCCTGCTGACGCTCGCCGACGACGCCAAGGCCTATGCCGACCAGGCGACGATCGAGCGCGTCGTCACCGAATATTCCGCCCATGTCCCGGTGCCGATCGTGCTCAGGGTCGGCGGCGATGGCGTCGGCGAGAAGTCGCTCGCCGACGGCAGCGCGCTGTGGCGGAAGGCCAAATCGGCGGTCGAGGACAGCGAATACAACGAATTCTACGGCCACGTCAGCGGCCAGTATGACGAGCCGGCGGTGACCATCCACTACAAGGCGGAGGGCCGGCACGAATATTCCGTCCTCCTCTTCGTGCCGTCGATGAAGCCGTTCGACCTCTTCGATCCCGAGCGCCGCGGCCGGGTCAGGCTCTATGTCCGCCGCGTCTACATCACCGACGAAGCCGAGATTCTCCCGGGCTGGCTGCGCTTCGTTCGCGGCGTCATCGATTCCGAGGACCTGCCGCTCAACCTGTCGCGCGAGATGCTGCAGAAGAACCCGATCCTCGAGGCGATCGGCAAGGGCGTGACCAATCGCATACTCGCCGATCTCGACAAGCTTGCCGAAAGCGATCACGAGACCTTCGAGAAGGTCTGGGACGCCTTCGGCGCGGTGATCAAGGAAGGCCTCTACGAGGACGCGGAGCGCCGCGACGGCATCTACAAGGTCGCCCGCTTCCGCACCACCAAAGGCGACGACTGGCGCAGTCTCGCCGACTATGTCGCCGATCTCCGCCCCAACCAGACCGCGATCTACTACGCGCTCGGCGACGACCTGGCGGCGATCAAGGCGAGCCCGCAGCTCGAAGGCTTCGCCAGACGCGGCATCGAGGTGCTGCTCCTCGCCGATCCGGTCGACGCCTTCTGGGTCAGGACGGCGCTCGGCTTCGACGGCAAGCCGTTCCAGTCGGTGACGCAGGGCTCGGCCGAGCTCGACAAGATCCCCGTCGCCGAAGGCGAGGCCGATGCCGAATCCGATGCCGCGAATGAAAGCGCGGTCGGAACGCTCGCGGCGCTGTTCAAGCAGACGCTTGGCGATCGGGTCAGCGCGGTGCGCGCCTCGTCGCGGCTGACGACCAGCCCCGTCTGCCTCGTCGCCGGAGCCGGAGGCCCCGACCGCCAGCTCGAGAAGATCCTCTCGGCCCAGAATACGGGGATGAGCCGCGCCGCGCCGATCCTCGAACTCAATCCCGGCCACGCCCTGATCAAGGGCCTGGCGGAGAAGGCGGCGGCCGGTGGCAACGCCGAGGCGCTGGAAGACGCGGCGGTCCTGCTTTACGGCGAAGCGCGGATTCTCGATGGCGAAGCCCCCGAAAACGCCGCCGACCACGTCGTGCGGGTCGGCCGGCTGCTGACGGCGGCTCTGGGCTAGGATGCCGGGACGCGGGCCCCGAGGCTACTTCTCGTAGTCGATCGCCGCGGCGCCGAGGATCCGTCCGGGCAGTCCGTCCGGCAGCTCGGTCTGCAGGATGACGGCGCAGCGCGACACGTCGGCGCGCATCAGCTCGCTCTTCGGCAATTCGACCGTCATCTCCTCGCCCTTCCACATCGCGATCGGCCGCAGCTTGCGGACGACGTTGGTGTAGGTGATCGTCTTGCCGGTATTTTCGCCGCGGGCGATCGGCACGCTGACCGGATCGTCATACATGGCCAGCCAGATCATGCCCTTGTCCGGCGTGCCGTTATTCGCGGCGCCGATCGTCACCTTGGTGGTGTCCGATCCGGCCGTCATGGTGATCGGCACGCTGAGCGAACCGGAAAGCCGGTCGATCGCGTCGTCGATCTTGGATTGGTTGCTGCCGACCAGGTGCTCGACGCCGTTGACCACCACCTGTGGCGTATAGACTTGGCGGTCGCCGCGGGCGGCGGCATAGCCGCGCTGGCGCTCGGTGTTGTCGTGACTGGCAAGGGTGTCCTTCCAGCCGAGATAGTCCCAGTAGTCGACCGGGAAGGACAGCGCCAGGACATCGTCGCGGGTGGCGTATTTGGCCAGCAGCGCATCCGCCGGCGGGCAGGACGAGCATCCCTGGCTGGTGAATAATTCGAGAACCGCCTTGGTCGTGGCGAGCGCCGGCGTCGCCCCCGTCGCGAGTCCGGCGCAGAGGAAGACGGCGGCAATGGCTTTGGTCGCTGCGGTCACGATACTGGTTCCGGATAATGACGATGGGTCATGGACCCTCAGTCTCGCAAGGTATGGACCGCTTGACTCAATTGCGAGTCACGTTCGGGTGAGACTTTCGTCATCCCGCCATCAGGCCGCCAGGCGCCTCAGGACGTACTGGAGAATCCCCCCATTGTTGAAATATTCGAGCTCGTCCAGCGTGTCGATCCGGCAGAGCAGCGGACGCGACCTTGACCGTGCCGTCGGCGAAGGTGATCTCCGCTTCAAGCGTCTCGCGTGGCTTCAGTCCTTCCGAAATGCCGGAGATCGTCACCGTCTCGCTGCCATCGAGGCCGAGCGACCGCCAGGACTGGCCGTCCTCGAAGACCAGCGGCAGCACGCCCATGCCGATCAGGTTCGACCGATGGATGCGCTCGAAGCTCTCCGCGATCACCGCGCGCACCCCGAGAAGCCGGGTGCCCTTCGCCGCCCAGTCGCGCGACGAGCCGGTGCCGTATTCCTTGCCGGCAAAGACGACCAGCGGCACCTTGTCGGCGAGGTAGCGCATCGCCGCGTCGTAGATCGGCATGATCTCGCCGTCGGGCTGGTGGACCGTGACGCCGCCCTCGACCCCCGGCACCATCTGGTTCTTGATGCGGATATTGGCGAAGGTGCCGCGCATCATCACCTCGTGATTGCCGCGCCGGGTGCCGTATTGGTTGAATTCGGCCGGGCGGACCTGATGCTCGATCAGATACTCGCCGGCCGGGCTGTTGGTCTTGATCGCGCCGGCGGGCGAGATGTGGTCGGTGGTGATCGAGTTGGCGAAGAGGCCGAGGACCCGGGCATTGGCGATATCGGCGACCGGCTCCGGTTCCTGCCGCATCCCCTCGAAATACGGCGGGTTCTGGACATAGGTCGAGCCCATGGTCCAGGCGTAGGTCTGGCCGCCCTCGACCTCGATCGTCTTCCAGTGCTCGTCGCCGGTGAAGACGTCGGCGTATTTGGTGCGGAAGAGGTCGCTGGTGATATTGGCCCGGACGAATTCCGCGATCTCGGTGGTCGAGGGCCAGATGTCCTTGAGGTAGACCGGTTCGCCGTCGCTTCCCGTGCCGAGCGGCTCGGTCGTCAGGTCGATCTGCATCGAGCCGGCGAGCGCGTAGGCGACCACCAGCGGCGGCGAGGCGAGGTAGTTGGCCCGGACGTCCGGGTTGATGCGGCCCTCGAAGTTGCGGTTGCCCGAAAGCACCGCGGCGGCGACGAGGTCGCCCTCGGCGATCGCCTCCGAGACCGGCGCCGGCAGTGGCCCGGAATTGCCGATGCAGGTGGTGCAGCCGAAGCCGACGAGGTCGAAGCCGAGCTTGTCGAGTTCGGGCTGGAGCCCGGAGCGGGCGAGATATTCGCCGACCACCTGGCTGCCGGGCGCCAGCGAGGTCTTCACCCACGGCTTCACCTTGAGGCCCTTGGCGGCGGCGTTTCGCGCCAGCAGCCCCGCCCCGATCATCACATAGGGGTTGGACGTATTGGTGCAGGAGGTGATCGCGGCGATCACGACGTCGCCGTGGCCGATGTCGAAATCCTCGCCCTTGACCGGCACCCGGAGGTCGTTGCCGTTGCCCTTCTTGAATTCGGTCTCGAGCGCGGCCTGGAACTTCGGCTTGGCCTCGGAGAGCAGCACGCGGTCCTGCGGCCGCTTCGGTCCGGCGATCGACGGCAGCACGGTGTCGAGGTCGAGCGACAGCGTGTCGGTGAAGACCGGGTCGACCGAGTTGGCGTCGCGGAACATGCCTTGCGCCTTGGCATAGGCTTCGACCAGAGCGACGCGTTCGGGATCGCGGCCGGTATGCGTGAGATAGCGCAGGGTTTCCGCGTCGATGGGGAAGATCGCGCAGGTCGCGCCATATTCCGGCGACATGTTGCCGATCGTCGCGCGATCCTCCAGCACCATGTGGTCGAGGCCGGGTCCGTAGAATTCGACGAACTTGCCGACCACGCCCTTCTTGCGCAGCATCTCGGTGACGGTCAGCACCAGGTCGGTCGCGGTGATCCCCTCGCGCAGCTTGCCCGTCAGCCGGAAGCCGACCACCTGCGGGATCAGCATCGAGATCGGCTGGCCGAGCATGACCGCTTCCGCCTCGATGCCGCCGACGCCCCAGCCGAGCACCGAGAGGCCGTTGACCATGGTCGTGTGGCTGTCGGTGCCGACCAGCGTGTCGGGATAGGCGACGGGCCGTTCGCCGTCCTCGTTCACCCAGACGGTCTGCGAGAGGTATTCGAGGTTGACCTGATGGCAGATGCCGGTGCCCGGCGGCACGACGCGGAAGTTGCGGAACGCCGACTGGCCCCAGCGCAGGAAGCGGTAGCGCTCGCCGTTGCGCTGGTATTCGAGCTCGACATTGTGGGCGAAGGCCTTCGGGTTGCCGAAGTCGTCGACGATGACCGAGTGGTCGATGACCAGATCGACCGGCACCAGCGGGTTGATCCGCTCCGGATCGCCGCCCAGCGCCGCCATGGCGTCGCGCATCGCGGCGAGGTCGACGACCGCCGGCACGCCGGTGAAGTCCTGCATCAGCACCCGGGCCGGGCGGAAGGCGATCTCGCGGTCGCTCTTGCGTTCGGTCAGCCAGCCGGCCATCGCCTGGATATCGCCGTCGGTGACCGTTCGCCCATCCTCGCTGCGCAGCAGGTTCTCGAGAAGCACCTTCAGCGAGAAGGGAAGGAGGGAAATATCTGGTAATCCGTTCTTTTCGGCCTCCAGGAGGCTGAAATAGTCATACTGGTCGGAGCCGACGGTCAGGGTGGCGCGGCTCTTGAAACTGTCGACGGACGGATTGGTCACGATGGAATGGCTCCTTGATTGCGCGCCCGGCCCGATCGCCGGGGAGGCGCCGGTCGAACCAGGCTCTGGCGGCAGGATGTCCCGCAGGCGACGGCACGGATTACCGGCCTTATAGTGAATTTCATGGAGCTGTTCCAGAATATCGAGGCCGGGGCCGGAGCGCGGCCGGGGAAGCGCGGATCGGCCAAGCTCGGGAGCCGGATTTGGCCGCCTTTCGCCTGATCGCCGAAGCCCTTGGCGCACGTCGCGGCGGCCGGACGGTTTTCGAGGGACTGTCCTTCACGGTCGGGCCGGGCGAGGTCCTCGCCGTCACCGGCCCGAACGGGGCCGGCAAGTCGACCCTGCTTCGCATTGTCGCGGGCCTGCTTGCCCCGGCCGCCGGCACGGTTGCCGTGGAGCCTGCGGCCGACACGGGCCTCGGCGGCGCGGTCCACTATCTCGGGCATCTCGAAGCCCTCAAGTCGACCTTCACCATCGCCGAGAATCTCTCCTTCTGGCGGCGCCTCTACGGCGGAGCCGGCGATATCGAGGACGCCATCGACGATGTCGGCCTCGGCGGGCTGTCGCATCTGCCGGTCGCGACGCTCTCGGCCGGACAGAAGCGGCGGGTTGCCATCGCCCGGCTCCTGATCATCGACCGGCCCGTATGGCTCCTCGACGAGCCGGCGACGGCGCTCGACGCCGCCGCGGAGACGATGCTCGGGCGCCTGATCGAGCGTCATCGCGCCGGCGGCGGCCTGGTCATCGCGGCGATCCATCGCGCCCTGCCGGTGACGCCGGACGCCACTCTTGCCCTGGGGCCGACGTCTTGATCGCCGCGCTTCTCGCCATCGCCGGGCAGACCGCGCGCCTCCAGCTCCGCACCGGCGGTGGCGCGCTGGTCGGGCTGGTCTTCTTCCTGACGGTGGTCACCATCATCCCCTTCGGCGTCGGTCCCGACCTCAACCTCTTGTCGAGGATCGGCCCGGCGATCCTGTGGATCGGCGCGCTGCTCGCCACCCTCCTCGGCCTCGACCGCCTGTTCCAGGACGACCGCACCGACGGTTCGCTCGACCTTCTCCACCTCTCGGGCCATCCGCTGGAGCTGGTGGTGCTTGCCAAGGCCGCCGGTCACTGGCTGGCGACCGGGCTGCCGCTGGTCATCGCCGCGCCGTTTCTCGGCCTGTTGCTGGCGATCGAGCCTCTGGCGCTGGGCGCCGTCACCCTGACGCTGCTCGCCGGCACCCCGGCGCTGACCCTGATCGGCACGGTCGGCGCGGCATTGACCACGGCGCTCGGCCGTGGCGGATTGCTGATCGCGGTGCTGGTGCTGCCTTTCACGATCCCGGTGCTGATCTTCGGCGTCAGCGCCGCCTCGTCGGTGATCGTCGGCCCGGCCCCATTCCTGCCGCCCTTCCTGATCCTCATCGCCCTGTCGCTGGTCAGCGCGGTGGTCGCCGCGGTTGCCGGCGCTGCGGCGTTGAGGGCAGGGCTGGAGTGAAAGCCTTCTCGGGAAAAGTGTCAGCGCTTTCCGCGCGGAGACTGCGACAATGAAAAAAAGACCCACCGTTGCCGCTGCCACAATACGCCCCTAAAACATGCCCATGCCGATCCGCGATCTCGCCAATCCGACCCGCTTCCTCGCCTTTTCCGGCCGGCTGCTGCCGTGGCTGTGGGCGGTCACCGGCATCGGGCTGGCGGTCGGGCTCTATCTCAGCCTCTTCGTCGCCCCGCCCGACTTCAAGCAGGGCGACATGGTGCGGGTCATGTTCATCCACGTCCCCTTCGCCTGGCTGTCGATGGCCTGCTACGGGGTGATGGCGGTCGCGGCGCTCGGCACGCTGGTGTGGCGCCATCCGCTCGCCGACGTCCTGCAGAAGAGCGCCGCGCCGATCGGCGCCGCCTTCACCTTCCTGGCGCTGGTCACCGGATCGCTGTGGGGCAAGCCGACCTGGGGCACCTATTGGGTCTGGGACGCGCGGCTGACCTCCGTCCTCATCCTGTTCATCATCTATCTCGGCCTGATCGCGCTCTGGCAGGCGGTGGAGGATCCCGGCCGGGCGGCCCGCGCCGCCGCGATCCTCACGCTGGTCGGGACGGTCAACATCCCGATCATCAAGTTCTCGGTCGACTGGTGGAACACGCTGCACCAGCCGGCCAGCGTCTTCCGCCTCGACGGGCCGACCATCGACCCGTCGATGCTCTGGCCGCTCCTGATCATGGCGCTGGCGATGACGCTGCTCTTCGCCGCGCTGCTGCTGATGGCGATGCGCAACGAGATCCTCAGGCGTCGGGTCCGTGCCATGCAGATCGTCGCCGCCGGGGGATGATCGAGCCCGGCATCCACGAGGGCTTCATCGTTGCCGCCTATCTGCTGACGGCGGTGGTGCTGGTCGGCATGGTGGTGTGGATCGTCCTCGACGGGCGGGCGCAGCGCGCCAGGCTCGGCGAACTGGAAGCCCGCGGCATTCGCCGCCGCTCGGCCGGGAGCCCCAAGCCATGACCACCACCGGCGAGAAGACGGAACCGCGGCGGCCGCGCCTGATCCTGCTGCTGCCGCTCTTCGTCTTCGTCGCGCTCGCCGCGGTCTTCCTGCTCAGGCTGGAAACCGGCGGCGACCCGGACGCCATTCCCTCGGCGCTGATCGGCAAGCCGGCCCCCGATTTCGACCTGCCGCCGCTCGAAGGCGTCGCCCGGCCGGGGCTCGCCCGCGCCGATCTCGACGGCCAGGTGACGATCGTCAATGTCTTCGCCTCGTGGTGCGGCCCGTGCCGGCAGGAGCATCCGCAGCTCCTCGAGCTGGCGAAGGACGACCGCGTCCACCTGGTCGCCATCAACTACAAGGATCAGCCGGCCAATGCCCGCCGCTTCCTCGGCGATCTCGGCAATCCCTACGCCGCGATCGGCGTCGACGCGAAGGGCCGCGCCGGCATCGACTGGGGGCTTTACGGCGTGCCGGAGACCTTCATCGTCGATCGCAACGGCATCATCCGCTACAAGTTCATCGGCCCGATCGGCGAAGAGGCGCTCGACAGCGTGATCAGGCCCGAGATCGAGAAGGCTCTGGCGGACGCCGGCTGAGCGCCGGCCGGCTGCACGGACATTTTCACGGTCACGCTTGAATCCGGGCTGAAATCGACCAAAATAAGCTAGCTGATCCAGCTAGGAAGAATGACGATGACCGAAGTCGGCTCCTTCGAGGCCAAGAACACGCTCTCCGCCCTGCTTGAGCGCGCCGAGCATGGCGAAGAGATCGTCATCACGCGGCGCGGTCGGCCGATAGCGAAACTGGTCCCCTACGCCGGGACCAGCTAACCGCCAGCGCGCCGAGGAGGCCGCGCAGCGCATTCGCGAGATGGCAAAGAAACTCAAACTTGGACCGTTCGACTGGGAGGAGTGGAAGAAATATCGGGACGAAGGGCGACCGTGAGTTTGGTTCTCGATTCCTCGCTGGCGCTGGCCTGGCTCTTCGTCGACGAAAAAACGGAAGCGGCCGAGGCGGTTCTCCATTCCGTGGCCGAAGCGGGGGCCGTCGTGCCCAACATCTGGCACCTTGAGATCGCCAACACGATCCAGTTGGCGGTCCGGCGTCGGCGGATAGATGGGACGGTCCGGGACGGGTTCCTCTCATATCTCTCCGCCCTCGACATTTCGCCCGATCCCGAAACGTCGGCTCGGGCTTGGACGTCGACTCTCGGCCTCGCCGAACGCTTTTCGCTGACCGCCTATGACGCGGCCTATCTGGAGTTGGCCGATCGGCGCGGACTACCGCTGGCGACCCTCGACAACGAGCTGCGCGGGGCGGCCGACCGCCTCGGTGTCGCGCTGCTCGGCCGCTAGGCGCGCTGCGCCGCTCCTCAGCCGCCCGCCTGCCAGGCGAGGATGCCGTCGAGCGGATAGATCAGCATGATGATGTTGAGCGTCAGGTTGTCGCGGATCGCCCAGGCGGCGACCAGCTCCAGCACGATCGCCAGCACTACCGTCACCCAGACCGGCAGCCGCGCGGCGAGGACAAAGCCGATCAGCATGGCGGTGATGTCGGAGGCGGAATTGAGGATCGTGTCGCCGACATAGTCGCCGGAAATCGTCACGTCGCGGTAGCGGTCGATGATCCAGGGCGTGTTCTCGAGGATCTCCCATCCGGCTTCGACGACGAGCGCGATCAGCGCCCGGACGCCGAGCGGCTGCCGCCGCGCCACCAGCCACAGCGCGAAGTAGAAGAGGAAGCCGTGGATGATGTGGGAGAGCGAATACCAGTCGAGCAGGTGCTGCGAGGTGCCGCTGCCGCTCCCCCACAGCCGCACCGTGCCGTCCGGCGCGATCCACGGCTGGCCGAAGGCCGCGAGCACCCCGGCGGTGATCGCGAAGACCGCAAGTCCGCCGAGCAGGATGATGACGTCGCGCCGGCCGTTGCCGACCGCCGCGCTCAATTCTCGGCGCCCTTTTCCGGCAGCGCGTAGCGGTTGAGCAGCGGCAGCTGGAACATGGTGAAGACGAAGGTGATCGGCATGATGCCGAAGACCTTGAAGTTGACCCACATGTCGGTCGATACCGTCCGCCAGACGATCTCGTTGAGCACCGCCAGCACGAAGAAGAAGATCCCCCAGCGGAACGTCAGTTTCCGCCAGCCCTCGTCGCTGAGCTTGAACACCGCGTCGAAGACGTAGCCGAGCAGCGACTTGCCGAAGGCGAGGCCGATCAGCAGCACCGAGCCGAACAGGACGTTGACGATGGTCGGCTTCATCTTGATGAAGGTCTCGTCCTGCAGCCACAGCGTCAGACCGCCGAAGATCAGGACGACGATGCCGGTGATCAGCGGCATGATCGGCAGGCGGCGGGTGAGGACGAACGACACCGACAGCGCGACCAGCGTGGCGACGATGAACAGGGCGGTCGCGGTGAACAGCGGACCGCCGAGGGCGCCGAGCGCCGGAAATTTCTCCGCCAGCCATTCGCCCCGCGCGTTGGCGAAGAAGAAGACGCCGAGCGGCCCGAGCTCCAGCGCCAGCTTGAGCAGCGGATTGATCGGCTTGCGGCCGGGCTCGTTGGGGGCTTGTTCGAATTCCATGGCGATTACTTAGTCAAAGAGCCTGTGAGAAGCTAGCACGACGCGCGCCTCGCATTCACGCCAGCCGCCGCGGCGCCGCGGTCGCCGGGTCGCCGCTGTTCGGCGTTCCGGTCGGCTCGATCAGGACGATGTGCACCTCCTCCCGGGCGACCGGCCGGTGCTCGACGCCCTTCGGCACGACGAACACCTCGCCGGGTCCGAGCGTCACGGTGCGGTCGCGCAGCTCGATGTCGAGCACGCCCTTGAGGACGAGGAAGAAATCGTCGGTGTCGTCATGCTTGTGCCAGACGAAGGGTCCCTTGAGCTTGGCCACCATCACGTCATGGCCGTTGAATTCGGCGACGGTGCGGGGCGCGAAATGGTCGGTGAAGGTGTCCAGCTTTTCCGCCAGGTTCGCCTTGTCCGTCATCATGCTTCCTTTCCGCTCAGGTGGCCGAAACGCGCCAGCTCGCCGGTGATGACGCGGTTCATCATCTCGCGGCTCTTGGCGTAGTGGTTGCTCACCCCTTCGTCCCAGGTCCAGAAGAAGGTCCGGTCGATCAGGCCGAAGGAGACGACGGTCGCCCCGTCCGCGTCCTTGACCGACCACTGCTGCGGCGTCTTGCCGGGATTGTCGCGGACGATCGTCAGCCCTTCGGCGAGGCGCGGCTTGAGGGTCTTGCGGAGCGTATCGATCGCCTCGAGCATGGCGTCGGTGTTGCGCTTCGCCGCCGTCGTCCCCGGCTTGCGCGGCGCTTTGCCGCCCGGCGTCGTTTCGGTCGCGGCGCTCGTCATGTTCCCACCATCGCCTGGGCGAAGTCGCTCGCCGCGAAAGGTTCGAGGTCGTCGATTCCCTCGCCGACGCCGATGAAATGGACCGGCAGGCCGTGCTTGGCGGCGATGGCGACGAGGATGCCGCCGCGCGCCGTGCCGTCGAGCTTGGTCATCACCAGCCCGGTCACGCCCGCCCGCCTGCCGAAGATCTCGACCTGGTTGAGCGCGTTCTGGCCGGTGGTGGCGTCGAGGGTCAGCAGCACCGTATGCGGCGCGGTCGGGTCGATCTTGCGGACGACGCGGACGATCTTTTCGAGCTCGGCCATCAGCTCGTCGCGATTCTGCAGCCGCCCGGCGGTGTCGATCAGGAGCACGTCGGCCTTTTCGGCCCGCGCCTCGGTCAGCGCATCGAAGGCGAGGCCGGCGGCGTCGGCGCCGGTTTCCCGCGCCACCACCCGGGCGCCGGTCCGCTCGCCCCAGATCTTCAGCTGCTCGGTGGCGGCGGCGCGGAAGGTGTCGCCGGCGGCGAGCACGACCGACTTGCCCTCGGCGCGGAGTTTCGAGGTCAGCTTGCCGATCGTCGTCGTCTTGCCGGTGCCGTTGACCCCGACGATGAGGATGACGTGCGGCTTCAGCGCCGGGTCGATGACCAGCGGCCGCGCCACCGGCGTCAGCCGCTTCTCGATCTCCGCGGCCAGCACCGCCTTGACCTCCTCGTCGGTGATCTCCTTGTCGTAGCGGCCCTCGCCGAGCTTTTCGGCGATCGCCATCGCCGCGTCGACGCCGAGGTCCGCCTTGATCAGCATGTCCTCGAATTCTTCGAGCGCCGCCGCGTCGAGCTTCCGCTTGGTGAAGATCGAGGTGATGCCCTCGGAGAGCGCGCTGGAGGATCGGGCAAGGCCGCTCTTGAGCTTCTGGAACCACGATCGTTTCGGCTCGGGCGGGGTTGCGTCGGGTACCGTGGTCGCTGCCGGGGGCGTGATTGTCACCGGTGGCGTCTCGGCCGCTGGCGGCGGCATCGGCGTCTGGGTCGCCGCCACCTCCGGTGCGTCCCGCGGCTCGCTTTCAGCCGGCTTGCCGCCGCCAAAGACCCGGCGGAAGATCCCCTTGCCCTCAGCCACCGTGTCGACTCCACACGGCTTGCGGGGCGGGCTGTGCGTCCTTCGAGGCTCGCTTCGCTCGCACCTCAGGATGGCGAGGCGGGGCGCATGGGAACGCGGCCATGCTCTTCATCAGCTCCCTCATAGCCATCCTGAGGTGCGAGGGCGCGCGAGCGGCCGAGCCTCGAAGGACGCACGGCCCGACCAGCGACGCATTTGGGCCGGCCATACGCTACGCCGCCTCGGCGATCAGCGACCGTCCGTTACGGCCGGTGATCCGCGCGGCGATCACCTCGCCGGGCAGGCCGGCATCGATTTCGGCCGGGGTGAAATGCTCGGTGCGGCCGAGACCCTCGCGCTCGACCAGGACCTGGCGCGCGGCGCCCTGTTCGGCGGCGAGATGCGCGGCGAGCACCGCTCTCGCCCTTGGCGCGGAGCCGCGCCGGCGCGTTCCTTGACCACGGCGCGATCGAGCTGCGGCATGCGCGCCGCCGGCGTGCCCGGGCCGCGGCGAGAAGGGAAAGACGTGGAGATGGGTCAGGCCGCAATCGTCGACGATGGCGAGCGTGTTGTCGAACATCGCCTCGCTCTCGGTCGGGAAGCCGGCGATCAGGTCGGCGCCGAAGACGACGTCGGGCCGCAGCCGCCGCACGGTCTCGGCGAAGCGGATCGAGTCGGCGCGCGACATGCCGGCGCTTCATCCGCTTGAGGATCATGTCGTCGCCGTGCTGGAGCGACAGGTGGAAATGCGGCATCAGCCGCTCCTCCTCGGCGATCGCCGTCAGCAGCGCCTCGTCGACCTCGATCGAATTGATCGAGGAGAGCCGCAGGCGCTCGAGCTCCGGCACGAGCTTGAGGATCGCCCGGGTGAGCCGGCCGAGCTTCGGGCTGCCCGGCAGGTCGGCGCCATAGGAGGTGATGTCGACGCCGGTCAGCACCACTTCGCGGTAGCCGTTTTCCACCAGCCGCCGCACCTGATCGACCACGGCGCCCATCGGCACCGAGCGCGAATTGCCGCGGCCGTATGGGATGACGCAGAAGGTGCAGCGGTGGTCGCAGCCGTTCTGGATCTCGACGAAGGCGCGGGCGCGGCCGTCCATCCCCTTGATCAGGTGGCCGGCGGTTTCCTCGACCGACATGATGTCGTTGACGCGGACCGTGGCGGTGTCGCCGACGCCGAAATCCGGCAGGCGGTAGCTCGCTTCGGCGAGCTTCTCCGCATTGCCGAGGACGAGGTCGACCTCGTCCATGCCGCCGAAGCTGTCGGGATCGATCTGCGCCGCGCATCCCGACACGACGATCCGCGCCTGCGGATTTTCGCGGCGCGCCTTGCGGATCGCCTGGCGGGCCTGGCGCACCGCCTCGTTGGTCACCGCGCAGGTGTTGACGAGGATCGCGTCGCCCATGCCGGCGGCATCGGCGCGGGCGCGCATCACTTCCGATTCCAGCGCGTTCAGCCGGCAGCCGAAGGTGAGGACGCGCTCCGCCATCAGGCCGCGCCCTTCCGCGTTCCTGTCCAGGCAAGCGTTTCGGGATCGATGGTGCCGTCGAATTCGAACTCGACCGCGCCGGTCATCATCACATGGTCGTCGGCCCGCCAGGCGATGGTCAGCGGCCCGCCGGGAAGCGTTACCGTGACCTCGCGGTCGCAAAATCCCTTGCGGATCGCCGCGACGGCCGCCGCGCAGGCGGCCGTGCCGCAGGCGCGGGTCAGGCCGACGCCGCGCTCCCATGTCCGGACGGTGAGGGCGGTCCGGCTCTCGACCCTGGCCAGCGAGATGTTGGCGCGTTCGGGAAAGATCGGATGATGCTCGAGCAGCGGCCCGAAGCGTTCGAGATCGTAGGCGTCGACATCGTCGACCCAGAAGATCGCGTGCGGGTTGCCGATGTTGACCACCGACGGCGAATGGAGGATCGGCGCGTCGATCGGGCCGATCTGCAACTCGATGGCGCGGGTGTCGTGGAAGGGCTCCGCCAGCGGAATCTCCTGCCAGCCGAAGCGCGGCTTGCCCATGTCGACCGTGACCTGCTCCGGCGATGCCGGTGTCGAAGGCCTTGAGCAGCCCGGCGCCGGTCTCGATCGTCGCCGACTTGCCGCCGCTCTCGTTCATCAGGATCCAGCCGACGCAGCGGGTGGCGTTGCCGCAGGCTTCGACCTCGCCGCCGTCGCGATTGTGGATGCGCATGCGGGCGTCGACGCCGTTTTGGGACGGCTCGATGGTTATCAGCTGATCGAAGCCGATTCCGTCCCGCCCGCCGAGCGTCCGGATGGCGTCCGGGGATAGCCCGACGGCCGTTTCACGGGCGTCCAGAATGGCGAACTCGTTGCCGAGGCCGTTCATCTTGCGAAAGGGGATCGCCTTGGCGGGCATGGTCTTGGCGCCGGTTGTTGGAACAGCCGTTATATGGCGGAAAGCCAATCGGATTGCCAGTCATTCGCCGATACCGGTATCGCCGACTACACGTCCGGATCAACAGGAATTGAGTATTGCGGATCGGGGGCGCGCCCTATGATTTTCGAAGACGACCGGATGGGAATGATCCCGTGCGGTGGGATTTCTCGGAGGTAGGACATGGAAGCGTCAAGTATCGCGGCCCGCAAGCCGGCCCTGTCGATCGCGATTGCTCTTGCGGTCGGCGTCATCGGTCTCGATTTTCTTTGCCAGGGCATTGGCGCGCACGCGGCCGAAAAGGCGACCGCAATCCCGCCGCCGGTGATCGACCAGATGGCCGCGGCCGACGGCAAGCTCGAGACGGCCGTCGTCGCCGGTGGCTGTTTCTGGGGCGTCCAGGCGGTGTTCCAGCATGTCCAGGGCGTCGAGAACGCCGTCTCGGGCTATGCCGGCGGGACGACTCCGGACCCGACCTATGGCGAGGTCAGCGGCGGTGCGACGGGTCATGCCGAATCCGTTGAAATCACTTACGATCCGTCGATCGTCAGCTATGGCGAACTGCTCCGGATCTTCTTCTCCGTCGCCCATGATCCGACCCAGCTCAACCGGCAGGGGCCGGATACCGGCACCCAGTACCGCTCGGCGGTCTTTTTCACCACGGAAGAGCAGAAGAAGATCGCCGCTGCCTATGTCGAGCAACTCAACCAGGCCGGCGTCTTTCCGTCGCCGATCGTTACCGAGCTGGCCAATCTCGACGTCTTCCATCCGGCCGAGGATTACCATCAGGACTACGCCTTTTACCATCCCGGCCAGCCCTATATCGCCTGGAACGACCTGCCCAAGGTCGAAAACCTCAAGACCATGTTTCCGGATGTGTGGCGGGACCAACCGAAGCTCGTCGGCGTAAGCGGAAACAGCTGAAGTCGGCCAGTTCCGGGCTGCGCCGGCAGCCGTCAAACCAGTGTCATGGAAGTTCGGTTTGCTTCGATCCGAAGGGCGTCTCGCCCTTCTTTCCGAACCAAGATTATTGCTTTCCCCGCTCGCGGACCGGGTTTATTTTATCCCGGTCCGCGAGCCTTTTCCTTCGCTAGGATAAAGGCTTACCAACGTCCGGTCAGGCTGACGCCGGCGATGTCGAGGTCGTTCTTCATCGTTCCCTTGAACGTTCCCTGCGCGTCGGCGACGTCGATCGTGGCGTCGGCGAACCAGACATGGGCATAGGAGGCCGAGAGGCTCATGCCGCCGGGAAACCGGTGGGTGAGGCCGAGGCCGAGGATGGTCCGGTCTCCGTCCGGGCTGACGGTATTTGCCGTACCGCTCGCGACCGCGTTTTCCCAGCCGAAGCCGGCCGAAAGGCTGGTGCGGTCGGTCGCCTGATAGCGGCCGCCAAGCTGAGAAGAACCAGGTGTCGTTCCATTTCTGGGCGCGCACGACATCGGGATAGAAGGCATCGAAGTGGATGTGGAAGCCGTCGAAAACGCTCCAGTCGCTCCACTCCGCCTCGCCGAGCAGGGTGAGCCGGTCGGTCACGTCCTGTTCGATGCCGGCGCTGATCACGGTTGGCGTGTGGAAGTCGTAGGTGACGGGGATTGCGAGGCCGGATTTGACGATCCCCGCCGCACCGCGAACGCTGTGGGTGATCTGCGACCTGTAGCCGAGGCCGATCCGCGTCCCCGGCCGTGGATCCCAGGTGAATCCCGCGGTCCAGCCGACGCCGACATCGCTGCCTTGCAGGAAACCCCGGGCAACGGCGAAGGGGACAACCTCCAGGCGCTGGTTGTCGATGTCCAGGCCCTGGACATCGATGCCGAAGGCGATGGCGAACCGGTCGCCGATCCGCCGGGCGATCGTCGGCGTCAGGTTCCAGCTGACCATCGACGTCTTGAGCAACTGGAATTCGCCGGCCCAATCCGGCCGGCTCTCGATCTTGACGGCGAAGGGCGCGTGAACCCGATGCCGAGGGTCGTCCTGTCGTCGATCTGGTGGGTGGCATAGATGGCCGGCGCGACCGCGTCGTCGGCCATGCTGCCGGAATTGCCGAGCGACGTCAGGTCTTCGCCGGAAGGCGACGTTGCCTCTTCGGCGTGGATCGAGACATCGGGGAAGAACATCCGGCCGTCGACGGTCACGGCGGTTCCCGTGACGTCGGCGATCGTTGCTGGATTGTAGAACATGTAGGAGGGGTCATGGCCGCGTGCCGCGGCGCCGGCAAAGGCGCTGCCCATCGCGGCGGTCGAATGCTCGCGGACGTAGAACCCCCCGGCTTCCGCCGGAGGTGCCGCGGTCGACGCACCGATCAATCCCGCTGCGGCCAGCAGACCCCGGATCTCTCGCATGATCCCCCCTATCCCCAGGATCAGGTTAAACGGCGTCCCTATCCACGGTCAAAGCCTCAAATCGCGAACAAGCTGGGGCCAGTCCGGGTGCCGGAGCGGTGTCGGCCAAGCGCGGTTTGGTTGACTTGGACGCGGCGCGGACGTAAACACCGGCCAACTCTGAAGAGAGCTGCGACTACCCATACGCCGACCGGGACGGGATTCCGGAGGTCAACGTCCGCCAGCGCGATGCGCCCGCGGGCGCCAGATGCGCGTGAGAATTGCGGTTCGCCGGTTGCGGCGGCCCGCACCGGCAACGACATAAGCGGGACCCAAACGGTCAACGGCACCTAGAACATGTTCGATACCCTTTCGGAACGCCTCGGTTCGATTTTCGACAAGCTCACCAAACGCGGTGCGCTGTCGGAAGCCGACGTCAACGAGGCTATGCGCGAGGTCCGCCGGGCCCTGATCGAGGCCGACGTGGCGCTCGACGTCGTCCGCTCCTTCACCGACAAGGTCCGCAGCCGCGCCATCGGCCAGGAGGTGATCCGCTCGGTGACGCCGGGCCAGATGGTCGTCAAGATCGTCCACGACCAGATGGTCGAAATGCTTGGCTCGGACGCCGAAACCATCGACCTCAACGCCCCGGCCCCCGTGCCGATCATGCTGGTTGGCCTGCAGGGCTCCGGCAAGACGACGACGACGGCGAAGATCGCCCGGCGCCTGACCGACCGCGAAAAGCGCAAGGTCCTGATCGCCTCACTCGACACCCGGCGCCCGGCCGCGCAGGAGCAGTTGAAGATCCTTGGCCAGCAGGCGGGCATTGACACGCTGCCGATCGTCGCCGGCCAGATGCCGGTCGATATCGGCAAGCGGGCGCTCTCGGCCGCGCGCCTCGGCGGCTATGACGTGGTCATGCTCGATACCGCCGGCCGCACGCATATCGACGAGTCGCTGATGGCCGAAATGGCGGAGATCAGGCGGACGACCGATCCCCACGAAATTCTGCTCGTCGCCGACGCGCTGACCGGCCAGGACGCGGTCAATGTGGCGAAATCCTTCAACGATCGGGTCGGCATCACCGGCATCGTGCTGACCCGGGTCGATGGCGACGGCCGCGGCGGCGCGGCGCTGTCGATGCGGGCGGTGACCGAGAAGCCGATCAAGCTGATCGGCGTCGGCGAGCGCCTCGATGCGCTCGAGGAATTCGATCCGAAGCGGATCGCCGGCCGTATCCTCGGCATGGGCGACGTGGTCGGGCTGGTCGAGAAGGCCGCCGCCAACATCGACGCCGAGCAGGCCGCCAAGGCGGCCGAGCGGATGCGCAAGGGCGTCTTCGACCTCGATGATCTTGCCGAACAGCTCGGCCAGATGGCCAAGATCGGCGGCATGTCCGGGGTGATGGGCATGCTTCCCGGTGTCGGCAAGATGAAGAAGCAGATCGACGCGATGGGCGTCGACGATTCCGTGTTCAAGCGGCAGACCGCGATCATCTCGTCGATGACCAAGCAGGAGCGGAAGAAGCCGGAGATCCTCAAGGCGAGCCGCAAGCGGCGGATTGCCGCCGGCTCGGGGACCCGGGTCGAGGAAATCAACAAGCTGCTCAAGATGCACCGCCAGATGGCGGACATGATGAAGCAGATGGGCAAGGGCAAAGGCCTGTTCGGGCGGATGGCCGGAATGGCCGGAATGCCCGGAGGCGGCGGCATGCCCCAGATGGATCCCGCGGCGCTGGAGCGCCTCGCCAGGAGCGGCGGCATGCCGGGCGGTCTGCCCGGCGGCCTGCCGGGGCTTCCCGGCATCGGCGGACCCAAGCTTCCCGGTCTCGGCGGCGGCTTGCCCGGCCTCCCCGGCAAGAAGAAATGAACACCGATCATGATGGCGCGGAACACCGCGACCGGCTGACCAACCCCAACAGGAGTGATTGAATGTCCCTGAAACTTCGCCTTGCCCGCGGCGGCGCCAAGAAGCGCCCCTTCTACCGGATCGTCGTCGCCGACTCGCGGTCGCCCCGCGACGGCCGTTTCATCGAGATCGTCGGCACCTACGATCCGATGCTGCCGAAGACCGACGAGAACCGGGTGGTCATCAAGACCGAGCGGGTCCAGCATTGGCTCGGCGTCGGCGCGCTGCCGACCGATCGCGTCCTGCGCTTCCTCGACGCGGCCGGCCTCGCCAAGCGCGCGCCGCGCAACAATCCGAACAAGGCCAAGCCGGGCGAAAAGGCGGTGGAACGCGCCGCGGCGGCTGAGGAAGCCAAGGCCAAGGCCGCCGAAGCGGCTGCCGCCCCGCCGGCGCCGGCGCCTGCCGAAGCGCCCGCCGAAGAGGCCGCGGCGAGCTAGCCATGAGCACGCCGGCGGCGGAACGGGTCGTCATCGCCCGGATCGGCGCCGCGCACGGCATCAAGGGCGAGGTGCGGGTCAAGGCGTTCACGGGAACGCCGGCCGACATCGCCGCCTATGGGCCGCTCGAAGCGCCCGACGGGCGGCGCTTCGAGGTCGAGACGTTGCGCCCGGCCGCCGGCACCTCGCCGGATCTCCTCGTCGTTCGCTTCAAGGGCGTTGCCGACCGTAACCAGGCCGAGACACTGAACGGTATCGAGCTCAGCGTTTCCCGCGAGCGCCTGCCGGCCGCCGCCGACGACGAGTTCTACTATGCCGACCTGATCGGTCTCGAGGCCAGGACCGTCGGCGGTACGGTGCTCGGCGCCGTGGTCGGCGTCGAGAATTACGGTGCCGGCGACCTGCTCGAGATCGCACCATCGCGCGGCCAGACGCTGCTGGTCCCATTTACCCGCGCCGTGGTGCCGGAGGTCGATCTGGCCGGGGGGCGGGTCGTGATCGACCCGCCGGAGGGGCTGCTCGACGACCAGTCGGACCCGGACGACGCCCGATGACCTTCGCCGCGACAGTCCTCACGATCTTTCCGGAGATGTTTCCGGGGCCGCTCGGCCGAAGCCTCGCCGGCCGGGCGCTCGAGGAGGGCATCTGGTCGCTCGACGTTCGGGACATCCGCGATTCGGCTTTGGACAGGCACCGTTCGGTCGACGACACCCCGGCAGGCGGGGGACCGGGCATGGTGATGCGGGCCGACGTGCTGGCGGCCGCGATCGACGCGGCGAGCCCCGCGGGCGACGACCGGCCGCGGCTGCTGATGAGCCCGCGCGGCCGTCCGCTCGATCAGGCGCGGGTCCGCGACCTTGCCTCCGGGCCGGGTGCCGTGGTCGTCGCCGGTCGATTCGAGGGCGTCGACGAGCGGGTGATCGCCGCGCGCTATCTTGAGGAGGTTTCGCTCGGCGATTTCGTGCTCTCGGGCGGCGAAATCGCCGCGCTGGCGCTTCTCGACGCCACGATCCGCCTGCTGCCGGGCGTCATGGGCAACGCGACATCGGCCGAAAGCGAGAGCTTCGCCGATGGCCTGCTCGAATATCCGCAATACACGCGGCCGGCGATCTTCGAAGGCCGGTCGATACCGGAGGTGCTGACCTCCGGCAATCATGCCGGAATCGCCGAATGGCGCAGGTTGGAGGCGATGCGGTTGACGGCGGAACGGCGCCCCGATCTTCTGTCGCGACGGGAATCGACAAAGCCGGCCGATTAGCGTATGGAACCGCCGGCTTTCATATATTGACCGCGGGGTAAACGGCCGGACCGCACTCTTGGTGCGCCGCCGCCTGTCGTGAGAAGAGGTTCCGACCATGAACATCATACAGCAGCTCGAGAAAGAGCAAGCCGAAGCGATCGCAGCCGTCCGGGCCGTGCCGGACTTCGGACCCGGCGACACCGTTCGCGTCAACGTCAAGGTGACCGAGGGAACCCGGAGCCGCATCCAGGCCTACGAGGGCGTCTGCATCGGGCGCTCGGGCGGGGGCCTCAACGAAAGCTTCACGGTCCGGAAGATTTCCTATGGCGAAGGCGTCGAGCGCGTTTTCCCGATCTATTCGCCGGTCATCGACTCGATCGACGTCGTCCGTCGCGGCAAGGTCCGCCGCGCCAAGCTCTACTATCTTCGCGGCCGTCGCGGAAAGTCGGCGCGTATCGCCGAGAAGCAGGATCGCCGTCCGCCGCGCGCGGCCGCTGCCGAATAACCCGGTATCCTCTCCTATCGACGAAGGCCTCCGATGGACCGGGTGTCCGTCGGGCGTGATTCCCGTGGTGTCGTGATGGCGTCGACCATGCGGGAACCGGCGGTTTCATCCGCGCCGGGTTAACCAAAACCGACAAGATCTCCGCTCGTCCCAATTTTGAGCAAAATTCGCCGCATATGGTCCGGCGACATGATCTCGCGACGCGCCTTTCTCAAACTCACCGGTCTGACGGCCCTGGCCGGCCTCGGGCTGAGTTCCTACGCCTTCGCCATCGAGCCGCGATTTCGGCTTGAGGTGACGCGCTATCGCCTGACGCCGCCGGGATGGCCGGCCGGTCGGCGTCCGCTGCGTATTGCGGTCATCGCCGACACCCATGCCTGCGATCCCTGGATGCCGCTCTCGCGGCTGGAGGAGATCGTCGACGTGACGAATGGTCTCCAGCCGGACCTGACCGTACTGCTCGGTGACTATATCGGCAGCATGCCCCGGTTCCGCACCGGCGTCGTTCCGATCGCCGACTGGGCCCGGGTCCTTGGCCGGTTGCAAGCCCCGCTCGGCGTACGCTCGATTCTCGGCAATCACGATTGGTGGACCGCCCCGGAGGAAATTCGGGCAGCGCTCGTCGCGAATGGTATTCCGGTCATGGAAAACGTGGTCGAGCGGATCCAGGCGCCGGACGGCGTCGATTTCTGGCTCGCGGGCCTTGGCGACCAGCTTGCCCATCGCATCGGCCACGGCCGGTCGATCGGGGTCGACGACCTGCCGGGAACGCTGGCCCGGGTCGTCGATGACCGGCCGGTCGTGCTCCTCGCCCACGAGCCGGATATCTTCGTCAAGGTTCCCGACCGGGTCAGCCTGACGCTCTGCGGCCATACCCATGGCGGCCAGGTCGACCTCCCCTTCATCGGGCGCCCCGTGGTGCCGTCGGCCTATGGCGACCGTTTCGCCTATGGCCATATTGTCGAGAACAACCGCAATCTCATCGTTTCTGGCGGTCTCGGCTGCTCGACACTGCCGATACGGTTCGGCGTGCCGCCGGAGATCGTCGCGATCGACCTTGGCGGAGACGCCGTGGCGGCTTAAGAATTGGCCTATGATCACGCGCATGGACAGCGCCCACGCCGAGACCAATCGTGCAAACTGGGATGAGCGCGCCGATATCCATATCGAGGATACGACTGGCACATACGGGCTCGAACGATTCCTGGCCGGTGATGACGTCCTCTACCCGATAGAAGCTGCCGAAATCGGCGATGTCACGGGGCTGCGGGTTTTGCATCTCCAATGCCATATCGGCATCGATACGCTGTGTCTGGCGAGGCGGGGGGCCGTGGTCACCGGGCTCGATTTTTCGCCGGTCGCCATCGGTCATGCCCGCGAGCTTGCAGCGCGCGCCGACCTCGAGGCTGACTTCGTGCAGGGCGAGGTCTATGACGCGCCGAAGCTGGTCGGCACCGATTTCGACCTTGCCTACGCGACCTGGGGCACGATCACCTGGCTCCCCGACGTTTTTCGCTGGGGGGCGATCGTTGCCCGTGTCCTGAAGCCGGGTGGCCGGCTCTATTTCGCGGACTGCCATCCAGGCCTTGCCGTGCTGGAGGAGGTGAGCGGACGACTCGAGCCGACATTCGGCTTCCGGACGCATTCGTCGATCCCGCTGGAGTTCAGCGAGCAGCAGACCTATACCGGCGACCCGCGCACCCTGGCGAATGCGGAAAGCTTCGAGTGGATCCATCCGATCAGCGACATTCTCATGGCGCTGATCGACAGCGGCATGTCGATCAGGCGGATCGCCGAGCACGAGGAACTGCCGTGGCGGATGTTTCCGATGATGGTCGAGGGCGCGGACCGGCTCTGGCGGCTGCCAAAGGGGATGCCGGCGCTCCCCCTCAGCCTGTCGCTCGAAGCGCAGAAATCGGGCTAGAACCACCGGACCCTATTTTTTGCCGACCACGGCGATGATCGGGCCGTATCCGCCATGGCTCGGCGGATCGTCGCGGCCAAGCTCGGGCGCATAGAGGCCCGGCGCCGAGCCGCCGTCGAGAAACAAGGCGTTGTCGCAGTCGAGGCGATCGCGGAAGAAGCGGCCGAAGTCGTAGAAGCTGACGCTGCCTTCGGTGATGGCGAAGCGCACTTGCGTCGGAGACGGCGCGCAGACGCCGTTCCGCCGCTTCACCGATGTCGAGCCGACGATGAAGGCCGGGTGCAGCTTTCCGTCGATCACCAGCATCGGCCCGGACTGGGTCGCGAAGTCGGCCGCCGGCCGATCGGCGAGGAAATCCTCGGTCGACATCACGCCGGCCTGACCGTCGGCGATGTAGAAGACGCCGTTGGGTTTCTTGTAGAAATTGGGCGCCGGCCTGATCTCCGACGATGCCGTGTTCACAGGCCTCAGTTCCTTGCCATTCTCGACATAGAGGCCGATTGGACTGAGGTCGTCGCCATACATGCCGCCATTCATGGCAAATTCGAGTGACAGCCCCCTGGAATCGAGATCGGCGGCGAGGGCGGAGAATGTTGCATGTGGCGCGTCGTCCGATCCTCGCCAGAACAACCTGATGTCGGTGTCGGTCAGGTCGAAGGTGCAGACCACATAGCCGGCATCCTCGAAAGTCTCACGCTCACAGGCGGCTTGCGCGACGCCTGCCGAAACCGAAACCAGGAAAAATGCCGATCCGCCAAGTGTCGCAACCTGTTTCCATTCAAACGCCATTTTCCGCCTTTCCGCCGGTGAAACCTTCGTGCACGTCACCATATGGACGGGGTATTTCAAAGTGTTGATGCCATGCCGTATATAGACCGCATGAACCGGATCGAGCAGGCGACGAAATGTGACTGGAAGGCGGTGGCCACCAAGGCCGGCGCGATCGCCGACCATTTCCGGCTGCCGTGGCGGTTCCATGCGCGGATTGTCGCCGCCAGGGGGGCTCCAGGTCTTTGACCGCACGCGCACCGACGCGGCCTTCCCGAGATTTCAGCCCATCGGCGATCCTAAAGGATCGCGTAGCTTTGCAAGGCATATCCAATGAACCCGAAAACCCTTTACGACAAGATCTGGGACGACCACGTCGTCCATCAAGACGATGACGGCACCTGCCTGCTCTACATCGACCGTCATCTCGTCCACGAAGTGACCAGCCCCCAGGCCTTCGAAGGCCTGCGCATGGCGGGCCGCAAGGTCCGCGCGCCGCAAAAGACGCTGGCCGTCGTCGACCACAATGTGCCGACGACCGATCGCAGCCACGGCATCGCCAACGAGGAAGCCGCAATCCAGGTCGAGGCGCTGGCGAAGAATGCCGCGGATTTCGGTGTCGAATACTTCAACGAACTCGACCACCGGCAGGGCATCGTCCACATCATCGGGCCGGAACAGGGTTTCACCCTTCCGGGGATGACGATCGTCTGTGGCGACAGCCATACGTCGACCCACGGCGCCTTTGGTGCGCTGGCACACGGCATCGGCACCTCCGAGGTCGAGCACGTCCTCGCCACCCAGACGCTGATCCAGAAAAAGGCCAAGAACATGCGGATCACCGTCGACGGCACGCCGCCGCCCGGTGTAACGCCCAAGGACATCATCCTTGCCATCATTGGCGAGATCGGTACGGCCGGCGGCACGGGTCATGTCATGGAATATGCCGGCGAGGCCTTCCGCGCGATGTCGATGGAAGGCCGGATGACGGTCTGCAACATGTCGATCGAGGGCGGCGCCCGCGCCGGGCTGATTGCCCCCGACGAGACGACCTACGCCTATATCGAGGGCCGGCCGAAGGCACCCAAGGGCGATCACTGGGAGAAGGCGCTTCGCTACTGGGAGACGCTTCGCTCCGACGACGGCGCGGTCTTCGATCGCGAGGTCAGGCTTGATGCGTCGAGCCTGCCGCCGCTGGTGACATGGGGCACAAGCCCCGAGAATGTCACCACCATCGACGGCAAGGTGCCGGATCCGGCGGATATCGCCGATCCCGACCGGCGCCGCGCGGTCGAGCGGTCGCTTGCCTATATGGGCCTCGAGCCCGGCACCCGGATCAAGGACATCGCCGTCGAGCGCGTCTTCCTCGGTTCGTGCACCAATGGTCGCATCGAGGATCTTCGGGCTGCCGCCAAAGTGATCGGCGACAAGCGGGTCCACGATGGCGTCAGCGCGATGGTGGTTCCGGGTTCGGGGCTGGTGAAGGAGCAGGCCGAGGCCGAAGGCCTCGACAAGATCTTCCTCGCCGCCGGTTTCGAGTGGCGGGAGCCCGGCTGCTCGATGTGTCTGGCGATGAACGACGACCGGCTGAAACCCGGCGAGCGGTGCGCCTCGACCTCGAACCGTAATTTCGAGGGACGGCAGGGCTTCAAGGGCCGCACGCACCTGGTGTCGCCGGCAATGGCCGTGGCGGCGGCGATCGCCGGACATTTCGTCGATGTCAGGGAGTGGAGCTAGGCAGGAATGGACGCGGGAACTGGTGCGACTGCGGTCGTCAAGGCAGTCAGTCTCAGTCCCGCCCATAGTTTCTCCAAGTCGAACGTCGGCGGGATCCGGCTTCTCGCCGGCCTTGGCGTCGAGGGCGACGTGCATTGCGGCGAAACGGTCAAGCACCGATCCCGCGCCGCCCGCGATCCGGGCCAGACGAACCTGCGGCAGGTCCACCTCATACATGCCGAATTGTTCGACGAACTCCGTGGGCGCGGCTTCGCGGTCGCGCCGGGCGAGATGGGGGAGAACGTGACGACGTCAGGCGTGGAGCTTCTCGGCCTGCCCGTGGGAACACGGCTGGCGCTGGGGGCGTCCGCGATCGTCGAGATCACCGGCCTCCGCAACCCCTGCCATCAACTCGATGATTTTCAGCCCGGGCTGATGAGCGCGGTGCTCGATCGCGATGCCGACGGCACGCTCATCCGCAAGGCGGGGGTCATGGCAATCGTGGTCGCGGCCGGCGCCGTGTGTCCCGGCGACCGGATTGTGGCGACGCTTCCTGAAGGACCCCATCGCCCGCTCGAACCGGTCTAGCCCCTGGCGGACAATTCAGGGTGAGACCCCGGGTGGCGGCTGAATAGCGAACGGCCCCGCGGGGGCGCACGGGGCCGTTCATCGACTGGCAGCTTTGGAGGTCGGGGTGGGGGGGTAAAGCCGCTCAGTGATAGTGATGTCCCTTGGCCGGTCTTTCCGGTGCATCTTGCGGCGCCGGGAGGCGGATCGCCTCGGCGCTATCGGCGATAAATGCGACCGGCGTATCGGCGAAATGGGTCACGCGCTCGGCCGGTACCGGCGCGAAGTCGAAAACGCCTTCTTCGAAAAGCGCGGCCGCGGGGCCGATTGGAATCCTGAAACTCATCGCACTGTTCCCTGTCGGGCTGTCAATTCGCCCTTGATCCTGTTCTGGCCTATCTCGCCAGGCATTTCAGTGAACTCGATCACAGTCGCCTTGCTTACATATGAACGATCTCGGTTCACACAAGGTTTCATTGTGACATGAAACGTCATGAAAGCGGCCCCGCAAGGGCGGGTCGGTGGCCACATTTGGGCGCTTTCAAGGATTTTTTGCTATCTTTGGTTGGTGCATTTCGTTGATGCACCGGCTGTGAATCTCAGTGGCCCGGCTCCGATCCGTAAGGACAAAGCTTCAGCTTGACCCGCCGTCATTAGCAGCGAAACTGGCGACATGAGCACGATTGAAACAGCACTCCTATCGATTGGCGACGCCCACGAACTGGCGCCGTTGCTTGCGGCCTGTGCGCAGGAGCGGAAACGCGGGGCGCCGCGGCGCCCCGACGAATTCTATGCGGAACTCCTTCTCAACGACCGGACAGCGGAGATTCTCGGCGCGCGGCTCGGCGGCAGGCTCGCGGGCTTCGCTGTCTTCTTCGATCTGCCGGACATGATGAACGGGCGGCGGACCGGCCAGCTCAATGAAATGTTCGTGATCCAGGACTCGCGTGAACAGGGGGTCGAAAAGGCGCTGCTTGACGCCGTTGTCGCCGAAGCCGGAAAGCGCGACTGGGACGACCTTCGCTGGCTGGTTCCCGAAAAGCCGCCGATCGCCAGGAGCCTCGCCGAGCGGTTCGGGCACCCGGGCGGTTGGTCAGCCTATTCCGTCCCGATCAGGTGATGGGAAAAAGAGGGGCGGCCTTTGCTGCTTCCCCGCCAGCTTCGCCGCAAGCCGCATGAACCTCACCGCGGAATCGCTGATCGGCAACGGCGCGCTGATCGGTCACGCAAGCTATGTGTTGCTGATCGCATCGATGCTGATGACGCGGATGTTCTGGCTCCGCGTGTTGGCAATCGGTTCCGGAATCCTCGCTGCGATCTACTCGGCGATCTGGCTTGACGATCCGGTCTCGACGTTCTGGGAAACGATGTTCGTCCTGACCAATGTCGGCCAGCTGACGATCACGTCCTATCTCAACAGCAAGACCCGCTTCACGCCGGAAGAGCGGACGTTCCACGAAATGGCAGTTCCGGGACTGGAGCCCGCCCATGTCCGCCAGCTCTTGCAGGCCGGTCGCTGGGTGGATGCGGAGCCCGGCGCGGTTCTCGCCTCTCAGGGCGAACACGTGTCCGATCTCGTCTTTATTGTCAGGGGGGATGCGCGGGTCGAGATGGACCAGCAACCGGTCGGAACATGCGGGATCGGCGATTTCGTCGGCGAGATCAGCGTGTCGACCGGAATCCCGGCGACCGCGACCGTAACGGCCGCGACCTCCGTTCGATATATTGCCTTCGAACGGGGCGCGCTGACGAAACTGTTTCGTCGCTCGTCCGAGATCGCGCAGGCTGTCGAGCTCTCCTATCGGCACGGACTTAGGGACAAGCTGATCCGGGCCAACAGGGCGATGGCGGCTGCAACAAAGGGGACGGCTCGTTGAGCGACGAGCGGGGAAGATCCGGACCTGCGGATCCGCCGGACAAGGTCGAGATATGGGCCAAGCGGACCGGCAGGACCCTTGGGTTCATCGCCTTGCTTGTTCTTGCCCTCTATCTATTGTTCACCTACGGGCCATGACAGGCAAGGTTACGGAAATGAACTGGGTGGAAGCACGTGCGCCGTCTCTCGACGATCTTGAGATCATGGCCCGGGATGCGTTTGCCACACTGCCGGAGACCTTCCGGTCGTTGACGGGCGAGTTGCCGATCCAGGTGGCCGACTTCCCCGAGGATGATGTGCTCGACGAACTCGGGATCGCGTCGGAATTCGGGCTGCTCGGCCTGTTCCAGGGTGTCGGTCTCGCTCACGCTTCCGCCGTCCCCTACACCGGGGAGATGCCGAACATGATCTGGCTCTACCGCCGGCCGATTCTCGACTATTGGGCCGATCACGACGAGACTTTGGGCGGGATCGTCACGCATGTCCTCATCCACGAAATCGGCCACCATTTCGGCCTGTCCGACGATGACATGGAGGCGATCGAGCGGGAGGCGGGGTAGGGTGAGGGACGCGACCCGGCTTTACTGTGATGCCGCGGGTGCAGCGAGGAGGCGTTCGATCTCCGCCATATGGGGATTGCTGACACCCTGTTTGCGAAGGGCATCGAAGTCGGCAGCCACCACCGATTCCCACGATCGGTCGCCGACCGAAGCGCCGCGGTTTCCGAGATAGATCCGGTCTGCCTCGTCGATCCTGCCTTCCATCATCAGCGCGTGGGCGAGATTGGTCTCAAAGACGATCTCGCCGGGTGCCAGGGCCATCGCCCGGCGGGACAATGCTTCAGCGGCCTCCGGATTGCCGGCTAAGAGCTGGGCGAAGGCAACATTGCCGAATGCGCCGGCCAGCTTCCGAATGACCTGCGCATCGCCGGGGGCGGACTCGGCCATGCGGCGGCGGACTTCCAGATTGCTTTGCCATGCGGTGAGCGCCTTTGGTGGATCGCCCACGGCCATCTCGAGATTTCCCAACCGCTCGAGGTCGTTGGCAAGTTCCTCCTGCCGCGTGAGATTGTCCGGATCGGCTTCGCTGAGCGCCCGGCGAATGACAATGATCTCATTCAGGGTGGCAATCGCGGCGATGCCGTCGCCGGCCCGAGCCCTCAGATAGCCGATTCTTTCGAGGGCGGAGATGACGTCGCGCTGGCGGTCCGCATTGCCCGGGGTCGCCGCAGCAAGCCGCCGATAGATGGCAAGGCTTTCGTCATAGGCGGCCAGGGCCCGGCTCTCGTCGCTGTCGCGTTTGGCATCGCCGACATGGCCCAGCAGGCGAGCAACGCTCTGCTGAAGGCCCGCGTCCTTCGGTTCGCTCTCCGTCAGCAGCCGGAAGGTGGCGAGGCTCTTCTCGAAAGCGTCGAGCGCACCCGCCATATCGCCGCTGTCGCGCCGCAACGTGCCGATTCTCTCAAGGCCGACAGCCACATCCGTCCGCCACAGCGTGTTGTCCGGATTGATGCCGAGGAGTTTGCGCGAGATCGCGGAGCTTTCCTCGAAAGAAGCAAGCGCGTTTGCGGTTTCGCCTTCGGCGGCCTCGGCAGTACCAACCCGATCGAGCGCGACCGAGACGTCCCGCTGCCACGCGGTGTTTGCAGGATCGATAGCGCTCAGCCGCCGCGCGATCGCGAGGCTTTCCTCATAGGCGGAACGGGCAGCCTTCTTTTCCCCGGCAGCTCTCAGGAGATCGGCGATCTGGGTCAGGTTGATGGCGATGCCGCGTTGCCAATCCGTATTGTCTGGATCGGCTTCGGCAAGCCCGCGCCGGATTGCCAGGCTCTTCCTGTAGTTTGCCAGAGCGCCATCCGCATCGCCGATCCTTGCCTTGACGTTGGCGAGGTCCTCCAAGGCGATCGAGAGGTCGTCTCGCCACAGGGTATTGTCGGGATCGAGTTCTGTCAGTCGCTGGTAAAGGGCCAGTTGCTCGTCGAAGGCGGCCAGGGCCCCATCCGTATCGTCGGCGGCAAGCCTGAAATCGCCGACCCTGCCGAGGTCCACCGCAACATCGCGCTGCCGTTGCGTGTTGCCCGGTGCCGCCGCCGCAAGTCGACGCGCGATGGCCAGAGCCTCGTCGTGGGCGTCGAGTGCGCCTGCGGTGTCGCCGGATGCGGCCTTCGCGTCTCCGACCAGTTGGAGTTCGACCGCGATCCGCCGCTGCCATTCCGGATTGTTCGGATCGGCATCGGCAAGCCGGCGGTGGATCGAGAGGCCTTCGCTGTGGGCGGCCAGCGCTCCGGCGGCATCGCCGGTCTTGAGCTTGACTTCGCCGATCTTGTCGAGCGCGACCGCAACATCCCTTTGCAGCTCCTTGCTGTCGGGATTGGCGTCGGCGAGACCTCGGGCATTGGCGAGAAATTCCTCGAAAGCCGCAAGCGCGCCAGCTCCATCGCCACCGGCAAGCCTCATCTCGCCGACCCTGCTCAAGGCGACCCCGACATCCCGTTGCCACAGCCCGTTCTCCGGATCGGCCTTCCTCAGATTTCGCGTGATGGCAAGATCTTCCTCATAGGCGGTCGTTGCCGCCGCGATATCGCCGGCGTTCGCATAGGTCTGGCCGAACTCCTCGAGCATCATCGCTCGACTGCGTTGGACATCCATGTCGTCGGCCGCGGCGTCGGACAGCCGGTCGACCGCCGTCTGCACCTGCGAAAGAATCTTGCGGAGGCTTTCGATCCGGATTCCCTCGACATCGCGCAGGCCCTGGGCGATGTCGAAAATCACCTTGTCGACGGTCGACTTGGCGATGTCGAAATTGCGGATGGCCCGCTCGGCTTCCGCCGTCGCGCGCTGTTCGTTCTCAACCGCGATCCAGGCGGCGACGCCGGCACCGAGGCCGAGACCAGCGACAATGATCGCTACCGCATAGGCCGTCCGGACGCTTCGGCGCTGTTGACGCACTTCCTCCGAATAAAGGTCGGCCTTCTCGACGCCGTGGATCGTCGCGGCGAGGTCGAGCGCGGCATGGAGGAAGGCCTGGTTGCTTTTTGTCGCGGCGGAGGGATCGGCGCGAAAGGCGCGGAGATCGACCCATAATGGCTCCTCGGCGAAGCGGCCGTGGAGGCATCGCGGCAGGGGAAGGTCGGAGTCGGTCCGGAAGTCCCGGAGGTCGTCGTCCCAGGCCAGGTCGCCGTCGGTCAGGGCGATCAACAGCCGGTCGGCCCCGTTTGTCGCGATGAAGTGGGCAACCTCCTTGTCCACCCACTTCGACGCTGCGGCTTCGGGCGAGGCGAGCAGGATCAGGTAACGGGACCGGTCGAGCTTTTCTTCTATTCCCTGCCAGAGGCTCGGTGCCGCGGAGAGGCTGGTCGCATCGAGAAAGACGTTGAGACTGCGGACCTTCCACCACGGCTTGCCGATGGTCTGAATGACGGTGCGGAGGGCCCGGGCGACAGCCTTGTCGCCACGTTGGCTGTAGGAGATGAATGCGTCGTAAGTCGCTGCCGCCGCTTCAACTGTGGTTTGGCCCCGATTCGCAGGGGTGAGGACATCCGCCATCGTCAAATCATAGCAATTGAGCGCCCATCCTCAACGGCAGGAAACCACACGAATTGGACTACACTCGGGCAGCGCCGGTCGTTGCAAGTCGCGTCCGGCAGGTTCTGTTTGCCGGTCAGGGGGCTCCCATGAATCTCGAACACTGGCTTTGGCTCGCGACCGCGGCCTACGGACTCCATGTACTGGAAGAATTTGCCCTCGACTGGCGCGGCTGGGCGCGCGCCGTCATCGGCCTGCCGGTCGAGTGGTCGGATTTCTACGTCGTCAACGCGCTGGTGATCGTTCTCGGCATCGTTGCCGCCAATCTCGCCCGCGCCGCGCCGGGAGTCGCACTGGCCTTTCCGGCACTGATGATGATCAACGCCGTCTTCTTCCACATCGTGCCGTTCATTCGGACCAAAGGGCGCTACTCGCCCGGCCTCGGAACGGCGGTTGTCCTGTTCCTGCCGATTGGTTTCGCCTGCTACGCGGAAGCATCCGCAGCCGGACAGCTCGGTGCCGGGGCGACGATTGGCTCGATTCTGATCGGCGCGGCCCTGATGGCGACGCCGATCGTGCTGCTGAAAATCAAGGATCGCCCGTATTTCCGCCAGGACAGACCCTAATCCGCACTGTGTTCGAGTCTTGACGTCGGAGGCCTTCCGTCGCACATGATGCGGCGGAAGAGGATCCGTCTCATGCAGAAATTCGACAAACTCACCGCCGTCGCCGCGCCGCTGCCGATGCTCAATGTCGACACCGACATGATCATCCCCAAGGACTATCTCAAGACGATCAAGCGCACCGGTCTTGGCAAGGGCCTGTTTTCCGAGATGCGCTACAACGACGATGGCAGCGAGAACCCGGATTTCGTTCTCAACAAGCCGGCCTATCGCAAGGCGGAAATCCTGGTCGCCGGCGACAATTTCGGCTGCGGCTCGAGCCGCGAGCATGCGCCCTGGGCGTTGCTCGATTTCGGCATCCGCTGCGTGATCTCGACCAGCTTCGCCGACATCTTCTACAACAATGCCTTCAAGAACGGCGTCCTGCCGATCGTGGTGTCGAAGGAGAACCTCGACAAGCTCATGGACGATGCCAGCCGTGGCGCCAATGCCACCATCTCGATCGACCTCGAGGCCCAGGAGATCCGGGGACCGGACGGCGGAGTCGTGACCTTCGAGATCGATCCGTTCAAGAAGCATTGTCTGCTGAACGGCCTCGACGAGGTTGGCCTGTCGCTGGAGAAGGCCCCCCACATCGACCGTCACGAACAGCGGATTGCCGAAGATCGGCCCTGGCACTAGGCGGCGCGGCGAGCGCCGCCGGATCACTCGTCCGGCAGGATCGACGTCACCGTCTCGATGACCCGGAGCGCCATTCGCTCGTGCATGCGCTCGACCATCTGCCCTTCGACGGCGATCACCGCCTTGCCGTGATTCTCCGGCCGGTCGAAGGCGGCGAGCACCTTCTCGGCCCACTCGACTTCCTCGTTGCTCGGCGCGAAGGCTTCGTTGGCGGTCGGGACCTGACGCGGATGGATCAGCGTCTTGCCATCCATTCCGAGGTCGCGACCCTGCTGGCATTCGGCGTCGAAGCCCTTGCGGTCGGTCAGGTCGTTGAAGGTGCCATCGAGGACGGCGAGCCCGTAGGCGCGCGCCGCAAGGACGCATTGCGACAGGGCCGGGACAAGCGCGGCGCGGCCGGGCAGGAGGCGGACGCCCATCTCGCGGGCGAGATCGTTGGTGCCGATGACCAGGGTATCGAGAGGCACGCCCGACCCGGAATTCGCCGTCGAGGCAATGCCGGCGGCGTTGAGTACGGCAAGCGGCGTCTCGATCATCGCCCAGAGCGCCAGACCATCCGGCGCCTGCGCGGCGGCGAGCGCGGCGCGGGCGCGCCGGACGTCCTCCATCCGCGAAATCTTGGGGATCAGCACGGCATCGGGCATGGCGGCGACGACCGCGGCGATATCGCGGGCGATCCACGGCGTGCCGAGGCCGTTGACCCGCACGACCACCTCGCGCTTGCCATAGGCGTGAACGTTGACGGCGGCGGCGACGGCGGCGCGGGCCATTTCCTTGGCCTCGACGGCGACCGCGTCCTCGAGGTCGAGGATCAGGACATCGGCCGCGATGGTCCGTCCCTTGTCGAGGGCGCGGGCGTTCGATCCCGGAATGTAGAGTGCGCTTCGACGCGGGCGCGGCGCTGCCGCCATGCTAGGTATTCTCCCCCTGAGCCGGCGAGAGACTAGCTTCCCGAAGGCGATCCCAAAAGCCCCCTCGTGCCGGATTCGCAGGGATGTCCGGACAAGCGTGGGCGGCCCCAAGGCAAATGGACGTGATGAGCAAAATCGAGGAAAAGCAAGCGGTTATCGTCATCAACAGCCAGGTCGCGCGGGGTTCGGTCGGTGGTCGCGCCGGAGTTTTCGTCCTCCAGCGCCTCGGTTTCCCGGTCTGGTCGGCGCCGACGATCTTCCTGCCGTGGCATCCCGGACACGGGCCCGCGACCCGGATCGTGCCGGATTCCGGTGATTTCGCAGCCTTTCTGGAGGATCTTTCGGTGGCGCCATGGCTTGGCGAAGTCGGGGCGGTGATGACCGGCTATCTCGGCGCCGCCGATCAGGCGGAGCCGATCGCTGTTCTCGTCGATGCGGTCAAGGCGAAAAACCCTGATGCCGTCTACCTTTGCGACCCGATCATTGGCGACTCCTACGGTCTTTTCCAACCCGAGGAGATCGGCAGGGCGATCCGGGAGACACTGCTGCCGCGCGCCGACATTGCCACGCCGAACCGGTTCGAACTCGAATGGTTTGTGGGCAATTCTTTGAAAAACAACGATGAATTGATCGAAGTCGGGCGTTCGCTCGGGATCGGCGAGCTGGTGGTGACCTCGGCTTTCGCCAGGGAAGGTGCGATCGGCAACCTTCTGGTCGAGACGGAAAATGTCAGTCTTTTCAGTCACCTCGCCTATCAATCGGTGCCGCATGGCAGCGGCGACCTGTTGGCGGCGATCTATCTCGGCAAGCGGATGGAGGGCCGGACTCCCGCGGTGGCGCTCGAAAGCGCGGCCTCGGCCACACACGCTCTGATCACGCTCGGACGGGCCATGGGCGACGACGAGATGCCCCTGGTCGCCGGTCAGGCGCTGTTTGAATCAGTGCCGGACGGTGTGACGGTCGAGACACTGGCCGGTCCGGCTCACACGCTGTCGCAGTCCCGATCCGGGTAGGTGGAGGTGAAGGCTTCGTCGTCGGACACCGGCCGGCGCCATCCCTTCGGCAGGATGAGGTCAGCCGCCGGTCTTCTCGAGAATCGCGATGGTGACGCCGGAGTCCGTCATCAGCTCGAGCCGGTCGCCGGTGATGGTCCAGCGGGCAACGTCGGGCAGGTTCATGAGGAGATTGCGTTCGGTCCGGGCGACCTCCTGACAATACATCCGGGTGCTCATGATTGGCCCGAAGGCGATCTGGTCGCCATCGAGGGTGTAGACAGCGCCGAGATTGTTGCAGCCGGTGCTGCCGGCAAGGCCGCCATCGGGCTTGAAGATCAGGTGCGCCTCGGCCCGCCCTTCCTCGGCCGGGACGCCGCGGACCGAGATCAGCTTCCAGCGGGTGTCGAGGATGCCGGTGTCGGCGGCGGTAGCGGCCATGGTCTGTGTCGCTGCGATGGCGAAAAGCCCGATCAGGGCAAACAGCGGGGCAGGAACCTTCTTCACGGGAAATCGTCTCCGTCAGTCATGCCCTCTCGCCCGAACCAGAACGATAGAAATACGGCGAGACTAGGTTGGGGATTCATTAGATGCGCCGGCAATCAGCCGGGCGAGAGTCCGATTTGTAGTGATGTTCGGAATTCGCCGAGGGCCGAGGGTGCTTCCACGATGCGCCAACTGCGGACGAAGCGCGAGGTCAGCTCTCGGCCCGTAGCTGCCGTTAGACACCCTCGACATGCCATTCACCAGGATGACTCCGGCAAGGAGCAGAACCAGCCGGGTTGCAGACTCCAGGGCGCACCGGTCGCGACTGCGAGGACCGGCGGGCCGAGGAGCATTGCGAGCGCCGCGATGAGTGCGATCCGGACGACCGGCGTGCGCGCCGACACGGCGTCGAGAGCGGCGGGCGTCTGTCCGGTCGGCCGGCCGCCGACAAGCCGCTCTATGGTGAAGATGACGCCTATCCCCCACAGGCTGATCGATACCTGCCGCCAGATCATCGACCATGTCGCCGGCCAGAGGAATGCCGCAGCGATCATTGGCGTGACCGCGACCGCGACGGTGACAAGGAGAAAAGGCACTTTCATGGTACAGACCCTGAAGTGACCCGGGCCACTATTCGGCCGGCACCGCCGACCGGCGCGCGATGCCTGACAGGTTGATGGCCAGCCGGCTGCGGAATGCCGGCACCCGTGCAATGAGGCCGATCAAGACGTTGCGCAGCTGGCGTTTCCAGCCCTCGCGCAAGGTCGCTGCCTCGGTCAGGCGCCCGGCCATCGCCAGCACCTGAGAGGCGGCCGGGCGACGCAGTTCCTCGTACCCGTCGAGGCTGCTCTCCGGGGCGCGGCCGAGGAGAACGTCGGACAGCAGACAGCCAAGGGTGTAGGCATCGACAAGACCCGTGTTCATGCCCTGTCCGCCCGCCGGACTGTGCGCATGCGCGGCGTCTCCGGCAATGAAGACGCGACCCTTGCGATACTGTTTGGCCAGCCGGTGATGAAGCCGGAATCGCGAGCTCCAGGTCACGTCCTGGATGTGGCCCAGGGCGTTCCCGCTCAGCCCGCGAGTGTCGAGAAGATGCTGGACGAAGTCCGCGTCGGGCCGTTCCGGGGCGTCGTCGACCATCGACACGACCCGGTAGCTTCCGTCCGGAAGCGGGGCGAGCACCACGAGGCCGTCGGGCGAGAAAAACAGCGTCACCTCGTCGCGCACCACCGGATTGTCGAGCATGACGTCGGCGAGGACGAAGGAACCCTCGTAGGACGCGCCCTCGAACGGAATGCCGCAGCTTTCCCGCACGATGCTGCCGGTGCCGTCGGCGCCGACGACATAGCGCGCCTTCACTTCGGCGGTCTCGCCGCCGATGTTCACGCGGGCGGCGACATGGTCGCCCGCCTCCTCAAGCCCAACCAGGCTTGCGCCGCGCATGACCGCGACGTCCAGCGCGGCAAGGTGGTCGAGCAGGACCGCCTCGGTCCGGTCCTGCGGCAACATCAAGAGGTACCGATGGTCGGACGGCAGCCCGTCGAACCGGATCAGGCCCAGCAGTCGGTCGCGGTCGCGGAAGGCGAACTTCTCGATCTTCCGGCCCTCGGCGACCAGTCCATCCGCGACGCCGATCCGGTCTAGGATTTCCAACGTATGGGCATGTATCACGGCAGCGCGCGACGTGGTCTGGGGCGTTTCGGCGCGCTCGATCAGCAGCGGGCGCACGCCGCGCTGCGCCAGCGTAATGGCGATCGCGAGCCCTACCGGGCCGGCGCCGACGACGAGGACATCACAGGTATCAGGCAGCATCGGTCGATCCTTTCGTGAAAACATCCGGGCATCGGGTCGTCGCCGGGCGGCGCCGCCTGGCCCGAGGTTAATTCAACAAGTCGTTGACTTCAACAAGTGTTGACTTCCTAGAGCAGGTCCGTTAGAAAGTCAACAGGCGTTGAAAACCAGAGGTGAAAAAATCTTGCCTTTCGAAATCCGATCGGACCCGGAAATCCATCATGCAAGCGGCGCGAAAACTGTTTGGTGAGAGGGGTTTGGACCGCACCACGGTGCGCGAAATCGCCGCCGAGGCGGGGATCGACCCGGCGCTCATCATCCGCTATTTCGGCAGCAAGGACCGGCTCTTCGCCGAAGCCGCCGAGTTCCGCCTGAACCTGCCGGGTCTGGACGGCATCCCGCACGACAAGATCGGCGAGAAGCTGGTCCGGCATTTTGTCGGTGTCTGGGAGGGCGACGCCGGTACCAGCGGACTTCCCATCCTGCTGCGCTCGGCGGCCTCCAGCGAGGCGGCGGCAGAGCAGATGCGCGAGATCTTTCGGCGGCAGCTGCTGCCGGCGGTCAGGGCGATGGGCGGCAGCCGCGGCGCCGGCCAGCGTGCGGCCCTGATCGCGAGCCAGCTACTGGGCCTGGCGCTCTGCCGATACATCCTGAAATTCCCGCCCATGGTCTCGATGCCCCGCGAGACCATGGTTCGAGAGGTGGGGCGCACCATTCAACGCTATGCGACCGGCGAGGACCGGCTGGAGGGTTAGATGGACATGTCAAGACGTCAGTGATCGCCGGCGGTGCCGGGGTGGCGGCATGGAAATTGCCCGTGTCGGCGCCCATTTCGATGCCGCGCGAAAGGAGAAGTCGACGCCGCTATAGGGACCGCGATATCGTCGAGCGGTTCTTCAACCGGATCAAGCACTGCCGTCGGGTGGCCACCCGGTACGACAAGCTCGCTGCGAACTACCTCGCCTTTGTCGCCTGTATCCGCCTTTGGCTACGTGTCTATGAGCCCACGTCCTAGAGGGCGGCCGGTCTCAATGAAAACGCGGAGGTGCCTGCGAGCATCTACAGCATCCGGGACCTGCCGCCGACGTTCCGCCGTGTACTCAAGGTGCCGTCGTCGGCTCCAGTCCCGTGACAATCGTTAAGGATAGAGAAACCGCCATTATGCGATGGTTTCCCGTTTTCGCAGACCCCGGGGCTATCCGCATCTGGACGATGGTATCTTGATCGACGCACCGACAATGTTCATGGCGCTGGTCGCATCGACGATGGCGGCGGTGCTGCTGCTGCTATGGTGCTACTGGCTCAATCGCAGCCAGCGCAGCCTGTTGTGGATCGCCGCGAGCTTCTTCACCGTCTCGGTTGCGATATTCCTGCTGGGTGGGCGAGGGGCCACCCCGGACTGGCTGTCGATCGACGTCGGCGTCGCATTGCTGATGGTCGGGCTGGGCCTGACGCTGGCGGCCATGCGGATCTTCAATGGCCGGCCGGTAAGGCTCTGGATGCTGCTGGCCGGCGCGGTCGTTTGGCTGATCGCGTGCCGGGTGCCGGCCTTCTACGACAATGCCGGAGCGCGGGTCGTGGCCGGCTCGGCGATGGTCGCTCTCTACTACGTCGCGGCGGCATGGGAAATCGCGTCGATCAGGGACGGTCTTCGTACCCGGATGGCGGTGGCGGTGATCCTCGTCATCCATAGCGCCTTCGTCCTGATGCGTGCGCCGATGATCCTGATGGACCAGCCATCCCAGGGCGCTTTCTCCGGCGCATGGTTCGGGATCGCGGCGCTCGAATCCGCGATCTTCATCCAGATCATTGCGTTTCTTATGGTTTCGATGATCAAGGAGCGGGTCGAAAGCCAGCTTCGCTCGGTGGCGCTTACCGATCCGCTGACCGGGCTGGGCAATCGCCGGGCCTTCTTCGAAGCGAGCATGGCCGTCGTTGCGCAAAATGCGCGGCATGGGCGCCCGACGGCGACAATCGTCTTCGACCTCGATCGCTTCAAGGAAATCAACGACCGGTACGGTCATCCGGTCGGCGACGCGGTCATCCGGACCTTCGCCGAGACCGCAAGGAAACGCCTCCGTGCCGGAGACATCGTCGGCCGGCTTGGCGGCGAGGAGTTCGGGGTCACGCTGTCCGATACCACCGGCGCCGCAGCCCGGCTGGTCGCCGAACAGTTGAACGAAGGCTTCGTAAAGGCGGTGGCAGCCATGGCGCGCGCCGGACTTTCATGCAGTGCGTCGGCGGGAGTGGCTGAATCACCGAAGACGACGTGTTCGCTGGAGGACCTCCTGACATCCGCCGATCGGGCCCTTTACGAAGCAAAGGCGCTGGGAGGCGGCCAGGTTTGCCCCGGCAAGCCGATGCAACGGTTTCAGGTTCGCGCCGCCTGACGCGCCGGCAACGGCAGGGACCGTTCACCGGGTGCCGGAACAGGACGACGATCGCAAGAGTGCATGGCCGTCGCGGGGTATCCCGAGGATGCCGTGCTCCGGTTCGACGACCTCAGGCCGCCTGTCGCTTCGGCTGGATCAGCTTGCGGTTGACGAGCAGTTCGGCGATCTGGACGGCGTTGGTCGCGGCGCCCTTCCTGAGGTTGTCGGAGACGACCCACAGCATCAGGCCGTTTTCGACGGTCGGGTCCTCGCGGATGCGGCTGATATAGGTCGCGTCCTCGCCCACCGCCTCGATCGGGGTGATGTAGCCGCCGTCCTCATGCTTGTCGACGACCAGGCAACCGGGCGCCTCGCGCAGGATATCGCGGGCCTCTTCGGCACTGATCGCCCGCTCGAACTCGACCGCAACGGCTTCCGAATGCCCGACAAAGACCGGGACGCGGACGCAGGTCGCCACCAGCTTGATCTTCGGGTCGAGGATCTTCTTGGTCTCGGCGACCATCTTCCACTCCTCGCGGGTGAAGCCGTCCTCCATGAAGCTGTCGATATGGGGGATGACGTTGAAGGCGATCCGCTTGGTGAACTTGCGGTTCTCGATCGGGTCGGTAACGAAGACGGCGCGGGTCTGGCTGAACAATTCGTCCGAGCCCTCCTTGCCGGCGCCCGACACGGACTGATAGGTGGCGACGACGACGCGGGTGATGGTCGCGGCGTCGTGGAGCGGCTTCAACGCGACGACGAGCTGGGCGGTGGAGCAGTTGGGATTGGCGATGATGTTACGCTTGGTGAAGCCCGCGACAGCATCGGCATTGACCTCCGGGACGATCAGCGGCACGGCCGAGTTGTAGCGCCAGGCCGAGGAATTATCGATGACGACGCATCCCTGGCCGGCAATGCGCGGCGCCCATTCCGTCGAGACAGTACCACCCGCCGACATCAGGCAGATGTCGGTGTCGGAAAAATCATAGGTGTCGAGGGCCCTGGCCTTGAGGGTCCGATCGCCGTAGGAGACCTCGCTGCCCTGACTGCGCCGGGAAGCGAGCGGCACGATCTCGTCGGCAGGAAAGCCGCGCTCCTCCAGCACCGTCAGCATCTCGCGGCCGACATTACCCGTAGCGCCCGCTATCGCGACCTTGTAACCCATGATGTATTGCTCCAGTTCGTTCGATTCAGGTTGCGACAATGGTTTTGAATTTCGGCCGTGGCTCATTGCCTTCCGCCGGCAAGCCAGCAGAAAAGGCCAGCGGCGGGTGTTATCAAGTCAGTTGGATTTCAGGCCCGGTTTCGGCATAGGATCGCCGCGGCGGGTATCCGCCGGTCCGCAGGGACAAAACATCAACGCCTGGCGCGCGATCATGATCTCTTCCGAAAATCCGCGCTTCTTCTACGCGAACCCCCGAATGTGTCAATGTTCATGCGTCCCCTCCTAGTCTTTCTCGTCCTGGCAGCCACATTCGGAGCAGCGGAAGCGGGGGGCAGCGGACAGCGCATGCTCGGCGACGAGATCCGGGCGGCGCTGACCGGCATCACCCTCGACGGCATCTACAGCGACAAACTGTTTTTCAGCGAAACCTATTTCGAGGACGGGCTTATTCGCTATCACGACGTCCACGGCGCCGACTCCGGCGAATGGACGATCGAGGACGACACCTTCTGCACCTTCTACGAAAGCCTGTCGGGGGCCTGCTTCTTCGTCGAGCGCGACGGCGACAACTGTTTCTCCTTCTTCGAGGCGGTCGAGGACGAGAATGGAGCGCTGCACCCGGCTCCCGACTGGACGTCGCGGGGGTGGAACCGGGAGAAGGATTCGACCTGTCCGACGCCTCCGGAAGCGGAAATCTAGACCACGTTTCGTGAATCCGAAGTCACGAAACGCACCCTGTCTCCTCGTCTTGCCGCATATTCCGGACGGAAAAGCGCCTGCAGCCTTCCTGAAAATGCTCGCGCTGCGGACGCCTCAGCGGGTGGGAACCGGCGTCTCGCCGCCATAATCGTAGAAGCCGCGGCCGGCCTTGCGGCCAAGCCATCCGGCCTCGACATATTTCACCAGCAGCGGGCAGGGCCGGTATTTGGAATCGGCGAGGCCTTCATAGAGGACCTGCATGATCGACAGGCAGGTGTCGAGGCCGATGAAATCGGCAAGCTGCAGCGGACCCATCGGATGATGGGCGCCGAGGCGCATGGCGGTGTCGATCGCGTCGACCGTGCCGACGCCCTCATGCAGCGTGTAGATCGCCTCGTTGATCATCGGCAGCAGGATGCGGTTGACGATGAAGCCGGGGAAATCCTCGGCGACGACGATGGTCTTGCCGAGCCGGGCGACGAATTCGCGCGCGGCGTCGAAGGTCTCCTGGTCGGTGGCGATGCCGCGGATGACCTCGACCAGCTCCATGACCGGGACCGGGTTCATGAAGTGGATGCCGATGAAGTGTTCGGGCGCGGTGGTTTCGGCGGCAAGGCGGGTGATCGACAGCGACGAGGTGTTGCTGGCGAGTATCGCGCCGGGCTTAACGATCGGCTTGAGGCTCTCGAAGATCGCCCGCTTGACCTTCTCTTCCTCGGTGGCGGATTCGATGACCAGGTCGCAAATCGCAAGCGCCTCCATGTCGGGGGCCGCCGTGATGCGGTCGAGCGCGGCGTTGCGGTCGGATTCGGTGATCTTCTCGGAAGCGGCCTGGCGCGCCATGTTGCCGCTGATGGTGGCGAGGCTCGACTTGATCCGGTCTTCGGAGACGTCGTTGACCATGATGTCAAAGCCCGCGAGCGAGCAGACATGGGCGATACCGCTTCCCATCTGTCCCGCGCCAATGATGCCTATCGTCCTGATCTGGTGCGCCATTTATCCTCAGCCGGTCAAACACGCCGCAATGCAGCAATCTGCATGAATGCGAAGCTTGTCAAGGAGCAGGCGTCGAGATTGCCCCAAAACCGGTCGTCTTGTCACTTGGCGAGCGGTCAAAGCGCCTTTTCCAGCTCCGGAAGCAGCTCGAAGACGTCGCCGACAAGCCCGTAGTCGGCGATCTGGAAGATCGGCGCCTCGGGGTCCTTGTTGATCGCGACGATGACGCGCGAGTCCTTCATGCCGGCGAGGTGCTGGATGGCGCCGGAGATGCCGCAGGCGATGTAGAGTTCGGGCGCCACCACCTTGCCGGTCTGGCCGACCTGGAGATCGTTGGCGGCATAGCCGGCGTCGACGGCGGCGCGCGAGGCACCGATGGCGGCGCCGAGCTTGTCGGCGAGCGGTTCGAGATAGGTCCGGAAATTCTCCGCCGACTGGAAGGCCCGGCCGCCCGAGACGATCACCCGGGCGGAGGTCAGTTCGGGGCGCTCAAGCTCCGGAATTGCCGCCGAGACGAAGGATGACAGGTCGCCCGATGCCGCGGCGGCATCAACGGTTTCGATCGGGGCGGCGCCGCCTTCGGGCGCGGGCTTGAAGGCCGAGCCGCGCACGGTGACGACTTTCTTCGGGTCGGTCGACTGGACGGTCTCGATGGCGTTGCCGGCGTAGATCGGCCGGCGGAAGGTATCCGGCCCGACGATCCCCGTGACGTCAGAGACCTGGGCGACGTCGAGCAGGGCGGCGACCCGCGGCATGACATTCTTGCCGAAGGTAGTGGCCGGCGCGACCAGCGTCTCGTAGGGACCGGCGATCGCGACGACCAGCGCGGCGAGGGGCTCGGCGAGCTGGTGGGCGAGCCGCTCGTCATCGGCGCGGAGAACTTTGGCGACGCCGGCAAGGGCCGCCGCAGCCTCGGCCGCCCCGGCGCAGTCGCTGCCGGCGACCAGGACATGGACGTCGCCGCCGATCTCGAGCGCGGCGGTCAGCGTCCGCGCGGTCGCCTCGGCGATCCTTTGGTTGTCGTGTTCGGCGATCAGGAGCGTGGTCACAGGACGCCCGCCTCATTTCGCAAGCGGTCGACCAGCTCGGCCGGTGTCGCCACCCTGACCCCGGCGCGGCGGGCCGGCGGCGCCTCGACCTTCAGCACCTTCAGCCGCGGCGCGATGTCGACGCCGAGGTCGGCGGCGGTGGTCTCGTCGATCGGCTTCTTCTTCGACCGCATGATGTTGGGGAGCGAGGCGTAGCGCGGCTGGTTGAGCCGGAGGTCGGTGGTGACCACCGCCGGCAGGACGAGGCGCAACGTCTCGAGGCCGCCGTCGATCTCGCGGGTCACCGTCATCGCGCCGCCGTCGATGACGACCTTCGAGGCGAAGGTGCCCTGCGGCCAGCCGAGCAGGGCGGCGAGCATCTGGCCGGTCTGATTGCAGTCGTCGTCGATCGCCTGCTTGCCGAGAATGACGAGGCCGGGCGTTTCCCTGTCGACCAGCGCCTTCAGGGTCTTGGCGACGCCGAGCGGCTCGACGGCCTGGTCGGTCCTGACCAGGATGCCGCGATCGGCGCCCATGGCGAGGGCCGTGCGGATGGTGTCGACGGCCTCGGCCGGACCGATCGACACGACCACGATCTCGTCGGCGTGTCCCGCCTCCTTCAGCCGCAGCGCCTCCTCGACGGCGATCTCGTCGAAGGGGTTCATCGCCATCTTGACGTTGGCGAGGTCGACGCCGGACCCGTCCGGCTTGACGCGGACCTTGACGTTGAAATCGACGACCCGCTTGACGGGCACGAGAATCTTCATTCGTAAGACGCTTCCGGAATTGACGCAGGTCACGGGGGGCGGGGGCGGACCCTATCGGCGGGTCCCGTCATCGTCAATGTCGGCCGGCGGCGGCGGGGCGGGGAGGACCGGGGCGCGGTCGAAGAGCGGCACGCCGCGGCGGCGCATGACAAGGGTGAGGACCGCGCCGGCGGCGAGCCCGCCGACATGCGACCACCAGGCGACATCGTCGCCGGGCCGGGCAACGAGGATCGCATAGAACTGGAACAGCACCCAGAAGCCGAGCACCCAGAAGGCGCTGAGCCGGAGGGGTATGCGGCCGAGGGCGAGGACCCAGACCTTCTGTCTCGGGTGAAGCATCAGATAGGCGGCGACGATGCCGGCGACGGCGCCGGAGGCGCCGATCACCGGCGCCTGACTGGCCGGATCGGTGAGGACATACGCATAGCCGGCGGCGATCGCGCACATCACGTAGAAGAGGACGAAGCGGACGTGGCCGAAATCGTCCTCGACGTTATCGGCGAAGACCCAGAGGAAGACCATGTTGCCGATCAGATGCCAGAGATTGCCGTGGAGGAAGGCATGGGTCAACAGCGTCAACCCTCTCGGGGACGACGTATGAGGTCCGCCGGCAGGACGACGTAATCGTTGAAGACCGCCGGGATCAGCCCGAAGGAAAAGACCGAGGCCTGGCTGACGTCGGTCAGGCCGCCGGATTCGACGAAGAAATAGACCAGGACATTGAGCGCGATCAGCGTCCAGCTGGCATAGGGCCGCTCGATATGGCGGAGAGCCCTGCCGTCATGGATCGGGAAGATCGACAAGGCCGGCCTCCGCTCAGCGGTTTTCTCCCGGCACCCATAGCACGTCGCCGGCTCCGCGGTCATTGGCCGTGCGCGAGGCGACGAAGAGGAAATCGGACAGCCGGTTGACGAACGTCACGGCGGCCGGGTTGAGCGGCTCGCGGGCGTCGAGTTCGACCATGATCCGCTCGGCGCGGCGGGCGACGGTGCGGGCGAAATGCAGTGCCGCGGCGAGCGGCGTGCCGCCGGGCAGGATGAAGGAGGTGAGCGGCGCCAGACCCTCGTTGAGCGCGTCGATTTCCGACTCGAGCCGGACAACCTGGGTCTCGATGATGCGCAGCCGCTCACGCTGCCTCGCCTCGTCCTGGGGGACGGCGAGATCGGCGCCGAGATCGAAGAGGTCGTTCTGGATGCGGGCGAGCATCGGATCGAGAGGACTTGCCGCGGCATCGACGCGGGCAAGCCCGATCGTCGCGTTGAGTTCGTCGATCGTGCCGATCGCCTGGAAACGCAGGTCGTATTTCGGCCGGCGCTCGCCGGTGCCGAGGCCCGAGGTGCCGTCGTCGCCGGTACGGGTGTAGATCTTGTTGAGAAGGACCATCGCGGCTGCCCGGCTATCTGGTGGAGAAGTAGAGCGCGGTCATCATTATCACGATGGCGACGAATTGCAGGATCACCCGCCACCGCATGAACATCTGCGAGCGGTTTCCCGCCTCGCCGCGGGCCATGTTGACGATGCCGAGGATCAGCACGACGACGACGGCGCCAAGCGCGACGAAGGTCGCGATCTGAAGGATGTTTTCCACTACTGCCGCCTCTCTGGCGCCGGGGCGGCGCGGCGAATCCGATTGCTTGCCATGACATCCATATAAAGGCTTCGCCGCGATCGAGCCATCGCGGGCAATCGCCACACCCGGCCGCGGCCGGCGACGGGCTTGCCGCCCGGCGCGGGGCGGCGCAAGCTCGCCGGAATCGCTGAGCGGGGGCTGGTCATGCGAGGACTATCGGGCAAGCGCGTTCTGGTAACCGGGGGAGCGACGGGAATCGGCCGCGCGGCGGCGCTGCGCTTCGCCGAGGAGGGGGCCAGCGTCGCGGTCAACTATATCGGCGATCCGGAGCCGGCGGAGGAACTGGTCGAGGAACTCGCCGAGGTCTGTCCCGAAGGCGAACACCTGCTGGCGCCGGCCGATATCGCCGACGAGGACGAGGTCGATTCGCTGTTCGCCGGAATCGTCGAGGCCTATGGCCGGCTGGACATCCTGGTCGGCAATGCCGGGATCAAGATCGTCCACCAGCCGCACGAGGTGCTGATGGAGGACTACGACCGGCTGATGGCGGTCAACCTTCGCGGCGCCTTCCTGACGGCGCAGGCGGCGGTGCAGCATTTCCTCGATACCGGCCATCCGGGCGCGATCGTCATGACCTCGTCGATCCAGGCGCATTTCCCGGTCGAGGACGTGGCGATCGCCTACATCATGTCGAAATCCGGCCTGACCGGGATGATCAAGGCGCTGGCGCTGCGCTACGCCCGCGACGGCATCCGGGTCAACGGCGTCGGCCCCGGCGCGACCCGCACGCCGATGAATGCCGATTTCGACGAGGACCCGTCGATCGAGGCGGCGGTGGTTCGGATGATCCCGGCCGGGCGTATCGCCGAAGCCGAGGAAATCGCGGCGGCGATCGCCTTCCTCGCCTCGGACGAGGCCTCCTACATCCACGGCCAGACGCTGCTGGTCGACGGCGGCATGGGGATGGGGCGGAGCGGGTAGCGGGCAAAGAAGGAAGGCGTCGGGCTGCCGCCTGGGTTCCGAACCGGCCATCGCGACGGATCGACTGCTCGTCAGCCGCCTATCGATGAAATATTGCGCTCCAGAAACGCCATGATCCGCGTCGTCTGGTCCGGAAGGAAGTGGTAGCCGTCTTCAAGAAAGCAGACTTCGGCATGTGGAGTATTTTGTCGTAGCCGGCCTCGTGTATCGACCGAATCCAAAAGGACATCCCGCCCGCCGACGATCGCCAGGATCGGCATCTTCAGAGCCCCGAGTTGATCGTCGGTCAGTTGCGGTATTGCAACGAAACGTGGCTTCGTGGTCCTTCCAATGCTGTCCATCAGGGCAGAAAAGGGCTGCATCGCCACCGGCAAAACGTCAGGTGCGGGGCCAAGAACCAGTTCCCACATCTTGTGCCGGCCCCACGACCCGAGCAGCAGGAGCGGCAAAGCCTTGACGAGGAAGTTCTTCTGCCGTCCGATCCCGGCAGGACAGATCAGCACCAGTGCCTGAACAGCCCCGGACCTTCTGCTCGCGTAGTCCAGCGCCAGCCATCCCCCGAGCGAGGTCCCGACAAAGGCTGCCCGCGAAACGCCCAGGCCCGCGAGAACGTCGTCCAGCCAAAGGGCGTGCGCGTCCGAGCCGAGGTCGGGCCTGACCGGTGCGCTCAACCCCGCCTCGCCGATCATATCAACCGCGAACAATCGGAATTTTTCAGACCAGAGTGGAACATCGGGCATCCAAGCGGCCGAGTTGGCCTGCGAGCCATGGAGCAACACCACAGGAGGCGCGGCTTCCGGCCCGCACGCGATAACGAAGGTGGTGCCGTAACGAGTCGGCACAAAAGACTCACGCCTCGGGACCGGCCACTTCTCCAGCACGTTCCGATACTGCGCCGCGATCGATTTCGCCGCTTCAGCGCTGCGATAGACCGAGTCGGTCATCGCCGATCCCTTGTCTGCAGATGCAGCATTTCAAGCAGCCTGCTCACGTCCAGCGGGCCACCGATCGCCACAATCTTCATTGCCCTGGCGAGCGGGTCGAACGCCGTTTGCAGATGCAGCGGCTCTGTACCGGCACCGCCAGTCATCGCCGCGGATTGCAGGAATGTGGCGATCCGTTCCGCTGCCTCGACCGTCATGCCGGAAAGGTCGGTGATGCAGGTCGTACGCGCGCTTCCGTCCACCTCGGTCCTGCCGCCCCTGACGCCGGCGAATGCGTCCAGATCAGCGGGGATGATGCGATAGGACTTGCCGACCCGTGTCGCGGAAAGCCGTCCATCGCGGATGTATCGCAGCACGGTCCTGGGATGCAGGTTGAGCCGCCGTGCCGCTTGTTCGACGGTGAACAATTGATAGGACATACCTTATAGTTCCTTATTATTCCGCAAAATTGATATTATGTGGTCTAATGATGTATATCAAGATGAACTCGCGGATACGAGGGGTAAAAGGATTGCTGGCATGGGACATGACGCCGGGCGCGATATGAAATCCCGCATGCGGGCCGATCTGCGCGCCGCCATGAAGGAGCGACGCACACACGAAACCAGACTGATCCGGGCCCTTGTCGCGGCAATTGACAACGCCGAGGCCCCGCCGCTTCAGGGCGGCCGGGCGGCCGTGAAACAGCATCAATTCGCAGAGGGATCCGCGGAAATCGAACGCATTTCGTTAAGTCCGGCGCAGGTGCGTGTTGTCCTGCTGGAGGAAGCCCGGGAGCGTGAACGCGCGGCTGACGAGTTGGACAGTCTCGCAAGGCAGGATCAAGCCGACGCCCTGCGCGCCGAAGCGCTGCTTGCGAGACGCTACATCAATGACGATGGGTCCTGATCCCTAAGCGGTGCTGCAGCGATCGCCTTCCTCGCCTCGGACGAGGCGTCCTACATCCATGGCCAGACGCTGCTGGTCGACGGCGGGATGGGAATCGGGCGGAGCGGGTAGCGGTTTCTGGCGCCAGACCGATAAACCGAGTGGAAGTGTCAGATGCAGGCTTCGGGCCCAAAGCGAAACCTAGAGCCCAGGCCACATTCCGCCATCAAGCCTCAGGTTTGCTCCGGTGATGTAACTGGCTCGGGGGCTGACGAGGAACGCGACGGCATCGGCGATCTCTTCAAGCATTCCGACCCGTCCCATCGGGACCTGGGCGAACATCGGCAGCACGGTTTGTTCGATTTCCGCCCACGGCGCATTCGCCGCAAGCCCCTGGTTGACTGCCACCTTCCGGAAGGCTTCGTCGAGGCTGACGCTGTGGATCGTTCCAGGCGAAACGGTGTTCGCCGTGATACCCTCCATCGCGACGGCCTTCGCGAGGGAAGCGGTCATTGCGATCATGGCTGCCTTGGCTGCTGAATAGTCCGGTCTCTTGAATGGAGGCATCAACGCCGCAAGGCTGGAAACGTTGACGATCCTTCCCCATTTTGCTTCCCGCATGCCGGGCAGGAGGCGGGTCGTGATCCTGACGGCCGCAAGGACGTTTCGATCGTAGCCAATCGCCCAGGTCTCCGGGCGCGTCGTGGCCCAGTCCTCCGTCTCGCCGGAGCCGCCCGCGTTATTGATCACGATCTCGACGGGCTTAACGAAAGCCTGAGCCTGATCGACAAGGCTTTGTACCTCGTCTTCCTTCGTCAGGTCGCCAATGACAACATAGGCACGTCCGCCTTGGGCGATAATGTCGTGGGCGACTTCCTCGGTCTTGGTGTTGTCGCGGCCGTGGACGATAACAATCGCGCCCTCGCGCGCGAGTCCTCGGGCTATACCTTCGCCGATGCCTTTGCTGCTGCCTGTGACCAGCGCAACCCTTCCATCAAGTTTCAAGTCCATGACGCAATTCCCATTTTCGTGTCAGAACTTCATAAGGACAGGACGATGAGCGAGGCAATTACGCACTTAAAGGTGCCTATTGAACGTGAAGAAAGAGATGCTTGCCTCGGTCCGGATGGTTCGGTAGCGCATGTGACCAGAGTGCTTCGCATGATCAGCGGACGATGGAAGCTTCCGATCCTGTTCCGCCTGTTTGCAGAGCCGTCGATGCGGACTTCGCAGTTGCTGCGAGACATTCCCGACATCTCACAGAAAATGCTTACGCAGCATCTCAGGGCGCTTGAGAACGACGGTCTCATAGCGAGGCGAGACTTCGGTGAGCAGCCGCCGCGTGTCGAGTATGGGCTTACGAATTCAGGTCGCGGTCTCATGCCGGTCCTGATGTCGGCAAGAGAGTTCTCCCGCCTTCATCACGAGACGGCTGATGACACGCCGAACTGAGCGGACGACGGCCTTGTCCGCGGCGCGGACATCGCGAACCCGGATAATTGTGGGGCCTCGGATCCGGTGGCGTGCTCGTTGGCTTGGCAAACGAGACCCGCTCCGGCGGGACGACCATTGCAATGGCGTCGGCCATGGCCTGGATGCGCTTGAACTCCACCAGCGTCCGCGGCTTCTTGAAGAAGGTCCCGGCCAGAGCCTGCTGATACCAACGCAGCGTTTCGTCGAGCCAGTCTACGCCGGACGCCGGCGGGTGCTGGCGGCGATGGCGGCCAGCGACAGCATCGCCTGACCGACGACCTCGGCCGAGATCGCGCTCTTGAGGCGGCTGTCGACGACGGCGCGATTGAGGATGGCGAGCGCCCGCTCGATGCGCGGCACCGACCATATCGACAACTGGCGGGTGACGAGCGGCTTGCGGCGGAAGAAGATCTGGGGGCCGAGGGCGCGGTCGGCAGGCAGGCCGCCGTCGACCGCGGCACGGGCGCGGTGAAGCATGTCGAAATGGCGGAGCGCCGCGCCGGCGACGGCGTAATCCCCGGTACCGGCGGCGACGAGCCGGCGGAAAAGCCGCGAGAAGGTCGCCGCGTCGCCGACGGCGGCGGCGTCGACGGCCTCGTCGATGGCAAAGGCGGAGGCATCGCCGACCACGGCGCGCACGTCCTCGACGGTGATTTCGCCGGTGCCGGCGGCATAGAGGCAGAGCTTGGCGATCTCGGAGCGGCTGGCCATGCGATCGCCGCCGATCAGTTCCTTGAGGGCGGCGCGGGCGTCGTCGGCGATGCGAAGACCGGCGGCTTTCGCCTCCTGGTCGATGATGCGGTCGAGGGCCTGAGCGTCGTCGGCATAGCAGGCTATCGCGGCACCATTCTTCGCCGCGGCGAAAAGCTTGCGGAGGGGAGCGGTCTTGCGCAATTCCCCGGCGGTGACGACGACATAGGCGTCGGCTGGAGGTGCTGCCAGCAAGTGTTCGAGCGGCGCGAGCGACCAGTTTCCGGAGGCGTGAACGCTGATGCAGCGCGTGCCGCCGAATAGCGGGATCTCGTATGCTTCGTCGGCAAGGCGGCGGGGGTCGGCGGAAAGTTCGGAGGAGTCGAGCCGGACCTGGCTGAGCGGATCGGCATCGGGGCCGGCGGCGCGGGCGGTGAAGGCGGCGGCGCGTTCACTGACGAGGCCGCTGTCGTTGCCGAAGATGAGAATCAGGCGGATTCCCGGGTCGGGACGGGACAGGAACCGATCAATGTCGGCCGGTCTGACCTCGACCACGGCTTCTCCCGCGCCTCAGGATCCCTTGGCGAGCGCCGCCGCCACCCGAATGGAGATGTCGTTGGCGACCGAGTCCGCGGCGCGATTCTCCGCGTCGATCTTCGCCCGGCTGTTGGCGAAGGCCTGGTTGCTGCGGTTGTAGGACGCGGAGCCCCTGGCGGTGTGGCGGACGATCTCGACGCCGGTATCGATGCGGGTGACCGAGTAGGTCGCCGCAACCTGAATCTGGTAGATCGGCGACGCATCGATGCTGGTGACGCCGAGCCCGACTTCCTTGGACGTCACGGTCAGTTTCATCCGGTAGATCGGATCGGCTATCGCCTTGCCACCGGTCATCTGGAAGATGACATTGTTGCGGACCTGCTGCCCGACCCGGTCGTCGACCGGCTCGACCTCGATCCGGGTCAGGGCCGATTGGACGTGACCGCCTCCGGCGGCGGGGCCATAGAGCGGCTGGACTGTGCAGGCGGCGAGTGCCCAAGCGGCAAGGCCGAAAAGGAAGCCCCGAGCGCCGGCGCGGCGCAACCTGCCGTGGTCAAACGACAACATTGACGATCCTCTTCGGTACGACGACGATCTTTTTAGGATCATTTCCCCCAAGCGCCCGAACGACGAAATCAAGCGCCAGCACTGCCCGCTCCACGTCAACTTGTGACGCGTCAGCGGCAATTGTCAATTCACCGCGCTTCTTCCCGTTCACCTGCACCGGCAAGACTATCACGTCCTCGACGAGAATCGAGCGATCAAATTCCGGCCAGGGACTGTCCGCGACCAGATTCGCGTGGCCGAGGGTGGCCCAGCATTCCTCGGCGAGATGGGGCATCATCGGCGCCATCATCCGGGTCATCAACTCGAGCGCTTCGCGTAAGGCATTGTCGAGCAAGGCATCTTCGCCGGGCGGCGTGGCGACGGCGGCGCCGATGGCGTTGACCAGCTCGTACATCCGGGCGACCGCGACATTGAAGCGGAGCAGCGCGATGCTGTCGCCGACCGCGGCAAGCGCCTTGTGGGTCGCCTTGCGAAGCGCGTCCGCTGCGTCGCTTTGGCCCGGCGGGGAGGGCGAATCGGTTGCCGGCAGCCGCGGCGCCGTCTCGGCGACCAGGCGCCAGACGCGCTGGACGAAGCGATAAGCGCCGGCGACGCCCTCCTCGGTCCAGATCACGTCGCGGTCGGGCGGCGAATCCGACAGCATGAACCAGCGTGCCGTGTCGGCGCCGTAGCTCTCCATGATGTCGCTCGGGTCGACGGTATTGCGCCGCGACTTCGACATCTTCTCGATCGGGCCGATTTCGACGGCCTCGCCGGTGGCGAGCAGCGTCGCGACGCGTTCGCCGTCGCGGTCCTCGAGCTTGACCTCGGCCGGGGCGATCCAGCGGCCGTTCTGGCCGCTGCCCAGCCGGTAGGTCTCGTGGACGACCATGCCTTGCGTGAACAGGCCGGCAAACGGCTCCTCGAGGTCGAGATGGCCGGTCACCTTCATCGCCCGGGTGAAGAAGCGCGAATAGAGCAGATGCAGGATCGCGTGCTCGATGCCGCCGATATACTGGTCGACCGGCAGCCAGGCATTGGCGGCGGCCGGCTCGGTCGGCGTCTTCGCCCACGGGGCGGTGAAGCGGGCGAAATACCAGGACGAATCGACGAAGGTGTCCATGGTGTCGGTCTCGCGGGTGGCCGCGCCGCCGCATTTCGGGCAGGTGACGTGCTTCCAGGTCGGGTGGTGGTCGAGCGGGTTGCCGGGACGGTCGAAGGTGACGTCGGCGGGGAGTTCCACCGGCAGGTCGCCGTCCGGAACCGGGACGATGTCGCAGGTCGGGCAGTGGATCACCGGAATCGGGCAGCCCCAGTAGCGCTGGCGCGAGATGCCCCAGTCGCGGAGGCGATAATTGACCTCGCGGACACCCTGGGGATGGCCGTCGAGGGTCTGGCCCTCGAGGCGGATCGCCATCGCCTCCTTGGCGGCCGGAACGTCCATGCCGTCGAGGAAGTCGGAATTGATCAGCTTGCCGTCGTCGACATAGGCCTCGTCGCCGGTCTCGAACTGCTCGATCCAGGCGGCGAATTCCGCGCCGGTGTCGATGACCTCGAGCGGGGCGACGACCGGCTTGATCGGCAGGTGGTACTTGGTGGCGAAATCGAAGTCGCGCTGGTCGTGGGCCGGGCAGCCGAAAATCGCCCCGGTGCCGTAGCCCATCAGGACGAAATTGGCGACATAGACCGGCAGCGTGAGATTCTCGTCGATCGGGTGGACGACCTCAAGGCCGGTGTCGAAGCCGTGCTTCTCGGCGGTTTCCAGCGCCTCTTCGCTGGTGCCGGCGCGATGGCATTCAGCGATGAAATCCGCCAGATCGAGGTTTTCGGCGGCAAGCGCCGTCGCCAGCGGATGATCGGGCGAGACGGCGAGGAAGCTTGCGCCGAACAGCGTGTCGTGGCGGGTGGTGAAGACCTCGATATGGTCGAAGCCCTGCGGCGGCCGGCCGTCGAAGGCGAAGCGGACGCGCATGCCCTCCGAGCGGCCGATCCAGTTCCGCTGCATGATCCGGACCTTCTCCGGCCAGCGGTCGAGGGTGTCGAGGGCGGCCAGCAGATCGTCGCTGAAGGCGGTGATGCGGAAGAACCACTGGGTCAGCTCACGCTGCTCGACGAGCGCGCCGGAGCGCCAGCCGCGCCCCTCGATGACCTGCTCGTTGGCCAGAACCGTCTGGTCGACCGGGTCCCAATTGACCCGCGACTTGCGGCGATAGGCGAGGCCGGCCTTGTAGAGATCGACGAAGAGCTTCTGCTGCTGGGCGTAATAGTCGACGTCGCAGGTGGCGAATTCGCGCGTCCAGTCGATCGCCAGGCCCATCAGCTTGAGCTGCTCGCGCATCGCCGCGATATTGTCGTAGGTCCACTCGCGCGGGTTGACGTTGTTCTGCATCGCCGCGTTTTCGGCCGGCAGGCCGAAGGCGTCCCAGCCCATCGGATGGAGGACGTTGTGGCCGGCGGCGCGCATGTAGCGGGCGACGACGTCGCCCATGGTGTAGTTGCGGACATGGCCCATGTGGATGCGCCCCGAGGGATAGGGGAACATCTCCAGCACGTAGTATTTCGGCCGCGGGTCGTCGTTCTTCGTCTCGAAGATGCGCCCTTCGGCCCAGGTGGCTTGCCACCGGGCCTCGGCCTCTTTGGGATTATACCGTTCGCTCGCCATCGCCGGAAACGCGTCGAAAACCTTGAGGAATTGCGGCGGTTCCGCCCGCGCGCGCCGGACACTCACCAAAATCGCCGCGAGCGGTCAACCGGAAAGGCGCGAAAGAGGGCTGCCGGTGCCGGCCAAAGGGCGTAAACTTCGTCCGACCAGCGTCCATCGGCGGAGCCTTGGCCATGTCTGACCACGACAGCGACCGTATCGCGCATATCCACCACGAGCTGCACAGCCACCTGCCGTCGGAGCCGGCGCTCAGGGTCAAGGCGCTGGAAAGCCTGCTGGTCGAGAAAGGGATGCTCGATCCGGCGACGGTCGATGCGTGGATCGAGGTCTTCACCGAGGAGATCGGGCCGAAGCGCGGCGCCGCGATAGTCGCCAAGGCGTGGACGGACCCCGCCTTCAAGGCACGGTTGCTGGCCGACGGCACCGCCGCGATCACCGAACTCGGCTTCGAGGGATGGGCCGGCGGCCATCTCAAGGTCGTCGAGAACACGCCGACGGACCACAACCTCATCGTCTGCACGCTCTGCTCCTGCTACCCGCATTCGGTGCTGGGCATTCCGCCCAACTGGTACAAGACGGCGGCGTACCGCGCCCGGGCGGTCCGCGACCCGCGCGGGGTGCTGGCCGAATTCGGCGAGGACGTGTCCGACGACGTCGCGATCCGGGTGTGGGATTCGACCGCCGAGCTTCGCTACATGGTGCTGCCCGAGCGGCCGGCGGGGACGGACGGCTGGGACGAAGCGGCGCTCGCCGGGCTGGTGACCCGCAACGCGATGATCGGCACGGCGCGGGACCTCGCGCCCCGATCGCCGGAGGCGGGGTGATGGACGGCATCCACGATCTTGGCGGCAAGCAGGGCTATGGTCCGATCGACGTCGGCGAGAGCAACGACCCGTTCCACGAAGCATGGGAAGCGCGGATGCTCGGTATCGTGCGGGCGATGAGCCGGCCGGTGCCGTGGAGCATCGACTGGTTCCGCCACGTCCGCGAACTGATCGAGCCGGTCGACTACCTGACCCGGCCCTATTACGACCAGTGGCTCCAGACCTACGCGGCGATGATGGTCAATTCCGGCGTGGCGACGGTCGAGGAACTGGCGAGCGGCAAATCGACCGCCGCGATCCCCGATCTCGCGCCGCCGACGCCGCCCGAGGCCGTCGCCGGAGCGATCCGGAAGACCGCGCGGTTCGACCGACCGGCGGCCGAGCCGCCGCGCTTCGCCACCGGCGACGCGGTCCGCGCCCGGCTCGATGCCAATCCCGGACACACGCGGCTGCCGCAATATGTGCGCGGCCGTGAGGGCGTGGTGACGGCGCTGCACGGCGCCCACGTGCTCCCCGATGCGAGCGCCGCCGGTATCGAGCGGGCGGAAGCGCTCTACACGGTCGGCTTCGCGGCGACGGAGCTCTGGCCGGAAGCGACGGCCGGGGGCGATCGCGTCCACCTCGATCTCTGGGAGAGCTACCTTGAGCCGGCGTGACGCCTTGGCGATCGATCCGCGCGCGGACGGCGACGACGATGCGGTCCGCTTCGCCGAACCCTGGCACGCGCAGGTGCTCGCCATCGCCAACGGCCTGACCGAGGCGGGACTATTCTCACGCGGCGACTGGGCGACGGCGCTGGGCGCGGCGCTTCGCCGGGCCGAGGCCGAGGGACAAGCCGACGACGAGGCGACCTATTATGCCGCGGCGCTCGCGGCGCTGGAGGGGCTGGTGGCGGCGCGGTCACCAGAGGCCGGGGCTTCGCTCGAGGAGCGGGTCGAGACGTGGCGGAGGGCCTATCTCAGGACGCCGCACGGGCATCCGGTCGAGCTCGCGGCCGGAGCCCTGGCGGCCCACGCTCACGAGGACTGATTCTTCCCGGGGAGTGAGGTGTCGGGGGCTTACCCCTCTCGCTTCGCTACCGGTCGGCTCTGCCGCCCGAAGCTTCGCGGTCTCCCCCACAAGGGGGGAGAGGGGCGTTGCGTCCGGTGTCGAGGTGAGAGCGATCGGGCCGGATCGGAAAAAAGCCCGGCGCGGGGCATAGCGGTTTCCAGCCGCTGCCTGCTTCGCGTAAGAAGGCCCGATGAACACGCAAGCGATACAGCATGATGGTCTGGCCGAGGTCCGCGGGCGGGTCGCGGCGGCCGAGAAGGACGCCGGGCGGCCGGCCGGCGCGGTGCGGCTGATTGCGGTGTCGAAGACCTTCGACGCCGATGCGATCCGACCGGTGATCGCCGCCGGCCAGCGGGTGTTCGGCGAAAACCGGGTGCAGGAGGCGCAAGCCAAGTGGCCGGCGCTGAAGGCCGGGACGCCGGATATCGAGCTTCACCTGATCGGGCCGCTGCAATCCAACAAGGCGCGCGACGCCGTCGCCCTGTTCGACGCGATCCACACCATCGACCGCGACAAGATCGCCGGGGCGATCGCCGCCGAGATCGCGCGGCTCGGGCGTTCGCCGCGGCTGCTGGTCCAGGTCAATACCGGCGCGGAGCCGCAGAAGGCCGGGGTGCTGCCGGAAGACACCGACGCCTTCGTCGAACGCTGCCGGTCGGTGCATGGCCTCGCCATCGACGGGCTGATGTGCATCCCGCCGGTCGAGGAAGCGCCGGCGCCGCATTTCGCGCTGCTCGCCAAGATCGCGGCGCGGCTCGGGCTCCCCTCGCTGTCGATGGGGATGAGTTCCGACTTCGAGACCGCGATCGCCTTCGGCGCCACCGACGTGCGGGTCGGCAGCGCGATCTTCGGAACGCGACCGCCCGTCAACGGCTGAGCATCAGCGGATATCGATCACGGTGCCCGGTCCCGCGCGCGCCAGGATGCGGCGCATGATCTGTTCGGTGACGGCGACGCAGCCGGCGGTGGGTGTGAAGCCCGGCGCCGCCAGGTGGAGGAAGATGGCGCTTCCGGCCCCGCGCCGGGGCCGCAAGAGGTTGAAATCGAGGACGACGAGCAGGTCGTAGAGGTGGTCGCTGCGCCACAGCGCCTCGTGGCTGGCGGCAAAGGGCAGGCGGACCGGCCGGTTATAGTGCCGGTCCTGCGGATCGTCGCACCAGCCGGACTCTCGCCGAATGGCTGCGACCGGCAGGGCGGTGTCGGGCCGGCGCAGCCGATCCGGGCGGTAAAGCACGGATACAAGCCCAAAACGGCCGATCGGCGTGACGCCGTCGCCCTCGCGCTTCAGCCGGCCAATCCCGCCGCGGCCGAGCGCGCAAGGGGCGACGAGCCCGCCCGCGACCAGCAGTCCACGCGAGCGATCTGGGCCGGTCGAGGCGACGACGATGCGGCGGATCGGCGAGCGGCAGGACAAATTTCCGATTCCTCGAATTTGCCATGCGGGGCGCCTTTGCTTGCGCCGCCATGGGGTTGGGGTCTACACCACATCCTACGCTGATTCCGATGGATTCCGCCGGTTTCCCCTGTGAGCCGGCAAGATGAACAGAGGCGACAGATGCCCGCCCGCAAGATTCTGGTCGTGGACGATGACGATGTGCTGCGCGACAGTCTGGTCGAACAGCTCTCGCTCTACGAAGAATTTGACATCGACCATGCCGAAAATGCCGCGAAAGGCGTGCAGGCCGCGCGCGCGGGTCGTGTCGACCTGGTGATCATGGATGTCGGCCTGCCGGACATGGACGGTCGCGAGGCGGTCAAGCTCCTGCGCAAGAGCGGCTTCAAGGCGCCGGTCATCATGCTGACCGGCCAGGATTCGGAGTCCGACACGATTCTCGGGCTCGAGGCTGGCGCCAATGACTATGTCACCAAGCCCTTCCGCTTCGCCGTGCTGCTTGCCCGGATCCGCGCCCAGCTTCGCCAGCACGAGCAAAGCGAAGACGCGGTGTTTACCATCGGGCGCTACACTTTTCGGCCAAGCGCCAAGATGCTGGTCGACGATCGCGGCCAGAAGATCAGGCTGACCGAGAAGGAAACCGCGATCTTGAAGTTCCTCTACCGGGCGGGCGAGAAGGTGATCAGCCGCGATGTGCTGCTGCACGAGGTGTGGGGCTACAATTCCGGGGTCACCACCCATACGCTCGAAACCCACATCTACCGGCTCCGCCAGAAGATCGAGCGCGATCCCTCCAAGGCGGAGCTGCTGGTCACCGATGTCGGTGGATACAAGCTGGTCCCCTGATGGATCGGCGCGGCGGTCGGCGGGCTGAAGCATGAGTCTCGATCGCGATATTTCGCTGCTGTCGCGCATTCCCCTGTTCACCGGGTTGTCGACCGAGCAGCTTCGTCTCCTCGCCTTCAGCGCGGTGCGGCTCGAACTGTCGCCGGGGCAGGTGCTGTTCCGCGAGGGCGCGACGGCGATGTCGGGCTATGTGGTTTCCTTTGGCGGGATCGAGCTGTCGACCGGTCACGGGACGAAGAAGAAGATCCTGATGACCTGCGAGGCGGGAAGCCTGATCGGCGAGACCGCGCTGTTCATCGAGACCCGGCGCCCGGCAACGGCAACGGCGATCGTCTCCTGCGAAGTGCTGGAGGTCGACCGCAAGCTGATGACCCGGATGCTCAACGAATATCCGCATGTGGCGTTGAAACTGCGGGCTACGCTCGCCAATCGCCTGATCGGGACGGTCGGCGAACTCGGCAAGGTCGACAGGGCGCTGAAGGGGATCGACGACACGCCGCTCCGGCGGAAAGATTCAGCCTGAGCCGATCCGGGCGATGACCGGAACGTGGTCGGACGGGCTCTTCCAGCCGCGCGCCGCGCGGAATACCTCGGTGCCTTCCAGCCGGTCGGCAAGATGCGGCGTCACCCAGACGTGGTCGAGGCGGCGGCCCTTGTCGGCGGCGGCCCAGTCGGGCGCGCGATAACTCCACCAGGTGTAGAGCTTTTCCTCCGGCGGAACGAAGTGGCGCATCGCGTCGATCCAGCCGCCGGCGGCGCGGACCTTCTCGAGGCGGTCGGTCTCGATCGGCGTGTGGCTGACGATCCTCAGAAGCTGCTTGTGCGACCAGACGTCGTTCTCGAGCGGCGCGACGTTGAGGTCACCGACGAGGATCGCCTTGCGGTCGGTCTCCGCGCCGGTCAGCCACGTCGTCATCTCGTCGAGAAAGGCGAGTTTGTGGGCGAACTTGTCGTTGGCGACCGGGTCGGGGACATCGCCGCCGGCCGGAATGTAGAAATTGTGGATGACGATGTCGCCATCGCCGTCGGCGACGGTCACCGCCGCGTGGCGGGCGTCGCCTTTTTCGCAAAAACCGCGCTTCGAGGTCGCGAGAAACGGCACCCGGGAGAGGATGGCGACGCCGTGGTAGCCCTTCTGGCCGTTGAGCAGGACGTGGTCGTAGCCCCGGTTCCTGAACGGCTTCAGCGGAAACCGGTCGTCCGGGCACTTGGTCTCCTGCAGGCAGAGGATGTCGGGTGCGTGGCGGTCGAGGAACATGCCGACCTGCCTGATCCGGAACCGGACGGAATTGATGTTCCAGGTCGCGACGGTGAGGGTCATGGAATGAGTGAGACGGCGGGCGAAAAGCGAGGCGTCGGGCGTTCCGCCCGGACAAGGCCAAGGCTTAAAGCACGTTCGGCGCGGGAGAAAAAGAAAAAGCGCCCAACCCCGGGGGAGGTTGGGCGCTTCGCGCGTTACTTTGCGCGACACCGAGTACATCGGTGCCGGCGGACCGTCCTCGGCGAGACGGGGGGCGCTACCGATATCAGGGCGGCCCGCTCGAGGATTCAAATGGTGCGGATTTCCGGGGTTTCAAGAGCCGGGCCAAGTCCCCCGCCCGCAACCTTTTTCCTATGACAGGACAAGGGCTTAGGGCCTCCGGCGGGCGAACATGGACTATTGGTAATAGTTAATGGCGAACAAAGCCGGGTCGAGGCGCGCCCCGGTGGTGGTGTTATAGACAGCGACCGAGGTATTGAGCCCTTGCGCGTCGGTAACGATCCACTGCTTCAACTCGTAGGTCTTGCGATCGAAGATCAGGGTCAGCTTGCCCTTCACGAAGCGTGAATTCTCGATGATGATCAAGGCGATGAGATCGGGCTCCTCACGCACCTCGTTGACCACGCCGGAAGTGAGATCGATGTTGTTGGCGAGGAGATAGCGGAGCGGTGTCTTCGACAGCGGGTAATAATCCTGCGTCGCAGTGCGTGTATTGCGTACGGCGACGTTGCGGCCGTCGGCAATGACGTCGAGGGTCACCGGCGGGCTGTATTTGAAGCGGATCTTGCCAGGCCGGGAGATGTAGAAATCCCCTTCCGACTGCTCGCCATGGGGACCGAACTGGATGAACTGGCCCTCCATCGTCTTGAAGCCGTTGAAATAGGCGTTGATGTTGGAGAGCGCGTCACCACGGCTCGCCGGCTTGCGAAGCACGGCGGCGGGTTCCGCCGCGACGGCGGTCGCCGCCGGCGCGAAGCCCGGCCGTGGACGCGGGTTGGGTACGGGGTCGATCGGTGCGCCCGCCGACGCAGCCAAGCCGGTCACGGCAATGAGCGCGGCGCCGGTGACCAGCAGCACCAGGACCATTCTCAAACCCGAAATCAAGCGATCGCCATACCTGGCCGCAATCAAGACGTCCCTCCATCGGATCGGCAGGGACCAAAGGTCCGAACAAGCCAGTCCTGCCGCGTAACCTATCAGCCTATGTGGCGAATTGGCGGCGCGGTGCCATCCGATTCGATGGCGGCACTCTAGAGCAAGATCGTTGCGGATTGAATCGAATGCTTGTCCGGGCGATTCGACGGTCGCGGCTTCCGGCTCGGGAGAGAGGGCGTTTCCGCCGAAAAGGTCCTAGCGGAAGTCGTTCTCGTCTTCCTCGCGAACCAGGATTTCGCGCTTTCCGGCGTGATTGGCGGCGCCGACCACACCCTCCTGCTCCATCCGCTCGATGATCGACGCGGCGCGATTATATCCGATCGACAGCCGACGCTGGATGTAGCTGGTCGAGGCCTTGCGGTCGCGGGCGACGATGGCGACGGCGCGATCATAGAGATCGTTGGATTCATCGTCGCCGCCGGCCATGGCTTCATAGTTGGAGGCGTCGATCTCGTCCTCGTCGGCGGTGATCGACTCGAGATATTCCGGCACGCCCTGCGTCTTCAGGTGGGCGACGACCTCCTCGACTTCCTCGTCGCTGACGAAGGGGCCGTGGACGCGCTGGATGCGGCCGCCGCCGGCCATGAACAGCATGTCGCCCATGCCGAGGAGCTGTTCGGCGCCCTGCTCGCCGAGGATGGTGCGGCTGTCGATCTTCGAGGTGACCTGGAAGGAGATGCGGGTCGGGAAGTTCGCCTTGATCGTACCGGTGATAACGTCGACCGAGGGACGCTGGGTGGCCATGACGACGTGGATGCCGGCGGCGCGCGCCATCTGGGCGAGGCGCTGGACGGCGCCCTCGATGTCCTTGCCGGCGACCATCATCAGGTCGGCCATCTCGTCGATGATGACGACGATGAAGGGCATCGGCTCGTAGGACAGTTCCTCATGCTCGTAGATCGCCTCGCCGGTGTCGCGGTCGAAGCCGGTCTGGACGGTGCGGGTGAGGGTCTCGCCCTTGGCCTCGGCCTGGGCGACGCGGGCGTTGTAGCCATCGATGTTGCGGACGCCGAGCTTCGACATCTTGCGATAGCGGTCCTCCATCTCCCGGACCGTCCATTTCAGTGCGACGACCGCCTGCTTGGGATCGGTGACCACCGGGGTGAGGAGATGCGGGATGCCGTCATAGGTCGACAGTTCCAGCATCTTCGGATCGATCATGATCAGCCGGCACTGGTCCGGCGTCATCCGGAACAGGATCGACAGGATCATGGTGTTGATCGCCACCGACTTGCCGGAGCCGGTGGTGCCGGCGACCAGGAGATGGGGCATGCGGGCGAGGTCGGCGATCACCGGCTCGCCGCCGATCGTCTTGCCGAGGCAGAGACCGAGCTTCGCCTTCGACTTCTCGAAATCCTCCGATGAGAGCAGCTCGCGGAGATAGACGGTCTCGCGGCGGGCATTGGGCAGTTCGATACCGATGGCGTTCTTGCCGGGGATGACGGCAACGCGGCAGGAAATTGCGCTCATCGAACGGGCAATGTCGTCGGCGAGGCCGATGACCCGCGCCGACTTGATGCCGGGCGCCGGCTCGAGTTCGTAGAGCGTCACCACCGGGCCGGGGCGGACATTCATGATCTCGCCGCGGACGCCGAAATCCTCAAGCACGCCCTCCAGCAGCCGGGCATTCTGTTCCAGCGCGGCGAGATTGACGTTCGACTTGCGCTCCGCCGGCTTGGGCAGGGCAAGGAGCTCGAGCTGCGGGAGAACGAATTCCTCCGGCTCAAGGAACGACGCCTGCGCCTCACGCGCGGCGCGACGGCCGGGCTTCGGCTTCGGCGCCGGCGGCGCGACCCGGGTCTGGCGCTTCGCCGGCGCCTTTGTCCGCGCGACGGGGACGACGGGCTCGGGCTGGTCCTCCCAGTCGTCCTCTTCGTCGATCGCCGGCACCCCGGCCATGTCGTCGTCCCAGGGCTCGTCGGGGAAATCATCGTATTCCGGCGCCAGGCGCGGCGCCAGCCGTGGCGCCGTGCGGACCGGGCGACCGCGAAGCCGGCGACGAAGGGCGCTCCACACCCTCAATCCGGAATGAGCCAGCGCGCCGTAGAGGATCGCGCCGCGATGGCTTTCAACGTCCTCGTCCTCGTCGTCGTCGACGTCTTCGATTTCATCCTCGTCCTCGTCAAGGACGTCTTCCTCGACGGCGGCAACCCGGCGGGCCGGCCGTACCGCCGGCACAACGTCCTCGGCCGGAGCAGCGGCGCGGCGGCCAAAGCCCAGACCGCAGGCCTGGACGACCAGGAAGGCGGAAAGGACGGCAAATCCGACGCAGAAAGCGGCGGCCATCACGCCGAGCGGCGGACCACCGAGGAAGAACGCCGGAAGATCGAGGAGAAGATCTCCGACCACGCCGCCAATGCCGGTCGGCAGCGGCCAGGTGCCAAAGACGGGGAGGGTCGCCAACGCCAGCGAGGCAGTCAGCGTCGAGACGATCCAGGCGCCGAAACGCCACCAGCCGAAGCCGGTGGGCGCTCCGAAAATCAGCCGCCAGGCCCACACGACCGGCGGCAGCAGAAGGATGACGCCGGCGAGACCGAAGAACTGCATGACCAGATCGGAAACGACCGCGCCGGCAAAGCCGAGGGCGTTGTGCGGCGCGCGCGACGTGGCGTGACTGAGGCTCGGATCGTCGACGGTCCAGGTGGCAAGACTCGCCGCGATCGCCGCAATCGAGCGCAAGCAGCGCCAGGCCGAGCATGGCGCTGAGATTGCGTTTCAGAATCCGCCGGACCGTACCGTTGCCGGAGATGGAAAGAGGTACTGATCTGGTCGAACGCATTGGCCGCCCCTGGCTCGGCAATTTCGTTGCGGCGGGGCCCGAGGTAACGACCGCCAACCGGGCCCCGAACCGGCCGCGAACCGCCATTGTCGGCGGGTCGCGGCCGTCCGGGACAGGGAGACCGTAGCCCGGCTTTGGTAAAGCCGGCATTAACCAAACAAGAACCGGCCGGCATCCCGTGGCGGGATACCGGCCGGAGCAGGATTTCGGGCGCCCGCCGATCCGGCGGGCGCTGGTGGATTACTGGAGGACTTCCTCGTGGAGGTTGATGTCGAGACCCTCGACCTCGACTTCCTTGCTGACCCTCAGGCCGATGATCACATCGATCACCTTGAGGATGACGAAGGAAGCAACCGCGGTCCAGACGATCGTGGCGGCGATGCCGTAGATCTGGATGCCGACCTGGCCGGCGTTGCCTTCGAGCAGCCCGGGCGTGCCGCCGATCGCCTCGACGGCGAAGACGCCGGTGAGGAGGGCGCCGACGATGCCACCGACGGCATGGACGCCGAAGGAGTCGAGCGAGTCGTCATAGCCGAGCCGCGGCTTCAGCCAGACCACCGCCCAGTAGCAGATGAGGCCGGCGACGAGGCCGATGACCAGTGCTCCGGTCGGTCCGACGTAGCCCGACGCCGGGGTGATCGCCACCAGACCGGCGACGGCGCCGGAGATGATGCCGAGGACGCTCGGCTTGCCGCGACCGATCCATTCGGCGAACATCCAGGCGATGGCCGCCGCCGCTGTCGCGATCTGGGTAACCGCCATGGCCATGCCGGCGGTGCCATTGGCCGCGACGGCGGAGCCGGCATTGAAGCCGAACCAGCCGACCCACAGCAGCGAGGCGCCGATCACCGAGTAGACGAGGTTGTAGGGCGCCATGTTGTCGGCGCCGAAGCCGACGCGCTTGCCGAGGACGAGGGCGCAGACGAGTCCGGCGACGCCGGCGTTGATGTGGACGACCGTGCCGCCGGCGAAATCGAGGACGCCGGCATCGGCGAGGAAGCCGCCACCCCACACCCAATGGGTGATCGGGGCGTAGACGATCAGACTCCACAGTCCCATGAACCACAGCATCGCCGAGAATTTCATCCGGTCGGCAAAGGCGCCGCAGATCAGCGCCGGAGTGATGATGGCGAAGGTCATCTGGAAGGTCATGAACACCGTCTCGGGGATGGTGCCGCTGACGCTGTCGACGCCCATCTGGCCGAGGAACATGTTCGACAGGCCGCCGACGTAGCTATTCAGCGAGCCACCGTCGGTGAAGGCGAGCGAATAGCCGGCAATCATCCACAGGATGGTGATCAGGCAGGTGATGGCGAAACTCTGCATGACGGTGGCGAGAAGGTTCTTCTTGCGCACCATGCCGCCATAGAAAAGCGCGAGCCCCGGAACCGTCATCATCAGGACCAGCGCCGTCGACGTCAGCATCCAGGCGGTGTCGCCAGAGTCGATCGTCGGTGTCGGTGCGGCGTCCTGCGCGAGAGCTGACCCGGATGCGACAAGCAGCATGCCGCCCGCCCCGGCCAGCGACCAAAAACCAATCCTTTTCATTGCCCCGTCCTCACTCATTTCTGATCCACGAAATCCTCGTCTGGCGAAATCCATCGCCCGCGAGGCCAAATGCAATCCGCGTGCCGCGGTCAGGGCGGCTATAACAGCGCCGACCGACTGCGACTGGCGGCTTCGGTAATCCATCGAATCTCTCCTATGGGAACCGGGACGTTCCGTCGGTGCCGGGAGGGTTGGCAGCGCGGCTGGTTTCAAGGAACGTGACCGTCTCGGTTCGTTGCACAGCAATTGGGCGGCTGGGACCGCCACTACCGGCAAGATTGCAATCGCCATGCCATCCCCCGGGCGAAGGGTCTTTCTTCACCTTTCTTTTCGAATCTCGCAGCCCGGCGCCAACCTATCGTCGTCGACGGCAGCGCTCATGAGGAGCAATGCCTGTTTTCTAGGCACGCGGCTCTGCCTATCCGATGATCTCCGATTCCGGATTGGCGCCGATCCTGTGAATCGAGAGGTCCGCGCCGCGCCGCTCCTCGTCCGGGGAGAGGCGAAGACCGATGATGGCGCCGATCAGCGAGTAGACCGCCAAACCGCCGGCGAAGGCCCAGGCGACGCCGAGCAGCGATCCCGCCAGCTGTGCCGCAAACGTGACGCCGCCGAGACCGCCCAGCGCCTTTAGCCCGAAGATTCCGGCGGCGAGACCGCCCCACAGGCCGCAGAGGCCATGCAGCGGCCAGACGCCGAGGACGTCGTCGATCCTGAGGCGCGACTGGCAGATCTCGAAGCCCTTGACGAAGATCGCCCCGGCAATCGCGCCGACCACGAAGCTGCCGGCGGGATGCATGATGTCGGACCCGGCGCAGACGGCGACCAGCCCGGCGAGCGCGCCATTGTGGACGTAGCCCGGATCGGCCCGGCCGATGATGGCGGTGGCGAGGATGCCGCCGACCATCGCCATCAGCGAATTGACCGCGACCAGGCCGGTAGCGCCTTCGAGGGATTGGGCCGACATGACGTTGAAGCCGAACCAGCCGATGCAAAGCAGCCAGGAACCGAGCGCCAGCCACGGAATGCTCGAGGGCGGAAAGCCGGTGCCGCCGCGATCATAGCGGCCGAGCCGCGGACCGAGGCGGAGAACGGCGGCGAGCGCCACCCAGCCGCCGACCGCATGGACGACGATCGAGCCGGCGAAATCATGGAAATTGGCGCCAAGCGTCGCGGCAAACCAGTCCTGTCCGCCATAGGCGCCGCCCCAGGCGAAGGCCTCGAAGAGCGGATAGAGGAACGCCACAAGCAAGGCGGTGGCGAAGCATTGCGGCAGAAACTTCATGCGTTCGGCGATGCCGCCCGAGATGATCGCCGGTACCGCCGCGGCGAACGTGGCGAGGAAGAAGAACTTGACCAGGAGCAGGCCCTGGGGACCGAATTGCTCGCCGTGAACCAGGGTGTCGGCGCTGCTGAAGAAGCCGACGCCATAGGCGATGGTGTAGCCGACGAGGAAATACGCGGTCGTCGAGATGGCGAAATCGACCAGTATCTTGACCAGGGCGTTGACCTGGTTCTTGTGCCGAACCGTGCCGACTTCGAGAAACGCGAAGCCTCCGTGCATGGCAAAAACCAGGATCGCCCCCATCAGGACGAAAAAGAGATCACCTCCGACCGACTGTCCCTGCACCGCGTTGCCTCCGTTTTGAGCGCGTTTGCGCTCTTTTTGTGCTTTTGGAGGCTGTCGCAATTCAAGCCGCATGCCAAAAAGGCAATCGACGCAAAAAGCGCCACCCACAAACGCCAATTCGAAGGCTTCGCGGGTGGGCTTAATGTTGTCTGCAAAAAGGTTGGGCAGAAAAAATAGGCAATGAGCCTACATCAAAGGCAGTCGCGGCGCCTCATGGAGGCACCGCTCACGCCCTGATCGGAATCCGCTGGACCCGAGGCCCGGCGGCGGCTTTCCGGTGGCAGTCCGCTAGAGGGCGTCCGCGTCGGTCTCTCCCGTGCGGATACGAACCGCGTGGTCGATGGTGAAGACAAAGATCTTGCCGTCGCCGATCTGGCCGGTCTTCGCGGCGGTCGAGATCGTTTCGACCACCTTGTCGACCTGGTCTTCGGCGACCGCGACCTCGATCTTCAGCTTCGGCAGAAAGCTTACGGCGTATTCGGTGCCACGATAGATTTCGGTATGGCCTTTCTGACGGCCATAGCCCTTGACCTCGGTGACCGTGAGGCCCTGGACTCCGACCGTCGTGAGAGCGTCGCGCACCTCGTCGAGTTTGAATGGCTTGATAATGGCCATCACGATTTTCATTGGCGTGGTTCCCGTTTCCATCCGGCGCCCGCGAAGACGGACGCGGAGCCCTATTGATCCGTGCCGGACCGGCGACGACGCCGCCGATGTCGACTGGCCCCTAACAATCAAGGTCTGTGCCAGTTGCCGTACGGGCTATGGAAAACGCCAATTCCGTAGGCGGAGAGCCGGTATTTTCCGATGTAACCCGGCGTTGAAGGCGGCGATGGCTAACTTTTGGGCAGAAAACGCCAGTTCGCGGACGATTACTCTTCGCCAGGACGCAGGCGGATCAGGCCTTCCTGGGCCACCGAGGCGACCAGCGTCCCGTCGCGATTGAACAGGCTGCCGCGGTTAAAGCCGCGCGCGCCGGAGGCGGAGGGACTATCCTCGGCATAGAGAAGCCATTCATCGGCCCGGAAGGGGCGATGAATCCACAGCGAATGGTCGAGGCTCGCGACCTGCAAGTCGCGGTCGAAGATCATCCGGCCATGGGCGAAGAGCGAAGTGTCGAGCAGGGTCATGTCCGACGCATAGGCGAGGACGCAGCGGTGGATTTCCGGATCGTCGGGAAGCCTGCCGGTCGCCTTGATCCAGACATTCTGCGCCGGCGCCAGTTTCTCGCGACTGACATAGTGCCGCAAATCCGCCGGCCGCAGCTCGATCGGTCGCTCCCGCTCCCAGTAGGCGCGCACCTTTTCCGGCGCGTCCTTGAGGTACAGGGACTTGAGATCGGCCTCGCTCGGCAGATCTTCCGGAGCCGGCACGTCGGGCATGGCGATCTGGTGGTCGAGGCCGGATTCGGCGACCTGGAACGAAGCGGACATCGAAAAGATCGCCTTGCCGTGCTGGATGGCGACGACGCGGCGGGTGGTGAAGCTCTTGCCGTCGCGGATGCGGTCGACTTCGTAGATGATCGGCACCTTGGGATCGCCCGGCCGCATGAAATAGCAATGTAGCGAATGGGCGGAGCGGCCCTCGACGGTTCGTGCCGCGGCAACCAGCGCCTGGCCGATCACCTGTCCGCCGAACACCCGCTGCCAGCCGACCTGCGGGCTGCGGCCACGGAACAGGTTGTGTTCGAGCGGTTCGAGATCGAGTATGGAGAGGAGCGTTTCGATGGCGCTCGACATGGGAATCCGGCCTTCCTCGGGAGGCCTGTTCGACCAGTCCGGCGCCAGCCTGTCAAGCAAGACCGATGATCGCAGATATGACCAGCGACCCAGAACCGACCGACTCCGAAGCCGATATCCTGATCGCCGGTGGCGGCCATGTCGGGCTGTCGCTGGCGCTTGCGCTTCGCAGGGCCATGCCGTCGCTGTCGGTGATGCTGGTCGATGCGGCGCCACCGGAGGCGGCGGCGCGCGATACCCGCGCCTCGGCGGTCGCGGCGGCCGGCCGGCGCATGCTGATGCGGCTCGGCGTTTGGGACGAAATCGCGCCGAGGACGCAGGCGATCAACGAGATGGTGATCACCGACAGCCGCACCGGCGATGCGGTCCGGCCGGTCTTCCTGACCTTCGGCGGCAGGGTCGAGGACGGCCAGCCCTTCGCCCATATGGTGATGAACGCGACGATGATCGGGGCGTTGCGGCGCGAGGCGGAAGCCGCCCGGACGACGATCGTCGCGCCGGAGACCGTGCGCGATTTCAACGTCGCCGCCAACGCCGTGACGGTGAAGCTCGGCAACGGCGCGCTGGTCAGGGCGAGGCTGCTCGTCGCCGCCGACGGGGTTCGCTCGCGTCTCCGGTCGCTTGCCGGGATCAGCACCGTCGGCTGGTCCTACGGTCAGTCAGGGATCGTGGTGACCGTCGCCCATGAGCGGCCGCACAAGGGCCGGGCGATCGAGCATTTCATGCCGGGCGGCCCCTTCGCCATGCTGCCGCTTCCGGACAATCGCTCGTCGCTGGTCTGGACCGAGCGCACCGAGGCCGCCGACCGGCTCGTCAACGGCGACCCCGACGTGTTCCGCTTCGAACTCGAGCGGCGCTTCGGCCATCAGCTCGGGGCGATCGAACCGGTCGGCCGGCCCCGCGCCTTCCCGCTCGGGCTGACGCTGGCGCGATCCTTCGTCAAGCCGAGGCTGGCGCTTTGCGGCGATGCCGCGCACGGCATCCACCCGATCGCCGGGCAGGGTCTCAATCTCGGCTTCCGCGACGTTGCCGCGCTTGCCGAGACGATCGTCGAGGCCGACCGCCTCGGCCTCGATATCGGTTCGCTGGCCGTGCTCGAGCGCTACCAGAGCTGGCGGCGCTTCGACACGGTCGAGATGGGGGCGACGACCGACATCCTCAATCGCCTCTTCTCCAACGACAATCCCGTGCTGCGGCTCGGGCGGGACATCGGGCTTGGCCTCGTCGACCGGATGCCGGCGCTGAAGAAGATGTTCGTCGGCCAGGCGGCGGGAAGCGGCGGCGACCTGCCGCGGCTGCTGCGCGGCGAGGCGATCTAGGGAATCAACGCCGCCGCGCCGGTTTGTCCTCGCCGGCGAGCTTCTCGATCTCCTTCGCCATGACCGCGCGCGCCCGGGTGAAGTAATCAACAAGAAGTGCAATCTCCTTGTCCGAGTAGCCGGTCAACATCCCGGCCACAGACAGCGCCAGTGACTCGTAGAAGGGGCCGGCCCGCTTCATGGCCTTCGGCTGCAGCCGGACGTAGACGCGCCTCCGATCCCGCGGGTCGCGCTCGCGGCGGGCATAACCCGCCTGCTCGAGCCGGTCGATCAAGCCGGTAACCGCGCCTGTGGTCAGCCCCGTCGCCCGGGCGAGGTCGCCGGCAGTAATGCGGTCGCCGGTTGCCAGGATGTCGAGACTTTCGAGTTCGGTCGGGGTCAAGCCGAGACGGTTGGCGACCGCCTGACTGAACATCACGCCAAGCCCGCTGGCCTGACGCATTTGCCGGTCCAGGGTCTCCAGCAGCGCTTTGCGCTCGTCGGACATCTTCGAATATTCCGCTTGCATAATCTCTTCGAATAAGTATCTTAGTTACTAAGATATTTGGTTGATGAGCAACTGAATATGAAAGATATCGCGGCGAGTCGCAATCGGACCTGGTGGGAAATCCAGCCGGACCGCGTGAAAAATCAAGCCGAGGAGGCCTGAAGGTGACCGCAATCCAGAAAGTCGATCCCGCAAGCAATGAAGAGGCCTGGAAATACGCCGAGAAGGCGATGGTCTGGTCCGGGTGGGGATCCCCGGTCGGCGCCGGCATTTTTCTCGTCTGCGCGGGCGTTTTAGCGCTGCTGCTGCGCCTCGCTATTCTCGGTCTTTAGCCAACGGGTGAACGCGGCGCTTTCCTGGCCGCATCGGCGGACGGTGTCGCGATCCCGTCGATCAAGGTGCCGATGACCTCGGCGAGCGGCGCGGACGGGATGTCCGTGAGGTCCGTGCCCTGCGGCGGAAGGTCGGCGAGACCGGACCAGAGCAGCCGCGGTGGTGTCCGGTCCGATGGGTCGACATGGATGATCGGGATGCCCCTGGCGGCCGCGCGCTGAAGGAGGTCCGTGGTGCCGCCCCGGCCGCCGGATGGCCCGCCGTCCCAGACCCCGAGGATGATGTCGGCCGTGTCGAGGATGACGCGGCCGGCCGGATCATAGTCCCTGTGCGAGGCGTGATAGTCGCCCGGCAGGACCTCGACGCGTTTCGCCCTGGCAATCAGGTGGCGATACTCGGCCCGCGAGGCGGGCTCGGCAAAATCCTGCTCATAGTCGTCGATGGGGAAGGGCAGAACGATGTCGAGCGCCAGGCCGTTTCGCAGGGCCGAGCGGGCGGCGATGCGGTCGGCGCCCTCCGCAAGGGCGGAGATCATCGTGAGCGCGGCAGGTTCGTCGGCGTCGGCGGACCGGTGGCGCTGGCGGGCCTCCTCCGCCGTCCGCTTCAGCAGGACGAGAATCCCGTCGATCCGGGCCTCGATGGCGGCGCCGGTTTCCTCGGGCAGGCGGTTCGGCCGGTGACCGATGATGCCGATCGAAAGGGCGAAGGGAGAGATGCCGTCGTTCATCTTTCAAACCGTTGGCTGAGGGCCGGCGCGGCGTGGGAGATCGGGTGACCACGGCGCACGAAACCGAAATCAGCGTTCAGCGTAATCCATTCTGGGCGGCCTGGACCTCGGCGAGGCCCCGGACCGCATCCGGGAGCCCGGTTCCGGCCGCGGCCTGGAAGATCCGCTTGGCGTCGGCCAGGCGCCTCAGCTTGAGATAGGCGAAACCGCGCAGGACCAGCAGGTCGTTCTGCTCCTGCGCATACTGGTTGCGTTCGTCGAGCAACATGATGGTCTCGGTGTAGCGGCCCTCCTGGTACATCGCCAGCGCCTGCTGGGTGAGGAGGCTGACGGTCAGCTCGGTCTGCTGCTTCGAGGTGAGCGGGGCGGCAGCCGCGGCGACCGCGGCCTTGTCGGTGACACCGGAGCGGAGATTGGCGAGCGAGCCGCCATAGGCGGCGTCGGAGCGGACATCGGGGTTGGGGGAGCGCATGGCAATGTCGAAGGCGGCCGACGCCTCGACCGGCCGGTTCAGGTCCATCAGGCACCAGCCGCGCGCCAGCGCGGCGTTGGGGGACAGCGTATTGACGGGAGCCGATCCGCCGCAACGGGCGGTCGCCGGCGCCGGTGTCCCTCCGCTGCGAACGGGTTCGCGGATAACGGTGCCCGCTTGATCATAGACCGGTGCGTCGATCGCGTAGCTCGGCCCAGGAAGCGCGGCCTTGCCCGACTTGCCGAGCCTGGCGATACGGTCGGAGCGGTCGGCCCAGTCGCGGATGATCTCGTTGGCGCCCGCGCGGTCCTTCAGGGCCAATCGCGAAACGGCAAGGCCATAGGCCGCGGGCTCGTAGTCCGGAGCCCATTTGAGCACGGTCGTGAACCACCGCTGGGCGGTCTTCACCTGGCCGAGGTTATAGGCGTACCAGCCGAGCTGTTCGCCGGCCTCCGGGCTCTTCGCAGCGACGACGACCGGAACGATGCGGGCGAGGACCGATTCGGCAACCTTCGGCGGCGGGTCCGGGGACAGCAAGCCGACAACCGAGATGAGGTAGGCGGCGAGATTGTCGGCCGAGGCGTCATTCCAGTCGGTGGCGAAGGTTTCCGCCTCGGCGAAGCGGTCGAGGGCATTCAGCGACAGGGTGTAGCCTTCCGCCGCCTTGGCGCTTTCCGGGTCGAGGTCGCGTGCCTGGCGGAACCATTCCAGCGCGACGCCGGGGTCGCCGCGGCGATAGTAGTACCAGCCGAGAAGGGCGGGGTCGCCAGCGTCGGTGCCGGCCTTTGCCAGTGTCTCGAGGCGGGCGAGGTCGCCCGGATCGGCTTTGCCCTGATCGGTCTCGGCGATCTTGCCGACGCGCTTGCGAATCCTGTCGTCGCGGGCGGGCGCGAATTCGTCACCACGCTCCAGGCCGAACAGCTTGTCGACATCCGCTTCCGGCAACAGGGCGACCGCCTTGCTGCACCGTCGCCAGCCGCTCCTGGGTATTGTCGCAATTGGTGAGGATGTAGGTATAGGCGGCTTCGGCCCGATCCGGCCGGTCGGTTTCGGCAAAGGCCTCGGCGACCCGCCAAAGCACGTCGACATAGTCGCAGGTCAGCAGGCTCGGCGCACCCGCCGCGATGCTGACGACCGCATTCCATTGCTTTGCATCGGATGCGTTGGTCAGCCGGATGCGGGTGTCGGCCTGGTCCAGCAACTGGACGAGCGCGTCCGGCGGCTGCCATCCCGACTCCTTGTCGCGCCTGTCGGTGATCGCCGCCCTGACATCGGCATAGCGGCCGTCGGAGAAGAGCTGCCACATGCGGTCGAGTTCGGGGTCGGAATAGTCCTCGGGCGCGGAAGGGTCTTGCGGTGGCTGCCATGCGGGATAGATCGCCTTCAGCCGCGCGATCTCCGCCTCGAGGCGCCGGGTGTCGCCCTGACGGGCAAAATAGCGCAAGGCCGATTCGTCGACCTTGCCGTCCGGCTGGCCGGCGACGGATTGCCTTGCCGCGACAGGCTCGGCCGGCTGGCCGGCGGGTGGCGTCACGCTGTCCGGCATCGTCTGGGCGATGACCATCGGTGGCGGCGCCTGCCGCCGCGCGGGAGTGCCCGGGTTGATCGAACCGGTGGTGATGGGGTCGACGCCCGTGTTCCAGGACTGAACGAGCGTTTCCATCACGATCCAGGTGGCGACGGCGGCAACGAGGCAGAGCTGTCCGAATTGCTTCAGAGACATTGGGGCTGCCTCTCGATCATATAAGACAGCGCCAGCAAATAGAGCGTCGAGGGGTAATAGTTTGTCGGCTGAAACTGCAACAGTTCATCGGGAACCGGCGTGCCGCCGACGCAGGCGATAGCCGCGTCCAGCATGCGGTATCCCGGGTCGGCCAGTGGTTCGATGGTGCGCCCGGATTTGACGTCGACCACGCCCGGCGCGACGCCCTTGGCTTGTTGCTCGAACGGCTCGAGCAGCGGGCCCTGCTTGGCCCCGGCCCGGAGGAGGTAGAGCGGTATGCGAATGGCATTATACCCGAAGACGGCCGGGAAGCCGGGCGCGGGCGCCAAACCGCCCGTCGCAATCGCGACCCAGTCGGACGGCAGTTTGGCCGGCCCGAAGCGGGCGCCTGCTATCAGTTCCGCGCCGGACGAAGCGAGCTCTTCCCAAGGGAATTCAGGCGCCAGCTTCTTCAGCATCGGGAAAGCCTCGAAAACCCAGTAGGACGGATTGACGACGATGGCGCCTTTCTGTTCGTCGCGGTTGAATCCCTGGACACCGGGGAGGAGCACGACGCGATTCTTGGCCTCGGTCAGCAGATTGTCCCCTATTGCCTTGGCCAGATTCTGTCCTGCTTCCGAATAGCGTGATTCGTCCCAACTCTCACCGGCCAGACCCAGGGCATAGGCGATCAGGATATCGCCGTCGCTGGCATTGTTGATGTCGGTGACATGCGGTTTGGCGTCCGGCGCCCACTTCCACGCCGCCAGCCCGTCGTCGCGGATCAGCAATTCGTTCCGGGTGAAGGTCCATATCCGTTCGAATGCGGCCCGATCCCCGGCCGAGAAGGCCAGCAACAATCCGTAGCCCTGACCCTCGCTGTGACTGATGCCGCCATTGGCATCGTCGACGATCCGGCCGTCATCCATGACGAATCGATCGCTGTAGGCGGCCCAGTTCGTGGCGCTGACCGTCCCCTCAAGCGACATGGATGCCGAGGCCTCTGGCGGCGCGAAGGGAAGAGCGGCGAGGCAGATTGCCAGGAGGATGCCCGATCGGCGGCGCCGCATGGTCATGACCGCCTCCCCAGGCGCGCGAGCAGGGCCGACGTGCAGATGCCGAGGATGACACAGAGGACGACCAGCGCGAGAGCGTAGCCGACAATATTGAGGGACAGCCAGTTCGCGGCGACGAGCCGCATGTTCTGCAGCGAGAATCCGTCGCCGAGAATGAAGCGCTGGGATTGCGCCGGCAGATTGGTGATGCCGGTGGTATCGTCAAAGCTCGCTATGCGACCGGAGAGCATCGACCAGTATTGCCGCGACGTGATTTCGGCGAGGCCCTGGCTGAGATCATCCGCCGTCGGCGCAGCGACCAGGGTCCAGGATCGATCTCCTGAAGAGGGCGCCTGGGCGACGATGAGACTCGAGCGCTTCGATGGGCTGAAGGCCTTCTCCGGTCCCGACGACACGCTCAAGGCTGCGAATGACAGATCGAACGTGCGCTGGAGCCAGCTTTCGAATGCGAGCCAGCCGCCGCGAATGCCGGAGGGATTCACCAGTTCGTTCTGCCAGCGATTGTAGACGCCTTCGGTTGCCGGGCTGTCGCCAAAAGTCTTTGGCGCGACCGCGGCGGGATCGAAGTCCAGGGGCACGTCGGAGAGCGCGTCCCCGGACGGTCTGGTCCATGCGTTGCGAGCCGCTTCGTCCACACCGATCGCCGCCAGCGTTGGGGCTGAAAACTGATCGAGCGCACCGACGAAAATCGCCGGTCCGCCGGTCAGCGATTTGGCGTGGCCGATTTCGGTCGGAATGATGCGGTCAGCGGCGATGGCGAGGCGCGAGAGGAAGGTCGCGGCGGCTGCGAAAGTCTGATCGCCCTCGCGGCCGAGGACGACCTCGACCGGCACTTCGCTGAGATCGTAGGGAGTGCCGGTACCGGCAAGGGCGGCAAGATTCGGCCATCGATTGATACGCGCGAAATCGGGCATCCGGAATTCGCTGGTATTGAAGATCGCGAAGCGGGGAGGACCGCCGGCGGCTGCACCGGGGCCGCAGACCAAATCGGTGTCAGTATCGAGGACCGCTTCAATCGTCACCCGGTTCACCCCTGGCCTGAAATTGGTCAGGGCGACGCTGATCGGCAGATGCCGGAAGATATCGCCCGAGCGGGAGGTCAGCGGTGTGTTGGCGGCGATCTGGCCGTTGACATAGACGTCGAGGTGGCTTCCCGGCTTGACTTCTGCGGTGTAGGCGGCATCGAGATAGACCGTCGCCTTGCCGTAGGCCTCCGCATAGAAATCGCCCGGCAGGGCGACATGAAATTCAGCGTGCGAGCGGCGTCCGGAAAATTCTTCGGTGGGTATCGCCAGTTCCGAAAACTGGAGGCGGGTGTCGCCGGTCAGGATCGGAACCGGCGGCAGGAGCCATGGCGTCGTGTTGACGACCGTCGGCGCCACGCCGGGCGGGCGGTCAACAGTCGCCGCGATCTGGTCGATTGCCCTGTGGACCGCCGAGCGATCCGGTCCCGAGACGACGAGCATCGGCGACGAGCCGGCCGTGCCGGCGAAGGCGACCGTTGCGGAAGCGTTGGCGCTGGCGGGCAGCCCCGGGATTGCGGCGAGGTCCGACGCCGTTCCGACGGCGACCTGCAGGGTGCCCAGCGGGCCGTTGGCGAGCGGCTCTGATTCAATCTCGACCCGCGGCTGACGGAAATTCCCGCGCAGGACGATCGCCTGCACGAGCCGGAGGATGTCGCTGTCGGCCAACATCTGCTCACCACCGGGCAGGACGACGTGGATCGTCGTGGTTCCGTCGTCGGCAATGCCCACCGCGGACAGGTCGTCGAGGGTGGCGAAGCCCGCCGGCGCCGTGCCGTCGAAGACGAGACCGGTTCCCGGGCCCTCGATGTCGGTCCACAATTCATAGGTCGACGCGATCGTGCAATCGGTCCGGTGCCGCTGCGCGACCGCGAAGGTCACGATATTGGTACCGGCCCTGAGCGTCCCGGCAGGGATCGCGACGGCAAGACGGCTGTCAGCCTCCCGGGCGGAAAGCGCTTCGTCGAGGACAAGCCGATCGTTGACGCTGACACGCAGGGTCGAGGCTTCGGGCGCGACATAGATCGAACTGTTGTAAGTGACGACGAGGGTCCGGGCGCGCGCCGCCTGGTCGGCAGTCAGGGCGACGCCCCATGACCGCTGTCCGGTCTCTCCCTCAAACCGCAGGCTCGACGTCGGCAGGATATAGCGGCCGACGCCGTCGGCCGTTCGCGTCTCCGGCGTCGGCGTCGGCGCGGCGGGTGGCTCCGCCGGTGGCGCCGCCGGGATGACGGCCGACGGCGCGGGTTCCTTGGGCGAGGCGCCGGGCCCGGGTTGCGGTTGTTGCAGACCGGAATCGAAAGGCATGACGAAGCCGTCGCCCGGACTCGCCTGGGTGTCGGGCGCATCTTTGCGCTCCGGCGACATATCGAACGGCGTCTGTGCAGCCGCCAGGGTCGGCAGGATGATCGCAGTGGCGATCACGAGCAGGCGTCGACGCAGCGCGGGGGTCATGTCGTGACCTTCTCCTCGGCGCCTTCCGGCTGGGTGACGACCGGCTCTCGCACGGCTCCAATCCGTCGCATGAGGTAAATGAGACCGCGGCCGCTCTGGATGATCGAGAGCTTCAGGAACCACAGGGTGCCCTTGATGATGCCGATGTTGACGCGGCGCGATTCCTGGAAATCGCTCCACTGTTTCGAATTCGCGAAAAGCAGGTCGGCGATCAGCCGGTAGTCGCTCGCGCTGGCGGGCATGAAGCGGCAGCCGATGATGAGCGCGTTGTCCTGCATCACCGAATTGCGGATCGCCAGCGGCAGCCGCGTCTTGCCGATGTCGGACAGCGGTTCGAAATTGATGCTGCTTGGCGTGCCGCGGTCGAGATGCTTGATGGCCGTGCCGACGACCTTGATTCGTGCGCCACCGATGGAGACATCCTCGATCGAGGCCGGGATGACCCTATCGCCATAGTGGAAATCGCACCGGCGAACGATTTCGACCCGATGGCTGCTTTGCGGATTCCGCCGTTCGGAAACCACGCCAAGCGCACAGCCAACCATCAACAGGTTGAGGATGTTCCAGGTGCCGACGACGAGGGCGACGTCGGCTTCGTAGGGCTGGTTGACCAATCGCCAGACGGTCATGCCGACGCCGACCATCAGGATTGCAAAGATGACGTAGAAGGGCCCGCCGAGCTCCGAGATGTAGTTCCGGTCGAGCTTCTCGTCCTTGGCGGTGACCTTGAACGTCGGCCGCCTCGGATTCATCAGGACCGAGAGCAGGGCCGGCAGCAGATAGACCGACTGGATCAGTTCGTACAGCTCGGAGATCCACGGCCAGCGATAGCGGCCGTAGAGGTAGTTCTGCATCATCAGGTTGACGATCATGTACATCAGCGTGTAGGCGGCGAATTCGCCTCCCGACGCGACGAAAATCTCTGCCCCGAAGAACAGGTAGAAGAGCGGCGAAATCAGAAAGATGAAGCGGGGAATCGGGAACAGCCAGAACAGGGTGCTGGACATGTAGGACAGGCGCTGCGCCGGCGAGAGGCCGCGCTTGAGCGGCGGGAAGCGGAAGCGCAGGATCTGCATCATCCCCTGCGCCCACCGCGTCCGCTGGCCGATGAAGCTGGCGAAGGTCGTCGGCTGCAGGCCGGCGATCAGCGGCTTGTCGACGTAGACGCTGTGCCAGCCGCGGGCATGGAGCTCAAGGGCGGTCTCGCAATCCTCGGTAATGCTGATGCCGGAGAAGCCGCCGGTTTCGGCGAGCGCGGTGCGCTTGAGAACGGCGGCCGAGCCGCAGAAGAAGGACGCATTCCATTTGTCGAGGCCGCGCTGGATGATGCCGTAGAACATCTCGTTCTCGGAGGGCATCTTGTCGAAGGTGCGCAGGTTGCGCTCGAGCGGATCCGGGTTGATGAAGAAATGCGGTGTCTGGACGAGGAACAGCTTTTCGTCCTTGTCGAAATAGCCGACCGTCTCGGTGAGGAAATCCCGCGACGGAGCGTGATCGGCGTCGAAGACCGCGATCAGGTCGCCCTCCGAATGGTCGAGGCCGTTATTGAGGTTGCCGGCCTTGGCGTGTTCGTTGCGCGCCCGGGTCAGATAGTTGACCTCAAGGTCTTCGCAAAGCTTCCGCAGTTCCGCGCGGCGCTGCTGGGCCACAACGGCTTCCTCGACATTGTCGGAATTGCATTTCTGGTCGGTGCCGCCGTCGTCGAGCAGCCAGATCGTCAGCTTGTCGGCGGGATAGTCGATGCCCTTGGCGGCGGCGAGCGTCGTCGCCAGCAGATTGGCGTCCTCGTTGTAGCTCGGCACGAAGACGTCGACGGTCGGCAGGTCGGCCGGCGGGGCCGGCGCAACACGACTGGCCAGCGGCCGGGCAACGACGAACAGGCTCAGAAAGAGCATGAAGACGTTGTAGAGTTCGGCTCCGTAGAGCAGGGCGCCGGGGATGAAGTTTTCGGGCTGGTTGATCGGCGGAATGGTTTCGGTCGTCCGCCAGTAGACATAACGAAGGACGATGGCCGTCCCCAGGGCAAGAGCCATCAGCCGCCAGATACCTTCCGGCCTGACGACCTTCAGGGCGATCATCGCCGCGACCACAAGCGAGCCGGCGATCAGCTGCGCCTGCAGGCTGATCGGCAGCGTGATCAGAAAGAGCGCCGCCGCTGCCGCGATCGCCCAAAGTATTCCGAGTCCGATTTTCGCCATACGACCCTTGCTGCTCTTGCCTGTTCCGGTGCTCCTCCCGGTTATCGCGCGCCGGTGGTTCCCCGATCGCTAACTCCGGCGCCCCGCATCGTGGTGCGCCCTGCGAACCGCCCACGTGGTTAACAAAACGTTGATGTCGCGTTCATGCGCTCAGCTCTCCGGCACCGGGACCACGGGGTAGTTGCCAGGGGTTTCAGGCTCGGGAGGCGGCACGATCGGCCCCTTGACGACCGGGACGCTTGGCTTTGGCGACCTGGGTTTCGCCGGCGCCTTGCGGACAGGCACTTCCGAGACGGGGAGGTCGGGTTCCACAGACGCCGAGAGACCGCCAAGGTCCTTGCTCACTTCGCGCGGTTTTCCGTAGGGGTTCCAGAGCGGCGACGGCAGGTATCCGACGATCGTGAAGCCGTACATCACCGAAAGGAGCTGCTGCTCGCTGGCGTGGGCGTCGCAAAGTCGCAGCCGGATGCCGATCGAGCCGGTGGTCGGCAAGACCGTGTCCTGATGCCGGCCGATGTGTTGCCAGGCGTAGAGGCAGCGATCTCCGGTCTTGGCGATGCCCGTGGCGAAGCCGAAAGCTCCGTATCGGTTCTGGGCGTAAAGCAGGGACCGCTGCATCGGTACGCCCAAGAGGTACCAGGTAAATTCCTTGGCGATCTGGGTGGGGTTGATGGAATCCGTGCCGAGGGCGTTGTCCTCGGTTGTCTGGTACCCGACCGGGCCATAGAGCGTGGCCGTCAGGAAGTTCTGCCCGGAAACCCGGGAGTTGGTGGCGAGGATCGTTTCGCGAACGATGGCGTCCTTGAAGCGCTTCTCGAGGACGCTGATCGTCGCGGGGCCGCCAGGGGCCATCGCGACGAAGGACTGGGCCGCCGGCAGTTCGCTCTTGACCGATGCTATGCGGGGCCCGGAAGCGCAGCCGGTCATGCCGATACCGAGCAGAAGGATTGCGCCGAGCAGCGGACCCCGACGCCTCGACCGCCGGTCCCGCCGGGAAGTGGGCGCACTTTCTGAGCGGTTATTGTCGGCCAAGGTCAAATCACAGGGGTTGCTTCGGCCGTCGGGTCTCCGTCGGCGAAATCGACCGTCTTCCAGTGAATTCGACCGTGTCGAATTATGCTTAATGAAGTCCTAATATGGCCCTGAAGGGCCGCGTCCGGGGCCCGATCCAGCCAAGTATTTTGCCAACCGCTGCCCGGGCGGGCAGACGGGCGCGTGCGGCGGGACGGTTCAGCGCTGGAACGGGCGAATCAGGTTGTCGCCCGAATCGGCGGCGGCGGGGCGTTTCGCGGTTTGGCCGGATCAGGCGGCGACCAGAGGCACGAGCCGCGGCGGCTTGCCGGAAAGGCCGAACAGATCGAGCGCCAGATCGACCGTCAGACGGTTGACGCGGTCGACGGCCTCGGCCGTGTTCGAGCCGTTATGGGTGCCGAACATGAGCTGTTCGAACCGGCGAAGCGGGCTGTCTTCCGGAAGCGGTTCGTTCTCGAAAACATCCAAAGCGGCGGTCGATACCTTGCCACTTTCGAGCGCGGCCACAAGCGCTGGCTCGTCGATGATCGGGCCACGCGCGACGTTGACGATCCGCACCCCGTCCTTCATCCGCGCGAAGGCATCGGTCGACAGAAGGTGATAGCTCTCGGGAGTCAGAGCACAGGTGACGACGACAAAGTCGCTCTCCGACAGGACCTTGTCGAGGCTTGCCTGCGTCGCCCCCTCTCGTGCCAGCAGTTCCGGGTCAATGTCCGCCGGGTCGTAGCCGATCACGGTCATCCCGAAGGCATTGAGCCGACGGCAGGTCGCGCGGCCGATGCCGCCGAGACCGATCACGCCGGCGATCTTGCCGCTCAGCGACATGCCCTCGACCTTTCGCCAGCCGCCCGCCCAGACCGAGGTGCTCATCAGGTGAAGGCCACGGGCGAGATTGACGACATAGCCCGCGGCGCAATCGGCGACCTCGTCCGAGAAGACCCCGGGCGTGTTGTAGATGGTGATGCCGAGCTCGGCAGCCGCGACCTTGTCGATCCCGTCGGTGCCGATCCCCCATTTGATGATGGCTTCCAGCCCCGACGCCTTGCCGGCCTCGAGAACCGGACGGTCGATGACGTCATCGCCGGCGATGACCAGCCGCTGCCCGACGATTGCCTGGCACATCTGATCGGAATCGAGCTGTTGACCGTCGACCTGGGGAATGCTGACGGCGATGTCGTGTGCCTCGAGGTCGGCAGCAAAGCGCTGATAGTGGCGCATCAGGTGGCCACAGGTAACGAGCAAAGTCCGGTTCATGCCTTCAGCCGCCCTTCCGCGCGCTCCCGATAAACGACCTCGGCGATACGGAAGTTGATCTCCTCGTCGATATCGACCGCCTCCCATGGCGACATCTCGAACATGTAGGGCCGACGCCCGAGCCGGTTGCGGCTCTCCCGCAACGTGTCGCCGCCGAAAATGTAGAGACAGGAATTCTCTTCGTAGAGCGGCGGCAGATCCTGGGTTCTCAGCAGGATATTGGCGTTGTGATTGACCGGCCGGCAGAGCTGGTCCCACAGACGGGTCTGGTGCGCCGTCACCGAGAACAGGCTGTCGTAATTCGGGTAGTTCTTCCTGAAAGCCTCCACCGCGCTATCGATCGTCTCGGTCGTGATCAGCGGGTTGGTCGAGTGCGTCTGCAGATAAAACCGCGATGGCACCTCCGCCATGTCATGCAGCAGCACTTCGTTCATCGGGGTCGTGCCGTCGGTCAGATGCGCGGGCCGTTCGATGAGCACGACCGACGGATATTTCTCGGCGCATTGCTCCATGATGATCGGCGAATCCGTGTCGATCACCACCTTCTCGACCGCCTTGCAGGCCAGCAGCACATCGAGGACATGCTGGTAAAGGGGACGGCCGTCGCCGAATGCCCGGTAGTTCTTTCCGGGCACACGCTCGGAACTATGCCGCATCGGCATCAACGCAACGAGTTCATGTTTCATGCTGATGTCGACACTTTCGATACGGACGGAGAATTCACGTCGGCCGGAACCGTCGACGCGTGATCGTCGTAGCTGATGCGCGCCCGGGATTCATGAGCCGGCGCGGCCCCCGTCGGTTCCGGACCATGGCTGGTTCCGGCGTCGGGCGGGAAATAGAAGCGGTTCTTGATCTCGCTGGTGACCTCGGTCTGGAACCGGTGGCCGAGCCAGGTGCCCCAGAACTGGTTCAGCCGGAACAGGAGAATTCCGCCGAATTCGCTACGAACCTGCCGTTCGCGCGCCGCCTGCCTGAGATCGGCGAAGACGGTGCGCGCCGTCAGCGTGGCGAAATCGACAATCGAGAAGCGCAGGCCGTGTTCGATACTGCGAAGCGCCATGGCCTCCCGGCGGTAGCGGTTCCTGACGCGGTTCCAGGATTTGTCGTGGACATGGATCACCTCGGCCTCGTTGGCGTAGGTGATCTGCATGCCGCCACGCTTCAGCTCCTTGGACCATGCGATATCTTCGAGCCCGGTCAGCGTCTCGTCATAGGGACGGGATTCCCACAGGCTCCGGCGGATGGCGCAATTGGCGTTGTTGCAGAAATAGCTCGACTGCCGGTGCGCCGGCTCGTCGGGAAACCATTTGACGAAGATCTGGCGCTCCGAGAATTTGGTGATCTCGTTGCCGCGTTGCTTGCCGTAGACGAGACCGACATGCTCGTCCGCGAAGGGCTCGACCATCCGTTCGAGCCAGTCGACGCGGGCGGGATAGACGTGGGCGCTGGCGAAGACCAGAATCTCGCCGCGCGCGGCCGCGCAGCCGATATTCAGCGAGCGGCCGAAGGAAAATTCCGCCTTCGGAATCGCAATGATGCGCGCGCCGTGCCTTTCGGCGATGGCGACGGTTCGTCAGTGGATCCGGAATTGACAAGGATAACCTCGAAATCCTGGCATGACTGCAGCGCCAGACCGGCAAACAGGCGACCAATGAAGCGCTCTTCATTATACGCCCGGACGACGATCGAGATCTTCGGTTCAGCTTTGGAAACTGGATACAAATCCGACATTTACCCCGTCTCGGTCAGCGCGCGCGGCCTATCCGGTTTCAATGACCACGGCCAGATGCCCATCCCAGCCATCAGCCTGCCCTGTGGTATATCTGAGCACGGTTCCGACTGTAAAGCATCGCGGTGGCGGATCAGGCCGGTTCCCAACGGTTTCCGCGCTGTGCCGGATCTCCGCCCTTCAGGGTCCTCAACCGCTCCGCCACGGCCGGTTTTCCGCGGATTTCGGATCGTTGGCCGGTTACCCGGGACGGCGCTCAGACGATCTCGAAAACGTTGTAGATGGCGCCGGTCGAGAGACGGTGGCCCTGGGCGACCGACACCACGCGATTGAGCCAGTGGTATTTCTCCGCGGCGGTCTCGAACACCGGCACCACCCGCATGTAATAGGCATCGGGGCTGACCTGCTCCCCCCGGCCGATCGCCGCGATCACCTCCTCGGGCCCGTGGCGAAGGCCGGTATAGGTCATGCCGATCAGGGCGCCGTCGTCCGTCTCGAGCAGCATGCGGACGTTGATGACCCACGCGCCGTCGTCGCGCACGGTCTGCCAGTCGCTGCCGCCGGTGAGAATGGTGCCGCGCAGCCGCTCGCCCTCGAAGCGGCCGCCGGCGATCTCGCCGATGCGGCGGTCCGCCGCCGGAGTCTTGCCGACGATCCACGGCTTCCTGACCTCGATGAAGAAGGTCATCAGCGGGCGCCAGCGGAGCTCGTTCATCTCCGGCGGCAGGATTTCGGCAAGTGGCGGCTGTTCCATTCGATTTCGCTCCCGGGATTCCACCAGCTTCATAGCATTCGAATTGCGGAATGCTCCAGCCGGTCGGACCGTCAAGGACGGAATGCGGCAAGCCGGCTCCGCTTCGTGATCAAGGCGAGGCCGAAAGGCGGCCGCCGCCGTCAGCCCGCGGGCCGGCCGGCCGGCCGGGCGGCGTCTGCAAGCATCGCCTGGAGGAGAGACAAATTCGATGGGTCGGGCTTGAGCTCGCCCTGCTCGATGCGGCGTGCCAGTTCGGTAACCGCCGCGTTGACCGGCGCGGCATGGCCGAGGCGGGCGGCTTCCGCCGCGACGAGACCATTGAGATCGTTGACCTCGCTATGGCGGCTCTTCATCCAGTCCTGCAGCACGGTGGTGATGGTGTGGGGCAGGGTGAATCCTTCGAGCAGGACATCCAGCAGGCTCTCGACGAGGCGGTTCGACTGGCGCATGTCGTCCGGCTTCAGGCCGAAGATCGGCAGCACGGCATGGCCGAGAGCCTTGCCGGTGTCGAGCGCCTCCTGGCCGGAGCGGACCATCAGCTCGCGCATCGCCGGGACCGCCGCGGCCTCGTGGATCGACAGGCCGAGGACGGCGGTCGTCACCAGCGTCGTGGCATTGCTGACCAGCTTCATCCACTTCGTGGCGCGGATGTCGTCGACGACGTCGACCGATCCGGAATGACGGAGAAGCGAGGCGATTTCCTCCTCGCGCCCCTTCGTCGCGGGATCGATGCTGCCGACCGCGAACCACGAGCGCGACGGCGGCGAATGGCGCGCGACGACGCCGGGATCGAACATCGCCGACGAGATCTCGATGACGCAGCCCATGGTCCGTTGCGGGCCGACGACCTCGGCGATGACATCGGCGGTCATGCCGTTCTGGACACCGGCGAGAAGCCCGTCCGGTTTGAGATAAGGCGCGATCAGGTGGCTTGCCCAGCGCGAATCGTATGCCTTGACGAGGAGCAGCACGGCGTCGAAGGGGGCGGTGAAGGTGCAGACATCGCAGAGGTTATAGGCCCGGACCGGAACCTCCAGCGTCTCGTCGGGCATCTCGATTCGCACGCCGCGCTCGCGCATCGCCTGGACGTTCTCCGGCCACTGGTCGATGAGCACGACATCGTGCCCGGCCCGGGTGAGATCGGCACCGATCGAGGCGCCGTTGGCGCCGGTTCCAAGCACTGCAATTCGTTTCGTCACCCGCGCCGATCCTTTCCGATCCGATCCAGTGCGCCGCCCCGCCGACCTGCGATCCGGCCGGTTCGCGCGGATCACCGTTCGCCCACCGGCAGGATGGCGCGGCTCACGCGTGCGGAGAGTTATCGGAATTTTTGCGTCAAGGCGATGCTTGGCTCCGTCGCGCAAACGCCGGCGGACCTCGGCCCGATGAACCGGTCCGGTTACCGAGACGCAGAGTCGGCCGGGATTTCGGTGCGGCCGCCGGCGGCGGAGCCCCGCCTGGGGCCGGCGGACGGTTCTTACCTTGCCGCTGCTTCCCCCACCGCAGAAGAATTGATCGCCACCATCGAACTCGAGCCCCGAGACGCCGATGCCGGCAGGCATGTCGAGCGTTTCCAGAACCTCTCCCGTCCGATGGTCGACGCGCCGCAATTCGCTCTCGTCGCTTTCCCAGGTGGCGTGCCAGAGTTCGCCATCGGCCCAGGTGACACCGGTGACGAAGCGGTTGCTTTCGATGGTGCGAAGGACGGCACCGGTCTGCGGATCGACCTGATGGATCTTCCGCTCCCTGTATTCCCCGACCCAGAGCGACCCTTCGGCCCAGGCAAGCCCGGAGTCGCTCGCCGCCGCCGGGCGCCGGGATCGTGGCGATGATATCGCCGGTCTCCGGGTCAATCTTCTGGATGCGATCCTCGGCGATCTGGAACAGGTGCCGGCCGTCAAAGGCCGTTCCGGCATGCGCGGCGACGTCGATCGAGCGCAGCGTCTCGCCGCTCGCCGGATCGAGGGCGTTTAATCTGCCTCCCGACGCAAACCAGACCCGCTGACCGTCATGGGTGACCCCGCCAACGTTTTCGGCTCCCGGGAAAGGACCATACTCACGAATGACTTCTGCCGGCGATTTCTTCATGCGGTGATCCTAGTCGCTTGGCAACGGAGCGGGGAGTAACATCGTTGTCGGGAATCCCGGTACCGGCGGGGTCAACCAGCGACGCGCCCGGCCGCGGCCGAACGACTGCACCTTGCCGCCGGACGCAAGCGACTCGAGTGCGCGCTGGATCGTGCGCTGGCTGGCTCCGAGCGCGAGGGCCAGCGCCGAACTCGACCACGCCTCGCCGTCGGCGAGCAGGGCGAGCACCGCGGCATGTTCCTCCTCGACGGGCCGGGCCAGCACGACGACCTGCTCCGCGCGGTGCGGCGCCAGCCTGAATCCGCGCGCCGTCGCGGTCACGCCGGCGAGCGACCGGAGTTCCGCCCGAAGCCGCCCGACCTCGACCCGCAATCGGGCGCGATGCGACTCGTCGGCGTGTCTGGCCCCAAATGCCTGCGCGAGGAGGGCGCCCCTCGGCACGTCCCCGGGCCACGCATTGGCCAGGGCGCGGGCGAGTGCGAACAGCACCGGACGGGTTTCGAGCGAGACGACTGTACCCGCATGACGCACGACATGACGGCACGCGTCGACGACGAACGCCTGCGAGGCCAGCAAGGTTTCGATCTCGTCGAGCAGGAGAAAGCGCTCCTCGCCGCCCGCAATCAGACGCGCCGCAGGCCTATCGAGGAGAAGGAATGCGCGTTCCACCTCCGCCGTCAGCGCAGGGATACCGGCCTGGCGGGCAGCGTCGCCGGCGCGGGCGAGGGCGGCGCGCGCCGTCCTGGTCCGCAGGCGTCGTATCGCGATCCCCGCGACGACGAGCTCATGGGCGACACGCGACGCGGGCGGCAAGGCAGCGGGATCCAGATCGCCGAGCTTGGCGTCGGCCTCGTCGAGGCGTCCGATCAACAGGAGCCGCCGGGCCTCGAGATACCGGGCATGGGTGGCGTTGACCCGGTCGCCGTGCGCTTCGAGCGTCGCCCGCGCCGTGTCGAGCGCTTTCGCCGGCCAGCCGAGATCGCGCGAGACGAATGCGATCTCCGCCTCGGCGACGATGCACCTTGCGCGCGCCACCGCCTCTTTCGGCCCGAAGGCGCGCGCCGCGCTTCGGACCAGGGCTTTGGCGCGAACCAGATCGCCAAGCTGCGCCATCGCGATGCCGCGAAGGGCAAGCGCCGGCGCGTCGTTGCGCAGGGCGACACGATTCAATGCGCCAAGCGGGTCACCCGCCGCCAGCGCACGCGCCGCGGCGGTGATCAGGGAGTCCATAGCAATCGCGCCACACTTGTCACTCTCACCGTCAGTGGCCCGGTCCTTATTCTATCTCCCCACCAGCAACCAGCCGCTCGTATCGAGAACGAGACGAACGGCAAGAATACACACAGGAGAGAAGACCGATGACAACACACATCACGGCAACGCGCGACGAGTGGCTGGCCGCCCGGCTGGACCTGCTCGAGGCCGAGAAGGACGTGACGCGGCGCGGCGACGAACTGGCGCGGCGGCGACAGGAGCTGCCCTGGGTCAGGATCGACAAGGACTACCGGTTCGGGACCGATGCGGGCGCCGCATCGCTTGCCGATCTTTTCCAGGGACGCTCGCAACTCCTCGTCTACCACTTCATGTTCGGCCCCGACTACAAGGCGGGGTGCGCATCCTGCTCGGCGATCGCGGACGGGTTCGACGGCTCCGTCGTCCACCTGGCGAACCACGACGTCACGCTGATGGCGGTGTCGCTGGCGCCGCTCGCGAAGCTGCAGGCGTACAAGCGGCGGATGGGCTGGAGCTTCCCGTGGGCGTCCTCCGCCGGCAGCGACTTCAACGCCGACTTCAACGTTTCGTTCACGGAGGAACAACAGCGTCGGGGAGACATCGAATACAACTACGAGCGCGGCGGTCACGCGATGGATGCGGCGGACGGCTCGTCGATGCTGGCCAACACGACAGCGCCGGCCTTTCCGGAGATCGTGCTGCAGAACGCCGCCATGACCGGGTCCGACCCGACCGCCTATGTTCGCGAACGGCCGGGGATGAGCGCCTTCGTGCTTGAGGACGGCGTCGTCTACCACACCTATTCCACCTATGCCCGCGGCCTCGACGGTCTGTGGGGCATGTTCCAGTGGCTCGACCGCGCGCCGAAGGGGCGGAACGAGACGGGTATGTGGTGGCGCCAGCACGACGATTACGGCATTCGCCGCGCGGCATCGTGATCTCGTGACATAACCGGGAAACGGGACATCAGGCCATGGTTTACGAGCGATCGTCGCAACGCGGCTTCATTGGCGTGTCGCTGTTGCTTTTCGCGGCCAGTGCCACGGTGACGATCGTCTGGTGCACCTCCATGTCGGGCATGGGCGCAATGCCCATGCCCGGTGGCTGGACGATGTCGATGACCTGGATGCGGATGCCCGGGCAGACGTGGTCCGGCGCCGCCGCGTCGTTCCTCGCCATGTGGGTCGTGATGATGGTCGCGATGATGTTGCCGTCGCTGGCGCCGATGCTCTGGCGCTACCGCCGCGCCATGGGCGGGACCGGCGCGGCCCGCCTTGACGGGCTGACCGCGCTGGTGGCGGCAGGGTATTTCTCGGTCTGGACCCTGCTCGGACTGCTGGCTTTTCCGCTGGGGGTCGCCCTGGCTGCGATCGAGATGCGACTGCCGGAACTGGCGCATGCCGTACCTTTTGCCGGCCGGCGTGGTCGTCCTGATCGCCGGCGCGCTCCAGTTCACCGCGTGGAAGGACCATCACCTTGCCTGTTGCCGGAGGGCGCCCGGTCGCGAACGCGCCTTGCCGGCGGACGCCGGCACGGCCTGGCGATATGGCCTGCGCCTCGGCCTCCATTGCAGCTTCTGCTGTGCCGGCCCGACGGCGATCCTCCTCGTCATCGGAGTCATGGACCTCGCATGCGATGGCGGTGGTGATGGCGGCATAACGGCCGAACGTCTCGCACCGGCCGGCGAGCGCGTCG